>CAVPXZ010000001.1:0-157687 GCA_963709825.1 uncultured Alphaproteobacteria bacterium
TAGCACTACTTTGGCACTTTTGGTTTGGCGGCTTCCGTGAGGAAGGCTTTACAGTGAGGGCATTGCAGGGGTGGAAGCCGGACGAAGAGGTCGAGGATGGCTTGCCTGATGGCGGGCATGCTCGGCTGTGGTGGCGGTCCTGCGATTCTTTTTTTTCCGTCCCGCTGCTTTGAGGCGGCGGGATTGAAGGAAGGCGTAGGCGATCATCGTCATCAAGGCATGTCGGTGTAACCCGGTCCAGGATCTGCCTTCGAAGTGGTCGAGACCCAATTCCTCCTTCATCTGCTGGTGCGCCTGTTCACAGATCCATCTGGCCTTGATTGCAGCGGCGAGCATCATGATGGTGGCATCGGCCGGCAGGTTCGACACATAGTATTTTTGCTCTCCGGTTGAGCGCCGCTCGCCGACGAGCCAGACCTCATCGCCAGGCATGCATTGCATACGATTATCGAGCATGCGGTGCTTATGACCATCCGCAACCCGAACACGGCGGGCCGCAAAGCGACAGGTCAGCTGACCCTTGGTGCCGCGTCGCCAGTTGACCTCTCGCCATTTCTCACCGGCTAACATCGCCTCGGCGGAAAGCGGAGGCTGGTCAGGAATGTGGTACTTGCGGCGCTTTCCAGTTTTTGCGACGGGGAAGACCAGGGCAACGTCCGCTGGGTAGACGTTCTGGCGTCGCGACAGACCCACTGCCCATAGCAGGCCGCGTTCGTTCAAAGCCTGGCGGAAAGGCCCACTTGATCCATATCCTGAATCGGCAAGCACACAGCCAAAGCGCACGCCGGAGGCGATGACACGGTCAATCTCTTGGATCGCGATTTCCGGCTTTGTGAGAGCGATCTGCCGATCCTTCGGCACATGGGCCCGCGTCATGCGCTCGGGATCGTCCGTCCAAGTCTCGGGCAGAAAGAGCCGCAGCCCCACCATCACCGGCACTTCGCGCGATGCCAGTGTCATCGAGACCAGAGACTGACAGTTGGCTGTCTTCCCAAGCGAAGAAGCGTATTGCGGTGCCACGCCGACCGAGCGCTCCCCCTTCTTCGGCAGCGCCGTATCGTCGATGATCAGCCATGCGTCATCACTGCCAACCATCTTGTCGGCCTCGGCGAGCAGGACTTTCTCCAGCGGGACCGCATTCCATGCGCCACTTGCTATGAAGTGATGCAACTGATCGTAGCCGACTTGCCCGTCGCGCGCCGCCATGGGTTGGATGCTCTTGCGATCGCCAGAACCGATCAGTCCCGCCACATAGGCTGGGCATATACGCGATCGCGCCTTGTTTCCCAACGCGCCAAAGAATGGCGCAAGCCACTCCTCCAGATCGCTCTTCCAATCAATATCCATGGCCGGCCCTCCAAGATGCCGACCTCCCATGAGTCACGGAAAAACTGATTTGGGAATCCCGCGCCCTCAAAAATCTGCCAAAGTAGTGCTAACACTACTTTGGCACTTTTGGTTTGGCGGCTTCCGTGAGGAAGGCTTTACAGTGAGGGCATTGCAGGGGTGGAAGCCGGACGAAGAGGTCGAGGATGGCTTGCCTGATGGCGGGCATGCTCGGCTGTGGTGGCGGTCCTGCAATTCTTTTTTTTCCGTCCCGCTGCTTTGAGGCGGCGGGATTGAAGGAAGGCGTAGGCGATCATCGTCATCAAGGCATGTCGGTGTAACCCGGTCCAGGATCTGCCTTCGAAGTGGTCGAGACCCAATTCCTCCTTCATCTGCTGGTGCGCCTGTTCACAGATCCATCTGGCCTTGATTGCAGCGGCGAGCATCATGATGGTGGCATCGGCCGGCAGGTTCGACACATAGTATTTTTGCTCTCCGGTTGAGCGCCGCTCGCCGACGAGCCAGACCTCATCGCCAGGCATGCATTGCATACGATTATCGAGCATGCGGTGCTTATGACCATCCGCAACCCGAACACGGCGGGCCGCAAAGCGACAGGTCAGCTGACCCTTGGTGCCGCGTCGCCAGTTGACCTCTCGCCATTTCTCACCGGCTAACATCGCCTCGGCGGAAAGCGGAGGCTGGTCAGGAATGTGGTACTTGCGGCGCTTTCCAGTTTTTGCGACGGGGAAGACCAGGGCAACGTCCGCTGGGTAGACGTTCTGGCGTCGCGACAGACCCACTGCCCATAGCAGGCCGCGTTCGTTCAAAGCCTGGCGGAAAGGCCCACTTGATCCATATCCTGAATCGGCAAGCACACAGCCAAAGCGCACGCCGGAGGCGATGACACGGTCAATCTCTTGGATCGCGATTTCCGGCTTTGTGAGAGCGATCTGCCGATCCTTCGGCACATGGGCCCGCGTCATGCGCTCGGGATCGTCCGTCCAAGTCTCGGGCAGAAAGAGCCGCAGCCCCACCATCACCGGCACTTCGCGCGATGCCAGTGTCATCGAGACCAGAGACTGACAGTTGGCTGTCTTCCCAAGCGAAGAAGCGTATTGCGGTGCCACGCCGACCGAGCGCTCCCCCTTCTTCGGCAGCGCCGTATCGTCGATGATCAGCCATGCGTCATCACTGCCAACCATCTTGTCGGCCTCGGCGAGCAGGACTTTCTCCAGCGGGACCGCATTCCATGCGCCACTTGCTATGAAGTGATGCAACTGATCGTAGCCGACTTGCCCGTCGCGCGCCGCCATGGGTTGGATGCTCTTGCGATCGCCAGAACCGATCAGTCCCGCCACATAGGCTGGGCATATACGCGATCGCGCCTTGTTTCCCAACGCGCCAAAGAATGGCGCAAGCCACTCCTCCAGATCGCTCTTCCAATCAATATCCATGGCCGGCCCTCCAAGATGCCGACCTCCCATGAGTCACGGAAAAACTGATTTGGGAATCCCGCGCCCTCAAAAATCTGCCAAAGTAGTGCTAGTACCTGGAATCATTGATGCGCGAAACGTGGTTTGAGGCGTTTTTGATGGACCTCGGACTTGGTCCAGGCAAACGGGGTGGCATTGGTGTTGTAGGCCTTGATGAAGGCATCGATGTGCTCCCTGAGTTGTTTGACCGAGGTGAAGGAAGTACCGTGCAGAGACTTTCCTTCCAGGATCGAGAACCAGATTTCTACCTGATTGAGCCAGGAGGCCCGCGTCGGCGTGAAGTGGAAATGAACGTTCGGGTGGCGCTTGAGCCAGCGATCGTTCCTGGGCTTGTGGGTGTTGAGATTGTCGAGGACGACGTGGATGGCGGTATCCGCGTGAGCGGCGACGATATCGTTCATGAAATCGAGGAACTCGATGCGCCGCCGACGCGTCTTGTGCGCGGCGGTGACCTTGCCGGTCGCCACCTCGAAGGCGGCAAACAAGGTGGTGGTGCCGTTGCGCTTGTAATCGTGGCTATGGCCGGTCAATGCCCGGCCGTTCGGAAGCTTGAGATAGCCCTGCGCTCGCTCCAGTGCCTGGATCGAGGGCTTCTCGTCGACACAGATGACGATCGCGTTTTCGGGCGGCGCCATATAGAGCCCGACCACGTCGGCGGCCTTGGCCACGAACTCAGGATCGTTGCTCTCACACCAGGATTTGCGCCCGGCGAGGTCGATCTTCTGCGCGCGCAGCAAACGCCAAATATACTGGACATCGACATCGCTGAGCGCAGCCGCCAGCAACGGCCCTGTCCAGCGCGCATAGCCCTCGGGCGGCGGCTGATCCAACAGCGCCAGGATGCGCTTGTTCGTCTCTGTCGTGTACTTCGGCTCCGCGCCCCGCTCGCCCGTTTCGTCGAGGCCCGCAAGCCGCCTCCGGGCGTAGCGAACCCGCCACTTCGACGCCGTGCCGGTTGTACATCCAACCGCTCGTCCGATCGACCGGCTCGCGACGCCATCCGCTGCCAACAGCACGATCCGCGCCCGCTGCCGCAGCCGGTACTCCGTCTTCGTCGAACGCGCCAAGCTCTCAAGCTCGACACGTTCCTCCGCCGTCAGAATGATAACCGTCGCCTCAGGGATGCCGCTCATGCATCCTTGAATCACGACTCATTCATCAGCGATAGTCGGTACTAGGTTTCAGCGTTTTGGCGCCGCACTGGGTGTCGCCAACGCAACAGCCTCTCGTCGGCGGTCACCAGCATTGCATTATGTGCTATGGCCGTCGCGGCGATGAAGCGGTCCGCCGGATCGGCGTGAAGATTCTCAAGTTCGCCGGCCAGAATGGCGATCTCTCCGGTGAGAGGGAGCTCAATCACGCCACCGCCCAAGACGAGACGACGAGTTTCCGTTGCTGAATCGATCAGGCGGAGCCGGCGTTTGGCCACGAGCAGAGCGATTTCCCAGAAACTGATCGCACTAACTGCAAGCTGGCTATCCTTTAATGCGTGATCAGTTATCCGCCGGCTCTTCTTCCCAAGTGACTCGCTGTCGGTCGTGAACCATAGCGCGGCGTGGGTGTCGAGCAGGATCACTTGAGCGCTTCCCACTCGACGTCAATCGGCGAGATGATATCGCCGAGGATTTCAACCCGCCCCTTCAAGATACCCCGAGCATTTCGCTTCGCCGTATGCGGCGCGAGTTCGGCTACGGGTTTTCCCCGCTTGGTGATGACGACGGGTTGGCGCGTGCGCTCAACCTCATCGAGAATCGCGAGACACTTTGCCTTGAATTCGGAAGCCTTGATTATCCGCGACATTGCCGTCGTCCTATATGACCATGGTCATGAACTATGGTCATATAGCGGTGTCCTAGGCGGCGGGCAACAGGTCTTATAGTGGAGGCTGCTTCACGCCTGCACCTTTACATAACTCCCCGGCGCGTCCTCGATCGGCTTGAGCGCGCCGTCGCCGGGCACCCTCGCCCGCACCTCGGTTGGATCCTGGCGCTTGAGCCAGGCGAGCCAGTCCGGCCACCATGAGCCGGGGTGCTGCGTCGCCTTCGCCAGCCAGCCTTCGAGGTTGGCGCTACGCGGCTTCGGGCCGGTCCAATAGTGATATTTGTGCTTGTCGGGTGGATTGACCACACCGGCGATATGCCCCGAAGCGGCCAGCACATACTTCACCGGGCCGCCGAAATATTTCGAGCCGAGCAGCACCGACTTGGCCGGGGCAATGTGGTCTTCCCGCGTGGCGAGATTATAGACCGGCACCTTGATCGCTTTCAGATCGATTGGCGTGTTGCCGAGCAGCATTTTGCCTTTGGTGATCCGGTTATCGAGGTAGGCGTTGCGCATATAGAACGAATGATTGGCGGCCGGCAGCCGGGTGGCGTCGGAATTCCAATACAGCAGATCGAACGGGAACGGCGCCTTGCCTCTGAGGTAATTGTTGATGACGTAGGGCCAGATCAGATCGCTCGAGCGCAGCAGGTTGAACACAGTGACCATCGACATGCCGGGGAGATAGCCGCGCTCGGCCATGCGTTCTTCGATGGCCTTGACCTGTTCCTCGTCGATGAAGACTTTCAGATCGCCGGCATAAGTGAAATCGACCTGAGCGGCGAACAGCGTCGCCGAGACGATGCGATCGTCGTGCCACGCCGCCATGGCGGCGAGCGCGACGGCCAGCATGGTGCCGCCGACGCAGTAGCCCACGGCATGCACCTTGTCCTCGCCGGTCGCCTGTTTGATCGCCTCGAGCGCTGCCAGCGGTCCCTCGCGGACATAGTCCTCGAAGGTCTTTTGCGCCAGCCGCGCATCGGGATTGACCCACGACACGCAGAACACCGTGAGCCCCTGGTCGACGCACCATTTGATGAAGGACTTTTCCGGCGTCAGATCGAGCACGTAGTATTTGTTGATCCAGGGCGGCACGATCAGCAGCGGGCGTTTGAGCACCGTCTTGGTCGTGGGCGCATACTGGATGAGCTGCATCAGATCGTTCTGGAAGATCACCTTGCCGGGCGTGGTGGCGAGATTGCGGCCGACGGCGAACATCGACGCGTCGGACTGGCGGATCTTCAGGTGGCCGCCGCCGGCCTCGACGTCCTCGGCGAGCATGCGCATGCCGCGAACCAGGTTCTCGGCGTTGCTGGTCAGGGTCTCGCGCAGCAATTCGGGATTGGTGAAAACGAAATTCGACGGCGACAGCGCATTGACGATCTGCCGCATGTAGAACTCGGCCTTGTGCCTGGTGTGCGGATCGAGGCCTCCGGCGTCGCTGACAAATTGGTTGGCCCATTGGGTGGTGAGCAGATAGGCCTGCTTGAGGAAGTCGAAGAACTGGTTCGTGGTCCATTCCGGATCGGCGAAACGCTTATCGCTCGCGGCGGGTGCGGCGACCGGCGGCGTCGGTTCGCCGGCAAGGCGCTTCGCCGCCAGCGCCCAGAGCTCGAGATAGGCCTTGCCGAGCCGGCCCTGCAACTCGGCGGTGCGCTGCGGATCGGCCAGCCAATATTGCGCCACTTGCCCGAAAGTCTTGACCGCATCGGTCAGCTCATCGGCCAGCTCGCGGTTATCGCGGACTTCTTCGCGGGGCTTGAGATAGGCGGCGAGCGCCCGTCCGCCCTGCTCGACAACGCGCGCCAGATTGCGGGAAAGCTGTTCGACGTCGACGGGGCCGACCTTTATCGGTTCCTGTGATGGAGCCGGCACGAGCGTCCCTCAATGGCCACGTGGGTTGGCGTCGATGGCCCTTAGCCGAAAATGGCCCGCTCAGTTCACGCGCGCAAGCCGGTGTACGTCCCAAGCAGTAGGCCGCAGGCCGGCCGCAGCCGTGGGGTTCGCGCCGGTCCCCCGCGGACCTTGTTTCAACCATATTATCGCGTTATCCGGATGACTTGTGTAACCTTTAAGTTGATATTTATAAACAATTCAGTCGGTAAGTTATTTTCGCCAAAGGGGCCGGCGGCCGGAAACGTGACTGCCGGCCGATCGCGACGGGGCAACTGAAAGCACATCGGGGATCGGCGTGAACGGCCACGGACGCAGCGCAAGGCTGGTGCTCGGAACCTTGGCGATGGCCGCCGCGGTTGCCGTGCTCCTATCCGGCTGTTCCGATATCGGCTTTCCGGCGATCCACGACATGCCGGCGCCCCGTGCCGACACCCCGCTCACCCCCGATCAAGTCAAGCAGGCGACCGACAATCTCATTTGCGAGCGCGATCACTTGAGCACCGAGGCCCAGGCACCCGTTGCCCAGGCGGGGGCGGCGGCAAATCCGCCCGCCAAGGGCTCATCCGCAGCACAGAAACCGCCGCCGTCGTGCGTGCAACCCGTCGCCGCGCAGACCGCGCAGCCGGCCGTCACCGGCTCGACGCAGCCCCCTAGTGCCTACGCCAAGCCATGATAACAGTGTAGAAGAGAGTGTCGCATCGATATGCCGGTTTAGATCATGGAAGAATTTTATCGGATCCGGCGGCTGCCGCCTTACGTGTTCGAAGAGGTCAACCGCGCCAAAGCGGTGGCGCGCAATGGCGGCGCCGACATTGTCGATCTTGGCATGGGCAACCCCGATCTGCCGGCGCCCGCGCACGTGGTCGAAAAGCTCAAAGAGACAGTCGGAAAAACGCGCACCGACCGTTACTCCGCCTCCAAGGGGATAGCCGGGCTGCGGCGCGCCCAGGCCGCCTATTACGCGCGCCGCTTCGGGGTGAAGCTCAATCCCGACAGCCAGATCGTCACCACGCTCGGCTCCAAGGAAGGCTTCGCCAATGTCGCCCAGGCGATCACCGCGCCGGGCGACGTGATCATCGTTCCCAACCCGACTTATCCGATTCACGTGTTCGGCTTCCTGATGGCCGGGGGCACCATCCGCTCGGTGCCGGTCGAGGCCAACACGGCGTTTTTCGGCGCGCTGGAACGCGCGGTGATGCATTCGATTCCGAAGCCGATTGCCATCGTCACCTGTTATCCGTCGAATCCGACGGCCTGCGTCGCTGACCTCGACTTTTACCGGGAGCTCGTCGCCTTTGCGAGGAAGCACTCGCTGTTCCTGCTGTCGGACCTCGCCTACGCCGAGGTCTATTTCGAGAATGATCCGCCCCCCTCGGTGCTCCAGGTTCCCGGCGCCATCGATGTCGCCGTCGAATTCACTTCGATGTCGAAGACTTATTCGATGCCGGGCTGGCGTATCGGATTTGCGGTCGGCAACGAGCGCATCATCGCGGCGCTGGCGCGGGTGAAATCCTATCTGGATTACGGCGCATTCACGCCGATGCAGGTGGCGGCGACCGCGGCGCTCAACGGCCCCGACGACTGCATCCACGAAATGCGCTCGATCTATCGGCGGCGGCGCGATGCCCTGGTGGAATCGTTCGGCCGTGCCGGCTGGCACGTACCGCCGCCGCAGGCGTCGATGTTCGCCTGGGCGCCGATACCGCAACCGTTCCAGCCCCTCGGCAGCGTGGAATTCGCCACGCTGCTGGTCGAGAAGGCGAGCGTCGCGGTGTCGCCCGGAGCCGGCTTCGGCGAACATGGCGAGGGCCACGTCCGCATCGCGTTGGTGGAGAACGAACAACGCATCCGCCAGGCCGCCCGCAACGTCCGGCGCTTTCTTGAAACCGGGCCGGAAATGCTGCACAACGTCGTTCCCTTGGCGACGCGACGGTAATCGAGCGCGCTCTATCCGGGTTAGCGACGTTTATGGCCGAGCCGTTGAAAGTCGGTCTTGCCGGACTGGGGACGGTCGGCACGGCTGTCGTCCAGCTCTTGGAGCACGAGCGTGACAAGCTCATCGCGCGCTGCGGCCGCCCGATCGAGGTGGTTGCGATCAGCGCGCGTTCCCGCAGCAAAAAACGCGACATCGATCTGAAGAAATTCCGCTGGGTCGCCGATCCGGTGGCGCTGGCCGCTGATCCTGGCATCGACGTTCTGGTCGAGGTCATTGGCGGGGAGGGCAATCCGGCCAAGGCCGCCGTGCAGGCCGCGCTTGCGGCCGGCAAGCCGGTGGTGACCGCCAACAAGGCGCTGCTCGCCCGGCATGGCCACAAGCTCGCCCAGTTGGCGGAGCGCCACGGCGCGGCGCTCAATTTCGAGGCCTCGGTCGCCGGCGGCATCCCGATCGTGAAGACGTTGCGCGAGGGGCTCAACGGCAATTCGTTCACGCGCATCTACGGCATTCTCAACGGCACCTGCAATTACATCCTCTCGCGCATGGAAGAGGACCGGCTTGCCTTCGATGACTGCCTGCGCGAGGCGCAGCGCCTCGGCTATGCGGAGGCCGATCCGTCATTCGATGTCGAGGGCCACGACACCGCGCAAAAGCTTTCCATCCTCGGCAGCCTGGCGTTCGGAACCAAGGTCGATCCGGCCGCGATCTATGTCGAGGGCATCTCGTCGATTACGCTCGCCGATCTCGATGCGGCGGCAGAGCTTGGCTATCGGGTCAAGCTCCTCGGCGTTGCGGTGCGCACCGAAGCCGGCATCGAGCAGCGCGTGCATCCGACCATGGTGCGCAAGGATTCCGCGATCGCCCAGGTCATGGGCGTGACCAATGCGGTCACGGTCGATGCCGAGGGGCTCGCGCCGATCACGCTGGTGGGGCCGGGCGCCGGCGGCATGGCGACCGCTTCCGCCGTCGTGTCCGATATCGCGGATATCGCGCGCGGGGTGCGCACGCCGCCGTTCGGGCGTCCCGCCGCGCGCATGACCGCGATCCGCAAAGCGCCGATGCAGCATCACGAAGGCGGCTATTACATTCGCCTGTTGGCGCGTGATCGCCCCGGCAGCGCCGCCACCATCGCCCGGCGGCTGGCGCAACAGCAGATTTCGCTCGAGTCAATCGTGCAGCGCCACGAAACCCGCGCCCTAAGCTCCGGCCGGCCCGGACGCTCGGGCGAGCCGGTTCCCGTCATTCTGATCACTTATGCGACCAGCGAGGACGCCGTCCGCAAGGCGCTCGCCGCCGTGCGCCGCGACCGTGTAATCTCGGGCCGGCCGCAGGTGATCCGGATCGAGAAGAACTAGGCGGAACACACGCGGATTATAGGAAAAAGTAGATGGCCTCGATTACCGTTCCGTCCAGCATGATGCTGGAGCGCGTTCTCGCCATGGAGATCGTGCGGGTGACCGAACGTGCGGCGGTGAATGCGGCGAGGCTGCGGGGGCGAGGCGACGAAAAAGCCGCCGACCAGGCCGCCGTCGACGCCATGCGGCGCGAGCTCAACAAGCTGCCGATCGACGGCACAGTCGTCATCGGCGAGGGCGAGATGGACGAAGCGCCGATGCTGTTCATCGGCGAGAAGGTCGGCGCCAAAGGCGGCTTCAAGGTCGACATCGCCGTCGATCCGGTCGAGGGCACGACGCTGTGCGCCAAGAATATGCCCGGCTCCATCGCCACGCTTGCCGTGGCCGAGGCGGGCACGCTGTTGCACGCGCCCGACATCTATATGGACAAGATCGCGGTCGGTCCCGGCTATCCCAAAGGAGTCGTCGATCTCGACGCGCCGGCCGGCGACAACATTCGCAATCTCGCCACGGCCAAGGGTGTGCCGCCGCAGGCCATCACCGCCATGATCCTCGATCGCCCGCGCCACGCCGACCTGATCGCGGCGGTGCGCAAAGTCGGCGCCTCGGTGAGCCTGATCACCGACGGCGACGTCGCCGCGGTCATCCATACCGCCGATCCCGACAAGACCGGCATCGACATCTGTCTCGGCATCGGCGGCGCGCCGGAGGGCGTGCTGGCGGCGGCGGCGCTGCGCTGCATCGGCGGCCAGATGCAATGCCGTCTGGTTGTCGACACCGAAGAGAAACGCGAGCGCGCCGCCAAAATGGGCATCAAAGACCCGCGCAAGAAATATCAGATCGAGGACATGGTGCGCGGCGACTGTCTGTTCGCGGCAACCGGCATCACCGACGGCCGCATGCTGGAGGGAGTCAAGTTCGGCGACGGCATTGTCGAGACCCAAACCGTCGTGATGCGTTCGGTCACCGGCACGGTGCGCTGGATCAGGGCCGAGCACCGGCAGCTGGAGAAGTTTTAAGCGGGCCTGCTTGCGTCCAGTGTCGCCGGCTTGCGGCGGACTTCAGCCAGCCGAGCGATTTCGAAACCGCCGCTACGCCACCGCCGCTCCGGCCGGCGTCAACCTATAACCGAGTGCGGCATCTTCGAGAATATCGCTCTGCGAGAGATCGCCGTTATAGCCCGGAAAAGCAAAGGCATCGTAGGCATCGTAAACATTGACGCCGCCGGGCAGCCCAAACGTGCCCGACTGCGTCGGCGAAGCAGCCGACGCCCAGTCGGCGATATCGCCGCCGTTAGCCGACGCATTGTTGTAAGTGCCCTGATCCGTCGTTCCGTCGTTGAAGGAGAAGCTGCCGCCGTTCCCGGAAAGTTCGAGAATGCCATGGCTCTGGTAATTGAACAGATCCAACGGCGTATAAGTAGTTTTGCCGTTCACCATCTCGCCTTCCATGGCGATGCGGCCCATGACCTCGCTGATTTCGTGGAAGGCGGTCGCCTCCAGATCAAATTGCTTGGAGCCGGTGCCGCTTGTTGATCCGCTGACGCTGGCGGTCTCGTTCCAGGAATAACCGGTGCCTTTCAAGGTGCTGAAACCGATATATCCGTCGACCGCGCTCGAAGTGGGGCTGATCATACCGAGCGTCTTTGCGTCCGCGCTGGTGACAAAGAACTGGCTGCCAGTCGGTTCATTCGCGGCGGTAAAACTGTAACCGTCCTTTGCCAGCGCATTCGTGACGGTGCTGTAATTGGTCAGATAGCCGTAGCTTTCGCTCTCGCCCAGCGCATTTGCCGCCATCCGCGAGCCGTCGATTTCGCCGTAGCCGACATGGATGTTGATCACCTCGTCGTTCGAAAACAGCGTGGTGTAATATTTTGCCGCATCGGTGATGGCTTGCGTGAACCCGCGAGGCGCGTTGGCCACCGAGGGATCCCAGATCAGGTCGATCTGCAGGCCGCCATGGATGCCGACCAAGGTCGGCGCGGGCGGGCGCTCGTGCGTGAAAAAGGTCTGATGGTGCGCGAACGCCTCGTGCATTGTCGCCCCGTACGCAGGCGATACGTCGCCGGCATCGTTTATGAGGTATTCATGGCCGAGCGGGGAGCCGTCGTGACCGTGAGACGAGAACACATGCAAGTCGTGCCAATGGTCGAGCAGCATCTTCGCGTCCCTTGCTTCGAGGAGCGCAAGGCTACTGCCGATAGCTTATAAAAATCTCATACAAGCATGCGAATTTTTGCAACAAAATCGATCAATCCTCCCAGACGGGGCTGACAGTCGTTAGGCGAGGGGAAGGCGGCGGGCCAGCGCACCGAGCCAATTAAAGAAAGAGCCCCAGGCGCTGGAGGGAGGGGACCCAATGCGCCTGGGGCTCACGCCGGCGGTGTGCAATCACCGCGGTACTTACCTGTGACGTCAGCGAAACTTAGCCAAGCTGATCGACCTGGTCGCTGGCGGCCTGCGTCAGCCAAACTCCGCATTCCCCGCAGCCATAGGTGCGCAGCTCTGCAAGGCCGGCCGTTCCCGGAGTGGTGCGCGCCAGGTGCATCGGCCTCCCGCAGTTCGGGCAGGCCGGTCGAACTGTGAAGCGGTCGCTAACCGGCCCCACCGAATCTTGCATCGCCAACATCGTCCACCTCATTGCGGTCAACCCACGTTTTCAAACGACAGGTTGAAATTCAAACGCTTGTTTTAGACAACCGCAAGCCGGAAACAAGGAAATTTTGTGATTTTTCGCCTGGTTGTCATCAATCGCGGATCACAACCCCGTTCGGGATGCCCCGCATTGTCCCTGAAACCGAACATGCGAGCGGGTTTTGAGCGGTCATACCGAGCCAATCGAGCCAAGCTTCCGTGAATCGGGTAGGGTGATTTGATGGGCTTCGAATCGCGAAACTTCGCCGTGAATAACGGGCTTTTCCTTGGCGTCGAACATTCCGTGACCGGGCGGGCGTGGCGCGACCGGCTCGACGCCCGCGGCTCCGCGCGCGCGCTCGCGATCGCGCAGCGGCACGATCTCCCCGAACTGCTGGCGCGGATTCTTGCCGGGCGCAATGTCGAGGTCGACGCGGTCGAAGCGTTTCTCGATCCGACCATCAAACGCTCGATGCCCGATCCGCACGTACTCACCGCCATGCCGGAGGCGGCGGCGCGGATTGCTGACGCGATCGAGCGCGGCGAGACCGTCGCCATATTCGGCGATTACGATGTCGACGGTGCGACTTCCGCGGCATTGCTGGCGCGCTTTCTGCGCCAGGCCGGCATCGAGCCTCTGATCCACATTCCCGACCGGCTGTTCGAAGGCTACGGCCCGAATGTCGAGGCGGTGCGCGGGCTTGCCGCGCGCGGTGCGACGCTGCTGGTGACAGTCGATTGCGGCACCACCAGCATCGAGCCGCTGGCGGAGGCGCGCAAGCTCGGCGTCGATGTCGTCGTCATCGATCACCACCAGGCGGACGAAGTGCTGCCGCCGGCGCTCGCCATCGTCAATCCGAACCGGCGCGACGATCTTTCCGGCCTCGGTCATCTCGCCGCGGTCGGGCTTGTTTTCATGACAGTGGTGGCGGTGAACCGGCTGCTGCGGTCGCGCGGGTTTTGGACGACGGAGCGGCCGGAGCCCGATCTGCTGGCGTTCGTCGACGATATCGCGCTCGGCACCGTGGCCGACGTGGTGCCGCTGATCGGATTGAATCGCGCCTTCGTCGCCAAGGGGCTCATTGCGCTGCGCCGCCGCGAGCGCGTCGGCCATGTCAGCCTGATGGATGCGGCGCGGCTCTCCGGTCCGCCCGAGGCCTGGCATCTGGGATTTCTGCTCGGACCGCGGATCAATGCCGGCGGGAGGATCGGCCGCGCCGATCTCGGCGTGCGGCTCTTGCTCGAGGACGATCCGGTCGAGGCGGCGCGGATCGCCGCCGAGCTCGACCGGCTCAATCGCGAGCGCCAGGCCATCGAGCTGGACACGCTGGCACAGGCCGAGGCCGAGGCGATGGCCGCGCTCGGCATCGAGGACAAGGGTGCCGTGGTGGTCACCGCGGCCGAAGGCTGGCATCCCGGCGTCGTCGGCATCGTGGCGGCGCGGCTCAAGGAGAAATTCGGCCGCCCGGCGTTTGCGATCGCGCTCGAGCCCGGCGGCATCGGCACCGGATCGGGCCGTTCCATCGCCGGCGTCGATATCGGCCGCGCGGTCCGGCGCGCCGTGACCGAAGGCTTGCTGGTCAAGGGCGGCGGCCACGCCATGGCGGCAGGCGTGACGCTGCGCAAAGACGCGCTGGCGCCGCTGCGGGCTTTCTTCGAGGCGATGCTCGGCGCCGACGTGGACATCGCGCGGCGCGCCAACGGTCTGTTGATCGACGGCGCGGTGAGTGCGGCCGCGGCCAATGCCGATCTCGTGGCGATGATCGAGCGCGCCGGCCCGTTCGGGTCTGGCAATCCGGAGCCGATGATTGCGCTGCCGGCGCACACGGTCGCTTATGCCGAGGAGGTCGGTCAGGCTCATATGCGTGTGCGCTTCAAATCCGCCGACGGCGCCGGCGTCAACGCCATCACCTTCCGGGCCGCCGGACAAAAGCTCGGCTCAGCGCTGTTGCAAAACCGCGGCCGGCAGGTGCATGCCGCCGGCTCGTTCGCGCTCGATCGCTGGCAGGGGGAGGAGCGCGTGCAGTTCCGCATCACCGATATCGCGCCGGCGGAGCCGTTCGGCGGCCGGTAAGTCTCCGCGACAAACACTCATCTTGCGCACGCAGTCTGCAACGAGGGCAGAAGCAGACGTTGCAATTGTCGCCGTCACGTCCGCTTGTAAACCTCACAAGAGACATTGGATGCGCCTGGTAGGGAGCGCTTCGTGCGTTGCGCCCAGCCTGCCCACAGACCCGGCGTCAGCGTCACTTGCTATTGGAACGCCACGGCCGCGAGGGCGCGATTGACCTTTGCCGCCGGCCAGACAGTGACGGGCCCAGGCGCCGCGCCAGGCGCGGCGATATTGGTGCCTTGGCCGGGCCGGCTCAGGATCTGCTCGCCAGCCGCGTTCGATACGCTCACGGCACCTTGGATGAGCAACACACCGAGCGCCTGATCATCGATCGGCCCGGCCCAGAATTCCGTCCCACGGACGCCGATGGTTGCGACCGGCGTCGTCACGTTGACGCGGGAGGCCGCCAGCTTCGACAATTGGCCAGACAGAAAACGGAAGGCGCCGATCACCGCGAACCTGATCGTTCCCGTGCGTGCGGCCGGTCTGAAGACGTATGTACCGAGCGTCAGCTTCGCCTTCGCTCCGAGCGTCAGACGGGTGTTGTCAGCGAAGGTGACTTCGAGCCGCGCCGTATCGCCGGTTGACACGACTTCGTGACGAAAGACTGACGCATTAAGGCTGAGTGGGCGTGTCGTGCTGCCAAGCGTTCCACTCGCCTCTCCCTGTATGCGGCTGACAGCGCCGATCACCTCCTGCGCTGTGGCACGACCGCCCGCGAAGCCCGGGAGAAGCATAACCGCAATGACGATCAGTCGATGAAACATGCGCTTGTCCGTCGGAATAGATACTAACGATTTATTCCGACAAATACGAGCGCGCACCCAATGTCCGCGCGTGGCGCGTCGCGTCAGTTCGCGGCATCGCGGCGAAATGTCCGCAAATGAGGAAAGAAAACTGACTTTGCGTGGATGGCGTGAACGCGTCGAATTTGACGTATCGGGTCGGCTTGCAACCAATGATTGTTGGATAGCGAAAGGCTCTTCGGCCTTGATGTTCACGCGCCAACTCTGTGACATGTGCACGCTCTGCTTTTGGGACCTGTTTTTGCAAATGCGCGGTTGCGGCGGGTCCGGTTCTTGCATCCACCTTTTTGGCCTGACACGCTTGCAGCATGATTCACGGCGACCCCCTGAGCCGGTTTCGCGTCGTCGGCACGACCAACACCAGGTCGATGGAGGAAGCGCTCGGCCTGATATGCAGCAAGCCGTCGATCGAAACGAACGGAGGGGCGGAGCAGGCTCACGCGTCGATCAACAGCTGCTATCTTCAGCACATCGCGTTGACCTACGCGAAATACGCAGGAGTTCGGCTGAATTTTCCCGAGGCTCGTTGGTTTACGCAGGTCATACCGGTGGCGGGACGCGGCGAATTTGTGCTGGCGAGGACTCCGGTATCAACGGGTCCCGAGCGCGGCGTGGTGATTTCTCCCGGCGTGAATTTCAGGATGAATTTTGCTGCCGGCCAGGAACAGCTGTCGATGCGAATTGATCCGGGCGCACTGGTCCGGTTATTGACCGCAATCCACGGTTCGCCGGCTGTCAAGCCATTGAAGATGGAGCCGATCCAGGACTTCGCATCCCCCCAGGCACAGGCCTTGCGCGACCTTATCCTGCTCGTTGTCGGCCACGTCAGCCAGGCCGACGAGAAGCTGCCCGATTTGGTCATGGCCGAATTGGAACAGGGGCTGATGGTGGCGTATCTGTACGGCAACCGGCACAATTACAGCCGCCTGCTGGAGCGCGAACCGTGCGCGATTGCGTCGCGGCAGGTCCGCCGCGTCGAGGAATATATCGAAGCGAATTGGGACCAGCCGATCACCATGGAAGACCTGGCGGCGGTGGCCGGTGCGAGCGTGCGAAGCGTCTTTCGTACATTTCGGCGCAGTCGCGGATTTTCACCCATGACCTTTGTCAAGCAAACACGCTTGAAGCATTCGCAGCGGCTGCTGCAATTCGCCGAACCAACGACTTCGGTAAAGGACATTGCCTTCACCTGCGGCTTTAGTCATGTGGGCCGATTCAGCAGGGATTATTATCAGGCGTTCGGCGAATTGCCGTCCGCGACGCTGATGCGCGCCCAATAATAAATGGCGTCACGGCGTTTGCCGGGCGGCGATCCGGCTGCGGGTCTCTGCCGACACGCCGGCGCGAAAAATCGTTTCATGGCTCACAAAACGGCGTTGTCCGCGTCAATGTTTTGTGCGCCGCCTCGCGTTCCGGAGATTGGGCGGGCCAACGCGATGGAGATATCCCATGGCAATACCTACTCCGGTTAACGGCCAGATCACGGATGCCGTCACCCAGGCGAACGTCAAGGTGCTTGGCGACGGTCCGGCGCTGGCGATGGGTGCGATCTATCAGTCGCTCGCTCACTCGACCGGCATTCTTTACGAGAACGCCGCGAGCTCACAGCAGCAGCTGGCCATCGCCGCGCAGGCGGCGACCAACCAGGGCGTCATCCAGATCTACAGCGTCGACACCATGGCCGGCGCCGTTTCGGCCGCCAAGATCGCGCAAAGCGACGTGCCCGACAACATGCTGTCGCTGCTCTCTGCCCTGCGGGCGACCACCAGCCCGATTCCGTCCTGATCGGCACGTTCGGCACCACCGCACTTACACTAAACCACCACGCGCAAGGGCGCCCGCGAGGGCGCCCGCTTTTTTACGAGTTATCGGCAGCGCGCTCGCCGCGTATCGGCCGCGCTCGCGTAAATAATCGCCGGTCGCGGCTCACAACTCGACACGCCGGATCGTCTTTGACACGACGGCACTCCATCAGGCAGGACCCGAGCAGCGCCGTTTCGAGGATAGAGGAGACAACGTATGGCGATACCAACTCCCGTGAACGGCCAGATCACGGATGCGGTCACTCAGGCCAACGTCAAGGTGCTTGGCGAAGGTCCGGCGATGGCGATGGGCGCGATCTATCAGTCGCTCGCCCACTCGACCGGCATTCTTTATGAGAACGCGGCGAGCGCGCAGCAGCAGCTGGCGATCGCCGCGCAGGCGGCGACCAACCAGGGCGTCATCCAGATCTACAGCGTCGATACAATGGCCGGCGCCGTCGCGGCGGCCAAGATCGGCAATAGCGACGTGCCCGACAATATGCTGTCGCTGTTGACGGCGCTGCGCGGCACCACCGCGCCAATGCCGAGCTAGCAAATTCCGCGACATGGTTTGGTCCAATACGTGGAACAGGTTCAAGGCGAGCAGAGGGCATTGATGGCACGAACCGGAAGCCGTTCATGCTGGATGACAGCGGGACTTGGCTCATGACTTCGCTCATGATCCCTGGACCTGCTGCAAAACGGCTGCGGTCCTTCAACCCGCCAAGCGCGCGGGCGCGAAGGACCGCCTCCGTCATGTGATGGAGGAGAAATGCAATGCCCAAGCCACGCGGACGCAGCGACAAGGCGGCGGAGCGCTCGGGGTCCGACCAGAATAAGACGCAGAGCGGGCAACCAGCGGGACCGGAGCAGGACCAGGCAAAGCCGGGCCGCCGCAGCCGCCGCGATCGAGCGTGGGAAGAACTGTGCAGCAAGCTCGGCGGGCGAGCGTCATCTTTGGATCCCGCCGTGATCCTGTGCGAGGCCATGGCGATGGCCGGCTGCGCCGTCAATCATGCCGATGCGCTGATGTTCTACAACGCGGTCGCCAATCAGCAGAAGACCAACATTCTCGGCATGTCGGTCACCGCCAAATGCGTCAGATACATGTTCGAGGTGGGCCAGCCCTACGACGATGACAACTCCGACATCCTGGAGGAGGCACTGTGGCCCCTGCGATCCGGGCGCAACAAAGAGGACGGCGAGGATGGCGAACCCTGATGTCGAGCAGGAACTGGCCGACGCAATGTTTCTCGTCGCTGCGGCAATACCGTTTATGTCGGTGCTCTCGTTCATTGCCTCGCAGAACGAAGCCGCGCATAGCGCCGTGCGGCAAAACGCCAATGCGGCGACGCTCGAGCTGGCGACGACCGCCAACAGCGTTGCGCTGGTTTTAAGCGGGCAGCCGAGCCCGCCCAAGGGCGTCTCTGCAAAAAAAATCGAAAAGATGTTGAGCGCCTTGCTCGCCCAGAATTCCGGCGCGCCGGTCGTCACCTGACCGGGCTTGCGCCGATCGAGACAGGAAGCAGCGAATGGCTTACGGACCCGTTGTCAACACCCAGATCACCGACGCGGTCACCCAGACCAACGTCAAAGTGTTGGGCGAGGCGCCAGCGGAGGCGCTCGCCGTGTCGACGCAGGCCATGGGTCATGCCACCGGCCTCGCCATGGAAAACGCCAGCCAAACCCAGGGCGGCATGCAGCAAGTCAACAACACGTCGACCAGCGCTCTGATGGCGATGATCATGAAAGCAGGAGGCACGGCATGAGCGGTGCGATATTTCACAGGCCCGATCGGCAAGCGTCCTGTTGAAGAATGCTGGGCGGCGCCGATGGGCGTAGCGAGGAGCAACGAGAATCGTCATGGCGTATCCGACGCCGGTCAACAGCCTGATCACCGACGCCCTTACGCAGCAGGGCGTCGCCGTGCTGGCCAATGCGCCGACCGTCGCCATGGGGCTGATCTACCAGAGCTCCGCTCACTCGATAAGCATTCTTTATCAGAACTCCGTCCAGGCCCAACGCAGCGCCGCAATCTGCGCGCAGGCGGCCACCAACCAGGGGGTCATACAGATCTACAGTTCCGGCACCATGGCCGGCGCGATGGCGGCCAAGAAAATCAGTCAGCGCGCTTCGAACGCCGATTTGGTGGCGCTGTTGCATGTGTTGCGGCGGCTGCGATGAGAGGCACGAGAGCCAAAATGAGCCGCGAAGAGCGATAGGGGTAGGCAGGAGCAGGTATCATGGCGGATGCTACTGCGGTTAACTCGCAGATCACCGATGCGGTGACGCAGGCCAACGTCAAGGTGCTGGGCGAGGCGCCGGCGCAGTCGATGGCGCTGATCTATCAGACCATGGCGCACTCGATTTCGCTCGCCATGGAAAATGCCCAGCAGGCGCAGGGCGGGCTGCAGCAGATCGGCAATGCGGTGACGTCGAGCGCGATCACGATGATCTTGAACGCCGCCGGCGCGGCGCCAAAAACCTGATGAAAAACCGCTGCCGCGCCAACAGGCCGCCCGCGCCCGCGCAGGAGACAAATTATGGCCGATGACCCGCCCGAAAACGGCCCCAACGACGGTGATTCCTCGACGCCGCCTCTGAACACGCAGATCGTTGATGCGGTCAGCACGTCGACTGCTTTTGTCTTCAATCCGACCGCCAGCGCGGCGCCGGGATCGAATGCCGCCGGCGCGTCGGGGTCGAACGCCGGCACGGCGATCGCCTACCAAAAGGCCGCGCAAGCCGCCGCGCTGTCGGTGCAGGACGCCGCCGACTATCAGCGCAACATCATGTCGATCAGCGCCGTGGCCCAGGGCAAAGCGCTGGCGCTGATGTTCGCCGAAAAGAAGACCGATCCGTACCTGGAGATTCTACTGCTGGCCATGCTCGCCCCCATCGCGGCGGTGGTAACGGCGGCTGCGGTCGACTTTGTCGCGGCTGAGGTGGCGAGCAAGTTTCCCAAGTCGTAAACGCTACGCCGCAAGCGGCCATGCGTCCGCGTGAAATCCGGACAGTTGCTGTTGCTAGAGCAGCATTCTCCGGCGCAGCCAATCACGCGCCATTTGCCGTCGCTTGCGGACGACTTCTTTGGTGACATTGAGGCTTGCGGCGATATCGGCATCGGACAAATCGTCGAGATAAAGCAGCAGCGGCTCGGCGAGCGAGCGGGGCAATGTCATCATCGCCTCCTGCAGGCCGGTAACCAGTTGCAGCGCGCCAAGGAGCTCTTCCGGCGAGCGATTGGGCTTGGGCACGATGGCGGGAACCGACTGCCCGTCATCATCGACAATATCGCTCATCAGGCGATTCTGCCGTTCCTTGAGCCGATAACGGTCCATGCAGGCGTTGTGGACCAGTCGCAGCAGCCAGGCCCGGTGATTGCGGATCTCGGCATCCGGAAAGGCGTGCAGTGCCTTAAGCATGGCCTCGCCCAGCGCATCTTCCGCGTCGGCCGCGTTGCCACTCGAGAAGCGCAAGCTGCAGCGGTACAGATAATCGCGATGCGTCAGCCAGATCGGCCAAAACACGGCGTCGGCGGTGGCGCGGGCGTCGAGCACCTTCTGCCGGTCGCTGCTGATGGTCGCTGTTTCGCCGGCGGGCGGGGCAGGGCGCGCTCCGGTGCCGGGTGCCGGTTTCGCGTCGAAGAATTGCGCTAGGATCCGCATGGAATCGCGGCGGATGCGGCTCGGCGGACCGTCAATGGCGCGCGCCAGCACCGCGACCGCAGCAGATCGCTTGATGCCTCGCCGTTTTTTTCTTCTGACGGTTTTCCGGCCGAGCGGCGGCTGCGGCACAGCGGTGCTCGGCGCGGATGCCAACTCAGCCGATGGCGTGTGCTCGCGCTGGTCAGCTTCGCTGTTTGCGCTCGCAGCAGAGCTGGATTGAGTCTGGTCTGAAAGATCGGCACGCGCCGCCGCGCGATCGGCGCCCGAGACTGTCGGAGCAGGAAACGGTACGACTTTCACGTTTCTCGCGGACCGTCACGCCCGTTCGCCGGCGTTGCGATTGCTTTTGCGCAACCATTTTTGCCCGCTGTCTGCGACGATCAGCGGTGCCGCTGCGTGCGGTTGGGCGTTCCAGTCCGCTCCCTCTCACCACAAATCGGTAGTCTTGAGTCCTACAACTATAAGATTTAATAATATGACGTATAATCCCATAGGTTGTGAAGTGGATTGTGGAATGAGGCTGCGGAAGAGCGTGTGCGATTTCTCCCGCGACGCGTCATTCGCCGGGTTCAGAAGCGGGTTGGAAGGGAAATAAAGGCGATGTGACGCAGCCCCGCGACAAGGCCGCCCGTTGTTCACAACTGCCGCTCTCGACCGTCTAAATCAGCGAGAGCGGGCGGTGCTGACACCGCCACACAGCCTCGACTTTCAGGGGAGCGCAAACCCATGGCTTACAATCCACAGAACGGGACGGCCGGCACGCCGACGCTACCGGAATGGCCAATATGGCCCGATGAATCGGTGCGCGGGGTGATAGCAGACGCCCACGCCGTGGAACGCGAGGCGCGCAGGATGGAACGCGAAGCGCGCGCGCTGGAATGGGAGTCGGGCGGACATCCCTTGATCGGCGCGATCTTGAGCTTCCGTGTTTTCCGCGATGCCGTGCAGATGCTGAGCCGGATGTCCCAATCGCTGCAGGACGAGGAGCTTACTCCCGAGCAGCGGCAACTTGTCGACGACGTCGCTCCCAAAATCGCGGCTCTCGCGGCAGAGATCGACGGCTCTGCTCCAGTCGCGCCTACTTTCTCCCAGCTGCTCGAAGTCGCACAGGAATTGCAACAGGTGTGCGAACAGCTGCAGGACGACCCTGTGCTGCCCGGCGATCAGCATGAGGCTCTGGCCCTTAATGTCCGTCGTCCGGTCGAAAAGGTCATTGCCGCCATCAAAAACTTGATGGAAACGGACGGAAGCGATCAGCCCGAACGCGGCGCGTCGAGCCCGCCGCCGCGCGGCGAAAGGAAATAGCGCCGAAATCTTGGGTTGCGGCACGCCCCGATGGGTATCTCAACGGGGCGCGTCGCGCGAGCAGGTCGGGAAGCAACGAATGAGCGACGGCAGATCCAGCTCGCGACCGCGCGTGACCGAAGGCTTGCCGGAGAGCGCGATCGTTCGGCAAACCCGCGAAGCCCTCGGTCAATCCTTCCTGACGGCCCTCCAACAGCTCAGAACCAAACTGCCGGGTAGTCTGGAGCCGAGGCCGGACGCCAACCCGCTGCACGGTCTGTCCGTGCAGCTCGTGCAAGAGATGATCGGCCAGCTGAGCCAGGGCGTAAGCACCGTCCTCGGGATGACAATCGCGGCCGCCGAGCAGCCTGCAAGCGGTGAGAAGCGGGACAATCGCCGTGCCCGGCGCCGCCGCAAGCCGGCGTCACGCCGGAAGCCATGAGTCCCGAAAGCGACCAGGCATCCGAATCGCGAAAGCCGCCGGGCAAGCGCGGGCCGCAAAACCCGATCATTCAGGTTGCCAGCAAAGCGCTTGAAAAATTCGTCGTGAAGGCGTTTGGCGAACTCGAAGCGAAGTTGCCGCAGACTCTGCAGCCAGGGTCTGACGGCGAACGGCCGAATTGGCAGCTGCGGTTGCTGACCGACTTCATGATCCGCCAGTTGAGGGAGAGCGTGAGCAGGGCGCTTGGGACCGCCACGGCGGCCGACCGTCGTGGGCGCGGCGTGGAGCGAGACGTGCTCCGTGCTCCTCGGCGGGCGCGCCGCAAGTCCGAGCCGGGCCGGCAGCAATGAGCCAAGCGGGCGACCAGGCTCAGTCCGCGACGGCGGCTGCTGAAGCAAAGCCCCGCGTTGGCCCGCAGGGTGCTGCGCTGTCATCCGCGGCCGCCGAGCAACGGGTCCATTTATACGAAGCGGTGTCCACTCGGCGGGATCAGGTGCTCGACGGGTTCTCTGGGCAGCGGGCCGCGATCCTCAAGGCCGTAGCCGATCAGCGTGCGGCTGCTGTGGCGCCGATCCTGGCGGTGCAGGCAAAGCAAGCCAACAAGGTTGCTGCCGCAACTGCGAGTCCGGCGCCGGCGACCGGACCGGGCGTGACGGCGTCACTGGCGGGTCAGGTCGCGATCAACGGAGACAGCCGGCGTCAGTCTCTGATCCAGCTTCGGCGTGCCGTCGCAGTCGACATTGTCGCAACGATCAGAACGCTTGTCGCCGCCGAAGTGCGTGCACAATTGGCCGCCGCGCCGGCGGCGGCCGATGGCACGGCGCCGGCGCCTGACGAGAGCGATGCGGCAGCAGCGCTTCCCGGTCGCGTGATGGCGGAGGCTGTTACCCGGGGCGACGAATTTGCTTGAGCCGAGAGTCCTAAGGCACCGACCGGTGACATCACAAACGGAGCTCGCGTGCGTCTTGATGTTGATGGAGTTGACCCATGCAAGGCATCTATCAGGCGCTGTTTGCGAGCACGCGTGAGGCATACCGAAGCGCGAGCAACGGCTTTCATCCCGACCGTGTCGGCAAAGACATTGCGGTCGCGCTCGACGGGTTCGATTTTCCCCTGGCCGAAATCGGAGCGGCCATCGGGCGCGGAAAATCGGGCGGCTCGCCCGGCGCCGGCACCGCGATCCGCGATGGCCTGCGCTTGCTCGATTTCCAGTTCGCGGCGCTGGATGCCGCCATCGAGGGTGCCGCGCGTGCCGACCGCCACAAGGTGGTTCGCGCCGCGCTGCTGGACCAGTCCCATTACGCGCACGCCGCGAAGGTGCAAAAGGCGGCTGATGTACAGTTGATGGACGCGGTCAAGAAGCTGATCGGCATCGTGCGCGAGGACGCTGCCGGCGCTTCGGAATCGGGAGATAATGCCGGCGCGAGCGTCGAGGGCACGGAACCGGCCGATGTCGCGGCTGGCGATGAGGCGCCTGCGGTATCCGCACCAAATCCGCAGTCCGGAACGTCGTAGCTTATTCGATCCGGCTAGGCGCAATCGTGCGGAATGGTTTCTGGAGCCGAAACTACCTACAGCGAAATCTGGCCTTCGAGATAAAGCGCAGCGCGCCCGGCGATGCTGACGCGGTCGCCGTTGAGCGTGCAGCGGAGCGCGCCGCCGCGTTGGGATAACTGCCGAGCTTCCAGTTCCGTCTTGCCGAGCCGCTTGGCCCAATAGGGCGTGAGCGTACAGTGCGAAGAGCCGGTCACCGGATCTTCGGGCACGCCTTGCGCCGGCGCGAAAAAGCGTGACACGAAATCAATTCCGTCCTCGCCCGGCGCGGTGACGATCACGGCCCAGCAGTCGACTTTCGCAAGCGCCGTGAAGTCGGGTTTGAGCGCGGCGATCTCCGCCGCGCTGTCATAGACGATGAGATGATCGCGGGCGCGCAGAACTTCGCGCGGCGTACCGCCCAGCGCCGCCAGCAGATCCGACGGTGCCACGCAGGGAGCGGCAGGCCGCGCCGGAAAATCCATCACCAGTATGTCCGCACGCCGGGTCACCACCAGCGTTCCCGCCTTCCCGGTGTGAAAGCTGACGGTTTCGCGCCGCGGTTCGAGGATGCGTGTGACGACATAGGCGGACGCGAGCGTTGCGTGCCCGCACAGGTCGACCTCGACCGTGGGCGTGAACCAGCGCAAGGCGTAGTCGCCGCCGTCGCCGACGAAGAAGGCGGTCTCGGAGAGATTGTTCTCGGCGGCGATCGCCTGCATGGTGGCGTCGGGGAGCCAGCTCTCCAACGGGCACACCGCGGCCGGGTTGCCGCCGAACAGCTTGTCCGTGAAGGCATCGACCTGATAGATCGGCAGCCGCATCGTTCCCGCTCCCGGCTGGTTTGCACAAGAACCGCGTAAGCTCTTGGCACAATCCGTCCGACGCGGCTATGTGGGCGCGCATCTGCGCCGCAAGAGGACCTCAATGGCCAAGCTTGAACTTTCGGTCGCCGTCGGCGACTACGACCGCACCCGCGCGCTGATCGACGGCTTCATCGCCATCGACGGCGTCGATCCGATTTACATGACGCTCGGTCCCGAAGAGATTTTCTTTCGCGCCTTGCGCGCAGCCGAATTCGACATCTGCGAATTGTCGTTGTCGAGCTACACGGTGAAGACGGCGCAGGGCAATTCGCCCTATATCGCGGTGCCGGCTTTCGTTTCGCGCACCTTCCGCCATACCTCGATTTACGTCCGCACCGACCGGGTGAAAAAGCCCGCCGACCTTAAGGGCCGCAAGGTTGGTGTGCCGGAATATCAGCTCACCGCCAATGTCTGGGCCCGCGCGCTTCTTGACGACGACTACGGCGTCAAGCCTGCGGACATCCACTGGATCCGCGGCGGCATCGAGCAGCCGGGACGGCCGGAAAAACTGACGATCAATCTGCCGGCCGGCGTGCGCCTCGACAATGCGCCGGAAGGCGCGACGATCTCCGGACTGCTGGAAGCCGGCGAGATCGACGGCTTCATCGCGCCGCGACCGCCGACGCTGGTCGAAAAGGGGCATCCAAACATCGGCTGGCTGTTCTCCGACCCGGCGGCGGCGGCGAAGGATTATTTCAAGCGCACGCGGATGTTTCCGATCATGCACGTCGTCGGCATCCGCCGCACGCTGGCCGAGCAGCATCCCTGGCTGTCCGGCGCCGTGTTCAAGGCGTTCGAGCAGGCGAAGCAGCTTGGGCTCAAGAAACTATCCGACACCTCGTCGACCAAGGTGACACTGCCGTTCGTCGAAGAGGCGCTCAAGGACGCGCGCGCACTGATGGGCGAGGACTTCTGGTCTTATGGGGTCGAACAAAACCGCAAGGTGCTCGATTATTTCCTCGGCCAGCATCACGCCCAGGGCCTGTCCTCGCGGCGGGTGTCCGTCGACGAATTGTTTCATCCGGCGACGTACGAGACATTTAAGCTGTGACCCGTGGCGCCGGCGGCACCGGCGGCTGACTTTGGAAGGAATCCCAGATGAGAGCGAGCAAATGGTGCGCGCTGGCGATTTGGCTAACGTCATTGTCGCCCGCTCACGCGCAGGACTCTGCGGCGGCAGCGGCGGCGTGCGACAAGCTGGCGACAAACGCGCAATCCGGATGTTTCGAAAAGCTGGCCAACGCCGCTGACGCCAAGCTCAACAAAGTTTACCGGGACGCCCTGAAAACCATCGATAGCTCCGCCCCCGAGCAGGCCGCCGCGTGGAAGGCGGAACTCAAGAAGGCCGAACAGGCCTGGATCAGCTTCCGCGACCTCGATTGCGGCGCGCTCACAGCCTACGAATGGAGCCATGGCACCGGCATGGGCGCCGCGACCGAGCATTGTCTTCTGGACAAGACCGAAGCGCGGACCCTCGAATTGCAGCAGCGCTATGGTGACCGGTAATTGCGGAGTAGACCCGTCGGACGCGGTCACCCCTTCGCCGGCCGCAGCTTCACGTGGATGTTCTTTTCCTGCGTGTAGGCCAGCATCTCCTCCATGCATTCCTCGCGGCCGATGCCGGATTGCTTGTAGCCGCCGAATGGCGCGCCGAGGAAATGCTTGGAGACTTCGTTGATCCAGACGAAGCCCGCTTGCACCGCGCCTGCGGTGCGGTGTGCGGTGGACAGATCATTGGTCCAGATCGAGGCGGTGAGGCCGTATTCGACGGCGTTCACCTGTTCGAGCATCTTGCCTTCGTCGCTCCATTTGAAGATCGACAGCACCGGGCCGAAAATCTCTTCGCGGGCGATGCGCATGGTGGGCTGCACGTCGGCGAACACCGTTGGCTCGATGAAAAAGCCCTTGGCTAGCGCCGGATCGACCGGCGGCCCGCCGCCGCAGAGGAGCCGCGCGCCTTCCTGTTTGCCTGACGCGATGAAGCCGAGAATGCGCTCGTGCTGGGTCTTGGAGATGATCGAGCCCATGGTGGTCGAGCGATCGGTGGCGATGCCCGGCTTGTAATGGCCGATCTTGGCTTTCACCTTGGCGAGCACGGCGTCGTAAATTTTTTCGTGGACGAAGGCGCGGCTGGTCGAGCCGCAGGACTGGCCGCACCAGGTGAAATTCATGCCGCCGATGACGCCGCCCGCGACCTCATCGGGGTCGGAATCCGGGTAGGCGATCAGCGCGTTCTTGCCGCCGAGTTCCAGCATGACCGGCTTGAGCGTATCGGCGGCCGCTTTCATCACCGCGCGGCCGGTCGGCACCGAGCCGATCAGCGCGATCATGGCGACATCGGGATGGGTGGTCAGCGCCGAGCCCGCGTCGCGGCCGCCCGGAACGATGTTGAGCACGCCCGGCGGCAGGAGGCCGCCGATGAGTTCGGCAAGGCGGAGCGACGACAGCGGCGCCTGCTCCGGCGGTTTCATCACCACCGTATTGCCGGTCGCGAGCGGCGCGCCGGCTTTCCCCGCGCAGAACATGAAGGGGTGATTGAACGGAATGATGCGGCCAACCACGCCGCGCGGTTCGCGCACCGAGAAATTGACCACGCCCGGGCCCATCGGGATCGACGCGCCTTTCATTTCGGTGACGAGGCCGGCATAGAAATCGACCTGCGCCGCGGCGATGGTCGCGTCCATCACCATCTCATGCACCGGATTGCCGCAATCGGCCGCGTCGATCATGGCGAGCTCGTCGGCGTTGTCGCGCAGCACGTTGGCGATGCGCCTGAGCAGCCGCGCGCGTTCGAGCGGCGGGGTGTTGCGCCAGCCGTCGAAGGCTTTTTTCGCCGCGCCGACCGCGGCATCGATATCGGCGGCGCCGCAATCGGCCACCGGTCCGAGCGACTCCGCCGTGCCGGGATTGATGCTGTCGACATGACGGCCGGATTTCGGCGCGTGCCATTCGCCGCCATAGAACGCATCGCGGTGCTCGGGCAGGCGAAGCGTTTCGGCTTTGACGGATTTGAGCGGGACTGCGGTGTTCATGTAGCTTTCCTCCTCAACTTTTGGCGCGCGTCATTGCTGCGGTAATGGCGCCGGTATAGCCCGGCTCGACACGGACATCGACGACGGCGACGCCGCCGGCATCGACGGCGGCAATTGCCTGTTGCAGCGCCATGGCAAGATCGGCCGGCTTGCTGACCGGACCGAAACCGGTCGCGCCCTGGGCGCGGCCCATGGCGGCGAGATCGATGTCCGGATCGGCCATGCGCTGGCCGATCCATTTGTTCTCGACCGGACGGTTGCGCATCCGCGCCATGCGTTCCTGGTGCAGTTCGTCATTGTAGAACGAGCGGTTGTTGGCGATGACGAACAGCAGCGGAATTTTGTAGTGCACCGCCGTCCATACCGCGGTCACGCCCATCAGAAAGTCGCCGTCGCCGCAGACGGCGACCGGCAGCCGGCCGGAGTTTTTCAGCGCCAGCGCCGCGCCGACCGAAATGCCCGGCCCGCCGCCGACGCCGCCGCCGCCGTCGGAGCCGAGGAAGTCGAGCGGATGGCGGAAAGTCCACCAGCGATCCTCCCACGAGATCGGCAGATGCGTCAGCGTCGTCGGCCGCTCGCCGAGCACCTTCCGCAGGGTGCGGGCGATGTGCTCGTTGGTGAAGCCGGGCGGCTCCTGGCCGGCTTGAGCGTGCGGGTGCGGCGCTAAGCGCGGCTTGCCGCTCGCGCCAATTTCCCTCAGCAGCTCCGGAACGACCAAACCCGGATCGGCGGAAATAAAGAGATCGACCGGCGGCAAAGCCTGGTGATCCATGCTCCAGCCGTTGTGGATACGGTGATCGAGCGAGATCTGAATAATCTTCGCGGCGGGGGAGGGACCGGCAGCGCGCAATGCACCGGCGAGATCAACCCAGTCGAGGCTCAAGATCACGTCGGCGTCGCGCATGGCGGGCACGCTATCAGGCGTCACGTCGCGCGGCGCGCCGGCGTGCAGCGGGTGATCGGTCGGAAAGCTCGCGCCGATCTTGAGATCGGTGACGACGCTGGCGTTGAGCGCTTCGGCGAGCGCGACGCGGGCGTTCCAGGCATCGATGTCGCGCGAGGCGCGGCCCGCCAGGATCACAACCTGCTTGGCCGATTTCAGTAGTGCAGCGGCCTTCCGCACCAGATCGGCCGGGGCCGCAGTGACGATCGGCGGCATGTAGCGGGCGGCATCGATCGGCGGCAGTTGCTCGCTGAGCTTCGCCTCCTGCATCTCCGCGTCGAGATTGATATAGACCGGGCCCATCGGCGCGGTGTTGGCGATCCAGGTGCCGCGCAGCAGCGCTTCGCGCGCGGCGCCGGCCGACGCCGGCTGGTCGTCCCATTTGGTGTAGTCGCGAATGAGCGCGCCCTGATCGCGGGCGGTGTGTATCCAATCGATCCACGGCCGGCGTTTCATGGCGTCGACCGGGCCGGTCGCGCCCAGGACCAGGACTGGCATGCGGTCGCACCAGGCGTTGAACATCGCCATGGTGGCGTGCTGGAGTCCGACATTGGAGTGCACTGCTGCGGCCATCGCTTTGCCGGTGACCTTGGCGTAGCCATGCGCGATGGCGACTGCGGATTCCTCGTGCACGCACAGCAGCATCTGCGGGGTGGCGTTGCCGAGATAATTGACAATGCTGTCATGCAGTCCGCGATAGCTCGCGCCCGGGGTCACCGCGATGTAGGGAATATCAAGCGCGCGCAGCGTTTCCGCCACCACGTCGCTGCCGAAGCCGGGCGCATTGACGCCGGCCGGCGTCGGGCGTTCGAGCGCGCCGGTCGATGCGTCCGCGCCGGGCGGCTGTTGCGGATGCCGCGCGGTCGCGGATTTGGGTGACGTCATTGTCGGCGTTCCTCGCATTCTGCTTTGTCGGGCGTGATCGAACCGGATCACGAGCCTTGGCGCAAGCGGGCGAGCAGCGCGATCCCGGCATAGCCGTCAGGCGGATCGATGCCGGCCTTGCGCTGGAAATCGCGCACCGCGAGCATGGTGTCGTTGCCGACGCGGCCGTCGGCACCGCCGGTGTCAAAGCCGAGCGCGGTGAGCCGGCGCTGAATCTCCTGCACCTCCGCGAGTGTCGGAGCCCGTTCGCTGCCGGGGAACGGCTGCACCAAGGCGCCGCCGCCCGTCACCCGGTCGCCGAGATGCACGAGCGCCAGCGTGTAGTTCATCGACGGGTTGTAGGTCTTCACCGCAAAGAAATTCGGCCCAAGCAGGAACGCCGGGCCGCCGGGTACCGGGACCCAGAGGCGCGCGGTGGCGCTCGGTTGCGGAAACGTCTGCCCGTCGGCGCGGACCACGCCGCGCTTTTGCCAGTCGGCATAGCTGCGTGAAGCGTGACCGGCAACGCCTGCCGGGAGGCGCACTTCATAACCCCAATGTTCGCCGCGTCGATATTTGCCGCGCTCGACAAAGTAGCGTGCCGTGGTGGCCAACGCATCGTCGGGCGCGCCAAACGGCGAGATTTTGCCGTCGCCGTCATAGTCGACGCCGAGATGCAGCCAGACCTCGGGCATCCATTGGGTGTGGCCCACGGCGCCGGCCCAGGACCCGATCATGTCCTCCGGCGTGCTCCAGCCGGTCTGAATGATGGTGAGTGCGTTGATCAGCTCCTGTTCCCAGTAGGTGCGGCGGCGCGGCTCGGCCCAGGCCAGCGCCGCCAGCGAGGGGATGACCGGCCGCATATGGTTTTTCTGCACCGTCGGGTCGCCATAGGTCGATTCGACGCCCCAGACGCCAAGCATGATGCCGGGCTCGACGCCGAAATCCCGCTCGATGCGGGAGAGCAGCGGCGCGTACTCTTTCGCCTTGTCCCTGCCGGCGATGATGCGCCAGTCGGAAACGCGGCGATTGAGATATTGCCAGAGCTGCTCGTTGAATTCCGGCTGACTGCCGATTGCTTCAAGCCCGGCCGTGTCGGGACGCACCCCGAGCATGACGCGCGTGTACGTCTCCGCCGTGATGCCACGCGCCAAAGCCTTGCTGCGAAACGCCGCGATCCACTGATCGAACGACGTGCGCGGGCTTTCCGCGCCTGCGGGTTTCGGCAGCAACAGTCCGGCACACGCGCCCGCGATGGCCACGAGCGACGCGCGTCTGGCAATGTTCGGCGCTGACGCTTTCGCGCCCGGCTTCTCTGCGTTCACTTTTGCTCTCGATCCTGATCGCTCTGTCGGCGTCGCTTTGACGCTCGGTCTCACGGCGCGGCGGATTTTCGGCCGATCGTTGCGCGGGCGCGTCGGATTTTACCATAGCGGCCGGCGCCCAAGGGGCCGTGTCGGCGGCCGCAGGTGAAGCCGTCGCCGAGGAATTGGGCCCCGACGCGGCATCAGGCTCGTCGGCGGGAGCGGAATTCGCTACCTGCGCCTGTTCAGGCGTTTGCAACTTTTCAACGACTCGCTCGAGGCTATCGGCAAATTTCTCGACATCGAAATTCAACGGATCATCGTGGCCGTTGCGGATGTTGGCATCGATGGCCGCATGGAAGGCCGGGATGAGCCAATGCTCGGCCCGCACGCTGGCGATCACGTAAAGCAGCGCCAGACGGTCGTACTGGGCGGCGGTAAAGGCCGGGTCCGGGCTCTCCGCATCGTTGCGCCGGCCGCGTCCGGAGGCGCTGCGCCGCGGCTGGATCAGTTCGACGTGGAGGAAAAGTCCTTTGAGGGCGCCGGCGAAATTCGCCGCCTGTTCGAACTTGGTTTCGCGCCACGGAATTGCCAGCTCGTGATCGACCAGCATGTCGCCAGCGCGATTGACCACAACATGCGCCTTCCCCCATCCATCCGCGCAGGCGAAGTTATAGAGGTTGTTGAACTTCGCGGTGGCGTCGACGTCGGCGGGAAACGAGCGGTGCCCGAAATTTGGTCCGCTGGTGTCGTGGATGACGAAATAGCGCGCCATTGGCGCATTTGGGTCGTTGTCGTCGGCGCGGGACGCCGGTTGCCAGAGATACGCGGCGAAATCCCATTCCAGATCCTGCTTGGAAAGAAAACCGCTCAGCGTCTCGCGACTGGGCAAGCCGGCCTCGCTGCCGACGCGCGTGGCCAGCGCAGGCGGCAGAGTCTCCATTTGCGGCGCAAGATTGCGCGAATGATCCATGCCGCGCATGAGACATTTGGCTTGCTCCACCGGAGTGCCGCTGAAGCTCAAGGTTTGCGGATCGAAGGTGCAAGGCCCCATGGTCTTGATGAAGAAAGGCGGACGGAAGTGGTTAGGCTTGCAGCGGGCGCTCAGCGCGCCATGCGTGGAAAGAATGAGTGTCGCGCAGGCCAAGCCCGCCGCGATCGTTTTCGCCCGAAGACCTGCGCGTATGAGGTCGTCAACTCGTGCCCTAACGCACACCGCTCTCAATCCCAAAGCTCGAAACGCCCTACTATCGTTATCAAGGCCCCGCGTGCCAAGCGGCGCCATCATGTCAATGCAAGAAACATGCATAAAAGTTCCCGCGTCGCGGCTGTTATGAGAACGACCATGCTCAGAATGAACGAACGTTCAGAGTAGGGCCGGGCGCGCGGGTGCTTGGGGCGCATAACGGGATTGAAATGGGCGCCGGCCGGCGCCTCTTACTCAGATGCGGTCCGGGCTTTATCTTATGAACTCGTGTTACGTCGCGGCGTTAGCCAGAGGAGTTGGTCATGGATCAGGTACTCGAGCGGCAGCCATCGCCCGAAACCGTGGAGGAGATCGAAGCGACGCTCAACTACCTCATCGATACCGGTGAGAAGATTGTCACCGCCGCCGGTCCGGGCGGGGTGGCCGACATGCGCGGCGGCAGGCTCGACCCGCACAAGGTCACGATCCGCAATGGCCGACCGCGGGCTCAGGACTTGGTCCTCGATCGCGAGGGCTTTCGTTTCATCCGCCATGACACCAAGGTCGCCGACTTCTATGACGATGACGACGTGCGGAAGGTTTATTACCCGGAGATGGAAGCGCTGGTGAAGGCCGAGAGCGACGCCTCGCGCGTCGTTGTGTTCGATCATACGCTGCGGACGGCTGACGATGCGCAGCGCGAGCTGCGCAAAATTCGCGAGGTCGTGCCGCGCGTGCACAACGATTATACGGAATGGTCCGCCCCGCAGCGGGTGCGCGATCTCTTGCCGGAGGAAGCCGAAGCACTTCTGAAGCGGCGCTTCGCGATCGTTCAGGTGTGGCGGCCGATCCGGCTTCCGGTCGAGAGCTTTCCGCTGGCGATCTGCGACGCGCGCTCGGTCTCGACCGACGATCTGGTGATTTCGGAACGGCGCTATCAGCACCGGGTCGGCCAGACCTACGCCGTCACCTACAATCCGGACCACAACTGGTTCTGGTTCCCGCGCATGCGGCGCGAAGAGGCGATCGTGTTCAAAGTATTTGATTCAGAGAAAGACGGCCGCGCCCGCTGGACCGCGCACACGGCGTTCGTCGATCCGACCTCGCCGCCGAACGCCCGCCCGCGCGAGAGCATAGAGATCCGAACGCTGGCGTTTTTCTGATGCGTTATTCCGGGGCGCGGGCTTGAGCCCGCGAGTCCGGAATGACGATCAATCCTTCGCCCGCTCGACGTAAGAGCCGTCGGCGGTCATCACCACGATCCTGGTGCCGGCGGTGACGAAAGGCGGCACCATGGTGCGCACGCCGTTCGACAGGACCGCCGGCTTATAGGACGAGGACGCGGTCTGGCTTTTGATCGTCGGCTCCGTGTCCACCACTTCGAGGGTGGCGCGCGGCGGCAGCTCGATGGCGACCGGCACTGCGTCGTGCATGCTGATCGTCACTTCCATCTCGGGCTGCAGATAGGCGGCTTGATCGCCGATGATGTCGGCTGGCAGCGCGACCTGGTCGTAGCTTTCCATATTCATGAAATGGAAGCCGTCGCTGTCCTGATACATGAACTGGTGCTTGCGGTCCTCGACGAAGGCCCGTTCAACCTGTTCGGTCGTCTTAAAACGCAGCGCCACCTTCACGCCGTCGGCGATCCGCCGCACGTCCATCTGGGTCACTGGAGTGCCCTTGCCCGGATGGATATTTTCGGTGGACACGATGACGCCGAGCTTGCCGTCAATCTCGACGATATTGCCTTTTCGCAGCGAGCTGGCGATGACTTTCACGGTTTCCTCGGTTTTGACTCTACAGTCGGGGCGCAACATACCGATCTTGAGCCCGATCGCCACATATTTCCTTAGAGCCCGACGCACAAGGACATGCCGGAAAGCTTCCCCGCCGCTTCGCCGTTCTGGGCGCCCCATGTCCACGCCGACCGGCGGCCGATTCTCCTGGCGCGCAACCGGATCGTGGCGGCGCTCCGCGCCTGGTTTGCCGCGCGCGATTTCGTTGAGGTCGATACCGGCGCCGTGCAGGTTTCGCCGGGAAACGAGACCCATTTGCATGCCTTTGCGACGACGCTGGTAGCGCCCGGGGGCAGCTCATCGCCCCTTTATTTGCGCACTTCGCCGGAATTCGCCTGCAAGAAGCTTCTGGCGGCGGGCGAGCGCCGCATCGTCGAATTCGCGAAGGCTTTTCGCAATCGCGAGCGCGGCGCGCTGCACCATCCGGAATTCACGCTGGTCGAGTGGTATCGCGCGGCCGAGCCTTATGGATCGCTGATGGCCGATTGTGCCGCGATCCTGGCGGTGGCGGCGGATGCGGCCGGAGCGAAGCAGTTCAGCTTTCGCGGCCGTGCGGCCGATGCGTTTGCCGCGCCGGAGCGGGTTGCCATGGCGGAGGCCTTTAGCCGCTTCGCCGGTATCGACCTGTTGGCGACGCTGCCGGGCGGCGAGCCGGATCGTGAGGGACTGGCCGGGGCCGCCCGGGCGGCGGGCGTCCGCGTCGCCGACGACGATGGCTGGGGCGATATTTTCAGCCGCGTGCTGGTGGAAAAGATCGAGAGCCGTCTCGGCATCGGCCGCGCCACCATTCTCGACCAATATCCGGCGGTGCAGGCGGCGCTGGCGCGGCCTTCGACCGCCGATCCACGCATCGCCGAGCGCTTCGAGCTTTATGTGTGCGGCGTGGAGCTTGCCAACGGCTTTGGAGAACTCACCGATCCGGTCGAGCAGCGCCGGCGGCTCGAGCGGGAAATGGCGGAGAAGGCGCGCATTTATGGCGAACGCTATCCGCTCGACGAAGACTTCCTTGCCGCGCTGGGGCAGATGCCGCAGGCTTGCGGCATCGCGCTCGGCCTCGACCGCCTGGTCATGCTGGCGACCGGAGCCGCGCGCATCGAACAGGTCTTATGGAATCCGCTTGAATGAAGCCGCCATCGACCACGTTGCGCAGCGCTGACGATCTTTGCGACCGCGCTTTGGTGCCGCGCGAACGGCTCAACGAGCTTGCCGCGGTCGCTGCGCGCTACGCCGTCGCCATCACGCCAGCGATGGCTGAGCTGGTCGATCCGAGCGACCCGCACGATCCGATCGCGCGGCAATTCGTGCCCGATGCGCGCGAGCTGAAACACAGTCCCGAGGAAAGCAGCGATCCGATCGGCGATCATGCGTTCAGCCCGGTCGAAGGTATCGTCCATCGTTATCCCGATCGCGTGCTTCTGAAAGTGGTCAATGCCTGCGCGGTCTATTGCCGCTTCTGCTTCCGCCGCGAAATGGTGGGGCCGGGGCGGGGAGGGCTGTCGCCGGCCGCGCTTTCCGCGGCGCTCGACTACATCCGCGGCTGTCCGCAGATCTGGGAAGTGATCCTGTCCGGCGGCGATCCTCTGGTGCTTTCGGCGCGCCGGGTCAAGGACGTGGTCTCACGGCTTGCCGCCATCGCCCACGTCAAGGTGATCCGCGTGCACACCCGCGTGCCGGTCGTGGCGCCGGAACAGATCACCGCCGCGCTTGTCCGCGCGCTACGCGGGGAGGCAAAGGCGACGTTCGTCGTCCTGCATGTCAATCATCCGCGCGAGCTGACCAGGAAAGCGCGGACGGCGTGCGCGCGCTTTGTCGACGCCGGCATACCGATGCTGTCGCAGTCGGTGCTGCTACGCGGCGTCAACGACGACGTCGAAACGCTTGGCGCGCTGATGCGCACCCTGGTCGAGTGCCGGATCAAGCCCTATTATCTGCACCACGCCGATCTCGCGCCGGGTACGGGGCACTTGCGCACCACGATCGCCGAAGGACAGGACCTGATGCGTGCCATCCGCGGCCGCTATTCCGGCTTATGTCAGCCGACCTATGCGCTCGATATTCCCTGCGGCCACGGCAAATCGCCGATCGGCCCCAACTACCTCAGCGAGGATGGGGCAGTGGTTGAGGATTTTAACGGCCGGCGGCATCGCTACCCGCCGCGCCGCTGATTATCTGAAAAATTTAACGAGCGGCTGGGCAGCTACGCGGCGGCCTGTTCCGGCGCCGGGAAGAAGACCGCGGTCTCGAATCCATAACCGCAGGCGTCGCATGACCAGGTGTGGCGTACGCAGCGCTCGGTCAGATGCTCGGACCAGTCCGGCGCGAGCAACCACGCGCTGCACTGCGGGCAAACGTTTTTGTCGTAAGTCGCCAAGCGCTCGCGCGCGCCAGCATCGGTGTGCAATGCCATGAGGTTCCTCCTGCCTCGCTCCTCCCACAGCGGGACCGTAGGCAGGCTCTGTGGCATCCCCATGACCCAACTGCGTCCGTATGCGGACAAGCAGGAACAGCGTTGCGCGCGGGCAAAAGGAACCCACCGCTTTCGTGCTGCATTTTAGATGCGGGCTTTGGGGAGTCGAAATCGAGGGCTTGATCATGCGGACAAAAGCTCACTGGTTGGCGGCGGCGGCGGCTGTACTGGTCTTTGCCGGCGCTGCGACGGCGGTTGCACAGGTCGGTGCATTGGCGCCGCCTCCGCCGCCGCCACCGGTCTTTAATCCCAGCACGCCGAGCGCGCCGCTGATTGTGCCGGCGCCTATGGAGACGCCGGTGTCGCCGACAACTCCGGGCACGTTGCCGGGCACGACCGCGGGAAGCGGCGTGCTGAGCAGAGGAACTAATCCGGTAACCGGGCAGCCTTGCTCCGGCGGAAGTTCGCTGTCACTCAATGGTACACCGCAGATCATGGTGCCCGAGCAGGGCCCCGGCGGCCGGTCGGCGAGCCCTTACGCGTCTGGAGGAGCGGGGAATTTGGGACCGTGCTGAATGCAAGTGATCGCTGACTGAGGAAAAAACCGCTAGCGTCGCTCCGCAGCGTGAATCGCGCTCCAAATGCTTTCCGGCGTCAGCGGCAATTGGATGCCAGTAACGCCGAGCGGCCGGAGCGCTTCGAGGACCGCGCTGACGATCGCGGCTGGCGCGCCGATTGAACCGGCCTCGCCGCAGCCCTTCGCGCCCAATGGATTGTGCGTGCAGGGCTGGCTTTCGTCCAACTCCGACACGATTGCCGGCATGTCGTTCGCCCGCGGCATGGCATAGTCCATGAACGAGCCGGACAGCAATTGGCCGTTGGCATCGTCATAGATGCACCGCTCACGCAGCGCCTGACCCAGACCCTGCGCGATGCCACCCTGGATTTGTCCCTCGACGATCATCGGATTGATTACGGTACCGATGTCGTCGACGCACCAATAGCCGATCACGCCGACTTCTCCGGTGTCGCGATCGATCTCGACTTCGCAGGCGTGGGCGCCGTTGCTCCAGGCAAAGCCGGATGGATCATAGACCGCCGTGTCCTGCAGCCCGAGCTCGAGCTCCGCTGGATAGAGCGCGGGACTATGGGCGACGCGAGCGACCTCGCCCAGCGTAACGCAACGATCGGTGCCGATGACGGAAAACACGCCGTCCGCAAACGTCATGTCGCCCGCCGAGGCTTCCAACAGATGGGCGGCGATCCGTTTCCCCTTGTCGATGACCTTGATCGCCGCGCGATCGAGCGCCGAACCGCCGACGGCAATCGAGCGTGAGCCGAAGGTCCCCGATCCAAACGGCACCATGTCGGTGTCGCCTTCGATAATCTCGACCTTTGACATCGGCACGCCAAGGCGAGACGCAATGATCTGGGCAAAGGTGGTGGCGTGGCCCTGGCCGTGATTATGGGTGCCGAGCATCGCTTGCACGCTGGCATCGGGTTGCACCCGGATGGTGGCGGCCTCGAAGAAGCCGACGCGGGCGCCGAGCGCCGTGGCAAACCGCGACGGCGCCACGCCCGAAGATTCTACATAGCAGGCGATGCCGAAGCCGCGCAGTTTTCCCGCGCGCGCCGCAGACGCTCGTCCTTTGGCAAACCGCTGGTAGCCGGCGATATCCAGAAGGCGCGCAAAGACCTTTGGAAAATCGCCGCAGTCATAGGTCGGACCGATCGGCGTCTTGTAGGGCATGGCGTCGGCTGAAATCAGGTTGCGCCGCCGGACCTCGGCCCGGTCCAGTCCGAGCGCGTGTGCGGCTTCATCGGCAAGCCGCTCGAGTAGATAACAAGCTTCAGGACGGCCGGCGCCGCGATAGGCGTCGGTCGGCAACGTATTCGTGAACACGCCGGTTGATTGGACCGCGATGGCCGGTGTGCGGTAGACGCCGGCCAGGAGCGCGCTGTAGATCGCGCTCGGAATCGCAGCGCCGAAGGTTGAGACATAGGCCCCGAGATTGGCGACAGTCTCGACGCGCAAACCCAGGAAATGCCCGTCGGCATCGAGCGCCAGCTCGGCATGGGTCTGGTGATCGCGTCCCTGATAATCGGAAATAAAGCATTCGCTGCGGGTGGCGATCCATTTCAATGGACGCCGCAGGCGCCGCGCCGCCCAGGCGATGATGGTTTCCTCGGGATAGTGCTTGCCCTTGTAGCCGAAGCCGCCGCCGACATCGGGCGCCACCAGCCGGATCGCAGTCTGCGGCAGATTGAGCTGCTCGCTGACGGCGCGCCGGATGTGATGCGGCACCTGGGTAGCGCAATAGAGCATCAGCTTTTCGCCGGCGCTGCCGTCGGCCAGGATGGCGCGCGGTTCTATCGCGGCGCCGATCAGCCGGTTGTTGACGAGGTCGAGCCGCACCACGCGGACGGCGCCGTCGAAGGCTTTTCGCACGGCGGCCTCATCGCCGCGCGCGAAACGGAAGCAAATGTTGCCGGGTGCGGTCTCGTGCAATTGCGGCGCGGCCTCGCGCATCGCGGCTTTGGCGTCGATCACTGCCGGCAGCGTCTCGTAATCGACCTGCACGAGGTCGGCTGCATCACGCGCTTGCGGCTGAGTCTCGGCAACGACGAGCGCCACCGCCTCGCCGATGTGGCGAACGGTGCCGCGCGCCAGCGCAAAGCGCGGCGGCTCCGCCATTGGCGATCCATCGGCGGATTTGATCGCCCACAGCGGCAGCATCGGGCCGACATGATCGGCCGCCATGTCCGCGCCGGTGAGGATGGCTACCACGCCGGGCCGGGTCGCCGCCGCTTGCGCGTCAACCCGTTGGATGCGCGCATGCGCGTGCGGCGAGCGCACCAGCACACAATGCAGCTCGCCCGCCAGCGTTAAGTCGGCAACGTAGCGACCCAGCCCGCGGAGGAATTTCTGATCTTCGACGCGGCGAACCGGCGCGCCGATGCCTTCATGCGCCAATTGTGGTCGCGGATTTATTGGTATTCCTCGCGCAAGAGGTCGAGGTGCTCGAATGCCACCTTGTCGGAAACGATAAAGAGATCGGCGCCGTCGCCGATTGCCGTGTGGCTCGCCAGGTTCCAGTGCGGGATCGAGAACACGTCGTGCTGCGACCAGTCGAACGTGTGCTCGCCGACAGTCGAACGGCCGGTCCCGGACACCACAAGACAGATCATGTTGCAGGTGGTTCGCTTTGGCCGGGTGGTCTCGCCCTTCGGCAGTCGCATGGCGTAGCAATCAAGCGCCGGCATCACCGCGCCGCCGGTGGCGGGATTGGTGTAACGCGCCGTCCGCGCGCCGTCGGGACCGGCCGGCAGTGCCGCCAGCAGGCGGCGGGTCGCCGTGCCCGAATAATGATATTTGGGCGAATGTGCCGACGCATGCTTCACGTCGGCGCCGATCATCCCGGACTCGGCCCACAGCTTCTCCTCGCCCTCGTCGACCTGCCAGAACTGGTTGGACTTGGCGTCGCCGGGCTCGAAGAAATTGGCATCGAGGTTGCGGATCAGCGGGATGTTGGCGGCGTCGAACCAGATGATGCGGTGATCGCTGTCATTGATATGGCCATGCCAGCACATCGGCGGCGTCAGGATCAGATCGCCGTAGTGCATGTCGCAGCGCCGGCCGTTGACGAAGGTGGTTGCGCCCTCCGCGCGGGTGGCAAAGCGGATGGCAGCGAAGGTGTGGCGATGCGGCCGCGCCCGGTCCCCCGGATCGAGCACGGTAAAGGCGGCGATGAGGTTCGACGTCGTCACCGTCTCGCCGGCGAAGGCCGGGTTGACCAGGATCAGGGCCCGCCGCTCCACGTCGTCGATCGATACTTCCGCGCCGGCGCGCTTTGTGAACGGCTCAATATCGCGCCAGCGCCAGATCAGCGGCGGATCCTTGGCTTGCGGCTTCACCGGCGTGAGCGTGCGGAAGCGATCCCACAGCGGATGCAGGTTGGCCGCTTCCAGTTCGGCGACGAAGTCGCTTGGCTTTGCGGCAACAGCGACATCAGCCATTGTTCGGCACCTCAAGTCTTCGGCAGTTTTTGGTCGATGTTGGTCTTGTCGATGATGACGTGCTTGATGAACACGCGCGGCTCGACCTTCTCGCCTTTCAAATAGGCGGCCATTACGTCGACGCCCAACCGGCCCCACAGAAACGGATTAAGCTCGACGGTCATGGCAAGCTTGCCGTCCTTGACCGCGTGCAGCGCCGGCGGCACGCCGTTCATGCCGGTGACGATGGTCTTGTCGGCGCGGCCGGCGGCGATCACCGCCTGCGCGGCGCCGAGCGCGACGTCGTCATTGGCGCAATAGATCGCCTTGAGGTCCGGGTTGGCGACCATCGCGTCTTCAGCCTGTTTCACGCCGCGCTCGCGGGTGAGCGGCCCGTCGGCGCGAAACGCGATCTTGATGTTCGGATATTTCGCCATCGTCTCGGTGTAGCCATCGCCGAGATTGCGGAAGGTGGGGGCGCCGCTTGGCCCGAGCAGCATGGCCACTTTGCCGTCGCCGCCGATCGACTTGGCGGTCCATGCGGCGATGTCGCGCCCGATCTGTTTTTCGTCCATCGCCACATGCAGGGTCTGGTTTGGCGATGTCGAGCCGCGCGCCACCGATACGATCGGAATGTTCGCGGCCTTGGCGGCATCGTAAGCGGCGTTGACGCCGACCGCGTCGACCGGCGAGATCAGGATGCCCTTGACGCCGCGCGCAATGAGATCCTGCACGCCGTTGATTTGTTTGACCTTGTCTTCGTTGGCCGAGACGGTTGCGACGTCCCAGCCAAGCTCCTCGGCGCGGGCGCGAATGCCCTTGAGCATCACGATGTAGAAAGGATTGTCGTCCTGCGCGAGCGAGACGCCGATCGTAATCTTCTGCTGGGCTTGCGACGGTATCGCGCCGAGCCCGAGCGCGGCCGCTACGACGGCCACCGCCAGTGCGACAGGACGAAGGTTCACCATGTCAAACTCCTTTTCAATGCCGGGAGCGTAGCCGATCTGCCGCCGCGGCGGCAATGATCACCGCTCCCACCGCCACCCGCTGCCAGTAAGAATCGACGTTAAGAAGATTGAGGCTGTTGCCGAGCACGATCATGATAAAGACGCCGATAATGCTTTTGTAGAGCGTACCTTCGCCGCCCTGCAGGCTGGCGCCGCCGAGCACCACGGCGGCGATAGCGGTGAGCTCGTAGTACTCGCCGGCGGTCGGCTGGCCGGACTGCAAACGGGCCGTGAGCATAACCCCGGCCAAGCCCGCCAGCGCCCCCGACCACACATAGGTGGACGCGATGATTCGCTCGACCGGCACCCCGGACAGATAGGCGGCCTCGCGGTTTCCGCCGGTGGCGTAGAGGCGCCTGCCGTAGGGCGTGGCTTGCATCAGCCACGACAAAGCGACCAGCAGAACGGCGGGAACCCAGACCAGATAATGGATGCCGAACAGGCGCGCCGAACCGAACGCAATGAAAGCGGCCGGCAAAAGGTCGTCTCCCACCGGAGCGCCGCCGGTGACGAGATAGACCAGCCCCCGGACCAGCACCATCGTGCCAAGCGTGGTGATGAACGGGTTGACCCCAAGGCTCGAGATGATGATGCCGTTCACCAGCCCGACTGCGATGCCGGTTGCAATGCCGACAAGGACGCCCGCGGCCAGGCCGAATTTCACCATCGACATCGCGGCCATGCAGCCGGCGAATGCGACGGTCGATCCGACCGACAGATCGAAGCCGCCGCCGACGATCACGAACGTCATGCCGATGGCGATGACGGCCATGATCGATGACTGCACCAGAATATTCGTGAGGTTGAGCGGCGAAAGAAAGCGACCGGTCAGAAGCGCGGTGACCAGGCAGAGTGCCAGCAATGTCAGTAGCGGGATCTGGCCGGCCAGATTGAAGCGCTGCAGCGACGGCGGCATGGTCATCCGCCGATCGCGGCCTGCAGTCGCTTCTCGTCGAAGCCTTCGGAGCGATCCAGGCGGTCGGTGATGCGCCCCTGGCGTACCGGCAGGATGGCGTCACAGGTGAGCGCGAGCTCGGCCAGATCGCTGGATCGGATCAGAACGCCGCCGCCGCGCTTGGCGAACTCGCGGATCAGGGCGTGAATCTGAGCCTTGGCGGCGACGTCGATACCTTGGGTCGGCTCATCAAGCAGCAGCACGCCCACTTCGCGCGCCAGCCACTTCGCCAGGATGACCTTTTGTTGATTGCCGCCCGACAATGCCGATGCCGGCAGGTGGGCGTGCCGCGGACGGATATCGAGCATGTCCATCAATTGCCCGACCAGCCGATCGCCACGGGCGCGATCAATTCGACCGGCGCGCGCCAGCACATCGAGGCTGGGCAAGAGAATATTGTCGCGGACCGACAGGTTCATCACCAGGCCAAGCCGGCGTTCGTCGGGCACAAAACCGATCCCGTTGCGGACCGCCGCCGCCGGGCTTGCGATCCGCCGGCGCGTTCCGCCGCGGCGAAGCTCAATCGGCTCACCGCCAATGCCGAAGATTCGCCGCAGCACGGCACTGGCGCCGCTGCCGAGGAGGCCGGCGAGGCCCAAAACTTCGTGGGCGCGCAACCGGACGGCGTCAGGCCGATCGGTAGCATCCTCCATCAGCACCGCGCCGGGCGCCGAAGCCGGGGCGTCGGCCTGCGCCATGCCGCCGCCGGTCATGGCCTCGATCAAATCGGCGACCTTGAAGGCTCCACGCCGGCTGCTTGCGGCGACACGGCCGTCGCGCAACACGGTGCAACGGTCCGCGAGCGCGACCACCTCGTCGAGCCGGTGCGACACATAGATAATTGCCGTGCCCTGGCTCTTCATGCGTGTCAGCAAAGCAAACAGCCGCTCGATTTCGCGCGTTTCCAGCGCCGCGGTGGGTTCGTCGAGGATGAGGATGCGAGCCCGTCGGCGCAACGCCTTGGCGATGGCGACGAGCTGACGCTCGGCGAAGCTCAATCGGTCGACGCGGAGATCGGGATTCGGCGCAAAATCGAGCTGGGCCAGCTGTTCCGTCGCTTCTTGCCGCATCCGCGCGCGATCGATGAGCCGAAGACCCAACACCCGCCGCAGCGGCGGATCGCCGAGCGTGAGGTTCTCGGCGATTGACAGCGCGGGAACCAGCCGCAGCTCCTGCGGAATGGCGACAATGCCAGCGGCAATGGCGTCACGCGGGCCGTCGAACCGGCACGCCTTGCCGTCGACGGCGATCTCGCCGCGGTCCGGGCGATGCACCCCGCCAAGAATGCGCACCAGCGTTGATTTGCCGGCGCCGTTCTCACCGACCAGCGCATGCACCTCACCCGCAAGCACATCGAAGTCGACGCTGTCGAGTGCACGGGTCGCGCCGAAATGCTTGGACACGCCGCGCGCGCTGCCCGCCGGATTGGTCATGCCCGTGGCGTCTTGGCGTCAGCGCGCCACGCGGGCAACGCGCATCTTCTCGTCGGCGAAACGGCCGCGATCGATGATCACGTCATTGTCCAGCGTCACCGTGCAGTCGCGCATCGGCACATCATAGTGGCCCTTGGTGGTGCGCTTGCCGCCGCCCTGCGAGTTTGGGCCGGTGGAAAACAGGAAGTTGCCGGCAAAGCAGCGCGCGCCGGCGTGATGGCGCGTCGGATCGGCGCCGTTGAGCGCGATGGCATCCCAACGCCCCTGCGGATTTAATCCCCAGCCGAGGTGCGAGATGGCGTGTCCATCCATGTCTTCGGGGGTGGCCCGGTTACCGTCGAGCCAGTCGCTCATCAGCTTGGCATCGAGCCCGCCCTCGATTTTCCGGATGAAGCCGTCGCGGATGTCAAGCCGCACCTCATCCTGCACGTAACGGCAGTACGGCAGCACGACGATGTCGCCGGGCGCAAATGCGACCGTACCATTGGCCGAGCCCTCATTCGGGAAGGTGTGCACGTGTCCGGCGCCCCAATGGTCGAAGCGGCCGGGCGCCTCCGCGAATCCGTACTGGATCATGGTCGGGTATTCGCCGAGGCTTACGGTGAGGTCGGTGCCGCCGGATCGGGTGATGCGCATGGTCTTGGCGCGCTTTAAGCGCTCGCCGGCATGGGTGACGGCATCCTTCAAGCCCGGCGGGGCCATCAGCTCCTCGAGTTCGTCCGGCCCGTCGATGACCATCAGCGCGCGGGTGCCGGCGTCGCGGGCTTGCTTGAGCCAGCGCGTAAACAGAGGGATATGCAGGCACACCAGCATGTCGGCGGCCTTGATGGCCTCGAGCGTGCCTTTGCAGCGACCGACGGTCTCGACGCCGACCTTGGTCCACGATGGCATCGAGTTGACGCACATCTCGTAGGCGTCGGCGCCGAGATCCTCCGCGGCGGCAAAAGCCGCCGACACGTAGTCGCGGCGGGCGCCGAGATCGCTCAGCAGCACGATGGTTTCCCCGCTCTGCAGATTGCAGAGCTGCAATTCCTTGCGAAACAGCATTGCGAGCTTGGCGTGATTGAGAGCTTCGGACATGGCGCGGCGCCCCAGTGTTGTGGGTTTCGTTCGAAAGCTTAGCAAGACATCGCCGCTCGCGACAGTGACTGCCGGGGATGGCGGTGCGGGGGGTCGCGCAACCGCCGCAACATCCGATAGAGGAAACCTGGAGCAACAGCCGGGCGGATATGGCGAACGTCAGTTAAGCAGTTGAAATAATTGACGCGCCGACCAGGTCGATTGCGGCGGTCGGAGCCAAATATTTGCGGACAAGCTCAAGGAAGGAAGCCAGCGGCAACGCTGCCGCCGCGGTCACGAGGGGCGCAAACCAACGCCGGCGGCGGCCGAGAAGATCGCGGCTACTTGAGTGATTCAGGTCTTAAAGTTCGCAATCAGAATTGGTTGTATTGCTCGATCACCGCACCAAAATCCGGAAAATGAAGGATTAAGTTGAGAGACAGCAAATGACCGATGAGACAGAGCGCCACGACTGCGAGCAGATTGGGATCAGCAATCACCGCAACAAGCCGAGACCATACAGTCTCTGTCGCGTGAGTTCGGCGGCTCGCGCGGAAGAGCGTGTTCGGCGTGCCCATGGCGACCTCCATTGCTCGTGACGGTGCTCAATTTCTACGCGGCAGACGATGTGATCGACAGCACCATTTGCCGCTTATGGCTCGGCGCGGGTCATTTCAATTGCGTCGAGACCGAAGAAAATGTGGTGTTGAGCTTGGTGCCGATGCCGTTGACCGCGGCGACAATAACAATGGAGATTCCGGCGGCGATGAGAGCGTACTCGATCGCGGTGGCCGCGGTCTGGTCTGTCAGGAAAGACTTGAGCTTTTCGACCATGCCGCTAGTCGTAAGCAACAGCTCTAAAGCGTTGGTAAACTCCGACACCGGAAATTCGGGCATCTCTGTTACAAACTTTCGACGTGGTACAAACTTTCGACGTGGCAGCCGTTATTCGCGGAAAGTATTCAAATTTTTCCGAATTCTCGCAACGATCATTTAAACCCCGTTGATCAACCTGCGGCGGTTCAACGAGGAACCTGCTTCATGTCGTGGAAATCAACTCTTGTCGTGGCGGTTGCCGCCTTCGTTCCGACGCTCGCGTTTGCCGAACCTGTCAACAGCGCGTTGCAGAGCGCATGCGGGAGTGACGTCAAAGCGCTTTGCAGTTCGGTCCAGCCGGGCGGAGGACGCATTCGGGACTGTATGAAACAACATCGGAGCCAGCTGTCTCCCGCCTGCAAGGCGGCGGCGATGGCAGGACGTTGAGCATAAAATAATCCGGCCAAGTTCGCTTCTGCGCTTCGTGGCGGGTCAGCCAATGGGTCGCCGAACGGCGTTGCGTTCATCGTCAAAGTCGAGGTGACCGGAAAAGCTAAATCTTGTGCCCGGCATCACATCGAAGCTTCAAGCGCAAGATTACTTTGAAAACGATGATGCGGGTTACAGCTCACACAGAGGAGCGACGCCAATGCGTATTGCTGTCAAAGCGGACAACGGCGACCAGGCTGCAATAGGCGCCAACCTGGTCTCCGGTGAACTGGCTCTGGTCACGCTCGAGAGCGGGACCGATAGGTACAATTCAAAAACCGAGCCTGAGTCGGTGACGCTGACGGCCGACAAGGCGCGTGAATTGGCAAAAGCACTGATATCGGTGGCGGACGCCGTTGAATTTGTGAGAACCAACGACTTCGCCTTGCCCTGACCGCTCACGCCCGGCTCGGTTGGCGGTCCACGCCGTAGCAGCTCCAACGTCCCGGTTTTGACGACGACCGAGAGACAACGGCGTGCGCACGCGGTACAAGGCGGCGGACGGCAGGAGCACAAGGCATGGGATTGAGTGATGCGGCGATCGTCGGCTACGCCGAAACCAAGATCGTCGAAAAAAGCGACCGGGACGTGTGGGAACTCGGCGCCGAAATCCTCGAGACCCTCCTCGACAAGACTGGTTTCGAAAAAGGCGAGATCGACGGCCTCATTCTGTCCTCATCCATGACCGGCGCCGGCAATCCCTTCTGGTCGCAAACGACGGCGGATCAGCTGGCGCTGGAGGTGGATCACTGCCAGACTGTTGATATTGGCGGCTGCTCGCCGCTTGGTGCGCTCGCGCGCGCGGCGGCAGCGATCGATGCCGGCCTCTGCAGCACAGTGCTGTGTCTGTATGCCGACAGCCAGGCTGCGGAAAACAATCAACGCATGCGGTCGTTCCAAAACGAGTGGACGACTCCGTTAGGATATATTGGTCCGCCGGCGGCCTTTGGTCTCCTCAGCCGGCGCTACGAGCACCAATTCGGCCTTGACTACGCCTCGCTCGGCAAGCTCGCAGTGGTGCAGCGCGACCACGCTATTCTCAACGACCTCGCGGTCGAGAAATTGCGCAAACCGATCAGCGTCGACGACTATCTCAATTCGCGCATGATCGCCGATCCGATCCGATTGCTCGACAGCGTGATGGTCTGCGACGGCGCCACCGGACTGCTGGTGACCGGCCGGAATGCGGCGGGGAAAAGAGGATTAGCGAAAATCGTCGTACCGGTCGGCTATGGCGAGCGCACCAATTACCGCGCCGACGAGGCGATCGTCGACGTGACCGAGAGCGGACACTACGTCGCCGGCCAGCGCGCGTTCGCGCAATCCGGCCTGAAGCCGGCTGACATCGCATCATTCCATCCCTATGACGATTTCATCATTGCAATCATGCTGCAGCTGGAGATGCTCGGTTTCTGCAAGCGCGGGCAGGGCTGCGATTTTGTCAACGAGCACGATTTCACCCATTCCGGCGATTTTCCGCTCAACACCGGTGGCGGGCAGATTTCGGCAGGTCAGTGCGGGCTCGCCGGCGGCGGCACCAACGTCGTTGAGGCGGTCAGACAGCTGTTCGGCGAAGGCGGCAAGCGGCAAGTGAAAAACACCAAGAATGCGCTGGTGACGGGAATTGGCGGCATTCCCTATGGACGGAATTGGAGCAGCAGCGTTGTAATGATCCTGACCCCCAATGCGTGAGTGGCGATGATGACCACCTTGAACGACATCCTGACTATCCCCCGCGAGCCGCCCCGGCCGCGCAGCTTCTCAAAGGCCTATTGGGATGCCACGCGCGAGAAGCGATTGATCGTCCAATACGACAAGCGCAGCGGAAAGTATCAATTCTTCCCGCGCGCCACGAGCATCTATGACGGCCATCGGGATCTTGAATGGCGCGAGGTCTCCGGCAAGGGCGAGGTATTTTCCTACACGATTGCGCATCGTGCGCGGCCGCCGTTCCAGGGTCATGAGCCGTTTGCGATCGGCCTCGTCACGCTCGATGAAGGCGTGAACGTGATGGCCAATATCGTGCATTGCAGCCGCGACCGGCTGAAGATTGGTCTGCGCGTCAAGCCGTTCTGGGCGCCGCTCGCGAACGGCACGCACCTGCTGATGTTCGAGCCTGACTAGCAGGATCCCGATAAGCCAGCAGACCGCGGCGAGCGACTGATGCGGCTGGGCTCCAGGCGTTGGATTGCCAAATACTGACTTCGGCGGATGCGCCGCGCGCAACACGATCGGCCCGCCGCGTCGGTTCGCTGCGAGGCAGCAAAACGTCATCGATTGGAGTTAGTGGGGACTCGCCGCCGACAGGCTCAAACCGACGCTCATGACCAATTCTGTTGAAGAAGTCGGTGAGTAATTGGAGATGAATCAGCCTGGCCGTTCGAAGGCCCTCGATTGCAAACTGCTGGTGGTCTCAGGCTGGGTGAGGGCTTGGCATTGGTATCAGCTTCGCCAGCTTTCGGAGGTTTTGGGCGGTTGCTGCGAGCAGGAACTCATCGCGCGCGCCGTTTGGTCCTCTTAGTCTGAGCCGATCGAGTTTGAGAATGCGTTTGAGATGGGCGAACAGCATTTCAACTTTCTTGCGCAATCGTCGCGCGGTGCGGCCTTGCCACGAGCCTGCGATCTGGCGCGCCATGTCACGGGCGCCTTCATAGATCGATCGCGGCACGTACCGGGCCGGCTCCTTCGGACAGCATCGGGGCTTTAGGCGGCAGGCTTGGCAGTCATACTTGCTCGCGCGGTAGCGTAATGTCGCTCCGTCATTCACACGTGAGCCGGTCGTCGTCAGCATCTTGCCGGCGGGGCAAGAATAGACGTCGCCGACATGGTCATAGGTGAAGTCGTCGCGTGAGAAGGTGCCGTCCTGACGGGTCGACTTATCGAACACGGTCACATGTGGCTCGATGCCATGCTCGTAGACGAGCCATCCGAGCATCTCGGCTGAGCCGTAGGCGCTGTCTCCGAGGAGGCGGGCGGGATAAAGATCGAAGCGATCGAGCGAGCGTTCTATCATGCGTTTTGCGGCCAGGACCTCGGCCTGCCGGATCGCGGTTGTGGCTTCGACATCAACGATGATCGCGTTGTCGACATCGATCATATAGTTGGTGGAATAGGCGAAGAATGCTTGTCCGCCATGGGCTCCGGTCCATCGCGCCGCCGGATCGGCCGGTGAGACGAACTTGGGCACGACATCGGTCGCAGCGCCGAAGGCCTCATCGTCGAGCACAGCCATATACTCTTTGACCGCCCGGCCGGTCGCTTCTGGTGGCAGCCCCTTTTCGCCCTCGATCCCTTTCTGCCGATTGGCATCCGCCTTGATTAGACTGGCATCGATCGCAAAGGCTTCCCCGCCGACCAGTCCCTCGCGGATGCAGCGCTGCAGCACCGTCTCAAAGACGCGTCGAAGGAGATCGCTCTCGCGGAAACGGCCATGCCGGTTCTTCGAGAAGGTCGAATGATCGGGGACATCGCCGTCAAGCCCGAGCCGACAGAACCACCTGTACGCCAGATTGAGGTGAACCTCTTCGCAGAGGCGCCGTTCGGACCGAATGCCGAAGCAATAGCCGACGATCAGCATCCGGATCATCAGCTCGGGAGCGACCGACGGGCGACCCATCAAGCTGTAGAACGGCGCGAGCTCGCGGCGCAGTTCCGACAGCTCGACAAAGCGGTCGATCGATCTTAGCAAATGATCCGCCGGAACATGCGCATCAAGCGAGAAGTTGTAGAACAGCACACCCTGTTCGATTTGCCGTGGTCCCATCATCGACTCAGTTCCTGCTTCTCAACAGCACTAAATCAGTGGGCTTTCAGCGTTTCAACCGGCGAGTTTTTCAACAGAATCGACCCTGAGCCGACATTGCACAGCCTCATCGGGAGGCGAAGATTTGCAAAACGGGCTTCGTCATGAGAGTGATTGTGTAAGTCCAGTCGCATCAGCCAAGGCGGATTGCTCAGTCGTCGAGTACCCACGTTGATGAGCTTCCGCAGGATTGATCCCTAAAAGCCTGCAATGCCTTTGCATTGAAAACGAAGCGGCCAGTTTGACCATCGCGAACGAAGAGACTGATCTCTCTGTCTAAGTTATTCTTCATCATCCCGCTTCCCAGACGGAACCGAAATCAGGCCTTTAAATGGTGATCGATTTAGGAGAGGTTAATGGCGGATTGAAGCCATGGTTTCTGATGCACTCCGGGGCTGGAGAAGAAGGATGGGGCTGGATTACAAAATCTTCAAACTCGGAAATTTGCGCCTGCAGCGCGGTGGGACGCTGCCGGACTGCAAACTTGCTTACAAGACGTTCGGCAAGTTGAGCACGGCGAGAGATAACGTCATCGTCTATCCGACGTGGTATTCCGGCCAGCATTACGACAACGAATGGCTGATCGGATCGGGCATGGCGCTCGATCCCGAAAAATACTTCATCATCATTCCGAATATGCTGGGCAATGGCCTGTCGTCGTCGCCGAGCAATGTGCCCGCGCCCTATAACGGGCCGCGCTTTCCGCGCGTGACCACGTACGACAATGTGCAGGCGCAGCACCGGCTGGTGACCGAAGAATTCGGCTTGAAGAGATTGCGGCTCGTCGCCGGCTGGTCGAAGGGCGCCTTGCAGACGTTTCATTGGGGGCGCACTCTATCCCGACATGGTCGAACGCATCGCGCCATTCTGCGGCTCGGCCAAGTGCTCGCGCCACAACTTCGTGTTCCTCGAAGGCGTGAAGGCGGCGCTGACGGCCGACGGCGCGTTCAATGGCGGGTGGTACAAGGATCAGCCGATCAGAGGCCTCCGAGCGATGGCGCGGGTCTATGCCGGCTGGGGCCTCTCGCAGGCTTTCTATCGCGAGCGGCTCGATCTGGAGCGCTTGGGCTATTCTTCGCTGGAAGATTTTCTCGTCGGGTTTTGGGAAGGTTTCTTTGCGCCGAAGGATGCCAACAACCTCCTCGCCATGCTATGGAACTGGCAGAACGGCGACATCAGCGACAACGAACTCTACAAGGGTGACTTCAAGAGAGCGTTGGGCGCGATCAAGGCGAAAGCTTATGTGATGCCAGGCCAGACCGATCTCTACTTCCCTCCGGAAGACAGCGAATTTGAAGTCGCCAACATGCCGAATGCGAAGTTGCTGCCCGTGCCCTCGATCTGGGGCCATTTCGCCGGAGGACCCGGCACCAATCCGGACGATGGCAAATTCATCGACGATGCGCTGAAGCAATTGCTGAGTGCGTGATCGAAGATCACCCGACGGCTATCTGTCTACAATCCTAGGATGAGCGAAAATTGTCGGTTTCGACCTCGGCAAGTGGCCAGTCGTTCAGCAATACGTCGCACGTGTTGGCCAGCGGCCGAGGGTTCTGGGATGAAAGCCGAGGGCCCTAGTTAAGTAGACACCATCGGGTTGAGGACTCACGATTTCTGAGGCGTTCCTGCTGCGCGCTGAAGCGGCCGCGTACGTTTTGGCAGATGCCTTCGGTGGCTAACTTAAATGTAATGCAATGAACCGGATATTCGACTACTTCCGTTCTTGGGCCCATTGCGTCGATTGCACCAAGGCAGCGGAAGGTCGGCGATTGGGTGGAAAGCGCACCTGTCTTGGACATCGCGAAATCGACGCGAATGACCCGCAGGAGGCGTGGCCCTCCGCGCTAGTGGCTACAATAGTTTCGCGAGCATTGGTATGCTCCCTGTCCTGCCGGTCCAGAAGCTGGTCAAACGACAACAAAAAATCTCTCAGGATGGGAGGGTCAAAATGAACAAAGTTGGTCTGGCGCTCGCCGCGGCGCTGCTTGCGTATTCAAGTGCGGCACATGCTGAATTCGACCGCGTGAAAATCGGCGTTCTCACCGATCTGTCCGGCTTCTATGAATTGGGGACCGGTAACGGCTCCGTCGAGGCCGCCAAAATGGCCGTCGAGGAGTTCGGCGGCAAGGTCAATGGCAAGCCGATCGAGGTCATTGCCGGCGATCACCAGAATAAGCCCGACGTTGCCGCAACGATTGCCAACCGCTGGTATGATGTTGATAAGGTGGACCTCATCACCGAAGTCGTAAACTCGGCGGTCGCATTCGCGGTGCTCGATATCACCAAGCAGAAGAACAAAATGGTGATCCTCGACGGCGCCGGCTCGGCCGATTTCACCGGCAAGCTGTGTGCACCCGACAACAGCGTGCACTGGGTCTACGACACCTACGAGCTCGGCGCGGCGGTCGGCGCGACCGCGACGCTGCTCGGCAAAAAATGGTTCTTCATCAGCGCGGACTACGCGTTTGGTGCGGCGCTGGAAGCCGGCCTTCGGCCGATGCTGCTGAAAAACGGCGCGGAAATCCTCGGTGGGGTGAAACACCCGCTGGGCAATCTGGATTTCTCCTCGTACGTCTTGCAGGCGCAGGCCGCCAACCCCGATGTCATCGCCCTCAACAGCGGCGGCGACGATACCATCGGCGCACTCAAGGCGATCCGCGAGTTCGGCATTAAGGCGAAGGTCATGGGCTTCGGCCTCGACACCCCGACCGGCATCCGCGCAATGGGCCTGCAGATTGCGCAGGGGGCCTACAACGTTACCGCCTGGGCGCGGCGCGATGACGACCCTGAGACCAAGGCCTGGATCGCAAAATTCATGGAGCGCCGTAAGGTTTTTCCGGGGGCGTTCCAGGTCGGCGCCTATTCAGGTGTGCGCAGCTACCTGAAAGCGGTTGAGGCGACCAACTCAACCGACCCCAAAATCGTGATCGCCAAGATGCGCCAGACCCCGGTGCGCGACGTGTTCACCGATGACGGCTATCTGCGTCCGGACGGCCGCATGGTGCACAGCGTGGCTCTGGTCCAGTTCAAGTCTCCATCCGAATCGACGGGGGAGTGGGACCAGAACAAGGTTGTGGCCAAGCTCAAGGGCGACGATGTGTTCCGTCCGCTCAGCGACGGCGCCTGCCCGGCTCTCGCCGGCAAGTAGGCACGACCTCACGGCCGTTCATCCGGCAAGCGCCGGATGAACGGATTGCCGTTTTTTTACGCCTGCGTTGAAACCGGACTCACGATGTCAGCGAGCGCACAGACCTTTTCTTCCGGCGAAGTGACGCTGCGGATGGAAAATCTGAGCAAAAATTTCCGCGGCTTCACGGCGGTCAAAAACCTGACGCTCGAAATTTTCCGCGGCTCGATCCATGCGCTGATCGGCCCGAACGGCGCAGGCAAAACCACGGTCTTCAATCTCGCCACCAAATTCCTGCAGCCCTCCGGCGGGCGTATCTATTTCAACGGACGCGACATCACCGGGATGCCACCCGAGACGGTAGCGCGCATGGGCATGGTGCGTTCGTTCCAGATTTCCGCGGTGTTCGGGCAACTCACCGCGCTCGAAAACGTCCGCATGGCGCTGCAGCGCAACCGCAACGACAATTTATATTTCTGGCGCTCGGACAGGGCGCTGCGCGCCATGGACAGCCGTGCGCGTGAGCTGCTCGCGGATGTCGGGCTTGAAAACTTCGCTGAAAAGAAGGCGATCGAGCTTCCCTACGGCCGCAGGCGCGTTCTCGAGATCGCCACCACGCTGGCGCTCGACCCGGAACTTTTCCTGCTCGACGAGCCGATGTCGGGGCTCGGTCAGGAAGACGTCGGCCGCATCGCCGAACTGATCAAGCGCGTCGCGGTTTCGCGCACCGTGCTCATGGTCGAACACAATCTGTCCGTCGTTGCCGACCTGTCGCACCGCATCACCGTGTTGGCGCGCGGCGAAGTGCTCGCCGACGGCACTTATACCGAGCTTGTGAAGAACCCTGCCGTCATCGAGGCCTATCTGGGGTGCGACGATGGCTGAACTTTCGCTCGCCATCTCCGACCTGCACGCCTTCTACGGCGATTCGCACGTGCTGCACGGCGTGACTTTCGACGTGCCGGCCGGCGAAGTCGTCACCATCGTCGGCCGCAACGGCGCCGGCAAGACCACCGCGCTGCGCTCGATCATGGGCATGATCGAGAAGCGCACCGGCTCGATCAACATTTGCGGACAGAACGTCATTGCCGCGCCGCCGGAAAAGATCGCGCGGCTCGGTGTCGCCTATGTGCCGGAGGAGCGCGGCATCTACGCCAGCCTCGACGTCACCGAGAATCTGTTGCTGCCGCGCAAAATTAACGACCGCGGCATGAGCCTCGAAAAAATCTATGAATTGTTCCCGAACCTGCACATGCGCCGCCACTCGCAGGGCACCCGGCTTTCCGGCGGCGAGCAGCAGATGCTGGCGATTGCGCGCGTGCTGCGCACAGGCGCTTCGCTGTTCCTGCTCGATGAACCGACCGAGGGCCTCGCGCCGGTCATCGTGCAGCAGATCGGCAAGGCGATCGCGCTGATGAAGAGCCAGGGTCACACGATCCTGCTGGTCGCGCAGAATGTCCGCTTCACGTCGAAGATCACCGACCGCCACTACGTGATGGAACGCGGTCGCATCATTGACATGATCCCGCGTGCCGACGTTGAAAAACGGGCCGGCCAGATCCAGCAATATCTGGGTATTTGAAGTAGCGCTGTGTCAACCCAAGTTCTGTTCGGACAATTGCTGATCGGCCTGATTAACGGCTCGTTCTACGCGCTGCTGGCGCTCGGCTTCGCGATCATCTTCGGCCTCCTCGGCATCATCAACGTCGCGCAGGGCACGTTTTACATGATCGGCGCGTTCGGCGCCTGGATGCTGCTGCACTACCTTGGCCTCGGCTACTGGTGGGGCATCGCGGTCGCGCCGGTCGTCGCCGGCATTGCCGGCATGGCGCTGGAGAAGACGGTGATCTCGCGCATTTACAAGCTCGACCACATCTACGGGCTGCTGCTGACCTACGGCCTCATGATGTTCATCATGGGCATGTTCATCTATTTCTTTCAGACCGCGCCTCGGCCCTATCCGGTGCCGTCCGAACTCGCCGGCGGCTACAATTTCGGCTTCATGTTCTTGCCGAAGTACCGCGCCTGGGTCGTGGCGGTGTCGGTGGTGTTCTGTTTTGCCACTTGGTACACCATCGAGAAGACGCCGGTTGGCCGCAACCTGCGTGCGGCGGCGGAAAATCCGATGCTGACGCGCGCCTTCGGCATCAACGTCCCGGCACTCCTCACCTTGGGCTTTGGCGTCGGCGTCGCGCTCGCGGGGCTCGCCGGCGTACTGGCCGGACCGATCTACAGCGTCAGCCCGATCATGGGCGGCGATCTGGTCATCGTCGTGTTTGCGATTGTGGTTGTCGGCGGCATGCAGTCGATCCTCGGCGCGATCGTCACCGGGCTATCGCTTGGCGTACTCGAGGGACTGACCAAGCTGTTTTACCCGCACGGCGCCAACATGGTGATCTTCGTCATCATGTTCATCGTGCTGCTTATGAAGCCGGCCGGATTATTTGGGCAGGAAAAATGACCGCCAACGGGCCGACCGGCAACCTTCCCGCGTCTCCCGCCGCGACGCGCAGCAGCGGCTATGCCTGGTATGGCCTCGCGCTCATTGTGCTCGCCGCAGCACCGTTTTTCATTTATCCGCTGTTCGCCGCGAAGGTGCTTTGCTATTGCCTGTTCGCCTGCGCGTTCAACCTGCTGCTCGGCACGTCCGGCCTGTTGTCGTTCGGCCATGCCGCGTTCTTCGGCTCGGCCGCCTATGTCGCCGGCCACGCGCTGAAGGTCTGGGGCCTCCCGTTCGAGCTTGCGGCGCTGCTGAGTACGCTGACCGCCGCCGCCCTCGGGTTCGTGTTCGCCGCTGTGTCGGTCCGTCGGCAAGGCCTTTACTTCGCGATGATCACGCTCGCGTTGGCGCAGATGATCTACTTCATGGCGTTCCAGCTGCCGTTCACCCATGCCGAAGACGGCCTGACCGCCGTACCGCGCGGCAAGATCCTGGGCCTGTTCGATCTCAATAACCTGTATGTGATGTATTACACCGCGGCGGCCGTGTTCATGATCGGCTACCTGCTGATCGCGCGCATCACCCATTCCACCTTCGGCCAGGTGCTGAAGGCGATCCGCGAGAACCAGCCGCGCATGATCTCGCTCGGTTACAGCGTCAACACCTACAAGCTGGTGGTGTTCATCCTGTCCGCCGCGCTCAGCGGGCTCGCTGGGGCCACCAAGACCATGGTCGTGCAGCTTGCCTCGACCGTCGACGTGCACTGGGCGACGTCGGGTGACGTCACGCTGATGGCGCTCCTGGGCGGAGTCGGTACATTGTTCGGGCCGGTGGCCGGCGGCGTGATCGTGGAATCGCTGCAGTTTTATCTGGCGGATTCGGGCCTACCGATCCAGGCGGTCATCGGCGCGATCTTCGTGCTGTGCATCCTGCTGTTCCGCCAAGGCGTGGTCGGCGAGTTACAGCGGTTGCGAGTCAAAATGGCGCTGATTTGAAATCCAGCGCGTCAGTCTTCGACGAGATCGAACGTGCCACATCGCCTGCGTTTATACTCGCACCGCCGACGTCATCATGCTCCGACACAGAATATCAGGAGGACTTCAGGATCGGTTTGACCGTAATGCCGGTTTGGCAGTAAAGCGGAAAAGTTGATTTCGTGAGTTGTCAACAGGTGGCCGCTTGCCAGCGAGCCACGGGATCTAGGCCGCGCTACGGATCCAGCCCCATAAGTTCGGTTTTGGCGGCAATGCGCAAATGGACCGGTGCACGCTCGGACCGACGTGAAACTTAAGTAGGCAATTCCAATACTCGAGGGGAGACGTTACCGAAGATGACATCGAACGTTTCGGCTGAACGCCGGCGCACGTCGACTTCCACTATCAGTCGCATCATGCGTCCGCGCAGCGTCGCGATTATCGGCATGTCCGCGAAACCGGGCGCCGCCGGTCTCGTCGTCCTCGAGCTTCTGGACAACAACAAGTTCGACGGCCCGGTGCATCTTGTCGGTCGCGGCAGCGCCGATATCGGGGGCCGCAAGGTTCTCGCCAACATCGACGAACTTCCGCAAGACGTCGATCTCGCGGTATTCACATTGCCGGCGGCCGCGGTGCGCGAAGCGGTGGAAGGCTGCGTGCGGCGCAAGGTCAAGGCCGCGGTGATCTTCGCGTCCGGTTTCGCCGAAGTCGGCGGCGATGGTACCGCAGAGCAGGACCGCATTGCCGAGATCGCGCGCGCAGGTGGGCTGGCACTCGTCGGGCCGAACTGCCTCGGTTTCATGAACTTTGTCGACGGGTTCGCCGCGGTCTTCTTTTCGCCGCAGCCTACACCGCGCTTGCCGGACGGCACCCGAGGTGCCGTCGCCATCGTGGCGCAGAGCGGCGGTCTCGGCAGCCATTTGCAGGGCGGATTAGACGCGCGCGGTGTTCCGGTTTCATGCTGGATTTCGACCGGCAATGAGGCGGGTCTCGGCCTCGCGGACTTCATCCAATATCTGCTCGACGATCCGGTGACGCAGGTCATCGCACTTTACGCGGAGGACATAAGGCGTCCGCAGGAATTCCTCGACATTGCCGGCGAAGCCATGCGGCGCGGCAAGCCCATCGTGATGATGCATCCCGGCCGCGGCGCAAGAGCGAAGGAGGCGGCGCGCTCGCACACCGGTGCCCTTACCGGCGATCACGCGGTCATGCGCACGCTGGTCGAACATGCCGGTGTCGTCGTCGTCGACACGCTCGACGAACTCATGGATGTGAGCGAGATTCTCGCCCGTTTCCCCAAGCCGTCGAAAGGCGATCTTGGCATTCTCACCTTTTCCGGCGCTTTCTGCGGCATCGCGCACGATTTCTGCGAGGACATCGGCGTTCGCGTGCCGCCTCTGTCGACGGACACGAAAGAATATCTCGCTCCCATCTTGCCTGCGTTTCTGCCGCCGAAGAATCCGCTCGATCTCGGGACCGAGACCATCCGGCGGCCGGAACTGTTGCAGATTTGCCTGGAAGCGCTGCTCCGCGACCCGGTCATCGGCGGTCTCGCAATTTCGATTCCCGGCACCAGCCCGCGCCACGCAATAATCTATATCGACAGCATCGTTGCTGCGAGCAAAACGAGCACCAAGCCGGTGGCGCTTGCCATCCTCGGGGACGCGTCGCCGCTCTCGCCCGAGTTCGTGACAATCGCGCGGAAAAACAAGGTCGTGCTGTCGCGCTCATCGGACCGGACATTGCGCGCGATCGGCAAAGTCATCGGTTATGGCAATCGCAACTCCGCATTAGGGATGCGCACGGTCACCCCCGTTGGGTCCGTGTCGATTCCGGAACTCGGACCAGGCGCACAACCGGAATGGCTGGGCAAGAAGGTGCTCGCCGCCCTGGGCATACGGGTCCCAGCGGGCGAACTCGCCCGCGGTGCCGAGGCGGCAGTCGATATCGCCAATCGCATCGGTTATCCGGTCGCAATGAAGGCGCAGGCTGGGAAGCTCACGCATAAGACCGAGGCTGGCGGTGTCGTCCTCGGAGTGGCCGATTCCGACGCCGTGCGCAGAACCTGGGCGGAGTTGCACGCCAATGTGGAGCGCGTACTGCCGGGCCTGAAGCTCGATGGCGTGCTCGTGGAAGCCATGTCGCCGCGCGGGCTCGAACTCGTGGTCGGCGCCCGCCGTGATCCGCGCTGGGGCCCGGTTCTGATGCTCGGGCTAGGTGGCATCTGGGTCGAGGCGCTCGGCGACGTGCGGCTGATGCCGCCCGACCTTACCGAAAGTGAAATCGCCGAGGAACTCGGTAAGCTCAAGACCGCGAAACTACTGCACGGCTTCCGCAACTCGCCGCCGGTTGATGTCAAGGCGGTAGCGGCCGCGGCGGCGGCGCTCGGTCGTCTGATGTGCGCGCGTCCTGACATTATCGAGGTCGATATCAATCCCCTCATGGTCCATGCCATCGGCCATGGCGCCACCGCGCTCGATGCCCTGGTCGTGACCGACGGCAGAGAACCGAGCCATCCCTGAACCGCCTTCGCGGCGTTACTGGCTTTTACGCCGGCGGTGACGCACTTGACGAAAGCCGTCGGACTTATCGAATGGGCGTTGCAAAGGAAATTGATCATGTCCTCGGACCTCATCACTTACGAACTCGACGGCGCAGTCGCCATCATCGGTTTGAATCGTCCCGAAAAGCGCAATGCGATCAACAATAATCTCGTCATGCAATTGCGCGACGCGGTCGTGCGTGCCGGCGAGGAGGCAGATGCCGGCGTGATCTTCGGCCACGGCGTGAACTTCTCCGCCGGCCTCGATCTCGCGGAGCTGCTGAAGAATGTTGATCCCGCGACGCCGCAGCCGCGCAAGAAGCGCGATCACGCTTGGCATACCGTGTTCGATATCATCGCGCGCGGTCCAATTCCCTTTGTCGCCGCACTGCACGGCGCGGTGGTCGGCGGCGGCCTCGAACTCGCGGCCGCGGCCCATATCCGGGTCGCCGATTGCACGGCCTTCTTTGGCCTTCCGGAAGGCCAGCGTGGCATTTTCGTCGGTGGCGGCGGTTCGGTTCGCGTTCAGCGCATCGTTGGCTATTCGGTGATGGCGGATATGATGCTGACCGGCCGTTTGCTGTCAGTGGACGAAGCCGAGAAGGTCAATATCGTGCGCTACGTGGTCGAAGGGGGACAGGCCTTGGCCAAGGCGAAGGAACTTGCCGCGCGCATCGCCCAGAACACCCCGCTGACCAACTGGCAGATCACCAATGTGCTGCCGCGCGTCAACGATCTGTCGCACGACGATGGCTTGTTCATGGAATATCTCAACACCTCCATGCAACGGCCGCCCGAATCGATGCAGCGCCTGCGCGATTTTGTGGAAAAGCGGGCGATCCCGCTTCAAACCCCCGACAAGAAAGTGTGACGAGGCGGCCGTACCCTGTCCCGAGGGCCATAGCGGCGTAAGAGGTGACAATGAGCAAGCAATTGCAGGACAAGGTTGCGATCGTCACCGGCGCCAGCAACGGGATCGGCCGGGCGATTGCCGAAGCCTTTGCCGCGGAGGGGGCGAAGACCGTGCTGGTCGCGCGCCGCGCCGAACTCCTGGAAGAGGTCGCTGCCGGCGTCAAGGCAAGGGGCGGCGAAGCACTGCCGGCACCGGCCGACCTGACGCAGGAAGACGCGGTCACCGCGCTGTTCGCCACGGTGCGGAGCACGTACCGCCGCCTCGACGTACTGGTGAACAACGCCGGCATCGCCACGCATATGAACACCGAGGACATTACGCTCAAATACTGGCGCGACGCGCTCGACATCAACATCACGGCGCCGTTCCTGTGCAGCCGCGAGGCGATCCGCATCATGAAGGCGCAGACGCCGCAGGGCGGCCGCATCATCAACATCGGCAGCATCTCGGCGAAGACGCCACGGCCGGATTCGCTGCCCTACACGACGACCAAATTCGGCCTCCAGGGCATGACGCATCAGCTGACCATGGACGGACGCAAGTACAACATCGTCGCCTCGATCATCCATCCAGGCTCGACGCTTTCCTCGTTCATCACGCGCACCGGCCGCACCAAGGCCGGCCCCAGCGAGAAGCCCGAGGATTACGTCATGGCCGCCGAAGACATAGCCAAAGTCGCGGTGCTCATGGCGGCGCTGCCGCCGGAGGTGAATTTGTACGAGGCGACGATCCTGCCGAACCATGCGCGGTCTTTTATCGGCAGAGGCTGAGAGCCGGCGGCTCGTAGGGCGTGTCCGTTGGCAGCCTCTTGGATTTCAAGCCAGCGCGCGGCCGCGGTCCTGATGCCGTCTCCCGCGTTTCTAGCCGCGCGTCTGCCCGCGCACTGCGGGGCACTCGACCTAACGGGCACTCACCGCCGTAACAGGCGTCGGAGAAAACTTGGAGAAGCGACGAGGGCCGTGACGGCCATCTTCCGCTTGGCCATTAAATTAATTGGCGCGCCCTACGGGACTCGAACCCGTGTTACCGCCGTGAAAGGGCGATGTCCTGGACCGCTAGACGAAGGGCGCTAGCCCGCGCGCAAATCGGGCGCGGTACTTAGAGGCGGCGCGACATATAAAGAGGTTTGCCGCAGGCGGCAAGCAAGGCCGCAGAACGGCCGGGAACTCCAGGGAACCCGGGGCGTCACCAGTGTCCGGTATTCGGCATCGAGGACCAGGGCTCCTTCGGCGGCAACGGCGAACCCTTCTGCAGCAACTCGATCGACTGCTTATCGGGCGAGCGCACGAACGCCATCATGCCGTCGCGCGGCGGTCGGTTGATGGTCACGCCGGCCTTCATCAGCGTGTCGCACAGCGCATAGATGTCGTCGACCTCATAGGCGAGGTGGCCGAAATAGCGGGCGTCGCCGTAATCCTCGCCGCTGTCCCAATTATAAGTAAGCTCGACGAGCGGCGCCGCGCGGCTTTCCGGCCCTTTCGCCACCAGTTCGCTGTCGGCTGGCGCCGCCAGGAACACCAGGGTGAACTTGTTTTTCTCGTCGACCCGGCGGCGTACTTCCTTGAGCCCAAGCTTGTTGCAATAGAAATCGAGCGCTGCGTCGAGATTACGGACGCGCAGCATTGTATGCAGATAGCGCATGATGGCACCTTACCCGGTGTTGACGGACCCGCTCTTCCGTAAGCCTGTCCCGGGTATCTATGCAACGGTGTAAGGGTGGAAAGGATGATTGCATCCGATCTCGATAATGCGCTCGCATGCCTGCAGGAGATGGTCCACGCCGCCAACGTGGTGCTGCCCTTTACCGGCGCCGGCATCTCGACCGAATGCGGCATCCCGGATTTCCGGTCGCCGGGCGGTATCTGGACCAAGAATCGGCCGATCCCGTTCGACGAGTTCCTGGCCAGTCAGGAGGCGCGCAACAAATCCTGGCGGCGACGCTTTGCCATGGGAGATGAGTTCGGCCACGCGCAGCCGGGGCGGGGGCATCGGGCGCTGGCCAGTCTTTATCGCGCCGGCAAGGTGCCCGCCGTGGTCACGCAGAACATCGATAATCTGCACCAAGCCTCTGGCATCGCACCCGAACACGTTGTCGAGCTGCACGGCAATACGACCTATGCTTTGTGCCTCGATTGCAAACAGCGTTACCAACTGTCGTGGGTGCGTCAACGCATGGATGCCGGCAACGGCTGTGCGCCGGATTGTCCGGCTTGCGGCGGCTACATCAAGACCGGGACCATATCGTTCGGGCAGGCGATGCCGGATTCCGCAATGCGGCGCGCGGAGGAGCTCACTCTGTCATGCGATCTGTTTCTGGCGATCGGCTCTTCGCTGGTGGTCTGGCCGGCGGCCGGATTTCCCTTGATGGCCAAGCGCAACGGCGCCCAACTCATCATCGTCAACCGCGAGCCGACCGACTTCGACGACATTGCCGACCTCGTCGTGCGCCATGACATCGGCACGATGTTCGAGCCGTTCGTCAATTGTCCTTCATCCACCGATGTTCACAGGCTGTGAAGTTTTGGCCCGGTGTTGCAATTTTGTGCTTCCCACTCGAATGGTCAGTGTTATCTTCGATTCAAGAGATTCGTGAAAGCGCCCGCGCGGGGCGCCAGCACAGAAGCGGCGGCCACTGCGTCATGGCGTCCGACGGGATCGAACCAAAATCCACCGATGCGGGGCTCGGACCCGACATCGATCTCAGCGATGAGGCGGCGGCTCATGTCATCGAGGTCGCCGGCGTCATCAAATGGTTCGATGTTGCCAAGGGTTATGGCTTCATCGTGCCGGATAACGGCATGGCGGACGTGCTCCTGCATGTGACCTGCCTGCGCCGCGACGGCTACCCGACAGCGTACGAAGGCGCGCGGGTGGTGTGCGAGGTGTTGCCCCGGCCCAAGGGCCTGCAGGCGTTCCGCGTCCTGACCATGGACGAATCGACGGCGATCCATCCGGCCCAGATGCCGCCGCCGCGAACCCATGTTACTGTGACTCCGACGAGCGGTCTCGAACGGGCACAGGTGAAATGGTTCAATCGGCTGCGCGGGTTCGGCTTCCTCACGCGCGGGGAGGGAACCCCGGATATTTTCGTCCATATGGAGACGCTGCGACGGTTCGGCATAACCGAGCTGCGACCGGGCCAGTTCGTGCTCGTCCGCTTTGGGCCAGGACCCAAAGGGTTGATGGCGGCAGAAGTGCGCCCCGAAGGCGGCTCGTTCGGTTTCGCTTCCCACTAACACCGCTCGCTCCTTATTCTATATGGCGTGACAAGCCGGCCTCGCGCTTCGCCGCGGCGCTGGTCATTGCCGTTTGCGCGGCGTTCTGGGTCTTGTGCACGGCGGCTCCCGGGCACGCGGCGGGGCAGGCGACCCTCGAGATCGTCAGCAAAACCGGGGTCCATGCCTTTGCGGTCGAGCTTGCAAGCAATGATGCCGAGCGCTCGCGCGGCCTCATGTTCCGCAAGCAGCTGCCCGAGGGTCGCGGCATGCTGTTCGATTTCGAGCACGACCAGCCGGTCTCGTTCTGGATGCACAACACCTATATTTCGCTCGACATGATCTTCATCGGCGGCGATGGGCGCATCGTTCGCATTGCCGAAAACACCGAACCGCTGTCCGATCGGCTGATCCCGTCGGGCGGTCCGGTGCGCGCCGTGCTCGAAGTGATCGGCGGTACCGCGCGCAAGCTCGGCATTGCCCCCGGCGACCGCGTCGAGAGCCCGATCTTCGGCACCGGCCACTGAACGGGCGTGTTGCGTTCGCGGCTTGCTGGCAACCGGCGAAAGATGTATCCAACGCCGCGCCGGGCGGGGTATAGCGCAGCCTGGTAGCGCGGCAGTTTTGGGTACTGCAGGTCGCAGGTTCGAATCCTGCTGCCCCGACCATCTCGCCTTCGCTTTGCTTCGGCGACAAGGAACACGTCTTGCAATGACCGCCCGCATCTACAAGCCCGCCCGCACCGCGATGCAGTCCGGCCGAGCCAACACCAAGGAATGGCTGCTCGATTACGAGCCGGAACAGCCGCGCACGGTCGAGCCGTTGATGGGCTGGACGAGTTCGTCCGACATGAAGCAGGAAGTGCACCTTCAATTCGACACCAAGGAAGAAGCCGTCGCTTTTTGCGAGCGCGAGGGCATCCCCTACCAGGTGTTCGAGACCAAGCTGCCGGCGCGCCAGCGTCTCTCCTACTCCGACAATTTCGCCTATCCGCGGCGCGAAGCCTGGACGCACTGAGCGGCCGCCGCAGAAAGGCTAATCAGGTCGGTTGTTTTTCTTCGACAGGGCCGTCGGCGGCACTCTCGGCGGCCAGCTGACGGCCTCGCGAGGCGGCGCGCTGACGCAACAGCGACATGAACCGGTCTTCGGGCATCGGCTGACCGAGCAGAAATCCCTGGCCGTAATCGCAACCCATGCTGACCAGCGCAAGTGCATCGGACGCCTTCTCGATTCCTATTCCCACGGCGACACTGCCGAAATTGTGCGCGAGATTGATGACGGTCTTGCACAGCGGCGCGTTGACCTTGTCGGTCCCGCAATCGGTAATAAAGGCGCGATCGAGTTTGAGCTCGGCAAATGGCAGCGATTTGAGCCGGGCCAGCGACGAGTAGCCGCGGCCGAAATTATCGATCGCCAGATGGACGTCGAGCGGCTGCAGCTGTTTTGCGAGATCGTTCGCCAGCGCAAGGTCGGTGATGATCTGCTCTTCCATCAAGTCGATGATCAGGCCCGGCCACTTTTCGAATTGCGCGCGATAGGGTTGCACGATGTCGGCTACCTCAAGCTTGACCAGCGCATTGACCGGAATATTGACCGAAAGCCGCAACTGGATACCGATTTTAGCGAAGCTGAGGTTCGCCTTCAGCCCCTGCGCCAGCGCCTGCTCCGACAGCGTGATCAGGCTCGGCTCCTTGGCGCCGGGCATGAACGCACTCGGCATCAGCACCCCGTTTTGCGGATGGCGCGCGCGGGCGAACGCTTCAACGCCGATAAGCTGCTTCCTGCGCAGATCGATCTTCGGCTGATACCAGAACTCGATCCAGCCTTCGCGCAGGGCCTCATCGAGAGCGATGCGCGCGGCGATCGCCGGCGGATCTCCAAGCTGGAGTTCCCCCACAATTTTCAAGACCGCGGCGGTCTCGAACGGCTTTTTGAGCACGGGCAGCATTTGCAGTGCGTGTTGTTCGCCGATGCTCTTGACGTGTTCCAGCACCGCCGAGCCGCGGCTGCTCATGAGCTGGACGAAGCCGAAATAGCCCTTTCTGCCGAGCGCGACCACGCACTCGATCGCATCGGCGGATTCCAGAGGGATGTTGAGAAAAACCACATCGGGGGAGCGTCGGGCCAGCGCCGCGCGAAAGGTCTGACCGTCGGCAAACGCCTCGGTATCGATTCCGGAGCCATGCAGGACGAGCGACAAGAAGTGCCGAATGCTCGCATCTCCGTCGACCACGAAGCAAAGCGGTACGCTCACATTATCGTCGTGTTGCTCGGCGTCGCGCATCGCCGGGCCGGGCGCGGGTGAAATCGGCTGCGCCGTTGCTGCGGTCATTGGCAATCCATGCCGTTAAAGTAGACAATGCATAATTGAAGGAAATTGTTAACCGACGGTTTCGGCGCCGTTACGGCGCCGAAAATGAAAAGGTGGGCGTCAGCCGACGGCGGGCAGCGTCCTGCCGCCGGCCGTTACCGGCGCGGCATCGATGAGCACAAAAGCGATGACACAAGGTCTTTGGCCGCGATTGACCCAGTTGTGGATCGTGCCGCGCTGCACAACCACGTCGCCGGCGCGCAGATGCACCTCGCTGTCGTCGTCGAGCTGCATGTCGATCTCGCCGGAAATGACCACGGCGTAATCGATCGAATCGGTGCGATGCACGCGCGGCGCGACGCCGGGCCTGTATTCGATCACCCGGAAGACCGTGCCGCCGGCGAGCGTGGTGCCGACGGTGCGCGCGGCGCCGTCATCGTGACCGGAATTGTCGGCCGGGATCGTATCCGTCGTCCAGATTACGCTGGCCGACGCGCCGGGCCGCGACGACTGTACGTTCGTCGTCATCTCGTCGATTGCGACGATGGCGCGACCGCGCTCGTCATGGCCGGTCACGACCCGGCGCACTTGCAAACTCATCGCGCACCTCCGTCGCGGCTGATGATGAACAATGGGCGCAGGCGTTGCGGACCGAGCAACACACGAAGTCGTGACCGTGTCGCCCGGTGTGCGGGGGGCAATTGTGATTGGCGCGCCGTGTCCGGCTTGTCCTAAAAAGCAATTGCTCGCTGCCGCGTGGTGCAGCGCACCAGATTTCGGAGGAAGCAGATGCCGGTCAGTGGGAGCTTTTCGCCTCGGCAAATGTTGCGGGTGTTATTGCTCGCTCCGTTCGTCGCTCTGACGGCGAACGCGGCGCGGGCGGCGGAGCCTGCCGTTGTGATACCAGCCCCGGCCCTCGACGCGCCGGCGGGCGCCGGCAAACAGACCGTCGTTTTGGCAGGCGGCTGTTTTTGGGGCGTGCAGGCGGTGTTTCAGCACACCAAAGGCGTGACGGCCGCAGTGTCCGGCTATGCCGGTGGCGAAAAGCAGACCGCGCATTACGAGATGGTCGGCTCCGGCCGCACCGGCCACGCCGAGTCGGTCGCTGTGACGTTTGATCCGCAGCAGATTTCCTACGGCAAGATTCTGCAGATTTACTTCTCCGTCGCACACAATCCGACCGAGCTTAATTGGCAGGGGCCGGACGTCGGCACCCAGTATCGCTCGGCCATCTTCTATGCCAACGACGAACAAAAGCGCGTCGCCAGCGCCTATATTGCCGAACTCGACAAGGCGAAGGTCTTTCCGGGCCCGATCGTGACGAAGCTCGAAGCCTTGCGCGGCTTCTATCCGGCCGAAGGCTATCACCAGGACTTCGCCGTGCTGCACCCGTCGCATCCTTACATCGCGTTCAACGACTTGCCGAAGGTGGAAAATCTCAAGCGTCTGTTCGCGGCCGATTATCGCGACGCGCCGGTCACGGTGATGGCCTCGAGCAAGCCCGGGGAATAGTTGAGCGGGGGGCCGGGTAGGGTGTTCTCCTCGGCCGCGTAGCGTCTTCTCCTCGGCCGCTTTCGCGTTCACGACGCGCTCTCCCGGCAGCCTGACCATTACGGGCGAGAGGGTTCTTTGCTCCCGTGCCGCGCGGCGACACGACACGACGCGTCGCCGTCATCGACAGCCAGTATAGCCAGCGCCCGCGCCCTGAAGTATCGTCGCTATAGGCGGAACCGGCCGCGCAATGGCCGGTCCGCTGAGGGGCTAAGTTCGGGGAGGAACGCCATGGCTGTGGCAACGACATACGGCGCACTACCGGAGGCCGAACACTCGGCGCAACTGCGCAAGGCGGTGATCGCTTCGACTATCGGCACCGCGATCGAGTGGTATGACTTTTTTCTTTACGGCACGGCAGCCGGCCTCGTCTTCGGCAAGCTCTACTTCCCCAACCAAGCGCCGCTGGCGGCAACGCTTGCCGCCTTCGGCACTTATTTCATCGGCTTCGCCGCACGCCCGATCGGCGCCGCGATCTTCGGTCATTACGGCGATCGGATCGGTCGCAAGGCCACGCTAATCGCCACGCTGCTGTGCATGGGCCTCGCCACTTTCGGGATCGCTTTTGTGCCGACCTACGCATCGATCGGCATCTGGGGCGCCGTGCTCTTGACGATCTTGCGCGCGATTCAAGGCATCGGGGTCGGCGGCGAATGGGGCGGGTCGGTGCTTCTGGCGATGGAATGGTCGCGCACCCATGGTCAGCGCGGGCTGGTGGCTTCGTGGCCGCAATTCGGCGTGCCGTGCGGCCTGCTTTTATCGACACTGGCGGTTACAGCCCTCAGTTCGTGGTCCGGCGACCAGTTCCTGGTTTGGGGCTGGCGCATCCCGTTTGCGCTGTCGATCATCCTGGTCGGCGTCGGGCTGTGGATTCGCCTCGGCATCCTGGAGACGCCGGTGTTCCAAAAGCTTCTGGACGAGGACAAGACCGAGAAGGCTCCGATTCTCGAGGTGATCAAAAAGCAGCCGCGAGAAATCATCCTGTCGGCATTGCTGCGCATGTCCGAGCAGGCGCCGTTCTACGTCTTCACCGCCTTCGTCTTTGCCTACACGGTCGGCACGCTCCACATGTCGCGGAATTTCATTCTCAGCGCGGTCATGGTGGCGGCCTGCGTCTCATTTATTACCATCCCGCTCTCCGGCCACATCTCCGACCGGATCGGGCGCCGGAAGATGTATCTGATCGGCGTGGTCATCATGGGCCTGTTCGGGTTCCTTTATTTCGGCATGGTGGATACGGCGATTCCGTCGGCGGTCTTCATCGCCATCGTGCTCTCGCTCATTCCTCATGACATCCAATACGGACCCCAGGCGGCGCTGATCGCCGAATCGTTCACGCCGCGGCTCCGCTACAGCGGCGCTTCACTCGGTTATCAGCTAGCGTCGATCATTGCCGGCGGGCCGGCGCCGATCATCGCGACCGCCTTGTTCGCGACCTATCATACCGGCTACGCGGTCGCCATTTACATCGCCGGCTGCGCGGTGATCAGCCTGGTATCGGCGGCTTTCATGCCCGACTACACCGGCCAGGATATCTCGGCTGAATATGACGCGTGACGCGGGCCAGCGAACGCCGGCGCGCACGTCGCCAATGAGATGAAATAGCGCAACGTCGCCAGGAAGGCCGATCCTGCTCCCTCTCCCTTGCGGGCAGGGGAATCGCATGTGAAGGCGGGTAGGATGTTGCGAAGAAAGCAGAATTGGATTCTGAAGGTGTCCCCCGAATCGGAGGGCGATACCTATGGAGCGATTTTCGCAGTGTTTTTCCAAGCTTCCCGACCCGCGGGCGGGCAATGCGCTGCACGATTTGACGGAGATTTTGTTCATCGCGCTTCTGGCCACACTGTGCGGCGCCCAGACGTGCAGCGACATGGCACTGTTCGCCAAAACCAAGACGGCACTGCTGCGGACGGTGTTGGTTTTGGCCCATGGAGTGCCGAATACCTTCAGCCGCGTCTTTCGCTTGCTCGATCCGCAGGCTTTCGACAGCGCCTTCCGTCAGTTCATGCAGACCTTTGCGGAGAACGTGCAGGGCGTCGTCGCGCTCGACGGCAAGGCGCTCAGGCGCGCCTACGACAGCGGCAAAAGCCACATGCCGCCGATCATGGTTACGGCCTGGGGTGCGCAGACCCGCATGGCTTTGGCCAACGTGTTGGCGGAGGGCAACAACGAAGCAGCCGTTGCCCTGCAGCTCATTGGACTGTTGACCTTGAAGGGTTGTGTGGTCACCGCCGATGCACTGCATTGTCACCGTGCGATGGCGGCCGCGATTGTCGAGCAGGGCGGCGATTATGCGATTGCGGTCAAGGACAACCGGCATGCTTTGCTGCTTGATGCGAAGGCCGCGGTTGCGACGGCAACGCGCCAGGGCGCGAGCGCGACCGTCACCGTCGACGATCGTCATGGCCGCCACGAAACCAGGGTGGCGGTGGTCGCCGCGGCCGGCGCAACGGCCGAGCGGCACGAGTTCCCCGGCCTGCAAGCGGTTGCAAAGATCACCAGCAAGCGTAACGGCGACAAAATCGTCGAGCGCTATTTCTCGTTGTCGCGCCAATGGCGACCGGCGGAAATGCTGCGCATCGTTCGCTCCCATTGGAGCATCGAAACAGTCTGCATTGGCCGCTCGATGTCTTGCTCGACGAAGATCTCGCCCGCAGCCGCAAGGACAATGCGCCTGCCAACCTCGCCGTGCTGCGTCGCCTCGCCCTCAATGTCGCGCGTGCTCATCCGGACACTAAAACCTCGCTTCGCGGCAAGCTCAAACGGGCAGGATGGGATGACGCCTTTCTCCTCGATATGCTTCGCCACATGCGATAGCCCTGCCCTTGCGGGGGAGGGAGCGGGCATGCACAACTCGCGTGCATTGACACTCCAGACATCGGGCTTCGGGGCCACATGGAACAAGGCGCACCGGCGGATTTGCTCCCGACCAAAAAGACCCGGCCGTTTTATTGGCAGCTTTGGTTTCTGGTGCTGGTCGCAATGGCGATCGGCGTCGCGCTCGGCCACTTCTACCCGAACGTCGGCGCGCGGATGGAGCCGCTTGGCGACGCCTTCATCAAGGCGATCCGCCTCCTCATCGCGCCGATCATCTTCTGCACGGTCGTGCACGGAATTTCCAGCATGGCCAATATGGCCAAGGTCGGCCGCGTCGCGCTCAAGGCGCTGATCTACTTCGAAGTGCTGACGACGGTCGCGCTGATCATCGGGCTGGTTGCCGTTAATCTGTTCCAGCCCGGCGCCGGCATGCATGTCGACCTGTCGCAGGTCGATATCTCGAGCGTGGCGGCTTATCTCGAACAGACCCATAAGCGGACGACGACGCAATTTCTCCTCAACATCATCCCCAACACGTTCATTGGCGCGTTCAGCGAGGGCAATGTCCTCCAGGTTCTCTACGTATCGGTGTTAAGCGGGTTCGCCCTCGGCTGGATGGGAGTGGCTGGCAAGCCGCTGCACGATCTGATCGGGGCGGCCACGGCAATGTTCTTCCGCATCGTCGCCATCGTGATGTGGGCGGCGCCAATCGGCGCGTTCGGCGCCATTGCCTTTACCGTCGGCAAGTTCGGCACCGGCTCGCTGTTCGCTTTGGGCAAGCTGATCATCACGTTCTACATCACCTGCCTGATCTTCATTTTCGGCGTGCTCTGGCCGATCGCGCATTGGTGCGGCGTGAACCTCCTCAAGTTCATCCGCTACATCCGCGAGGAGCTTCTGATCGTGATCGCGACCACATCGTCGGAGACGGTGTTGCCGCGCATGATCGGCAAACTCGAAGCCATGGGCTGCGAGGAGAGCGTGGTCGGGCTCGTCATTCCGACCGGCTATTCGTTCAATCTCGACGGCACCTGCCTCTATCTGGCGACGGCGGCGGTGTTTTTGGCGCAGGCCACCGACACGCCGCTGACGCTCGAGCATCAGATCGGGCTTCTCGCCGTGCTGCTCCTGGCCTCGAAAGGGGCAGCGGGCGTGGCCGGCGCGGCATTCGTGGTGCTGGCGGCGACGCTGGCAGCGGTCGGAACCATCCCGGTCGAGAGCGTGGCGCTCATTCTCGGCGTGCACCGTCTGCTGTCGCAGGGGCTGACGCCGACCAATCTCATCGGCAACGGCGTCGCCACGCTGGTCATTGCCAGGTGGGAGAATGGGCTCGACGAGCGGCGGATGGAGGCGATGCTTGCCGGCAACGGCGCACCACCACGTGGCTGAGCTGCTGAGAGAACTGCGCGCGGCCTACGCGGCGATCTCGCTCTCGCGCCGTCGCGTGAACTCCAAAGCCTTGTCGTTGACCGAGCCGAAGCGGAGGTTGACCAGGTCCAGCACGTAATTCTGGTAGAGCTTCCACGGCCGTTTCGAGCCTTGGCGCGGGAATTGATCGATCGCGCGCTGGATATAGCCGGACGAAAAATCGATCAGCGGCTCGGGCTTGACGGAAGCGTCGCGCTGGCGCGGCGTGCATGCGATATAGCCGTGCCGATCCATGTAATTGATCAACCGCGCGACGTAGGCGCAGGTCAGATCGCACTTCAGCGTCCACGAGGCATTGGTGTAGCCGAACGCCGCGGCCAGATTCGGCACGTCGCTGAACATGACGCCCTTGAAATTCATCGTATTGCCGAACTTGACCGGCTTGCCATCGACGGCGACCTGGACGCCGCCTAGTAATTGCATGTGGAGCCCGGTCGCGGTGACGATGATATCGGCGTCGAGTTCGCGGCCCGACTGCAGGCGAATGCCGCTTGCGGTAAAGCTCTCGATCTGATCGGTGACGACGTCCGCCTTGCCCGCCTTGATGGCGCGGAAGAAGTCGGCGTCGGGCGCGAGACACAGCCGCTGGTCCCACGGATTGTAACGCGGCGTGAAATGGGTGGCGACGTCGTAGTCGTCGCCGAGCTGCGCGCGCGCCTGCGCGACGATCCATTGCTTGACCGCTTCCGGCTTCCGCCGCGAAAGATTGTACAAATAAAGCCCGAACAACATATTGTACCAGCGCGCCAGGCCATAAGCGAGCCGCACTGGCAAATGCTCGCGCAGCCATTTGGCGATGGCGTCCTGGGTCGGGCGCGAGACGATATACGTTGGCGAACGCTGCAGCATGGTCACATGCGCGGCGGTTTGGGCCATGGCGGGAATGATCGTCACCGCGGTGGCGCCGCTGCCGATGACGACCACCCGCTTGCCCGCGTAGTCGAGGTCCTCGGGCCACGCCTGCGGGTGCACGATGCGGCCGCGAAACCTGTCGACGCCGGCGAACGCGGGCGTATAGCCTACCGCATAATCGTAATAGCCGGTGCAGCCGAACATAAAATTGCAAGTGAAACGGACCGGCTCATGTTCGCTGCCGCGCTCGACCTCGACCGTCCACAACGCGTCGGCCGACGACCATGACGCGTGTTTCACCCGATGCTGGAAGCGGATGTTGCGATCGATGCCGTAGGTCGCTGCGGTCTCGCGGATGTAAGTGCGGATCGATTCACCGTCGGCAATGGCGGCATTCGATTGCCAGGGCCGGAACGAGTAGCCGAACGTATACATGTCTGAATCGGAGCGGATGCCGGGATAGCGGAACAGATCCCAGGTGCCGCCGATAGCGGTGCGGGCTTCGAGGATGACGTAGGCCTTGCCGGGGCAATACGCTTGCAGGTGATAAGCCGCATCGACGCCGGACAGGCCGCTGCCGACGATGATGACGTCGAAATGCTCCTGCACCAGGGTTGCTTGAGGCATGGCTTAAATCAGCTCGCAATCAGGCGGTCGCCGCCCGTTTTACGCCGGCCGCGGCGCGTTGCGCGATGCGCGCAATGAACTTCGCGGAGCGGTCGGCGGACGAGATGAGTATCATATGGCCGCCGCCTTCGATCAGTTCCAAGTCGGTGTCCGGCAACTTTTCGAGGAACCCTTGGCCGTGCGCGGCGGGGTCGAGGATGGCATCGCTCGTTCCGTACAGGATGCCGACCGGAATTTTCAGGCCGGCGTAGCGCCCCTGCATGGCGTCAAGGTCTGCCCGCGGCGCCACCAGATCGCAGGATGCGCCGATGAAGCTGTGCGGCCGCAGAAACAACAGCCCGCCGCCTTTGATGGCGAAGTCGCGGGCCACCGGTTGCGGACCGAACAGGCTGCCGAGCGCGACGTCCCGGTTCTTCATCGACAAGGGCACTGCCAGCGTCCAGGCCACCAGCCGGCGGACGAGCGGCGACCCGATGGCGAGGCCTTTGAACACCGCCGGCACGTGTTCCGGAAGGCGCGTTACCGGCGCGATCAAGGCAAGGCCGCTGACCTGCTCCGGATGGTTCAAGGCCAGCGCCAGCGCGATCGCTCCGCCGAGGGAGTGACCGACGACCAGCGGCCGCTCGAGCCCGATCGCTTCGGCAAAACGGGAAATCGTGGCGGCCTGAGCGCCGATCGCCGCCGATGCCTCCGGCGAGCGTTTGGAATAGCCGCTGCCCGGTCGATCCAGCATGACAATCCGGTGGTTGCTCTTCAGCGGTTCGAGCAGGGAATGCGTAAAGTTGCGCATCTGGCCGGCGAGGCCGTGAATGAACAAGATCGGCGGCCCGGAGCCTTCATCCAGGTAGTGAATGCGGGCGCCGTCGATGTCGATGAAGCGTCCGAGCGGGGGCACAGCCTTCTCGACCTGCCGCGTCGTCCATGCCGAGAACAGCGCAAGTCCGGCCAGCAGAACGCCGAGCGCCACAATGACCCAGACCAAGATCGTCATCGGTGTGGTCCTAATGCCGGCCTGTCCGCTGTAGGCAACGCGATCGCGCTCATTTCCTCAACGCTCGCCCGAGCAGATTCCAGTATGACACAGGCATGACCCGCTCGATGAGAGCAATCCTTTTCGCATCGGAGCCGACCAGGACGCGCGGCTTGCGGTTCTCGATACCGCGAACGATGGTTTCTCCCGCCACTTCCGGCGACAGGGTCAGATAGGATTCGGAGAATTTCCGTCGCTCCGTCGCGTCATCGGCGGTGAAGCTTTGCGGCATCCGCGCATTCTTGACGATTGAGGTGGCAACGCCGCCGGGGTGGACGACGGTTATTCCCACGTCGGTTTCCGCAAGCTCGTGCCGCAGGGATTCGGAAAAGCCGCGCACGGCGAATTTGCTCGCGGCATAAGCGGTCTGGCCGGGTGGAGCGATCAGCGCGAACAGGCTCGACATGTTGACCAGGCGTGCTTCATCGCTCGCGCGCAGCAGCGGCAGGAAGGCCCGTGTCATCCGCACGACGCCCCAGAAATTGATCGCGAATAGCCATTCGAAATCAGCCTCCGCCACCTCTTCGAAGGTGCCGTGAAGCGCCACGCCGGCATTGTTGACGAGAATGTCGACGCCTGAATGTTCGGCCGTCACACGCTGCGGAAATGCAGCGATTGCCGCAGGGTCCGCGACGTCGAGATGATGCCGGCTGATGTGCAGGTCTGGCGCGGCAATCGCGGCAGCGGTGCGCGCCAGCGCCGCGTCGTCAATATCGGCGAGTGCGAGGTGGCAACCGCGGCGCGCCAAGGATGTGGCAATCGCCCGGCCGATCCCACCCGCGGCCCCGGTTACAACCGCCGTCCGGCCTTTGAGCTTCAGCAAAGTCGACGTCTCTTGTTTTGGGCTTCACGAACTCCGCGCCCGCGGAGAGAGGTAGCGGTATTCTGGCCGAGCTGTCCAGCCAGCAGGGCGTTCGAGCGGGTCCGGCGCGCTAATCAAACTGACAAATCATTTCTGGTATAAATCGTCGACCCGCGGGAGTCCGGCTAATCCGCGGTCCGGCTTTTGCCGGCTTGGGGGGTACCATGCACACACTGCTGTTGCCGCTAAGCGCGCGCTTTATCGCCTATACGCTCGCGGTGCTGGTCACGGTTATTCTTCTCCTTGCGTTCCTGTTTGCCTCCCCGCCGCTTTATCTCGCGATCCCGCTCGCGGTGTTCGCCGGGCTGGCGCTCATCGGCACCCGCGACATCCTCCAGAGCCGGCATGCCGTGCTGCGCAACTATCCGCTCACGGCGCATATCCGCTTTATCCTGGAGGAGATCCGCCCGGAAATCCGCCAGTATTTTCTCGAAAGCGAGAAAGACGGCACGCCGTTTTCCCGCGTCAGCGGGCGATCGTCTATCAGCGCGCCAAACGGGCCTTGGACAAACGCCCGTTCGGCACCCAGCACGACGTCTATGCCTCTGGCTATGAGTGGCTGCATCATTCGATGGCGCCGAAGCTCGCGGTCAAGGAGCCGTTCCGTATCGCCATCGGCGGCCCGGATTGCCGCAAGCCGTATCTGGCGTCGATCTTCAACATTTCAGCGATGAGCTTTGGCGCGCTCAGCCCGAACGCCATCCGCGCGCTCAATATCGGAGCGAAAAAGGGCGGCTTCGCCCACGATACCGAGGAGGGCGGTTAGAGCTCTTATCACCGCGAACACGGCGGCGATGTTATCCGGGAGATCGGTTCGGGCTATTTCAGTTGCCGCAATGGCGACGGCACGTTCTGCGCCGAGAAATTCGAGGCCAATGCAAAGAGCGATCAGATCATGATGGTGGAGCTAAAATTGAGCCAGGGCGTCAAGCCCGGCCACGGCGGCGTCTTGCCAGGAGCCAAGGTCACGCCGGAAATCGCCGCCGCCCGCGGCGTGCCGGTCGGGGTCGATTGCATAGCGCCATCGCGGCATTCGGCGTTCGCGAGCCCGATCGAGATGATGCAGTTCATCGGCACGAGGCGGCGGCTGTCCGGCGGCAAGCCGGCGGGCTTTAAGCTCTGCGTCGGGCACCCGTGCGAGTTTCTGGCGATTTGCAAGGCGATGCTGGAGACCGAAATCTATCCGGACTTCATCGTTGTCGACGGCAATGAAGGCGGCACCGGCGCGGCGCCGCTCGAGTTCGCCGACCATGTCGGCATGCCGCTGCGCGAAGGATTGAATTTCTTCCACAACTCGCTGATCGGCATCAACGCCCGCGAGCGCATCAAGCTCGGCGCTTCCGGCAAAATCGTCAGCGCCTTCGATATCGCCCGCGTCATGGCGCTGGGCGCCGATTGGTGCAATTCGGCGCGCGGCTTCATGTTCGCATTGGGCTGCATCCAGTCGCAGTCCTGCCACACCGACCGTTGCCCGACCGGCGTCTCGACCCAGGACCGGGTGCGGCAGCGCGCGCTGGTGGTGCCCGACAAATCCGAGCGTGTCTTCAACTTCCATCGCGCGACGATGGAATCGCTCGCCGAGCTTGTCGCCGCGGCCGGGCTCGATCATCCGACCGAACTGCGTCCGGTGCATTTTTCGCGGCGCGTTTCGCCGCACGAGGTGATGAGCTTCGCGGAGCTCTATCCGGCTTTGGAGCCCGGCGAATTGCTGGCCGGCACCGGCGACAAGAGGTTTGAGATCGCCTGGGGCATGGCGAACGCCGCCGAATTCCGCGCCGCGGCATAATCAATTGTAAGACAGCGCATCGCTTGTTCGCCACAATCGCGGTCGCCGCCGTCGACGCGGTCGCGGTGATCTAAAGTTGAATGAAGGCGGCTTAGCAGCGCGGCGCGATTTCTGAAACTACTGGCGGACACAGCGAAAGAACGACGAAATCCGCAGTTGATCCGCTCGATTTCCACAGCTCAGCACATGTCCGTTTTTTGACAATCTGCTGCCCGTATTCCGACAGGAAGCCCCTTTAGCTTGAAAAATGCCGAGGGCGATCTTTTGCGCCTTCGTGGCGTCATCGCTGTTCAGGTAAGCGTCGCGTGCTATGCTTGAGGCGGGTGTTGGGGTCGGGAGCGAAGTGAGGGTCGCGCTGGTCAACGCGGCGCTGCTTGCGCTGTGGGCAGTGCTGCCGGGATTATTTCTCGGTTACACGCGGCTCTCGTTGGCGGCCCGACATATTCGCCCGGAATTCTCGCTGCGAAAGTTCGAGGCGGACGAATTGGATCGGGCGCTGCTGCTGTACGAGACCGTTGGCTCCCGCCTCAAGCACATCAGCGTACAAGATAACGGCCAACGCGGCGGCTGGCGCGCACTGTTGGGTCGCGGCGTTGAAATGGGTCAGCAGTATGCTGACGAACGCGACGATCTGGAAGCGTACGCCCACCATTTACGCGGGACGATCGCGCGGCTCAAGCGGCGGCCGCTGCAGCGGCTCACCTCGTGGCTCCGCATCCTAAACTGGCGGTTCGCCTTGGGCGGTGCGCTCGCGGCGCATCTGGCCGCTTTTGCGCTCCTGATCGCGCTGCATGCTTCATCGGCCAGCGAACTAACCGCCCGCATCAAGAGCCCGCTCATTTGGTACCCATTCGATGAGCGCCTGTTCTACGCCAATGCGGTCGCCGCCGGTTTTGCCGCCGCGGCAGCGGCGCTGCTCTTTGCGCTGCGGCGAGCCAACCTGCGCCGGACATACTCGTTCGAGCTCCGGGCGTTGAAAGCGTTTTCGGCCGCCGATCCGGGTCAGACAATCGAGCAACTGAAAGTCGACGGCTTTGGCTCGAACGACGGTGGCAAAGACTACGGCTCCTTTGCAGTTCTCGGCCTGCCGCATTCGGCGACGATCGAGGAGGTCCGAGATGCCTACAAGCGGCTGATCAAACAGAACCATCCGGATCGGGTGCTCGGGATGTCTCCGGCATTCAGGAGGCTGGCCGAAACAGAGACCAAAAAACTCAATGCTGCCTATCAGCACGCCGTGCTTGCTCTGACTCCTGTTGAAACCAGGAAGGGCGCGGCGCCGAATTGATCTGAACGCACTGGCGGGGGGACTGTATGTTGGTTGTTGAAGGCGGGGACGGGCAGCGCAAAAATCCCCTCGAGGTCGTCGAGGGTCTGGCGACCGGCAATAATTGGCCGTTCGAGCGCTCGGCGGATGCCGAGATTGCGCTGGTCATCAATGGCAACTGGACCAATTATCAGGTCTCTTTTACTTGGATGGAAGACATCGAGGTGCTGCATCTGGCATGTGCTTTCGAGATGAAAGTGCCGGACCGGCGGCTGTCCGAGGTGCAGCGATTGATTGTGGGCATCAATGAACTGCTGTGGCTCGGTCATTTCGATGTGTGGACGCGCAACAGCGTGGTGATGCTTCGTCATTCACTGCTTCTGGTCGGCGGCGTCCCGGTATCCGGTCGGCAATGCGAGGTGGCGCTCAGTAGCGCGCTCGATACCTGCGAGCGCTACTACCGTGCGTTTCAGTTCGTGGTATGGGCGGGGAAAACCGCGCGCGAGGCGATGGATAGTGTCATGTTCGAGACCGTCGGCCAGGCTTGAGGGCCGAAGCCAGCCGAGGGTTCGGCCGGCGATTTCGGCGGGTTGTCACATCTGAGACATTGATCCGATGCGTGACGGTTAACAGGCACCTGTATCGGAGAGCCGACCGGCGCGAACCCTGAAAGCGGGTATGCACGCCGGCTCCTGATCGGCCGCGATCCTTTATTATGCTCGGAAGTCTTTATCTACGCTTAGAAGTCGTGCCGCGCGGTCGGCGCGCCTGTTCGGGACTCTTTTGCGGCGGCGACCAAAAAGGGGACGGTCGCTGACTGTTCGGCGTCTGAGTTCTATGACATTGTCAGCCGGCCTGGAGGTGATTCGAGATGCGCACGGTTGCATTCCTCACCCAGAAGGGCGGTGCGGGAAAGACGACCCTCGCGGCATCGCTGGCCGTCGCCGCGGCTGGTGCGGGCGAGAGGGTGATTGCGCTTGATTTCGATCCGCAGGGGTCGTTGGCAAAGTGGGGCCAGCGCCGGGACGGCGCGAATCCCCGCAACACCGTCATCGTTCAGCCTTACGAGATCGCGCGCCTGCCCCGGCTCGGCGCCGCGATCGATGGGCTCGCCGATGTTGGCTTTACGCTAGCGGTCTTCGATACGCCGGGCGCCGACAGCGGAGCCGTCCGCATGGTGGCGGAAACCGCCGACCTGTGCCTTCTGCCGGCACGCCCGACCCATTTGGATTTGGAGGCGACAGCGGCAACGTTTCGAGCTGTCACCCTGGCCAAGCGGCGGGCCGCGTTCGTTCTCAACCAATGCCCGTCGACCTATCGGAGTTCGCGCGCCAGCGTCGCGGCGAACGAATTAACCCAGCTTGGGGTTTTGGCCGAGCCGATGCTGTCCGCGCGCATCGATTTTCAGGACGCGATTGCTGCCGGGCTCGGTGTCACCGAGCACGCTGCCGATGGCGCCGCGGCGCAGGAAGTTGAAGCTCTGTGGAGCTGGGTCCAAGCCCAGCTGAAGAAGACCGACAGTGAAACCCCGCAAGTTCGGCAAACCCGACAGGCGGCGAGCCTCAGCGACCGTTTGGCCAGCATCGGGCGGATGGATCCCTCGCGCGCAACCCCATGACGACCGAGCGGCCGGCTTAATCGAGCACGGCGCCTTTATGCACCGGCTGCACGGTGTGCTGATAGGTCCGCAGCCAGCCCTTGAGGTTCTGGGCGCCGAATTTGTGCGGCACGGCGCGGCGGCGCTCCATCTCTTCGCCGGCCACGTGAAGATCGACCGCCTTGCGGGTCACGTCGATGGTGATCCGGTCGCCGTTCTCGACAAAAGCCAGCGGACCGCCCGCGGCCGCTTCCGGGGAAGCCTCGCCGACCACGAGCCCTTTGTTGACCAGCCCGGAGAGCTGGCCCTCGGTGATCACGGCAACCTCGTCAATCAGGCCGGCGCCGTCGAGGGCGAACACGACCGCCGAGGTCAGCGCCATGCCGGGACCGCCGATGACGCCGAGGCCGCGCAGGATCACGACATCGCCGGGGTGCACTTGCCCGGCCTCGATCGCCGCGATGGCCTCATCGCGCGAATGGTACAGCGTGGCCGAGCCCTCGAATGTCAGCTTGCGCTCGCCGACCCCGCCGAGGCGTACGATGCCGCCGCCGGGCAACAGGCTGCCGCGCACGATATTGATAGACGCTCGCCGCGACAGCGGCGCTTCCAGCGTGCGGATCACATCGCCGTCCGGCTCGGGCGCGTCGATCAGCGCGTCGCCAATCGTCCCGCCGCTGACGGAGCGCGCGCCGAGATCGAGCAGGTTCTGCAGCCGCTGCATCACGCCGCGCGCGCCGCCGGCAGCGTCGAATTCCTCGATCAGCGTCTCCCCATTCGGCCGCACCGCCGCCAAGAGCGGCACCTTGTCCGCGAGCTCGGAGAACAGGCCGTAGACATCGACTTCGACCTCCGCCTCGGTGGCGATGGCTTGCAGATGTTTGACGCAATTGATCGAGCCGGACAGCGCCAGCACCATCATCACGGCATTGCGGATGGCGCCCGCGGTGATGATATCGCGGGGCTTCAGATCCTCCTGCACCATCTCGACGATGCGCCGGCCGGACGCGCGCGCGAACGCCAGCATTTTCGGCGAATTGGCTTCGACCGGGGCGCTTCCCGGCGGTGTCATGCCGAGCGCCTCACAGACCACATGCATGGAATTGGCGGTGCCCATGCCGGCGCAGACCCCCGGGCCTTGGACGGCGACATCCGCCATCGCGGCGAGGTCGTCGAGCGTGATCTGCCCGGAGGCGAGATAGCCGGCCTTGAGGAAGACTTCCTCGATATCGACGTGGTCGCCCTTGTAGTGGCCGCTCTTCTGATAGCCGCAGATCACCGCGATGGTCGGAACGTTCATGCGGCCCGCGGCCATGAGCTGGCCGGGCAACGTCTTGTCGCAGGAGGCGAGGCAGACCATGCCATCGAGCAGCGCGCCCTCGACCTGCACTTCGATATCGGCGGCGATGAGATCGCGGGCAGGGAGAATGTAGGCGCCGAATCGGCCGGCGCTGGTGATGAAATCGCTCGGCGCCGCGGTGCGAATCTCAAACGGCAGCCCGCCGGCCTCGCGGATGCATCTTTTCACCTCGGCGGCGATGCCGTCGAGATGGGTGAAGCAGCTCGCTAGCTCCGAGGAGGTGTTGACGACGGCGATTTTCGGCTTTGCCATGTCCGCTTCGGCAATGCCGATCGCGCGCCATTGCGCCCGCCGTGCGGCCCACAGCGCCGTACCGGGCTTTAGATTGCTGCGGAGCTGCCGGCTCATATCCTCACGCCTTCCTGTCGTGCCCGGGCACGATACGGTGGACATCCACCCCGTCGCAAGGACCGCACGGCACCTTCGTTCGGCGAGGTTGTACCGGCTGCGCGCTCAAGGGACGCGCGTGGTGGACGCGGCGCCCGCCGACGGCGATATTTCGACCAGGCACGATGTGGTGTTGCGCGTGCCGGCAGGCGGAGCGGGCGCTGCCGTCGGCAAGAGCATGGGGGCGTAGGACATGGGTAAGCTTCAGAACAAACGGGCGCTGGTCACTGGGAGCAGCTCGGGCATCGGCGCCGGCGTCGCGCTTGCCTTCGCGCGCGAGGGCGCCGACGTGGTCGTCAACTATCCCGGTCCGGAGCAGCAGCCAGCGGCGGAGAAAATCGCCGAGCAAGTGCGCGCGGCGGGCCGGCGCAGCAAGGCCATCCAGGCCGACGTCAGCGAACCGGGCCAGGTGGCGCGCCTCGTCGAAGGCGCCGTGGCGGCACTGGGCGGCATCGACATCCTGGTCAACAATGCCGGCATCGCCGGCAGCAACACTGTCGAGGACATCACCATCGCCGAATGGGACCGCATGATGGCGGTGCATTTGCGCAGCGTCTTTCTGGTGACCCGCCTGGTGCTGCCGATGATGTACCGGCAGGACGGAGGCAAGATCGTCAATACCGCCTCGCAGCTCGCCTACAAGGCGTCGCCCGGGCTGTCGCACTATGTGGCGGCGAAGGCGGCGATCATCGCCTTCACGCGCTGTCTGGCGCTCGAGATCGGTGCCCGCAACGTCAATGCCAATTGCGTGGCGCCCGGCGCGACCCGCACGCCGATCCTCGCCGGCGTTTCCGATGCGCTGATGGCCGAGATTGAAAGCGCCATCCCCAAGGGCCGCCTGGCCGAGGTTGATGACATCGTGCCGTCCTATGTGTTCCTCGCGTCGGACGATGCGCGGCACTATCAGGGCCAGTGCATCAGCCCGAACGGCGGCGACGCTTTCCTCTGATCGGAGAGGCGCCTATGGCGGACATTCGCTTCGCGCAAATAGCGGTAAACGGCGTCGAGCTCCACGTCGCGGAAGCCGGCCCTTCGGACGGCCGCCTCATCTTGCTGCTGCACGGCTTTCCCGAATACTGGGAAAGCTGGCGCACTTACATCGATCGCCTCGCGGCCGCCGGCTATCACGTCGTCGCGCCTGATCAGCGCGGCTACAATTTGAGCGACAAGCCGGCCGGGGTTCGCGCCTACGACATCGACGTGCTGGCCGCCGACATTGCCGGCCTCGCCAGTCATTTCGGGCAGCGCCGTTACACCGTCATCGGCCACGATTGGGGCGCCTTGGTCGCCTGGTGGATCGCGACCAAACATCCCGAGCAGCTTGATCAGCTGGCGATCATGAACGCGCCGCACCCCTGCGTCTGGCGTGAGGCGATGCGGGACAATCCAGAGCAGCGGCGGCGGAGTTGGTACGTCCGCGTGTTCCGCTTGCCGTGGCTGCCGGAGTTGCTGCTCCGGCGCCGGCATTTCCGCGTGCTGGCGGAAAGCATTAGCCGGCGCGCCCGCCGCGGCACGGCGACGCCTGAGGAATTAAACGGCTACCGCGCGGCGTGGTCTCAGCCCGGCGCGCTGACCGCCATGCTCAATTGGTATCGCGCCTTTCTGGCCAAGGATTTGCCTGCCAGCGCGGACTGCCGGATCACGACGCCAGTGTTGTTGATCTGGGGCGAGCGCGATCCGTACGGCGTGCGGCAACTCGCCGACGACACCTTGGCGTTGTGCGACAATGCACAAGCCGTTTACTTCAAGGACGCCACCCACTGGGTGCAGCACGACGAACCGGAGCGCTGCTGCGAAGCCTTGCTTGGCTTTCTTAAACGCGGGCCGCAATAGCTTTGCGCGTCGCAGCAACGAACTGAACGACTGGTGAGGCGCCGCCATTACTGAAAACAGGATGTTTTGGCCCGGCGCGCCGTCGTTAATATTGTCTGATGCTGCGCGCCATAAGCTCGCCCGCGGCATTAATCGCGACCTAATATCTCCTCGGTATTCGTACCTAGCTGCGGACTTCACGGAATTTATTTCGCGGGCGCTCCCGCGCGGATCAAGCCAGGCACCCACCCTCCATCTGGAACGTCATCATGTTGCAGCAACTCAATCGGCTCACGCTCCCGGCCGCGATCTCGATCGCATCTTTCGATGCGACCTTCTTCGTTGCCGCCCAGATCTTCGGCTTGACCGACCGTGAGGTCTTTCTCGGCGTACTTGCCGGCGCCATCGGCGGCTTGAGCGTGCTGGTGGCGGTGCTTTGGCAGTCCACAAGAAATGTCAGGCCGCAAGCCGCCAACTGATATCGAATCCGTATGCGAAGCGCGCCACTGCCGTTGAATACGCCCTGATCGCCTCCGGCATCGCTCTCGTCATTATCACCGCGGTCAAGGGCATCGGCACGCGGCTCAACACCGCGTTTTCCTCGATCTCCACCCATTTGAAATAGGCGCCGCGACGGTGGTTCGGATCGGCTGGCGGGTCGGGGTATGGCCGGTACACGCGTGCCCTGGACTCAAGCCCGAAAATCTAGTGCATTAGTAACATCGAGCGGGGCGATCTCGATCCACTTCACTCGGGAGGAACATATGAGACGGCTGTTTGGTCTGACGATAGCGGCCACTATGCTAAGTTGTGGAGCGGCCTGGGCTCAGGTTTCGGATGGCGTCGTCAAGCTCGGTGTGCTCAACGACATGTCGAGCCTTTACGCCGATGCCTCCGGGAAGGGCGGCCTCCTCGCGGCGCAGATGGCGGTCGAGGACTTTGGCGGCAAAGTGCTTGGCGCTCCGATCGAAGTCATCTCCGGCGATCATCAGAACAAACCCGATATCGGCGCCGGCATCGCGCGCCAATGGATCGATACCGACCATGTCGACGTCATTGTCGATGTGCCGACATCATCGGTCGCTTTGGCCATCCAGGAGGTCACGCGCGAGAAGAAGCGACTGTTCCTGATGTCCGGGCCGGCGTCTTCGGACCTGACCGGCAAGGCCTGCTCGCCTTACGGCTTCCAGTGGACTTACGACACCTACGCGCTCGCCCACGGCACCGGAGGCGCTCTGGTCAAACAAGGCGGCAGCTCTTGGTTTTTCATCACCGCCGATTATGCCTTCGGTCATGCCCTGGAGCGTGATACCGGCAACGCCGTCAAGGCCGCAGGCGGAACCGTGCTTGGCTCGGTGCGCGCTCCGCTCAACACCCAGGACTTCTCATCGTTTCTGTTGCAGGCCCAAGCCTCCAAGGCGAAGGTCATCGGGCTCGCCAATGCCGGCGGCGACACCATCAATTCGATAAAGCAAGCCTCGGAATTCGGCATCGTTGCCAGCGGCCAGAAGCTTGCGGGGCTGCTCATCTTCCTGACCGACATCCACTCGATCGGTCTAAAGACCGCTCAAGGCCTGACCATCACGTCGGCCTGGTATTGGGATAAGGACGATGCATCCCGAGCCTTCGCCAAGCGGTTCATGGCGAGGAACCACAACGGCTTGCCGCCGACCTACATTCAGGCCGGCATTTACAGCGAGGTGGCTCATTACCTTAAAGCGGTGCAGGCCGCCGGCACCGACGATACCGACAAGGTTGCCGCGCAGATGCGCCAGATGAAGATCAACGACTTCATGACGAAGGACGGCTGGATCCGCGAGGATGGCCGGGTCATGCGCGACATGTATCTGGAAGAGGTGAAGTCGCCCGCGGAATCGAAATACCCGTTCGATTATTTCAAGATCCTGGCGACGATTCCCGCCGAACAAGCCTTTAGGGCTCTAAAGGATGGAGGCTGCTCGCTGGTGCACGGCTGATCCGGGTCCGCGATCCCGCTCGGCATTTCCGTGCCGGGCGGGGAGGGGCGGATCGGCCGTCTCGCATCGCGTGCGGCCGCCCGCCGATGCTTGGGCGAGGGGAAACGATGCGCGTGCCAGCCGCATACCAAGTGAATGCCTTCAATACTGCGGCGGCTTCGGACAACAAAATTCACGACGATAAGGTGGCGCGACAGTTTGGGTTTCGCGGCGGATTCGTCCCGGGCGTGGAAGTGTACGCGTACATGGCGCACATGCCGGTGGCCCGCTGGGGTCGCGCCTGGCTTGAAAGCGGTCAAATGGAATGCCGATTTCTGAAGCCCGTTTACGACGGTGCGGTCGCGCGCGTGACGGCGACGGAAGCAGGCAATGAGCTCGTTCTCAGCATTGACAGCGCGGGGGAGCGCTGCGCCAAGGCTTGCGCCTTGGTGCCGTCGGATCGACGGCCGGCACCCGGAGTTGACGCGCTGGCGGCAGGCACGCCGCCCGCCACGCGGCCGAAGGCGAGCGAGACTTCCCTGGCGCCGGGGCGCGCGCTCGGCATTACGCCTTTGACGATCGACCGCGCGATGCTTTCCACCTATCTCGATGACATTCGCGAAACCGAATTGATCTATCGCGCCGAGGGATTGGTTCATCCCGGGCAGATCCTGCGGCTCGCCAATATGGCGCTTGTGCAGAATGTCGTGCTCGGCCCTTGGATCCACGTCGGCAGCAAGGTGCGCAATTACGCCGCGGTGCGCCTTGGCGAGCAATTGACGCTGTGCTCCGAGATCAAATCGAACGTCGTCTCAAAGGGTCATGCCATCGTTGAATTCGACGCGATCGTCATCGCTGACGGCGAAAGAAGCGTGGCCGAAATCACCCACACCGCCATCTGGCGGCCTCGGCAGACGTCCGAGGTTTCGCACGGGGCGGCTCCGTGAAACGCATCCCCGTCAGGGACCGCACGATCGCCGGGGCTCTTAGATTTGCGGAGCCGGGTACTGCTTGATTATTTCCGTGCAATCGCCCTGATCGCCTCCGGCATCGCACTCGTCATCATCACGGCAATCAAGGACATCGGCAGCGGCTCAATACCACTTTTTCCTCGATCTCCACGCAGTTGAAAATAGCGGTACAGCGCGTCGGTTCGGATCGACGTGCAGCTTGACGAACCGGAGCGCTGCTGCGAAGCGCAGCTTGGTTTTGTCAAACTCGGGCCACGATAGTTTCGCGCGTGGCGATAGCAAACCGCAGGCCTAGCAATGGTTGAACGGGGCAATCAAAGCGATTAAATTTGACTCGACAAAAGCCTTCCCGCCCCACATCGGACGCACAATGGCAAAAAAACACGCAGACTTGGATGGTCGGCATCGCGATCGCTCGGGGAGGATTGTGCGCAAGCACGGAAGTACGAAGGTCGCAACACTGCGCAAGGAATATGGCAGCGGATTCGCCAAGGGCTACCGGAGTGACACAAAACTAAGCACGGTGCTCGAGAGTACCGGGAGCAAATCGCTTGGCGAATATCTTAAGCACAGCAACCATGGAAAGAGCGACATTTCCGAGACTATTTTCGCGCGTACGAAAGTGATATTCGAGCCCGCGTTGAAGAATCTTGCCAAAAAATAAGCGCCACTACAGGGTACGTTACGACGAGGCCGTAGTCGCGCATAATTTCGCCGTCTCCCAATTTGGGGGCCACCACGGAATCCGTGATCGTGGTGCAATCGAGGCAGCCGTAGCCCGACCGTACACCGGCTATTATCGTTCAATCGCACGAAAGGCCGCCGCGTTGGTCGAATCTTTGGCATGCAATCACGGCTTTATCGACGGTAACAAGCGCACCGCATTGTTCATGTTGAACTTGCTGCTCATCCGAAGCGGTTATTCTCTGCGCGCAGCGAGCGAACAATCGCTCAACGCGGACATAGAAAATATGATTTTGGACCTCGTTGAGCATCGCATCAGGTTCGATGACGTTGTGGCATGGCTTGAACAACGAATCGCTCCGACGGAAAGCCGCTAGGATAAACCGGGTCGATGTCTAGATGCCGGCGGAGCGAATGAAAGTGGCGACCCCGGCTGGATTCGAACCAGCGACCTTCAGCTTAGAAGGCTGTTGCTCTATCCCCTGAGCTACGGGGCCGCTTAACGACAGGCTTATATAGAATCTGACGCCACAACGCCCGCTAAATTGCGCGAACGGGCCGTTCCGCTCTGCTGCGTTAAGAGGGGCTAGCACCCCGACAAACGTCTGGCGGACAACCACAAATCGTTAAGCTTCGGCGGCGTCCGCTCGGTCACGACCTCGACACGATCTTTTCCTCATATCCACGCCGCACTATTGGGGTGAATTGCGCACCCCTCGGGAGGACATCACCCATGCTTTCGCTTATTCGCGCCGGGCTCGCCGCCGGGCTCATGGTCCTCGCGCCGCTCGCCGCCAACGCCGCCGAAAAGGCGTTCCAGAACAGCGATCTCGCCGAAAGCGCGATCACGCTGGAGGCGCAGATCAAGACCGATGCCGGCACGCCGACCAAGCCGCTCCCGCAAATCCGCCGCGATGCCGATGCGGCGTTTACGAAAAACGATTTCCGCGCCGGCATGGCGCTGCTTGGCCAGATCGTCGCCGCGGCGCCGAACGACGGCACGACGTGGCTCCGTCTTGCCCGCACCATCATGCAAATCCGCCCGGCCGACGACAACGAGAAGAAGCTCCTGCTCGAGCGCGCCTCGACCGCGGCCTATCTCGCCTATCAGCGCACCACCAGCCGCAGCGAAGAAGCCGACAGCCTGGCGCTCCTCGGTAACGTGCTGAGCCAGCGCGAACAGTGGCGGCCGGCGCTCGACGCGCTGCGGCTCTCGCTCGAGCTGCGCGAAGTCGCCGACGTGCGCGGGCAGTATGAACGGCTGCGCGAGGTGCACGGCTTCCGGGTGCTCGACTACAGCGTCGACGCCGACACTGCTTCGCCGCGCGCCTGCTTCCAGTTTTCCGAAGACTTGCCGCTGCGCACCGACTTCTCGCCGTTCCTCGTGCTCGCCGGCACCGACAAGCCGGCCTTGTCGGCGGCGGAGAAGCAGCTTTGCGTCGAGGGCTTGCAACACGGCGAGACCTACACCGTCACGCTCCGTGCCGGCCTGCCGTCGACGGTGCACGAGACATTGTCGAAGTCCGCGGACTTCTCGATCTATGTCCGCGACCGCAAGCCGGCGGCGCATTTCTCGACCAATGCCTATGTGCTGCCGCGCACCGGCCAGCGCGGCATTCCGGTGATCAGCACCAATACCCGCGCCATCGCCATCGAGATCTATCGCATCGGCGACCGCAGCCTCCTCGACACCATCGGCGGCGAAAATTCCGGTCGCGGCGACTTCCAGCGCAGCCTCAGCCGCTACGAGGTCGAGCAACTGCGCGACGCGCGCGGGGTCGCGGTCTGGAAGGGCCAACTTGCCGTCGAGGCGGTGCCGCTCAATGCCGACGTCACCACCGCCTTTCCGGTCGATCAGGCGGTCGGCGAGCTCAAGCCCGGCGTCTACGTGATGGTGGCGCAGCCGCAGGAAACCAAGAAGCTCGACAATGATTTCGATTCACTGGCGACGCAATGGTTCATCGTTTCCGATCTCGGGCTGACCGCGTTCTCCGGCAATGACGGTATCCATGTCTTCGTCAACTCGCTGGCGACCGCCGAGGCCAAGAAGGAAACCGAGGTGCGGCTTATCTCGCGCGGCAACGAGGTGCTGGCCACCCGCCGCACCGACGCCAGCGGTCATGCCCAATTCGAGGCCGGTCTGGCGAAAGGCGAGGGCGGCTCCGCGCCCGCTTTGCTCGCCGCGAACGATGGCCAGGGCGATTATGCCTTCCTGAGCCTCAAGGCGCCGGCCTTCGATCTGACCGATCGCGGCGTCGGCGGCCGGCCGGCGCCCAACGGGCTCGACGCCTTCGTCTATGCCGAGCGCGGCGTCTACCGCTCCGGCGAAACCGCCTACCTCACCGCGCTCATCCGCGATCCGCAAGGCGCGGCGGCGGGTAACGTACCGCTTACCTTCGTGGTCGAACGGCCCGACGGCGTCGAATTTCGCCGCGTCGTGATCGCCGACCAGGGACTGGGCGGCCGGAGCCTCTCATTGGCGCTGCCGGCGTCGGCGCCGACCGGCACCTGGCACGTGCGCACCTTCACCGATCCGAAGCGGCCGGCGGTGGGCGAAACGAGCTTTCTGGTCGAAGACTACGTACCCGACCGGATCGAATTCGATCTGACGTCGCCAAGCGGCCACATCTCGCAACAGGTCCCGGCCAAGGTCGATGTGTCCGGGCGCTTTCTCTACGGCGCGCCGGCGGCCAATCTCGATCTCGAAGGCGACGTGACCGTTGCCGTGGCGAAGGAGCGGGCCGGCTTTGCCGGCTACCAGTTCGGCCTCGATGACGAAGAGGTCGAAGCCGTTCAACAGACACTTGAAGACCTGCCGACAACCGACGCCGCCGGCAAGGCCAATTTCACCGTCAAGCTCGACAAGCTGCCGACCAGCACCCATCCGCTGGAAGCGCAGATTACGGTGCGCATGGCCGAGCCCGGCGGCCGCGCCGTCGAGCACAAGGTCACGGTGCCGGTGACGGCAAGCGGCACCATGATCGGGGTCAAGCCGCAATTCACCGGCCGCTCGCTCGCCGACGGCGCCAACGCGGTCTTCGACGTCGTCACGCTGGCGCCCGATGGCGCCGCAGTCCCGCAACGCGGCCTGCACTACGAGCTGCTGCGCATCGACGCCCACTATCAGTTCTACAAGCGCGACGGCAGCTGGAACTACGAGCCGGTCAAGACCACCAAGCGCGTCGCCGACGGAACCATCGACACCTCGCTCGACAAGGCCGGGCGCATTTCGCTGCCGGTGAACTTCGGCCGCTACCGGCTCGAAGTCTCGACCGCCGATCCCAACGGCCCGGTGACTTCGGTCGCGTTTGACGCCGGCTTTTATGTCGAGGCCAACGCGGATACGCCCGACATGCTCGAATTCGGGCTCGACAAGGGCGAGTACGCGCCCGGCGACATCATGACAGTCGCGGTGACCGCGCGTAGCGCCGGCCGGCTGACGCTCAACGTGATCGGCGATCGGCTGCTGGCGAGCGACACGACTGAGGTGCAGCCCGGCGTGGCCCAGGTCAAACTACCGGTCGGCCGCGACTGGGGCGCCGGCGCCTATCTCGTGGCCACCTTGCGCCGGCCGCTCGATGCGCCGGCGCAGCGCATGCCGGGCCGGGCCATCGGCGTGCAGTGGTTCTCGATCGAGCGCGCGGCAAAGACGCTGAGTGTCGAGCTCAAGCCGCCGGCGCTATTGCGGCCGAACTCGGCCTTGCACATTCCGGTCAAGGTTTCCGGGCTTGCCGCCGGCGACGAGGCGCGGATCGTGGTCGCCGCCGTCGACGTCGGCATTCTCAATCTGACTAACTATAAGCCGCCGTCGCCCACCGATTACTATCTCGGCCAGAAGGCGCTTTCGGCGGACATCCGCGACCTCTACGGCCAGTTGATCGACGGCATGCAGGGTACGCGCGGACAGATTCGCTCCGGCGGCGATCAAGGCGCCGAGCTGCAGGGCAGCCCGCCGACGGGACCGCCGGTGGCGCTCTATTCCGGCATCGTGACCGTCGGCGCCGACGGCACCGCCGAGGTCGCGTTCGATATCGGCGACTTCGCCGGCACGCTCCGCGTCATGGCGGTGGCCTGGAGCAAAGACCGGATCGGGCAAGCAAACACTGACGTCATCGTGCGCGATCCGGTCGTGCTCACGGCGACGCTGCCGCGCTTTCTTCTTCCCAGCGACCGCTCGAGCCTTCGTCTCGATCTCGACAATGTCGAAGGCCAGGCCGGCGATTATGCGATCGCCGTGACCGGCGCGGACGCGCTCGCCGCCAATGCTAATCAGAAGCTGACCCTGCGGGCGAAGGAGCGCGGCGCGCTGACCGTTCCGCTGACCGCCAGTGCCGCAGGCAGCGGCACCGTTCAGGTCAAAGTGAGCGGGCCCGCAGGTTTTGCGCTCGACCGGAGCTTTGCGCTTACGGTCCGGTCGCCGGCGCAGATCCTGGCGCGGCGCACGGTGACGCCGATCGCCAAAGGCGAAAGCGTGACGCTGTCGAGCGACATGTTTGCCGACCTCGTCCCCGGCACCGGCGCGGTGTCGATTTCGGCCGGCGCCTCGACGGCGCTCGATGCGGCCGCCTTGCTGGCGGCGCTCGATCGCTATCCGTATCGCTGCTCGGAGCAGATCACGAGCCGCGCGCTCCCGCTTCTCTATGTCAGCGATCTCGCCAAAGACGCGCATATCGCCGTCGATCCGGCGACCGACCAGCGCATTCGCGACGCCATCGACGCTCTCCTCACCCGGCAGGACTCCAACGGCTCGTTCGGGCTCTGGAGCGTCGGCGGCGATGACGTCTGGCTCGACTCCTACGTCACCGACTTTTTGACCCGCGCGCGCGAGCGCAAGATCGCGGTGCCGGACACGGCGTTCAAGCTCGCGCTCGACCGGCTGCGCAATGTCGTCGCCAACACCACCGATCCGGGCAAGAACGGCGGCACCGATCTCGCCTATGCGCTCTACGTGCTGGCGCGCAACGGCTTGGCGCCGATCGGCGATTTGCGCTACCTCGCGGACGCCAAGCTCGACGCGCTGTCGACGCCGATTTCCAAGGCGCAAGTCGCCGCCGCGCTCGCCATGGTCGGCGACCGCGTCCGCGCCGAGCGCGTCTATGCTGCGGCGCTGGCGGCTATCGCGCCGTCGCCGCAGCCTGATCTGGTCGGCCGCGAGGATTACGGCTCGACCCTTCGCGACGCCGCAGCGCTCGTGGCGCTGGCGAGCGAAGGCGGCGCGCCGCGCGCCACGGTCCAGGCCGCGGTCCAGCGCGTCGAAGCGGTGCGCGCGAGCTTGCGCCCGACCTCGACGCAAGAGGATGCGTGGCTGCTGTTGGCCGCCAGCGCCATGGCCAAGGACGCCGGCAAGGTGTCGCTCGATGTCGGCGGTGAGCCGATGCAACATCCGCTCTACCGCACCATCCGCGCCGGCGACCTAAAGGAGCCGCTGCGCGTCACCAATACCGGCGAGGACGACGTCAAGGCGGTGGTGACCGTCACCGGCGCGCCGCTCACGCCCGAGCCCGCGGCGGAAAAAGGCTTCAAGATCGAACGCCTCACCTACACCCCCGATGGCGATCCGGTCGATCCGAAAACGGTCAAGCAGAACACGCGCCTCGTGGTGGTGCTGAAAGTGACTGAAGCCCAGCCGCAATTCGGCCGCGTGATCCTTGCCGATTATCTGCCGGCGGGGTTCGAGATCGACAACCCGCATCTCGTCTCTTCCGGCGATACCGGCACGCTGTCGTGGATCACGGACGCGGTCGAGCCGGCCAAGGCCGAATTCCGCGACGATCGCTTCACCGCGGCGTTCGACCGCAAGAAGGACGATGCGCCGGTATTCACCGTCGCCTATGTCGTGCGCGCGGTCGCGCCCGGCAAATATGTGCGCCCGCAGGCGAGCGTCGAGGACATGTATCGGCCCGATCGCTTCGGCCGCACCACCACCGAAAGCGTCGAAGTGACGGCGAAATGACTGTGTCGGCGGATACGCCTGCTGGCGCCGGCTCGGCTCATTCTCGCGCAAGCGGGAATCCGGACGGTGAACGTGGCGGCACAGCCGAATCCGGGTCACCACTTCCGCGGGGACGAGCGGGAGAGGGCTCTCGTCTTCGCTCGCGCGGACTTCTTCTCGTTGCCGCATCGCTGGTTTGTGTCGCGGTGCTTGGTGCCGCTGCGTATTGGATCGGATCGCTCGGCCCGCCACCGCTCGGCAAGGACCTCGAAGTCTCGACCCGCGTGGTCGATCGTGATGGTCGGCTGCTGCGCGCTTACGCCACCAGCGAAGGCCGTTGGCGTTTGCCGGTCCAGATCGCCGATGTCGATCCGCGCTTTTTCGACCTGTTGTTCACCTATGAGGACAAGCGCTTCCGCGCGCATCACGGCGTCGATCCGCTGGCGCTTGCTCGCGCGGCATTCCAGCTCGCAACCAGCGGCCGGATTCGGTCCGGCGGTTCGACGCTGACCATGCAAGTAGCGCGGCTTCTGGAGCCGCGCAGCGGCCGAAGCTTTGTCGCCAAGCTCCGCCAGATGGTGCGCGCCATCGAAATCGAGCGCGCATTGAGCAAAAACGAGATACTCGCGCTTTATCTCGTTCTCGCGCCTTATGGCGGTAACATTGAGGGCGTCCGCGCCGCCTCGCTCGCCTATTTCGGTAAGGAGCCGCGCCGGCTGTCGCTGGGCGAATTAGCCCTCCTGGTGGCCTTGCCGCAATCGCCGGAAGGCAGAAGGCCGGACCGATCTGCCGACGCAGCGCGGCAAGCGAGAAGCCGGGTACTTGACCGCTTTGCAGCGACAAGCACCGTGCCGGCTGATGAGATCGCGCTCGCCAAAGCGGAACCGGTGCCGGCGGACCGCCGGCCGATGCCCATGTTGGCGCCGCACGCGGCGGATCGGGCGGTCGCCGAAGCCCCGCGGGGTAGCGAGATACGGCTCACGATTGATGCCGACCTGCAGAGAAATCTGGAACAGCTGGCGCGCGAACGCGTCCGCACGCTGGCGGCAACGCTTGGTCCCGATATCTCGCTCGCGATCCTTGTCGTCGACAATGCAACCGGCGCAGTCGAGGCCCATATCGGCTCGCCCGAGTATTTCGACGAGCGTCGCGCCGGTCAGGTGGACATGACGCAAGCGCTCCGTTCACCCGGCTCGACGCTCAAGCCGTTCATCTATGGGCTCGGCTTTGAGGATGGCTTCATCCACCCGGAGACATTGATCGACGATCGGCCGGCGCGTTACGGCAGCTATGCGCCGCAGAACTTCGATTTCACATTCCAGGGCACGGTGACGGTCCGCAAGGCGTTGCAGCAATCGCTCAACCTGCCCGCGCTGGCTGTGCTCGACCAGGTCGGCGCCAGCCGCCTGACCGCGCGGTTGGCGCAGGCTGGCGCTACGCTGGTTTTGCCGGAGGGCGAGCCTCCCGGTCTCGCCATCGGTCTCGGCGGCGTCGGCATCAAGCTTTCCGATCTGGTGATGCTGTATGCCGGCATCGCCCGGCTGGGCACGTCGTTGCCGCTCACCGAGCGCGTGGGGTTTCCTGCCGGCAAAGGCGAGGGGGTTCGCCTCCTGGAGCCGGTGGCGGCGTGGTATGTCAGCCATGTGCTCCTCGGCACGCCGCCGCCTGAAAATGGCGCTCCTGGCCGGATCGCGTTCAAGACCGGCACCAGCTATGGCTACCGCGATGGCTGGTCGATCGGCTTCGACGGCAAGCACACCATCGGTGTCTGGGTCGGCCGGCCCGATGGCGCGCCGGTGCCGGGACTGGTCGGACGCAGTGCGGCGGCGCCGATTCTGTTTGACGCGTTCGCCCGGCTGCTAACGCAGCCGGTGCCGCTGCCGCGCGCACCCAAAGGAGTCGTGACGGCAACGAGCGCCAAATTGCCGCCGCCGCTCAGGCATTTCGCGCCGGGCGAGCGCGGCGGCGAAGCCGCACAGGGCCGGCTCCATATCCTGTTTCCGCCCGATGGCGCCCGGCTCGAATTGCGCAGCGCCGACAGCAGGCCGGCTCCCGTTCCTCTGAAAGTGACGGGTGCGGTTGCGCCGCTGACCGTTCTCGTCAATGGCAGCCCGGCGTCGGCGCAGCCGCGCGGCACTCTTTTCTTTCAGCCCGATGGCCCGGGATTTGCGCGCGTGACGGTGATTGACGGCTCCGGAGCCGCCGCCAGCGTTCTGCTGCGCTTCGAGGACGGCACGTCTGCAAGGGCCCCTGTGCCGCAGACGCAGTCGAGCTGTCCGCTGGCGCAATGCGCCCAGCCCTGAACGCTCCTTCCCCGGCGCGGGGGTGTTCACTATGGTCGGGGCGCATTCGTACCCGGGAGAGGCATGAGCACGAGTAACGGCGCAGCGCCGCGGTCTTTTCGGCTGGCAATAGCGATTGTCACGCTGTTCGCAGTGCTTCAGCGCACAGGAGTCAATCTTTACCGCTGGTGCATCGTTCTTGCGCGCGCGCCGCGAGCGCGGCTCCCGGGCGTCGGTCCCGCAGCCTTCATCGCGGCTGCTGTGACGGTTGCAGTGATCGTCGCATCGATGTTTTTTCTCGATGCGGCGGCGAGCGAATGGGCGCGCCATCTGCCGGCCTGGCTTACCGGGCCGGCCGACGAAATCACCAATTTCGGTCTGTCCAGCCGGTTTCTCTACCCGCTTGGATTTATCCTTGTGGTTCTCGCCGCCATGTTGCGGCCGTCGCTGCCGGCCATGACAGCGGGTACGATCGTCGCGCTGGCCGGACGCTTCGGCTTTGTGTTCGTGGCGATTGCGCTGCCGAGCCTGTTCGACACCACCATCAAGCGCATGATCGGCCGGGCGCGTCCCTATGTCGGCACTCACGACAATCCATTTGCCTACAGGCCGTTCATCTGGCGGGCCGAATACGCCAGCATGCCGTCGGGCCATGCGACGACCGCGGCAGCCGCAGCGATTGCGATCGGCGCCATCTGGCCGCGGCTGCGCGGCGTCATGTGGCTCTACGCGCTGATCATCATGCTGACCCGCGTCGTCATCAACGTCCACCACCCAAGCGATGTGCTTGCCGGCGCGCTGGTCGGCGTGATCGGCGCGTTGCTGATACGCCGCTGGTTTGCCGCGCGCGGCCTGGTATTTTCTGCCAGCGATTTACGGCCTTATCCGGGGCCGTCATGGCGGCGTCTCAAGGCCGCCGCTCGCCAGATCGTTGGTCGGTCGATCACAAACGTCCCCTGAGTGAGCGCGTTACGTGCGCGCCGCCTCGGCGAGCGCGGCAAAGCCGCGTTCGAGGTCGGCGATCAGGTCCTCGACGGCTTCAAGCCCGATGTGGAAGCGCACCGTCGGGCCGCCCGGCGCCCAGCGCGTGGCGGTGCGTACGCTGCTGCAGTCGAACGGAATGGCGAGGCTTTCGTACCCGCCCCAGGAGGCGCCGATGCCAAAGAGGTCAAGCGAATCGAGAAACGCATACACCGCCTTCTGCGGCACCGGATTAAGTACGACGCTGAACAATCCCGACGCCCCGGTGAAATCGCGTTGCCACAGCGCGTGGCCGGGATGACCGGCCATCGCCGGATGCAGCATTCGCATCACTTCGGGCCGTTGCTCCAGCCAGCGGGCCACGGCGAGGCCGGACCGATTATGGCGATCGAGTCGCACCGCGAGCGTTCGCAGCCCGCGGAGCCCGAGATAAATATCGTCGGGACCGACGCATAATCCGCTCAAGTGCACATAATTGTTCAGGCCGGCCAGCGTCGCAGTGTTGGCCGCCACCGTGCCGATCATGACGTCGGCATGGCCGCCGAAATATTTGGTGCCGGCATGGATCGAGAGATCCACGCCGAAATCGAGCGCGCGAAAATAGAGCGGCGTCGCCCAGGTATTGTCCATGAGCACGAGGGCGCCTTTGGCATGAGCTGCCCGGGCAATCGCCGGGACGTCCTGCATCTCGAAACTCAGCGAACCGGGCAATTCGGCGAAGACGGCGCGGGTGTTTTCCCGAATCAGCGCGTCGATCCCGCCCCCGATGAGGGGATCGTAATAGGTGGTGGTGACGCCGAGCCGGGTCAGGATCTGGTCGCAAAACGTCCGCGTCGGTCCGTAGACGCTGTCGGTGACCAGCAGATGGTCACCTGCCCGCACAACCGACGATATCGCCGCTGCAATCGCCCCCAGTCCCGAAGGCAAAAGCGCGACGCCGGCGCATTGCGGCCCTTCCAGCTCCTGCACGGCGAATTCGAGCGCTTCGGTCGTCGGCGTGCCGCGACGGCCGTACTGATAGCGGGCGCGGCGGGCGACGAAATCCTCGGCGCTGGGATAAAGTACCGTCGAAGCGTGGTAGACTGGCGGGTTGACAAAGCCGTATTGGGCGGCGGGATCGCGCCCGGCATTCACCACCCGGGTATCCGGATGGCGCGCCGGGGAGCCGTCGCCTTTGCCGCCGTCATTCATGGCCAATGTCTCTCGCGTAGCTCGCCGGACGCGCGAGGAGCGCCTCCATGCAATTAATCCCGCCATTACTTCGGCATCGGTCGCCCTCGTCAACCCTTGACCTTGCACTATGATCGTTCTCAGATGCCGCCCGGCTGGAGAACTGCCGCAAACGCGCCCGGGGGACCAAGCTCCGGCGCAGCCGCCCATCCTGAAAGGCTCGATCATGAAACGCCTCGCTACGGCAATCGCGTTGGCAACGGTACTTGCGTTCGGAATGCAGGCGGCCGTGGCAGAGACGCTCGCGACCATCAAGGATCGCGGCGAGCTGATCTGCGGCGCGAACGGCACACTGGCCGGCTTTGGCCTGCCCGACCCGCAGGGCAACTGGGTCGGCTTCGACGTCGATTTTTGCCGCGCCATCGCCGCGGCGATTTTTAACGATCCGACCAAGGTGAAGTTCGTGCCCCTGACGGCGAAGGATCGCTTCACCGCGCTGCAATCGGGCGAAATCGACGTGCTGTCGCGCAACACGAGCTGGACGCTGTCGCGCGACACCTCGCTCGGGCTCGATTTCCCCGCCGTCACTTTCTATGACGGCCAAGGCTTTATGGTGCATAAGGCGCTCAAGGTGAGCTCGGCGCTGGAGCTCAACGATGCGTCGGTGTGCGTGCAGCAAGGCACCACCAGCGAGCTTAATCTCACCGATTATTTCCGCACCAACCACATGGGTCTGAAGACGGTGGCCTTCGCAACCGCCGACGAGGCGCTCAAGGCCTATAAATCCGGCCGCTGCAATTCCTATACCACCAACTCATCCGGCCTTTACGGCGAACGGTTGCGACTCGCCGAGCCGACCCAGCACCTGGTGCTGCCGGAGATCATTTCCAAGGAGCCGCTCAGTCCGGTGGTGCGTCATGGCGACGATCAGTGGACCGACATTGTGCGCTGGACGCACTTTGTCATGATCGATGCCGAGGAGCTGGGGATAAGCAAAGCCAATGTGGATGAAAAGAAGAAATCAGAAGATCCGGAAACACGGCGGCTCCTTGGCGTCGAGGGTCAATATGGCGAGGCGCTGGGCCTGACCAACGATTGGGCGTATCGCATCATCAAACATGTCGGCAATTACGGCGAGAGCTTTGAGCGCAATATCGGGCAGGGCTCGCCGCTGAGGATCGTGCGCGGGCTGAACGCACTGTGGACCAAGGGCGGCCTGCAATACGGCCCGCCGATCCGCTGAAGCGCCTGTTGCACGCCGATCGTTGGGCGTGCGCCTAGCTGATGGCAGAGAACGTTCAAGGCTCACTGCAGCGCGATCCGATGCACCACGCACGCCGCCTCGGCAGCGTCGCAGCGCAGATCGTTCTCATCGTTCTGATCGGCGGCCTTGCCTACGGCGCGGCCATCAATGTGGTGCAAAATCTCGCGCGCGCCCACGTCGCTTCCGGCTTCGGCTTCTGGAACAACACCGCCGGCTTCGATATCAGCCAGACCCTGATCGCGTATTCGGCGAGCACATCGACCTTCGGCCGTGCGTTCTGGGTCGGCCTCCTCAACACCCTTCTGGTCGCCGCGATCGGCATCGTGCTCGCGACCATCCTGGGTTTCATCATCGGTATCGCGCGGCTATCGCGCAATTGGCTGGTGGCGCGGCTCGCAGGCGGCTACGTCGAATTGATCCGCAACGTACCGCTCTTGCTGCAACTGTTGTTTTGGTACAACGCCGTGCTCAAATCGCTGCCGCAGTTGCGCGGCAGCGTCGCGCTTCCCGGCGGCGGCATTCTCAATAATCGCGGCCTGTTTCTGCCACGGCCGGAATTCGGCCCGCATTTCAGCGCCGTCCTCCTGGCCTTGCTGGCCGGTGCCGTCGCCGCGATCGGCCTGCGGGAGTTCGCCCGGCGGCGCCGCGAGCGCACCGGCGTGGAAATGCGGGTGCTTTGGCCAGCGGTTGGGCTCGTTGTCGGATTGCCGCTCGCGGTCTTTGTGCTGGCCGGATTTCCGCTGTCCTTCAGCGTGCCGCAGCTCGGCCGCTTCAATGTGAGCGGCGGCGTCGAAATCCTGCCGGAGTTCGCCGCGCTCGTTGTCGCACTCACGGTTTATACGGCCGCCTTCATCGCCGAGGTCGTGCGCGCCGGCGTGCTCGCCGTGCCTTCGGGTCAGAGCGAAGCCGCCCACGCGCTTGGGCTTCGTTCCGGCGCGACGCTGCGGCTGGTCGTCGTCCCGCAGGCGATGCGGGTCATCGTTCCGCCGCTGACCAGCCAGTACCTCAATCTGATCAAGAACTCGTCGCTCGCCGTCGCGATCGGTTATCCCGATCTGGTTCAGGTCTTTGCCGGCAGCGTGCTCAACATCACCGGCCAGGCGGTCGAGGTGATCGCCATCACCATGGCGGTCTATCTCGCCATCAGCCTGTTCACGTCGGCCCTGATGAATCTCTATGGGCGGACGACCGCGATCGCGGAGCGCTGACTTTGCGATGAGCGCCATCGGCGATCAGTCGATCTCCTATCTGCGTCGCACGGCGGCGGAGCGGCTGCCGCCGCCGCTAGCGCCAACCGGCCCATTCGGCTGGCTCAAGGCTAACCTTTTTTCGAGTCCGGCCAACATCGCACTGACGCTCGTCTGCGTGCTGTTTGCCCTCTGGGCGGTGCCCCCGCTGGTGCGCTTCTTTCTCATCGACGCGGTCTGGTCCGGAACCGACCGCGAGGCCTGCCTTGCTTCGCTTGCGCAGCCGTATCCGGGTGCCTGCTGGGCGTTCGTGCGCGTATGGGGCTCTTATTTCGTCTACGGCTTTTACCCGGTCGGCGCGCGCTGGCGGGTTGATGTTTTCTTTCTGGCTTTGGCGTTCGGCATTGTCTGGCTGTTGCGGCTATCGGCGCCGCGCCGCGGCATCGGCGCCGTCTATTTTTTTGTGGTATTGCCAATTCTTTCTTTCGTGCTGCTTCATGGCGCCCCGTTCCTTGGACTTAGCGTTGTCCCGACCACGCTATGGGGCGGCATTCTGGTGACCGTCGTGGTTGCCACCATCGGCATCGTGTTCTCGCTGCCGCTGGGCATCCTGCTGGCGTTGGCGCGCCGCTCCGACCTGCCGGTGGTGCGGTGGGCCGCGGTCGCGTTCATCGAATTTGTCCGCGGCGTGCCGTTGATCACCGTGTTGTTCATGGCGAGCGTGATGCTGCCGCTGTTCGTTCCCGAACGCCTGGCGCCGGACAAGCTTATTCGCGCGCTGATCGGCGTTGCGCTGTTCGCGTCCGCCTACATGGCCGAGGTGGTGCGTGGCGGCCTTGCCGCGGTCCCGCCCGGGCAATACCAGGCGGCGCGGGCGCTTGGACTGACCTATTGGCGCATGATGCGGCTCGTCATCCTGCCGCAGGCGTTGCGCGTTACGCTGCCGAACATCGTCAATACCTTCATCGGCTTGTTCAAGGACACCACGCTGGTTTTCATCGTCGGCATTTTCGATTTCCTGCACACGATCGAGGCCGCGCGCGCCGACCCGAAATGGGCCGCGCCGAATATTCCGGTTACCGGCTATGCCTTCGCCGCGCTCTTCTACTTCATCTGCTGCTATGGCATGTCACGCTATGCACGCGGCGTGGAAACGCGGTTGACCCGCGCCGGCCGGCGCTAACGGGGCGTTGATGGAAGAGCGTTCGAACCAATCGAGTGCCGGTACGCTGCTGCCGGAGGTGGCGGTTGAAATCACGGGCCTGCACAAGTGGTACGGCAGCTTCCACGTCTTGCGCGACATCAATCTGAACGTCGCCCGCGGCGAGCGGGTCGTCATCTGCGGTCCGTCCGGCAGCGGCAAGTCGACGCTGCTGCGCTGCATCAACCGGCTCGAAGACTGGCAGCGCGGCCGCATTGTCGTCGACGGCGTCGAGCTGACCGAGGACCCCAAGCAGATCCTGGCGGTGCGCCGCGACGTTGGCATGGTGTTTCAGCAGTTCAATCTGTTTCCGCATCTCACCGTGCTGGAGAACTGCACGCTGGCGCCGATCTGGGTGCGGCACATGCCGAAGCGGGAAGCCGAGGCGTTGGCGATGAATTATCTCGCTCGCGTGAAGATACCGGAGCAGGCCAACAAATATCCGGCGCGCCTGTCCGGCGGCCAGCAGCAGCGCGTGGCAATTGCGCGCGCCCTGTGCATGAATCCGAACATCATGCTGTTCGATGAACCCACGTCAGCGCTCGACCCGGAGATGGTCAAGGAGGTACTCGACACCATGGTGGAACTCGCCAGTGACGGTATCACCATGCTGGTGGTTTCCCACGAGATGGGTTTTGCCCGACAGGTCGCCGACCGCGTGATCTTCATGGATGACGGGCAGATCGTCGAAATTAACGCGCCGAAGAATTTCTTTGATCACCCGCAGCACGAACGCACGCGGCTATTTCTTAAACAGATACTTCATTGATGGTACCGAATGCGACATTCATCCAATGTTCATTTTGGAACAAAAAATTACCAAGCTTTAATCTGCTCGTAAGCCGCCTGACCAAACTTTAACTTGTGCATCGGCCGCGCCGGCATTCTACTCGCCCGCACATTGAATATTGTTTTGGAGGAGAACATGTGGAAGCCCGTGGTCGTCGCGACGGCAGCGCTTGCCATTGCCTGCTCTTCGATCGTGTATGCACAGCAACGTTTCGGTGGATCGGGTGGTGATGGCGACGGCGGTCCGCGGTTCGAACAACGCCATCGGCCGAGCGTCGAGGATATGGCGGCGTTCACCGACGCGCGTATTGCCGCGCTCAAGGCCGGGCTCCAACTCACGCCCGACCAGGCCAAAAACTGGCCGGCGTTCGAGCAGGCGTTGCGCGACATGGCGCAATTGCACATCCAGCGGCGGCAGGCGCGTGACTCCGCCGCCAACCAGCAGAGCCAAGTCCCGGCGACGCCGTTCGATCGGCTGGCGCAACGCGCCGATAACATGGCCAAGACCAGCGCCGCGTATCAGCACATCGCCGATACCGGTACGCCGCTTTATCAGAGCCTCAACGACGCCCAGAAGCACCGCTTCATGATTCTGGCGCGCATGTTGAAGCCGCATCACCCCATGCACGCGAGCAATGACCGGAACGGCGGCTGGCGCGAAGGCTATGGCTACGGCCGTGGCGGCGAGGGTGGCGATCATTGGCCGGGATACGAAGCGCCCCGCTTCGGCGAGCGCGGCCCCGCGCCGGGTGGCCGGATGCAGCACCTGATGGACCCTGAAAATCAGGGCGCGGAACTGTAACTCACCGCGATTGCATGGGCGTCCGCTGACTTTCCCCTCCCGCAGCGGCGCCAAAAGCGGAAGCCGCAGGGCAAGCACCTTGCGGCTTTCGCTTTTGCGTGAGCGAGGCTAGCGCGCCAGCGGACCGTTGGCGCGCTTCCAGGCGTTGATGCCGCCCTCGATGTGACACGCGGATTTAAGCCCGGCGTCCTGCGCCGCCTGCGCCGCCATCGCCGAGCGCTCGCCGAACGCGCAGTAGAAGACAATGCGCTTGCCCGTCGCCGCCGCCAGTTCGTGCAGCAAGCCGCCGACGTTGACGGTGTCGTGCAAGTCCGCATAGGGCACGTGCAGCGAGCCGGCGATGACGCCGTGTTTGTCGCGTTCGCTGTGCTCGCGCAGATCGACCATTGCCAGGTCGGCGCGGCCGCACAAGACGATCGCCTCGGCCGCCGACAACGCCCAGCCGTTGCGGGCGATATCTTCCTGGCGGAGCCCGACGCGCATATTGGCCGGCACCGCGACGTCCATCATCTTCGGATTCGGCAGTTTCAGGTTGTTCATCAGATCGACGTATTCGTCGATCGATTTGACCTTGAGCCGCGGATTGAAGAATTTCTCCTCGCCGATGGTCGATACGGTCTCGCCCTTATAGTCGTGCGCTGGATAGACCAGCGTTTCGTCCGGCAATTTCATCAGCTTGTTGAAAATGGAATCGTATTGCGCGCGCGGGTCGCCGTTCTGGAAATCGGTGCGGCCGGTGCCGCGGATCAAGAGCGTATCCCCGGTGAATACGCGGTCATTCAGCACGAACGAATAGGAGTCGTCGGTGTGACCGGGCGTGTACAGCACGTTTAGCCGCACGCCCTCGATTTCGACGCGGTCACCTTCCGCCACGCGCATCGAGACGACGTCGGCGTGGGTCTGTTCGCCCATCACCGTGATGCACTGGGTGCGGTCGCGCAGCGCGCCGAGACCGGTGACGTGGTCGGCGTGCAGATGGGTGTCCACGGCCTTGACCAGTTTGAGGTCGAGCTCGCGCACGAGCTGCAGGTAGCGGTCGATGCGCTCCAGAACCGGATCGATGATCAGCGCCTCGCCGCCGCGGCGGCTGGCGAGCAGATAAGTGTAGGTGCCCGACGCAGAGTCGAAGAGCTGGCGGAAGATCACGCGCGCCTCGTCCTTTCGTGTGGATGGAACAGTGCAGTTCCACGATTCCGCTTAAGTGTAACGTGAATTGGGCGGTGGCGAAATCGCCCGTGCGGGTCGCGTCGATGCCGGCGGCCTGCCAGTTCCCTATCGTATTCGTTCGAGGGTTCATGCGGTACGCGCTCGCGATGCCGCTTTAACCGCGCTCCGCGGCGTCGTGATCCAGTCAGGGCGCACCGAATATCATGCGATGGCCTTTGGCCGTATCCATATATTCGCGAACGCGGCGTATGAGGCTATTTTCAACCTCGAACACGAAGCAATAGTCATTGTCGTAGGCGTTCCCGTTCGACAGGGTTGCACGCATGCGGTTTTCGACAACTACGACATTGCCGTCGGCATAGATGCCCCGGAGTTCGACCTTGACGTTGGCCGTGAAGAGCTTCCAGATTTCGGTCCCGATAAGCTTGGCGATCTCGTCCCTGCCCACCATGTGAGACGGACCCTTCAACGCGACCGCGGTGGCGTTGTTTGCCGGCGCAAGCCATTCGGCATCTTCGGTAAACACCGCCGCAATCCGCTCCGGATCGCGGGTCTTGAATGCCTCCAGCGCGGCGATGACCGCAGCCTTGCTGTCTTCAGAGTTCATCGCGCGAGTTCCTCCTGAGGTTCGTCGAAGAGTGGCCGGTCGCCGCGCTCGTGTACGAGCAGCCATCGTTTGCGATACAGCCCGCCGCCATAACCGGTCAATGACGCGTCGGCCCCGATCACCCGATGGCAGCGAACAACAATGGCGATGGGATTGGCGCCGTTGGCGAGACCTACCGCGCGCACGGCCTCCGGACGGCCGATCTGTGCTGCCACTGTGCCGTAGCTGACGGTGCGGCCGGCCGGAATGCGCCGAAGCGCCGACCAGACCGTGCGTTGAAACTCTGTGCCGTTCGTCGCGGTCGGAAGCTCGGCGATAGCGTCCAGATTGCCGTCGAAATAAGCCAGCAGCGCCCGCGCGGCTTCGGATGGTGGCGAAACTTCGCGCAACTGAAAGCCGCTTGCACCATAATGCCGGCGCAACAGCTCCTGCATGCGCGGTTCGTGATCGTCCCAATCCGCGGATACCGCTGTCGAAGAATGTGATGTTCTTTCCGACCGCGGCGGCGGCACAGGAAGCCGGCTTCCGCCCCTGTCTGCGTTGCCGTCCGGAAACGGCGCCCGATCTGGGAGCGTGGCGCGGCACTTCGAATACGGTCTCGCGCGCGCTCAGCCTGATCGAGCTTGGCGCATTGGACGAGGCCGATGTCGATGCTTTGGCGAACCGCCTTGGTGTCGGCGAACGCCAACTCCGACGGCTGTTCCGCCAGCATCTCGGAGCGTCGCCGGTCGCGGTTGCGCAGACCCGCCGCGTTCTCCACGCCACGCAGCTCATTCATGAGACGCGTTTGCCGATGACCGAGGTCGCGTTTGCTTCGGGATTCGGCAGCGTTCGCCGATTCAATGAAACCTTCCTGGCATTGTTCGGCCGCCCGCCCGGTGAATTGCGGCGCGCCAGCGGGCCTGATTGTCCCGCCGGGCCGCAAGGGGAGATCGTTCTGCTGCTGCGGTACCATCCACCCTACGACTGGCCGGCGATGATTGAATTTCTGCGCCGCCGCGCCATCGCCGGCGTCGAGCTTGTCACTCCCGGCCGCTACGCACGATCAATTCAGCTCGACGGCTTGCAAGGGACCGTCGTTGTAGAGCCCGGCGACGGCAACGCGCTGCGGGCGACAGTGCGGTTTCTCAAGCTTGCGGCCCTGCCGACCATCACTGCGCGGCTGCGCAGTGTGTTTGATCTGGCGGCGGATCCCCTCGCCATCGCCGCCCATCTGGCGCGGGATCGGGTCCTCGCTCCTCTGGTCAAGGCCCGTCCCGGGTTGCGCGTCCCGGGAGCGTGGGATGGCTTCGAATTGGCGATCCGCGCGGTTCTGGGCCAGCAAATTACCGTGACCGCTGCCGTTCGTCTGGCCGGCCGCTTGGTCGCTGCGCATGGGGAACGCATCGCGATTACCGATCGAGATTTGACACATGTATTTCCGACGCCTCAGTCGCTGGCGTCCGCGGACCTGACAGGGCTCGGCATGCCGCGCAGCCGTGCGGACGCACTTTCGGCGGTAGCCGCGGCGGCAGTGGCCGACCCGCATCTCTTCGACGCGAATTGCGGACTCGATGATGCGATCAAGCGGCTGCGATCCATTCGCGGCGTCGGAGAATGGACCGCGCAATACATCGCATTGCGTCAGCTGCGCGAGCCTGACGCCTTTCCCGCCGCCGACGTTGGTCTCAAGCGCGCCATCGCCGGTCGGGAGGGACATGGACATTCCTCGTCCGAACTGCTTGACCGAGCCGATGCGTGGCGGCCTTGGCGCGCTTACGCCGCGCAACATCTCTGGGCCGCGGCCTGAGCGGTACGCCGGGCTCGTGCGCTAGCCGCGTTCCACCGGCAAGTCCGGACGCGAGCCCCACTCCGACCATGAACCGTCGTAGAGGCCCTTTGGCTCCTTGCCGATCGATTCGAGCGCAAAAGTCAGAATCGCGGCGGTAACGCCGGAGCCGCATGAAGTAATGATCGGCTTATCCAAATCGACGCCGGCATCCTTGAATGCCGCCTCGATACGCTCGCGGGACGCTAGGTGGCCGTTCTCGATCAACCGGCCAAAGGGCAAATTAAATGAGCGCGGCATATGACCCGAGCGCAAGCCGGGACGCGGTTCAGGCGCCGTGCCGGCGAACCGTTCGGCGGAGCGGGCGTCAACGATCTGAGCGCTGTCGTCGGTCAGCGCCATGCGTACGTCGGCGAGCATCGCAACGGCCCCGACATTCATTTCGGCGGTGAATGTTTTCGGCGGCCGTTCGGTATCGTCTTCCTCCAGCGGACGGCCTTCGACTTTCCATTTCGGCAGGCCGCCGTCGAGAATGTAAACTTTCTTCGCGCCAAAAATCCGAAAGGTCCACCACACCCGCGCCGCCGAGTAGAGACCGACACTGTCGTAAACGACGACGGTGTCGCCATCGCCGATGCCGAGCGCGCCGACCGCTTTGCCGAAATGCGTCGGGCCGGGCAGCATGTGCGGCAGCTCGGTGGAATCGTCGCAGACCTTTTCGATGTCGAAGAATACGGCGCCGGGAATATGGCCGCCGCGATATTCCGCATGCGCATCGCGTTGCTGGGTCGGCAGAAAATAAGAGCCGTCGACGGCGATCACATTGCGGTCGCGCAGATGATCGGCGAGCCAATCGGTTGAAACCAGCCAGCGGCTCGTCGGGGAGGGAGCAAAGGTATCGTCAGGTCGGAGCATGGCGATCATTTAGCGACAACGCCAGCGCGGGCGCAATGTTCACAGGTAAGGAACTTTGATTTGCGAGCGGCGTTCGAGCCAGGCCGGAACCGGCAGCTTCTTCTCGCGCAGAAACTGCGGATTGAACAGCTTCGATTGGTATCGGGTGCCGTAATCCGCAAGGATGGTGACAATGATGCGTCCCGGTCCCAGCTCTTTCGCCAGGCGAACGGCGCCGGCGATGTTGATGGCGGAAGAGCCGCCGAGGCAGAGGCCTTCGTGCTCGAGCAAATCGAAGATGAGCGGCACCGCCTCCTGATCGGGAATCTGGTAGGCGGTGTCGATCGGCGCGCCTTCGAGGTTTTTGGTGATGCGGCCCTGCCCGATGCCCTCGGTGATCGAGGAGCCTTCCGATTTCAGGACGCCGGTCGTGTAGTAGCTGTACAGCGCGGCGCCCATCGGATCGGCGAGCGCGATGCGCACGCCGCTGCTAAAAGATTTCAGCGCCATGGCGACGCCGGCGAGCGTGCCGCCGGTCCCGACGGAGCAGACGAACCCATCGACCTTGCCGTCGGTCTGCCGCCAGATTTCCGGACCGGTGGTTTCGACGTGCCCCTGGCGATTGGCGACATTGTCGAACTGGTTCGCCCAGATGGCTCCGTTGTTTTCGCTCTTCGCCAATTGCTCGGCCAGCCGGCCCGAGAGCTTCACGTAATTGTTGGGATTGGAATAGGGGACGGCCGGCACCTCGACCAATTCCGCGCCGCAGAGCCGCAACGTGTCCTTTTTCTCCTGGCTCTGGGTCTCCGGGATGACGATTACGGAACGAAAGCCGAGCGCGTTGCCGACCAAAGCGAGCCCGATGCCGGTGTTGCCGGCGGTGCCCTCGACGATCACGCCGCCGGGCTTGAGCGCACCCTTTTTCACCGCGTCCTCAATGATGAACAAGGCGGCGCGATCCTTGACCGACTGGCCGGGATTCATGAACTCGGCTTTGCCGAGTATCGTGCAGCCGGTCGCCGCGGACACCCGCTCGAGCTTGATCAAGGGCGTATTGCCGATCGCCTCGATAATTCCATTGCTGAAGTGCATCGCAACAAAATCCTAAAGGGCGCCGAGCCTAAATGACTAAACGCTTGGAAAGCAAGAGTAGATCAATTGCGGGCGACATAGGAAAGATTACTGAAACCATACTTCGCATGATCGGCGCCGACATAAGTCTATTCACCGATTATTTGCGGCCGCGGCGCTAGTGGAACCCATGGCGGGGGTTCCAGCGGTCGCTTGCCCGTAGCCGGTCAAACTGGTTGAGCGCGATGAATCTCGACGTCAACACACTTTTCCTCGTCACCATCTACGTCGAAGCCATCCTCGGATTGCTGCTGCTGTTCGCCTGGGTGCAGAATACCGCAATTACCGCGGTGGCGTGGTGGGGCTTTGCGCACCTTTTGCGGGCGGCGTCGGTGATGCTGTTCGGCCTCTATGGCACGGTGTCCGATCTGATCTCGATCGACCTCGCCAACGCCATTCTGTTCACGGCGTTCGCTTTTACCTGGACCGGTGCGCGTGTATTCGACCACCGCAAGCCGCAGCCGATGCTGCTGTTCGCCGGCGCCGCCGTTTGGCTCGTTGTGTGCCGCATACCGGGCTTTGCCAATTCCTTCGATACCCGTGTGCTGCTGAGCTCCGGCATCATCACCGCCTATACCTGGGCCGCGGCATACGAGTTCTGGCGCGGGCGCAGCGAACCCCTGGTTTCGCGCTGGCCAGCGATTTTCATGTTGTTCGCGCACGGGTCGCTCTACTTGCTGCGCACGCCGTTCGCCGCCATGCTGCCGTGGCTGCCGACCAACGACCAGATGTTCGAGAGCGTCTGGCTCACCGTGCTCAGCTTCGAAGCGCTGCTGTTCACCATCGCGATCGCCTTCATCCTGCTGGCGATGGCGAAGGAGCGCACCGAGCAGCGCCACAAGACCGCAGCCCTGGTCGATCCGCTCACCGGCATCGCCAACCGCCGCGCGTTCCTGCAGGACGGTGAAGCCCAGCTCAAGCGCCAGTCGACCGATCCGCGTCCGACCGCCGTGATGTTGCTCGACCTGGACAACTTCAAATCGATCAACGATCGCTTCGGGCATGCGATCGGCGATCGGGTGTTGGAGATTTTTGCCGACGCGGCGAGCCGCTGTATCCGGCACTTCGATATCTTCGGCCGTCTCGGCGGCGAAGAGTTCGCGGCATTGCTGCGCGACACCACGCGCGAGCGGGCGTTGGCCGTCGCCGAGCAGATCCGGGCGTGCTTCGCCGAAGCGGCCCGTGAAGTCGAGGGCCAGCCGGTCGTCGCCACAGTCAGCATCGGCATCGTGATCAGCCAGGACTCCGTACTCGATCTCTCGGCGCTGCTGGCTCAGGCCGATCATGCGCTCTATCGGGCCAAGGACGGCGGCCGCAACCGCGTGGAGATAGCCTCGATCGAGCTTCTTCTCGATCGCGCCCGGCGCGGCGCCGCCGACCTGATCGCCGCGGTCGGCGGCAAATCTGCCGCAACCAAGCCACCGGCTAAATCCGCGGCCTGAACGCGGCGCGCGGCGAGCCGATTTTACTTTTCTTCCGCGGGCGTCGGCGTCTCCGGACCTTCGCCGACGATCAAAAGAATGGCCTCCTCGTCCTTGGCGCCGTCGAAGTGCACCTGCTTGCCGAAATGGGTCACGAAAGTGCCCGCCGGCATTGGCACCGTGTTGTCGGGATCGAACTTGGTGCCGCTGCCGACCCACCATGTGCCCTTGAGCACGGTGATGAAGCGGTCGTGGGGATGGAAATGCGGATGGCTGAAATGATTGCCGGGGAGCCATTTGATCATGACGGCGTAGAACCCCGGCTTGGACGGATCGCCGACCATGACCGCTTTCATGGCGCCGGCAAAGCCGGGCAGGGGCTGCCATTTGATCTGGTCGGGTAACGTGTAGGTCACCGCCGCCGGATTGAGTTCGGCCGCGCGCGCCAGGCCGAACGTCAGCACCAGCGCGGCAGCCGCGTGGGCGGCGAAACGGATCAATTTCAATGACATGCTCCTTCTCCCTCGGGTTCGCCCGTATTGCTACGTAGGTGGTATTGGTAGCGCTTTTAACAGAACAGTGATGCGGCTGCCGCTCCTATCGCTCGCGCTTTATCGCGGCGGAGTCGCGGCAGGCAGCCATGATCCATCTTCACGTTCTGCTCGTCGATGACGAAACCGATATGCGGCAAACCGTCGAGGCGGCGCTGACGCTCGATCCGTTCTTCATCGTGCGCGACTGCGCCTGCGGCGCGGAGGCTTTGACGGCCGCGGTCGCCTGGCGGCCCGATCTCATTCTGCTCGACGTCATCATGCCCAACATGGACGGTCCGATGGTGGTGACGCGATTGCGCGCCGACAAGCGGACGGTGCCGATCCCGGTTGTATTCTTGACCGCGCGCCGGGAACTGCGCGAGCGCCGGCGATTTACCGCGCTTGGTGCCGCCGGCGTGATCGTAAAACCATTCGATCCGATGGCGCTTGCCGCCGAAGTGCGCCGTTTCGTTCCGCTCGAAAGCGGTCTTTGGCCGGCGCGGGAAGGTTTTTTGCGGCGGCTCGAGGCCGATGCATTCGCGCTTTTCGACTGCCGGAACGGACTGACGCAGGCTCGGCCGGCGCCCGCACTGATGCGGATCGGCGAAATCGCGCAGTCGCTCGCCGGCGCCAGCGGCATCTACGGCTTTGCCGGCATTAGCTGCGCGTCTACGGCACTCTCCGACGCGGCTGCGGGCAATCTTGCCGGCCGCGCCAAGCCGATCGAGGTCGAGCGGGCCCTTGACCGGCTGCTTGAGCGCATCGCGTCAAACTAAATTAGGGCGCGTAGTCGCTAAATCGGTTCTGTAAGCGCGGCTCGCTGAATGTCCGCGGAAAGCGACCGAATTGCTGCGCTGCCGCGAATTAAGCCAGCGAAGGGCCAGCGAAGGGCCAGCGAAGGGCCAGCGAAGGGCCAGCGAAGGGCCAGCAAGAGACTTCACGCCTTCTTCTGCGCGCGCCGTAAAATGCCGTTGAGAGCAATTCTGGGTTGCTGATCATTCCCGTCTTTTTTGTCGGTCACAAACCATCCGATCATTCAAGCCCTTTCACAAAGTCGTCCCAGTCGTGCCACGGCCTGTCCGGAAGTCCCAAGCCGGCGTCCAACAGCTTTTGCGCGATGCGTGCGACCTTGACCCTATCGCCGATCTCATCCTCCTTCAGGAGATGATCCTCGATCATCTTACGCAGATGCTCCTCTGTGAGGAGAACTGTCACCGCGCGTCTGTCTGACAATCCCATAACCGTCTCCGCGTTCAGACCCGGGGTCCGTGTGCCGCGTTTCTGGCTCGCCACCTAATGTGTTAGGGCTTTGTACCGGCAAACTGATCGTATGCGCGCAGCGCATCCCCTCCGTACACGGCCGCGGGCCCACCTCCCATGTAGATGGCGAGGGCAACCGTCTCCGCAACCTCTTCTCGGGTAGCTCCATGCTGATGGGCCATCTTCGTGTGGTAGGCGACGCAGCCATCGCAGTGGACTGCGATGCCGATCGCGAGCGCCATGAGTTCCTTCGTTTTGGTGTCGATGACGCGCGAAGCTGTCGCTGCCAACGATAAAGCACCGAATGCCTTCATTGCGTCTGGCGCCCCACGCCGGTGCTTACGTCATGAGCGATCTCTGCAAAGTCCCTGCTCATATTCAGCTCCTCGTTGCTTCAACGTGATCAACGAACGGATTCGAGGGCAAGCGCGATGCCTTGACCGCCTCCGATGCACAAAGTCACGACACCTCGTTTGATCCCGTCGCGCTGCATCGAGTGCAAGATACGCGTCGTGAGCACCGCGCCGGTCGCGCCGATCGGGTGTCCGTGCGCGATGGCGCCGCCTTCCACATTGACGACATCCGGAGGCAAAGCGAGTTCCTTGAAGACAGCGATCACGATCGCCGCGAAAGCCTCGTTGATCTCGACGCGCTCGACATCAGCGATCTCCCAACCGGCGCGATCGAGCGCCTGACGCACGGCAGGGACAGGGCCGAGACCGAACATGCCTGGCTCAACAGCGCCGATGCCGTAGGCGACGAGGCGCGCCACTGGCTTGAGACCCCTCTTCTCCGCCCAAGCGCGGTCGGCCACGATCATTGCGGCAGCCCCGCTATTGAGCCCTGGCGCGTTACCGGCCGTGATCGTGCCGTCTTTGCGGAACGCTGGCTTTAGCTTCGATAGGCTTTCCAGCGTGGTATCTGGCCTGTTGTGCTCGTCCTTGTCGAACTTGGTTGGACCCTTGCGCGAGGTGATTTCGACCGCTGCGATCTCGGTTGCGAACGTGCCAGCCGATTGAGAAGCCGAAAACAGCTTCTGCGATCGCTCTGCCCAGCGGTCCTGCTCTTCGCGGGTGATCTGGTGCGAACGCGCAAGATCTTCCGTGTGCCATCCGGAATGCTGACCGGAGAAGGCATCGTTGAGGCCGTCCATCAGCATCGCATCGAAGATTTGCCCGTCGCCCATGCGGTAGCCCCAGCGCCCTGAGCTCATGAGGTAGGGCGCTCGGTCCATGTTCTCCATGCCGCCGGCAACCGCGCTATCGATGAACCCGAGCATCACCTCCTGCGCGGCGCTGGCGATCGCCTGCGCGCCGGAACCACACACCCTGTTGACCGTCATCGCCGGAATATCGACCGGAACGCCACCATGGATGGCGGCCTGGCGCGCTGGGTTCATCTTGTTGCCGCCCTGGATCACGTTGCCCATGACGACCGTACCGACTTCATCAGGTGGCAGCTTCGCCCGCTCAAGCGTTGCACGGACGACGACCGCACCAAGATCAGTCGCTGGCACGTCCTTGAGTGTGCCGCCGTATGTGCCAATGGCGGTGCGTACCGGCGAACAAATCACGACTTCTCTATTGGCCATGTTTCGATTTCCTCATGTCCCCTGCTGGGGCGTGCGCCATGAAAGCTTATGCTCGTCGTCATCGTGCGTTGCATCGAATTCGCCTCGAAGACTTCCCACATCTCAGGACTTTGGGGCTCGAATGATCTTACCTTCGAGCTTTGTCGCCGCGGCGACGGTGTTCGATACGGTGCCGAATTTCCGCACGTTGTAGTGCATCAGGTCGAGCCGGCGATCGTCCTCGTCCGTATCGACAATCAGTTCATAGGTTATGGAGGACATGAATGGCGGACTGTCCTGGCGGACACCGTGCAGGCGGACCTCCACGCCGCGAAATTCGAAATGGTTCATCGGCGCGACACGCTCGATGCCCTTGATCATGCAGGCGGCAATGGCCGCGAGGAACAATTCTGCCGGGTTGAAGGCATCCGGGCGACCGTTGACATCGGTGTCGAGAATTATATCAGCGCTCTTACAGCTGGCCGTGCTGCCATGAGCATCGATGCGTTTTGCTACGACGTCATATTCGAACATTACATAACCCTTCTGCGACTAATCGTGTCCGTTCGTCCAGACTTTCGGATCGTGCTTACCAGCAGTCGAAACGAAACCGATTGAGATAGGTCAAAAAATGCCGGATGCGTTTTATTTCCGAACGAGTGCGGAATGGCCTAGGGAGCGCGTTCGCGATCGACTTTATGAGTGATCGACAAATGAGCCGCCATGTCCGGAAAGGGCCGATTCTGTTGAAGAAGTCGGTGAGTAATTGGAGATGAATCAGCCTGGCCGTTCGAAGGCCCTCGATTGCAAACTGCTGGTGGTCTCAGGCTGGGTGAGGGCTTGGCATCGGTATCAGCTTCGCCAGCTTTCGGAGGTTTTGGGCGGTTGCTGCGAGCAGGAACTCATCGCGCGCGCCGTTTGGTCCTCTTAGTCTGAGCCGATCGAGTTTGAGAATGCGTTTGAGATGGGCGAACAGCATTTCAACTTTCTTGCGCAGTCGTCGCGCGGTGCGGCCTTGCCACGAGCCTGCGATCTGGCGCGCCATGTCACGGGCGCCTTCATAGATCGATCGCGGCACGTACCGGGCCGGCTCCTTCGGACAGCATCGGGGCTTTAGGCGGCAGGCTTGGCAGTCATACTTGCTCGCGCGGTAGCGTAATGTCGCTCCGTCATTCACACGTGAGCCGGTCGTCGTCAGCATCTTGCCGGCGGGGCAAGAATAGACGTCGCCGACATGGTCATAGGTGAAGTCGTCGCGTGAGAAGGTGCCGTCCTGACGGGTCGACTTATCGAACACGGTCACATGTGGCTCGATGCCATGCTCGTAGACGAGCCATCCGAGCATCTCGGCTGAGCCGTAGGCGCTGTCTCCGAGGAGGCGGGCGGGATAAAGATCGAAGCGATCGAGCGAGCGTTCTATCATGCGTTTTGCGGCCAGGACCTCGGCCTGCCGGATCGCGGTTGTGGCTTCGACATCAACGATGATCGCGTTGTCGACATCGATCATATAGTTGGTGGAATAGGCGAAGAATGCTTGTCCGCCATGGGCTCCGGTCCATCGCGCCGCCGGATCGGCCGGTGAGACGAACTTGGGCACGACATCGGTCGCAGCGCCGAAGGCCTCATCGTCGAGCACAGCCATATACTCTTTGACCGCCCGGCCGGTCGCTTCTGGTGGCAGCCCCTTTTCGCCCTCGATCCCTTTCTGCCGATTGGCATCCGCCTTGATTAGACTGGCATCGATCGCAAAGGCTTCCCCGCCGACCAGTCCCTCGCGGATGCAGCGCTGCAGCACCGTCTCAAAGACGCGTCGAAGGAGATCGCTCTCGCGGAAACGGCCATGCCGGTTCTTCGAGAAGGTCGAATGATCGGGGACATCGCCGTCAAGCCCGAGCCGACAGAACCACCTGTACGCCAGATTGAGGTGAACCTCTTCGCAGAGGCGCCGTTCGGACCGAATGCCGAAGCAATAGCCGACGATCAGCATCCGGATCATCAGCTCGGGAGCGACCGACGGGCGACCCATCAAGCTGTAGAACGGCGCGAGCTCGCGGCGCAGTTCCGACAGCTCGACAAAGCGGTCGATCGATCTTAGCAAATGATCCGCCGGAACATGCGCATCAAGCGAGAAGTTGTAGAACAGCACACCCTGTTCGATTTGCCGTGGTCCCATCATCGACTCAGTTCCTGCTTCTCAACAGCACTGAATCAGTGGGCTTTCAGCGTTTCAACCGGCGAGTTTTTCAACAGAATCGACCACAAGCAAACTCATCCGCTGTCTCGTCGTCGTCTGGCTTGCGTCAATTCGGTTTTGGTTGCGCGTTAATAAGTCCGGAGCTCTAGTTGGGGGCCCAGGCCCCGCGGCGCGTGCATGGGTGCCGCGGCATTGACGCGTGACCGAAGCAGGTTCATCTCGCTTGCCGGATTTGATAGGGTGCGTCAGGGAGCCTAGCCAAGGAGATCGATCATGCTGGACGTCACCAAGCGACCGCAAGTTGCGCCGTTCGACACCGCGAGGCTCGATCAGCTGATGGACGAAGCCGGCATCGACGTGCTGGTCGCCACCTCGAAGCCCAATGTCCAATATCTCCTCGGCGGCCATCGCTCGTTCTTCTTCGATACCATGGATGCGATCGGCGTCACCCGCTATCTGCCGGTATTCGTCTACGTCAAGGGCGCCTCGCAAAAGGCAGGCTATTTCGGCCATCGCATGGAAGGCTATCAAACCCAGGTCAAGCCGTTCTGGGTCTCCGAGGTTAATACCAAAAGCTCCGGCGCGGTCGATGTCATGGAGCAGGCTGCGGACTACCTGCGCCGCCTCGGCACGAAGCCGAAGTCCATCGGCCTCGAGCTGGCATTCATCCCGACCGCCACGTCAGCCACGCTGCGCAAGGCCTTCCCCGACGCCGAGTTTAAGGACGCGCTGTTCGTCCTCGAGCGCTTGCGCGCGCGCAAAACTCCCGAAGAGCTGGAGAAGCTCCGCCACGCCTCCGAGCTGGTCATCAACTCGATGCTCGCGGTCTTCCAGAGCCACGGCGCCGGCGCCACCAAAGCGGAAATGGCCGAGGCGTTGCGCCGCGAAGAAACAATGCGCGGACTGATCTTCGACTACTGCCTGATCGCCGCAGGCTCTAGTTTGAACCGCGCGCCGTCGGAGCAGCGCTGGGGGAAGGGCGATCCGCTGTCGGTTGACTCCGGCGGCAACTACCACGGCTATATCGGCGATCTGGCGCGCATGGCGGTTGCCGGCGAGCCCGACGCCGAGCTTGTCGATTTGCTGGCCGAGATCGAGTCGATTCAGCAGGCGGCGTTCAAGCCGATCCGCGCTGGCGTCAAGGGCGGCGAGATTTATACGGCGGCCAACTCCGTGCTGCATCAATCAAAGCTGCACAACCACATCGAATTCCTCGCCCACGGCATGGGGCTCGTGAGCCACGAAGCGCCGCGGCTGACCAGTTCGGGTCCAGTGCCGTACGATGACTATGATGCGCACCGGCCGCTCGAAGCCGGCATGGTGATTTCGGTCGAAACCACCCTGCTGCATCCGCGCCGCGGCTTCATCAAGCTCGAAGATACGGTGGTGGTCACACCGAACGGCTTCGAAGTGTATGGCGATCGCGCCCGCGGCTGGAATCGCGCCGGCGTCTGATCCGGGCTAGCCGCGCGTCCTGCGGCGTGTCGGCGATCCGTTAGCCGACCGTATCCGCTGAAGTCTGCTTTTGCGTCTTCAGGCAGCGGCGAGCGGCCGGGGTCGGATGGCGGCTTGTCAGGTCACGCTGCGGTCGACGCTGTAACCGCGATTGCGTTGAAGCTCGTCGATCTGGCGCCGCAGCTTTCGCAAGTATGCGAAATATGCGGTCCCGCCAAAAATCCACGATGCCGCGGCCACGCCGAAGATCATCGGATCAGCCCCCGGCCACAAATTCCTGATGAGAGCGCAGGTCATTGCCCAAGCGAGCAGGATCAAGATTGCCCGCGGCAGGAGGTAAGCCATGATTCGCACCTCGTGATGATAGCGAGGTACGATGGTGGGGCAGTATGGTTAGCATCAGGTAAATCCGGGCTCTGGCCGTCGAGGCTCGCTAAACCGCCGCGACGATGCGCCGGCCTCCAACGTGCCGTCCCGGCTAGCTAGGCTTGCATTCATTTCTGGCCTGAATCTTGATTGTCACGGATCGGGCCTATGAAACACCGTGACCGACGAGGCGCTGCGATGGAAGTGCCGTCTAATACGGCGGTTGGCGCCAGCGATCAGAGCCCGGAATCGGAGCACGGCCAAGCGTACGCCCGCGGGGCCGGAGGGCAGCATGGCCCATCGCTGCTGGCGCTGACGGCGCTCGGCGTCGTGTTCGGCGATATTGGCACGAGCCCCCTGTACACGTTTTCCACGGCGCTCAACGCCACCGGCCACGCACCCGATGCCACTGCGGTGCTCGGCATCGTCTCGCTGACGTTCTGGGCGCTGATGGTGCTGATCTCGGTGAAGTACGTCACACTCGTCCTGCGCGCCGACAATGAGGGGGAGGGCGGCATCCTGGCTCTCCTGTCGCTGGTCGAGGGCCACCGCGAAACCAACGATCGGATCAAATTGTCGATCGTGGTTCTGCTCGGCGTCATCGGTGCCGCGCTGCTTTATGGCGACGGCGTCATCACGCCGGCGATTTCGGTGCTTTCGGCCATCGAGGGACTGAAATTCAGCCCCAGCGCCGCGAACTTTGTCGTACCGGCAACGCTGGTCATCCTGGTCGGGCTTTTCGCGCTTCAATATCGCGGCACCGGCAGCGTCGGCCGGTTGTTCGGGCCGGTCATGGTGGTCTGGTTCGTCGCCATCGGCGTCCTCGGCATCGTCAACATCTGGGCAGCGCCGGCGATCATTGCGGCCTTCAATCCGATGGCGGCGGTGCGCTTTGCCATCGCCAGCCCGGTCACGCTGTTCATCGTGCTGGGCGGCGTGTTTCTGGCGCTGACCGGCGGCGAGGCGCTCTATGCCGACATGGGCCATGTCGGCCGCCTCGCCATCCGCCGGGCGTGGTTCGGCCTGGTCTTTCCGGCGCTCATTCTGAACTATTTCGGGCAGGGCGCGCACGTTCTCGCCGATCCGAAGGCGATCGAAAATCCGTTCTACAGCCTTGCCCCGCAATGGGCGGTGATCCCGTTGGTGGTGCTGGCGACACTGGCGACGATCATCGCCTCGCAGGCGCTCATTTCCGGCGTGTTCTCGATGACCCGGCAGGCCATTCAGATGGGCTTGAGTCCGCGCTGCAAAATTATTCCGACATCGAGCGACGAAGCCGGACAGGTTTATCTGCCGACGGCGAATTGGCTGCTGATGGCCGGGACTTTGCTGGTCGTGATCGTGTTCAGGAGTTCGGATGCGCTCGCATCCGCTTACGGCATCGCCGTGTCCGGGACCATGCTGGTCACGACGATCCTCTTGTATCGTGTCGCAGTGACGCGGTGGAATTGGCCGCCGATCGTCGCCGGCGCGGTGATTGCGGTGTTCAGCGGGATCGAGGCCATTTTCCTGGTGTCCAACTCGCTGAAGATTGTCCAGGGCGGCTGGTTCCCGCTGATCGTCGGGGCTGCGATCGCGACCTTGATGCTGTCTTGGCGGCGGGGCTCGTTGGAGGTGCGGCGGCGCCTCTATGCCATGTCGATCCTGCCGATCGAGCGCTTCCTGACCTATGTCGACGATCTCTGCATCGGCCGCCCGCCCGGCCTCGGCGTCTGGCTGACCAAGGTCGAGCACGGCGCCTCGCCGATGCTGATTCGCCACCTCCAGCACAATCGGGTTTTTCACGAAAAGGTGGCGCTGCTGAGCTTCGTGTTCGATCGCCGGCCGCGCGTGCCGTTCCATGAGCGCCACCAGGTCGAGCGCATCGGCCACGGCTTCTATCGGGTGCAGGTGCGGCTCGGCTTCATGCAGACGCCCGACGTGCCGCGGAGCCTGGAAAACATCAAGATGCTGGGGTTCGACGTCGACCTCGAGCGCAAACATTATTATCTCGCGCACGAGACCATCCTGCGGCGCGAGAAAAACTCCGCGATGGGCCGGATACCCTTCGCGATCTTTTCCTTCCTCAGCAAGATTTCCAGCCGGGCGCCGGATTATTTCAAAATCCCGCACGATGGCGTCATCGAAGTCGGCTTCCGCGTCGAGATTTGAGTTTCGCCAGCATTGTCCGCTCGTCCCCGCGAAGACCGGGGACTCAGTCTGGATTCCCGCTTGCGCGGGAATGAGCGGCGGGGATTCACGTGGTACAAACTCGCGCCGATGTCTTGACAACGCGCCGTTAAATCGGCGCACTAAAACACTGGATCACGGTCGCGTCGGGAACGGCTCTGGGGAGGAATTGATGCGCCTTGTTGCCTGCGGTCTCGCTGCATTCCTGCTGTCAACTCCGGCTGCGCATGCCGAGATGTCCGGCGGCAAGGTCAAGATCGGGGTGCTCACCGATCTCTCCGGGCCTTACGAGCAGAATTCGGGCGCCGGCTCGGGCGAGGCGGCGAATTCGGACGATCCCAAGGTCGTCCTCGCCAAGATGCGTGAAATGCCGGTGAACGACGCTTTCACGCGCGATGGAAGACTGCGGGCTGACGGCCGCATGGTGCATGACGGCTTTCTGGTTCAGATCAAGTCGCCGGCCGAATCCAAAGGTGAGTGGGATCTGCCGAAGCTCGTCTCCGCCATCCCCGGCGATAAGGCGTTTCGTCCGCTCGAAGCCGGCGGCGGTCTCGCGCTCGCGCATTGAACCATGGTGTCCCGGTGATGCAGGATTTTTACGATGCGCTGGAGACCCGCGCGCCGGAAGCGCGCGAACGCGAGCAGTTTTCGCAGCTGCCGCAGTTGATCGCGCGGGCCGTGACCGCGCCGGGCTGGGGCGCGCAGCTCGCCGGCATCGATCCGGCAGCGGTCACCTCGCGCGCGGCGCTGGCCGGCTTGCCGGTGCTGCGCAAATCCGACCTCAAGGATCGGCAACAGGATAATCCGCCGCTCGGTGGCTTTGCCGTCACCGCGCCGGGAAAGCTGAAGCGTTTGTTGATGTCGCCCGGACCGATCTTCGAGCCGGAAGGCCACGGCAAGGACTGGTGGAACTCCGCGCGCGCGCTGTTCGCCGCCGGTTTCCGCGCCGGCGAGGTGGTGCACAACTCATTTGCCTATCACCTCACGCCCGGCGGCTTTATTCTCGAGGCCGGCGCCCATGCGCTCGGCTGCACGGTCATTCCCGGCGGCGTCGGCAATACCGAGCAGCAGGTTGACGCGATCGCGCAGCTCAAACCGAGCGGCTACACCGGCACGCCGGATTTTCTCAAAATCCTGCTCGATACGGCGGCGAAGGCGGGCAAAGACGTATCATCGATCAAGCGGGGCCTGGTTTCGGGGGCGGCCCTGCCGTCGTCGCTGCGCGCCGAGCTTGCGGCCCGCGGCGTCGCGGTCTTGCAGTGCTACGCCACCGCCGAGCTCGGCGTGATCGCCTACGAAACCCCGGCGCTGGAAGGCATGGTGATCAATGAATCGGTCATCGTCGAGATCGTGCGGCCGGGCACCGGCGACCCGCTCGCCGAAGGCGACGTGGGCGAAGTGGTCGTGACGTCGTTCAACGCCGATTATCCGATGATCCGCCTAGCCACTGGCGACCTCTCCGCCGTGCTTGTTGGGGGCTCGCCGTGCGGCCGCACCAACACGCGGATCAAAGGCTGGATGGGACGGGCCGATCAGACCACAAAAGTGAAAGGCATGTTCGTGCATCCGGGTCAGATCGCCGAAGTCGCCAAGCGTCATCCCGAGCTTCTGCGCGTGCGCCTGTCGGTCGTTCGCGAGGCCGAGCAGGACGTGATGACGCTCGCGGCTGAATGCGCCGGCGCTGGAGCGGCAAGCGGCCTTGCCGATGCGGTGGTGGCGAGCCTGCAGGCGGTGACCAAGCTCAAAGGCCGCGTCACGCTGGTGCCGCCCGGCACGCTGCCGAACGACGGCAAGATCATCGCCGACGAGCGGAGCGTCGGGTGAGCCGCAAAGCGCGAGGTTTCCGCAACCCTCGCAACCCTCGCAACGATCCGCCCAATTCACCGCCGCGACAATGGCTATTCGCCCTTACAACAGGAGAGCAATGTGGCATGCGACCTGCTGCAAAAAATCGAGCTTTTGCACAGCGCCGGAACTCAATTCATTCCCAGCAACGCGCACGACATGGTGAAAACCTTTTATGAAATCCTGACCGTCCTCGATGGAAAAGGATTGGCTCTGCTGGCCTTTGACGGCATCGTCGTCGCGGCCACCACATTCGCGGCCGAAAAGGCCGACGTTTTTCACAAGCCCGGTTTGGCGCGATGGCTGGCGATTCTGGTGATCGCTTTATCGCTGGCGGCCGCTGCGTTATGTCTCGGCGTTTCCGAGATCTCTTATTCGTTCTTCCATTATGTCGAATGCAGCGGACCCGACAAACTGGATTACACAAATGAGATCGATCACCTCGCGATGCTGGTGGACTGGCGCACGGCCTATTATCAGATCGCCTGGTCGTTTTCGATCATCGCTATTCCGCTGTTCATGGTGATGTTTGCGGTGTCGCTCAAATGGAGAAAGCCTGGCAGCGCGAAATAGATCGGCGCCTCAACTGCCGCGAAACTTCGCTTTCCGCTTGGCATGGAACGCCTCCACGCCTTCGCGAAAATCGTCGGATTGGCGCAAGCGGCTGTAGCAATGGCCTTCCAGCTCGATGGCGACCGACAGCGTTGCGTCTTCGGTATCGTTGAGGAGCTTTTTGGCGGTGCGTTGCGCCAGCGGCGAAAACGCGCGCAGCTCATCCACCAGTGCGTCGGTCGCCGCTTCGAGCTGGCCGTCGGGGATACACTCGGTCGCGATGCCCCAGTCGAGCGCCTGCTTGGCCGCAATGCGCTTTGAGCGCATCACGATGTCCTTGGTCCGGGCGATGCCGGCCATCTTCTGCAGGCGCGCCGAGCCGCCCGATCCGGGAATCTGGCCGAGCCGCTGCTCCGGCAGCGCATAGAAACAAGTCTCCGACACGATGCGGAAATCGCAGGCGAGCGAGATTTCGAAGCCGACGCCGAAGCAATAGCCGCGGTTGGCGGCAATCACCGGCTTGGCGCAGCGCGCCGGAGCGGCGATGTTCCAGGCAAGCTTGGAGACGTGCTCGGGCGAGGCTTCCAGAAAGCCTTTGATGTTGCCGCCGGAGGAAAAATGCTCGCCGACCGCGCGCAGTACGATCACCCGCACCCGGGCGTCCTCGTCGATCGCTTCGAAAACAAGCCGCAACTGGTCGCGCTGCGGCATCTCGATGATGTTGAACGGCGGCCGGTCGAGGATCACGTCGGCGCGCTCGCGCTCGGGATCGATCTCGACGCGAAAGCCGTCGAGGTGCGCAAGCCGCGCATCGGCAAACGTCAAGGGCGTATTCATACCGGGCTTCCTTCCTGATTGCTCACGGCGTGGTCGCGCTCGGGCCGAAATTCACCGGCCACGAGCTTCCTCCGCAAAAGCTTGCCGACCGGAGATTTGGGAATCTCGGCGACGAATTCGTAGCGGCGCGGGCGCTTGAAGTCCGCGAGGCTGGAGTCGCGGCAAAACCTGTCGAGTTCCGCCTCCGATACCGCGGCACGCCGCTTGACGAAGGCGCAGACGATTTTGCCCAAGCGCTCATCCGCCAACCCGACGACGGCGACTTCGGCGACCGCCGGGTGCAGAGACAACGCGCTTTCGATCTCCACCGGCGAGACATTCTCGCCGCCGGTGATGATCATGTCGTCGACCCGGCCGGTGACGAAGAGATCGCCGTCGGCATCGACAAATCCGGTGTCGCCGGTGAAATACCAGCCGCCGCGGATCGCTGCGGCATCGGCGTCGGGACGGCGCCAATAGCCCTCGAACAATTCATCGCCGGCGAGCAGTGCGACGATTTCGCCTTCCTCGCCGGCGGCGGCGGTTTCGTCGGCCGATTTGGCGCCGAGACGCACCACCCGAATCGACTGATTGATGCCGGCGCGGCCGGCGGAGCCGGGTTTGTCCGCCGCATTCTGCTCAATGGTGAAGGTATAGATCTCGGAGCTGCCGTAATGATTGACGAAGAGCTCCGGGCGGAACGCCGCAGCGAGCTTTTTCAGAAGCGCTTCGGTCATCGGCGCGCCGGCAAAGCCGAGCTTGCGCACCGCGCTGGCGTCCGTGCCGGCAAACTGCGGATGATGCACGAGATCGTGATAGAGCGTCGGCACCAGATAAAGATTGGTGATCCGCTCGGCGGCAATCAGTTTTAACGCCCGTTCGATATCGAATTGCGGCAGGCAGACGAATGTGCCGCCGATGAGCGACATCGAAAGCAACGAACGGACGCCCATGGTGTGGTAGAGCGGCATGACGCCGAGCGTGCGCTCGCCGCGCCCGTAGAGGTTCTGCGCCACATGGGCGACCGCTGCGGCGCGCTCGGCCTGATGGCGCCGCGGCACGCCCTTGGGGCGCGACGTGGTGCCTGACGTGTAGAGCATCAGCGACCACGCATCGGGCCCGACGCGCGGCATCGCGTCGTCCTCGTTAGTTTCCACAATGCGCATAAAATCGAGGTCCGCTGCGCCGGGAACCGCGACCGCGATGCGCAGAAGGCCCTTCGCCCGTTTCGCGTCGGCGGCCGCTTCCGCGGACACATCCTGATAGACGATGGCGCGGGCTTGCGCATCGTCGATGCAAAAATCAAGTTCATCGTCTTTGGCGCGCCAATTGACCGGCGTGATGATGATGCCGGCGAACTGGCAGGCCCAGTGGATAGTCGCGGCCTCCCAGCAGTTTTGCAGCACGGTAACGAGATGGTCGCCGGGATTGAGCCCAAGCTCGTCGAACGCCGCGACCAGCGAGGAAATCCTGCGATACCACTCCTGATAGGTGAGCTGCACCTCGCCGTCGACAATCGCCAGCGCCCTGGGATCGCGCTCGACGCTTGCGACAAAGCTCGTGCCGAGGTCAAGCATGACGGCGTTCCTCACGGCGCTCACGCGCCGCCGCCAGCGCAGCTTTGACGATCGATGCGTAGCCGGTGCATCGGCACAAATGGCCGGACAGGAATTCGCGGATTTCCGGTTCAGCAGCGTCCGGCCGATCGCGCAGCAGCGCGTCAAGCGACATCAGAATGCCCGGCGTGCAGAACCCGCACTGTAAGGCGAAATTCTCGCGGAAGGCATTTTGCAATGGAGACAGCCGATCCGGCGCCGGCGCCAGTCCTTCGACGGTGCGAATGTCGGCGCCTTCCGCCTGCACTGCAAGGGTGAGGCAGGAGCGCGCCGGGACGCCCTCGATCTGGATGGTGCATGCGCCACAGACGCCGTGCTCGCAGCCGACATGCGTGCCGGTCGCGCCGAGAACGTGGCGAAGAAAATCGCTCAGCAACATGCGCGGCTCCGCTTGCCCGGAGACGGCGCGGCCGTTGAGCGTGAAGCTCACACGGTGCGATGCGGTGGCGCTCAGGCGCGGCATCGCCCAGCCTCTTCGAGCGTCTTCCGTCCGAGCCGGCGCACCAGCTGCCGCCGGTATACCGCACTCGCATGCAGGTCGTCGCGGGCATCGAGATCCCAGGCGAACGCATCGAGCGCATCGTCAAGGCCGGGATCGCCCGGGAGCGGCAGCGTGCACGCCACCGGGCGGTCAGCCACGCCTCCGACCGCGAGCCGCGCCGCTCGCGCATCCACCACCGCCGCGCAGGCGACGATGGCAAAATCGCCATGGCGTCGCCCGATCTCGCGGAACGCATAGCCGGTGCCGGGGCGCGCCGTGGGAAAGCGTACCGCTTCGATCAGTTCGTCGTCGTTGCGATCGGTGGACATGATGCCGGTGAAGAACGTCTCGGCGGCAACCCGGCGCGGGCCCCGTCGCGACCGCAGCTCGATGTCGCCGCCGAGCGCAACCAGAACCAGCGGCAGCTCGGCGCTCGGATCGGCATACGCAACCGATCCGCATACCGTGCCGCGATTGCGGGTTTGCGCATGGCCGACCCAAGGCAGCGCAGCAGCCAGCAGCGGCTGGCTGGACCCGAGGGGCGCGTGCCGTTCGAGTTCGCTTTGGCGAACCGCCGCGCCGACGCGGATGGCGTTGTCGCTTGTTTCAATAACATCGAGTCCCGGGACCCGCATGATGTCGACCACGACACGGGGCCGCGCCATGCGCATGTTGAGGAGTGGAACGAGCGTTTGCCCGCCGGCGAGGATGCTTGCGTCCGTGCCTTCTTGTTGGAGCACATCGAGCGCCTCGTCGAGGCTTTCGGCGCGCACATAGTCGAACGCCGCGGGCTTCACGGAAGCCTCCGCGATTGCCGGGCGCGCTCCGGCTCGGCACCGTGGACGTGAGCGGCAAGCTTCGCCGGCGTCGCCGGCAGGTCTAGCTCCGCGAGATCGAGTGCATCGGCAATGGCATTGGCGATGCAAACCGGCGTCGACATGCAATTGCCTTCGCCGACACCCTTGGCGCCGAGCGGCGTGAAGGGCGATGGCGACTCGCGGTGTAAGATAACCGGCTCCGGCACCTCCATCGCGGTCGGCAGCAGATAATCGGCAAAGGTGCCGGAGAGAAAGCTGCCGTCGGGCGCGTAGGCGTATTCCTCGTACAAGGCGGCGCCGAGCGCGTGCGCGAAACCGCCGCCGATCTGGCCTGCCACCATCGCCGGATGCAGGATGCGTCCGCAATCATGCATGGTGACGTAGCGATCAATGCGCACGGCGCCGGATATTTGATCGATCTCCACGCCGCAGAAATCAAAAATGAAACCGTGACACAGCGAGCTGTTGACTTCATCGGCGTCGGTCGGCGCCGTGAGCTCCGGCGGCGTCCAGAACACCGTCTCGCGGACGGTCTGACCGAGCTCGAAGGGGATCGTGCCCGGGGCCCAATGCCCGGCCGCCGCGACGCGGGCAAACGACACGGCATTATCGGGATTGGCCCGGGCGGCGACGCGGCCGCCGGCGAATACGATTTCGGCCGGCGCGACGTTGAGCTGGGCCGCCGCCATGCGCGCCAGGCGGTCGCGCAGATTCAATGCCGCCATTCGCGCGGCGCCGGCGACCGCCGGTGCAAACCGGCTGGAATAATTGCCCGAGGCGATGGACCAGGCGTCCTTGGCGGTGTCGACGTCGGCGATCACCCGGACATCTTGCGGATTTAGTCCGAGCGCGTCGGCAATCACTTGCGCCAGCACGGTGCGATGGCCCTGGCCTTGCGGCGTCGAGGCCACCTGCACCGAGACGGCGCCGAGCGGATCGAGACTGACCGTGGCGGTGGCCTGGGCGCCGTTCTTGGGCCCGGCGCGCTGGCGTTCTTCGGGAGTGAGCGCGGTGGTGATGTAGCCCATATTCGAAACGCTCGGCTCGACGACGGCGGCGAAGCCGATGCCGTAGTGCCGGCCTTGCGCGCGCGCCGCATCGCGGCGCGCCAGAAGCTCATCAAGCCCGCCGTCGCGCGCGGCAGCGTCGAGCGTCGTCGCGAAATCTCCGGAATCGAGCAAGGCGCCGGTCGCGGTCCGGTATGGCATCGCGCTGGCGGGAATGAGATTGCGGCGAATGACCTCCAGCGGATCGAGTTTCAGCTCGATCGCAATCCGCTGCATCAGCCGTTCGAGCGGATAATAGGCTTGCGGCCCGCCAAAGCCGCGATTGAGCCCGGTCGGCGTCTTGTTGGTGAGCACGATCCGGTTACGGATTTCGACGTGCCGGATGTCGTAGGCGCCGGTCAGATTGCCGTGCATGCGATAGAGGGTGGCGGGCTCCGGCGCGCGCAGGTGTGCGCCGCAATCTTCGAGTTGGTCGAACGAAAGCGCGGCGATGCGGCCGTCATCGTCGACGGCGGCCTCCAGCATGGTGACGCGGTTGGTCGCGGAGACCGATGCGGACAGATGCTCGAGGCGGTCTTCGATCCACTTCACCGGCCGTCCGGCGACCCGCGCGGCAACGGCGATCAGCACGATGTAGGGAAAGATCGCCTGCTTGACGCCAAAGCTGCCGCCGGAGTCTGGCGGCGTCCGCAAACGGAAGCGATTGCCCGGGACCTTCAGCGCCCGCGCCATGACTGGATGCAGGCTGAACGGCCCCTGGAAGTTGGCGAGCACGTCGTACGCGTCTTCGCCGGGATCGTATTCGGCGACGACACCGTAGGTTTCGATCGGCGTGCACGAGTTGCGCGGATAACGGACGTCGACGCGGATGCGATGCGCGGCGGCGGCGAAGGCGCTTTCCGGGTCGCCATAACGAAAGCGGCGCTCGCCGATGACGTTGCTTTTCGCCGCCGGGTGGAGGACCGGAGCGTCCGGCGCTGCGGCGGCGAGCGGATCCACCACAGCGGGGAGCGGGCGATAGCGGACCTCGATGAGGTCGAGGGCGTCCTCGGCGCAGTAGCGGTCGGACGCGACCACGACGGCGACCGGCTCGCCGACATGCCGCACCCGATCGACGGCAATCGGCCAGCACTCGATCGCGGCTTTGACGCCGACCACGAGGCTCGACGTCAGCGCCTTGATGTCGGCGCCGGTGAGCACCGCGGCGACGCCCTCGGCCGCCCGCGCCGCCGTGCAATCGATCAACTCGATGTCCGCGTGCGCGTGCGGCGAGCGCAGGATCGCGGCCTGCAGCGTCCCGGGTCGCACACCGAGATCGTCGAGGTAGCGTCCGCGGCCGGCGAGCAGTGCAGCGTCTTCGAATCGCGGGATGGAGCGGCCGACCCAATTTTCGCCGGGCTTGGTGTCGAAGTCGTCGCTGTCCGCAGCCATCGGCCTTCCTTACCCGGCTTTGAATCAACCGCAAGCCGGGGCCCGGCTTCGACAAATTTCAGGCTCATTTTCGGCAAGACCGGCACGCGGCGCAACCGCGCTCAGTGCGCGAGTGCGGCAATGTTCCAATGCTGCAGCGGGCGCCGCTGCGGAGTAATTGAATGCATCCTAATCCACCAGGCGACAATTTGGCCTCTGATTTCTTTCGTTTTATTTGCTTTGATGTTACATCCACCAGGTCAAGGTTCCGGGCGCGAAAATCGCAAAGACGCTAGAACACAAGGGAGAATACGATGTCCAAGGAACTGCTGAGCCGTCCCCTGGCGCACCGCAGGACCGTTCTCAAGGCCGGTCTGGCGATGGGCGCCATCCAGGTCGCGAGCCCATTTGTCGTCAAGACGCTCGCCGACGAGCCTCTCAAGATCGGCCTCGATAACCCGCTGACCGGCACCTACGCGGCGCTCGGCAAGAACGAGTTGATCGGCGCGCAGCTCGCCCTCGACCAGATCAATGCCCAAAACGGCATTCTCGGCCGACAAGTCCAGCTTCTTGTCGAGGATTCGACCAGCGCGGATGCCGCCACGGCGGTGCAGAAAGCCAACAAATTGATCGACCGCGATAAGGTCAACTTCCTGATCGGCAACATCAATTCCGGGCTGGCCCAGGCCATGGCGAACGTCGCCTTCGAGAAAGGCGTGTTCCACATCGTTCCCGGCGGCCATACCGACAGCGTCACCGGAACGCAGTGCCATTGGAACGTCTTCCGCGTGTGCAACACGACGCGGATGGAAACCAATTCGGTATCGAAGCTGCTCCTCGAACAGTATGGCAAGAAGTGGTACTTCATCACCACCGATTATGCTTTCGGTCATGGATTGCAGGCGGGCTTTGAAGCGAGCCTGAAGGCCGCCAGCGGCACCAAGGCGGGCGGCGACATGGTGCCGCTGCAATCGACTGACTTCTCGTCCTATCTCATCAAGGCGCAGTCGACCAATCCGGACGCGATCATCCTGCTGCTTGCAGGCGACGACATGATCAACTGCCTCAAACAATCGGTGCAGTTCGGCCTGGACAAGAAGTTTCACATCGCCGGCGCGCAGCAGGAACTCGAAGTCAACGAAGGGCTGCCGCCGCAAGCGCTGTTCGGCGATTGGGTATTCGAATGGTATTGGAAGCAGCCGAATGTGCCCCACGTGGCCGAGTTCGTCGCCGAGGTCCGCAAGCGAAGCGGCGGCAAAGTGCCGACCGCGCGCACCTGGTTCGGCTACACCGCCGTCCATACCTGCAAGCTGGCCGCCGAGAAGGCGAAGTCGGTTGAGCCCGTCAAATTGGCCAAGGCGATGCAAGGTTTGGTCCTGCCGCCCGAAGTCGCGTTGATGCCGAACGATGCTTACTATCGCGAAGGCGACAACCAGCTGATGCCCACCCTTTTCGTGGGCCATTCGCAGCCGGCGCCCGCGGGCGGCGATCCGGAAGACCTGTTCGCGGTCACGCAATTGGTGAAAGGCGACCAGGTTGCGTTGCCGGTCGATCAGACCGGCTGCAAGCTGGTGTGGCCGTCGTAAAATGGCATAGTGGGAGCGGGCCGGTACATCTGGCCCTAGGTTTTCTGCGAGGGGGCGTCCCAGGCCCGTATTGTCGTTGCTATCCGTCCAGGCCCGCAGCGATCGCGCGCGGCGGGCCGCAGCGTTTTCGTGATCGCCGCATGATGCAACTGCTGCTTTTCAACGTTTTCAACGGGCTGATTATCGGCGCCTTTTATGCGTTAATGGCGCTCGGTCTGTCGCTCATCCTCAACCTTTCGGGCGTGATCAACTTCGCCCACGGCGGATTCCTCGCGATCGGCGGCTACCTCGCGTACACGCTCGTCCCTTATCTTGGATTTTGGGGTGCGCTGCTGGTGTCGCCGTTTCTGGTCGCCATCATCGGCGCCCTGATCGAGCGCATCCTGATCCGCCGGCTTTACGGGCGCGATCCACTCTACAGCCTGCTGTTGACCTTCGGCTTGGCCTTCATGATCGAAGATGGCACGCGCTTCATCTGGGGCGCGCAGAGCCTGCCCTATCAAATTCCGGCGTGGCTCGCGGCTCCTTTGAGCAGCGAGTATTTCTTCCTCACCGGCTATCGCGTCTTCATGATGATCCTGGTGGCGACCGCAGTGCTCGGCCTGTTCCTGATCCTCAACCGCACCCGCCTGGGGTTGCGCATCCGTGCCGGCACGCTTGACCTTGAGACCGTTTCCGTCCTCGGCGTCAACGTGCGCGTACTGCGCAACCTCAACTTCGCTCTCGGCATCTATCTCGCCGGCCTCGCCGGCGTGCTCGCCGTCGGCATGCTCGGCCTGCAGCCGACGGTCGGCGACAATCTCATCATGCCGAGCTTCATCGCCATCATTGTCGGCGGGCTTGGCTCGCTGCCTGGCACGCTTCTGGGCGGATTGCTGATCGGCGTCGCCTCGGGCGTGACCAGCGTATTCTTTCCGTCGGCCAGCGAAGCGGTCATCTACGTGATGATGGCGGCAGTCTTGATCATCCGGCCACGCGGGCTCCTGGGCGAAGAGGGCCGTTTTTGATGCCGCAACTCGACAAGCGCGCCGGCGACGCCGCGGTCTGGCTGCTGCTGCTCACCGCACCGTTCTGGCTCACGCATGTTCACGGCTATGTCGAACTTGGCAGTCGCGTGGTGATCTACGCGCTGGCGGCGATGGCGCTCAATTTCCTCCTCGGCTTTACCGGCGTGCTCTCCTTCGGGCATGCGGCCTATTTCGGCCTCGGCGCCTACGGCACCGCCCTGACCATCAAATATCTCTATCCGAGCACGCCGGTCGGCATGCTGGTCGGCATCGTCGTGGCGACGGCCGCTGCGGCGGTTGTCGGGCCGTTGATCGCCCGCTTGCGGGGCGTCTATTTCGCCATGTGCACCATCGCCTTTGGCCAGGTGTTTTTCTACATCGCTTTTCAATGGTCGTCGGTCACCGGCGGCGACGATGGGGTCAGCGCCTGGCACCGCATGCCGCTCAACTTCGGCTTCACCACCATCGACATCCTCAGGGACGGCAGGGCATTTTATTACTTCGTGCTCGCGGTGTTCGCGATCTGCGCGGCAGCAATGGCGTTCCTGCTGCGCTCGCCCTTCGGCCGCACGCTGTTGGCGATCCGCGAGAACGAGCGCCGCGCCCGGTTTCTCGGCATTCCGGTGGACCGGCACATTTGGGCGTCCTGGGTGATTTCCTGCTTCTTCGTCAGCATCGCGGGCACGCTCTACGCGCTACTCAACGATTTCGTCGATCCACGCGCGCTCCGCTGGGATCAATCGGGCAATTTCGTCATCATGGCGGTACTCGGCGGCATGCGCAGCTTCTGGGGACCGCTCATCGGCGCCGCAATCTTCATCGTGCTGCAGGATTACGTTTCGAGCGCGACGCAGAACTGGATGTCGTTTATCGGCCTGTTCTTTGTGCTCGTCGTTCTTTTCTTTCCGCGCGGCGTCCTCGGCATCATCCGGCGAAAGGGGGCATCGTGAGCCTGTTGCGGGTCGAGAACGTCTCCAAGCATTTCGGCAGCCTGGTTGCGGTCAAAAATGTATCGATGACAGTGGAAGCGAATGAGTTGCGCGCCATCATTGGTCCGAACGGCGCCGGCAAGACGACGTTCTTCAACCTGATCAGCGGATTCCTTCGGCAGAGTTCGGGCCGCGTCATTTTCGATGGCGACGACATCAGCGGCCTCTTGCCGGCGCGGCGGGTGTGGCGCGGCATCGCCCGCACTTTTCAAGTCACCGAGGTCTTTCCCGAACTCTCGGTGCACGAGAATCTGCGCATCCCGGTCGAGGTCGCGTCCGGGTTTCGGTTGCGGCCCTGGCTTTCGCGCAACGCCGACAAGGCCGTTCGCGCCCGGGTCGGCGACTTGCTCAACATGGGAGGCCTTGCCAGCAAATCTAATCGCCTGGTGGGAGAACTTGCCCACGGCGATCAGCGCGCCACCGAAATCATGATGGCGCTCGCGTTAAAGCCGCGCCTGCTTCTGCTCGATGAGCCGACGGCCGGCATGGGCGACCAGGAGACCTACGCGATCACCCAGCTCATCGGTCGCCTGCACAAGGACGGTCAACTCACCATCGTGCTGATCGAACACGACATGCGCGTCGTGTTCCATCTTGCCGACCGCATCACCGTGCTCGATCAGGGCGGTCTTCTCGCCGAAGGCACGCCGAAGGAGATCGCCGCCAACGTGGCAGTCCAGAGCGCCTATCTGGGACAGGCGGCATGAGCGCAGCACTCAGCGCCGAAGGGCTGCAGACCTATTACGGCAAGAGCCACATTCTGCACGGCGTCAGCCTCCAGGCCGCCGAAGGCAAGGTCACCGCCCTCCTCGGCCGCAATGGCGCCGGCAAGACGACGACGTTACGAAGCGTCATGGGATTGACCCCGCCGCGCGACGGACGCGTCGCCATTCTGGGCAGGGAGACGACCGGCTGGGCGCCGTATCGCATCGCCGCGCTCGGTGTCGGCTACGTTCCGGAAGGCCGCCGCATTTTTCCCAACCTAACCGTCAACGAGAATCTGTTGGTACCGATAGAGCGGCCGGGCCCGTGGACACCGGAAAGCGTCTATCGGCTGTTTCCCCGGCTGGCCGAGCGCCGATCAAACCGCGGCAGGCAACTGTCCGGCGGCGAGCAGGAAATGCTCGCGATCGCGCGAGCGCTCCTCGTCAATCCCAAGCTCCTTATTCTCGACGAACCTTCGCAGGGCCTAGCCCCGCTCATCACCCGCGAAGTCTTCCGCATCGTAGCGCAGATGCGCACGGAGGGCATTTCCGTGCTGCTGGTGGAGCAGAACGTCCGCATGAGTCTCGAAATTGCCGACCATGCTTATGTGCTCGACGACGGTCACGTCGTCTATTCCGGGCCAGCGCGGGAACTCGCCGCCGACGAAGCACGCGTCCAATCGCTGGCCGGAGCCAGCGCCGAGGAATGGACGCCGTAGTGACCCAATGATGTTCATTGGGTCGGCCGTCTTGCAGTCAGTGATACCGTCAATCCGACCTTTGCCGCGGTGGAGATTGTGACGACCAGAACGCTCGCCCGAGCTTAGGCCTGTGCAATCCGGATAAGCTTGGAGTACCGCGATACGAGGCATCGTGCGGGATGGCATTCAGCTGCGATTTGATCAGGCGAAACGAATAACGGGCGGGACAGAAGAGCGAACTGCTTTTTTACAGTTTGCAACGCGTGAATTGCACCATTGATCTAAACGGCTCTCAAGGGGGCAGTAACATGGGGACGTTCTCAGGAAATTACCCGATCGAGCATCGCACAGGCGAAATCGCGCGCCTTCATGTTCAGTCTGAGGCCATGGCTCCCGACGCGGTCGCAATGCTAGAGCGGTTCGGACCAATGCAGGGCTGGACCTGTCTCGATATCGGCTGCGGACCCGGCGGCATTACCGATCTTCTCAGTGCTCGCGTGGGACCTGCTGGCCAAGTGATTGGGCTCGATATGGACGCAGATTTTCTGGAGCATGCGCGCCGAAACGCGCCGAGCAATGTACATTTTCAGCTCGGCGACGCTTATGGGTCGGATTTACCTGACGGCACCTTTGACCTCGTCCACATGCGCTTTGTCGCAAGTACCGCAGGAAATCCAGAGCGGCTTATCAAGGAGGCGATCCGTTTGGTGCGATCGGGAGGCTTGGTCGCGCTCCAGGAACCGGATGGATCGACGTTGAACTGTTATCCGCCGCATCCGGCGTGGGACCGGCTACGATCCGCCTTCATGGCGGCATTCAAAGGGGTTGGTGCCGATCTCGAATTGGCAAGGAAGCTATTTTTCTTGGTGCAACAGGCTGGCCTTCGCGATGTGCAATACCGGACCGCCTTGCTTGGCGTCCGCTCCACCGACCCGATGGTCGATTATCTGCCATCGACAGTTGAATCGCTGCGAGCGGCAATCCTCAAGCTCGGTCTTCTCAGTCAAAGCGATCTTGCCGCCGCCCTGAACGAGTGCCGCCAGCATCTCGCGAAACCGGGAACCGCATTCACGATGTACACGCTCGCACAGGTATGGGGCCGTGCAACATAGAAGTGCTTGCTGGTTGCTCCGTTCCGCTGCGGAACCATCGCAACGTTACCACTTGACCGGTTCGGGGTAAAATTGTGGGTAAAGACGCGGCGGCGGCAAAAACATGTTCAATATCAAAGGCATTTGGCTCCCCTTCCTGGATACGTATCGAACCATGTGCCACGCCCCAGAAGGCGCTTTCCGGCGCATTTTGGAGGATGTTCGGGAGTTTCGCTTGGCTGCCTAAGGCAATGTCTGGCGCTCCATGGCTGTCCTTCCCGCCTGATGTTCAATCGATTGGCGCTCGTGCACTCCGGTTTTGCGAGGGCATGCTGCTAAAGTCGCTGATCTTGCTAAAGTTCGCAAATTGGCCAAAAACTATCGCTTGACCAATGCTTTGGGGCTGATACCTAAAGGAATAATATAGGAGATGTGCTACGGATTCCGGGCCGTCAAAATCAACGAAAACCAGATCCAATCGGCTGTAGCCCGATGGACGGTTTCCCAGGACCTGTGGCGGACCCGAATGCTAAGCAGGACAAGATCGGAAAAACGGCTACGCGGGTCGCCCATTTCTGCGCGGACCATTGCCGACTTTTTGCGGGTAACGCTCGCCGGTGGAGCGCTCGATGTGGCCGAACTTGAGGCTTCGGCGCGGAGCGCTGGTCTACTTCAAGAGAACCAGGAAATCCGGCACGCGAAGCCGTTCAAAAAAGCAAAGAAGTCTCTCGGCATACGATCCCAACGAATTGGCTTTGGTGTTGAGGGCAGGTGGACTTGGTCATTGCCGCCACAGCTGCACGCGCTCGAGAATAATCCCAAAGACACCGAAACGGATGTGGAAACCCCTAATGAGCGTTCCTCCGGCAACGCTGCAATCGTTGAGAACGAATTGCCCGAGGAACTGCGTGGACTTCGTGTTCCCGTTCATTGGGTTCACGGCATTGCGCTGCTCGACCACCATCGAGCACCGAGTGACGTTCCGCTGCACCGGTGGCGGCAGTTTGTGGGTGACTGCTATAGGTTCGTGAGTTCGTTCGAGAATTGCGCTGAGCGCGCTGCGATACTCGGTTGGGATGATCTGGCGTTATTTGGCTGCGCGCGCATTCGCCCGCTCGAAAACATGGCCTGCGCAGGGCTCCTCTGGGCGGTCAACGGAGACAATATCGTCAAGGTATATCGCGATTGGGCTGTCATCGAACGAGCGGAAGGCCGATCTCGGCGCGTCCATCACCGTCGGTCTTCGAACGCAGCTAAAGTCACCTTGCCTTGGATGGCTTATCGCAGAAATCGCTGAACCACGCTTGGTCGACCTCCGCCTCCGACTTCTAATGCTGACCTGTGCCGCGGATTTTTTCGGTAGTCCTTTTGGTATGCTTGGTGGGCATATCGAATGCGCGGCTGATCAGCCGAATAACCTGGTCTGCGGGCACCGATAACTCATGTTGCAGGCGTTGACGGTACTCCCGGTGGTTGGGCCGCCGTAATCGTGCAGGCTGGCCGATGCACAATTCGGAAGGTGGCCGTCCTTGCTGACCTTCTCGAAATCGATTCAGATTTCGATATCATCGCAGTTGATGTGCCAATTGGATTGCTAGACGCCTACGAGATCGGAGGCCGCGTCTGTGACCGTGCGGCAAGAAGGATTCTAAGGCAAAGAGCCAACAGCGTTTTTCCGGCGCCGGTGCGTCCCGTTCTTGCAGCGACGTCATGGCACGACGCCTGCGTAAAATCGCGTGCAAGCGGACCTCACGGCAAGGCCGTTAGCAAGCAGACGTTCGCTATCTTGCCCAAAATCAAAGAAGTTGATGACCTTCTTCAGGCGCGCCGCAAACTGCGCGATGTGGTGCGTGAAGTGCATCCTGAAGTGTGCTTTCGCGAGCTGGTCGGCGAAGTCATGCTCCACCGCAAAGGATCGACCGCGGGACGAGAGGAACGACGGCTTGCGCTCACGCGGGTTTTTCCCGACCTGGGTGTGATTGAAAGAGGTGGCAGGGCGTTAGGACTGCCGATCGAGGATATTTGGGATGCCTCCGTCGCCTGTTGGTCCGCGGTACGGCTAGCGAAAGGCGAAGCGCGCAGTTTGCCTGACCACATTCCAGTCGACGGCACGGGGCTGCCGATGGCGATTTGGGTCTAATGCCGATTGCGCGTGGCCAGCGACACATTTCCCGTTCCATAGGTGTCCCGTCGCTGATTAAGTCATTCCGGCCGGGTCACCTATGTGCGCCGGCTCACGAAAGATCTCGACCACTTGGACCGTTGCGAGCCGGCAATTCAGAAGTCGACAATCCATATGTGTCCCGCCGGTGAGGAATCAGTCGAGGGTAGTAACGCGCTGCATGGGTTACCTATGGACGTCAGATCTCGCCGAGGCCGAAATCGGCCGTTTCGTAGGGAAATGAATATTGAGAGTAGTCCTCTGCCAAAAACCCGACAGTTCTTAGCGGTGCTCCGAAATATGGGTTGAGGCGAGAAATGAGAGACAAGCCATATGGTTGGACAAAATTTTGCGGTTTCTTAAGAAGATTGTAGCCGAGGGAGGCGCTGCCGCGGGCAGCCCGTCCGAACGGGCGCCTTAGGGGGAGGGGGGGGGGGGGGGGGGGGTGGGGGCCGACGGTGGGGGCGCGAGCGGGAGCGGGCGCGGCGGGGAATGGCGCGCAAGGGGAGACTCGATGGCGGCGGCAGGCGGGGGGGGGAGAGAAGGATGAGGGAGGCGGTGTGGGGAATATGCAGGGTAGATTGTTGTGTGAGGCGGCGGTGTGATTAATGCAGTTTGTATGGTGGTAGCATGGTGGAAAGACATGATAGTTGGTTGCCGCGGGCAGCCCGTCCGAACGGGCGCCTTAGTAGGCCAGTCCAACGACGCACCAAACCCTCGACGCCTGGTCAGACTCTATGGGTCGGGAGGGCGTTACGCGTTACACTTAGGTGTGCCGTGAACGTTACGCATCACGCGGCTCTGCATTTCGCGCCGTTGCGGTAGTCCAATCCAAGGCACTGGGCTTGGACCAATTCGGAAACGATCCACTCTTTCGATCGAGTTGCATGCGTCTCAAGGATAAGATCGCCATCGTAGTAGGCGCCGGTCAGTCGCCTGACGAAGGCCTGGGCAATGGCCGCGCCACGGTTTTGCGTTTCGCTCAGGAAGGCGCAAAGGTACTTGCCGTCGACAATAATCTCGCCTCCGCCGAGGAAACGGTCGCTATCGCGCGACAATCGGGTGGAGAATGCGTCGCGTTCGAAGCGGATGTCGCCAACGAGACGACGCTCGCGGCAATGGTCGAGTCCTCACGACGGCGTTGGGGCCGCGTCGACATTCTCCACTACAACGTCGGCGTGAGCATCGCCGGCGGGGACGCGCCGCTCGATGACATCACAGAGGCCGCATTCGACCGCATCGCCACCATCAACCTGCGCGGCGCCATCATGGCCTGCAAGCATGTCCTGCCGCTGATGCGCGCCCAGCGCGCGGGCGTCATTATCACGATCTCGTCGGTCGCCGCCTGGGAGCAGTACCCCAACGTAGCCTACAAGGCGACCAAGGCCGGAATGATCGCCTTCACGCAGCAGGTCGCCATCCAGAATGCCGAGTTTGGGGTGCGCGCCAACGTTATTTTGCCAGGGTTGATGGACACGCCGATGGCGGTCGATACGCGCGCCCGCGTCAGCGGCAAAAGCCGCGCTGAGGTCGCGGCCTCCCGTGACGCGCGCGTGCCGCTGCGCCACAAGATGGGCACCGCTTGGGACGTCGCGAACGCCGCGCTGTTCCTCGCTTCCGACGAGGCGAATTTCATTACCGGCGTTGCGCTCCCGGTCGATGGCGGCGCTCTCGTCCACATCAACTGAGCCGCCCATGCGCCCGCCCGGTGTCGAAGAGCACGTCAAGTTGAAATGCTGTTCGCCCATCTCAAACGCATTCTCAAGCTCGATCGGCTCAGACTCAGAGGACCTAATGGTGCGCCCGATGAGTTCCTGCTCGCAGCAACCGCCCAAAACCTCCGAAAGCTGGCGAAGCTGATACCGATGCCAAGCCCTCACCCAGCCTGAGACCACCAGCAGTTTGCAATCGAGGGCCTTCGAACGGCCAGGCTGATTCATCTCCAATTACTCACCGACTTCTTCAACAGAATCGGTCAACAGCGTCGCAATAGCGACGTCGGTATCATGTCCGCTTTCGCCCCCGATCGCGACCACATCGCGGACTTCGCGACATGTCGCGAAGGGCCAAAGAACGAACCCGCTCGCGCGGGAGTGCGCTGCGCGCGGAACGGATCAAATGGTGAGGGCCGCGCTAACCGACTGATCGAGAGGCGCTGACGGTCAGGCTTCCCGCCCTGAGGATCGAGGGGTTGCAGAACCCCAATCTCAGGACAGGAGCCTTCGATGAGTGACAAGCCCATCAGCGATCTTCGCCGCCGCATTTTGCAGGATATGACGAACCGCAACTTCGGCGCCAAGACCCAACACGATTATATCCGGCACATCGAGACCTTTGCCAAGTTCCTCGGCCGCGCGCCGGACACGGCGAGCGGCGACGACATCCGCTGCTTCCAGGCCGAGCAGATCGCGCAGGGCGCGCAGCCAGCGAAGATGAATACGCAAGCATCCGCACTGCGCTTCTTCCTTGGCATCACGTGCGGTCGCGCCGACCTGGCCCATCAGATTGCCCGCACGCGTTACCCCAGGAAGCTGCCGCGTGTGCTCTCGCCCGAGGATATCGCGCGGCTGCTCGAGGCGGCACCGGGCCCGGGCCTGAAGTACAAGGCGGCCTTGAGCGTGGCCTATGGTGCGGGCCTTCGAGGCGGCGAGGTCGCCATGCTGCGAGTGGGCGACATCGACAGCCAGCGTATGCTGATCCGTGTCGAGATGGGCAAGGGCCGCAAAGACCGGCACGCCATGCTGTCGCCGGTGTTGCTCGAGCTGTTGCGCACATGGTGGCTGCAGTGCCGCTCGCAGGGCTGGCTATTCCCGGGCCGCGATCCGCTGTTGCCGATCACCGTGCGCCAGCTCAACCGTGCCTGCCACATGGCTGCCGATGCCGCCGGGCTCGGCTCCTGGGTGTCGCCGCACACGCTGCGACACTCGTTTGCGACGCATCTTCTAGAGAGCAGCATCGACGTGCGCGTGATCCAGGTTCTGCTCGGGCACGCCAAGCTGGATACGACCGCACGCTACACGCAGGTCGCGACCAATCTGCTGCGGTCGGTCGAGAGCCCGCTCGATCGACTGCTGCGGCCGAAAGATCAGTCGCCGGCATAATCGGCGCCCCTTGGCTCGTCCTGCCCTGGAGGTCGCGGACCTGTTCCGTGACCATGGTCCCGCTTGGCGTGAGGCCAACCGCGGCCACGTGAGCCTCAGCCAGCTCAAGGTGATGAGTGCGATCGAGGACTGCCGCACGGCGGCGCTCGGCGGGCACGTTGCGCGCTGTGAGAACCAGCGGTGCGGCTTCACCTCGATTGCCTACAACAGCTGCCGCAATCGGCATTGTCCCAAGTGCCAGGGGGCGGCTGCGCGCGAATGGGTGGCGGCGCGCGAGGCTGATCTCTTGCCGGTGCCATACTTCCACGTCGTGTTCACGCTGCCGGCCGAGATCGGCGACATTGCCTATCAGAACAAGGCGGTGATCTACGACCTGCTGTTTAGAGCATCGAGCGAGACCATGCTCACCATTGCGGCCGACCCTAAACACCTCGGAGCCAGGATTGGCATCACCGCCGTGCTCCACACCTGGGGCTCGGCGATGACCCACCATCCGCACCTGCATATGATCGTGCCGGGCGGCGGCATCTCGTTCGATGGCCAGCGGTGGGTATCGTGCCGACCGGGATTCTTCCTGCCGGTGCTGGTGCTCTCTCGGCTGTTCCGGCGGCTGATGCTGGAGAAGCTTGTTGCTGCACACGCGGCCAGCAAGCTCACATTCTTCGGCACGCACGCGGCACTCGCCGATGCTGTGCGCTTCGCCGCGTTCCTGGCGGCGCTCAAGAAGAAGCGCTGGTTCGTCTACGCCAAGGAGCCCTTCGCGGGCCCAAGAGCCGTGCTCGCCTACCTGTCGCGCTACACCCATCGCGTCGCCATCTCCAACAGTCGGCTCTTGAAGACCGACGGCAAGACGGTGACCTTCCGCGTCAAAAACTATCGTGTCGACGGCGTTGCGCGATATACCACAATGACGCTCGACGTCGCCGAGTTCATCCGCCGCTTCCTTCTCCACGTGCTGCCGAAGGGGCAGCATCGCATCCGTCATTACGGCCTGTTCGCCAACGGCACACGCGTCGACAACATTGCGCTCGCACGAACGCTGATCGGCGTGACCGCGGCAGAGATCGCGAACGCTGCGGCGGCGCCGATGCTCGACCAGGACGCCATCAACGCAGAGCCGGCGACAGCCGAGCCCGAGCCTCACACACCGACCTGTCCGTGCTGCGGCAGCAAAATGCGCATCATCGAGGTCTTCCAGCGCGGCCAGACGCCCCGCCACAAAGCCTCGCCGTGCCCGCCATCGATCCGGATCGATACCTCATGACAATGCTCGTAGAAGCACAGCAAAACGATGATGCTTCGAGTTGGTCACCGGCCAGCCTCGCAGACCCGTTGTCGATCCGCCACCGACGCGGCTGTCGCACCGCCGGCAGTCACTCCCAACCGCACCATCGCCACCTGTTGCGAGGCCGTCGTTCGAAAAATACAAGACCAGCCGCCGCGATCACCACTTCGTCCGACAAAGACCAAGGGCTCAAATACCCATAGCGTTCGCGGCACCGCCACCAGTCAACCCCCCGCGGGTTCCTTCCCTGCAGGCTTCCGGACGCCGGCCCCGGTGCCAGCGGCACCGTCCGTGACGGCCGGCATCCGGAACCCTCAACAAAAGGCGACATGATTAGCGGTCAGCCTTGCTGAAGAAGCCAAATCGGAACAAGCTCGCCTTTGCGATACCAAGGAGGCCGGTCATGTGTAGCGATTGCGAGGACCAAAGGGTCGGTCGGAGGGGCCTTCTGAAGCTCGGGGCGGGGGGCATCGTCGCGCTCGGACTCGGCGGTGTGTCTTGGTATGCGCGCGCGGCCGAAGGTGCGGCCGCCAAGCTCTCGCCGGACGAGGCACTCGCAGCGCTGAAATCAGGCAACGAGCGCTATGTCAGCCATCCGGAACTCTGCTCGAACGATCTTGCGGAGCAGCGGCGCGCTGTCGCCGCGCACCAGGCGCCCTGGGCGACAATCATCAGCTGTGCCGACAGCCGTGTGCCTCCAGAGCTGATCTTAGGCGGCCACGGCGTCGGCGAACTCTTCGTTGCGCGGAACGCCGGCAATCTCGTGGATACTGCCACCCTCGGCACCGTCGAATACGGCGCCGCCGTTCTCGGTTCGCCGCTCATCGTCGTTCTGGCCCACACTAGTTGCGGCGCAGTGAAGGCGGCCTGCGACGTCGTAACGAAGAACGCAATTTATCCGGGCGCAATCGGCCAGATGATCCAGCCAATTTTGCCGGCGGCGCTTGCGGTGAAGAACGATCCTGGCGATTTTGTCAACAACGCCGCTAAGGAAAGTGCAAAGCGGACCGCGGGGCGGCTGACCGCGACGAGCGAGCTCATCGCGGGCCTCGCTAACGAGGGAAAGTTGAAGATCGCCGCAGCGATCTACGACCTGAAAACGGGCGTCGTCAGCTATCTCGATTAAAGGGAGTTGACTAGAGGGAAGAACTCAACCGGCCATTAGCCTCGATGTCTCAGATGGGTCGATGCTGTCGAAAAAGGCTTGAGAACTTTGGCGAACAATGATTCCGGTGATTCCATGATCTGAGCCTTGGAGGCTGCGATGATGGGTCGGCGGTGGGGCAATCAAGCAAGCCTGTTCTATCAGTTCCGGCTCGACGATCGGGTGCCGAAGGATCACCTGCTCAGACGTATCGATGGTTTTGTCACGACTGCCCTTGCGGATATCCACGGGCGACTGAGGCCTTCCTACAGTGAGATCGGCCGGCCATCGATTGATCCCGAGCTGCTGATCCGGATGTTGATTATTGGCTACTGCTTTGGTCTTCGCTCCGAGCGGCGGCTGACGCAGGAAGTCGAGTTGCATCTGGCATATCGCTGGTTCTGCCGGCTCGACCTCGATGACACGGTTCCGCACCATTCGACCTTCTCGGAGAACCGGCTTCACCGGTTTCGCGATAGCGATGTCTTGCGCCACATCTTCGAACGCGTCGTTGCAGCCTGCATGACGGCCGGACTGGTCGGGGGCGAGGGCTTTGCCGTCGATGCCAGCGTGATGGAAGCCAATGCTAGCCGTTATCACGGCCAGGCGCCTGACGAGATTAATTGGGCCGAGCCCGAGCGGCAGACGCGTGCGGTGAAGGAATATCTTGCAAGGCTCGAAGCTGACGTGCAGCCCAACCCTGACCGCAAGCCACCGAAGGTGATCTCGCCAAGCGATCCCTGCTCGGCGTGGACCGCCAAGGCCAACAAGCGGGTGCAGTTTGGATACGGCCTCAATTACCTCATCGATCTTGAGAACGCGGTCATCGTCGATGTCGAGCCGACGCCGGCACGGACCTACGATGAGGTAGAGTCCACAAAAGCGATGCTGGCTCGAACTGAGCAGCGCTTTCACTTGAAGCCGAAACGGCTCGCCGCCGATACGGCTTATTGGGACAGGCCGTTTCCTCGGTTGGCTGGTTGGCTGCGGAATCGCGCCCCATATCCCGGTGCGCGACGCAAGCGAGCGCGATGACGGCACTTTCTCCCGCAGTGATTTCCGGTGGGACAGACGGCGCGGCGTCTACATCTGCCCGAACAACAAAGTGATGCATACCACCGGGACTGTGTACGATGGCACCTTACTACGCTATCGCGCCTCGAAATTCGATTGTGATGTTTGTTCGCTTAAGATGAAGTGTTGTCCCAAGACGCCGGCGCGGCATGTTCCCCGCGATCTGCAAGAAGACGCTCGCGATGTGGCACGTCGTCTTATGGGGACAAAGCACTTCCTAAAGTCACGCGATGAGCGAAAGCGCGTCGAGATGCGTTTTGCTCACCTTAAAATCCACCATGGATTCGAACGCATGCGACTTCGAGGTCTATCCGGCGCGCGCGACGAATTCCATCTCGCCGCCATTGTGCAGAACCTCAAAACGCTGGCGCTGCGAGCCCTCAAGCCTCCTAACATGCTTCAATCGGCAGCGCTTGCGTAAGTGAAGGTTTACAGCTCGCAACCTAGTAGGCGGCAGGCCTCGGGCCTCATCAAATCGGGCGACGGGTTATTCCGAGAAAACAGCGCCTTTTTCGACAGCATCGGTCAAAATGCGACATCGCGGAATGTCCTCGTCACGGCAGCTTTACCCCCGGAAGCCGACATTCGATTGCGCTGCAATATCTGGCCCGGCGGCCCGGCCGTTTTTCAGTATTCCTCGGCCAGCATGATGGTGATGACGCGCTTGGTGACATCTGGGTCACCCGGATCGGGCGAGTGATATTTCAGATCCTTATCGTAATAGTCGATTTTAAAAAAGATCGTGTGACCATCGGCTTCGAACGAGCCAAAGTCATGTTCTTGGTGTGGGTCGTTGGCATGGCAGAAGTCGTCGAACACCGCGATTGTCTTGATGATCCGGTCGACTGCTTCGTGGCCGAGCGCAGCAATCCCAGGCGTCATCACGGCCATACCGCCGGTCAGATGCTGACGTAGCTCGTCATTGAGCGCGCGAATTCGTTCGGTTTGCGTTGACATCGTAAGTCTCCGTCAATGGGGGCTAAGCACAGGCGCAAGTCGCGTCTCCCACCTCAAGTCCGATCGTGTCGAAGGGTCGAAGAGCGATTACGCCTGTGCGGGTGAAGTTCAGAACAGCGGCGTCCCAACGTGGGTTTTCGGAAGAACGCATAAGGCTGTGCCGATCGGTTCACCGGCACGCGCCCGAGGTCTCAGGCGACCGTTGGTTCGATCGCTGGCGACCGCATCAACGCGACGGCGTCGCAATGCCGCGTGAACTTTTGCTCCTTGGGATAATCTCGCCAGCGCAGTGTCAGCATGTCGCCAGTACGCTCGACCACGATCAACTCCCACCAGCCGTATTCCAGCGTCGCCTGCGCGATCACCAGGTGGCCGACAGCAATCTCGTCCCAGGTCCGCGGCAACCCTTGGGCAATCTGGATCGGGGCCGGTTGGTCTGCAGCCGGCGCGTGGCCGATAGCGGCCAGAAGCTTGGCGTAAAGGTCACGCCTGACATAGGGCACAAAGCCACGGCCGTTGGCATACAACCGCCCAACCGGCAGTTTCTTGGCTAGCTCTGCCAGCTCGGGTGATGACGCCTCGCAGAGCTTCAGCTCCATCAGTTGCGCGGCCTTGCCGATCAGGTCCGGCTTGGCATCGGTAAAGCGGGCGGCACGCGGCTTGTCATGCTCATCGACGCCGAAAACGACGATCGCCTTGGCCTCCGCAGTCTCTGAGCCTGACGTTTTGACGGTGGTATTGCTCATTTAGAGTCTCCTGAAATCCGAAGGGGCCCGCGTGGGGCCCCTTTTGCGATGGTGTGAGATGAATTGCGATGATGCGACAGTATATCTGGCGGTTTTATGCGCAACATGTAAGTTATTTACTCCAAATCAGCCTGATCGCACTTCGCATAGCAATGATATAGTCACACAATAACTCAGTCAAACGCTACGTTGCTTAGAGCCGATCCAAGAAGTTGGGATTCATGAGCAAAGGGTTGGTCTGGTCAAGCGTCTGAGCATGATGCGGATCATGGCGAGGCGGACAAAGGCGGCAACGGTCCTGGCATAGCGCTCGAAGTCGCGCGCCAGACGACGGTTGCGGCTGATCCATGCGATTGTGCGCTCGACGATCCATCGCTTGGGCAAGACGACGAAGTGGTGGGCATCGCGGCGCTTGACGATCTGCAATGTCCAGCACCCGGTGCCGGCAATGACCTTCTCCATCTTCGGCCCCTGATATCCGGCATCCGCGAAGATGCATTCGATGAAGGGAAACAGACGACGCGCCGTCCGCAGCACTTGGCGGGCGCCATCGCGATCCTGCACGTCGGCAGGGTGAACGATCACGCTCAACAGCAGGCCGAGCGTATCGACGAGGATGTGGCGCTTGCGTCCCGTGACCTTCTTGCCTGCATCGAACCCCTGCGGGTCGAGCGCAGAGCCCCTTTTTGAGCGGCCTTGGCGCTCTGACTGTCAATGATCGCCGCCGTCGGGCTTGCTTCGCGTCCGGCCTGCTCGCGGGTCGCGACGTAGAGCGAGTGGTGGATGCGCGCCAGCGTGCCGTCCCAGTCCCATAGCATGAAGTAATAGTGCGCTGTGCTCTTCGGTGGCAGGTCCTTCGGCAAGGCCTGCCACTGGCAGCCAGTCGACAGCACGTAGCAGATCGCGTTCAGCACCTCGCGGACATTCACGTCCCGCGGCCGGCCGCCGTGCTTGGCCGGTGGAACCATCGGTTCAACCAGCGCCCATTCGGCGTCGCTGAGGTCACTCGGGTAACGAAGGCCGTGCCGCTCGGCAGCCTGCCGGTGTTCGGGCTTCCACATCGGGCGCTCCTGTGCGAATCAAGGCGCCCATCAAGGAATCACAACCGACTTATCCAACTCAACATCTTCTTGGATCGGCTCTTAGATATTACTTGTTAGCATGATTGCCATCGATACGCTGGTGCACAACTTTCTGCACCGTACCGGCATTGCTTCCGCCGACCTCGATCCAGCGCGGACGATCCTTTGGCGCGGCGAGCAGGATGCACGACAACGCCATGGTGAGTACTTTGTCGGCAACGCCGTAGACTTGGCGCAAAGGCTCGATCAGCGCCTGCCGCATGCAGCCAAGGCGGTCAGGGATGGTCGGATCGTCAGCGTCTTTCAACCGACCGTCGATCCAGCCAACCAAGTCGCCGTCGGCAATGTCACGGATGAACAGGTAGAGCGAATAGGCGGTCTGGTTAAGCCGGCCGTTGCGCAGATGGTGCGTTGGCAGGGGGCATTGGTTGATGTGGCAGGGCTCGGCGCACGTCCGGCTCGTCTTGTCATAGCGGCAGTCGTGGAAATGCCAGTAGCTCTTAAGCTTCGGGCAGGTGACGCCTCGGGCGAGCTTCTTTTCGATGTCGTGCCACCGCGCCTGGCCGTAACGCTCCATGTACTCATAGGCTACCCGGTCGGAGATGCCCTGGTAACTCAAGGCCGCCATCAGCCAATCGTACAGGGTTGCGGTATCATGGCGACGGATGGCGGAGCGGAGGGCGGCGCCGCCATTCTCGTTCCGGATTTGCTCGATCAGGTCCGCGGAGCCAGCGAGGCAGCAAACCCGGTGGATTATGCGGACAGCATGGTCGAGTGCTGAAGCACCCGATCTGCCAGCATCGGACTGGAGCGCCGACTGTCCGACGGGACGCTTTATGCTGCGCGGTTCGAGTGTGGCCATTTCAGATCATTGACACCAGCTTGCGCTGGGCGTCGGTATCGCCGTCAATGTACCGCTGGGTCGTCTGAATTGACCGATGGCCGGCCAACACCTGGACATCCCGCAACGACCCACCAGCCTTGTGCACCAGACGAGCAGCGCGGGTGATGAACGTCCGGCGTCCGGAATGGGATGAACAGCCTTTCAGCCCCATGTTGCGGAATGCGCGATTGAACCAGAGCACGATACTCAGTGACGTCATGGCACCACCACGCTCTGATCGAATGACAGGTCCGATGCCGTTCGCGAGACCTTGAAGGACGGTGAGTGCTTGGCGAAGGTCGGGATGCAAAGGGATCAATCGTCCGCTGCCGTTCTTGGCCGCATTATCGTGCAGCTCGATCACCGAACCGATGTCGCCGGTTGGATCGAGCACCATGTCCCAGGTCAGATGGGCGATCTCACCGGCACGCAGGCCAGCCTTGGCGGCCAGCAGGACGATCACTCGATTGCGCGCGGCGTGTCGGGTGCAGTTAGCAAAAATCAGGAGATCAAAGACGTCGTCAACGGAGAGAATTTTTGCTTGCTTGCCGGGCATATCGAGTTGTCTAGTTGATCATGATTTGTGTAGCAAAGTAGCTGTGAATTCACAACGACAACAATCGCAGAATGGCTCTCCTGTACACTGATAAGGAAAGTGCAATTTTCTTATTAGTCGCTACCGAGTTTCGGGTGGAGGAAATGGCGGGTATTCTACCGACTTATCGAGGTCTACCGAGCGGTAAGGTGGTGGATTTTGATTCCGCCATGCGGAGGTTCGAATCCTCCCGCCCCAGCCAGATTTTTCCTCAGAAAATTCGATACTTAGCGTGTGCCGCGATGTTCTCCAGAGGCGTTTTCATGTTGCGTCATTTTGCAAAAAATTTCCAAGCAATTTCAACGGTCGCCAAAGGGTGCCGGCTCCTCCGCGCGGCATGGACGCGACATGGGCACGCCTGAAGGAATTGATTTAAGCGGCGCCGGTTCGCCTAATGTCACCGACAATGACGTAGCGAGCTGCCGGAAACCGTCGAAGCAGTACTCAAATTCTTTTCAAACTGAAATTCACCCTAAGGGCGAGTTTCTTCGATACTATAGTGAGCTAAATCCCCCTCCTGCATCGAGCCATTGTGAGAACCATCGCCTTTGACCAGCTCGCTACTGCGGACCTTCATGTAGATGCACTCTACGAGGGAGGGCGGCGCGGCAACGCCGGAGACGATCCGCTGCCAAAGCTGTTGCGCGTAGATAGTCAGGGTGGTTTCCGATACCGAGGCAAGGTCGCGGGCAAGCTCCAAATGCTTGTGCTTACCTCCAGCACGAACGATCCCGACTGGCCTGACGCACTGGATCGAGAAACGGGCGTTTTTACCTACTACGGCGACAACAAGAAGCCGGGCCGCGAACTTCACGACACCGGCCGCGACGGCAATCTTATCTTGCAGAAGATATTCGCGGCTGCTCATTCTGGGCAGGAGGCCAGATGCGAGGTGCCCCCAATATTCGTTTTTGCCGGCACCTCTTCCTGGCGCGACATGAATTTTCTCGGACTTGGCGTGCCTGGAGCATCTGACTTGGATTCTTCGGAAGAGCTGGTAGCCATCTGGCGAACTGCCGAAGGCAAACGATTTCAGAATTATCGGGCTAGGTTCACCATATTGGATGCCCCCGTCATTTCGAGAGCCTGGGTCGACAGTCTCATCGCCGGAAAGCCCGATGATGCTGCGGCGCCGGATGCGTGGCGAACATGGGTCAAGACAGGCCGCCGCCGCCCATTGATGGCTACACGCTCGCTGGAATATCGCAGTAAGAGCGAGCAATTGCCTCAAGACGAGGAAGGCAGTGCCATAATCCAGGCAGTCCGCGAATATTTCAAGGATGCTCCGCATGCCTTCGAACATTGCGCGGCGGCGATCGCCCGTCTGATGCTGCCGGATGTTGCTGTTCTGGACGTAACTCGGCCGTCGAGAGACGGGGGCCGAGATGCGGTTGGCCAAATGCGAGTTGGTGCAGGGGCCAGCGGCATTCTCGTCGACTTTGCCCTCGAAGCTAAATGCTATTCGCCTCCAAACTCAGTTGGCGTCCGCGACATGTCGAGGTTGATTTCACGTCTCAGACACCGACAATTCGGCGTTCTCGTCACGACAACCTGGGTGGATCTCCAAGCATACAAGGAGATAAAGGAAGACCAGCATCCCATCGTCATCGTTTCTGCCGTGGACATAGTCGATCTCCTTCGCCGAACCGGAAAAGGGAGCGCCGTCGAGGTTGTAACTTGGCTGACTGAGCAGTTCCCAAAGAGCACTTGATCTACGTGTCGCTCAGGGCTTCGACTTTTACGATGCCGGCCTCTTCAGTGGCACGGAGAGCCTCCAGGGCCGGTTTAGCCTGTTTGGCTGACGGCTTTCGATCCCAGCCACCAGCAGCGTAGCTAGCCAAGGTTCGGCAAATGCCGGCGACCTTCCAATGGAATAGTCCAGCTTTCAACCCAAGCTCGGCGACCTCCATCCAGGTAGAGCTTTTGATCTTCATGCATCGTTCGATCTTTTCGTAATCGGCAACTGATAGCCCGCCCGCGGTTGCGACCGGATCAGCGGCTTGACCAGCTCCTGAATAGGAAAGCTCCGGTGGCAAAGGGTCCGCAAGCACCGGCAGATGGTCCTGAATATCCTTCCAGCACTCTTCCTTCTTAAACCATTCGCTGGGGTTACGCTGTCCCGCAGATCGCCGTAAACTCGCATCAATCTGCGGCGCCCACGCTTCGACAAGATGATCCATCTCCGGGCTGACCGTTTGCCGCGACCATAGCCGGTCGAAATCAATTCGTCCGCCCGTCTTCTGAGCAATGCCCGCTACCAGATACGCGGTAATCTGCGCCCCATATGCGGGGAATTTCATGCTTCGAATTTTCTTTTCAACGGCTCGATAGAGTATTGCTATTGCGATCAATCGTTTGAACCACGCTGTGTCCGGCGGTGGCGGAGGGCTGTCTTTCATTCTCTGCATGAAATGCTGAAAGTTCTTCTGTCCACCGAGACACACTCTGTGGGGAAGACCCGCCCAGGCGCTCAAATATCTGGCGACATCTAGCTTGCTGAAACGGCGACTCTTCGGCGTTTGAGCACGAAATGTTTTCTGATCCGATTTCCGGTAAGCGGCCTTCTGCTCGGCAGCGAGGTACGAACCTCGCGCTGTCTCATAAAACCAGCGGCCCTTTCCATCGTCCAGCCAGGTATTGCTAGCGATATTTTCCACCTCCTGGTGAAACGGGTCTCCAGCCGAAAAGTCGGCGAGCTGAATGGTGTTCTGTCTGTTCGCCGCTCGCGAGATAGATGCGACCATCTCGCTAAGCCGCCGCGCCACGGGAGGACGGCAATGCTCGCGCACGCCCACGCAGCCGGCCGCCTCGCGTTCTCCGGCGACCACGCCGGACTCGCCAGTGCCGCTGCATTCACTGCCTTCGTAAAGCCGCTGCAAGGCCGAGTGGGTCGTGTACGCCAAGAAGCCGTTCGGCGGACCGCAGGCGGTGCTGGCTTATTTGGCGCGCTACACCCATCGGGTCGCTATCGCCAACAGCCGGCTGATCTCAGCCGACGAGACCGGCGTCACCTTCAAATGGAAGGATTACCGGATCGAGGGGGCCGGCCGGGACATTGCCCGCGCATGAGTTCATCCGGCGCTTCCTGATCCACGTGCTGCCCAAGGGCCTGCATCGCATCCGCCACTACGGCCTGTTCGCCAACGGCAAAAACCGCGCCGCTAATATCGCTAGGGCTCGCCAACTGCTCGCCGCGCCGCAAAACCGAGAGCAGCATCTCGATCCCGCCGCCGAATCCGATCAGCCCCGTGCTCTGCCAATGCCTTGCCCATGCTGCGGTAGCCGCATGATCATCATCGAGACCTTCGCGCGTGGTTGCCAGCCCAAGAATGCTCCGGCAGCGATCAGGATCGACACCTCATGATGCCCTCACCGTCGACCGACCATCGTTCCCGCACCAACCGCTCTCGCAGGCGCTCGACCGGCAATGTACGCACTCGTGCCAGGTGGTCAATTTTGCGCCATCGCAGATCGCAAACGTCGCTTCCCAAGGTTACGTCAGCTCGTACGTCGCCGTATGCGCCCACAAAACGAGCCCCCGCGCCGCTTCAATCCAGGCCCTTCAAGCCAGCCGAAGCGGCCAAATCCCCATAGCGCTCGCGGCACCGCACCGCACGCCCCACCGCGATTTCGTGCCTTGGCGCTTTTTGGTCGCCGGTCGCATCAGCACGTGGATAGCCCAGTCATGCCGGCGACCAAAAACCTGCACAATTCCGGACACCGCTCGATCAAATAAGTGAGCGCACGCTCACCACGAATAGCGGAACGTCCCACTGCCGGCGTAGGTCTGTGAGCCGGGGGCGAATTCGCCGTCGAGCTTGGCGACGAAAGTGACGTGCGGTGTGATGTAAAGCTCGGCGCTCGCGGACGTTAGCGCCGAGTTCTGTGGGATCGGCGCGCCATTGACCGTAAAGCTTGCTCCCGGCTGTGATTGAAACACGGCCCTAATCGCGGGATTACCGACAAAGTCGTGTGCCCACGCCAGCCGAGCGCGCAACAGAAGCGGGATGCCTCCAACCACGGCCGGATCGTCAAAGCGGGTGCCGAGCTCGGTGCGGGTATCGGTCGCATTCACGGCATGGTAGGAAAGCCCAAAGGGGCCACCTGTCACATCGGATTCGCTGTAGGCCGGCGTGTAGAAGTCCTGTGCTTGCAACGCCGCATAGGGCGTCAGGCCTAAGCCTGTCGACGGTGCCGCGAGCCGATAGCCTCCTTCTAGCCGCGCGCCATAGCTCTGCGCGGCGAAGCTCGCGGTCAGTTCATCGCCCATCGCAGCGCGGGTGGTGGTTATCCAGTGATTAGTGAACGAAAGTGCCGCGGCCAAGTAGGCAGGCCCAGAGCGCGTGATACCGTAGACGCCAGTCTGGAACGCGTCGCTGTGGCCAGAGCCGAGCCCAGCCGAAAGGCTCCAATTGGCGCCGCCGCCGGCGAGCGCAAAGCCGAAGATCGCGTCCGGCGAATAGTGGTAGTCCATGCCGCCGACAAAACCGAATGTCTGCACGTTGACGCTGCTGGAGCCAACCGCCGCGTTGCCATTGGTCCAGTCACCGCCACCATAGCTCGCGCCCCAGGCAGTCCAGCGCTGCGTGAATGGCGCCGGCGGCGGTGCCTTCAGAATCGACGCATAGGCGAGCGCGACGTCCGCCGGCAGACTCGTCTCGGCATCGGGTGCAAAGCTCATCGCCAGCCCGCTTACACCGCCAATGCCGAGCCGGCCATCGACGAACGGATCGAGCATCAGGTTCAAGAACTCGTTCGTCATCTGGAAGGCGGCAAATTGGCTGTCGGCTGCAACTTCGCCGTCCAATTGCGTCAGCGCGTTGTCGAGATTGCTGCCGGTCAAGCCAAAAACGTTCACAAAATTCACCGACAGCGCGCCGCCCGAGTTGAAGAAGTTGTTCAGCGCTGTTGCCACATTCTGCTGATTGACAGTGAGCCCACCGTCAGACCCCAGAGCGGCCGTCAGATTTAGAAACACATCGGTGGCACCATAGCTCAAGGTCGCAATGAGTCCCGGCGCGCTGGAAACCGCTCCGCCGAAGGTCGTGCCGCCGAGGTTCGCTGCATGGAGAATGTCGTAGGTCTTGACGATCGTGCCCGACCCGATCACGGCTTCGACCGTGCCGGCCAGCGCGGCCGACCCAAGCACGTTGGTCGAGCTCGAAGCCGATGCCACCTGCACCGCATAGAGCGCACCTGAGGTGAAGGCCAGACTGCCCACGACCGTCAGTGTTGTAACGGTGCCACTGCTTCCCGATAGGTTTAGAATGCCGCTATTACTCAAGCTCGTCAGGCCATTAAATGTTGTCGGGCCGAGCACGTTTATGATGCCGCTGTTAATGATATTGCTGGCGCCGGCGAACGTGCTGACGCCGAGCGTGTTCCAGATACCAGCATTTATGAAGCTATTGGCGCTAACGCCGGACATTGAGACTGTTCCAGTCAAGGTGGCGCCGGCATTGTTGGTTACGATGGCATTGCCAGTGCCGGAGGTCGCGATTGCCAAGTCGTTCGCCAGTCCCGACATGTTCTGGATCGTCCCGCTGTTATAAATCTGCACGGCGCCCCCGGCCGCTGCCGCGTTGATGCCGGCGGTTGCCCCCTGAGTCGTGCCGGCGATCACGTTGATCGTCGTCCCTCCCGCTGCGCTACTAGTCTGGATGCCATTCCCGTTGCTGGCGGCGATGCCGTTCGAATTGACGATGGAGATATTGCCCGCCTCAGCGATCAAGGCTTCAATGCCGTTCTGCGATGTGGCGCCGGTCACTGTGATCGGAGCGGTCGACGTCACCGACACATTGCCATTGCCGAGGTTGACGGCAGCAATTCCGTTGCCGCCGCTCGCATAGATGACTGCATTGTTGATAACGTTGATCGTACCGTAGACATTTGGGAGCGGTGTATTGAGGGAACTACCGCCGTAAGCCGCTCCGACGCCTGCCGGCGCCCCAGAAAGCGGGGTTCTTGCAGAGTTAGGGCGCGTGCCGGAGGTGATCGTACCGTTGGTCGTTACCGTGATCGTGCTGTTGGCGGCTGCCGGAATTGCATCTGCCAGGTTAACGGCATAGACGCCGGCGCCGTTGGACGTGACAACAGTGCCTGCGCTTGTCGAGAGCGAGACACTGCCGGTCCCGTAAGAGGCGCCGTGGATGCCAAATTCGGATGTTCCGTTAAGCGTCGCATTGACGCCAGCGCTCACACTAACGTTGCCGGGGCCATATGTTATTCCGTTGAGTGCGTCGGACGTGCCGCTCGCGTTTCCGGAAAAGCTGATCGTGACATTGTTTGTGTCAGCCGGGTTCTCGATCTCAGCGCGAATAGCGGAGCAACCTTGGCGCGGGCTGACCGGCCCCGGCGGGAGGGGCAGATTTCCCGCTAAGCAGAGCGACCCGAGCCCTGTGACGCTACCCGTTCCCGTAACCTCAACGCCGCCAAGACCGGATGCGCCCTGAACCGCCCATATGCCGCGCGCGCCCAGGCCGGTAATTGATCCTGAGGTGTCAATCGTAATGTTACCGGCGCCCTGCGAGGTGGCGCTGATCCCGTAGTTGCCTCCGGTTACTGTTCCTTCGACATTGATGATGTTGTTTCCCGAACCGTGATTGGAAACAACGATGCCGTCGCCACCGCTTGAGTTGATCGCGGAGCTTGGGCTTGTGGATAGCTTCATGGTTCCCCCGTTTCCATCCAGCTCCATTCCGCTTAATTGACCGGACGTCACTGTGCCTTGAACGCCAACGGTGATCGGCAGAGGGACCGCAGCGCCTTCGGTCAGTTGGAGGCCAGAACCACTCACAGTCACGCCGGATTGAACGCCAGCGTTTATGGCGGCTCCATTATCGAAGAGCTGCTGCCGTGCGGACGATGCCGCGATACTTCCGTTTAGGTTAGCGGTGTTCGTGGTTGTGGTATCTGCGTTGCAGTTTACTGACCCGCTCGGCGTGACAGCGCACGCCGCATTCGCGCGATGCGAATTCGTCATTAAAGCCGCGAGTACTCCGCCGATGAACGCGAATTTAGCTAGCAGCGAATTCTGGTTTCGCCGCTGTTGGTGCTCGACTCTCTTCACGTCACCCCGTTTCACGTGCCGCGACAGCCAGATACAGATTACGCGCAGAAGTCTGTGTCGGCTACATCGGCGGGCTCTGAAAGGCGCGTGGCTTGCAGCTCGTGTGCAGCGCCACTAACCTGACTTGAAAATAGTTCGACCTGCATCTATGATGCTTTAGTCGTTTTGTGACCTCCGGTTGGCGCATTAAGGACGAGAAGGTTGAAGCGGATCAATTATTTGAACAAACCAGTCAAAATCATTCTCCTCTGCTTTTTCGTTTTTTTCCTTGTCTTCGTCGGCTACGTAGGGGAAAAAGACGCTCGATCGGAGCCTGCACAGATCGCCGCAGGCCAAACGACTGCCTACGCTCCCGGCGACTACAACGAGTCCATCGTCACGACTGATCAACGTACTCGCACTTATATTCTCCACATACCGCTTGGATTTGCCGCCTCGAAGTCGTATCCACTCGTTCTCGTTTTTCATGGCGGGTACGGGACGGCAGCGCTCATAAAGAAGGGTACGCATTTTGATGCCAAAGCGGATGCAAATGGCTTTATCGTCGTGTTTCCCAATGGTGTCGGCGAGCACTGGAACGACGGCAGAGGAACCGTCAACGCCGGTATCGACGATGTCGGCTTCGTTCGCCAATTGATCGCGAGCCTTCAGGCGCGATTGCCCATAGACGCAAAACGGATCTATGCGACCGGACCTTCGAATGGCGGCAAATTCTCCGAGCTTTTGGGGTGCGATCTCTCCGACCTGCTCGCCGCGATCGGGCCGGATATCGGCCCCATGCCGACGGCTCTGTTACCGAAGTGCAAACCGGCGCGACCCATCGCGGTGATCGGTATTCAGGGAGGAGCCGACCCGATCGTTCCGCTCGCTGGAGGAGAGGTGGCATCGTCGGCGCTGTTCGACTTGGGCAAAGGCGGCATGGTCGAATCCGCCGCGACGACAATGAATTTCTGGGCATCGGCGGATGCCTGTGATCTCAAACCAACGCTCGTACACGAAACCGCGACTGTGAACGACGGCACCAGCGTCGACAAATACACCTACTCCGGCTGCAAGAGCGGCTCACCTGTCGTTTATTATATCGTGCAGGGAATGGGCCACGCTTGGCCGCCCCATCCGGGGCGGGCACCGCAAATTACGGGTCCTACGTCGCGCAATATCAACGCGACCGACGTGATTTGGGATTTCTTTGCTGCACAGTCCCGGTAGCTCTCGGACTAACAACTAGGCCGCCAGAAAGCGCATAGCTCACGATCTTGGGCGCCGTCTTATTGCCTCCCCCAGGCTCAGCACAAGGCATCGAGAGCTGGTTGCCAAGTTCTTTGAGGTCCTGGTCGGTCAGGTCGCGAAGGACGGAGATGTCGATGTCGCTCTCGGCGAAACGCTCCGCGTACTCGGGCATACCGAGATTCTTGAGCCAGTCCGCAATCTGCTACGTGCAGCGGCTGCTGCCTCCCCAATTACCAGCGCAACCTGAACAGTTCGAGCTTTTTTACTTATGAAGAGCCAGGGTTCGGCCAACATCCCGCCATCATGGATTGATCGCGCTCACGCATCGCGAAAGGGGCGCGAAAAGGTAACGGCAACCTTATTAAAGACCGGCGGCGTGACGGATATCCTTGGTCTTGAGGATTGGGAATTAGCGTATCGAAAGGAATGTTTTTACCGAGGTATCAGAGTCCTTCTTGAACTGGAACGCAGTGGAAAGTCGAAGCTTTAGCCAAAAATGGAGTGCTGAGAAAAATAATGAAAACGCAAGTATTTCGATAAGGTCTGAGACGCGGAATTCAGACATTGGGCATCTTCACGCAGGCGGGATCGTGCAGAAATCGGAGCAAGCTCCGTTGTGGCCCATCCTCCAGCGGACGCTTGACGTGTTTTCGCCGTCCTTTCTCTGCCGCGTCACAGCCTGCCCGTTACGTTAGCGCCCTTACGTCATTGCCAGAAGTTTTTCATCCTGCTCCATCGATGCGACGCAGCACATAACGCGGTGTCGCCGATTGCGATCAGAAATTGGTTAGCAATGAGCCAACGTGCGCCGCTTTCCGATATGGTCACCGCTCCGGTAAGTCCGCCGTCACCTACGGCACATCACGACACGAATATATGCGCGTGACGATCTCCTAGCAAAGTTGTGCCGACTGGGAAATTAACGCAATCCTCACGAGCCCCGTGACTTCGCGAGCTATGGACGTGTCCCAGAAGAATTCAAAATGTCGGCAGATCGACTGTGAAAGTCGACCTTTGCAGAGAGGAGGATGGTGGGTCTCGTCGCTACAAGCGCATCATGATGTGTAGAAGATAGGTCGATTGCCGCTCGCGATTCCTCCTTTCAACGGAACGAGCATTCTGCAAATCAATTCCTCTTGTCGCAAAGCCGATGGATAACATCTTTGAGGGCTCGGCCGGCGTTGATGCAGCTTGCGCGATTATAGTTTTCCAGCGCGACGATGGGGTGGTTGTGATGTAGAATGGTACTTCCAAGGTGGGGCATATCTCCGGCGTGAATCGCTGCTGTAGTCACCGCCGCCGTTCGGAACATGTGGGGGTTTATTGGGACCTGCCACCGAAGAGCACAGCGCACTATTACTTCATGCTGTGGGACTGGGACGGCACGCTGGCGCGCATCCACCACTCGCTCTACGTCGCGACCCGCGAGCAGGCCGGACGCGAAGCAAGCCCGACGGCGGCGATCATTGACAGTCAGAGCGCCAAGGCCGCTCAAAAAGGGGCTCTGCGCTCGACCCGCAGGGGTTCGATGCAGGCAAGAAGGTCACGGGACGCAAGCGCCACATCCTCGTCGATACGCTCGGCCTGCTGTTGAGCGTGATCGTTCACCCTGCCGACGTGCAGGATCGCGATGGCGCCCGCCAAGTGCTGCGGACGGCGCGTCGTCTGTTTCCCTTCATCGAATGCATCTTCGCGGATGCCGGATATCAGGGGCCGAAGATGGAGAAGGTCATTGCCGGCACCGGGTGCTGGACATTGCAGATCGTCAAGCGCCGCGATGCCCACCACTTCGTCGTCTTGCCCAAGCGATGGATCGTCGAGCGCGCGAAATCGTTGTCGAAGCCAACCGCGAATGGGATCGTGCTGCGCTTGTAATCGTTCTATCACCTGCCAACATGGGTCTATATCGCGAATAGGCATGGACGGCGATCATGGCTCTCATCGCCGATTGGATCAAGGTGCTGCGTTGGGATTGGATCAAGGCGGAGTTCAAAACCAATCCGGTCATTTTCTTTATGACGTATGACGAAATGTATGATCAGCTCGCGCAATACATCGCGAGCTGGAAGGATGATCTCGCTTCCGCGAAAGTCAGCGCATAGCGCCCCTCACGTTATCGCCTAAATCGAGGCTCCCAACTCCTGAAAAGTTCGCCTTCGTCGTCTTCGTCTTCAGCTTGTTCGCTCCGAATGAATAGCAAGGAGACTTGAAAACCGTAGCTCTGTCGCATGCTTTGTTCGAGAACGACAGGTGTCCTCTGGCCCCACTCCATTTGAAGCCAGACAGAGCCATCGAGTTCCGCCCAGGGGGTTGCGACGCGCAGCGGCCCCGCTAGCGCTAGCACGCTGGCGTAATCTGCCGGCAAAGGGTTTCCCGCTTTCACCGCGAGACGTGGAAACGTTTCTCGAACAAACACAACTGGCCCATGAAAGCCGGCGCTTCGTCGGATGACGGCTACTGGGCGTGTGACGGCTTCACCGGTTCCACCGTCCCAGCGATTACCGCCAAGCGGAGGGGACTAAAATCCCCTCAAGGGGAATTCGGTCCCCATTGACGCCGGCGGCTCGATCCTCAGACTCAATCGGATGAGAGCGCTCTCAATTCGCCAGCCCTGGGCCGCGCTGATCGCGCTGGGCGTGAAGGACATCGAGAACCGCCCATGGCGAACGTCGCATCGCGGTTCGCTTCTCATCCATGCGTCGCGGGGGCGCGGCAGGCGCACGCTCGCCGAGATCGCGCGTGATTACCGGGTCACGTTCACGGACGAGCTGGCGATGCTGGCTGCACGAACGGGGGGCGTCATAGGCGAGGTCGCGCTCGTCGATTGTGTGACGACGAGCACGAGCTCTTGGTTTGACGGCGTGCTCGATAGCAGGGGCAGGCGCAACCACGGTTTCGTGCTCCGCGACGCCCGCGTGCTGCCGTTTCGACCGATAGCCGGCCGGCTGAGATTTTTCGAGGTGCCCCTTGTACCCCTAGCGTACCCCACACCACTCGTCAGTCCAAATTCATCGCTG
>CAVPXZ010000002.1:0-160318 GCA_963709825.1 uncultured Alphaproteobacteria bacterium
GCCGAACGGCGGCACCAACGCTTTCTTGGCCTTCGCCAGCATGTCGAGAGCCAGCGTCGCGTTCTTGCCGCCGAAGAACATTCCGGTGCGGGCGCCGACCTTGGGCGGTCGCGAGAAAATCGCGTCCTGGACCAGCCCCGTCACCTCGTCAACCGTCACATTGGTGTAGGTGAGCACGGCATCATAGCCGGCATCGAGCGCCATGTTCACGTCGAACGGGCTCAAGTGCTTGGTCGGGGTGACCATATGAAGGATGTTCTTGTCCGCCAAGGCCGCCTCCCACGCTTCCTTCCGTTGCTATTGATCGGCCCCATGCGCTCGCGCATGGGCGACGATCTCCGCGCCTCGATTGAGCCCCTTGCAAACGCGGATGTCCAGACCCCGTGCGCTCGGATGTTGCCGGGCGATTGTGGCCAACCGCGCCGCCTCCTCGGGCGACGGTGCAAAGGCGAAACCGGTAGGTCCCCACGAACTCTGGCCGATGCCAAACGCGCCGACGTCGTCAAGCGCTTCGAGAACGGCAGCAACGTCTGCGCTGGTGAAGCGCAAGCCGCCTTGAGCCGGGGCAAAATAATCGCCGAGGCGACCTTGTAGTTCCTTGATGGCAGCGCCGAAGCTTGCGAGATCATGCACGACAACGGCCGGCAAGGCTTGCATCAAGATCAGGCGGCAAATCTGGGCCGCATCGTCGGCTGGCATCGGCGCGAGAGCCGCGAAGGTCGTCACTTCGTCTACGCCATGTACGCCGCGAAGTTTCGGGTCGAGAACAACAAGGACACGCCAATGCTCTGGAAACAGCAAATGGCTGACGATCGGCGCCGCGCGTGGTTCATTTCCGCGACCGCCGTCGACGACCAGTCCGCCCCGGGAGAAAAGTCCGATGCCGATGCCCGAGCGAGTTCCGCGCCCCAAATGCAGCGCATCGCCCTCGGCATCCAGCGGCAGGTTGTGCAGCCGGCGCAGGCCCGCGGCCACCGCCAGCGCAAGCTGAGTACCAGAGCCGAGCCCGGCATGGGCAGGAACAACTTCCAGCATATTCAGTTCATGCGCACCCTCGAGCGCCAGCAACCGCTCCATCGATTGCAGGTACTGTCGCACGCGATCGCTTTCGGGACCTGAAATTTCCATATGCGCAGCCCGACGGATGGCGATGCTGGTTCGCAGGTCGCTGATGGCGAGCCCAATGCTGCCGAAGCGGCGCCCGAGGCCCCCGTTGAGATCGAGAAAACCCAGATGCAACCGTGCAGGGACGGTGACTGTGATACCGGCCGGCAAGGACACGCGATTGTGCAAGCACTGGCTCCAGAATTGCAGACTGCCGGGTTTTTCGGATGAAAATACAGGTTTACACTGCGTCATCCCGTTCGGATTGGCAATCTGGGTGGAAAAACGATCAAGCGGAGGGCGCTCCATGACCGAAACCAAAGAACGAACCTATTCCGACGAAGAGGTTGCGCAGCGCCTCAAACGCGACTTGCCGCACTGGAACCTGGAAGGCGGTTGGATCCGGCGCAAGTACCGCACCAACAGCTGGAAAGGCACCCTGATGGTCATCAACACCGTCGGGCATCTGGCCGAGGCCGCGTGGCACCACCCTGACATCACCGCGTCATACGCCTGGGTCGAGGTACGACTGCAAAATCATGCCGCCAAGGGCATCACCGATAAGGATCTCGAATTGGCCAAGAAGATCGAGGACGTCATTCAGTGGCAACCGGCGAAGGAGGGGGGGGCGCTTGAAGGCACGCCGGAAAAGGATCAACGCTTCGCCTACCTGAAATACGACAGTTAAACATTTGGCGTGGGGAATCCGGGAATGCACCACGCGTGGATTGCGGGGGAGCCCGCGGCGCTTGACGCTGCCGTTGCGGAGGCCGCCAAGCTTTTTGGCGCTAGCCGTTATCCTCTCATTGCCGGCCTTGGCACCGACGTCGGCGGCGCGCGCGCGGCGATCGCGCTCGCCAAGCGTACCGGCGCAGTCATCGACCACATGAACTCGGGCGCATTGTTCCGCGATCTCGATGTCATGCGCTCTTCGGGCGTTATGCTGACCACGCCGGGCGAGACGCGCGTACGCGCCGATGCGCTGCTGCTCGTCGGTCCGGGTCTCACCGAGACCTGGCCGGAATTCCCAGAGCGGTTGCTGGATAAAAAAATACGCGAGCGCCGCATCTTCTGGCTCGGTCCCGGCCGCGATGCGGCGACGATTGCTTCCTTGGGAGCGACTATTGAGGCGATCGGCAAAGATCCACGAGATTTGCCGGCGCTTATCGCATCGCTGCGTGCCCGCGTCGCCGGTCGGCCGACGGGCAAGCCCCCGATTTCCAATAAAATGTTGGAGGAGGTTTCGAAGGCTCTCAAGGCCGCGCGATTTGGCGTGGCCATCTGGTCGGCTGCCACACTCGATGCTCTCAGCATCGATATGATCTGCGGCTTGGTGAACGACCTGAATGCATCGACGCGTTTTTGCGCCCTGCCACTCGCGCCCGCCGACAACGTGATGGGCGTTCTGCAGACTTGCGGTTGGATGACCGGCATTCCGATGCGTACCGGTTTTGGGCGGGGATTTGCCGAGCACGATCCTTGGCTGTTCGACGGCCAACGCCTCGTCGACAGTGCCGAAACCGACTGCGTGCTTTGGATATCGGCTTATCGCGCCGCGGCACCAGAATGGCGCGACCCGCCACCCACGGTCGCTCTGACCGGCGGCGCAGCTTTTCGCATACCGCCAAACGTCCATATCGAGGTCGGCCGCCCCGGCATCGATCACGCCGCAGTGCAGTATCTAGCCGCGGCTGGGGCATTAGCGACAGTCGCGGCGTCACAGCCGAGCGACGCGATCACGGTGGCCGACGTCATTACCCGCATTGCTTCCGCCTTGCCTAAGAGCGGAGAGCGCCCATGCTGACGCGCATTGCTGGTGGGCGCGTCATCGATCCGGCTAACGGCCGCGATGCCGCTGGCGATGTCTGGATGCGCGACGGCAAAATCGTAAATTCGTCTCAGGGGGCGCGCGCCGATGCGACTTACGACGCGTCAGGCAAGATCGTCATGGCTGGCGCCATCGATATCCACTCGCATATCGCCGGTTGGAACGTGAATACCGCGCGCTTGCTGCTGCCGGAGTATCACCGCTCGGCCGCTTCGCGCCCGGCAACGACGCCGTTGTCGCAGGTCGGCTGGACCACCCACGAGACCGGATGCCTTTATGCCGCGATGGGCTTCACCACCGTCGTCGAGCCGGCGATGTCTCCGCACCATGCGCTTCACGCCCACCTTGAGCTCGCCGACATTCCGATCATCGACAAGGCGACGCTCGCGGTGCTCGGTAACGACGATTATCTGCTCAGCCTGCTGCAGGCCAAGGAAAGCAAATCCGCCGTCCAAGACTACGTCGCCTGGACGCTCGACATGTCGCGCTCGCTCGGAATCAAGGTGGTCAATGCCGGCAGTGCGGCGGCGTTCAAGGACAACGTCCGCGCATTTTCCTTTGATGATATGGTGCCGTCCTACGGCGTTTCATCGCGGGCAATCGTGAAATCCCTGCAGCAGGCGGTCAATGCACTCGGCGTTCCGCATCCGCTGCACGTTCACTGCAACAACCTGGGGCTGGCGGGAAATGTCGAGACTGCGCTGAGCACGATTGCCGCCGCGGATGGCCTGCCGCTTCATCTCGCGCATCTGCAATTCTACGCTTACGGCAAAGAGGGCGAGCGCGGGTTCTCGTCGGCAGCAGCGCCGCTTGCCGAAGCGGTGAACGCGGCGACAAGCGTAACCATTGACGTCGGCCAAGTGATGTTCGGCCAGACGGTGACGATTTCGTCGGATGTGCTCCGGCAGTTCAATGCACGCAATCAGGCCAGACCGAACAAATGGGTAATCCTCGACGGCGATGCCAACGGCTTCGGTATCGTTCCCTACAACTACCGGCAAAACGACTTCTACAATGCGGTGCAGTGGGCGGCCGGCCTGGAATTGTTTCTGCTGATTGACGATCCCTGGCGCGTGTTCTTCACGACCGATCATCCGAACGGTGCGCCGTTTACCACCTATCCGGAGATTTTCGCGTTGCTGATGAGCCGGGATTTGCGGGCGCAATGGATGGCAGAGCTGCCGCCGGTGGCGCTCCAGGTCACGACGCTGCCGTCGATTGCGCGCGAGTATTCCCTGATTGAGATCGCCACGATGACCCGCGCCGCGCCGGCGAAGCTGCTCGGCTTGACGGATCGCGGCCATCTCGGCGTCGGCGCCGTCGCCGACGTCGCGGTCTATGAAAACAATGTCGATCGCGCCAAGATGTTTCGCGCCGCCGCGCTGGTATTCAAGGACGGCGACCTGGTCGTTCGCGACGGCACCGTTACGAATTGTCGTTGGGGCCGCGCACTCACCGTGCGGCCGGGACGCGACCACGCCATCGATCGGCGCATGCGTGCCTATTACGACGATAGATACGGGCTATCCGATGAATTTCTGAAAGTCCCCGAGCATGCGCTCGGTCGGCCAGAACCATTTGCAGTCGTGCCATGCGTGTCCTGACCGTCAAAGGCGTGCGGATCGACGACACATTTGCCGAAGCCTTCGGCATGCGCGCGACGGCATTGATCATCACCGCCGACACTGCGCGCTGGGCGCGCCAAGCTGCGCTCAGCATGACCGGCTTTGCGACGTCGGTGATTGGCTGCGGCTGCGAGGCCGGCATTGACTACGAACTCACCGGCAAGCAGACGCCGGACGGGCGGCCGGGCGTACGGGTTTTACTGTTTGCGGTCTCAACGGCCGAATTGCAGAAGCAGCTCCGGGGACGTGTTGGGCAATGCGTGCTCACGAGCCCGGGCTCGGCGTGTTATGCGGGGATCGCGGGCGAAGAAGCGCTTCAGCTGGGTAATGCGTTGCGCTATTTCGGCGACGGCTGGCAGATTTCCAAGCGTTTTGGCAGCAAGCATTTCTGGCGCATTCCCGTCATGGACGGCGAGTTTGTCTGCGAAGCGAAGACAGGCCTCACCAAAAAGGCGGTCGGCGGCGGCAATCTTTTCATTCTCGGCCGCACCTCGAAGACGACCCGCGCCGCGGCGGAAGCCGCGGCAGCGGCAATCGCCAAAGTGCCGGACGTGATCGCACCATTTCCCGGAGGAATTGTACGATCCGGCTCCAAGGTCGGCTCCAAATACAAGGGAGCACCGGCTTCGACCAACGACGCGTTCTGCCCGACACTGCGCGGCGCCGTGCAGACTTCGCTCGATGCAGATACCGGTTCGGTTCTTGAGATCGTCATCGATGGACTGACGTCCGATGCGGTGGCGGCCGCCATGCGCGCCGGCATCGCGGAGATCGTTAAGCTCGGACCCAAGCGCGGCGCCACCCGGATCAGCGCAGGAAATTACGGCGGCAAGCTTGGACCGCACCATTACCGCTTGCGGGATTTGGTGCCGTGAGGCCGCTGACTTTCACGCTGCGCCAGCGTCCCGAGCAGCGGCTCGACTTGTCGCCGCTTGTCCCGCATCACCTTGCCGGCAAGACCGCCGCGCAGATCGAGCGGATCGAGCTGCAGACGACACGCATGCGCGTCGATGTCGCCGAGATCTTCCGGGTGCGCATGGGCGACGCCGAGCAGATTCGCATCGAGGGCGCCAGCGACCGCCTCGACCATGTCGGCCAAGCCATGACCGGCGGCGAGCTTCTCGTCGATGGCGATGTCGGCGTCCAGGCGGGGCGATTGATGGCGGGCGGCCGCCTGACTCTCCGCGGTAATGCCGGCCCCTGGGCCGCGTCCGGCATGAAGGGCGGCGTGATCGAAATCCTCGGCGCCGCTGACGAGCGGCTCGGCGGCCCATTGGCCGGAGAGATCGCCGGAATGCGCGGCGGCGTAGTCGTCGTCCGTGGCCGCGCCGGCGAGCGCGCCGGCGACCGGATGCGCCGGGGCGCCATCATCATCGAGGGCGAAGCCGGAGCCTACACCGGCAGCCGAATGATCGCCGGCACACTCGTTGTAGGGCAAAAAGCCGGCCCGCTTCCCGGCTTTCTCATGAAGCGCGGCACCGTTGTCCTCGGTGCCGGCTGCAGTGCGATATCCCCAACATTCGTCGATTGCGGCCAGCACGACCTTCTCGGCATGCGGCTATTGGCCGGATTTATCGAGCCCTACAGCAAACGGGCAACGTCCTTACTGCGGCGGCCGCTGCAGCGGTTCGCAGGCGATATGGCGGTCCTGGGAAAAGGCGAGATATTTATTGGAAACCGGAACTGACTAATTACGTATATTGTTGCATGGAAGTCTAAGAGATTCGGTGAGAGTATACATCGATATTTCGGCGGAGCGACGCCATGGACATGATAGCGATCGTCGTTATGGTTTGTGCACTGGCGCAACCAGATCAGTGTGAGGAACAGCACCTCGAGTTCAGCTGGCAGGGCTCTCTCAGGCAGTGCGTCATGAACGCCCAGCCCTACATTGCCCAATGGATCGGCGACCACCCCAAGTGGAGCGTCAAGAGCTACCATTGCGAATATCCCCACACCAAGTCAAAGGCCTGAAAGTCGAGGCCGATGCGCGCCGACAAGCGCGCCAAACGTGACGCATTTCTCTGCAAGATCGGCAGCCGTCCGGTCGTCATGGGAATTCTCAATCTGACGCCGGATTCCTTTTCCGACGGAGGGCGATTTGTTGCGGCCGAGGCGGCGCTCGCCCACGCCGGGCGGATGGCGGCGGAAGGCGCCGACATCATCGACATAGGCGGGGAGTCGACGAGGCCCGCGGCGCTGCCAGTCGGCGAGGCCGAAGAGCTTGCCCGCATTGAAGCGGTTTTCGGCGAACTCACCGGCACGCTCGACGTGGCGCTCTCGATCGATACCTACAAATCGAATGTGGCTGCGCGCGCGGTCGAACTGGGCGCCGTTCTGGTGAACGACGTGTGGGGCTTGCAGAAAGATCCGGCGATGGCCGAAGCAGTGGCCACTGCTGAAGCGGCGGTCGTGGTCATGCATAACCGGACCGAAAAAGATCCCGCCCTCGACGTCATTGCCGATATCCGGCGATTTTTTGCACGTTCGCTCGCGCTCGCTGACCAGGCTGGAATTCCGAAATCGCGCATTATCCTCGATCCCGGCATTGCGTTCGGAAAGACCGCTCGCCAGAACGTCGAGGTGATCGCACGGCTGAGCGAATTGGCGGAATTCGGCTGCCCGATCCTCATCGGCGTTTCGCGAAAGAAATTTCTCGGTTCGCTCATCGAGGGCGGGATCGAGGGACAGCTCACCGGCACGATTGCCGCGAGCCTTGCCGCCTGCGCCGCCGGCGCATCGCTCTTTCGGGTTCACGATGTCGCCGAGCACGTCGCCGCCCTCAAGGTCTTTGACGCGATCCGGCGACCGCCGACGTAATGGCCCGACGCGTCGATCGGCGCCACTATGCATCCGGCAAGTTGTAACGGAAAAAAAACCGACGCCTGCGGATGCCAGCCAAACGAACGTAAGCACCGGCGGCAACACGTTTGGTTAATCATCTTTCCCAAAATCTGGCGGATTCGGCAGCGGCTTTCGGAGTTCGATTTAAGGCGCGATGTTAACACCGTGATGGACGGTCAGAGGCCAGTTCGAGTCAGGGAGCGTAGCACTTCCCGGTGCAGCAAATTTGGGGCAACCCGGCGCCGGGAATGAGCGTCGCTCACGTCGTGCGTGAGAAAGCTGGGGGCGCGGCATGACTTCCATCGTTACGGGTTTGTCGCCGAGTCAGATTGCCGCCCTACCCATTTCGACGGTCTCGCAGTTCACGACGACCGACATTGCGGCCATGACCCCGAGCCAAGTGGGGGGCCTGACGGCTCCGCAATTGAATGCGCTGTCAGCTCCCGAATCCGCTCGTTCACGGCCTCGCAGATCGGTGCCATTTCCTACAGCACGTTTCTGGCCATTATCGCGGCGCAGACTGCAAACTTCACATCCTCGCAGATCGGCGACCTTTCCCAGTCGCAGATCCAGACGATGACCAACGCTCAGATCAACGGTCTCGGCAAGAGCGATCTCGATGCGCTGAACGTCGCGGACCTGACCTCATCGCAGATTAGCGGGTTGAGCGCGGCCACCATCGGCAATCTCACCAACGTTCAAGTCGGTACCCTGATTTCATCGCAACTCGCCGCCTTCTCGACTTCGCAGATTGAGGCGCTGACAGCGCCCCAGCTCAACATGCCTTGGATGTCGGCAATCTGACGACGTCGCAGCTCGGTGGACTGACAACGGCTGCCGCAAACCTCAGCGCCGGCCAAATCAACGCGCTGACGTCAGGTCAGATTTCTTCGCTTTCCGCCGCCGGACTCAACCGCCTCTCAGCAACCCAGATCGGAGCCTTGTCGGCGACCCAGCTCGGCGGCCTGACGGCGGCGCAGATCGGTGCAATTTCGACGGCCACGCTCAACAAACTGTCGGCGACGCAGATCGGCGATTTCTCGGCAACGCAGGTTCAGGCTCTGACCGTGGGGCAACTCAACGCCCTGAGTGTGACCAACCTCAACGCCCTCAACGTCGCCGACCTGACGACGGCTCAATTCAACGGCCTGACCAGCAGGACCATAGGCAATCTAAGCGCCAGCCAGTTGGCCGCCCTGAACGCCTCGCAAGCCAACTCGCTGTTGACGTCGCAGATCAGCTCGCTGTCTGCCGCCGCGATCGCGGGCTTGTCCGCGCCGCAAGTTGCGGGCCTGACGACCGCCCAGCTTGGGTCGCTTTCGGCATCGCAGACCGCTTCGCTTCTTGCCAACCAGGCCGACAATCTGTCGATCGCGCAAATCTCCACTTTCAGTAATTCGCAATTGAGCACGACGACACTGGTAGGAGCCGCCGGCGGCCTGCAGTTCAATCTGAGCTGGGCCTCCAGTGTCGGCAGCGCTCCTACCGGCTACCGCAATGCCGTCATTGCGGCGGCCGCCGGCCTGTCGGCGATATTCAGCAACAACGTGGTCCTCAATATCCAGGTCGGCTACAGCGAAGTCGATGGCAGCGCCATTTCGGCGGATGACGCCGCAGAAAGTGCCGGGTTCTACGGCTCGGTCAACTATTCCGCGCTCAACTCGGCGTTGCAGGCAGACGCTGGCAATTCGACCTACCAGGCAACCGCCGACGCGAGTCTCAGCGCTAGCAACCCGACAAGCGGCGGGACATTCGCGATCAGCTCGGCGAACGCCAAGGCGCTCGGCCTTAACGGCGCCAGTTCCAGCCTCGACGGTTATGTCGGCGCCTCCAGCGCGATAGCCTTCGAATTCAACCAGACGGCTGCAACCGGGAAATACGATCTCATCGGTGCGCTTCAGCATGAGTTTACCGAAGTCATGGGGCGCACCGGCTTCAGTCGGCCACTATATCGGCTCGGGCATCTATACGCCGTTGGACCTCTTCCGTTACACCTCCACCAATAATGCGGATCCCTCAAACGGTACGCCGGAACGCGCCCTCACGCAGCAGGGCTCGAACACCGACTATTTCTCTATCAACAGCGGTGTAACGAACCTCGGTGACTACAACGCATCGAACGGCAGCGAAGACTACGCCGACTGGGACAGCAACATGGTCAACGACCCGTTTGGCGGTGCAAGTTCCGGCGTGACCGAACCAATGTCCGGCAACGATGCGATCGAGGTAGCCGCGATCGGATGGAATATGACCGCCAAAGGAATCGCACTCGCCCAGACGGCGCAAACTCACGCCGACGTGTAATTCGGGTGGGCATCGGACGTTGTCCGCGGGTGCGACATCGACAGCCCACGCGCTGTTTGGAAAACGCTTTTACAGACCCGAGGCGTTTGTCGTAGCTTCGCGGCGGAGGGCGTATGCTTTTTGTGCAGGAGTCCCGATGATGGCACGCGTACCGATGGCGCTTGCGCTGGGCATGGGCCTGCTCGTTGCCTGCGCCGCGCGCTCACTCGCGCACGCCGACGATCTCAATGATTATCCGACCAATGTACGGGTCGATTATGTGTTCGGCTGCATGAAAGCCAACGGCGAGACGCAGCATTCACTCGATCAATGTTCCTGCTCGATCGACATCATCGCCGCGATCCTGCCCTATGAACGCTACGTCGCCGCGGAGACGGTGCTGCGAATGACGCAGGTACCGGGAAATCTCGGCGGGGAGTTTCGTTCAACGAACCAGGCCAAGACCGCAGTCGATGATCTGCGCCGCGCACAGGCCGAAGCGGAGGTGCGCTGCTTCTGACAGCAGACGCTAGCACTACTTTGGCACTTTTGGTTTGGCGGCTTCCGTGAGGAAGGCTTTACAGTGAGGGCATTGCAGGGGTGGAAGCCGGACGAAGAGGTCGAGGATGGCTTGCCTGATGGCGGGCATGCTCGGCTGTGGTGGCGGTCCTGCAATTTTTTTTTTCCGTCCCGCTGCTTTGAGGCGGCGGGATTGAAGGAAGGCGTAGGCGATCATCGTCATCAAGGCATGTCGGTGTAACCCGGTCCAGGATCTGCCTTCGAAGTGGTCGAGACCCAATTCCTCCTTCATCTGCTGGTGCGCCTGTTCACAGATCCATCTGGCCTTGATTGCAGCGGCGAGCATCATGATGGTGGCATCGGCCGGCAGGTTCGACACATAGTATTTTTGCTCTCCGGTTGAGCGCCGCTCGCCGACGAGCCAGACCTCATCGCCAGGCATGCATTGCATACGATTATCGAGCATGCGGTGCTTATGACCATCCGCAACCCGAACACGGCGGGCCGCAAAGCGACAGGTCAGCTGACCCTTGGTGCCGCGTCGCCAGTTGACCTCTCGCCATTTCTCACCGGCTAACATCGCCTCGGCGGAAAGCGGAGGCTGGTCAGGAATGTGGTACTTGCGGCGCTTTCCAGTTTTTGCGACGGGGAAGACCAGGGCAACGTCCGCTGGGTAGACGTTCTGGCGTCGCGACAGACCCACTGCCCATAGCAGGCCGCGTTCGTTCAAAGCCTGGCGGAAAGGCCCACTTGATCCATATCCTGAATCGGCAAGCACACAGCCAAAGCGCACGCCGGAGGCGATGACACGGTCAATCTCTTGGATCGCGATTTCCGGCTTTGTGAGAGCGATCTGCCGATCCTTCGGCACATGGGCCCGCGTCATGCGCTCGGGATCGTCCGTCCAAGTCTCGGGCAGAAAGAGCCGCAGCCCCACCATCACCGGCACTTCGCGCGATGCCAGTGTCATCGAGACCAGAGACTGACAGTTGGCTGTCTTCCCAAGCGAAGAAGCGTATTGCGGTGCCACGCCGACCGAGCGCTCCCCCTTCTTCGGCAGCGCCGTGTCGTCGATGATCAGCCATGCGTCATCACTGCCAACCATCTTGTCGGCCTCGGCGAGCAGGACTTTCTCCAGCGGGACCGCATTCCATGCGCCACTTGCTATGAAGTGATGCAACTGATCGTAGCCGACTTGCCCGTCGCGCGCCGCCATGGGTTGGATGCTCTTGCGATCGCCAGAACCGATCAGTCCCGCCACATAGGCTGGGCATATACGCGATCGCGCCTTGTTTCCCAACGCGCCAAAGAATGGCGCAAGCCACTCCTCCAGATCGCTCTTCCAATCAATATCCATGGCCGGTCCTCCAAGATGCCGACCTCCCATGAGTCACGGAAAAACTGATTTGGGAATCCCGCGCCCTCAAAAATCTGCCAAAGTAGTGCTAGCTTGCCGGCTCGACAGGCCATTCGCCCTTGAAGACATGGCCGTCGGTATCAACCGCTTCGGCACGGAATGTCGTTGCGCTGTTTGGCCGATACGAAAAGCGGATGTTGGGATCTTCCGAGATCGATATGCCGCCGTCCATTTCCAGCACGAGCTGATCGCCCTGCCAGACGCGCAGTTCGCGCACGATGAAAAGCGGAATGTAAAGCAGCGAAACCTGGTCGCGCTGCAGGCCGGAATTGTTCGGGTGCCGGATCATGACTTGGGCCTCGCGAGGAACGCTCGCCGGCCCCGTTTTCGACTGTGCAAACTGGCGAAAACGCATCAGCCCTAAGCTCGCCTTGGCCGCTTCCGCATTCTTCGCCATCGGTGCCGAGCAGCCACCCGAGGCTTTGACGTAAGTGTGGACGACATAAAGCTGGCCGTCGCTCAGTTCCGCCACGGCGTGAACGTCGGTATAGGCATTCACGCGCACACGCGTCGAAATCATGGTGAGGCCGGCGCCAACTTTGAAGGTGGCCGCAACCGGCGCCGGGTTTTCATCGATCACCAGTGTAAACGCCTTGAGCATGCGCCCGTCGCCGGGCGGCAGTGTGGCGCGCAAGGTAACCGGCACAATTCCAGCGTCCTCAGCGCGTTCTGGCATCTCGATTGCGATCAGGCCGGCGCCATCGACAAGCGGGCGGCCGTTGAAGACATCGCGAGCAAGATCCGGCCAAGGGTTTTCGGAGTCGGCCGCCCTCGGCGATTGGATCGCGGCGAGTGAAAGCGCAGCCGCCACTCCGATCAAGCCGATTGCCCTTAAAGTTACGCCAATCATCGGTTGCCTCCGCATTGCCGGTTGAGGCTTAAAGGGTCTATTCCCACTCCAACTCGGAATAGGCCGCGGTTGCATTGCGTGCATTATAGTCCGAGAAAAGCTCCCAGTGGGACTTTTCCGAAGCTCCCGCAATTTGGGCAGCCTCCGCCAGCGGTACGCCGCGCTTGATCAGATCGCGGCAATCGCTCGCCAGGCGTTCGAGATAGCTCCGTTCGGCGGCGAGCGCGCCGGGCCACGGGGACGCCGGGCCATGACCCGGTATGACCTTTTTCGCCGGAACCCGCGCAAGCTCGTCAATGGTCGTCAGCCAGCCGCGAATGCTGCCATCCATGACCGGAACGTGCTGCACAAACAATAAGTCACCGGCGAAAAGAGTTCCGGTCGTTTCGTCGAGGACAGTCAGGTCGCTGTCGCTGTGCGAGGGGCGCCAAGCCTTTAGGGCGAGGCTTCGTTGCCCGAGATCGAGCTTGCTCTCGTCGTCGATCGTTAATGTCGGCGGCACGTTTTTCACGTCATCAACGAGAGAGCCCATGCTGCGCCGAAACGCATCGAGATAGAACGGCATTCGCGCCGCCATGGCGCGCGGCAGGTTGCGGTGGCCGACAAAGATCGTTGTCGGCGCCGCGAATGCGGCATTGCCAAAAACGTGATCCGGGTGACCGTGCGTGTTGATGACGTATTTGATCGGCTTGCCGGTCACCTGCCGAATGGCGGCCAACAAACGGCGGCCCTCGCGCACGCTGCCGCCGGTATCGATGACCGCCACCGCATCGCCGCCGACGACAAAGCCGATATTGGCGATCGCGCCCTCGTTTTCGGCGGTCATGAGCGCGTTGACGCCGTAGTGCACATACACGTCCGGCGCCACTTCACTGACCGCGAGCGGTTCGATCCGCTCCTGCGAATAGGTCAGCGTTGCTGTCCTGCTAAGCGCTAGTCCGGCGATCGCCAAAGCGATCAGAACCGATTTCGCATGAGGAACGCGGGGCAGGGACCAACGATGCATGAAACCACGCTCAGAATCGGTTGTCGTTGTTCTGTCCCAATGCCGCATTGCGTCGATATTACGACTGAAAGTTGGGCTGGCGCGGCCCACTACTGTTGTTGTGCGAATTGCTATTGCGCAAAAAAATTCGCGGGCATACTATTTTTGCAGTTTTCCGGCTTCAAGGACGCCAGCTTTTTAGGGAGGGCTGACGTTTCTTCGAAGGCTAAGGCGGTCTTGAGAGAAAAAGATTTCCTCGCGACCAGCCGACGCCGTGACACGCTGCCGGAAACACTTCCCAGGCTCGGGTTTGCGCCGTGAGGCCAGGCTTGCTTTGGGCTTGTTCGCAGCGGTGCACCCCCTTTGAACCTCTTAGGGAGGACACGCGATGCGTTATCGTTCGCTTATGCTCAGTGCCTGCTTAGGCGCGGTCGCGGCGCTCACCGCCGGATCCGTCTACGCCGATAGTGATCTCGACAAGGCCGCGCAGAACCCAGGCAATTGGGCGATGCCCGGACTGAATAACAACGCCACACGCTACTCGACACTCAAGCAGATCAACACCGGCAACGTCGGCAAGCTGCAGGTGGCGTGGACGTTCTCAACCGGTGTGCTCCGCGGTCACGAAGGTGCGCCGCTGGTCATCGGCAACATGATGTACGTGCATACGCCTTTCCCGAACATCGTGTACGCGCTCGATCTCGACCACGACGCGAAGATCGTTTGGAAATACGAGCCGAAGCAGGATCCGAACGTGATCCCGGTGATGTGCTGCGACACGGTAAATCGCGGCCTCTCCTTCGGCGACGGCAAGATCTTCCTGCATCAGGCCGACACCACGCTGGTCGCGCTCGATGCCAAGACCGGCAAGGTCGACTGGTCAGTGAAGAACGGCGATCCGTCCAAGGGTGAGACCGGCACTTCGGCACCGTTCGTGATCAAGGATAAGGTCCTGGTCGGCATTTCCGGCGGCGAGTTCGGCGTGCAGTGTCACGTCACCGCCTACGACATCAAGGACGGCAAGATGGTCTGGCGCGCCTTCTCCGAAGGCCCTGATGACCAGATCAAGGTCGACCCCGAGAAGACCACCGCCCTCGGCAAGCCCGTCGGTAAGGATTCCAGCCTGAAGACCTGGCAAGGCGATCAATGGAAGATCGGCGGCGGCTGCACGTGGGGCTGGATGGCGTTCGATCCCGAGCTGAACCTGGTTTACTACGGTTCGGGCAACCCCTCGACCTGGAACCCGACCCAGCGGCCGGGCGACAACAAGTGGTCGATGACCATGTGGGCGCGTAACCCGGATAACGGGATGGCCAAGTGGGTCTATCAGATGACGCCCCACGACGAGTGGGACTATGACGGCGTCAATGAAATGATCCTCACCGATCAAGAAATCGGCGGCAAGATGCGCAAGCTCTTGACGCACTTCGATCGCAACGGTCTCGGCTACACCCTCGATCGTACGGATGGCGAGCTTCTCGTCGCCCAGAAGTTCGATCCGAAGGTCAACTGGACCACCGGCGTCGACATGAACAAGAGCTCGGCGAACTATGGCCGGCCCTCAGTCGTAGCCGAATATTCGACCGAACACGGCGGTCCGGACCACAACACCAAGGGCATCTGCCCAGCGGCGTTGGGTTCGAAGGACGAGCAGCCGGCGGCCTATTCGCCGGAGACGCAGCTCTTCTATGTGCCCACCAACCACGTCTGCATGGACTACGAGCCGTTCAAGGTGAGCTACACGGCGGGTCAGCCCTATGTCGGGGCGACGCTCTCCATGTATCCGCCGGCTGGCGACTCGAATATGGGCAACTTCATCGCTTGGGATGGCAAGACCGGAAAGATCGTCTGGTCTGACCCGGAGATGTTCTCCGTATGGTCCGGCGCGCTGGCGACCGCTGGCGGTGTCGTGTTCTACGGAACGCTCGAAGGCTACCTGAAGGCGGTTGACGCTAAGACGGGCAAGGAACTCTACAAGTTCAAGACCCCGTCCGGCATCATCGGCAACGTCATGACCTACGAGCATGGCGGCCGGCAGTACGTCGCGATCCTGTCGGGCGTCGGCGGCTGGGCCGGAATCGGCCTCGCGGCTGGTCTGACCAAGCCGACTGACGGCTTGGGCGCGGTGGGCGGTTACGCAGCGCTGAGCAACTACACGGCGCTCGGCGGCCAGCTCACTGTGTTCGCACTGCCGCAGTAAGGCTGGCGCGAACGCTGTTTGCTATCGCTCCGGCGCGTCGCCAAAAGCGGCGCGCCGGAGTTACCATTCCAACAACCGTTAGTCTTTCAAGGAACCTGGCAGTGAAATCATTTCCCTGCGTGGCCACGTTCGTCTTGGTCGCCACGTTGTTTTTGCCCGGCATGGTCCTGGCGGATGGCTCCGGAGATCCGGCCGCCGTCAAGCAGGAAGACGGCAAGTACCTCGATAAGGACGGCAACCCGACCTACAAGATCCAATCCGATGGCACGGTGGACTGGTACACCTATTCCGGCTACCGCCGCTACACCGCAGAGTGTTTGCGCTGCCACGGGCCTGATGCTGAGGGCTCTTCCTACGCGCCAGCGCTAGTGAATTCGCTCAAGACGCTTGGCTACAACGATTTCATGGGCACCGTGGCCGCCGGTAAGAAGGAAGTGAACGCCTCGCAAGATCTTGTGATGCCGTCGTTCGGGCTCGACAAGAATGTGATGTGTTATGCGGATGATATCTTCGTTTATTTGCGGGCCCGCGCCAACGATGCTGCTCCCCGCGGCCGGCCCCCGAAGCACGAAGAGAAGCCCGAAGCCGCCACCAAGTACGAAGATTCCTGCATGGGTGGCTAAATGAGGTTTGATGGAGTGACAGTGTCGTTCAGGTATCGCCTACTAGCGTGTGTAGCCGCGTGCTGCGCGGCGATCGGGATGGCTGTGCCTGCCGCTGCGCAAGGGCAGGGCGGAGACGCGGCGGAGGGCAATCTCGAACTCATCGATCCCAACGTGCTGCGCGTCTGCGCCGATCCGAACAACCTGCCTTTCTCCAACGAGAAGGGCGAGGGATTCGAAAACAAGCTCGCCGAGATGTTCGCGGCAAAACTCAACAAGAAGGTCGCCTACGCATTTTATCCGCAGGCGACCGGCTTCGTGCGCATGACACTGAATTCGCATCGCTGTGACGTCATCATGGGCTATCCCCAGGGCGACGAAATGGTGCAAAACACCAATCCTTACTATCAAACCGCCTATGCGCTGGTGACCCAGAGCGGAAGCCCGCTCAGCGGGGTGATGGCGCTCGCCGATCAGCGCCTGGCCGATAAACGTCTCGGTATTGTGGCCGGCACGCCGCCTGCCACCTATCTCGTGGCCCACGGGCTAATGGCCAAGGCCAAGCCATATCCGCTGATGGTGGATACGCGCGTCAATTCATCCGCAGTGGCCATGATCAATGACGTCGCATCCGGTGAGATCGACGCCGGCGTGCTCTGGGGGCCGATGGCGGGATACTATGCCTCGCGGGCCAATCCGCCGATGCACGTGGAACTGCTGCTCAAAGACATCGGCGGCCCGCATCTCGCCTACCGCATCACCATGGGTGTTCGCCCGTCCGATCAGAATTGGAAACGACAACTGAACAAATTGATCGCCGAGAACCAGCCTGCCATCAACAAGCTGCTGCTCGACTTCGGCGTCCCTATTATTGACGGCAGCGGGCAGCCCATCACCGGCAATTCATCGACGCCGAAGCCGTGATTTACCGGCTTTTTTTCGTCGCCATATGGTTTGTCGCGATCGCCGGCGCTCAGGCGTACGGCCAGAGCCTGCCGCCGGAGCCAAGCGGCTATCGCATGGAGAACTACCGCGCGCCGGTGCCGGCGACGCTCGCCGGCGCCCGCGTCGTGACGACCGCCGAGGCTGCGGAATTATGGAAAGCCGGCGCGGCCTTTGTCGACGTTCTCCCGCATGTGCCGCGCCCAGCCAACCTTCCGCCCGGAACGATCTGGCGCGAAAAGACACGGATGAACATTCCCGGCAGCATCTGGCTGCCGGATACCGGATATGGCGCGCTGGCTGCGGCGACCGAAAGCTATCTGCGCAACGGCCTTGAACGCGTCACCGGCGGCGATCATGCCAAATGGCTAGTCATCTATTGCCGTCCGAATTGCTGGATGTCGTGGAATGCGGCCAAGCGTGCGCTGACCATGAGTTACGCAAACGTCGCGTGGTACCCCGAAGGGACCGAGGCCTGGGAGGCCGCCGGGCTCCCGCTGCAGGAAGCCAAGCCGGCGCCGGAAGAACCCGAGTAGGGCGGCGTAGTTCAATCGAGGGATTGTTTGATCGCCCGGCCGAGCGCAAAGACCCGCTGGTCGATCGTGGTCGGCACCTCGCAGACATAGCGGATGGTTTTGCGCCGGTCCTCGAAGATGCGCGTGCTCCATTCGACTTCGCTGGCAAGCGTAGTGATTTTGGCTTGGTCCTCGCCCGGCTTATCTTCGAGCGCGTGCAGGGAATCGACGTCGGACCGGATCTTGTCGCCCAGTTCCTTCTCGTTGCGCGCGACGCGTTCGATGCCGCTCATAACTTCGCTGCGCTCCTGGCTCAAGGTGTCGAACAAGCCGGCAAACAGCTTTTTTGCTTTGTCTTGCTTCTCGGTGGTGTTGCCGGTGATGAACCCGGCAATCGCCTTCTGCGCGGCGTCAAGCGGCGTGCGCCGCGCCGCCAGCCGAACGACAAGGTCCTTGATCGCAGGGTCATCCTGCCAGGAATTGCCGACGTCGGCGATCGAAGGTCCGTCCCACATCGCCGCGACCGACATCTGGGGCACTTTAGGCTGCACGCATGGCCAATTGGGGTAGCGCTGATCGGCGGCTTGCGCCGCCGACAGCAGCGCCGTTGCTACTGCGAAAAGCGCGGCTAGGACTCCAAAAAGCTTCATCCTCCGCTCCGGGCAAAACATGCAAAACAAGGGCACTACGAGTCTTAGTGGTCGGACATGGTCACGCCCCAGGGCAATTGGCCGACCTGAACCGTATTGATGACCTTGAGCGCGGCGACATCGATGATCGAAACGTCGTTCGACACGCCGTTTGTCGTCAGCAGATATTTTTCGTCCGGCGTGAACGCCATGTGCCACACCCGTTGGCCCACCAGCAGGTATTTTATGACCTGATGCGTCACGCCATCGACGACGGCAACGTGGTTTGCCGGGCCGAGCGCCACGAAGGCGGTTTTGCCGTCATGGGTGATATTGATGCCGACCGGCTGGATCGGTTCCGGGCGCATGCCGGCGATTTTGAACGTGACCTTCTGCTTCACCTTATGCTCGACCGGATCGATGATGCTTACGGTCCCGCCGACCTCCGACGAGACCCAAAGCTCCGAACCGTCCTGCTTGAACGCCGCAAACCGCGGCCTCGCGTCGACGAGGACATTGGCCACGATCTGGCGCGTCGCGGTATCGATGAAATGCGCCATGTTCGTGGTTTCGGACGTGTTGACGAGGACCTTGCCGTCGGGGCTGATACCCATGCCCTCGGGCTCGACGCCGACCTGGACGTCGCCGACCTGCACCCTTTTCGCGATGTCGATGATGGTCACGGTGTTGTCGTTCTCATTGGCGACGTAAAGGAGCTTGCCGGCGGGATCCTGAATGAACAGTTCCGGATCCGGACCCGAGGGCAACGTATCGACCACCTCCTGTTGGGCGGCGTCGATCATCTGAATGGTGTCGTCGTCGCCGACCGCGACGAGTACGTATTTTTGATCCTTGGTGTAGGCGATGCCGCGCGGCCGTTGCCCAACCTTGATCGTCTTCACGACTTCCCACTTGTTGGTATCGATGACCGAGACCGTATTGCCCTTCTCGTTGGAGACGTACGCCGTAAAGGCGCTGGCCTCTTTGGCGAGGGCCATCGACAGGCACGCTCCAAGCATGAACCGAAGCCACATCGGCCTCATCTCCCGAATCGTCATTTGAGCTGGCACTTGGTTTCCGGTCGATCGATGCCGAGCGTGTCGAGTTCCGAGTATTGATGCAGGAAACCCTCCTGCGGCGATACTGAAACGATCACCCGTCCGTCGGCGAGCAGGATCGGCTGGCGCAGCTGCAGATCCCAGTCGCGCACGGTAAGCTTGCGGCCCTTGAACGCGGCCAGGGAAAAATCCGGTCCTTTTATGTAGTCGAGGACCCGCTTCGCGTCCGCCGACTGCGTCCGCGTTACGGCCTCGCCAATTATGCGCGCCGCCGTCCAGGCCTGCATGTCGAGCGCGGTCATACGCCGGGAAAACGCCTGCATGAATCGATTCTGCAACTGAATTGCGCCCCATTGGTCGTGCGAGGCGTCCCAGCTGGTGGGAACGAGACCGGCCGAGCCGGCGACAGGCCGCGGCGCGCTGGTCCGGTAGGGCAGGTAAGCCGCAAAAACCTGACTTTCGTCCGCGGCGACCAATATGTCGTAATCGGGAGCCGATTGGGTGAACAGCGGAATTTGACTCTGAACTTGCACCAGACCGCTGTCGGTGCGCCGCGCACCGCCGGTATCCTCGAACACGCGCTCCTGGACGATCTTGGCGCCGAAGCGGTTCGCCGCACGGCGCAACGCCGCAGCAAAGAGTTTATCGGGCTCGTGGGAGCCGACGACCAGCAACCAGCGCGGCCATCGTTTCCACACCAGATATTGCGCCAGCCCGTCGGCGAGCATGGAACGCGATGGCGCGACATGGATCAGATTGGCGCGGCAGTCTTCCTGGCGCAGCCTGTCATCGGCTGCGCCGGCGTTGAAAAAGACGAGGCCGCGCGCGCGTCCGGCGGCGGCGGCCTTGAGCATCATGTCAGCCGGCAGATCGGCGATGAAAAGCGAGATGCCGCGATCGGCAAGCTGGTTCACCGCGGCCGCGGGATCGTCCTGGTCCTTGAGGCGGATCGCTTCGAGCGAGAACGACTGGTTGAGGAATTTGCCGGTCGTGTTGTCGTCTTCGATCGCGAGTTGGGCACCGGCGACGCCATTGTTGGCTGCCGGCTGATCGAGCAGCGAGATTGTCTCGATTTTTCCCGCACGGCCGAGGTACCCGATGGGGACTTTCAACGGCTCTGCCGCGGGAGCGGTCGCGGTTGCGGCGGCGACAAAAGCGGCCACACAAATTGCCCGGATCAAGCCTGCACTCCCGTCGTCGCCCCCTTCGCTAACCTCTTATAATACTTGGAATTCTATCCTATCCTCAATACAATCCAAAGGCCCTTGCGGGCGACGTCCGAAGAGGACCCGACCAAGGCCGAAATAAAAGGGCGTCATGTGCATTCGTTGGATATTCGCAATCGCCTTGCCGCTCGCGCTCGCTTTGACCAGCGCGTGTGCGAACGAGCCGAAAGTTGCAGTCTTCGACTTCGAGGTGATGGATACAAGTCTCGAAGGCGCGGCAAATGGTCCGCGCACCGACGAGGCGGCGCGCCTTGTCAGGTTGAGCGATGAATTACGACGGCGTTTAGCGCAATCTGGACGGTTCGACGTTATCGACATAGCTCCGGTCGCCGGGCAGGCACGCGCCAGCAATCTGCAGGCCTGTGGCGGCTGCGATGCTGGCTTTGCCCATGACCTGGGAGCAAAATATTCTATCACCGGATGGATCCAAAAGGTTTCCAATCTGATCCTGAACTTGAACGTTGTCATACGCGACGCGGGGACCGGAAAAATGCTCTGGGCCAAGAGCGTGGATATGCGCGGCAACACCGACGAGTCCTGGTCACGCGCCCTTGATTATCTGGTGCGCAACTACCTTCTGGCGCCCGGTCAGGGAGCTTTTTGATGACCTTCATGCTTGCTAGCGTGACCGGCGCCGAAGAAGCGCAGATCGCTGTCCGCCACGGCGCCGATATCATCGACCTGAAGGACGTCACCAGCGCGTTCGGCGCCGTTGCTCCGGACCTGGTGCGCGCTACGGTAGACGCCATCGCCCATCGGCGGCCGGTCAGCGCGGTCAGCGGCGAGCTTGAGATGGATCCGAAGGCGCTCCAGCGGGCAACCGTGGCGATCGCCGATGCCGGCGCCAGCTACGTCAAGGTCGGCTTGTATCCGGATCCCAGGCGCGACGACTGCATCCGCGCCCTGTCGCCCTTGGGACGCCGTGTCAGCCTGATCGGGGTGATGTTTGCCGATCACGGCGCCGACGAGGCGCTTATCGCGCTCATGGCGCAGAGCGGTTTTGCCGGCATGATGATCGACACCGCCCACAAGACCGGCGGCCGTCTTTTTGATCATATGGACATTGCCGCGATCGGGCGTTTCGTCGACGCCGCGCACGCTTGCGGCCTGATGGCGGGGCTTGCCGGTTCGCTTGAGGCGCCGGACATCCCCCGCCTTCTGCTACTGGCGCCCGATGTCCTTGGATTCCGCCGGGCGCTTTGCGCCGACGAGGACCGGACCTCGCGCATCGATGCCGGCGCGGTCGATATCGTGCGCGCGCTGATCCCGGCCGATACGCGCACGATCAGGGGCGTCGCCCCGAGCTCGGCCAAAATCGATTATCGACTGCTCGCGGCGCGCGGCTATTCGCCCGGAAAGGATGACTCCGAGACCGATCGCATTTTCGTGCGCGATTTCGTGCTGCCCGTGCGCATCGGCGCCTACGCCCATGAGCGGGACAAAGCGCAAGACGTTCGCTTCAATGTCGATGCGAATGTGCTCCGCTCCGATCGAGCGGCCGAAGACATTCGTGACGTGTTCTCTTACGACCTGATCACCAATTCGATCCGAATGATCGTGGCCCAGGAGCACATCGCGCTGGTCGAGATGCTGGCTGAGCGTATCGCCGCGCTCATCCTTACGCATCCCCGGGTCACGGCCGTGACGGTTCGAGTCGAAAAGCTAGAAGTTGGACCTGGCGGAACCGGGGTGGAGATCGTACGCCGTCGGCCGCCGGAAGTAGCAAAGGTTCATCACCTTTATCCCGCGGCCGGAGAAGCCGACCCGAAAGTGGCCACTTAAGATGCGCGCCGGCGATGGCCCTGTCGTCGTCAAGCTTGGCGGGAGTTTCGCCTTCTCCCCGCATTTGCCGGATTGGATTGCTGCGCTTGCGGCATGTGCCGGCCGCGTCGTCATCGTGCCCGGCGGTGGTCCGTTTGCCGACGCGGTACGCGCGGCCCAGCCGCGGATGGGATTTGACGACAGCGCCGCTCACCACATGGCGCTGCTCGCCATGGCGCAATATGGCCGCGCGCTCGCGAGCCTCAACAGCGTGCTGTCGCCCGCAGACACGGCGGATACCATCCATCGCGAGCTTGCGGCAGGGCGGGTGCCGGTATGGATGCCGGCGCGCATGGTACTGAGTGCGACCGACGTTATGGAATCGTGGCAGACGACCTCGGACAGTCTGGCGGCGTGGTTGGTCGGTCGGATCGGTGCCAGCCGGCTCATTCTCGTCAAGCATGGTGAGTTTTCGTCCGGTTGGACGCGTTGCGAGGATCTGGCTGCGAACGGGACGGTCGACGCATCATTCGCGCGACATGTCAGAACCGGCAAGGGCGAAGCGTTTATCTGCGGTCCCTCCGATCATGCGGCGGCGATGGTTGCCATCCGCGACGGCGCGGCCGCCGGCGTTGCCGTCGTTTAGCGTCGGCGCAGCGCTAACAGGCTAGGATGCGAGGCCATGGCCAAGGTCAAAACGCCACGCTGGGGATGGGCTTTGACGGGATCAGGGCATTTCTTCAAGGAATGCCTGCGGATGATCGGCGAGCTCGATGAGGTCGACCTGTTCGTCAGCAGGGCCGCGGGCGAAGTCGTGCGCATGTATCGGCAGGAATTGAAACTGCCAAAATCAGCGCGCGTCTTCCGCGATACGACGGCGAGCGCGGCGCCGGTCGGATTCTTCTACTACGGCACCTACCATACGCTGATTGTGGCGCCGGCAACGTCCAACACCGTGGCAAAATGCGTGTTCGGAATTTCCGATTCGCTTGTGACCAACGTGTTTGCTCAGGCCGGAAAGTGCCGGGTGCCCGCGATCGTGTTCGCTTGCGACACAGCGCCTGAGCTTGAGACCGAAGCGCCCAAGGGCGTGGTCAAGGTCTATCCGCGCGATATCGATCTCGAGAACACCGAACGGCTGAAAGCGTTCGACGGCACGCGCGTCGCCGAGACGCTGGAACAACTCGAAACCGCCTTGACACGACGCAAACGCGAACTGCATGGCTGAGCGCATCCTGTTCCTGACGGGTCATCTGGCCCGCACACGCCTGGAGAAGGTTCTCGCCGGGACTCGCGATCTTGGTTTCGAGTGGTTGGTGTTCGACGTGGGCGTGAAAGTCGCGGCGCTCATGACCGAAGCGATCATTACCCGCCGCCTGCCGCGACCGGTCGATGCCAACCGGGTTATGGTACCCGGTCGTTGCCGGGCAGACCTCGCGAGGCTTGCAGCTGAATTCGGCGTGCCGTTCGAGCGGGGCCCCGAAGAGCTAAAGGACCTGCCGGCGTTTTTTGGCAAGTACGGCCGCGGCGTCGATCTATCGCGACATGATATGCGAATCTTCGCCGAGATCGTCGACGCGTCCGCGCTCAGCGTCGAGACCATCCTGGCGCGCGCGGCCTCGATGCGGGCCGCTGGTGCCGACGTCATCGATCTCGGCTGTCTGCCGGACACTCCGTTTCCGCACCTTGAAGACGCCGTCCGCGCCTTGCGAGCGAATGGCCACAACGTCAGCGTCGATTCAGCCGACGCCCAGGAATTGCTTCGCGGTGGCCGGGCCGGCGCACAGTTCCTGCTGAGTCTGACTGAAGCAACCATGGATCTTGCCAGCGAAACGGGCGCGGTTCCCATTCTAGTTCCAGCGACCCATGGTGAGCTGCCGTCATTACTGCGGGCGGCGGAAGCGGCCGACAGACGCGGAATTGCTGCGATTCTCGATCCGGTACTCGATCCGATCCATTTCGGATTCATGGATTCGCTTGGACGCTATGCGGAATTGCGCCGAAGGCTTCCCAAGGCGGAAATCCTCATGGGTACGGGAAACCTGACCGAGCTGACTGACGCGGACTCAGTCGGGGTGACCGCGGCGCTGCTCGGCATTTGTTCAGAGCTCTTCATCCGCAACTTGCTGGTCGTCCAGGTCAGTCCGCATACCCGCCGCACGATCCAAGAACACGATGCGACCCGCCGCCTGATGTTCGCGGCGCGCGAGGACGCGAGCCTGCCCAAGGATTACAGCAGCGCGCTGCTTTCACTGCACGACCGCAAGCCGTTTCCCAATACACCGGGCGAGATCGGCGAGATTGCAGTGCAGGTCAAGGATGCAAGCTTTCGCATCGAGGTCGCCGAAAACGGCATTCACGTTTATAACCGCGACGGTCACCGCGTGGCGCAGGACGCCATGTCGTTATTTGCCGGCCTTGGCGTTAATAATGACGGCCCGCACGCCTTTTATCTCGGCACCGAATTGATGAAGGCGGAAATCGCGTGGCGCTTGGGCAAACGCTACGCGCAGGATTCTTCGCTCGACTGGGGATGCGCCGTCGACCAGCCGACTGAAGATCTCATGCGCCTGGCCGCGGCTGGGCACACGCTGCGCGCCGCAAAGAGATGATCTGATGCCGATGATCAGGGAGACCATCGTTTCCACGATGGACGGGGCAGGGCGAGTTCACCTTGCGCCCCTGGGCATTATCGCGGAGGCCGACGGCTGGATCATCGCCCCGTTCCGACCCTCGACGACGCTCGACAACCTGCGCATCGTTCCGTTCGCGGTCGCAAACTTCACCGATGACGTCCGCATTTTCGCCGGTTGCCTGACGGGCCGCGGCCAATGGCCGACGGCCGCCTGTACCGAGACCGCGGTGCCGCGTCTCGCTGGTGCGCTGGCACACGCAGAGCTCGCTGTTACCCACATTACCGACGACGAACAAAGACCGCGCTTTCACTGTCACGTGCTGCGCAACGTTGCGCATACGGCGTTCAAAGGCTTCAATCGGGCGCAGGCGGCGGTGATTGAAGCGGCTATTCTCGTGAGCCGTCTGCGACTGTTGCCGCGTGAGAAAGTCGAGCGCGAAATCGCCTCTCTGGAAATTGCGGTCCGCAAAACTGCCTCCGCCGCCGAAGACGAGGCGTGGTCATGGCTGACGGAACGTATCCGGGCGTTTTATGCCGAAGTGGAGCAACAGCAATAACAATAAATTATCGGCGCCGGCCGACGGAATGCCCGTCTGCCGACGCCAAGGAACTCAACACTCAATCTGCAGAGGAATTAGAACTCGGCCGGCAGGTAGCCGTTGATCTCGAGCCCGATGCAGACTTCGACGAGAACTGGTGTCGTCCAGGCCATTGCGATCCTCCATCTTGCGGGTTTGCCGTTTTTTATCGACGGCGGCGCAGCTAGTACAATATACCGATAGAGGCGCCTTGCAAGAGTTTTCTCAGAAAAATTTTGGCTAGAGCGAATGTCAATCAGAAATTCTTATGATGCCCATAAAGCGTGCAGCCGCTGCGAAAGCGCGGTTTTGGCACCTTGACCGCCGCGGGTTTTTGCGGCCTGGAGGTCCGCAAAAGCCTGCCCAGCTTTAGTGCAAGCCTCGAAGCCGTGGGGCCAGGGCGCCGACGAAGAGGCCCAGTTCAATGCGGAGCCAGATGCTGAATGATGACACGCGGTTGCCTCGCGGCGCGCTCCGCTGCCTGGGAATTGCCGTGCTCGCCATGGCCTGGCTCGCCGCCTCGGACGCCATCGCAGCGGATCATCTTCGCATCGCCGTCCAGAAGACCGGCACGCTCGCCTGGGAGCTTGAAGTGCTTCGCTCCCACAACCTCGACCAGGAAGCCGACCTTGCCATCGAAACGACCGAGCTCGCCACCACCGAGGCCGGCAAGATCGCGCTCAAAGGCGGCGCTGCCGACGTGACCGTGTCCGATTGGTTGTGGGTGACGCGCGAACGCTCGTTCGGCGACGATCTGGTCTTCTACCCGTATTCGAACGCGCTCGGCGCGGTGATGGTGCCGGCGAATTCGCCGATCCATGGCATCGCCGACCTCAAGGGCAAGAAGCTCGGTGTCGCCGGCGGTCCGCTCGACAAGAGCTGGCTCTTGCTGCAGGCGCTGGCGCGCCGATCGGGCGTCAACCTTACGACAGAGACTGCGATCGCTTACGGCGCCCCGCCGCTGCTGACGCAAAAAGCGCTGCAAGGGGAGACCGATGCGACGCTGACCTTTTGGAATTTTTGCGCCGATCTCGAGGCCAAGGGCATGCGGCGCGCGATTTCCATGAACGACGTCGTCAAACTTCTCGGCGCCAACGGGCCGGTCGCCATGGTCGGCTACGTGTTCGACGGCCGGTGGGCGCAACGCAACCGGGCGCCGCTCGCGCGATTTTTCGCCGCCATGCATAAAGCTGAAGACATTCTCAGGGATGTGCCTACCGAATGGCTGCGGCTCGCGCCGCGCATCGGGGCGAAAGATGCCGGCGCGCTCGATATCTATCGTCGCCGCTTTCTCGAGGGCATTCCGCATCGGCCTCTCGCCGATGAGCAGGCCGACGCGCAAGCGCTTTATCGCGTACTGGCCGAAATCGGCGGCGCCGATCTCGTCGGCCCGGCGCGCGAACTCGATCCTGAAACGTTTTACCGCGCGGAACCTGGCGAATGATTGCGGCGCTGCGGCTTATCTCGATCGCGCTACTGCTGGCGGCGTGGTTCGCCGGCTCGCACATTGTCGGCACGCGGCTTTTTCCGGAGCCGCAAGCCGTTGGGCTTGCCATCTTCCATGAAGCACGTTCCGGCGCGCTCGGCTTCAATCTTGGCGTCACGCTGGCGCGCGTTGCCGTGGCGTTTGCCATCGCCATGGCGCTCGGAACTGCGATCGGACTGGCGATGGGCCGCGTTCCTGTTTTTGACCGACTTGCAGATCCCTGGCTGGTGGTGCTGCTCAACCTGCCCGCGCTGGTGATTATCGTGCTGGCCTATGTCTGGGCGGGATTGACGGAGACGGCGGCGATTGCGGCCGTCGCCCTCAACAAGCTGCCGATTACGACGGTGACGGTGCGCGAAGGGGCGCGCGCGCTCGACCGTACGCTCGACGAGATGGCGACGGTGTTCCGCATGGGCGGCTGGGTGCGGCTGCGCCATGTCGTCCTGCCGCAGCTCGCACCCTATCTCGCGGCAGCCGCGCGCTCCGGGCTGTCGCTGGTCTGGAAGATCGTGCTTATCGTCGAACTGCTCGGCCGGCCAAACGGTGTGGGCTTCCAGATTGGCGTCGCGTTCCAATTATTCGACGTCACCCGCATCCTGGCCTATGCTCTGGCCTTCGTCGCTGTGATGCTCGCCATCGAAACGTTCTTGGTGCAGCCCGTTGAACGACATGTCTCCCGCTGGCGTGCCAAGCCAGCTTGATGTGCATATCAGGCACAAGTCCTATCGCGCCGCCTCCGGCGGCCGCCTGCATGTGCTCGGCGAAGTGTCGATCGCTTTGGCGCATGGAGAGGTCGCCGCGATCGTCGGTCCTTCCGGATGCGGCAAGACGACGCTGCTGCGCATTATCGTCGGACTGGACCGCGACTTCGAAGGCAGCGTCCGCTTGCCGGCGCACGGCAGGCTCGGCGTCGTGTTTCAGGAGCCGCGGCTTTTGCCTTGGCGCACGGTCGAAGACAACGTCAGGCTCGCGGCGCCGCAAGCGAGTGATGCCGCGCTGAGTGCACTATTCGCCGCGCTCGGCCTCGCTGCCCACCGCCGCCATTATCCCGGCGAGCTGTCGCTCGGCCTTGCCCGTAGGGTGGCATTAGCGCGCGCATTTGCGGTCGAGCCCGAACTCCTGGTGCTCGATGAGCCATTCGTCTCGCTCGACGCGGCGCTGGCCGGGCGACTGCGCGCCGAACTGGCAGAGCTCGTCTCACGCCGACCGGTCACGACACTCCTTGTGACTCACAACATCGAGGAAGCAACCGGGCTCGCCGACCGGGTATTCCTGCTTTCGGCCTCGCCGGCACGCGTGCTCGCCGAGGTGCCGATCGAGCATCCACGCGGCGCTCGTACGAGGGATCAATTGGCGACGCTCCGCGATGAGATCATGCGCAAGACCGACGCTTAGCCGCCGTTCCGGATGGCCGCGGGGCTTCGGCTGCGTTTTCGAAAATTGCTTAAACCGGCTGTGCTTGCGGCGCCCGGCGGAGCATGCCGCTCTGCGGATTATAGCCGAGCACCGCGAGCAGAAAGAACAGCACCGTCGCGCCCGAAACCACGAGCGCCGCACGAGGTTCGAACTCGCCATAGAGCGCAAAGCGGATCAGCTCGACCGCGTAGGTAAACGGGTTGACCAGCGCGATGTAGTAGACCCACTCCGAACCGCCCTCGCGCAGCTTCCACAGCGGATAGAGCGCGGAGGAGAAGAAGAACATCGGAAACATCACGAAATTCATCGCCCCCGCGAAATTCTCGACCTGCCGGATATAGACCGACAGGAACAGCCACAATGCACCGAGCATAAGTCCCGAGACGATGAGCACGGGTAGCACGGCGAGCCAGGCGATCGGGTCAAACGTCACATCGAACGGAATGCAAACGGCGAGAAACACGTAGCAGGTGAGAACCGACAGCGCCGTCCCGGCCACGAGCTTGCACGCCAGCAACACCCAGCGCGGAAGCGGCGCGGTGAGCAACAGCCGCATCACGCCCATCTCGCGGTCATAGACCATCGAGAGCGACGACTGCATGCCGTGGAACAAAAGGATGATCCCGAGCAGGCCGGGGACGATATAGACTTGATAGGTGATGTAGGTCTTGTACGGCGGGATGATCGAGACGCCGAACACATTGTAGAAGCCGGCAGCGAACACGGCGAGCCACATCAGCGGACGTACCAGGGCGGAAAGAAGCCGCCCGCGCTGCTGCACGAATTTGAGGACTTCGCGCGTGGTGACGGCACGCAGCGCGCGCATGATGTGGACGAGACGCATCTGCACTGCTTGTAGCCACGGACCGAGGTTCCGGCAACTCGAAACCGAACAGGGAGCGTCGTTCAGCGATCGCAAGACGTCAGATCTTTTTCCTCGATCGAGAAGATCGCTCCCGTCTCGATCTTGATATCGCGAACGACGCAAACTCGCCCCGTCACATCCGCGAATTTCGCGTCGTAGGTACCTGACGGCACGCCGACGATACGAAGCCGCTCGTCGTGATCGACGGCACCATCCTTATCGTTTTTGCACTGGTCGGGGCCCCACTTCGAACTGCCTGGCGCGCCCACACGGAATTCCGAAATCGTATTGCGGGTGAGGTTCCAAAACCGCGTCGGCCGCTCCTGGGCGGTAGCGACCCCTGCCGTCGCTCCGAGCACGATGACGATTAGGATTATCCGGAACAAATTCGTCACCCATTTCAAGTACACGCCGCGCAGAGGCAATACGGGCGGCAGATGACGGTTACAAGCTGAATTTGTAATTGACGCCAGCGCGGACCATGCTCTCGTTGAATTTCACGGCGACGTTGGGGATCAAGGGCGGTCCGTTGGCATTCGCGATTGCGCAATCCGTCGTACACGAACTGTTGGCGAGATCGACAAACAGATATTCGACCTTGGCCGTCCAGTTGCGGGCAAAAGCACCTTCCATCCCCGCGCCGACCGTCCAGCCCGGCTCGGTGGTGTTCGTAAAAGCATGTTCGGAGTAACCGGCTTGCACATTGCCGAAGGCGGCGCCGCCGGTGGCGTAGACCAGATAGCGATCGAAGGCATAGCCGATGCGGCCACGCGCCGTCGCCAACCAGCTGTTGGTGGTTTGGCAGCTCCCCGCACACAGCGCGGAGGCGGTGAAGGTACCGAAGCCGCTGGGGTCGGTCCAGTCGCCGTCGGCCTCCACGCCGAACACGAGCGCGCCAAGCTGGTAGTTGGCTCCGAGCGTCCCGCCGAACAGGAAGCCATAGGTGCCGAAATTCCCGGTCGAGCCGCCGGTCACGCTGTCATTCCAGCTGCTGGTACCGAAGCTGTAACCGGCGTTGGCGCCAACGTAGATGCCGGTCCAGTTGACGACGGGCGAGGCGACGGCCGGGGCTTTGGTGAGCACTGGCTTCTGATTGCTGGCGACGGGCTGTCCCGCGGTCGGCATCGTGCCGCGCACGCCGACATATGCCGCGAACGGCATGCCCGGAACGAAGGTCCGCGGGTCTGTCAAATTCAGATAGGGAAATGAATCGGTCTCGAACAACGTGCCGTAAACGTAGTAATGCTGATCGAACAGATTGCGCACCAGGCCGAACACCTCGATGTTGTCCGACACCTTGTATGAGGAATGCAGGTTCACCACCCAATAGGCGGGTACTTTTGCCAGCTGGTTGGCTTCGTCCCCGACCAGCCATTGGCTGCCGATGATGTTGAGGTCGGCGCCGAATTTCCAGGGCTTGGTGATCTGATACTCGCCGCCGAGCTTGAACCGGAAATCCGGAATCCCGGTGAGGTGATCGCCTGGGACGACAGAAATGTTGCCATTGGCGTCGGCGAAGGGGTTGTTCGGCGAAGATAATGTCAACGGGCTCAGGAACGTCGCATCGACATAGGTGTAATTGGCGTAGATGTTCCAACGATCCCATTTGTAGTTCAGATTGGCTTCGATACCCTGGCGCAGCGTATTGCCGGCGTTTTGGAAAAACTCGTGTCCAGGGATCGGGCTCGCCACGTTGATGATGTCGTTGGTGTTCTCCGCGTGGTATCCGCCGACGCTCCAATTCAATTGGCCTTTGGCGATGTCGAAGCGGCCGCGCAAGCCAGCTTCGAAGGTGTAGGTGACGACCTGTTGCAGATCGGGATCCCCGACCAGCGCATTGTCGATCAGGCACGGTTGCATCGGATTGGAACAGCCAAGCTCAAGCGGCGTCGGCGCGCGGTTGGCTTCGGAAAAATCGCCGTAGACCGTGACATTGGGCGTAACTTTGTAGGTCGCACCGATCATCGGATTGAAGTGGGTGTAATCGTGGCTCCCATTGAGGAGGGGCGCGGTGCCAAGTTCGTCTGTCAAGTTGATCTGCGCGAAATTGAACCGGCCGCCGCCGGTGAACGAGAGCTTTGACGTGACGTCAAACGTGTCGGTCGCGTAAACGCCGGTGTAAAGCGTCGTAGCGCCTAACCCGACCGGGGCCACGTCGCCCGAGGGCTGATCGATAAAAAGTCCCACGCCGTACACCAACGGGAACTGGTTGGCATTGACGGTGCCCAGTTCGCTTGTTGTAGAAAACTGGACCAGGCCGCGATCGACGCTCACCCCGACCACAAAATTGTTCTCGTGACCGAACACTTTCTCGGAAGACGCCGCCTGCGCCGATCCGCCGAAGCTGTTGGTGGTCGTCCAGGTGCGGTCGATTTCCCCCAACACGCCGGTGCCGAGCAAGCCCGTGGCCGGCACCGTCTGTCCAGTCGTCGTGGTGAGATTGGAAAAAGTGCCGTTCAGATTGGGGAAGCAAAGTACGCTCGGGTCAGGGCACCCTGAGTTCTGCGCGTCGGTGCCATTGGCGTCGACATGGTTTTGCTGAAAATTGCGAAAATAGGCATTGGCCTGGTACGTCCACGTATCGCTGGGCTTCCACGTGGCGCTCGCGGTCAGGAAGGCAAGTTGGTTTTGCGTCGTTTGTGGATTCGTGTAGACGCTCGACCAATTCTGGGCGAGCATTTCCACCGGCGTCGCTGCGGTAGCGCCGAAATTGTTGTCGGCGCCGGTGAAGGTGACATGAAACTCGGTTTGATCGCCGCGCGCGCCGAGATCGGTGTAGACGCGCCTCAGCGAGGAGGGTGAATCCAGACGCCAGCCAGCATCGTCGATGGCGTCCGCAGCGATATAACCGGACAGGTTTCCGACCTGGCCACCAGCTTGCACCGATGTGCCAAGCCGCCCGTACGAACCCCCGTTCACTTCACCTTCGACGCCATGATAGGTGAAGCCGTTCTTCATTTGCATCGACAGCGCGCCGCCGATGGCATTGAGCCCATAGATCGGATTGCTGGGAACGAGCGTCATCCCGTTGATGGCATTCTCGGGAATCAAGTCCCAGTTGATGGTGTCGCCGAAGACCTCGTTGATGCGGACGCCGTTCTGATAGATGGCGAGCCCTTGCGGGGTGCCAATCACCGGCGACGCGGAGAAGCCGCGGTAATTGATGTCGCGCTGGAACTCATTTCCGGTTTGGTCGCCCAACGCGACGCCCGGCAAGCTCCGTTCCATGGCCTGCAACAGGTCCGCCGTCGTCGTATAGCTGAAATCGGCAGCCGAAAGCGTCTGGACGTTGGACGGAATTTTGTCCTGGTCGACCACGCCGGGCTGGGAGGGCGCCGCCGTGGTTTCGGCAGGCGCGGCAGCGGCGGCAACGGGCTTTGCCCGCGGCGGGGGAGCGACCGGCGTGGTGGCGATGACGTGAATTTCGGGAAGAGTGGTCGCGCCCGGGCCTTCGGTCGCGCTGGGAGCCTCCTGCGCGGCAAGGGTGCCAGGTGCCAGCATGATCGCAATGCAGGCTGTCCGAACGAGCGCACCAATCGCAGCCGCGATCGCCGACCCGCTTGCGCGGCAGTCAAAGCTCGCAACGCCACCCATGTGCCAGCCGCGCCCCAACCATCACAGAGAAACTGTGCCACCATCGGCGCGCTCGCGGCAGGGAGAATCGTTCCAAATCCGACCGGGAACGTTTGGCAACGGAAGGCAGCCGCATGCCGCGGCCGGGGGTCGTGCGTCGGCTATGAAGTCGTCGCCAGCAGCTGCACGGCGGCGCGGATCAACTCCGGCAGGTTGCGGGCATCAAGCTTTTGCTTGAGCTGGGAGCTGACATTGACCACGGTCTTGTAGCTGACGTTGAGCTCCTCCGCGATACGGCCATAGGGTTTGCCTTCGGCCAGGAGCGACAAGGTTTGCAGTTCGCGCGGCGTCAGCTCGGCGAGCGGATTTTGGCGCGCCGGGGTCCGCACCAGAGCAACCCGCATGGCCAGATCGTTGCTCAGATAGGGCGTGCCGGCGCGAACCTTCTCGAATGCTTGCATCAAGTCTTCTGACGAAGTGTCCTTGAGCACAAAGCCGGTGGCTCCGGCTTCGAGCGCGCGTGCGACGATGATGGGATCGCTGTGCATGCTGAGGACAAGAATACGCGCGCGCGGGTCGTGCGCATTGATGCGACGGATCAGCGGCAGGCCGGCAAGCCCGCTCCCGTTCATGGCGAGGTCGACGATGATCACTTCGGGACGATGACGAAGGTAGAGCCGATAGCCGGAGGCCGCGTCGCGCGCCTCCAGCACGGCGGCGACGCCGGCGTCCTCCAGCATGCGCCGGCAACCTTGCAGCACGACCGGGTGGTCGTCGATGATGAGGACGCTGGTCATGCGTTATCACCACTCGGCAGACCACCATCCGCCTTTGGAGGCTCGAGCAATGGAATGGTGATACGCACGCAGGTGCCGCGGCCCGTTTCGCTTTCGACACCAAAGCGGCCCCCAAGGCCTTCGACACGCTCCTGCATACCGCGCGTGCCGAAACCCGCTGCCGCGCCGGGCTTCATTCCGCACCCGTCGTCGCGCACCGTCAGCGCGAGCCGTGCCTCAGCGGCGGCCTGACCAAGTTCGACCGTCACCCGCGTTGCCCTTGCGTGGCGAATGGCATTGGTCAGGCTCTCCTGGACGCAGCGATAGATGGTCAGGTCGATTGAATCGCCATAGCTGCGCGACAGGTTCTCTGCCGTAAGGGCGAACGAAATCTGCGAATGTTGGCGTGAGCGCTCGTGCACCAGTTGGCCGATCATCTCCTTGAGCGGGACGTGGCCAAGCGACATTGGGCGGAGCCGCTCGAGCATGCTGCGATTGATGGCCTGCAAATGCTCGATGATGCCGTGGATGTCGCGCAAACGCGCTGACAGGCTCTGTCTTGTTTTATCCGGCAGTTCAACGGCAACGCTCGCGATCGAGGACGCATTGGCTTTCAATCCAAACAGACAAGGCCCAACCTCATCATGCAGTTCGAGTGCGGTGCGCCGCCGCTCATCGTCCTGCGCAGTAATCAGCCGGCGATTGAGCCGCACATTTTCCGCGCTCACGGTTGCGAGCGTTCGCGCCAGTCCGTTGAAGCGGTCGGCGATGGCGGCCAGCTCGCGCGCGTGCGGCCGCGGCAGCCGCACGTCGTATGTCTGGCGTTCGAGGTCGGAGAGCCCGCGCGCCAGCACCGTTAGCGGATCGAGGACGCGGCCGAACAGAACGTGCAGAATTCCGATCATCGCAATGTTGACCACGACGGCCACGCTCCCGATTGCGACCGCGTTCTCCCAGAACTCGGCGATTTCGTCGGCAGGTTCTCCGATGATCTCGACCTGGCCGACGCTGCGGCCATCGACGACGACCGGTATGTCATGAGTTTCGCCCGGCGAGGCAACCAAGGCTGCGAACCAGGCCGGCGCTGACGGGTGCCTGTCCGCGCGGTGGCCGTCCGGCGGAGCCGGAGGCGGTGTCACCGCAACGGGAATGCCAGCGGCATCCTTCACCGCGATCCGCACATGGCGCATCGCTCGCAACTGTCCCGGCAATGCCGCTAGGAATTGTTCGGCTGGCAGCGGCTGATGCACGAAATTGACGGCATCGCTGACGAGGAGCTCGGCAAGACGCATCGATGCAGCCATCTCGATCCGGCTTTGCGCGCGAGCGCGTATGACCGCGCCACCGCCGGCGATGAGCACAGCAACAAAATCGATCAGGATAAGTACGAGCAAGAGCTGCGCGCGGACTGAGCGCCCGGACCAAAGCACATGCATGACGCCGTGCCATGAGCGGGGCGAGGGAGTTAGCGTTGCGAGCGCGGACGGCGACGGCGCGTTGATGATGGTCCTCCCTTCAGCCTTTTGCCGGCTCCGTCAAAAGAGCGGCAAGCTTACGGTCGCACCCGAACGACATGGCCGGCCCGACCGCACCCTTTAATTTGAAATTCTGCCACGATACCGGCGTTCTGTCACGGATGTTTTGCCAATCCAGGCAAAGGTTTAGCGACATGCCCTAAGCTTTGAGATAAGCGAAAGCGCCGCGGGGATGCGGATCACGGCCCGCCACCTGACCGTCAAGCGGCGTGGTGGTTGGTGTCCGCTGCCCGCGTCAGTGCGGTGAGTATCCTTTGACTCCGGTGAGCACCGCGCTGTTGAAATTTGCCTCAGTGGTTTTGGCGCCGGTCAGATCCGCGTCGGTCAAATTGGCACCGGCGAAATCCGCGTCGGACAAATCCGCTCCGGAGAAATTGACGCCCTGAAGCTTGGCAAACTCGAAATTGACGTGCGCCAACTCCGCACCCTCGAAAGTCGCTGCCGCCAAAATTGCCCGGGAAAAATCCGCCCGGATCAGGCCCATGGACTGATTGCGCATGTCGGCGGATGCGCGCAGATGAGAGAGGTTCGCGCCGCGCATGTCGTCCAGGCTAAAGCGTGCGGTCACCTTGGCGCCCGAGAGATTGGCACCGACAAACTTGGTCGCTTCTTCCGGTAAGGTCTCCATCCCGGCCGAGACGATGAGCGTCTCCAGGTCGGCGCCGGAGAGATCGGCGCGGGAAAAGTCCGCGCGCATAATCCAGGCGAGGTTCAGCCGCGCCCGTTGCAGCTTGGCACCGATGAGCTTTGCCGCAACGAGCTTGGCGCCGCGCAAATCGGCGTCCGACAGATCCGCGCCTGACAAATCGGCGCCGGTGAAATCGAGCTCGTGAAGGTCCAGGCCGGCAAGCGACCGGCGGGCAAAGTTGGCCCCCTGGCCCGGCGTCGCCGCCGCCAGCATTGACTGCACTTCCGCGCGCGTGAGATCGGCTGCCGAAGCGCCCGACATCAACCCTATCAGGGCAACAATCCAGAGCACTCTCGTTGCGACGCGCATTGCCGTTGGCGGCCGAATGAGTTCGCCCGCACCGATCCTCCGGAGAAAATCGGTGCAGGCAGATTGCGACGGATCGTAGCCGATCAGGCCTTCTTGGCCTTCAGAACCCCCGCCAACTGGCCGATCAGATAGCCGAGGATACCGCCCAATATGGTCGATACGATGAGGAGGAAGAGCGGATTTGAGGCGTTCCCGGCGGTGAGTGCATCCAGTTTGCCCGCCGACAACGTATAGCCGACCAGCGCAGCGTAACCGTAGATATTGGCCGGGACGGCGGAGAGCAGATCAATCGATGCAACGATGACCAGAAAGAAGACGGTGACACCGACAACGATCGCCGGCCAAACCGTACCCAGCGCTGGCACGGGCACTTTCGCGATGATTAAGAGCGCGATCAAGGCAATGATACCACCATAGATCATGCCGGCGATCGTCTTGGTCAAAGCCTTCGTGTCGGCGCCCGCAGCAAAGAAGCAGCCAGCAGCGATGAACCCAACCCAAACAAGAGCATATCCGCCTAAGGGGCCAAGCGCGATGAACGCCCAGATGCCCCCGAGTATTGCGACGCTTAGTGACAGTGCAACTAATTCCGACATGGACGTATCTCCCCGTAGATTTGCTGTTTTAAGAGCACACAACCCACCCTCGTTTACGCTTCCTCTCGGAAGGTGCTCCGGAGAAATATTAACACAATGTTGACGCCAATGCACCGGATTTGCCGAACCCGAGGCCGAAGGCTCGATCTTTTCAACCGTCCGGGGTGGGACGGCGCCCCTAGGACCCGCCGATCGAGCCGGGCAGATTGACGCGCCCCCCGTAAGGCGCCGATTGGCTTGGGGTGTAAGGCGTCACAGCCACTTCGGTTAACCGCGCCGGTAGCGTGGGCTCGATTCGAAGGGCAGGGGGAGGCGTAAAATCGAAACCAATCGACCCTGTCGCAATTTTGCCACGCTGAGCGGGAAAGCGTTCTGCTAGCGCGGCGCCGAGCCGTCAGACGGGATGTAGACATCCGTGCCGGTATGTGATTAGTCCCACCCCAACCCGGCGCCTAGCGTCGGCCTTACCCCCAAAAAAACAGAGCAGTCAAACGTTCCCTACGGAACGCGGATAACAACATTTAAGAAAGGCACCACTGCCAATGGCGAAGCGTGGAATGAAACTGTTTGCGTATGTTCAGAAGAAGCTTGAAGCATACAAGCAAATCTTCGTCGGAGTCACATTCGGGGCCTTCGTGGGCGGGCTCGTTGTTCTGCTCATTCTGCTGTACGCCGACGTGCCGATAATCGGATTGTAGAAGGCCTGGCGAGAGGAGCACGCGCGCGCAAATCCTTGCAGCCGCAACGCTCCATTCACTATCGAAAGGCTCACGCGCATTTTCGCCACAATGTGACCACGCTCGGATTCGATACCTTTGCGGCGGGGATCGGGGACGATGCGGCGTCGGGCAAACGCGACATTCGGGCAGTTTGCGCCGATCGGCGCCCTTGCTGTGCTTTGCCTGCTGCTCGCCAATTGCTCCAATAGCAGCGGCGTTGATGCCCGCTACGGCGTCTCGCCGAGTCCGCGCGTCATCGGTGACGACCAGCCGGTACCGAAGGGGGGCGGCGTCTACCGGATCGGCTCGCCTTACGTCGTCGGCGGCCGCGTCTATGTACCGGAGGACAACCCGCGCTACGTCGCGCTAGGTCTGGCCTCCTGGTACGGTGCGGACTTCCACGGCCGTATGACCGCCAACGGCGAGGTGTTCGATCTCAACGGCATCTCTGCGGCGCACCCGACGCTGCCGTTACCGAGCTATGTGCGGGTGACCAATCTCTCCAACGGCAACTCGTTGATCGTCCGGGTCAACGATCGGGGGCCCTATCGCGGCAATCGCATCATCGACGTTTCGATGCGGGCCGCGCACCTCTTGGGTTTCCACAATAGCGGCGTCGCCTGGGTCAAAGTGGAATATGTGGGGCGGGCGCCGATCGAGGGATCCGACGACCGGATCCTCGCGGCGACGTTCCGGCGGGACGAGCCGGCGCCACCGCCGAATGCCGTCAAGCTTGCCGCCACGGCCCTCGTTCCGGCTGCATGGACGCCCCCAACATCATCTCTTGGACGCAATGCCCATTTCGCCAGTGCTTCAGCCGACGACGTTCGGGCTGAACCAGCCCCGCGGCCGATGTCATACGCGGCTCCGCCAAGCGGCATGGACGGCACCGACCAGTTCATGAACGGGCGCGGCCTCTACTGATCTTCACGCTCGCCGTGCGTCATTTTCACGTTTGCGCATCTGACCCTTGCGCGCGCCCTATTGCGTGCGCAAGTTCGCCGGAAAATTGGTGTTCTGGTTCTGGAAGCGGAGGCATTGTTGCAAGCCGGACGTCAGGTTTTGCTGCCGGGGTGGGCTTCATGCGCGGTCATGGTCGGTTTGCTGACCGCCATTGTCGGTGCGCACGCTGCCTCGAACATGTCCACCAAAAAGGACGAGCCCTTTCAACTGGGCGTTCCCAACGCCATCCTGCTCGATCCCGACAGCGACAGCGTTTTATTCGAGAAGAAGGGCGACCAGCTGGTGGCGCCCGCGAGCCTTGCCAAACTCATGACCCTCGAATTCGTGTTCAACGAAATCAAGCAGGGCCGCCTCAAGCTCGACACTGAATTCCCCATCAGTGAGAACGCCTGGCGCAAGGGCGGGGCGCCATCGCACGGCTCGACAATGTTTGCGGCCATCCACAGCCGGGTGAAACTGGACGACCTCATCCACGGCATCATTGTCGACTCCGCCAACGATGCCTGCATCGCCATAGCCGAGGCGCTCGGCGGCAATGAACCCGAATTCGGCGCCATGCTGACCAAGCGCGCCCGCGAAATCGGTCTGGAAAAATCGACCTTCACCAATGCAACCGGCTATTCCGACCCCAATCTGCACGTCACCGTGCGGGAAATGGCGGCGCTCGCCCGGCACATCATGCAAGCCTATCCGGATTTCTATCCGTATTTCGCCGAGCGCGAATTCACCTGGGACAAGATCCGGCAGCAGAACCGCAATCCGCTGCTCGCCATGGGGATCGGGGCCGATGGGCTTAAGACCGGCGACACCGCCGAGGCCGGATTCAATCTGGTCGGATCGGCGGTGCAGGACAATTTCCGCCTCATCGTCGTGGTCACCGGCGCCAAGTCGGAAAAGGAGCGTGCCGAAGAGGCCCGCAAACTTCTCGAGTGGGGATTCCACGGTTTCGAAGCCCGTGTGTTGTTTGCGGAGGGGCAGACGATTGGCGAGGCCAAGGTCTTTGGTGGCAATTCGAGCTATGTGCCGCTCGTGGGGCCCGGCATCATCAGGGTGATGATGCCGCGCAATACCAGCGAGCATTTGCTCGCGCGCATCGTCTATACCGGTCCGGTGCCGGCTCCGGTCAGCAAAGGCCAGGTCATCGGCAAACTCAAAGTATGGCGCGGCGACGACCTTGCCCTCGAAGTGCCGCTCACCGCCGCCGAAGACGTTGGCCCCGGCAGCATGTCACACCGGGCGATGGATGCCGCGACGGAGCTGATGATCGGTCTGTTTCGGGCCGGTGTGGATCGGCTATGATCGATGTGCGTTGGCGGGGTGCGCCCTGAGCGTCAATGTTGGCATCGCGCGGCTTCATTGCCTCGCATCCTATCCGAAGAGATGGCCATAAGTATCTGTATATAAATTGTTTTTATTAGTTTGTCTGCTTGGAGCGTTCAGCAGGATCGAAAATTGGAAGGAAGCACGCTTCAGGCCGGGCCGCGAATATGACAGGAAGATTCATCACGTTCGAGGGCGGCGAGGGTACTGGCAAGTCGACACAAGCCGCCATGCTGGCGCTGCGCCTGGAATCCCTCGGCCTCGGTGTGCGTCTTACCCGTGAGCCGGGCGGCTCGCCCGGCGCCGAAATCATGCGCCACGTGCTCTTATCCGGGGCGGCAAAGCCGCTCGGCCCCGAGGCCGAGGCGATGTTGTTTGCGGCCGCCCGCGACGACCACATCCGATGCACCATCCTGCCGGCGCTCGAAGCCGGCAAATGGGTGATTTGCGACCGCTTCGCCAATTCAACACGCGTCTATCAGGGGGTCCTCGGCGACGTTGATCCCCGCTTCATCCGGGCCCTCGAAAGGGTTTCTGTTGGCGACGTTCGTCCCGACCTGACCTTCGTTCTCGACGTATCAGCCGAAACCGGACTCAAACGTGCGGCCGGCCGGCGCCGCGGCTCGACACCGGACCGCTTCGAGGCGGAAACAATCGATTTTCACGACAGGCTGCGCCAGGCTTATCTGGCGCTTGCAGCCGCCGAGCCGGAACGATGCGTGATCATCAATGCCGGCGCGCCTAAAAAAATGGTCGCCAAGCGGGTGTGGCAGGCCGTGAGCTCCCGGCTCAAGCCGGCGGCAGAGCCGGCCGTCCTGGAGCACGCCGCTTCATGAGGGCGCAATCGGATGAATTGGACGAAGCGCCACCGCCGCGCATGACCAACAACCTGTTCGGTCATGCCGGCGCCGAAGCCGCGCTCCTTGCCACATACCGCAGCGGACGTGTTCCGCACGCTTTCCTGCTGGTGGGCGCAAAGGGCATTGGCAAGGCGACGCTCGCTTATCGGCTGGCGCGTTTCGTGTTTGCGCACCCGGACCCGATGGCGCCGGAGGTTCAGGCGGCGACTTCGCTTGCGGTCGATCCCGAGCATCCGGTGGCGCGCCGCATGGTGGCGCAGGCGCAAGGCGATCTTCTCGTCCTTGAAAGGACGCAAAACGACAAGGGCGTCCTGCGGCAGCAGATCGCGGTCGAGGACGTACGCAGCACGGTGTCGTTTTTCGGCGCCACGGCCGGGGAGGGCGGATGGCGCATCGCCATCGTCGACGCGGTCGACGAGCTGAACCGATCCGGCGCCAATGCGCTGCTCAAGGTGCTCGAGGAGCCCCCGCAGCGCACGCTCCTGCTGCTGGTATGCCATTCCGCGGCGCGCGTGCTGCCGACGCTGCGCTCGCGCTGCCGCGTCGTGGCTTTGCGCCCATTGGCAACGGGCGACGTCGCAGCGGCGCTGGCCGGGATGGCGGGCCTTTCGCCAAGCGAACCGCAGATCGAGGCGGCGGCGGCGGCCGCGGGCGGCAGTGTCGCGCGCGCCCTGGCATTCCGCAGTGAAGACGCTTTGGCGCTGCGCCAAAGTGCTCTCGACCAGCTCGATCGATTGCCGGCGCTTAACGCCAACGCCCTGCATGCGCTCGGTGATGCGCTTGCCGGAACCGATCCGCAGCCGCTTGCCGCCTTCGTCGATACCGTCAATACCTGGCTAGCGAAACGCCTCGATAGCAGCGATCTTGGCCGCAACCACGACGATCTCGGCAGGCTGGCGCGGCTGGCGGAGGCTTGGGAACGGATCAACCAGTCGGCGCGAGATGCCGCCGAGTACAATTTGGAGCGAAAGCCAGTGGTCTTCAACGTGTTCGGCTTGCTTGCCGAGGCTACGCGCGGTTGATACCTATGCGCCGTCCTGGCCGGGCCCGTCCCGCCTGCGGGGCTGCAGCATTTGCTCCCACCGAGCAAGCTCGCCCTTCGGCGCGGCGAAGACCCGGCCATTGGTCATTTTGAGGCGCCGCCGACCGCGGATGACGCCTCTGCTCAAGGACGCCAAGCTGCGGCGCGGGAAATTGCATGGCCGGCAAGCCCTTCTATATCACCACGGCGATCGCCTATCCGAACGGCGCACCGCATATCGGCCACGCCTACGAGGCGATCGCGACCGACGCGATTGCCCGCTTCATGCGGCTTGACGGCCGTGATGTGTTCTTCCTCACCGGCACCGACGAGCACGGCAGCAAGATGCTGCAAACCGCCGCCAAGGAGAATCTGACGCCGCGTGAGCTGGTCGAGCGCAACGTGCCGCGCTTCAAGGCCATGGTGGAGATGCTCGAATGCTCGAACGACGCTTTCATCCGCACCACCGAACCGCGCCATTACCGCTCTTCGGCGGCGATCTGGGAAGCCATGGAGGCCAACGGCGATATCTATCTCGACAAATATGCCGGCTGGTACTCGGTGCGCGATGAGGCCTATTACGACGAAAGCGAGACCCGTCTCGACGAAAAGGGACAACGCCTAGGCCCGCAGGGCACGCCGGTCGAATGGGTCGAGGAGGAGAGCTATTTCTTCCGCCTCTCGGCCTACCAGGACAAGCTGCTGGACCTCTACACCCGCGATCCGAATTACGTGCTGCCGCGCGAGCGGCTCAACGAGGTGGTGAGCTTCGTCAAAGGTGGCCTGCAGGACCTGTCGATCTCGCGCACGACCTTCGACTGGGGCGTCCCGGTCCCGGGCGACACCAAGCATGTGATGTATGTGTGGGTCGACGCGCTCACCAATTACATCACCGCCGTCGATTATCCCGATGTAAACAGTGAAATATTCTGCCGCTACTGGCCGGCCGATCTGCACGTGATCGGCAAGGATATCGTGCGGTTTCACGCCGTGTACTGGCCGGCGTTCCTGATGTCGGCCGGCGTCGAGGTGCCGCGGCGTATATTCTCCCACGGCTTTCTGTTCAACCGCGGCGAGAAGATGTCGAAGTCGGTCGGAAACGTCATCGATCCGTTCGCACTGGTCAAAGCCTATGGCGTCGATCCGTTGCGCTATTTCTTCCTCCGCGAGGTGCCGTTCGGGCAGGACGGCAACTACAGCCACGAGGCCATCGTCAACCGCATCAATGCCGACCTCGCCAACGATCTCGGCAATCTGGCCCAGCGCTCGCTGACGATGGTGGCGCGCAACTTCGGCGGCGTGTTGCCGCAGACGGCGGCATTCAGCGCGGCCGACCAGGAGATCCTTGCCGCGGCCGACGCCATGATCGGGACCGCGCGCGAAGCGATGGCGACCCAACAATTGCATCAGGTGCTCAGTGCGGTGTGGGCCGTGGTCGCCGATGCCAACCGCTATTTTGCCGGTGAGGCACCGTGGGCGCTCGCTAAGACCGATCCGCAGCGGCAAGGTACAGTGCTCTACGTGACCGCGGAGGTGTTGCGGCAGATCGCGATCCTGGCGCAGCCGTTCACCCCGGCTTCGGCGGCAAAACTGCTCGATTTGCTGGCGGTGCCAGCGACGGAGCGAAACTTTTCCTTCCTTGGCGGCAAACATCGTATCGCCGCGGGCGTAAATCTTCCCGCGCCAGCGCCGGTGTTCCCACGCTATGTCGAGCCCGAAACCCGCGCGGCACAATAGCCATGCTGATCGACAGCCATTGCCATCTCGATTTTCCCGACTTCGCCACCGAGCTTGATGCCGTCGTTGCGCGCGCCCACGCGGCCGGAGTTGCGAGCATGGTCACGATCTCGACACGCGTTCACCGCCACGCCGAGGTGCTTGCGATCGCGGACCGCTTTGCCGACGTCTACGCTTCCGTCGGCACCCACCCGCATCATGCGCACGAGGAATTGGACGTCACGGCGGCCGACCTGGTCGCGCTGGCGCGGCATCCGAAGGTGGTCGCGCTTGGCGAGGCCGGGCTCGACTACCACTACGACAACAGCCCGCGGCAGGCGCAGGAACGCGGATTTCGCACGCATATCGCGGCGGCGCGCGAGAGCGGGCTGCCCTTGGTCATCCATTCGCGCGAAGCCGACGCCGATACCGCGCGAATTCTCGAGGAGGAAACGGGGCAGGGCGCCTTCCCCGCCGTGCTCCATTGCTTCACCGGCGGGCCTGACCTTGCCCGCCGCGCGATCGCGCTTGGCCTCTTCATCTCCTTCACCGGCATCCTGACCTTCAAGAACTCGACGGCGCTCCGCGCCATCGCCGCCGAACTACCGTCGGATCGCATCCTCGTCGAGACCGACGCGCCCTATCTGGCACCGAGCCCATATCGCGGCAAACGCAACGAGCCCGCTTATGTGGTCGAGACCGCAAGGGTGCTGGCCGAAAACCGCGGCGCATCCTTTGAAGAAATCGGACGGCAGACGACCGAAAACTTCTTTACGCTGTTCAGCAAGGTGCCGCGGCCGGCAGCCGTTGCGGCATGACGCTGAAGTTCACCATTCTCGGCTGCGGCTCCTCGGGCGGCGTGCCGCGTCCAGCGCTGGGCTGGGGCGACTGCGATCCGAACAACCCGAAAAACCGCCGGCGCCGAACCTCGCTCCTGGTCGAGCGGCATGACCACGGCGGCGTGACGCGGGTGTTGGTCGATACACCGCCCGATCTGCGCGAGCAGCTACTCGACGCCGACGTCGATTGGCTCGACGGCGTTCTCTACACCCACGAGCATGCGGACCACACCCACGGTGTCGACGACCTGCGCGCGCTTTTCATCAAGCGGCGGCAATTGGTCGACGTTTACCTCGACGCCCATACCGCGGCGGTCATGCGCGCGCGGTTCGGCTATTGCTTTGAGCCGCCGCCCGGAAGCGAATACCCGCCGATCCTGCGCGAACACCGCCTGACCGCCGGCGAGCCGGTCACCATCTACGGGCAGGGCAGCGCTATCACCGCGCTGCCGATTCAACAGGAGCACGGCGACATCCCGTCGCTGGGATTTCGCTTCGGCAATCTTGCCTATTCCTGCGACCTCAGCGGGATGCATTCCAGGAGCGTCGCCGCGCTGGGCGGCCTCGATATCTGGATCGTCGACGCGTTGCGCTACCGGCCGCACCCGAGTCATTTCTCGCTCGCCGACGCGCTCAGCTGGATTGAACGCCTCAAACCGCGCCGCGCGATCCTGACCAACCTGCACGCCGATCTTGACTACGAAAAGCTGCGCAGCGAAGTGCCTCCAAACGTGGAGCCGGCGTACGACGGCATGACCTTCGAGGTCGCCGATCCCGTTGCTGCGGATCACTGACAAGATGGGCGTGCGCTAGGCTGCCGGCCCCTGGACGCAATAGACTGGCACGGTGGCGCTGACACCCTTCAGTTCAGCCTCGCTCCGGCTCACCCGATAGGGTGCAAGAATTTCGGGAATGCCGGCGGCGGCGTGGACATTTTCGGTCAGCAAAATCTCGTCGCCGCCGGCAAGGTTCTGGACCCGGGCGGCGATGTTGACGGTCTGGCCGAAATAGTCGAGCCGGTCGTTGAGGGTCACCGCAATCGAGGCACCCTTGTGCATGCCGATCTTGAGGATGAAATCGCGCTGTGCCCGGTCTTTGTTCAGTTGTTCTACCGCCTCGCGCATTTCGAGCGCGGCCCGCACCGCGTCGACCGGCGTGAGGAAGGCCGCCATGACGGCATCGCCAATGGTTTTCGTGACCGCGCCCTGGTGCCGAACCGTGACGTCGACGAGCTGCTCGAAATGCCGCTGCACCTGCACATAGGCATTGAGGTCGCCGATCCGGTCGTAGAGTGCCGTCGAGCCTTTGAGATCGGTGAACAGCACCGTGATGTCGCGAACCGCGAGGCCTTCGGTGGCGCGGATTACTTCCGAGCGGAAGAAGTCGCGGAAGGTCTGCGTCATCAGCAGCCGCTTGCCGGATAGGAACGGCGTGAAGCGCAACATCCCGCGCGGCGGCATACCGGGAGGCAATTGCAGGACGCCGAACACCGCACGCCGGTCCGCGGTGGCGTTATGGACTTCGAACACGACCCTGCCGGGTGCGATGCTGCCAGCATCGGGTGTGCAGGTATTGACGCCGAAGGTTATCGGGACGCGCCGTGGGGCGGACGCCGCCTCGCCGCCGACGACGAAATTGAAATGCGCGTCACTTTCCATATCGAAGCCGAGCAGGATGCCCTCGACGGCGTCGACTTCCAGCTCGACTGTCGCGCCTGGCTCGAGCCACGTTAAGGCCCTGATGCATGATTTGATCACCTCAACCCAAGGCACGCCGTCCGGCGTCATGCCTTCTGATGTCGCCTTGTATCCAAACGCATAATCTTCGACTGGGAGCGCGCCCGGGTCGTGATAACGGATGCGGCGGACGGCCGGCGAAACCGTGAAGGTTACGGCGATATAGTCGTCGAGCACGGCTTCGTAATCGCCTTGGCACAAGTGACAGTGATAGTGGCTATGGAGCTTCTGCAGGCTGTGCAGACTCTCCACCACGTCGGAGCACATCGGACAGAGCAACAGCCAGTCCATCTCGAACAGGCCGACCAGCGTTCCGTGCAGGAACAGATCGATCGCCTCGGTTTCGGTAATCGCCTTGTCGGCAGCGAAGCGCATCGGGTTGATGCGAAAGAGCGCCGTGTCGTCGGCCGAGCGCAACAGCATCTCGATGCGCGAGACGACGCGCGGACTCCAGGACTTGGCCGCCTCGAGCGCGGTCAGCCGCTCTTCGAGCTTCTTTTCGTCGATCATCGCCCCTCGGCGCGGCCCTTAGCCACCGCCGCGTTAGTCGCATATTAGCACGCGTCTAGGAATGGGAAGTGAAACATCGCCCGATAATGGGCGATGTTTCACTTGACTTACCCAACCGCTAGGTCTAGGCTTGTCGTCGTTGGAGATAGCCATGGCCAAGCCCGTCCTTTCCGATCCTCGGTTTTTCAGCGAAGAAGCCGCGTTCGTTTATGTCGAAGCCCAATTGTGGCCGGATGGCCCGACCTGTCCGCATTGCGGTTCGACGGCTGAGAAGATCGGGCGCCTCCAAGGCGTCCGCTCCAAGCCGAGCAAGAAGAACCCCGAAGGTGTCGTCCAGATCGGACTGCGCAAGTGCTACGCCTGCCGCGGCCCAGCCTTTACGGTGCGCAAGGGTACGATTTTCGAGGATAGCCATCTGCCGCTGCGGATGTGGCTTCAGGCCATCCACCTGCTTTGCGCCTCGAAGAAAGGTATCTCTACGCGCCAGCTTCAGCGGATGCTCGGATGCGGCATGAAAACCGCTTGGCACCTTGGGCACCGTATTCGCGAAATGATGACGCCCGACAAAAGCGGCGCCGATTGGCGGTCCCGGCAAGACGGTGGAAGCTGACGACATGGAATTGGGCCGCTCGCCTAAGACCAAGCGCCCGCCGCGTAGCCAGCGGCCTAAGAACGTGCGCATCCTCAGCCTCGTTGAACGCGGCGGCCCGATCCGCTCCATGGTGATCGATCATCGCGGCATTGGCGGACTGTTCTATTCGCAGTTCGACCGGCAAAGCCGTTTGGTGACGGATAGCGCCCCGGTGTTCAAGTTTACCGGCGCGGCCAGCCATGGTGCGGTGGACCATTCCAAATACGAATGGAAGCGCGATGACGTTCACACGAACACGCTGGAAGGCTTCTTTTCCATCTTCAAGCGCGGCATCGTCGGCGTGTATCAGCACATCGACACCAAACATTTCGACCGTTATTTGGCCGAGTTCGATTTTCGCATGAACACCCGCGCCAAGCTTGGAATTGATGACGTGCAGCGCGAGCAGATCGCCGTCAAAGGCGCGGCCGGAAAGCGGCTGACCTACGAAACAACTGGTGGCGAAACCCGAGCCTAAACCGCCATTCCAATTAGAATTGCCGCTAAAGAATAGCGGGGAAGGGCACTGACGCCCCTCCCCGCCGTCGCTATCCTGATCGATGCGAAGCGAATCAGGAGTGCGAACCATGCCTGCGTGGTTAGACAACATCATGTCCCCCTTGAACGCGGCGGGCGAGGGACTTCAGAAACTGATAGAGACCCGCGATCTCATCAAATTTGGGGAGGAGCTGGGGAAAGTTTACGCTCAGGTCTTGTCCGCCCAACGCGGCGCAATGACGGCCCATGCAAACGAGGCGACGTTGCTGGAGGAAGTAAGCACACTTAAAAAACGTATAGGCGATCTTGAAGCATGGGAGGCAGAGAAAAAACGGTATGAACTTGTGGCTCTCGCCCCAAATGTGGTGGCTTACTCGATAAAGGCAGACGCCCGTGGCAGTGAACCACCGCATTGCATATGTGCAAATTGCTACCAAATAGGTAGAAAATCGTTCCTCAATCAGACTATTCAAGGCCAACGCCTTGATCGATACCATTGCCGCAATTGCGGAGAAGAACTGACAATTCGAAAAGAAACTGGACCACGTACTCCCCCGCACGGTCGTGGCGGGTGGTGACAAAGGAGCGGATATGCCTTCAAAACCCAAACCCGACGATCCCGCGCAATACAAACGCTTCCTCGAAGCCGCGGAAAAGGCCGAAGCTGATAAAACGGAAGAAGGGGCGGATCGCGCGTTCAAAAAAGTTGCTTCCTCTTTCCGTGCTCAACATCGAGTGCGACGTAGCTCCAAAGTGGAACGCTCCCGCCAATGAAATTCATCATTGGCTCAGATTTTATATTTCGACCCTTTGAGATCAGCGCGCGCGCTTCTCGGCGCGTATAAAACGCTAGCAAATCTGCTACCTGTATTGCGCGGCAGGCGTCCTTTGGGACGAAGCATATAGAACGAAAAATCGTCTCCAAATGATATTTAGTTCTAATCTCGTAAAAGCGTTGCTCCAGTTCCATGTTATTCTCATTTCCGCACTCCAGGATGAATGAAATTCCTTCGGTATGAATAAGTCTGCCAAGGAGCACGCTTTTCAAAAGATAATCTAAAATCGTATTGAAACAGATTGTGTAAGCCGTCACGGGCCGTTTTCGACCACGCTCATTTGCACGCTGCGCAAAATTCACCTTGTGCGCTGACATGCTGACGCCCAAAGCGAGACGGGGCGTCATTGCTTGGCAAATTCTCGCGACAAATGCCTGCTTTTCAAGAACTCGCCAGCCTTTGAATTCGCCATCGGTTTTGTGAAGGTCTTTTGCGGTTAGAATCCGCACGCCTTTGTCGGCAAATACAGGTTCAACGGCGATCTCAAAATCTTGCCATTGATCTTCCTTTGCCACATAGCCGGCTAACGTCGTAGCTGGATTTTGCGGGTCTTTACCGCTGTCATCCAAGTAGCAAACGAGCACGGCTATCCATCTCCCGGCCAATAGGCTCCGGGGCACAAGGTTGTGGAGCCCGAGCGCGCTCAAATGCTACCCCTAGTATGGGGTAAGTCAAGTGAAACATCGCCCGATAATGTTCCATAATATGTCTTATGCGAATCGGCATTAAGAACCCGGATTTCGGGCGTCCCCGCTAATTTCCCAGACGCAGGCCCTATGGAACGAATGGACCGCCTTAGCGCTTGAGCTGCCAGCGACCGCTCCCCGAGGGGTGCGGCGGGTTTGTCAAATTCCGTTTCAATCAGCCAGATGAGAGGTATTCCGTGAACAAGGTACGAAGCCTTGAGCGCCCGAAGAAAGAGCTTGCGCGGCTCGATACGCCGAGCGATCTCTCGCCTAATGCTGTCACCGAGATTTCGGCCAAGCTGAACGCCGTCTTGGCGGATGCTTTTGCGCTCTACCTCAAGACCAAGAATTTCCATTGGCACGTCAGCGGTCCGCACTTCCGCGATTACCATCTTCTCCTCGACGAACAATCCGAGCAGATTTTCGCCTCGACCGATGATCTGGCCGAGCGTGTGCGCAAGATCGGCGGCACCACGCTCCGCTCCATCGGCCACATCGGGAAGCTGCAGAGCATCAGGGACAATGACGAAGCGTTTGTCGCGCCGAACGACATGCTGCGCGAGTTGATGCAGGACAACAAGGCGGTCGCCGCCGCCATGCGCGAAGCGCACGAAATAGCCGACAGGTACGAGGACGTAGCGACCGCGAGCCTGCTCGAAAATTTCATCGACCAGACCGAGCGGCGGACCTGGTTCTTGTTCGAGGCGAGCCGCCGCGGCGACGCCTCGGGGCATTAGCACTACTTTGGCAGATTTTTGAGGGCGCGGGATTCCCAAATCAGTTTTTCCGTGACTCATGGGAGGTCGGCATCTTGGAGGGCCGGCCATGGATATTGATTGGAAGAGCGATCTGGAGGAGTGGCTTGCGCCATTCTTTGGCGCGTTGGGAAACAAGGCGCGATCGCGTATATGCCCAGCCTATGTGGCGGGACTGATCGGTTCTGGCGATCGCAAGAGCATCCAACCCATGGCGGCGCGCGACGGGCAAGTCGGCTACGATCAGTTGCATCATTTCATAGCAAGTGGCGCATGGAATGCGGTCCCGCTGGAGAAAGTCCTGCTCGCCGAGGCCGACAAGATGGTTGGCAGTGATGACGCATGGCTGATCATCGACGACACGGCGCTGCCGAAGAAGGGGGAGCGCTCGGTCGGCGTGGCACCGCAATACGCTTCTTCGCTTGGGAAGACAGCCAACTGTCAGTCTCTGGTCTCGATGACACTGGCATCGCGCGAAGTGCCGGTGATGGTGGGGCTGCGGCTCTTTCTGCCCGAGACTTGGACGGACGATCCCGAGCGCATGACGCGGGCCCATGTGCCGAAGGATCGGCAGATCGCTCTCACAAAGCCGGAAATCGCGATCCAAGAGATTGACCGTGTCATCGCCTCCGGCGTGCGCTTTGGCTGTGTGCTTGCCGATTCAGGATATGGATCAAGTGGGCCTTTCCGCCAGGCTTTGAACGAACGCGGCCTGCTATGGGCAGTGGGTCTGTCGCGACGCCAGAACGTCTACCCAGCGGACGTTGCCCTGGTCTTCCCCGTCGCAAAAACTGGAAAGCGCCGCAAGTACCACATTCCTGACCAGCCTCCGCTTTCCGCCGAGGCGATGTTAGCCGGTGAGAAATGGCGAGAGGTCAACTGGCGACGCGGCACCAAGGGTCAGCTGACCTGTCGCTTTGCGGCCCGCCGTGTTCGGGTTGCGGATGGTCATAAGCACCGCATGCTCGATAATCGTATGCAATGCATGCCTGGCGATGAGGTCTGGCTCGTCGGCGAGCGGCGCTCAACCGGAGAGCAAAAATACTATGTGTCGAACCTGCCGGCCGATGCCACCATCATGATGCTCGCCGCTGCAATCAAGGCCAGATGGATCTGTGAACAGGCGCACCAGCAGATGAAGGAGGAATTGGGTCTCGACCACTTCGAAGGCAGATCCTGGACCGGGTTACACCGACATGCCTTGATGACGATGATCGCCTACGCCTTCCTTCAATCCCGCCGCCTCAAAGCAGCGGGACGGAAAAAAAAAATCGCAGGACCGCCACCACAGCCGAGCATGCCCGCCATCAGGCAAGCCATCCTCGACCTCTTCGTCCGGCTTCCACCCCTGCAATGCCCTCACTGTAAAGCCTTCCTCACGGAAGCCGCCAAACCAAAAGTGCCAAAGTAGTGTTAGCTTGTCGTTTCAAAAAGCGTGGCGGCGAAGTAATCCAGAGCTTTAAGCCGGCGCTGAATTGCTTCGCTTCCGCTCGCTATGACAAGTCGTTAGGGTCTCCGCGAACAATCCCGGAGTTGCCCAGATGACCCCTTCCCGCGATATCGGCCGGCTGATCGAGATCATGGCGGCGCTACGCAAGCCCAAGACCGGCTGCCCGTGGGATCTGGAACAGAGCTTTGCGACCATCGCGCCCTATACGCTGGAAGAAGCCTATGAGGTCGCCGACGCGATTGCGCGCAACGACCTCTCCGATCTTGAGGACGAACTTGGCGACTTGTTGTTACAGGTCGTCTTCCACGCCCGCATGGCCGAGGAACAGGGCGCTTTCGATTTCGGCAACGTGGTCGAGGCGATTACGGCGAAACTGATCCGTCGCCATCCCCATGTGTTCGGCGAACAGAAGGCCGAAAACCCTCAGGCCGTCAAACGATTGTGGGAGGAGATTAAAGCCCAGGAGAAACAAGAAAAGGCGGCCCGCGGCCGGCCTGCGCGCCAGGGCGCCCTTGCGGGTGTACCCGTGGCGCTACCGGCGCTCACCCGCGCGCTGAAGCTGCAGGCCAAGGCGAGCCAGGTCGGCTTCGATTGGCACGATCCGCGGGCGGTCTTGCGCAAAATTCGCGAAGAGGCCGACGAGATCGAGGCAGCGCTCGACGGCCCCCCTCCCTACCCTTCCCCACAAGCGGAAGAGGCTTGGGAGGGGGCAGCGGCTGAAGTCGGCGATCTTCTGTTCGCCGCGGTCAACCTTGCCCGGCATCTGCACGCCGATCCGGAAGCGTTGTTGCGTCAAACCAATCAGAAATTCGAACGCCGCTTTGCGGCCATCGAACATGCCCTCGCCGCGCGCGGGAAAGCACCGCAGGACGCCACGCTTGCCGAAATGGATGCGCTCTGGGATGAGGCTAAGGCGCGGGAGTAGCCTGAGGAGCGAACCGCTCGCGCACGGCATTCGCCTTGCCCGGATCGGCGCGCACGGTCATGGCGATGCGGCCGGTTTGTTCGTCGACCGCCTTGCGGATCACCTCGGTGTGGCGATGCAGCCAGCTCACGCCGGCGCCGTCGGCGACGTCGAGTGAAAGCTCGATGAGGACGCGACCAGCGGCAAGCCGCGTCTCGATAGTCTCGCCGAGCGCATCGAGCCCCTCCCCGCTGATCGCCGATACCAGCACCGGCCGCGCCTCCGCGGGGCGGCGTTCGGCAAGATTTTGCAGGCGCGTCCGTTCGTCGGTACTGAGCCGATCGATCTTGTTCCACACCTCGATCAGCGCCTGCTTGCCGTGCCTATCGCTGTGCGGATCGATGCCGAGCTGCCGCAAAATGTTTTCCACGTCCCGCAACTGGGCCTCGGCGTCTTCGTGCGAGACGTCGCGGACGTGCAGGATCACGTCGGCTTCGATTACCTCTTCGAGCGTGGCGCGGAAGGCGGCGATCAGCATGGTCGGCAGATCGGAAATGAATCCGACCGTGTCGGAAATGATGACCCGCGCCCCGTGCGGCAAGTCGACGGCGCGGAGCGTCGGGTCAAGCGTCGAGAACAACATGTCGGCGGACAGCACCCTCGCCTGCGTCAGGCGATTGAACAGCGTAGACTTGCCGGCATTGGTGTAGCCGACGAGCGCCACGATCGGGTATGGCACGCGGCGGCGGCTCTCGCGGTGCAGTTCGCGCGTGCGCCTGACCTTGGCGAGCTCGGCTTCGATCTTGGCGAGACGCTCCTCGATCATGCGCCGATCGGCCTCGAGCTGGGTCTCGCCGGGCCCGCCGAGAAAGCCAAAGCCGCCGCGCTGGCGCTCGAGGTGCGTCCAGGACCGTACCAGCCGGCTTTTCTGATAGGTCAGGTGCGCGTGCTCGACCTGCAGCGCGCCTTCGCGGGTACGCGCGCGCCGGCCGAAAATTTCCAGAATGAGGCCGGTGCGGTCGAGCACCTTGGCGCTCCAGGCGGTTTCCAGATTGCGCTGCTGCACCGGCGAAAGCGCGCAATCCATCACCACGATACCGGCGTCGTGGGTTTTGACGAGCCCGGCGATCTCCTCGACCTTGCCCTTGCCGAGATAAGTCGCCGGCCGTAGGGCGCCGAGCATCACGATGCCGGATTGCTCGACGTCGAGATCAATGGCGCGCGCCAGCCCAACGGCCTCGTCGAGGCGAGCCGCAGGCGGCCGCACGGCTGGCGCCGATCGCGCCGAGGGCGGGACCCGCAGTACCGGTTCGATGACAAGCGCACGACCGGTTGCCGAGCCCGCAGGGCTTAGCCGGTCAGCGCGCGTGTCGCGGCGGCGCGGCTCCAATCAGACCTTTTCCCCGGTCGGCGCATCCTCGGCGCCTTCGAAGAGCTGGACCGGATGACCGGGCATGATGGTGGAGATGGCGTGTTTGTATACGAGCTGCGAATGCCCGTCGCGACGGAGCAGCACGCAGAAATTATCGAACCAGGTCACCACGCCTTGCAGCTTCACGCCGTTCACCAAAAAGATGGTGAGCGGTATTTTGCTCTTGCGGACGTGATTGAGGAAGGTGTCTTGCAGGTTTTGTGAGCGGTCGGCTGCCATGGCCGTTGTTTCCGTTTTTGTACCGCGGGCCCCTTGCCCCGCGGGTCTTTTCTTCAGCGTCCTTCGCGGCTTCGTATGTTGGATGCGTTAAGCAACGCGAACCCACCGCAAGCCTTAGTACCACACGACGACGGGTTTTACCCGTCGCTCAACCCATCCTTGTATATTCATGGCCCGGTCTGCCCCCGGCAGACCCGGCCAAGCCTATTATTAGAAGGCACCGCGAGGGGCGATGCAAGCCCAAGCTGGCCGCCGACAGGGGAGAATGTGCTCGCCGACGCCCAATTGGGAGGACAAAGCCACTATTTCAGGTCGTCTCCGCGTAATGGTGAAATTCGCGGCGAAGCGCAGTCGCGACTGGCCCGGGTTTGCCGTCGCCTATTGTGCGGCCGTCAATGCTCACCACCGGCAGCACGATTTGACTAGCTGCGGTAACGAAAGCTTCGCGGGCGGCATAGGCCTCCTCGAGGGTAAATGCGCGCTCCTCGACGGCAAGCCCCTGCGCCTCGATGACGTCGAACAGGACCGTGCGGGTAATGCCGCGCAGGATGGCGTGACCGGCCGGACGCGTCACCACCGTGCCGGCCGGCGTGACGATCCAGGCATTCGCCGACGCGGCTTCAGTGACGGCGCCATCCTTGTCGACGAACCAGGCGTCGCGGGCGCCCTGTTCGATCGCCGCTTGCCGCGCCAGCACGTTGGGAAGGAGGCCGATGGTCTTGATGTCGACGCGGCCCCAGCGATTGTCCGGCACGCTGATAACGGCGATGCCCTTGGCGGCCAGCGCCTCGTTACGCGTTTTGTTGAGCGAGCGCGCCGTCACCACCAGGCTCGCTGGCACCTCCGGCGCCGGGAAGGCATGGTCGCGGCGCGAGACGCCGCGGGTGATCTGCAGATAGACAACGCCGTAGCCGATGCGGTTCCTAGCGATCACCTCGCGCAACACGATACCAAGCGCACGCGGTGGCATCGGCATGCGGATGCGCAACTCACTGAGCGAGCGCTCAAGCCGCGCCAGATGCCGCCGCTCATCGATGAGCCGCCCTCCCCGCACCTCGCAAACTTCGTAGACGCCGTCGCCGAACTGATAGCCGCGATCCTCGATGTGGACTTTGGCCGCGCGCATCGGCAGGTAACGGCCGTTGACATAGGCTATTCTGGACACGGCTCAATTTTCAGGGATGGACAAGCACGATCAGTCTATCTTCAGGGCCTTGAGCTTGCGGTGGAGCGCCGAGCGCTCCATGCCGACGAATTCGGCGGTACGCGAAATATTGCCGCCGAAGCGGTTGATCTGTGCGAGCAGATATTCGCGCTCGAACAGTTCGCGCGCTTCGCGCAGCGCCAAGCTCATAAGGTGCTCGCCGCCATTGCCGTTCGGCATCGAAGGAATCATCGAACCGACGTCCTGCGGCAGCATCGATGCGGTAATCACGGCATCCGGATCGCCGCCGGCGAGGATCATCAGCCGCTCGACGTTATTGCGCAGCTGACGGACGTTTCCCGGCCAATCGTGCGACTGCAGCACGGCCAGCGCGTCGGGGCCGACCTTTCGCCTCGGCAGGCCGGTGGTGTGCGAAATCTGCCCCATGAAATATTCGACGAGTTCGGGCACGTCCTCGCGGCGCTCGGCGAGCGGCGGCACGCGGATCGGCACGACCGACAGCCGATGATAGAGATCCTCGCGGAATTTTCCGGCCGCGATATCGGCCTCGATATTGCGGCTGGTTGAGGAAACGATGCGGACGTCGACCGTGACTTTGGTGGTGCCGCCGACGCGCTGGAAGGTCTGATCCACGAGTACGCGCAAAATCTTGTTCTGCGTCTCGCGTGGCATGTCGGCGATCTCGTCGATGAACAGCGTGCCGCCGTGAGCCTCCTCGAGGGCGCCGACCTTGCGGCTTTGCGTGCCGTTCCCCGCCTCCATGCCGAACAATTCGACCTCCATATGGTCGGGCATGATGGCGGCGGCATTGATGACGACGAACGGCCCAGTGGCGCGCGCGGACAGCTCGTGAATGGTGCGCGCGGCGAGCTCCTTGCCGCTGCCCGAAGGGCCGACGATGAGTACGCGGCTGTTGGTCGGCCCCACTTTTTCGATCGTCTGCCGTAGTTGATTGGCGGCAGACGAATGACCGACCAAGGTCGTCGCCAGCGGGCCGAGTTGCTTGAGCTCCTTCACCTCGCGCTTGAGGCGGGAGTTCTCGAGCGCGCGTTCGGCGACCAGCAACAGCCGATCGGCCTTGAATGGTTTCTCGATAAAGTCGTAGGCGCCGCGCTTGATCGCCGAAACCGCAGTCTCGATGTTGCCGTGCCCGGAGATCATCACGATTGGCAGCTCCGGGTGGTCCTGCCTGAGTATATCGAGCAGCTGCAATCCGTCGAGGCGGCTGCCTTGCAGCCAGATGTCGAGGAACACGAGGTTGGGCCGGCGGGCGACGACGGCGGCCAGCGCCAGGTCGCTGTCGGCCGCCGTGCGCGTGCCGTGGCCTTCGTCCTGCAGAATGCCGGCGACCAGCTCCCGGATATCCGCTTCATCATCGACGATCAGGATGTCGGATGCCATGGTCACACCGTTGCCGCGCGCGCTGCGGCCGCCGGCTCGGCTGGCACGTCGATCGTCTCGGTCGTAAAGCGCAACTGCATCCACGCACCGCGCGCGCCGGCGACCTTTTCCGAGGCGTCGCGCAGCTCGATGTGCCCGCCATGTTCTTCGAGAATGCGACCGACGATCGCAAGTCCAAGCCCGGTGCCCTTCTCGCGCGTCGTCACATAAGGCTCGAGCAGTCGCGCGCGGTTCTCCTTTGGCAGGCCGACGCCGTTATCAATCACGTCGATGATCACATCCCTGCCGTCACGCCGGGCGCTCACCGCGATGCGGCCGCGCCCGAGCTCGGCCGGCGGCACCGCGCCGATCGCTTCCGTGGCGTTCTTGATGATATTGGTCAGCGCCTGCGAAATGAGCCGCCGGTCAAAACGCGCGGGCATGCTTTCTGCAGGCAGCTCGACGTCGAAGTCGATATCCGGATGACCGACGCGCATCAGGAAGACCACCTGGCGCACGGTGTCGGCCACGTCTTCGGCGGCGATCACCGGCTTCGGCATCCGCGCGAAGCGGGAGAATTCGTCGACCATACGCTTGATATCGTCGACCTGGCGCACGATCGTTTCGGTGCATTGCTCGAACACCGCCGCATCCTCGACGATGACCTTGCCGTATTTGCGGCGTAGCCGCTCGGCCGACAATTGGATCGGCGTCAATGGGTTCTTGATCTCGTGCGCGATGCGCCGGGCAATATCGGCCCAGGCTGACGAGCGCTGCGCCAACACCAACTCGGTGACGTCGTCGATGGTGATGACATAGCCGTGCTCCGATTCGGCGGCCTGTTCGCTGGTCACGCGTACGGAAAAATTCCGCTCCTGGCCGTTGCGGCTGACGGTCACCTGGCGCTGAACAAGGCGCTGATTGCCAGTGCGCGCGGCTTTGAAGATCTCGCCGAGTTCGGGCGCGACCTCGGCAAGCGGATGCCCGAGCGCCTCACTCTCCGTGCGCGCGAGCAATCGCTCGGCCGAGCGATTGAGGATGGTAATGCGGCCGTCGGCATTGACGCCGATAACACCGGCGCTGGCGCCGGCGAGCACCGCCTCGGTAAATCGCCGCCGGCTGTCGATGACGTCGCGCGCGCGCACGATGTCGTCATGCTGCGTGCGCAGCTCTTGCGTCATCTTGTTGAACGTCTCGCCCAGCTGGGCGAGATCGCCCTCCGAGCGCCGCACCGGCACGCGGATGCCGAGATTTCCAGTCGAGACTTCGTTCGCGGCGCCGATCAGGCGGCGGATCGGAGCGACCAGCCGGTTGGCGAAATCGAGCCCGATCCAGGCTGAGGACAGCAGGACGATCAGCGCGATGACGGCGAACATCAGCCAGAATGCGATCTGGATGCCGAGGCGACGGTTTTCAAGATTGGCGTATTCGCCGACGCTCTCCTCGGTCGCGCGCAACTGCTGGACGACCCGCGGATCGAGCAGGCGCGCGACGTAGAGGTAGAGGTCATCGTAACCGTGCAGCTTGACGGCGGCGGCGACGTGGTCCCCCTCGGGAATGAGCGCGACCTGTGGTTCGGTTTCGTTGATTTTTCCCAGTAGCTCCTTGGACGGGAGCACGACCGCCTTATCCATCTTGACGTTGGCGCGCTCGACTGTTGAGCCGTCGGCATGGATGATCATGGCGGCCGAGAGACCGCGGGCGGTCGCCTGCGCAGTGAAGAATTTTTGGAAACGTTCGCGGTCGGAATCGAACATCGGCTTGGCACGGCCGAGATCGTAGGCCATCGCCAATATCTCGCCGCGGATAGCCTGAAAATGCTCGGTCACATAAGCGTTGGCCACGACCAGCGACTGCTCGATCATGGCCTGCGTACGGGTCGAGAAGAACCGATCGAGCGCGCGATCGAGCGTCGTCGAGGCAACCACGGCGACAAGAATGGTCGGGACTGCGGCGATGACGGCGAACAGGCCGACGATCTGCACGTGGAGCCGCGAGCCGGCGTAGCCACGGCGGCGCGCCCGCACCACCAGCCAAACTTCCCGCCCGATGATGGCGAGCAGGAAGAGCCCAGTGGCGGCGTTGCCAAGCAGAAGCTTGACCACGACCTCGTGAACCGGCGCAATCGGGGTCAGCCCCGCGAGCACAAGAAAGGTGGCTGCGGCAGAAAGGAGCGCAACAGCAACTGCAATCGCCCCGATCAGCCGGGAGGCTACGGGCCTCGGTGCGGCGACGGCCCAATCTGCGGGCCGGTCTAACGGGGCGACCTGATCGGCAGTAGTCATGGACGCCCTGAGCGCGGGACTGATGCGGCAGACGCCGAATGGAGCCCCGACCATCCGCGCCAAATGTTGATTTTAAACCGCGCTTACAGCGTCGGTGATGCTTTTATACAACAATGTTGCCGGATTGCGACAATTCGTAGGCGGTCGCCCCGCCCGGTCCCAAAAGGACCGATCAACCGCCGCCGGTACGATAGACCTGGATTTCCAGGTCGCGGATTTTCTTGCGCAGCGTATTGCGATTGACGCCGAGCAGGTCGGCGGCGCGGATCTGATTGCCGCGCGTGGCGGCGAGCGCCGCGGAGAGAAGCGGCGCCTCCACCTCGCGCAGAATCCGGTGGTAAAGGCCGGGCGGCGGCAGGCCCTCATCGAAACCCGAGAAATAGCGCGCCAGATAGCGCTCGACCGAATTCGCGAGATTTTCGTCCCCGCGATAGGTCTCCCCGGGCGCAGTCAACGCCGGCTGAGACAATTCGGCGTCGACCACGGCTGCCGTGATTGTTTCCTGCGGATAGAGAGCGGCCAGGCGCCGGGCGAGATTCTCTAATTCGCGCACGTTACCGGGCCAGCGATGCCGCCGCAGACGGTCGAGCGCGGCTTGGTCGATCTGCTTTAATGGCAAACCCTCACGCTCGACATGCGCGAAAAAGTGCCGGATCAGATCGGGAATATCCTCGGTGCGTTCGCGCAGCGGCGGCAAGCGCAGCGGCACCACGTTGAGACGGAAGAACAAATCCTCGCGGAACAGGCCCTGCTGAATGAGCTGCCGCAAATCTTTGTTGGTCGCCGCGATGATGCGCACGTCGGCCTTGATCGGGGTGCGGCCGCCGACCGTCGTGTACTCGCCCTGCTGCAGCACGCGCAGCAGCCGGGTCTGTGCCTCCATCGGCATGTCGCCGATCTCGTCGAGAAACAGGGTGCCGCCTTCGGCCTGCTCGAAGCGCCCGGCGCTCCGGGTATTGGCGCCGGTAAAGGCGCCCTTCTCGTGGCCGAACAGTTCGGACTCGATGAGGTCGCGCGGGATCGCCGCCATGTTGATGGCGACAAACGGCCCGGTGCGCCGCTTGCCGTAATCGTGCAGTGCGCGCGCTACCAGCTCCTTGCCGGTGCCGGACTCGCCTGAGATCATGACGGTCAAATCCGTCTGCATCAGGCGCGCCAGCACCCGATAGATCTCCTGCATCGCCGGCGAGCGGCCGACGAGCGGGATCGATTCAAAATCCTCGACCTTGACCGGCTGCCGCGGCCGTTCCTTCGGCTCCGACAAAGCGCGGCCGACGATGGCGATCAGTTCCTTGAGATCGAACGGCTTGGGCAGATATTCGTAGGCGCCGCGCTCGGAGGCGCGGATCGCCGTCATGAACGTGTTCTGGGCGCTCATGATGATGACAGGGAGATCCGGCCGCGCTTTCTTGATGCGCAGCAGGAGATCGAAGGCGTTTTCGTCCGGCAGCACCACATCGCTGACGATGAGATCGCCGTCGCCCTGGCTGATCCAGCGCCAAAGCGTGGCGGCATTGCCGGTCGAACGGACCTCATAGCCGGCGCGCGAGAGCGCCTGGTTGAGCACCGTCCGGATCGCCGCATCGTCATCGGCAACGAGAATATTTCCCGCTGGCATCAATGGTCCCCTAATGGTCCCTTTAGCTGAACTGCGCCGTCCGGTCCGGCGCCCTCGCCGGTGTACATCGGCATGAGCACGCGAAAGATGGTTCGTCGCGGCTGCGACTCGCACTCGATGATGCCGCCGTGATCGCCGACGATCTTGGCCACCAGCGCGAGACCGAGCCCTGATCCCGTCGGCTTGGTGGTAACGAACGGATCGAACAGATGCGGCATGAGCTCTTCGGGCACGCCCGGCCCGTTGTCCTTGACGCAAAATTCGAGCGGCAGGGAGATGCGCGCTTTGGCGCCGGGGATCGACAACCGAACGCCGGGACGAAACGCGGTCGACAGCACAATCTCGCCGCTGGCATTGTCGCCGATCGCCTCGGCCGCGTTCTTCACGAGATTGAGGAAGACCTGAACCAGATGATCGCGGTTCGCCAATACCGGCGGCAGCGACGGATCGTACTCCTCGACGAATCGGATGTGACGGGCGACACCGGATTGCGCCAGCCGCTTCACGTGATCGAGCACCACATGGATGTTGATCGGTTCGCGCTCGACCGGGCGCTCGTCGGCGAAGACCTCCATGCGATCGACCAGTTTGACGATGCGATCGGCTTCGTCGCAGATCAGACGCGTGAGGGTGCGGTCGTCGTCACCGACCGATTGTTCCAGCAACTGTGCGGCGCCGCGGATGCCGGAGAGCGGATTCTTGATCTCGTGAGCAAGCATGGCGGCGAGCGCGATTACCGAGCGCGCGGCGCCGCGGTGGGTCAGCTGGCGGTCCATCTTGTCGGCGATCGAGCGTTCTTGCAGCATCACCACCACATAGTCCCGTTGCTCGGGCAGTGGGGCGACGTGCAGGTCCACGGCGCGATCCCCGGGATTGCGCGGCGTGCCGAGATCGACTTTGTACTCGTTGACCGCCGCACCGCTCGCCCGCACCTGTTCGACAAGGCTGAGCAAGGGACTGCCGAACGGCACCAGATCCTGCAGCAGGTGACGCCGCAGCAGCGGCAGTGAGACTTCAAAGAACGCTTCCGCTGCCACATTGGCGTTGGCCACCTTGCCATCGGAAGAGACCACGATGACCGGATGCGGCAGCGCGTTGAGCACCGCATCGGCAGCCGATGCTGCCAGCAATGGCTCGGCCGCCCTCATGCTGTGCTCCTCAACGCTCTGGTCGAATACCGCCGCCGGCGGCCGCAATCAGCCTCAAGGCTGCGTCGGTCACACCTAGACTTGATCGGTCGGCGAAGGGTGTGAGGATCTCTGCACACGAATTAGGCGCTACTTTGTTTCTGCATATACTTTAGCCAAATCCTCCGACGGCGCAAGTGCTGCACTGCAATATCGTCAATTTGCCGGCGTTTACGCTTAATCCAGCTGTGGATGGACCGGAAGGTCTAAGGCCCGCGTTGGCTTTTGCCGGTTCCGCTTCGCACATCCGCTGAACATGGGGTAAAGCGATTGCCGAAATCGCAAGCGGAGTGGGCTTCATGTCGGGCAGGGTCGCGGCTGTTGTCGTCGCCGGAGGGCGCGGCCAACGCGCGGGCAGCGCTGTGCCTAAGCAATATCGGGAGATTGCCGGCGAGCCGGTGATCCGCCCTGCACTGCTGGCCTTTCTGGGCCATCCGCAGATCAACCTGGTGCAACCGGTGATCCATAGCCAGGATGAAGAGGCCTTTCGTGCGGCGACCGCCGGCCTAAAAGCGCTGCCGCCGGTTTGGGGCGGAGCCACGCGGCAGGCCTCGGTGCGTGCCGGGCTCGAGGCGCTACAAGCCGCCGCGCCCAACTTCGTCCTTATCCACGACGCGGCGCGGCCGTTCCTGACCGAAGCGCTTATCACGCGCGCCATCGCCGCCGCGGAACTGCACAGCGCCGCAGTTCCCGTGATCGCCGTCGCCGATACCGTGAAGAGAGTCGACGAGCGCGACGTCGTGACGGAAACACTCGATCGTAATCGGCTGCGCATGGTGCAGACTCCGCAAGCCTTCGCCTTCGACCTGATCATCGATGCGCACCGCAGCGCCACGGCGGCCGGCCACGAGGATTTCACCGACGACGCCGCGCTCGCCGAGTGGGCCGGCCATTGCATCACCGTTTTTCCCGGCGAGACCACCAACGTGAAGCTGACAACCAACGATGACTTTGTCCGTGCCGAAGCCTTGCGGGTAGCGGCGCTGGCCGACGTGCGGACCGGAAGCGGTTTCGACGTGCATGCTTTCGCCGACGGCGACCATGTCACGCTTGCCGGCGTCCGCATTCCGCATGCGCGCGGGCTGACCGGACATTCCGACGCCGACGTTGCACTGCATGCGTTGGTCGATGCCATTTTAGGCGCGCTTGCCGAGGGCGATATTGGGACGCACTTCCCGCCAAGCGATCCGCAATGGCGGGGCGCGCCGTCCGACCGTTTTCTGAGCTTCGCCTGCGAGCGGGTGCGGGCCAGATCCGGCGTGATCGCCCTTCTTGACGTCACCATCGTGTGCGAGACCCCGCGCGTGGCTCCGCATCGCGACGCGATGCGCGAGCGTATCGCGGCGATCGCCGGCATTCCCGTCAACCGCGTGGCGGTGAAAGCGACCACCAGCGAAAAGCTTGGCTTCACCGGACGCGGCGAAGGCATCGTAGCGATGGCAACCGCGACGGTGCGGCTGCCGTGGAGCGCATCGTGAGGGACGACGGGCTGCGCAAGGCGGCAACCGACGTGCTCGCCCTGTGCCGCGCACGCGGCCTTGAAATCGCAACGGCGGAATCCTGCACCGGCGGGCTCGTTGCGGCGGCGCTTACCGCAATCGCCGGCTCGTCGGATGTGGTCGATCGCGGGTTCGTCACCTATTCGAATGCCGCCAAGCAGGCGATGCTCGGCGTGCCGGCGGCGACGCTCAAACGCTACGGGGCGGTGAGTGCCGAGACCGCGGCGGCCATGGCCGCGGGTGCGCTGAAAAACTCGCAGGCCGACTTATCGGTGGCGATCACCGGCGTCGCTGGGCCCGGCGGCGGCACCAAGGAAAAACCGGTCGGCCTCGTCTATTTCGCCGCGGCGCGCCGCGACGGGCGGCAAGTCGCGCGCAGCCGGCGTTACGGCAAGATCGGGCGTACACGCGTGCGACAACGCTCTGTCCGCGAAGCGCTCGCGCTTCTGCAGCTGCTGGCGGAAGAAGTGCGGGTAGCCAAAACCAAATGAACTCGCGCTAAGCCGGCTGTGCGCCATAGACCTGATCGGCGCGGCGCTCGAAGGCGGCCGCAAAGCGGCGGAAAGCAGCGTCGAAGACGCTACCCATCAGCATGCCGAGCGTGCGGCTGCGGAATTCGTAGGCGATAAAAAACTCCACATCGCAAGCGTGGTCGTCTACGGAGCGGAAACTCCAGCGATTGTTGAGACGGTGAAACGGGCCTTCGAGATATTCGACCAGAATCTCCAGGTTCGGCCGGTCCAGCGTCACGCGGCTGGTGAAGGTTTCACGGATTACCTTATAGGCAACAGTCATGTCGGCAACGATGATGTCCTTGCCGGCCTCTTTTAGCCGCTTGCGGACCTTCAGCGACTGACACAGCGGCACGAATTCGGGGTAGTGCTCGACGTCGGCGACGAGGTCAAACATTTCGCCAGCGCCGTGGCGCACGCGCCTCGTGGTGGACCATTGCGGCATAGATCAATGCGCCGCCCGCAACGCCTTCAGCCGCGCGAAATCTTCGCCCGCGTGATGGGATGAGCGGGTCAACGGGCTTGCCGAGACCATCGAAAAACCCTTGGCGTAAGCGATCGTCGCCATCGCCTGGAACTCGTCGGGCGGTACAAAGCGTACGACCGGATGATGTTTTCGCGAGGGTTGCAGATATTGACCGATCGTGAGGAAATCCACGTCGGCGGCGCGCAGATCGTCCATGACCTGCAGCACCTCGTTACGCTCTTCGCCGAGCCCCACCATAATTCCGGATTTGGTGAAGATCAGCGGATCGAGTTCCTTGGCACGCTGCAGCAGATGCACGGAAGCGAAATAGCGCGCACCCGGACGCACCGTGAGATAATTTGACGGTACGGTTTCGAGGTTGTGGTTGAACACATCCGGACGCGCCGCGATCACGGTTTCGGCGGCGCCGGCTTTGTGCAAAAAGTCCGGCGTCAATACCTCGATTGTGGTCTGTGGGCTGCGCGCGCGGATCGCGCGGATGACCGCGGCGAAATGCGCCGCGCCGCCGTCGTCGAGATCGTCCCGATCCACCGAGGTAATAACGACATGGGTTAATCCGAGCCTGGCGGTGGCGTCGGCGACATGCGCCGGCTCGGCGGGATCGAGCGCGCCGGGCAGCCCGGTCTTGACGTTGCAGAACGCGCAGGCGCGGGTGCAGGTGTCGCCCATGATCATGAACGTGGCGTGCTTTTTGTCCCAGCACTCGCCGATATTGGGGCAGCCGGCTTCCTCGCAAACGGTGTGCAGGCCATTGGCGCGCACGATCTCCCGGGTCTCGAGATAGCCCGGCGAAACCGGCGCCTTCACCCTGATCCACTCCGGCTTGCGCAGGGCGGGTTGGTCGGGACGATGGGCCTTTTCCGGATGGCGGGCACGGCCGGCATCGCCGAGAACGGTATCAATGACAACGGCCATGAAGGGTCCGAGCAGTTGACCTCGCGTGATACTTACGAGGCGCGGTGCTGCACCGCAAGACGGCGAAGCCGCAAACGCAGCGCGGCAATCCACCCTACCCCGCCGCGAGATGGAACAAAGTTGCAGAAACTCGTTATCTCAGACCAGAGGCCCGGGAGCGTCAACACGCGCCCGACGCCTGGCTTGGTCGGGTAAAATTTCATGCTGCCCCGCGAAGCGGCGCAGATATCCAATCAGATATTCAACACCCGGCCGTAGGCGTCGAGCACGGCTTCTTTCATCATCTCCGAGAGCGTGGGATGCGGGAAGACGGTGTGCATCAGCTCTTCTTCCGTCGTCTCGAGGTTCATCGCAATCACGTAGCCCTGGATGAGCTCGGTCACTTCGGCGCCGACCATATGCGCGCCGAGAAGCTGCCCGGTTTTCTTGTCGAAGATGACCTTGACCAAGCCCTGATCCTCGCCGAGCGCGATAGCCTTGCCGTTGCCGACGAACGGGAAACGGCCGACGCGGATGTCGAGTTTTTGCTCCTTGGCCGCCTGCTCGGTAAGCCCCACCGAGGCGATCTGCGGCGAACAATAGGTGCAGCCGGGAATGAGCCGCCGGTCCATCGGATGCGGATGCAGCCCCTTGATGGCCTCGACGCAGATGACGCCTTCGTGCTCGGCCTTGTGCGCCAGGAGCGGCGGACCGGCGACATCGCCGATGGCATAAATGCCGGGCACATTGGTCTTGCAGGCGCCATCGATGACGATGGCGCCACGTTCGATCTTCACGCCGAGTTTTTCCAGACCGAGATTCTCGATATTGCCGACGACGCCGACCGCTGCGATCACGCGGTCGACTGACACGGTTTGCGTACCGCCCTTGCCGTCGTCGATGGTCGCAGCGACGCGGTCGGCTTGCTTGTCGAGCTTCGTCACTTTTGCGCCGGTGTAGATCTTGATCCCCTGCTTCTCGAAGCTTTTGCGCGCGAAGGCAGCAATCTCGGCATCCTCCGCCGGCAGAATTTGCGGCAGCACTTCGACCACGGTCACTTCGGCGCCGAGCGTGCGGTAGAACGAGGCGAATTCGATGCCGATCGCGCCGGAGCCGATGACAAGGAGCGATTGGGGAATGCGGTCCGGCACCATGGCCTCGAAATAGGTCCAGATCAGCTTCTTATCCGGCTCCAGGCCGGGCAGAACCCGCGGCCGCGCGCCGGTCGCGATAATGATGTGCTTGGCCGCATAGGCGCCGGGACCGAGCGCGCCTTTCGGCGCTTCGCTCTTGCCGGCCTTCACGGTGACTTTGCCCGGCGCATCGACGGCCGCTTCCCCCCAGATCACGGCGACCTTGTTCTTGCGCATGAGAAAGCCGACGCCGTCATTGAGCCGCCTGGAGACGGCGCGCGAGCGTTTCACCACCGCGGTCGGATCGTAGGTGACGTTGTCCGCCGAGAGCCCATAGTCCTTCGCGTGCTGCAGGTAATGAAAAATCTCCGCCGAGCGCAGCAGCGCCTTGGTCGGGATGCAGCCCCAGTTCAGGCAGATGCCGCCGAGATAGTCGCGCTCGACGATGGCGGTCTTGAATCCAAGCTGCGCGGCGCGAATGGCGCAGACATAGCCGCCCGGTCCCGAGCCGATGATGATGACGTCGAAATTCGTTTCAGCCATTCGTACCTACACCAGCATCATCACGGGATTTTCGATCAGCGCCCTGAAGGCGCCGATCAGCACGGCGCCGAGCGCGCCGTCGACCGAGCGGTGATCGCACGACATGGTGACGCTCATGACCTGTGCGGCCTCGATCTTGCCGTTGCGTACTACTGCGCGTTCCTCGCCGGCTCCGACCGCGAGGATGGTCGATTGCGGCGGATTGATCACGGCGGTGAAGTCCTTGATGCCGTACATGCCGAGATTGGAAACCGACGATCCGCCGCCCTGATATTCCTGCGGCTTGAGTTTCCTCGCCCGTGCGCGCACCGCCAGATCCTTCATCTCGTTGGAGATCGCCGACAGCGATTTGGTTTCGGCATTGCGGATGATCGGCGTGATCAATCCCGCCGGCAGGGCCACCGCGACGCCGACATCGGAATGCTTGTGTTTGAGCAGGCCGCCTTCCGTCCAGCTGACATTGGCCTCGGGTACGCGTTGCAGCGCCAGCGCCAAAGCCTTGATGACGAAGTCATTGACCGAAAGCTTGTAGGCCGGCTTGCCGTCCTTGTCCTTCGGCGCCGCGGCGTTGATCTCCTCACGCGCCGCAACGAGTTTGCCGATGTCGCAGTCGACGGTGAGATAAAAATGCGGAATGGTCTGTGTGGACGCGGTGAGCCGCTGCGCGATGGTGCGGCGCATGGCGTCGTGCGGAACGACCTCGTAGCTGCCCTCTTCGTAGAGGGCGCGGATTTGCTGATCCGACATCGACGGCGCGATGGCGGGACCGACGGCGGCCGCTGCGCTCGGCGCGCCTGGAGCCCGCAATCCCTTGCCTTCCTTCGCCGCTGCTATATCGCGGGCAATCACCCGGCCGTGCGGGCCGGAGCCTTGAATACGACCGAGATCGATGCCGGCTTCTTTTGCCAATCGCCGCGCGAGCGGAGAGGAGAAGACGCGGTTCGCGCCTTGACGGTTTGACTCGGGAGCTAGCGCTTTCATGGTCGCAGCGGGCGGCGGCGCCTTCGGTTGAGATGACGGCGCGGCGGCCTGCGGGGGTTGAGGTGATGCGAGAGCGGCGCTGGGCGCTTTTGCGGCGGGAGCGCCCTTCGCCGCGGCAGCTGCCGCGATTTTCGGGTCCTCGCCTTCTTGTGCCATCACGGCGATGAGCTGGTTGACCGGCACGTCATTGGTGCCTTCCGGTACCACGATCTTCGCCATTACGCCGTCGTCGACGGCTTCGTACTCCATCGTCGCCTTATCGGTCTCGATCTCGGCAATCACGTCGCCGGTTTTGACCGCTTCGCCTTCCTTCTTAAGCCATTTGGCAAGGTTGCCCTTCTCCATCGTGGGCGACAACGCCGGCATGAGAATGTTGATGGGCATGGCGCGGCAATATCACCAAATAAATATCAGCGGTAACAAACGGCTTTCGCCGCCTCGACCACTTCGGCGACCGACGGCAACGCGAGCTTTTCCAGATTTGCGGCATAAGGCATCGGCACATCCTTGCCGGTGACGCGCGCGACCGGCGCATCAAGGTAATCGAACGCCTCCTCCATCACCCGCGCCGCGATTTCGGCGCCGACGCCTGATTGCTTCCAGCCTTCCTCGACGGTGACGAGCCGCCCGGTTTTTTTGACCGACTCGATGATGGTCTCGGTGTCCATCGGCTTGAGCGTGCGCAGATCGATCACCTCGGCGGAGATATTTTCCTTCGCCAGCTCGTCCGCGGCCTTGAGCGCATAGGTCATGCCCATCGACCAGGCGACCAGCGTCACGTCGTTGCCGGCGCGCACGACGCGCGCGCGCCCGATCGGCAGCACATAATCGTCGAGCTTCGGCACCGGTGAGGAGACACCGTAAAGGAGCTCGTTCTCGAGAAAGACGACCGGGTTAGGATCGCGGATCGCAGCCTTGAGCAGGCCCTTGGCGTCGGCCGCATTGGACGGAGCGATCACTTTCAGGCCGGGAACATGTGAATACCAGGAGGAGAAATCCTGGCTGTGCTGCGCGCCAACGCGCGCTGCAGGCCCATTGGGTCCGCGGAACACCATGGCCACATCGACCTGCCCCCCGGACATGTAGCGCGTCTTCGCCGCCGAGTTGATGATGTGATCGATCGCCTGCATGGCGAAATTGAAGGTCATGAATTCGACGATCGGCTTTAGTCCGGCAAGCGCGGTACCGACGCCAAGACCCGCGAAGCCATATTCGGTGATCGGCGTGTCGATGACGCGTCGTGCGCCGAACTCCTGCAACAACCCTTGAGTCACCTTGTAGGCGCCTTGATATTCGGCCACTTCCTCGCCGATCACGAACACATTGGCATCGCGGCGCATTTCCTCGGCCATGGCATCGCGCAACGCTTCGCGCATGGTCATGGTGACCATCTCGGTGCCTTCCGGCACTTCCGGCTCAGGTGTCACGAGCGCCGAGGACGGTTGAGCAGTGCCGATTTTCGCCGGCGCCGGCGCTGCGGCTTTTTTCGCCGCCTCGTCCTTTTCCGCAGGCGGCGTGGATTCGACGCCCTTCTGCTGGCGTGCGGGCTGTGTTGCCTTGGCGCCTGCCGGCGCCGACTTACCGTCCACGAGCGCGGCTTTGTCTTCGCCTTCGGCGAGGATCATGGCAATCGGCGTATTGACGGCAACGTCGTTGGTGCCTTCCGGCACCAAAATCCTGCCGAGCGTACCGTCATCGATCGCCTCGACCTCCATGGTCGCCTTGTCGGTCTCGATCTCGGCGATGACGTCTCCGGTCTTGACCGAGTCGCCTTCGTTCTTGAGCCACTTGGCAAGGTTGCCCTTCTCCATGGTGGGAGAGAGCGCGGGCATGAGGACTTGAATGGGCATGGCGGGCTGATTTCGTCGATCGTCACGCCTTAACGGGAGCGCGGGCAGCAGCGCAAAAGCATGACGCCTTCACCGATACACGTCCGTATAAAGTTCCGCTGGGTCAGGCTCGGCATCGTTGGTAGCGAATTCGGACGCCTCGTTGATGACGGCGCGCACCGACGCGTCGATTTTTTTCAGCTCGTCCTCGCTCGCCCATTTTTTGGCGAGCAGACGCGCCCGCACCTGTTCGATCGGGTCATGTTCGGTGCGCACTTTGTCGACCTCTTCCTTGGTCCGGTATTTGGCCGGATCGGACATCGAGTGTCCGCGATAACGGTATGTCATCATTTCAATGATGGTTGGGCCATTGCCGGCGCGGCACCAGGCGATCGCCTGCTCGCCCGCCGCTTTGACCGCGCGAACGTCCATGCCGTCGACCTGCACTCCGGGAATATTGAAGGAAACGCCGCGCTTAGAGAAATCGGTTTGCGCCGATGAGCGCGTCACCGCGGTGCCCATGGCGTAGCGATTGTTTTCGATAATGTACACTACCGGTAATTTCCAGAGTTCCGCCATGTTGAAGCTCTCGTAGACTTGGCCCTGGTTCGCCGCGCCGTCGCCGAAATAGGTCAGGCATACATCGTCGGTGTCGCGATACTTGTTGGCGAAAGCCAAGCCGGTCCCAATCGGCGCCGGTGCGCCGACAATGCCGTGCCCGCCATAAAAATTCTTCTCGCGGGAGAACATGTGCATCGAGCCGCCCTTGCCCTTGGAATAGCCGCCGCGCCGGCCGGTGAGTTCGGCCATCACGCCCTTCGGATCCATGCCACAGACAAGCATATGCCCATGATCGCGATAGCCGGTGATCATCTGGTCGCCATCGCGTTTCGCCATCTGCATGCCGACGACGACCGCTTCCTGCCCGATATAAAGGTGGCAGAATCCGCCGACCAGCCCCATGCCATACATCTGACCCGCCTTCTCCTCGAAGCGCCGGATCAGCAGCATCTGGCGAAGCGCGGCGAACTCCTCCTCCTGGCTAAAATCCGCGACCGAGCCCGGCTGGACCGTCGGCACGGGCACCGGCCGGCTTTCGCTCTGCTCTACTGGTTTCGTTTGGGCGACGGCCATTCAGCGTCCTCGCTACATCGCGGGTTCCATCCCCATAGCCGAAATCGGCCCATGGCGAAAGTCGGCGCCCAATGATCGGTTCCGGCCAGCAAATCGTTGGCAGCAAAAAATTATCTTGGGAATGCAGGGCGCAAGTTCAAGGCTCGCCGCCCGGCGAAGGCCCGGGCGTTTTGAGCATCAAGGTCAAATCATTGGGATGCACGTAGTCGAGCAGCGCCCGGGCGCGTTCATCGAGCATGTCGGGATCGAGCCTGCTGGTTTTGAGCAAGGCGATGCGACGCTCCCATTGCGCACGCTCGATTTGCAGCCGGCTAAGCTCGGTCGAGAGCATCGCGATCTGCTGGTCGATATCCTGCTTGGCCTTCAGCCCGTGATTGCCGGAAAACGCGTTGACGCCGAAATAGCCGATCAGCAAGGCCGCCGTGACGTAGAGGCCGAGCGCGGTGAGGAACGAGCGCAGATGCTTGCGAGTGACCATGCCCGCAACCATGCGAGAAGGCCGCTTAAGGCGATATTAATGGCGGCTCTTCCCGCTCGTTCCCGTGCAAGCGGGAATCCAGAGGCTGCTGCATTTTTAGAGCACATCCGCTGGCTCCCCGCTTTGGCGGGGACGGGCGGAATGTGATTACGGCAGGAGGTTGCGCAACTCGCTCAGCACGAAGTTGCCGACCCGTTTACCGCGGTTGCGCAGATTTCGGAGCAGCCCCGCATCGACGAAATAGGTCAGCAGGATGCTGTCACGCGTCTTGACTTCGTCGCCGATGCGATCCGCCGAATGCCAAGTGTCGCTGCCGACGGCGAAGGCGTAGCCGGTATTGGGCGCGAACGTCATCTGCTTATTTTTCGCGAGCGTGCCGTCGGAAAGCTTTTGATGGAAAATCGTGCCGATATGCGTGGTCGAGCGGTCGTGCGGCAGATAGAGCTGCACGGTGATGCCCTTCCAGCGGGTGTCGGTATGCGGCGTAATCAGGTAGCCGGGAATGTCGCGCGTCAATACCGGGATCGGAAACAGACCGACCTTGGCGTAGCCGGGACCAAAGCGGCGTTCGAGCGCAGGCGCTAACCGGCGCACGAACGCGTCCCCGACCGCGGGCGAGCGCAGCGCCCGCCCGACAACATCCCACACCGCGCGTTTTTCCGGCTTCAGGTGCCGGATGTATTCGGGAAACAGATCGATCTTCACCCTGGTATGGGTGCCATCGGCGAGATCGTGACCTTTGCTGCGGCCGTGCATCGGCCGATAGTCGGCGGCCGCCGGCATATTGGCGAGCATGGCGGCGTAGATGTCGTCCGGAAAAATGCGATCGAGCACGAGGTGATAGAATGGCGTCTCGAACGCCGGCGCCGCCTCGACCGACGCAACGACGAAATCGCGCAACCGTTCGATCGCAAGCCGACGGTTTCCCGCCTTCAATTCAAGCGATTGATCCATTGCCAAAATGTTACTCTGACTGCGCGCCCCGACGGATCCTTCGATGCGATAGTTTGTAGCCCCGATCGCCGGCCGCGGACAAGCGCTGCGGCGACGACGGCTAGGCCAGAGCCTTGAACGCCGCGCGCCCAGCATAGACGGCTTGTCCGCCGAGTTCCTCTTCGATGCGCAAAAGCTGATTGTATTTCGCCGTGCGGTCGGAACGCGCCAGCGAGCCGGTCTTGATCTGACCGCAGTTACACGCCACGGCGAGGTCGGCAATGGTGGAATCTTCCGTCTCGCCGGAGCGATGCGACATTACGGCGGTATAGCCGGCCTTGTGGGCGGTTTCGACCGCCGCCAGCGTCTCTGTCAGCGTGCCGATCTGGTTGACCTTGATCAGGATCGAATTGCCGATCCCGTCCCTGATGCCCTCCGCAAGCCGAGCAACGTTGGTGACAAAAACATCGTCGCCGACAAGTTGGCAGCGCGCGCCGATCTTCTCCGTCAAGAGTCTCCAGCCGGCAAAATCGTCCTCGGCCATGCCGTCTTCGATCGACACGATCGGATATTGCTCGACCAGCCGGGTAAGGTATTCGACCTGCTGCTCGACCGTACGCGTCTTGCCTTCGCCCTTGTAGCGATAGGCGCCGTCACTGAAGAATTCGCTGGCGGCCGGATCGAGCGCGAGCATGACGTCGCTGCCGATGCGATATCCGGCTTTCTCGATCGCCGCCACGATCTGATCGAGCGCCGCCTCGGCCGAGGGCAAATTCGGCGCAAAGCCGCCCTCGTCGCCGACATTGGTGTTGTGGCCGGCGGCTTTGAGCGCCGCGCGCAGCGTGTGAAAAATCTCCGAACCGGCGCGCAGGGCCTCGGCGAAGGAAGCTGCGCCCAGCGGTACAATCATGAATTCCTGGAAGTCGATCGGATTGTCGGCGTGTACGCCGCCATTGATGATGTTCATCATCGGAACGGGAAGGAGCCGCGCGGACGTGCCGCCGACATAGCGATAGAGCGGCAATTTGTTGGCGGCGGCCGCTGCCTTGGCGACGGCAAGCGATACGCCGAGAATGGCGTTGGCGCCGAGCCTGCCCTTATTCGGCGTGCCATCGAGCACGATCATGATTTCGTCGATCTTGACCTGGGCCTCGGCGTCCATGCCGCTCAGCGCGTCGAAAATCTCGCCGTTGACGGACTTGACCGCATGGCGCACGCCCTTGCCGAGATAGCGCTTGTTGTCGCCATCACGCAGCTCGACCGCCTCATGGGTTCCGGTCGAGGCGCCTGAAGGCACCCCGGCGCGGCCGCGCGAACCGTCGGCAAGGATGACATCGACCTCGACGGTCGGATTGCCACGGCTGTCGAGAATTTCCCGGCCGATAATATCGACGATGGCAGTCATGAGTGCTCCCGGCTGGTATCTGGCAGGGCGCACGATCTGTTCCTAAAACCGGTACCCTTTTCGGGATCATGCGCCGCGAGGGGCTTCTACAGGATCGCCAAGGCGCTTGTCATGTGCGGCCGGGCGGGGCATGCAATGGCGGCGGCCATAAACACGCTGGATGGCTTGATTGGCCCGCACTTAAGAGCCATGGCGAAGAAGCTCCTGCAACTTGGACAACCCACGGCAATCCCGGCCTCGCCTGACGAGGCGGTGCTCGACCGGGTGCGCAATCCGCATCCGGATACGAATTACGCCGCCCGCTTTACGTTTCCGGAATTCACCGTGATGTGTCCGGTCACCGCACAGCCCGATTTCGCGACCTTGGTTATCGACTATGTGCCGCGCGGCTGGCTCGTGGAATCGAAATCGCTGAAGCTTTACCTGAACAGCTTCCGCAATCACGGCGCCTTCCATGAGGAATGCACAGTGGCTATTGGGAAGAAATTGGTCGCGCTGCTGAAACCGAAATGGCTGCGCATCGGCGGCTATTTCCATCCGCGCGGCGGCATGCCGATCGACGTGTTCTGGCAGGCGGGACGGCTTCCGGCCGGTGCCTGGGTGCCCGACCAGGGCGTCAGCACCTATCGCGCGCGATAGAGCCCTAAATCCGGATTTCCACGGCCGGATCAGGTCCGGGGACAGCTTTTTCCGGATCATGCTCTCATAGCGAGCGCGCCCTTAAGCGTCGCGATTAGTGCACTCACCTCTTGCGCTGGATCGGCCGCGCGCATCACGCCGCCCATTACCGCGATACCGGATGCGCCCGCGGCGACCAACTCGGCAACGCGCGCCGCGTTGACGCCGCCAATCGCCAGCACCGGCACACGAGCGGCGCTTGCGATCTCAACGAGACCTTTGCGGCCGATTTCGGGGCCATAGCCGGGCTTACTGGCCGTCTCGAAGGCGGGACCCGCAAGTGCATAGTCGACAAAAGCGGGGTCGATCGCGGCGGCCTCGGTCGCCGTGTGGATGGAGACGCCCAGAAGCCGGTCGGGACCAACCAGCGCGCGAGCGGCCGCGAGATCGCTGCCCGAAGCCAGATGCACGCCGTCTATGCCCGCGGCCCTGGCGAGGAGGACCTCGCCGTGGAGCACCAACTTGGCCGCGCTTGCATGCACCGTCGGCAGAAGCGTGCGCGCCAGCAGGATTTGCTCGTCTCGCGGCAAATCCTTTTCTCTCAAGCTCACCCAGCGGCAGCCGGCATCAAGCGCGGCGGCAATAATGTCCTTCAGCGGCAGCCGCGCCTGCAGGCGACCCGTAACGAGCAGCAGCGGCGGATCGGGAAGCTTCACGTTCGTCGTACCCTGCCATTTTCGCGGCGCGCAGAATGACGCATGGCGCATCGGCTTCTTGCACGCACCCTCGTCTTTATGGGAAGATTAATTTGGTGTTTTAACGGGGTATGGGTCATGCTTACCAAGTTAGTCGTGAGAATCGCATTGGCAGGGGCCTTGGCGCTTGCTTCGATTTCGCCGACCATGGCGAAAATGAGCAAGGAACCGAACGCATGTGCCACGCCGGATTTGCGCTGCACGGCCGCGAGCACCTGTGACAAAAATGGTTGGTGCAAGGTTTACGGTTGCGTCATCAACCAAACCGTGCTGCTGCCATTTGCTTGTAATGAGAAGGCCGGCGGCTGCTTGCAGAAGCACTGCTGATCGGCCGAAAAGGCCGGTAAGCTCCGTTTTTTTCTCGGCGATAGCCATCGGCCCCGGTGGCGGTTTCACCGGCGGGGGCTTTTGGTGCCTTGAATTCGGCGGCACGGGGCGCCAGCTAGCAGCCTTATGAACCGCCCTCCCCGAATCTCGCTGGTTTCGCTCGGCTGTCCGAAAGCGCTGGTCGATTCCGAGCGCATTATCACGCAGCTGCGCGCCGAGGGTTACGAGCTCGTCCGCGACCACGCCGACGCCGATCTCGCGATCGTCAATACCTGCGGTTTTCTCGACAGCGCCCAGGCGGAATCGCTCGCCGCCATTGGTTCAGCACTCGCCGAGAACGGCAAAGTCGTTGTCACCGGCTGCATGGGCGCAGAGCCCGAGAAGATCACTGCCGCGCATCCGAACGTGCTGGCGGTGACCGGCCCGCAGCAATACGAGAGCGTGCTCGCGGCCGTTCACCGTGCCGCGCCGCCGCAACATGATCCCCATACCGATCTCATTCCGCCGCAGGGTGTCAAACTGACGCCGCGCCACTACGCTTATCTAAAGATTTCAGAGGGTTGCAATAATCGCTGCACGTTCTGCATCATCCCGCGACTGCGCGGCGATCTGGTCTCGCGGCCGGCGGCCGACGTGCTGCGCGAAGCCGAACGGCTGGTTGCCGCCGGGGTCAAGGAGCTGCTGGTTATTTCCCAAGATACGTCGGCTTACGGCCTCGATTTGAAATACGCGGCCAGTGAATGGAGCGGCGGCAAGGTACGCGCCAAATTCCTCGATCTTGCCCGCGCGCTCGGCGAATTCGGCGTCTGGGTACGGCTGCACTATGTCTATCCGTACCCGCACGTCGACGAAGTCATTCCGCTGATGGCCGAGGGCAAAGTGCTGCCCTATCTCGATGTGCCGTTCCAGCACGCCAGTCCGGCCGTGCTCAAACGCATGCGGCGACCGGCGGCGCAGGAGGAAACTCTTTCACGTATCCGGCAGTGGCGCGCCACCTGCCCCGGTCTCACCATTCGCTCGACTTTCATTGTCGGCTTTCCGGGCGAGACCGAAGACGATTTTTCGCTGCTGCTCGACTGGCTCGGCGAGGCCGAGCTCGATCGCGTCGGCTGCTTCCGCTACGAGCCCGTCGGTGGCGCGGCGGCGAACGATCTCGGCGCTCCAATACCCGAGGCGGTCAAAGCGGAGCGCTGGGACCGCTTGATGCAGCGCCAGCAGGAGATTTCGCGAAAGCGCCTTAAGCGCAAGATCGGCACCCGCGAGCGCGTCATTATCGATGAGGTCATCAATGAGGTCGGCCCTTCCGGCTTAACTCCAAGGACCGCCAAGGGCCGCAGCAGAGGCGACGCGCCGCAGATCGATGGCGCGGTATTTGTGCAAAGCCGCAGGCCGCTGCGCGTCGGCGAAATCGCTACGGTAAAGATCGAACGCGCCGACGCTTATGATCTCTACGGTACCGCGGTAGGCTACTGATCCTGATTTGTTCGACCCGCCGGCCGCGGCCGGCGCCACGGCTCTTTATTTGTTTTTGCTGGCATTGTCGGACATTCGGCGCTTTCATGCCGCGCGAGGCGCTGAATCGTGACCGCGATCTTCATCACCGGGACCGGGACCGGCGTAGGAACGACCTTTGTCGTCGCTTCGCTGATTCGTCACTTGCGGCAGCTTGGCCGCGCGGTCGACGCCATCAAGCCGATCGTGAGCGGATACGATCCGGTGCAAGCGGCGGCGAGCGATACCGGCACGCTCCTCGCCGCCCTTGGCCTGCCGTTCTCGCCGGAAGCAGTTGACCGCACCTCGCCCTGGCGCTTTCGCGCGCCGCTTGCGCCCGATGCGGCGGCACAGGTGGAAGGCCGCAGCATCGATGTCGACGGCGTCATCGCCTTTTGCCAAAGCGCGATCGAGCGACACCGCGACGTTCTGCTGATCGAAGGGATCGGCGGCATCATGGTGCCGCTCGATCAGCACCGCACCATCCTTGACGTAATGATGGCGTTGCGCCTGCCGCTCATCCTGGTCACGGGCTCTTATCCCGGTACCATCAGCCACACGCTGACCGCGCTCAACTCGCTGTTCCGGCGCGACATGAGCGTTCTCGCCACGATCGTCAGCGAGACTGCGGGCAGTACCATGCCGCTCGACGAGGTGGTCGCATCCATCGGGCGGTTCACCGCGCCGGTGATTGGTCTGCCGCGTCAGCGGCGCCAAGCCTAGAGCATGATCCGGAAGAAGCCTGTCCCCGGACCTGATCCGGGGGTGGATACCGGCTTTCCGAAAAAGATCATGCGCGGAGGAAGAATTTAGACCATGATCCGATTCAATCCGATCGGATCGCGGTCTGGGCCGTCTAGGAGAAAAATCGGATCTGCAGCACCGTTTCCAGCATGCCTTCGAGGTTGAACAGCGCGTGCAGCAGGAACGTCAGCAGCGTCGATCCGCTGCGCCAGCGCACCCAGCCGAGAAACAGCCCGATGACGAAGATCTGCAGGATGCCGGTCCAGTCGTATTGCACATGCAGCGCCGCCCATAATACCGAGATCACCACAATCGCCGGCCAAGCTGTGCGATCGGTGCGGGCCCAGCCGCGGAACAGAAATCCGCGAAACATGATCTCCTCGCCCGCGGGCGCGACGATGATGGCTCCGGCCAACAGCGCCGGAAGCCATCCTTCCGCTGCGGCGGTGGCGTAGGACTGCAGCTGGAACGGCGTCACCAACGGCCGTCCGCTGAAATAAAGCAGCGCATCGCTGACCGCGATCAAGGCCACGAGCCACACTAGCCCCACCCTGAGATAGGGCCTCGGCGGCAACGCCAGTGCCAGATACTCGGCTTGTCGGGCGCGCGCGAGCCGCACTGCGACCGCAATGACGGCAATCGTGATCGGGTTGGCGATCAGGATGAACAGCGTGACCATGGCGCCGTCGAACGGCACCGCCAGCAGCGAATTCAGCTCGCTGAAGCGCACCCAGACCAAGACCGCGAGCGCGACGAATTGGCCTACCAGGAAGCCGAGAAGTGCCCAGCCCAGCGTGGCCCAATAGCCCCAAATCTTCATCGAATGTCGCGCACTCTCACGGGATGAGGATGGAGGAGCCCGTCGTAGCGCGGCTTTCCAGGTCGCGGTGTGCCTGCACCGCATCGCGCAATGCATAAGTCCGGCTCACCGGTATCTTGACCGCGCCGCTGCCGACTACGGCGAACAACTCATTGGCCATGGCCAGCAAATCCTCGCGCTTGGCGGCATAGGTGTTGAGCGTCGGGCGCGTGGCGAACAGCGAGCCCTTCGCCTGCAGCAGGTTGATGTTGAAGGCCGCGATCTGGCCCGACGCGCTGCCGAAGCTCACGAACATGCCAAGCGGGCGGATGCAATCGAGCGAAGCGGGAAATGTATCCTTGCCGATGCCGTCATAGACGGCATCGCACAGCTTGCCGCCGGTGATCTCCTTGACGCGCGTAGGGAAGTCCTCTTCGCGGTAGAGGATCGTGTGATGACAGCCATGCGCGCGCGCGAGTTCGGCTTTGTCTTTCGATCCGACGGTGCCGATGACCGTGGCGCCGAGATGGTTGGCCCATTGGCAGAAGATCAGCCCGACGCCGCCAGCCGCCGCGTGGAACAGCACCGTCATCCCCTCCTCGACCTTGAAGGTGCGGCGCAGGAGATACTCCACCGTCAAGCCCTTGAGCATCATGGCGGCGGCTTGCTCGTAGCTGATGTTGGCGGGCAGCTTCACCGCTCGGTCGGCCGGGACCAAGCGCTCCTCGGTGTAACAGCCGGGTCCGGTAACGTACGCAACGCGGTCGCCCCGCTTGAAATCGCTCACACCGGGGCCAGCGTCGGCGACTTCGCCGGCGGCTTCGCTGCCGACAATAAAGGGCAGGCCGCCCGGCGCCGGATACATGCCGGAGCGGAAGTAGACGTCAGTGTAATTGATGCCGCAGGCATGCTGCTTCACCCGGATCTGGCCCGGTCCCGGAGCAGGAACGCTGATGTCTTCGTAAGTCAGAACCTCGGGACCGCCGACCTTATGCACGCGCACCGCAGCAACCATATTGCTCTCCTGTCACCGGCTATTTCGCGGGTGCGCGATCATAGGTAGTCGCCGAGGCGGTGCAAGGGATCATTCGGCGCCGCGCAACAAACCGATGATCACGAAATAGATCGCGATTGCCGCGAGCGCCGCGCCGACCCAGGTGGGCGGCTCGAGGTTTTGCTCAAGCGCCAGCAGCGCGAGCAATGCCCACAGCACCAGCGCCGCCAGATTGAACGTCCGCCAACGCGGCACGCGGACCGGATGGACAAAATAAATCGGTGTAAATGTCGCTGCCGCCAGCACGGCGATCGCGACCGCGCCGAGCCAGGGCGCAGGCTTGAGCAGGAACAAATAGAACGCCACGACATTCCACAGCGCTGGAAAACCGCGGAAGTAGCTATCCGAAGTCTTCATGCGCCGGTCGGCGAAATAGAGCGCGCCTGTCACGGTGACGATCAGGCCAAGCGGAAGCGCCACCGAAGGCGGCAGCAATCCGCCGGTGGCCATGGCGTAGGCCGGCACGAACACATAGGTGGTAAAATCAACAACGAAGTCGAGCAATTCGCCCGACCAGCGCGGCAGCAGCTCCGCCACCTGCAGCCGGCGCGCGAAGGTGCCGTCAACGCCGTCGATGATGAGCGCCAGCCCGAGCCACAGAAACATCTGCGTCCAGGCGGCGCCTACTGCAGCGACCAATGCGAGCAGCGCGCAAGCGGCGCCGCAGGCGGTAAAAATGTGAACTGCGAAAGCAGCGGCGACGCGCGGCGCGTTTGTCTCTCGGGGCAACTCGGTCGGGTCCATCTTCGTCAGCCTGCACGCGGAACGAACAATTCCTGCGCAATCTCTCTGTCATTCCTTGTCTTTTGACATACATTTCCGGAGGCGAATTCACCAGGATAGCCGATGGCATTCGGGCACGACGCGAAGGAAATCGTCACCGCCGAGGTGGCCATCGTCGGTGGCGGACCGGCCGGCCTTGTCAGCGCCATCGCGCTTGCTTCGGCGGGTATCGACACGCTGCTCGTCGCCCCGCAGCGGCCAGACGACCACCGCACAACGGCATTATTTGCGGGTTCGGTCACCGCGCTTGAGACGTTGGGTGCATGGGAGGCTTGCCTGCCGCATGTCGCGCCGCTGGCGGCAATCCGCATTGTCGACGACACACAGCGGCTTATGCGCGCGCCCGAGGTTACCTTCGTCGCCGCGGAAATCGGGCTCGACGCCTTCGGCTATAATATTGAAAATCGTTATCTCATCGCTGCTCTTGAGGCCCGCGCGGCGCAGCTGAAGATTTCGCGCGTCACCGCGGCCGCGCTGGCGATCGAAAACGATCCCGCCGGCGTCACCATCAAGCTCGCGGATGGTGCGGCTCGCGTGCGGCTGGCGATCGGCGCCGACGGGCAGCGTTCGCTGTGCCGCGTGGCGGCCGGCATCGGCACCAATCGACGCGCCTATCCGCAGACCGCGGTCACGCTCAACCTCAGCCATGGAAGACCGCATCAGGATACCGCGACGGAATTCCATACCGAAAGCGGACCCATGACACTCGTGCCGCTGCCCGGCCGGCGCTCAAGCCTCGTGTGTGTGCTCGGTCCGGAGCGCGCCGCGGCACTTTCGGCCATGACCGACGCGGAGCTTTCCGCCGAGATCGAACACCGCGCGCATTCGTTATTCGGCCCAATGAGCGTTGAGCCGGGGCGCGGCGTGTTTCCGCTCGCGGTCGAGACCGCGCATTTGTTTGCGCGCGGGCGCGTTGCGCTTATTGGCGAGGCGGCCCACGTGGTGCCGCCGATCGGTGCGCAAGGGTTGAACCTCGGCCTGCGCGACGCAGCGACGCTGGCCGAGCTTGTCGCCGACGCGCGGCGACAAAATATCGACATCGGCTCAGCCGGCGTGCTTACGCGCTACGACGCCCAGCGCCGCGCCGACGTCACCAGCCGTACCATCGCCATCGATCTCCTCAACCGAAGCCTGCTGACGGATTTCTTCCCCCTGCAGGGCTTGCGCGGCCTGTCGCTGTTCCTGGTAGACCGTATCGGGCCGCTGCGCCGTGCTCTGATGCGTGAAGGCGTTACCCCGGCCGCCTCGCAACCCCGTCTGATGCGCGGGGACGTCATTTGACCGCCAATTCCTGGGCAGGACTGCCGTGAAAAACGGCTTGGCGGGGTCGGCCCGTTCATCCTACCGTTGCCGTCGAGGTTGAGGATTACGTATGAAGCTGCCGCGCAACTTTTTTAAACCGCTGGCGATCGGGGCGCCGACGCCGTTGCGTGAACTGCCGCTCAAGCTTGAGCGTCTGATCCATTTCGTACCGCCGCACCTTGAGAAGCTGCGCGCCAAGGTGCCCGAACTTATTCAACAGGTCGACGTGGTGCTCGGCAACCTGGAAGACGCCATTCCCGCCGATGCCAAGGAAGCGGCCCGCGCCGGCTTCATCGCCATGGCCAAGGCTAACGACTTCGGCTCAACCGGACTATGGACGCGGATCAACGCGCTCAACTCGCCCTGGGTGCTCGACGACATTTGCGAGATCGTCGCCGCCATCGGCCAGAAACTCGACGTCATAATGCTGCCGAAGGTCGAGGGCGAATGGGACATCCATTACCTCGACCAGCTTCTCGCCCAGCTCGAAGCCAAGTATGAGGTCAAAAAGCCGATCCTCATTCATGCCATCCTCGAAACCGCCGAGGGCGTGAACAATGTCGCGGCGATCGCCAGCGCCTCACCGCGCATGCACGGCATCAGTCTCGGCCCGGCGGATCTCGCCGCATCCCGCGCGATGAAGACCACACGCGTCGGCGGCGGTCATCCCGACTACAAGGTGCTGGCCGACGCCGCGCCAAGAAGCCCCGCCGACGCGCCGCGCGCCGTCTATCAGCAGGACCTCTGGCATTACACGATTGCGAAAATGGTCGATGCCTGCGCCGCAGCCGGCATCAAGGCGTTCTACGGGCCGTTCGGCGATTTCGCCGACAGCGCCGCCTGCGAGGCGCAGTTCCGCAACAGCTTCCTGATGGGCTGCGTCGGCACCTGGACGCTGCACCCAAGCCAGGTCGCTATTGCCAAGCGCGTGTTTTCGCCCGACCCGGCGGAGGTCGCCTTTGCCAACAAGATCATCGCCGCCATGCCCGACGGCAGCGGCGCGGTGATGATCGACGGCAAAATGCAGGACGACGCTACCTGGAAGCAGGCCAAAGTGCTGGTTGACCTCGCCCGCCTCGTGGCCGCGAAGGACCCCGAAATGGCCGCGAGATACGGGGTATGAAATGCGCTGCAAATCGTGTCATGAACGGATATTCAGCTTATCGCCAGATGCACGCCACAATGGTACCATTGGATGATTGCAACGCGCGCGCTACCAAGCAGGTTGGGTGTCGGTCGTCATGAGTAGAATTCGCATCGCCAAATATCAGATCGGCCAAGTGGTGCGGCACCGTCTGTTCCCGTTTCGCGGCGTCGTCTTCGACATCGACCCGACTTTCAGCAATACGGAGGAATGGTACGAATTGATCCCGGTCGAAGTCCGGCCGCACAAAGATCAACCATTTTATCATCTGTTCGCCGAGAACGACGACAGCGAATATATCGCCTACGTCTCCGAGCAAAATTTGTTGCCCGACAACAGCGGCGATCCGGTGCGGCATCCGCAGGTCGCCGAGGTGTTCGTGAAGGACGGCAAGGGCCGCTACCGCCCCCGCTCCGCGACAACGCACTGAACACAATTGCGCTCACGCCCGCGCTAATCCAGTCCTAGTTCTCCAGCCAAAGGAATTTACCGCGTCCCCGCATTCCGGGTCCGCTGTCTGCGCGAACGCGAACCGGCCCTGGCTCCTAAGCGAGGAGCCTGGCGGGTCACGGGGACGAGCGGCGCTCGGCTTAGCTATTGAGTTTTGCCGGCCGGTGGCGCTGCCGACGAGGTGGGAGCGCCGCCCTGCTGGCTCTCCAGCTTCTTGCGCGCTTCATCGGCACGCCGTTGCAGCTCTTCCTGCAATTTGCGCTGCTGCTCCTCGAAGACCTTCGGATCGGTCGGCGGCCCATCGTAGGCTTTGGCGAAATCGCCAAGCGGCATCACCATGCTCATCGGCTGTCCGCTGGCATTGATGCCCTGAATGACGAGTCCCTGCCCTTTCTTCAACTTTCCGATTAATTCGGCGTTCGCCTCGTAATCCGCCATGCAGCCATTGCTGAAGCAGATGACGTACGGCGCGGTCATCGGCTGGCCTTGATCAACGATGACCCGGGTGCCGTGAACGAGTTGCATGCCGAGCGGCAAGGTGATGCGCAAGAGCTTCCGCTCCTGACCTTCCGGCTCGATCAGGACCGCGGCGGCGACCGGCTGTCCCGACTCGACACGGGCGTCCTTGCCGGTGAAGCAAACTTGCTTGGCGTCGGGCGGCGGCGTTTGTCCGGGCTGACCCTTGAGACAGAATTTAGTCCAGGGCGAAAAGATCAGCTGCACTTGCTGCTGCTGGCCGTTTTGCGCCTGCCCGCCGGGTTGGGCCGGCACCGCTGGCTGTTCCATGGGTGACGCGGAGTGCTGGGCTTCCGGAGCCGGTTTGGGCTTCTTGGTCGACTTGGGCTTGGCGACCGGGGCTGTCTCGGGCTGTTGGGCGAAGGCCGGCGATCCGACCGCAAGGGCGAGCGCGACCGTCAGCGGTAGGCCGAGCGCAATCGGGTTGGCAAAAGGCGCCGCAAGCGTCTTGGCCATGGCAGCGAGCATTCGGCTCGCCGGTCGCACCGGAGCCGACGCAGTACAATAGGTCATGAGATGCAGTCCCTCGTCATAAGTGCTGCCGCATGCAAATCGGCCCGCGCCGATTTGCGCCCCAATATCCCCGGCATTCGCCGGCCAAGCCCCGCATCGGGCTGGCGCCCCCGGTCACCGTTCGACGCAGATTACGGCAATAGCGTGACACCCCGATGCATCCGGGCCCTTCAATTAGCTCACTTGCGGGGAGAGATAAAGCTCGTGCTGAAATTGTGGCGATAAGACGCTGTGGCGGCTGTGTTACATTCGCAAACCTTCCAACCCGAATCGCGTCGAGCTTAATCGCGCCGATGCATGCAACGCTGAAAGCCCGCGCCACCACCGCCGTCTCGGCGGTATGCGCCGCGTTGGCCGCCTTGACCTCCGCGACGCCGGCGCAGGCGGAAGCGGCTCACGCCATCGCGATGCACGGGACCCCGGCGATGTCCGCCGATTTTGCCGTCTCGCCCTATGCCAATCCCGATGCTCCGAAAGGCGGCAGGCTGGTGCAGGGCGTACTTGGAACTTTCGACAGCCTCAATCCGCTCATCGTCAAGGGCCTCGCCGTGCAAGCGATCCGCGGCTACGTGATCGAAAGCCTGATGGCGCGCGGCTACGACGAGCCGTTCACGCTCTATGGCCTGCTTGCGCGCACCGTCGAAACCGACGATGCCCGCAGCTACGTCACCTTCTCCCTCGATCCCGCGGCGCACTTCTCCGACGGCACTCCGGTGACCGCCGAAGACGTCGTGTTCTCCTGGCAGCTCCTGCGCGATCACGGCCGTCCCAGCCACCGCACCTACTATGCCAAGGTGGCCAAGGCCGAGAGCCTTGATCCGCGCACCGTACGTTTCGACTTGAGCGGCAGCAACGACCGCGAATTGCCGCTCATCCTTGGGCTAATGCCGGTGCTGCCGAAGCACGCGATCGATGTTGCGACCTTCGAGGACACGACGTTGGCGAAACCGGTCGGCAGCGGGCCTTACGTCGTCGCCGATGTCGACCCGGGCAAGAGCGTCACGCTCAAACGCGATCCCAATTACTGGGGCAGCGCGCGGCCGATCAATCGCGGCCTGTGGAATTTCGCCGAGCTCCGCTTCGACTATTACCGCGACGCCAACGCCTATTTTGAAGGGTTCAAAACCGGCCTTTACGACGTGCACAGTGAAAACGATCCGAGCCGCTGGCAAACCGGCTACGACGTCCCGGCTGTGCGTGACGGACGCATCATCAAGGACGTGTTTTCAACCGGCTTGCCGAAGTTAAGCTCCGCGTTCGTCTTCAACACGCGGCGCCCGATCTTCTCTGACCGCCGCGTGCGCCGGGCGATTTCGTTGTTGTTCGATGCCGAATGGGTCAACCACAACTTCTTCTTTGATCTCTATCGGCGCAGCGCGAGCTTCTTCGACGGCTCGGAGCTGTCCGCGTATCACCGCCCGGCCGACGAGCGCGAGCGCGCGCTGCTGAGGCCTTTTGCCGATGCGGTTCGCGCCGACGTGCTCGACGGCACCTGGTCGCCGCCGGTCGCCGACGGCTCGGGCCGCGACCGGAACAATCTGCGTCAGGCGCTCGCGTTGCTTGGCGCCGCCGGCTACGAGCTCAAGGGAACGACGTTGCGCGAGCGCTCAAGCGGAAAGCCGATCAGCTTCGAGATCATGGTGACCAGTCGCGACGATGAGCGTCTGGCGCTTGCCCTTTCCAGCAATCTCGCGCGCGCCGGCATCGAGGCGCGCGCGCGTCCGGTCGACGCCGTGCAGTACGATCAGCGCCGCATTTCATTCGATTTCGACATGATCGAGAATCGCTGGGAGCAGTCGCTGTCGCCCGGCAACGAGCAAAGCGTCTATTGGGGTTCGGCTGCGGCCGGCGAAGATGGTTCGCGCAATTACATGGGTGTGCGCAGTCCGGCAATCGACGCCATGATCGCGGCCATGTTGCGCGCCCGCGAACGGGCCGACTTCGTCGCCGCGGTGCGGGCGCTCGATCGACTGCTGATCTCCGGATGCTATGTCGTCCCCTTGTTTTATCTTCCCGAGCAGTGGGTGGCGCGGTGGGCCTTCATCGCGCATCCGGCACACACCTCGCTTTACGGCTACCTGCCAGAGACGTGGTGGTATCAACCGAAGCGGGCGCTGCAATGATCCTCGGCGATCCGGCACGCGCCGCGGCTCCGTCAGCGCAAGGCTCAGGTCGCGTCACCATCGACGCGGTGTTCCACGGCCTCGCCCTGCGGCGTCCTGACGCGCTTGCGCTTGCCGATGCGGCGAACCGCGAGAGCTTCACCGATGGGGAACCCCGGCGCCTTACCTATGCCCAGGCCGATCGCATGGTCACGGCAATTGCCGGGCGGTTGCGCCGCATGGCGCTGCCGACCGACGCCATCATCGGCATCCAATTGCCTAACATCGCCGAAAACATCCTAACCATGCTCGGTGTGTTGCGGGCGGGCATGGTCGCGGCACCGCTGCCGCTCCTTTGGCGCCGCGTCGACGCCGTCACCGCGCTGGCGCGGGTCGGCGCCAAGGCGTTGATCACCTGCGGCCATGTCGGCGCTTTCAATCATTGCCAATTCGCCATGCGCGCAGCGGCGGACGTGTTTTCCATTCGCTACGTGTGCGCATTCGGAAAAAACCTGCCCGATGGCGTGGTGTCATTTGAGGATCTGTTTGCTGCCGAGACGATCGACCCGCTTGCGCCAGACCCCGGGCGAAAGGGCACTGCCGCCTCGCATGTCGCAGCTGTTACCTTTGATGTCAGCGAAAGCGGCCTCGAACCGGTTGCGCGCAATCATCCCGAACTGCTGGCGGCAGGTCTCGCCGTGATGCTCGAGGCCGGCCTGACGCAGAATTCGAAAATTCTGTCTGCGCTTGTCCCATCTTCCTTCGCCGGCATCAGCCTTACGCTTCTGCCCTGGCTGCTCAGCGGCGGCACGCTGGTGCTTCATCACCCGTTCGATCAGCCGACTTTTACGCGCCAGCGGCGCGATGACCGCTGCCAGACGCTGATTTTGCCGGGCAGCGTCGCCTTCGCCGAAACGGACGGCTTTGCCTCAGATCGCCCGCAATGCGTGATCGCGGCGTGGCGCTCACCGGAGCGGCTCGCCATGAGCCCGGCCTGGCGTGAACCAGGCACCGTTTTTGTCGACGTTCCGATCTTCGGCGAAACCGCTCTTGTTCCCGCAGGCCGTGGCGCCGGCGGCAGGCCACGGCCAATTTGCGTCGGCCCGGTCATTGCGCCGCGCGAGACCGCGGGAGGGGTTATCGTCGCCGAACTTGCGCGGACAGAGGCTGGCACCGTGGCCGCACGCGGGGCGATGGTCCCGCACCACTCCTTTCCGCCCGGCATCGAACGCTCCGGCTTGCCGCATTTCAAGATCGGGCGCAGCGGACTGGTCGATACCGGATACACCTGCCGCGTCAATTCAGCCGCCAAGGCGATCGTCGTCACCGGCCCGCCTGCCGGCATCGTCAGTGTCGGCGGCTATCGCTTCCCGCTCCGCGACCTGCAGGACGTCACCGGCCGCATCGATAGCGGCGCAACACTCGCAGCGCTGCCGGATCCCGTTCTCGGACAGCGCCTGATTGGAAATGCCTCTGATCGCGACACCATGCAAGCAGCCCTCAATACGGTTGGGGTCAACCCGATCGTCGCCGCCGCTTTTCGCGATCGCAGCGAGCAAGATGTTTCCCCGACCGATAACTGACTGATGCTCACTTCAGCCAAGTTCCGTGTTACCCAATGGGAACTAAGCGTTTCGGCTTTCGTTTCTCTGCTGTGGCCAACGCGGCAGGCGACGATGAAATTCTTGGTCGAGGTGCTCCGCACCAGTGACAAAGGCGAGAGGATTTTGGGCCGTTTGGAAATAGACGAACCGACCACCAGGAAAGCGCGAACGAAGGCCCAACTGCTCTTGGCACCTTGGCGCAACAGAGGCGCTACTAAAACTCGCGTGTTGAAACGCCGAAAAACAAATCAGCGGTCCGATCGAAGGTCGGCATTGCACGGCGCGAGGCGCGGAGTCGGCGACCGGCAAAACCCAGCGCCGGATGGCGTTGCCGTCATTCGCGACGGCCCGGAGCACGCAACCGTCATTGTGGAAAATCGGCCAAATTCCGGATGGTGCCGGTAACAGGCCCCGTCGCCGACGTACAGCCGTCTTGTCGATGCAGAACCACCGGCACGCCCTGCCGCGGGCGAAAGGTCGGCTGGACCCTGTATCGCTACGCGCGTTGGCCGACAAAACAGATCGAAGTAGCCTTGCGCACCGCGCGGATCGCAACCCTCTGCAAAATGACATGCCGGCGCCGAACAGACCCGGCATTGCCATCACGCACCGGCGCCAAATCAACAACACTTTGCATGTGGCCAAATCGGAACCTTGCCATGAACAACGTAACAAGCGGCGCGATCCTGGCACGAGCCGTTGCTCCGTAGAACGATCTCTGGCTTCCAAACGAAGTGGATAAAACACACTCAAATTACTTATGCGTCAGTCTCTGACATGCAAGTTAGTTTCGATAACGATCGGATTGTGATAGGATTTTTGCCGTGATTGGAAGATTGCGATAGTGTCCGGAGCGCGACGCCGCATACTCGTCATTGAAGACGATGCCGAGACTGCGCGGCAGCTGGCGGACTTTCTCGGGGCGAGCGGTTATCACACCGATCTGGCGCTCAACGGCAAAGACGGATTGCAGTTGGGACTCTCCGACGGTTATGCGGTGATGACGATCGATCGCATGCTTCCCGGCATCGACGGCCTCGCGCTCATCCGACACCTGCGTGACGCCGGGATCGTTACCCCCGCTCTGATCATCAGCGCGCTCGGCGAGGTCGATGATCGGGTGCGCGGCCTGCGCAGCGGCGGCGACGATTATCTGGTCAAGCCGTTTGCATTCGCCGAGCTGTTGGCGCGCATCGAGGCGCTGGCGCGACGCAGCACCATCGTCGTCAAAGAGACGGTGTTGCGGGTCGGCGATCTCGAGCTTGACCTCGTGTCGCGAACGGTGAACCGCGGCGGCAAGAAAATCGACCTGCTGCCGCGCGAATTCCAGGTGCTCGAATATCTCGTGCGCAACGAAGGTCAGGTAGTGCCACGCGCCATGCTGCTGCAGCAAGTCTGGGATCTGCAATTCGACCCGACAACCAACATCATCGATGTTTATGTCGGGCGGGTTCGCCGCAAGGTCGACAGTCAGTACACTTATCCCCTCATCCATACAGTACGCGGCGTGGGATTTTGTGTCCGTGCTCCTAGCTAAGACGTTACGATCCTCGACCTTCAAACGGGCGCTGATCTTCATCGTCGTTTTCGGCGCCATGGTCTTTGCCGTTTTCGGGTATGTGTATTCGTCGACCGCGTCCTACGTTTTGGGTCGATTTGATCGGGCCATCGAAACCGACCGGGCGATGCTCATCGCGGCTTATAAAGACGGCGGACGCGATCTGCTGGTAGCGGAGATCGATAAATTCATCGCCGACAAACGCCGTGATGACAGCATCATTCTGCTAACCGATCCGGCGTTTACTGCCATCGCCGGAAATCTCCGCAGCTGGCCGCCGAACTTGGTCGGCGATTCGGGATTGAGCAGCTTTGAACAGAATGGACCAAAGCCGGAAACGGCACCCCGTCCTTTGTTGCGCGCGGCCTTCGAAGCTCTCCCGGATGGATCGCATTTGCTGGTTGGGGAGGATGTCAGCGACCTCGATCAGGTCGCCAAACGGATTTACCTCGCGCTGGCTTTTGTCATCTCGTTGATATTCATCATCGGGATTGTTGCGGCCATCGCCGTGACCCGGCGAACCGTGGGGCGTATCGAAGCGATCAACGGCACCAGCCGCGCCATCATGCACAGCGGGCTGGGCAAGCGGGTGCCGGTCTGCGGCTCGCGGGACGAGTGGGATCAACTGGCGGAGAACCTCAACTCGATGTTCGATCGCATCGAAGTGCTGATGGGAGAAGTCAAGCAAGCGACCGACAACGTGGCGCACGATCTGCGAACGCCGCTTACGCGGATGCGCGGCCGGCTTGAAAAGGCCAGCACCCGGCAACGCAACGCCACGGCCGACCAATCGCTGATCATCGACACCATGGCCGACCTCGACGATGTCTTGCGCATGTTCTCGTCGCTCACCCGCATATCCCAGATCGAGACGACGACCCGGACGGCGGCATTCCGTCTGGTCGATCTGGTGGAAATCGCCGAAGCGGTGGTCGAGCTGTTCGACGCCGCCGCGGAAAACAAGAATATGCGTCTGACGCTGGTCGCGGACAAGCCGGTGCTCATCACCGGCGACAGAGACCTTTTGTTCGATGCTGTTGCCAATATCATCGACAACGCCATCAAGCACAGCAGCGAAGCGGGGCGGGTGATGGTGGAGCTGGACCAGGGCGGCACCGGCACCGTGATTTCAGTTTCCGACAACGGCCCGGGAATTCCGGCCGACGAGCATCAGCATGTCTTCCGGCGCTTTTACCGGCTGGAGCGGAGCCGGCGCACGCCCGGCAACGGGCTCGGGCTGAGCCTGGTCGCCGCTGTAGCGCGGCTGCACGAAGCGCGCATCAGACTGATCGACAACATGCCCGGTCTCAAGGTCGAACTGCAGTTTCCGGCCGGCTGAAAGTGTCGAACGAAGCAAGGTCGCTTCAGAGCAATGACTTAAGAGCCCATTAATAGCGCCCAGGTATGGTCTGACGGCAATTTCCAACCCCGCGTTTTGCCATGGCGTTGCAAGGTCCGTTCGTCGTTGTCGCCGACACACCGGCGCCGGATGTTGTCGAAGCGTTGCGGGCGGCGGGGGCGTTCCCGATCATCGAAACGAACTGGCCCGATGCGGCCGCCGCGATCGGCTCGGTGGCGCCGGAAGCGGTGGTGCTCGCCGAGCCTTGCAGCGATCCGGCGCGCGCCGAAGAGCTGGCGCGCGCGCTCACCGACCGGCTCGACGCCGCTGACGGTCCCTTCACGCCGATCATCGCCCGGACCCGGGAGGACGGTGCTATCGCCGTCCCGGACGCGCTCGCGATCTCCGCGAGCGTGCCGGCGGCGCGGATCGCGCGGCGGCTCAGCGCCGCGTTGCGCGTCCGTACGCTGCACGGCACGGTCCTGCGCCGCATGCGCACGCTGGTTTCGCGCGGCGAGGCGGCACCGGAGCTGCCGGACTCCGATCCGCTCGAGGAAGCAAGCGTGCTGGTCGCCGGCCGCGGCCGATCCTATCCGGGGCTTGCGGTCGCCGTCGGCGAACGGGTCGGCCTGGTTGGCGCGCTGAGCGTCGAGAGCGCGGCGCGCGCGCTCAACGCCCGCGACATCGACGGCATGGTGATCGGCGACGGTTTTGGTCCGCGCATCGTCGAGGCGCTCCTGACCGTGCTCGCCGAGGACGTGCGCTTTCGCGACCTGCCGGTGACGGTCCTCGGCGGTCACCACGGCGCGGTGGATGAGTTCTATGCGCATCTGCCCAATCTCGACCGCGTCGCCGAAGGACCGGAGCGCCTGGTCGATCGCTTTCTGCCGTTCGTGCGCCTGCACGCTTTCGGGGAGCGGCTCAAGCGCATGCTCAAATCGCTCGACGCCCAAGGCATGCTCGACCCCAATACCGGGCTGCTCGGGCACGAGGCGTTCTGGCGCGACCTCAACCGCGCGGTCGACGATGCGGAAAGGCGCGGCGTCGGCCTGTCGATCGCGCGCTTCTCGTTCGCGCGCAGCGATCGCCGCATCAGCCTCGATGCCGCGCGGCTGGTCGGCCGCCTGATGCGCCAGGTCGACTTTGCCTGCCGCGAAGCCGACAATTCGATCTTCGCGGTGTTCACCGAGACCGATTTGCGCACCGCCCACGTCATCGCGCGGCGGATCGCGAGTGTGCTCAAACACACGATGCTGGCGCCGGACCGCAAGCACGATGGCAGCGGCATCGACACGGCGGTGACGCTGGCGACGCTTAAGCCGACCGACAACATCGATTCCCTGATCGCCAGGGTTGTGGATGAGGTTGCCGTCGGTTGAGGGTCTCACCATGTAGGTGGGGCCCGCTCGGGCGGTCACCGGGATCCGGCTTCGCCGCCTGCCGCATTTGGGCTAGGCTGGATAATGAAAAGGGTTCCGCTCATGGCCGCTGACTCCGCTGCACCGACCCGCCTGCACATCGACGTGGTCTCCGACGTGGTGTGTCCGTGGTGCTATATCGGCAAGCGCCGGCTGGAAATGGCGACCGAACTCGTCCCCGACATCGCCGTCGACATCAATTGGCGGCCGTATTTTCTCAATCCCTGGATCCCGCGCGAAGGCATCGACCGGCAGACTTATCTCGAGACCAAATTCGGCTCTTCCGAGCGCTATCACGTGATTGCCGAGCGCGTGGCGGCCGCCGCGGCGATGGAGGGATTGCTCTATGCGCCCGACAAGGTCAGCCGGCAGCCCAACACGCTCGACTGCCATCGCCTGATCCTGTGGTCGCGCAGCGCCGCCGATCCCGCGGTGATGAAGCAGCGGCTGATGGAGCTCTACTTCGCCGAGGGCGCCGATTTGACCGATCCCAGGACCTTGATCCAGGCCGCGGTCGATTGCGGCATGGACGGCGACCTGGTGCGCCGGCTGTTGGCCAGCGACGCCGATGTCGACCGGATCGAAGGCGAGGCCAATTCCGCCAAGGAAGCCGGCATCGACGGCGTGCCCTGTTTCATTTTCGGCGGCAGCGTCATTGTCACCGGCGCGCAGTCGCCCGAATATCTCGCCAACGCCATCGAGCGCACCGCCGGAAGGCACACGCGGCTGCGGGCGTAGCCTCCGGCGACGCGCGCCAAGCCAGGGTAATCGCACCCCTAATTCTTGACGCGGCGATTCCATTCCAGGAACCGGACGTACATTTTTTCGAGTTCTTCCTCGGATATATTGGCGCGTCCATTATTGGCCATGAACTCCTTGAACTTTGCGAGCGACGTCTGGGTGCCGGCGCTGGCTTGCTGCGCATGGGAACGGTCAAGCCAATCCTGCGCCGCCTTGAATTGCTGCCAACCCGGAACAACGGCGGCAATGCTCGCCTCCTTCCATTTCGGGTGGCGTGCGGGCCGGGCAAATTCGCCGATCCTGGAAAACAGGGCGTCGACAAATTTGGCGACCTTTTGATAACGCTCGGTCTTTTCCGGCCAATTGAACACGACCAGCAGGATGCTGGCGGCGACGGTTTCGACCCGCTCGCCGGGCGGGATCAAATTCGGATAGTCGTCGCTGGTGAACTCGGAGGGAAGGTACAGATCCTGGAGCCGCTTGTCGTACGGGATCGAGACCAGGTGAAATCGCCGAGCCTCGTTCTTGATGTTCCGCGCAATCGGCATGACTTTGGCGGTGCCGACGATCCAGGCATCGGCCTTGCCGTCGAGAACCTCCTGCAGGCCGCCGGTGTCGTCGGTCGTGTAGTCGAAGCTCGCGTTGATCTTCAGCCGCGACAGGATCGCGCGCGCCGAATAGAGCCCGACGTCTTTGGGCGCCATGATCCGTTTGCCCTCCAGATCAAACACGGTCCTGATTTCGGTCGGCGCAATAATATGAATCTCGTCGTTGTAGAGCTTCAGGATGTATCTGAGGCGGTCGCTGATATCGGTGCCGTACTGAATCTTGTAGAACTCCGGGACGTCGGCGGCCACCAGACCCATATCGATGCTCCTGAGATAGAGCACGTCGATAACGTTCTGGACCGGTCCCTTGCCCAGGACCGGCAGAATGCGCAGCGTGTCCTGCTCGTCGAGCACGCGCGCCATGTCGGAAGCGAACACCGACTTCGCGCCGCCGGCAGGTGCGGTGATGATGGTGACCGTGCCGGCATTGACCGCATCGTGGTTCGGAAACTTCCACGGTGTCAGCGGCGTGAAGACCGGTTGTCCGCTGGTCACCGCCGGGACGGCGGCAAGCGCGGTCTGGGCCAACGCCTGATGCGGCCAAAGGCCCAAGGCGGCGGCGACGACTGCAAGCGTCATCAGATATCGCATACTTCCCCCCTCTGCCTCGGCCGCCGTTACGGCGCCGAGTTGGTCTTGGTTGCGAGTTGCTGGAGCCGTCGCGGCGCTTCGGCCGAACCGAACTGCTGCGCCCGCTGGTACCAGAGACGGGCCATGGCGATGTCCGCGGAATTCTCCTGGAAGCCGAGCCTGTCGAGCAGGGTCGGGTCGTAGGTGCCGGCAAGCAGCAGGGCCGCGCGCCCGTCACCGGCTTCCGCCGCCCGCCGCAACGCGAGCCGCGCCGACGACAGATCGCCGGTGTTGATGAGAGCTTCGCCACGCTTGATCAGTGACGCCAGTTCGTCAGCGTCCAGTGGCCTGACGATCATGGTCGGCACCGTTGCTGCGGGAGCCGCGGGTGGCGGTGCAGTCGGCCGCGCCGCCGTCGGCATTGGCGGCAGCATGGCGTTGACGACAGGCGTTGGCGTCGCGACCGCGACGGGCACCGGCATCGTCATCGCGGCAGGCGCCGGCATCGCCATTGCGGCGGGCGCCGGCGCGAACGTCCGGGCGCTTGCGACCACGGTCGTCACCGATTTGCTCACTTGCGACTGATCTTTGGGCGCCCGCGGCACCGCTTCGCCGAGGCCGCGTCGCGGATCTGGCTGTTGCGGCCGCGCCGCCGCCGCGACCGTCGACGGAATTTGCTTGCCGAGGAAATTGGTGATGCCGAGGACCGCCGCGCGCGCCGTCTCGTTTTCAAACAATGCCACACCGGGCGGCGACACCAGGGTCCAGGCGACCAGCGCCGCCGCGCCAGCCGCGCCGCACATCCACAGCAAGAACTTCCACACGCCCCGGCCGGTCCCTGAAGCTCGCGGCGGCTCGGGTAGCCATTCGGGGTCGAGCGCTAATCGACGCTGCACCGCCAGGACCGCGCGATCGCCGCTGAACGAGGAGTCAAACTCCGGCTGTGGTTTCCAACGCCGATCAATCGGCGGTGTGGAGTCGATCTCGGGCTGCGGTTTCCAGGGCCAATCGATCGGCGGCGCGGATTCCGCGTCTGGCATCATCGGCATCGGCTCTGATTGAATGTCCGACTGCTCCGACTGCTCCGACTGCTCTGATTGCTCCGAATAGTCGCGCACCCGAGGCGGTGCGTACATCAAGGCGGGATCCAGATCTTTGGCGCGGTGGACCGGAGAACTCATCGTAGCCTCCTGGTGTTGTCACGAAGCCAAATCACGAAGCCAAGTCATGAAGCCAAGTCACGAAACCAAGTCGCGAAAACCAGTCACGAAGCGATAGTTTGATCTGTCGATTTATCGGCGCTGGCGCGCCTGTCGGTCCTTGAAAATTCACGATGCTGATTGAGGTCGGCGACGAAGCGGACGCCGTGAGTGTTTGCCCGGCTCTTCGTCCGATCGTCCGCAGGACGCGGAAACCATCCGCGCCCTGCGGACGCAACGGCAACATCGTTGCCGTTTTTCAGATCAGTGCAGTTTGAATTGCACGGCCCGATCGCAATGGCGCGGACGTTGAGACGCCCGACGAAATAGGTAAGATCGAAGCCGTCCGGCGATCGGCCGGCGCTGCCGGTAAATCCGGATTGCAGGGAGAAGGCTGCGATCAGCCAAACCGCGACCAATACGCAATGCACCTGACATGGCCGAAATGGCCATCGCATGCCCCCCGACATGTAGTCCCCCGCACGCCCGACTTAACGCTACACACACACTCGCGTTGCAGACCGGCTACGCTTAGACACCCCTTTTGTCCGCGCTTTACAGCTGCACGCGTTTGATTGCGATACGCGGTCCCACGCGGACAACGCTCAAGGTCAACATTCAATGCGGCGTCGATATGATCGCTCTTTGATGATTTCGGGGCGCGGTTGTCTCAGTCTTGCGCGCTCAGCTTTAGGTCGATGGGAGATCGCGACGTTTGCATTTTCCGGAATGGGAAATTTCGGAAATTCGAAAAAAAGCAAATCGTTCGCACGGGCGAATTATTTCCGATTTCCCGGTGGTTCGTGCCCACTGTCAAGGCGATCGGATGGCCGGCGGTGTTCGCAATTTCGCCACCTTCCGTTTGACCCGCGGCGCCGAGCGTTAGCATTTTGATCGTCCGTGCTGCGGGCGCGAAAATACAAATCGTTCCCGCGACGCGACCCGCGCCCGAGTTGTGCAAACCACGAAGAAAGACAAAGCGACCAAGCAACCGAAGCGAGCCGTACAATTCTATTTTGCCGGGCCTTCGAACTTCGTTTCGACTCACTTCCGGCAAGAAAAAAGGAGGCGGAACGCCGACAAACGTGTCTTCCAACCTCCGCATCTTTCGGATGCGGCGCGCGCTGAAGCGCAGCGCGCTCGCCTGTCGGCGTTCCACCACGGCTCTTGCTGCAGCGAGCGAACGCCACAGCTCAGCTCCAGATACGCGCTTCCTGTTGGGGTGGACGGCCCCCGACGGCATCGCTGTGCCAGAATGAGGTCGTTGCAGATCTCAAACGAAGGAGCCGTCCATGGACAAGATTATCCGCATTGGCGTCGACACGTCCAAGACTGTTTTTGTGCTGCACGGGGTGAACGCGTCCGAGCAGCCGGTGCTTCGAAAGAAGCTGCGACGCCGGCAGGTGCTGGATTTCTTCAGCGCACTGGAGCGGACCAGGATCGGGTTGGAGGCGTGCGGGGCCGCACATTATTGGGCGCGCGAATTGATGGCGCTGGGACACCAAGTCGTGCTGCTGCCGCCGCAATATGTGAAGCCCTATGTGCAACGCGGTAAGAACGACGCCGCCGATGCCAGCGCCATCTGCGAAGCCATGAGCCGGCCGCGCATCCGGTTAGTGCCGGTGAAGACGGCCGAGCAGCAAGCGGCACTTATGCTCGTTGGCGTGCGCGATCAACTGATTGCCCGCCGCACGCAGTTGAGCAACATGATCCGCGGCTATGCCGCCGAGTTCGGGATCACAGCGGCCCGCGGGCTCGACAAGATCGAGCCGCTGCTGGCGCGGATCGCTACCGACCCCGGCGTGCCGGAACTCGCCAAGGAGCTGTTTACCACGCTCGCCGAGGAGTATGCCGAACTCAAGCCCAAGCTTCGAAGGACCGAAGCGCAACTGCTGGCCTGGCACCGGCAGAATGAACTGAGCCGGCGGTTGGCGCAGGTTCCAGCGATCGGCCTGATCGGCGCATCGCTGCTGGTCATGAAGGTCCCCGATCCTCGCGCTTTCCGGACTGGCCGGGATTTTGCGGCTTGGCTCGGGTTGACTCCGAAGGATCACTCCACCGCCGGCAAGCAGCGCCTCGGGGTCATCACGCGAGCCGGCGATGAGGCATTGCGCGGCGTTTTGGTGGTCGGCGCCACCGCGGTGATCCAGCACGCCAGGAAGGCGCGTGGGAACCCGTCGCCCTGGCTGACAGCGCTCGTCAAGCGCAAGCCGCCGAAGCTTGCCGCCGTGGCGCTCGCCAACAAGACGGCGCGCATTGCCTGGAAGCTGATGGTCAGCGGCGAGCCCTACGATCGCATCCGTGGGGCAGCTGTGCACACCGCGAGCATCGCCGCATAACCTCTTCACCGGCAGGCCCATTGGCGTCCTGCTGTCGAAGCCGGAGCTTGCTCGAGACGGAGCAGATGGCGTGATCGATCGATCCCAAGACGCGAGACACTCCGAGAGTCCCAGTGGCCTATTCGCAAAAAGGTCGCCTTCCTGTTTGGAACTCGCGTCGCGGAACCCATCTTGGCAGCGGTCATGTGCGACCGCGACAACAGACCGGACATATGATCGCAATCGCTTCGACCCGTACTCTGCGCCGAACCTTGCAAGCAGGGGGCCGTCCACATATGGGACTTGGTCGGGCGCACGACCCCGATGGTTCGAAAGACCGTGCGCTTTGCAACGCATGATCCAGGATCGTGCGTCACTAGCGGGCGTTACCCGCTCCTTCCTGTCCCAGTCCAGCGAGTTTCCCCGCAGACCGGTCATCGTGCCGGCCGGGCGTAATTCCCCGGAGCCGCCCGGGAGCGGACTGTATCGGTCCGCGCGCGGGCACCGCACTCGCTCCGCCTTCGGGAGTACCCTCGGCCGAAGGCGTCCTTCACCGAGCGAGATTCGATGGCGTTTATGTATCTGAATCGAGGACATTTGTCAAGACCGAATGTCGCCATATCGGCGACGCAGGCGGCTATCGCGCCAAACAGCGCAACCGGGCGGCGCCTTGGTTATTATGCAGAGAGCCGACTCGGATTTCCCGCTGCGCCATGGGAGAAAACTGAATGCTGTACGATCCCCAATGGGGGCAGAGAAACGATCCGTTCTCGCTAGCGAGCCTTATCGCCTGGCTGGAGCGGCAGGATCCGCTTGGAGAATATTGCTATTCGAGCACCGGCGAGTGCCTGCTGGCGCGCTATTTCTCGGAGCGCGGCTTCACCAAGGTCATCATGGCGGCCGGCTATTTTTATCACTTTCCGCGGCCGGACGCGCTTTACGAAACGGCGCCGCTGCCGCCGCACTTCAACGACATCGCCAAGGGCAAGGTCCGCACCTTCGGCGCCGCGCTCGCCCGCGCCCGCGAACTGCAACTCTGCAGCGCCTGGTAAATGCTGTAGGGTGGGCAAAGACGCGAAGCGTCGTGCCCACGTAACCGCCTGAGCGTATCTCCGGATGTCCCGGTATCGTCGCGCCAGAATCGAGGGTGGCGCATTCTTTTTTACCCTCGCGCTTGCCGACCGTTCCAGCGATGTGTTGGTGCGGGAGATCGATCGGCTGCGGCGCGCCTACAAGGTCACGCAGGATCGCCTTCCCTTCGAGACAGTCGCGATCTGTATCCTGCCCGACCATCTTCACGCGCTTTGGCTCTTGCCGGTAGGCGATGCGGATTTTGCCTCGCGCTGGAGCCTTTTCAAATCCGGCTTCTCACGCGGCCTCCCGGCCGCGCAATCCGTTCAAACAGCAAAATCGCCAAACGGGAGAAAGGAATTTGGCAACGCCGCTATTCGGAGCACGTCATCCGCGACGACGCCGATTTCGAGCGGCATGTCGATTACATTCATTACAATCCCGTCAAACATGGCCTCGTCTCGCGGGTGCGCGACTGGCCGCATTCGAGTTTCCACCGCTACGTCGAAGGAGGGATTTTACCCGGCGACTGGGGCGGCGACATCATGGACATGCCTGGGGGCTTCGGCGAGTAAATACGTGGGCACGGCGCGAAGCCTGTCATCGGGCCGGCCACTTCGGGCCGGACCCGTTGGCGCCTTTGCCACCCTACAGGCTGCGACCTCCCGCGCTTTGCGCAACCGCGACCGGACGCCTATCTGCCGTCGTGCAATGTCTGCGCGTCCAAACATGAAACACGAACAGCTCGCGCTCTTTGAGCCGCCGGCGCCGCCAGCGATGCCGGCCTGCTTTCGCTATGCGCCGGATGTGATCGACGCGGCCGAGGAGGCGCGCCTGGTCGCTGCGTTTGCCGATCTGCCGTTCAAGGAATTCGAGTTTCACGGCTTCCTGGGCAAGCGCCGCGTCGTCTCGTTCGGTCTGCGCTACGACTTCAACGGTGGCGGATTGCGAGAGGCTGCGCCAATACCATCGTTTGTTCTTGCCGTGCGCGAGCGCGCCGCCGCGTTCGCCGGACTGCCGGCCGAACAATTGCAGCACCTTCTGATCACCGAATACCGGCCGGGCACGTCGATCGGCTGGCATCGCGACCGCCCTGACTACGGCGATGTGATCGGCCTCTCGCTTCTGTCGCCGTGCACGTTCCGGATGCGAAAGAAGCGCGACGCCGGCTGGGAGCGCGCCGCCATGCGGCTCGATCGCCGCTCGGTTTATCTGATGCGCGGCCCCTCCCGCGACGTCTGGGAGCACAGTATCCCCGCGGTAGAGGCGCTGCGCTATTCTGTCACCTTCAGGTCGATGCGTGATCCTGACCCGCGGTAGCTAGGGCGGCCGAAACTCGTGCGCAACAGACCAACCGCTTCGTCATTGCCGGGCTTGACCCGGCAATCCATGCGGCCACGCCGCACATTCGAGGAGTCAGCATGGACCACCCAAGCCCGGTGGTGACGAGCAAAAAATGGCCCGTGTGCACGAAAGCAAAATCCGGGACAATTCCGCAACATCAATCCGCGCTAGGCCTGTTTCATTCAGCTGGAACTTGCACCCGCGCTAAAACCAGCGCACGATGTACCGAGCCTGTCCACCCTTTTAGGTTGTTCGCAATGAAATAGAGGGGACTGCCATGACCCTGACAATGACCGCTGTCGCAAGTGATCTTCCGAGTTCCATATTGTCCGGCTCAGCGGGTTTTTTGAATTACGGCCCGCTGGGCCTAGCCGCCCTAATGTTGGTCCTTGTTATTATAACGCTGTTGTTACGGAAAGTAGATCAGAGTCAAGAGCGGTTATTGAAGCTCTGCCTATACATTGGTGCTTTTTGCTTCGTCGCTGCACTTCTCGCACAACATTTTGCACCGCCTGACGGGTCGTTAGATCTCTCTAAGCAGCGTGAGATATTAGTCAATGTCGCAAACACGGTTCCCGAATCGATCACTAAGTTACAGGAGATAAGTCAAATGGCTTTGGCCGACGGATGCCCGGGTGGGCCGCACGGACTTCCGATACCTCACGGGGGTGACATAGCATCACGGAGTTCGGCGGTTATGGCGACTCTCACCGACGGGAAAGCCTCCATTGTCTCAGTGATTCACAGTATTCCTCAAGCTAAACGACCAGGGGGTTGACCCGAATTTCGTTTCATTCGATCCGTGCTACGCTCTCTCGCAGCATGCGCCCCGCCAAAAGCAATGAGCAAAAAGACGCAAGGGAGACGGCACGCCAGCACCTGCGCAAAGACCCGGTGCTGGCGAGATTGATCGCCAAGTATGCCGATTTTGATCCGCGGGAATGGTTATCCGAACTGCCGAAACTGGACGCGTTTGGCGCCCTGGTCTTTCAGGTGACCGGTCAACAGCTGTCGGTGAAGGCGACTTACGCCATCCTGCAGCGATTACGAACGCTGTTCCACGGCAAGATGCCCACAGCCGCGCAGTTGCTGCTGAGCAGGCCGGCGCGGCTGCGCAAGGTGGGCTTCTCGGCGCGCAAAGTCGCGACGCTGCGGGCCTTGGCCAAAAAGTTTGTCCAGGAACGCCTCATTTTGGCAAAACTCAAGAAGCTGACCGACGAAGAAATCATGGCGCTGTTGACGTCCATTCCCGGCATCGGCCCGTGGACCGTGCAAGGCTTCCTCATCATCGCGCTCGACCGCGGCGACGTCGTCCTGCCCGGCGATCTGGCTTTGCGCAAAGCGATCAAGCAGGCCTACGGACTGGCCGAGCTTCCTTCACCGGACGAAGTTCTTGAACTGTCGCAAGCGTGGCGACCGTTCCGCAGTCTGGCGACGGCGTATTTGTTTCGATCCGCCTTTGATCCATTATCCTGAGGCGGCCGCAAAACCGCTCTGATCCCAGATTTCGTTTCACCCAATTCGGGTTACACTCGCTACCCATGCTGCCTAAGCCCCCGGCCAACTATGCTCAGGAAAGGCTTGGTATCGCCGCCGTGCAGTCGCTTGCGGCCGAGCGCGCCCAGATTTGGCGTGAGACCGGAACGGGGGACGTGGGCATTGACGGCCAGCTAGAATTTGTCAACCCGGAAGGCTTCGCAACCGGCCATACGGTCGCGGCGCAAGTGAAGTCCGGTCCCTCGTACTTTCAGCAGGCGACTGCTCAAGGGTGGAATTTTTTTTTGGACCAGAAACATCGGACGTATTGGGAGCGCTACCCGCTGCCCGTGCTGCTTGTTCTGCACGATCCAAACTCCAAGATATCGTACTGGACCGACGCGCGACAGGCGCTCCGAAGCCCCGGCAGCGAGAATGCGGCTTTTATCGAGGTGCCCCGGGCCAACGTTCTTCAAACCGTTAAGCTTGAGCGGCTATTCCAAAACGCAGGCGTTCAAGGAGAGGTATTCATTCCATCGATCGGAGACGTTCTCGCTGCTTTGGTCGAACGGCGGTCAAGGAACGCCTCCTTTCCTGTCTCTTATTTTGATTTGTTCACACAGGGCCTGACCAGCATCTGCCGCACGCTGTATTTTGGCATGGACATGGCGATAACCGCTGCGGAGGCTAATCTTGAAATCATCAACAGCGAGTTTGGTGTGGGCGTTGGAGATAGCGAGCACGACTTCCTGTTCGGATATGTTCGCTTCCTCGTCGCCCAGAATCTCGCCGAAGTTGACTTCGCCGGTTGCCTCATCGACTGGGTTGATCGCCACATGCAACCAAGGTTCATGGCGCCCCTGACGTCGCGTGGACGGCAACTCGTCCGCGCAATTCACCAGCGAGAATCGGAGTTCGTGGCGCGCGGGGAGTTGCCCAACGGAGGTGGCCTGCTTGTCGCCCAGGAGGGTTTGGTTCAGATGGTTTCGCTTTCGTATGTGAGGCGTCTGCCAAGAATACACCAGTTTCAGGAAGCGATGCGGAAGGCCGCGCACGACCGTGATGGCAGCCAACCCTCAAGATGAGTGTCACGATGCGCGACACCGTGATGAGGGGTCACCGCAGCTAAGCGTATTGCGCCGCGCGACGGGCGGATCACGCTTATCTCCTATGAGCTAATCGATAAGGTAATCCACGCCGGAGATTTTTATGCGTGTTTCCGACTCGATCCTGGAGACAGTGGTTTTTCTCGGCTACCCAACAACCGCTCCAGGCAAGGGTGGCATTGAATGCATCGGAACAGGCTTTCTTTTGCTGTATGACGGCGTGCCCTATTTGGTGACGGTGCGCCACGTCGCTGAGCAGTTTGGGGCAGACCCGTTTCTTATTCGCGTAAATTGCTATGATCGCACCGGAGAAAATATCCATGTCGATCAAGTCCGATGGTATTTCGATTCTGACCCCACCGTAGATGTCGCCGTTCTTCCTTTCGACTTGCAGAAAGACAATGCCAGGTACGCTGTCCGGTATATTGATGACACGCGCGAAACGTGGTGGTGGAATAAGGCCCGAAAATACGGAGCTGGAATAGGCGACTTCGTCTACACCGCGGGCTATTTCGCCTTCTGGCTGGCACGGAACGCAATATGCCGGTCGTCCACTTTGGTACGATAGCGCGCACTATGGATTGGGGCGAAAAGGTTCCGGTGAGGGATTGGCGCGACACCTCAGGCGCGAGCACGATTGAAACGGAGGCCTATTTAGTAGAGACGCGAAGCCTTTCAGGGCTAAGTGGGGCGCCTGTCTTCATACGCGCCAGCAATCACATGGTCCGACCTGAGGAAATTGAAGATAATCCAAAAACACCAATCGAAGACCTAGGTGACGCAGTAGCAATGTGGAGGCTGCATCTTCTGGGCATGTGGCAAGGCGCATGGGACGCCCCTCCTGATCACATTCTTGGATTGGAGCGCGGCCGTGAGGTTCGCGCACCTGTCGGCATGGGCGTGGTCATCCCAGCAGATTACATCCACGCGGTTTTGGAAGGAAACGAACTAAAATCCGCACGAGCACAAATCAAACGATCTCTTAGGGCGGATTAGCAGAGCCTAATCCGCCATTCGATCGCCGAGAGGCGGCGGATTATGCCTTCGGGTAACCCGCTCACTGCAAACGCTCCTTAATCCATTGCGCGAGCTTTATTGGATCGATGGTTCCAAACCCCAATGGCAATTTGATAGTGATCACTTCACTGAACTTTGTTCTTGGCCTTGTGTTGCTTGGCTCTACCCCCGTCGCGGGCAATTCGGCGTTTGGTACATTAGCCCCCTTCTCGGGGAATCTGTGTGCCTCAACTTCGAGAAAGGCGATGCATTTCGCGATCAGGTCCTTCGCCTCGGCCAGCGCAGATTTAATTATCTTTTTCCGTTCAGGATAAATAACCGCTTTGCCGCAATGCGCCACTCGGGAAATAGCGTATTTCAGCTTTTCCACTTGTTCTGGCGCGCCCTTCCGGGGGGCCATCGCGAAGATATTTCGTTCAGTCTCATTAAGAGATTTAACTCGCTCCGCTACGACTGCTGTGAAGCTGTCGTGACAAGCGCGCTCGCCGTTTAGATTGGAAACCATTTCCTCCAAAGTGTCGAGCGCAGCGAGTTGGACGCGCAGGAATTTGATACCTTCCTCTGCGCGGTTCATCGAGAGGCGTTGCACGTTTGTGACAACGAGTGCCATCGTCCGCGTCCTAGTTACTGCAGTTATTATAATAGATGATATTATCGGCGCGAGCATTTTTGCGCGATTTCTTCACGCCGCCTTCCGTCCCTTCTCCGCAATCCCGACCAGCGCCCGCAAAATCGCCGTTGCGCCTTTGAGCCGCGCCTCCGGCGTTTCCCATTCGTCGTGGAACACGACTTTCATGTCGGGCCGCACGCGGGCGCCGACCGGGTGCTTGGCGATGTAGGCGATGAGGCCTTCGGGGTTGGCGAAGATGTTGTCGCGGAAGGCGAGCACGGCGCCCTTCGGCCCGACTTCGATCCGCTCGACATTGGCGCGGCGGCACAGCGCCTTGATGGCGACGACCTGGAGCAGATAATCGACCTCCTGCGGCAGCGGGCCGAAGCGGTCGACCAATTCGGCGGCGAAGGATTCGATCTCGCGGTCGTCCTCGATCTCCGACAGCCGCCGGTAGAGCGCGAGGCGCACCGGCAGGTCGGCGACGTAATCCTCCGGAATCAGCACCGGCGTGCCGATGGTGATCTGGGGCGACCATTTGTCGGCGACCGGCGCGCTGATGCCGGCCTTGAGCGACATCACCGCCTCTTCCAGCATCTCCTGATAAAGCTCGTAGCCGACTTCCTTGATGTGGCCGGACTGCTCCTCGCCGAGCAGGTTGCCGGCGCCGCGGATGTCGAGATCGTGCGAGGCGAGCTGGAAGCCGGCGCCGAGCGTGTCGAGCGATTGCAGCACTTTCAGCCGCCGCTCGGCCTGCGGCGTGATGCGGCGGTTGGCCGGCAGCGTCAAGAGCGCGTAGGCGCGGAGCTTGGCGCGGCCGACGCGGCCGCGCAGCTGATAGATCTGCGACAGTCCGAACATGTCGGCGCGGTGCACGATCAGGGTGTTGGCGGTCGGAATATCGAGGCCGGATTCGACGATCGAGGTCGAGAGCAGCACGTCGAACTTGCCGTCGTAGAACGCCGACATGACGTCTTCGAGCACCGACGACGGCATCTGGCCGTGAGCGACGGCAACCCGCACCTCGGGCACGTTCTTGTCGAGGAGCGCTTTGGTCTCGGCGAGGTCCTCGATGCGCGGACAGACATAGAAGCACTGGCCGCCGCGATAGCGCTCGCGGAGCAGCGCCTCGCGCACCACGATCGGATCGAACGGCGACACAAAGGTGCGCACCGCGAGCCGATCGACCGGCGGCGTGGCGATGATCGACATCTCGCGCACGCCGGAGAGGGCCAATTGCAGCGTGCGCGGGATCGGCGTTGCGGTCAGCGTCAGGACGTGCACCTCGGCGCGTAGCTGTTTGAGCTTCTCCTTGTGCGCGACGCCGAAATGCTGCTCCTCGTCGACGACGATGAGGCCGAGGTCCTTGAACTTGACGGTCTTGCCAAGGAGCGCGTGGGTGCCGACGACAATGTCGATGTCGCCTTCGGCGAGGCCAATCTTCGCCTGCGCGAGCTCCTTCGGCGAGACCAGCCGCGAGGCTAAAGCGATCTTGACCGGATAGCCGCGCAGCCGGTCGGAAAAGGTCTTGAAGTGCTGGCGCGCGAGCAGCGTAGTCGGCACCACGACGGCGACCTGCTTGCCGTTCATGGCGGTGACGAAGGCGGCGCGCAGCGCCACTTCGGTCTTGCCGAAGCCGACGTCGCCGCAGATCAGCCGGTCCATCGGCCGCCCCGAGGCCAGATCGGCGAGCACGGCCGAGATGGCGGCATCCTGGTCGTCGGTCTCCTCGTAGGGGAAGCCGGCGCTAAATTCGTCGTAGAGGCCGCTTTCGACAGTTAGCCGCGGCGCTTCGCGCAATTGCCGCTCGGCGGCGACCTTGATCAGTGCGCCCGCGATCTCGCGGATGCGGTTCTTCATCCGCGCCTTGCGCGACTGCCAGGCGGTCGAGCCGAGCCGGTCGAGCTCGACGCCGGCTTCCTCGGAGCCGTAGCGCGACAATAGCTCGATGTTCTCGACCGGCAGGAACAGCTTGTCGCCGCCGTGGTAGTGGATTTCCAGGCAGTCGTGCGGCGCGCCGGCGGCCTCGATGGCGCGCAGGCCGACGAAGCGGCCGATGCCGTGATCGACGTGGACCACAATGTCGCCGGCGGCGAGGCTCGTCACCTCGGCGATGAAATTTTCGGCGCGTTTCGACGCGCGGCGCGGGCGCACCAGCCGCTCGCCCAGAATGTCTTCCTCGGTGATCAGGGCGACATCGGCAGTCTCGAAGCCGGCATCGAGGCCGAGCACCGCGAGCGCGACCTGCGGGCGCGGCAGCGCCAGCGCCTGCGGCCACGATGCGACCGGCGCGAGGTTGAACAGGCCGCGCTCGGCGAGGACATGGGCCATGCGCTCGCGCGAGCCTTCGCTCCAGAGCGCGATGACCACGCGCTTGCCGGCCACCTGCAGCGCTTCGGCGTGCTTGCGCACCGCCTCAAACACGTTGGTGCCGGGCTCGTTGCGCGCGGCCGAAAAGTTGTGGCCGGCATGGGCGCCGATCTCGATGGCGTCCGCTGTGCCTTCCGGCGCCGCGAACGGCGACAGCCGCGCAAGCGCGGCGCTATCGAGCCGCTCGCGCCATTCGGCTTCGGCGAGATAGAGCCGGTCCGGCGGCAGCGGCTTATAGGGCGCGCCGCCGGGTTGATCGAGCGCCTCCTTGCGCGCCTGATAATAGTCGGCGATTTGGATGAGCCGCTCGTGGGCAGCTTCTTCCGCCAGCGGCTCGATGGCGAGCGGGCTTGCCTCCAGATAATCGAACAGCGTTTCCAGATGCTGGTGAAACAACGGCAGCCAGTGCTCGGCGCCGGCCGGCCGGCGGCCCTCGCTGACCGCCTCATAGAGCATGTCGTCGGGCGCGGCAGCGCCGAAGGCCGCGACATAGCCGGTGCGGAACAGCCGGATCGTTTCCGGCGTGAGCTGAAACTCGGCCATGGGAACGAGGTCGAGCGCGCGCAACTCGTCAGTGGTGCGCTGGGTGTCCGGATCGAAACGGCGGATCGATTCCAGCGTGTCGCCGAAGAAATCGAGCCGCACCGGCGCGTCCATGCCGGCGGCGAACAGATCGAGGATGCCGCCGCGCACGGCATAGTCGCCCGGCTCGCGCACGGTCGAGGCGCGGTTGAAGCCGTTGAGCTCGAGCCATTGGGTCACGCCCGCCATCGGCAGCAGATGGCCGGCCGCGGCCGAGAGCGATTGCCGGGCCAGCGTCGCGCGCGGCGGCACCCGCTGCAGCGCGGCGTTGACCGTGGCGAGCACGATGGCCGGCCGTTCGCGGCTCTTGATGTGCGCCAGCCGCGCCAGCACGGTCATACGCTGCGCCACCACGGCGGCATGCGGCGATACGCGGTCGTAGGGCAGGCAATCCCAGGCCGGGAATTCCAGTACCTCGATGTCGGGCGCGAAGAAGGCGAGCGCACGGGCGAGCGTCGCCATGCGCGGGCCATCGCGGCAGATCACGGCCGGCGGCGTCGGCCCAGCCGCAATCGCCCGGGCGAGGTCGGCGAGCACCAGCCCCTCGGCGCCGTCGGCAATGCCGGACAAAAGCAGCGGCCGGCCGGGCGCGAGCCGTTGGGCCGGCGAGCGCGCCGGCGATCGTAGCTGCACCGTCACCGGTCCTCCCCGGCGCGCGTTTGGTTCGCGCGCGTGTGAAACGCCTTGAGCTTCGCCAGCACGGCGGTGTCGTAATCCGCCGGCACGCTCTCGGAACCGACGACCCAGGCGTACAGCGCGGCGTTGGGCGCTTCGATCAGCCGCTCGAAATCGTCGAGGCCGGCATCGTCGAACATCTCGATATAGGCGTCGGCAAAGCGGCCGACGATGAGGTCGGTCTCGCGCACGCCGCGGCGCCAGGCGCGAAACAGCAGCCGCCGCCGGCGCACGTCCAAACCTTCGCTCGATCGCTCGGTCATTGCTGAAATCCAACGCCAAAAGCCCGGACGTGCCGGGCGTCGGGTATATAGAGCGGGAGGCAGGAGATGTCAGTGACGACTTCGTCAATTCCGGCGCCATTCCGGGACGCGGGCGAAGCCCGCGGGCCCGGAATCCGTATGCGCTGGCGGTAGTTATGGATTCCGGGTTCGCCGCTTCGCGGCGCCCCGGAATGACCGGTGAGGATTTCTATGCGTCCCCCGCTGCTCAATCCGCTGTTTGCGACCCTGTCGGCGCTGCCCAGCATCGGGCCCAAGGTGGAGAAACTGTTTCAGCGCCTGATTGGCCGCGACGGCGAGCCGCCGCGCATCATCGATCTGCTGTTCCACATGCCGACCGGATATGTGGACCGGCGCAACCAACCGAAGCTGTCCGCGGTCACGCCGGATACCGTGGTGACGGTCGCCGTCACGGTCGACCGCCACCGCCCGCCGCCGCCCGATCGGCCGCGCACGCCTTACAACATCGAAACCAGCGACGACACCAACACGCTGACCATCACCTATTTCAACGCCCGCCGGGATTATCTGGAAAAGCTCCTGCCCGAGGGCAAGACCCGCTACGTTTCGGGCACCGCGACGCTCTATGACGGCCATTTGCAGATGGTGCATCCCGACCGGGTGGTGGACGCCGCCGGCTTCGCCCGTCTGCCCTTGATCGACCCGGTCTATCCGCTCACCGAAGGCCTGCACCCGAATCAGCTGCGCAAGGCGCTCGAGCTTGCGCTTCACCGCCTGCCGCAGCTGCCAGAATGGCAGGACGACGCTTGGCTCAAGCGCAACGCCTTTCCGGGCTTCGCCGACGCCCTGCGCAGCATGCATCGTCCGGCGACTCCGGCCGACCTCGAGCCGGACAGCGCGCCGTGGTCGCGGCTCGCCTATGACGAACTGCTCGCCAGCCAGCTCGCGCTGGCGCTGCTGCGCAGTCATCTGCGCACCCGGGCCGGCCGCGGCAGCGCCGCCGAGGGCCGGTTGCGCGCGCGCGTCAGCGCTGCGCTTCCCTATGCGCTGACACCATCGCAGCAGCGCGCGGTCGCCGACATCATCGCCGATCTGGCGCAGCCGAACCGCATGCTGCGGCTCCTGCATGGCGATGTCGGCTCCGGTAAGACTGTCGTCGCCTTGCTTGCCGCGGCAACCGTGATCGAAGCCGGACGCCAGGCCGCGTTCATGGCCCCGACGGAGATTCTAGCGCGCCAGCATTTTGCGACGATCGCGCCGCTCGCCGCCAAAGCCGGCATCCGGCTCGCCATCCTCACCGGCCGCGAGCGCGGGCGCGAGCGCCCGGAGATTCTTTCGGCGCTGGCCGCCGGCGAGATCGATCTCATCGTCGGCACCCACGCTCTGTTCCAGGAGGACGTGGCCTTTCGCGATCTTGCGCTCGCCATTGTCGACGAGCAGCACCGCTTCGGCGTCCACCAGCGTCTGGCGCTCGCCCGCAAGGGCGAGGCGGTCGATCTGCTGGTGCTGACGGCAACACCGATCCCGCGCACCCTGGTGCTCACTTATTTCGGCGACATGGATATTTCCGAGCTGCGCGAAAAGCCCGCCGGCCGGCAAAAGATCGATACCCGCACGCTGCCGCTGGAACGCCTCGCCGAGGTGATCGATGCGGTTGCGCGCGCGCTCGACGACGGCCGGCGGGTCTATTGGGTGTGCCCGCTGATCGAGGAATCCGAAAGCATCGACCTCGCTGCCGCCGAAGAGCGCTACGAGGCGCTGCAAAAGCGCTTCGGCGACACGGTCGAACTCATTCACGGCCGCATGCGCGGCGCCGACAAGGACCGCGCCATGGCGCGCTTCGCCCACGGCGCCGCGCGCATCCTGGTGGCGACCACGGTGATCGAGGTCGGCGTCGACGTGCCAGAGGCGAGCGTCATGGTCATCGAGCATGCGGAGCGCTTCGGGCTCGCGCAACTGCATCAGCTGCGCGGACGCATCGGGCGCGGCGCTGAGCGCTCGACCTGTCTGTTGCTCTACAAAGCGCCGCTCGGAGAGACCGCGAAAGCCCGGCTTGCCATCCTGCGCGACACCGACGACGGTTTCCGCATCGCCGAGGAGGATCTAAGGCTGCGCGGCGAAGGCGACGTGCTCGGCACAAGGCAGAGCGGCATGCCCGGCTTCCGCCTCGCCCGCCTTGAGGTCCACGGCAAGCTCTTGGGCGCCGCGCGGGAGGATGCAGCGCTGGTGCTCAACCGCGACCCGAAGCTTTCTTCGCCGCGCGGCGCGGCGTTGCGCCAGCTGCTTTATCTGTTCGCCCGCGATGAAGCGATCCGGCTACTCGGCGCGGGTTAATCCATTCTGGGGTTCAGGCCTCGCGCACGCGTGTCGTCCGCGCTGAACTATGCTAAATGGGCAGTGAGAAAAGGAGAGTGGACATGGCGCCTCTCGATTGGTCCCAATGCCCCGCCGTTGAAAGTATTCCCGGCAAGGTCAGCGGCGCATGGGTATTTCGCGGAACCCGCTTACCCGTGGCGACCGTGATCGAGAACCTGGAGGATCTGAGCATCGACGAGGTAATGGAACAATTCGACGTGACGCGCGAGCAGATTACGACGGTGCTTGATTTCGTAGCGCAGAGCCTCAAGGCATCGACGCCGAACGAACTTGTCGCGCCCGCCGATGCTGATTCTCTTTGACCACGGCACGCCAAAGGGTCTGATCCCAGCACTTGCCGGCCACCAGGTCATCACCGCTCAGTCACGAGGATGGAATGCGCTCGACAACGGTGCGCTGCTCGACGCTGCAGAAGAACTCGGCATTGACCTTTTGCTCACGACCGACAGAAGAATTCGCTATCAGCAAAATCTCGCGGGACGAAAAATCGCTCTTGTTGTCTTGACCGGCACCACGAAATGGTCACGCATCAGACGGCATTTCCGGCAGATCGCTGCGGCGGTGAACGGCGCCGTGCCCGGCAGTTATACCGAAATTGAGATTCCCTTCGGCGCATAGTCGAGTCCGCGCGAGGCTGGCGCGGGTCGCAGAATCGCACGTCTGCGCATTGCCGCGCACAAAGCCTTTCCGACGGCACGCGACAAAGCAGCTTGCCCGGCTTCCGCCTCGCGCACCTTGGGTCCACGGCAAAATTTTGAACGCCCCGCGCGATGAAGCGATCAGGCTTCTCGGCGCGGGTTGATCAGGCCGGCGAATGCGCCCAGCCGTCCACCGCCGCCAACGGATCTGGACCGAAGCGGTTCGGACCTGCCGTGCCCCGCGAGCAGTACCAGATCAGCAGCACGATGGCGCCGATGAGCGGGATGAATACCAGCAGTATCCACCAGCCGCTGCGATCCAGATCGTGCAGCCGCCGCACACCTATGGCAATACCGGGCAACAATACGGCGAGGCCGAACAGCCCCGTCGTCACTTGCAACCCGATCACGTAATCGATGATTGAAGTCACCACTTCGCCGAGACAGACGAACAGCACCCAATACCAATACTCCGATCTGCAGGCGCGAGCAGAAAAGTTCACATAGTTCGAGAATCCGGACGAGATCGCTTGTGTAAAGTTCATGGCAGCCCCCGCTGAGTACCTTGCCGGCGCATGCTAGCGGATCGGAACCGGAAGCGAAACGCCCAGTGCCTATTTCGCCGGGCTCGAAGCAGCCTTGCGCGCCACCTGTGCCGCGCGGGCGGTTTCAGCCAGCGCCGCAAGCTTGTTCTGCGGATTGTCGCCGCCAGGCTGGATAATGCCAGCGGAGATCAGCAACGTCATGGCCTGCTCGACGGTGATATCGAGATCGATCACATCGCGCCGCGGCACATAGAAGAAGAACCCGGTGGTCGGGTTCGGCGTACACGGCATGAACGCCGACACGTGCTCAGTCTGCGGCAGATGCGCAGCAATCTGGGCGGTCGGCGATTGCGTCAGGAAGACGAGGGACCACATCCCCGGCGCCGGGAACTCGACCAGACCAACGTGGCGGAAGCTCGAATCCGAGCTGGAGAAGAGTGTCTGGAAGATCTGCTTGGTGGTGCGGTAGATCGGCCGCACGATCGGCATGCGGTTCAGCAGGCTCTCGCCCAAACTCACCAGCCTGCTGCCGACCAAGTTGGCGGTCAAAAACCCAAGCAGCGTGAGCGCGACAAGGACGATGATCAAACCAAGCCCGGGAATATTGACTGGCAGATAGGTTTCGGGCCGATCCGCCACCGGAATGAGCGGCCGCACCAGATTGTCGACCTGGGTTACGAACCACCAGATCAGCCACAGCGTCACCGCCACCGGTCCGGCGACGACCAATCCGGTCAAGAAATAATTGCGCAGGCGGCTGACGATCCCGGCGGTAGGCTTGGCTCCGCCCGCAGACCCGCCCCCGCTCTGAATGCCGTCATCCATCATGATTAGGCCACGGCTCAGCTTCGCGGCTGCCATCTATATAACGAGGCGACGCCCTCGCACAGAGTACCGCGGCGGCGCGTAGCCCTTTATTCCACCGTCACCGACTTGGCGAGATTGCGCGGCTGATCGACGTCGGTGCCTAGGGCAACCGCGGTATGATAGGCGATGAGCTGCACCGGGACGGCATAGACCAGCGGCCCCACGGTCGACGGCATCGTCGGCAACGTCAGCGTAACGAGCGATTGACCCTCGGCAGCGGCCGCGCCCTTGGCATCGGTCACCAGAATCAGTCGGCCGCCGCGCGCGGCTACTTCCTGCATATTGGAAACGGTCTTGTCGAACACCCGATCATGGGGCGCGATCACGATCACCGGCATGGTCTCGTCGATCAGCGCAATCGGGCCGTGCTTGAGCTCGCCCGCTGCATAGCCTTCGGCGTGAATGTAGGAGATTTCCTTGAGCTTGAGCGCGCCTTCGAGCGCGATCGGGTAGCTGGTGCCGCGGCCGAGGTAGAGCACGTCGCGGCATTTGGCGAGATCGCGAGCCAGTTGCTCGATCTGCGGCTCGAGCGCGAGCGCCTCGGTCAGGTGCCGCGGCACCTCGATCAGCGCATGCACCAGACGCTTCTCATCGCTTTCGGCGAGCACGCCGCGGGCGCGGCCCGCCGCAACCGCGAGCGCCGCCAACGCCGCCAATTGGCAGGTGAAGGCCTTGGTCGAGGCGACGCCGATTTCCGGGCCGGCAAGCGTCGGCATCACCACGTCGCTCTCGCGGGCAATGGTCGAGGTCGGCACGTTGACGACGGAAAGAACGTGCTGCTTGTGCTCACGCGCGTAGCGCAGCGAAGCCAGCGTATCGGCGGTCTCGCCCGACTGCGAAATAAAGATCGCCAGCGCGCCGGCCTCGAGCGGTCCCTCGCGGTAGCGGAACTCGGAGGCGATATCGACATCGACCGGCAAATGCGCGAAGCGCTCGAACCAATATTTGGCGACCATGCCGGCGTAATACGCCGTGCCGCAGGCGACGATGGAAATGCGCTTGAGCGCGCGGAAATCGAACGGCAGCGCCATCGGCAGCGCTACCCGCTCGCCGACCATGTCGAGATAATACGCAAGCGTGTGGCCGACGACCTCCGGCTGCTCCCAAATCTCCTTGGCCATGAAGTGACGATGGTTGCCCTTGTCGATGAGCATGATCGAGGCCTGCGATTTGAGCACCGCCCGCTGCACGACATCGCCTTTGGCGTCGTGAATTTCGGCGCCACTATTATCGATCACGACCCAATCGCCGTCTTCGAGATAACTGACCGTATCGGTGAACGGCGCCAGCGCTATCGCATCGGACCCGATGAACATCGCATCATCGCCGAAGCCGATCGCCAGCGGGGCGCCGTTGCGGGCGCCGATCAGCAGATTCTCTTCGCCGGCAAACAGAAAAGCGAGCGCGAACGCGCCGCGCAGCCGCGGCAACGTTGCCTTCACCGCTTCGACCGGACACAAGCCGCGCCTGAGCTCCTCGTCGACCAGATGGGGGACGACCTCGCTGTCGGTGTCGGTCGCGAACTTGACGCCTTTGGCTTGCAGCTCCCGGCGCAATTCGCCGAAATTTTCGATGATGCCATTGTGCACCACGGCAACCCGGTCGGTCGCGTGCGGATGCGCGTTGTTTTCGGTCGGACGGCCGTGCGTCGCCCAGCGGGTATGGCCGATACCGATCACGCCCGCGAGCGGATCGCGCGCGAGTTTTTGCTCCAAATTGTTGAGCTTGCCTTCGGCGCGCCGCCGCGTGAGCACGCCGTGCTCGAGCGTGGCGATGCCGGCGGAATCATAGCCGCGGTATTCGAGGCGCTTGAGCGCATCGATGAGAAGCGGCGCGACCGGCTCGTGGCCGATGATCCCGATAATGCCGCACATCGGTCCCGATGGTCTCCTCATCCGCCGCCGCAGCGAAAGTCGCTAAGGCGTTAACCGTTAATGCCTAATTCTAGCGGGCACCAAATAAAAAAACGTTTCGCCGTGTAACACGGCCGGCAGCGCGGCGAATTTGCAGATCGGCGCGCTTAATCGTGCGAATGTATTTTGTTTTTGCCGAGCGATTTAAGCCCGCGCAAGCGCGACGCCATACCTTCCTTAACGACTTGGCGCCCGCGCGCCAAAGCCAGCGCGTCGGCCGGCACATTCTTGGTGATCACCGAGCCGGAGCCGATATAGGCTCCCGCCCCGATCTCGACCGGCGCGACAAGTGCCGAGTTGGAACCGATGAATGCGCCTTCGCCGATCGTGGTGCGGTGCTTGTCGCTGCCATCGTAATTGCAGGTGATGGTGCCGGCCCCGATATTGGCGTTCGCGCCGACCGAGGCGTCGCCGATATAGCTTAGATGATTGGCCTTGGCGCCGGCCTCGATGACAGCCTCCTTTACCTCGACGAAATTGCCGATGCGCGCGCCCTCGCCGATCCGCGTGCCGGGCCGCAGCCGGGCAAATGGCCCGACCGAGGCCCCTTTGCCGACATGGGCGCCAACGAGATGGGAGAACGAATGAATGATCGCGCCATCCTCGACCGTCACTTTCTCGCCGAACACGACATAGGGCTCGACCACGACGTCTTTGCCGAGTTTGGTGTCGGCGCACAGAAATACCGTCTCCGGCGCGACCAACGTGACGCCTGAGTCAAGCGCGGCCTTGCGCAGACGGCCTTGCGCGACGGCTTCGGCTTCGGCCAATTGGCCCTTGGTATTGATGCCACGCACATCATCCTCCTCGACTTCGATCGCGATCGCTTCGAGCTTCATGCTGCGCGCGATCTCGACCGCATCGGTCAAATAAAATTCGCCCTTGCGATTACGGTTGCCGATCCGCTCCAGGATGGCGAGCGCGTGCGCGCCGGCGAGCGCCATGATGCCACCATTGCACAGACCGAGCGTCCGTTCGCTCGGGCTGGCATCAGCATCCTCGCGAATGGCGATGAGCGAGTCGTTCTTGACGATTAGCCTGCCATAGCCGGCCGGATCGGCCGGCCGAAACCCCAGCACGGCTACGGCTGCGCCCGCAGCCAATGCTGCGCGCAACCGCATCAGCGTCGCCGCGCGGATCAGCGGGGTGTCGCCGTAAACAATCAGTATGTCGTCCGGCCGCCGCTCGATCGCGGATTTTGCCGCCAGCACCGCATGGGCGGTGCCGCGCCGCGCGCTCTGCACGAAGCATTCGGCGTCCGGCGAAACGCGCCGGGTTTCGGCGGCGACGCCTCCCTGTTCCGGGCCGATGACGACCGCTATCGCGCTGACGCCCACCTCGCCAACGGCCGCGAGAACATGGGCCAGCAGCGTGCGCCCGGCGATCGCGTGCAGCACCTTGGACACCGCCGAACGCATTCGGGTCCCCTCGCCGGCTGCAAGCACGATCGCAAGGCAGGTCCGAGCCTTCATTGAGAAATCTCCGCGGCGCTCTCATAGCCGAGCCGGTGGGGCGCGGAAAGCGCGAGCGACCGCCGCGAAGTTCCCGAATATCCGTTCAACGGCAGCTCAAGAATTGGAATCTGCTATTTTTACAGGTGATTCGCTGCAAGACACACCGGAGCGGCAGCATGCTGGGTCGAGCGCACAACGTGAATGCGACCGCAAAGAGAGTGGCGGCAAAGACGACTTTCACCATGCAGCACCTTTGGCGCCAGGCGCTGTGGGGCTCGGGGGCAGCCGTCGCTCTGCTGGTCGCCATCCTCACGGGCTTTAGCGACACCGGCTCGCAGCGCGCGGCGGCCATTCTATCGTCGTTGCGCTCAGGGCAAACCGGATCGCAGGCCGCAAGCCACCCGTTCGACGCCGAGGCCGCCGCACGGCAGCTGGCGCAGAGCGTGCGCGGCCTCGCGGAAGACCGCGACCGGATGATGACGCGGATTTCGGCCGTCGAACGCAACGTCGATGACATGACCGGATCGATCACCCGGCAGATCGAAGCCGCCAAAACCGCCGCTCAGGCTCCCGCAGCGCCATGGCCTAGCGAGACCCCGTCCGCGGCGGCGGTGCAGACAAATGTCGAGTCGGTGGCCGCTCCGGTGGTCCCGCCGCTGGCCGGCCTGGAATCCCCGCTCACGCGTTCCGTGGCGCCCGCCGGCGAACAATCGGCACCCGACCCCGCAGCATCGGTGGCGCCTCCAGCTTACGGCGCCGATATCGGCAGCGCGCCCACGATGAAGGCGCTGCGCGCGCGCTGGGCGGGAATCCATGCGGCCCACGCGCAAATTCTCGAGGGATTGCAGCCGGTCGTGACCGTCAAGGATAACTCGCGATCCAATCGGCTTGAGCTGCGGCTGGTGGTCGGGCCATTTGCCAATGCCGAACGGGCGGCAGAACTGTGTGCTTCACTGGCGGCCTTCCGGCTATCCTGCCAACCGACGATGTTCGACGACCGGCACCTCGCGCTGCAATGATCGGCGCATTATGATCGGGCGTATGCCCGAGCTAACCATGCGCCGCCTTTTCCTGCCGACAGCGCGCCAGTTGAACTGGCTTTTGGTTGTGGCGTTCCTGTCGTTGGGTGAGGCGCTCTATCTGCGCTACATGGCGCTTGAGAACGTCACGGTATCGCTGGCCTGCCAAGCCGGACGCGATACCTGGTTGTGCGGTACATTCCGCCTGACCATCGTCCTCTTTACTTATGAAATTTTCGGCGGCGTTGCGCTGGCGGCGGCCCTGCTCAATCTGCTGCGGCCTTCGCTCGTTCTAGTCACTGTGGCGCTCGCGGCGGCGGCTTTCGGCGTGGTGTTGCATAACGCCGACCTTTCGGCGCTGGCGGCAGGCGTGCTCATCCTGTCACTGGCGCGTCCCGCGCCCACGACAGGGTGAAGGCGAAAACCACCAAGCCCGCGCAGAACCACACCGATTGCCAGTTGGCAAAGCTTTCATTGAAAATGATGTAGGCCGCCGAAAGCGCGAGCACGGCGGCGGCGACGATTTCCGCCATCGCGAGCCTCCCCCGGCGGCGCGGAGTCCAAAACAGCACGAGCAGGAAAGGCAGCACCGCGGCGCTCAGCGGCGCGAACGGGATATCGCGGTAGCGCGGGTCGAACACGAGGCCGAGCGCGGCTTCGACCGAAACCAGCATCACCGCGATCAGCGCGCCGCCGAGCGCCCAGTCGAGGCCGTCACGGCGCTCGCCGCTCCGCCCAAAGAGCGAGGCGAAGCTGGGCGCCGGTCGGCCCGCGGCGCAGGCCGCGGCGCAGACGATGGGTACCGCGGCCGCAGTCGCCGCAAAGGCCAGCGAACGCAGCCAACTGCCGACGCTGAAGCTTTCAATCCACACCGTCTCGATCGTCCAGCCGAATAGAATGGCCGGAAGAAACGCCAACGCGGCAATCCGCGTCCAGAAGGAACCGGAAAGGCCTTTTTTGCGCCCGGCTGCAAATGCGGCGCCAAACGCCAGCGCGGACAGCAGGATTCCGGCGAGCGCCTGACCGACCCAATGCGGATGATCCGAGACGCCGCCGCCGGCAAGGCTGAATTTCGGCGCGCCAGTTGCGCGGTCGAAAATACCCCAATACCCGCCAACCGCTCCTTCCAGCGCCCGTTTCCAGGGCTGGTCGAAAGCCTCGATAATATTGACCCGGAAATTCTCGCGCTGCGCCAGCGCCAACGTCTCGATGATGGCGCGCGCCTGGTTGGACGGCGACGGCCGGGCGCCCTCGCGCATCCGGCCGGCGCTCGGCCAGCCGAATTCGCCGATGACAATCTCCTTGTTTGGGATGGCGGCGGCCACTTGGCTGCGGATCGCCGCCACATGCGCGGCAGCGCGCGAAGCCGGGATCGGAAAATCCTCCCAATACGGTAAAATGTGGATGGTGACGAAATCGACCGCGTTTTGAACGTCGGGATAGCGCAGCCAGAACTCCCAAACGTCGGCATAGGTGACGGGCACTGACACCTGCGCCTTGATCTCGCGAATGGTGGCGATGAGATCCGTTGCCGACATTTCGCCGCGCAGCAGGACCTCGTTGCCGACGACGATGGCCGCTATGACTTCGGGATAGGCCTTAGCGAATGCAATCGAGGTACTGATTTGCCGCCGGGTCTTCGCCGGATTGTTGGAGACCCATACCCCATGCAGCACCTTGAGCCCGTGCCGGCGGGCGCTCTCCAGAACGTCGTCGCGCCCATCGTCGACTGAATAGGTGCGAATGCAGTTGGCGTATTTGGCGATGAGCGCCAAATCCTCGTCGATCTGCCAGGCCTCGACCCGGGTGCCCTCGACCAGCGGATCCTGGCTGCCGCGAAACGGCGCGTACGATACGCAATAGAGCTTTTGGCCGGCGGCTAGCGGCAACGACGGCAGTTCCACCGGGGCGCCGAGCCACCACCAGGCCGCGACGATGCCGAGCGCCGTGAATGCGAACGACGCTAGCGCCGGGGCGATCGTCGAGAGGGTTGGCAGGCGGGACACCTCCTTGCCATTAACCTTGCGCTCGTCTCGTGCCAAGTCCGGTGCCAAGTCCGGTATCAAGAACGGATGCGCCATGATGTATGCTGGACAAACCGGCGCAGTTGGGGTGTTGTCATGTCGGCCGCGCCCGGAAGATGCTGTCGGGGTGGCACAATCCGGCGGCCTCGGAAACGTCCCTTCTGGGCTCTGATCAAACAACCCGGCAACTCAAATTGGACCATGCGTCATCGTCTGTTCAGCGTTGCAGGCGGCCTCGGCGCCGCGTTCTGGCTCCTAACGGCTGCGTTCAGCCCCCTTGCCCCTTCCGCTCTTGCGCAGAGCAATGAAGCAAAGCCGGCGGACAAGGCACCGGCCCCTGGCCAGGAACCCGCCAAGGAGCCGCAAAAGGTCGACGAGTTTGCCGAAGCGCAGCGGGTGCTCAACGGTCCGGCCGGCAATCCCGAATGCGTCTGGCTCGGCCGCCGGGTGGTCAGTCTGCTCTGGCGCGACGATCTCGACACCGCGTTCCGGCATCTCGACCTCTACGACCGTTTCGGCTGTCCGGGCCCCCATGTCCAGGCGACGTTCCGCTGCCTCATCTTGCATGGAAGCAATATCGATCCGAAGGCCGCCGACAGTCTGAACGCGCGGGTCCATTCGTGCTGGATCAATCCGACGTCGCCCGCAATTCCGGCACCTGCCGCGGCCGTGAGCAGCCCCGCAACCAACCGTTAAGGGCGCCGGCCCCCACCGATCGGTCGGAGCTGGCAAAAAATTTGCTTCCTGCAAAGCGGTTGTCTTGAATTTGCCAAATCCGAAGGCTAGCTGTGATGCACCGCTCTTTGGTCGCCTCTTTTTTGCCCATGCCGAACCTCGGGGGACCGGTTCGGCGGTCGTTTTCTCGCGCCCCGCGTGGTTGAACTTTGATGCGCACCGTCGCTGCCGTGCTCGCGCTGTTAGTGTGCGTGCATGCCGGCTTGTGGGCTTCGTTTCGAGTCAAAGAAACGGCTCCGGAATTTAACGGACAGCTTGCCAGCGTCTCATACGCGCCGTTTGTCAATTCGTCGCACCCGGATTCGGGCGAGCGGCCGACCGCGGAGCAAATCCGGGCCGATCTCAAGGCCATTGCGCCGTATACGCGGGCGATCCGAACTTATTCGTCCACCGGCGGCGCTGAGCTCGTGCCGCCGATCGCGGCCGAGTTCGGCCTGAAGGTCACGGTCGGCGCCTGGATCGACAAGAACCAGGATCGGAACGAGCGCGAAATCCGGTCCGCACTCGATCTCGCCCGTCACAACAGCAACGTGACCGCCATCGTGGTGGGCAATGAGACCTTGTTGCGGAATGAAACCAAGGTGGGCGATCTCATCAAGATCATCCAGCGTGTGAAGAGATCGAGCCCGGTGCCTGTAACTACAGGCGAAAACTGGAGCGCCTGGATCGACCATCCCGAGCTGGCCTCGGCCGTGGATTTCATTACGGCACACATTCTGCCCTATTGGGCGGGCTTCGACGCGTCCCAAGCGGTCGACCGGACGATCCAATTCTACGACGATCTGCGCCGCCTCCACCCCGGCAAGCGCATTGTGATCGGCGAGTTCGGTTGGCCGAGCGCCGGCTACAACTTCCGTGAGGCCAATCCGGGCCGTATCGCACAGGCGTTGATCCTGCGCGATTTCGTCAATCGCGCCGAGGCCTATGGCATCGATTACAACATTATCGAGTCCATCGATCAGCCGTGGAAATCGGCCGAAGGCGGTGTCGGGCCTTATTGGGGTCTGCTCGACGCTTCGCGCGAGCCGAAGTTCTCCTGGACCGGGCCGATCACTGATCCGGACTACATCAAGCGCGCGAGCCTTGCCGTGCTGCTCGGCCTGCTGTTGTCCTTGCCGATCCTGGCGATCAGCCGGGTCAGCGCAGCGCAGGCACTGACGCTTGCCACTGCCGCCAACCTGGCGGGCGCCTGGTTTGCGGCGATCGTCGCCTTCTGGAACGGCCATTATTTCGTACCGGGCGCGGCCTTCGCCTTGGGGTTGGGCGTGCTCCTGCTGCTGCCGCTCGTCGCCATCGCGCTTGCCCGAATCGACGAGATCGCCGCCATCGCGTTCGGCCGGCCGCCGCGCCGGCTTGCCGTTTCTCCGCCGCTGGTGCCGGACGTCTTCACGCCCAAGGTATCGATCCACATTCCGGCCTGCTGCGAGCCGCCGGAGATGCTGAAGGCGACACTCGACGCGATCGCGCGCCTCGATTACCCCAATCTCGAGTGCGTGCTGGTGATCAACAACACGCCGGATCCCGCGTTATGGCAACCGGTCGAAGAGCATTGTCGCGCGCTCGGTGAGCGCTTCAAGTTCGTCCGGGTCGAGAACCTCGCCGGGTTCAAAGCTGGCGCGCTCCGGCTGGCGCTCGCGCACGCCGCAAGCGACGCCGAGATCATCGGCATCATCGATGCCGATTACGTCGTTGATGCCGACTGGTTGAAGGATCTGGTGCCGCAATTCGCCGATCCGCAGGTCGGGCTGGTGCAGACACCGCAGGATCACCGCGACGGCGACCGCTCGGTCATGCATCGCGCCATGAACGCGGAATATGCCGGATTCTTCGATATCGGCATGGTCCAGCGCAACGAGTTCAACGCCATTATCGTACATGGCACCATGTGCCTGATCCGGCGCGCCGCGCTGGACAGCGCCGGCGGCTGGTCCAGCGACACTATCGTCGAGGATAGCGATCTCGGTCTCGCCATCCTCGAGCATGGCTGGCTCGCGCATTACACCAATCGTCGCTATGGCTACGGGCTGCTGCCCGACACCTTTGAATCCTACAAGCGGCAGCGTCAGCGCTGGGCGTTCGGCGGCCTCCAGCTCATGCGCAAGCACTGGCGGCATCTGTTGCCGTGGACGGAGAGCCTGTCACGGGAACAGAAGCGCGAATATGGCCTCGGCTGGCTCAACTGGCTGGGCGCCGACAGCGTCGGTGTCGTGGTTGCGCTTCTCAATATTGTGTGGGTGCCGGTGGTGGCGTTCGCCAACATCGCGGTGCCGGACCGGATTCTGACCCTGCCGATCCTGGCTGCGTTTGTCGTCTCGATCGCCCATTTCGCCGCGCTCTACAGCCTGCGGGTCCGCATATCAGTCGGACAGATGCTGGGTGCCGTCTGCGCGGCCATGTCGATGCAGTGGACGGTCGCGCATGCGGTCGGCTCCGGCGTGTTGAAAGAGCGTTTGCCGTTCTTGCGCACCGCCAAGGGCGGCGCGACGCGCAAGGGCGATTTTCCGGCGTTCTGGGAGGCCGTGATCGCGGGACTCCTCATTCTCGGCGCCATCACCCTGGTCGTCACTAATTACAAGCAGGTGCACGAGATCAACATCTTTGCGCTGGTTCTGGTGGTGCAAAGCCTGCCGTTTTTTTCGGCAGTGGCGCTTGCGGCGATCGAGGGTACCCGCTTCAACACCTTTGCCTTCTGGCGCGGCGTCGAAACCAGAGTCACGGAATTGTTGCCGCGGCCCAAGGTCATCGTCGCCGAAACGCCGAAGCTGCCGGCCGACAACCGCGTTGAAGCCGCGCAGTAGAAACTCATCCCGCCAGTGCGGTTTCGGCCAAACGCACCCAGTAGGACGTCCCGACCGGGATGGCCTCATCGTTGAAATCGTAAGCGGGGTGATGCAGCCCGGCACTGTCGCCGTTGCCGAGCCAAATGAAGGCGCCCGGCCGCTGCTGCAGCATATAGGCGAAGTCCTCGGCGCCCATCCGCGGTGGGCCGTGGACGATCTTATCCGCGCCGGCAATCTCGCCCGCCACCGCCGCGGCAAAGGCGGTTCGGCGCTCCTCGTTCACCAGCACCGGATAGCCGGTCGTATAAGTGAGCTCTGCTTTGGCGCCGTAAAGCCGCGCCGTGCCCTCGACCACCTCCCGCACTCGTTTCTGCAGTAGATCGCGGACCCCAGCCGAGAGGCTGCGCGCCGTGCCGCGCAGGCGGACGTGTTGCGGGATGACGTTGCCGGTATGACCGCCCTGGAACATGCAGATCGAGATGACCGCAGCCTCGAGCGGGTCGACGTTGCGCGACACGATCGATTGCAGCTGATTGACGATCTGAGCGCCGACCAAGATCGTGTCGACGCCCTCATGCGGCCATGCCGCGTGTCCGCCGACGCCCTCGAGATCGATCGCGATGGTGTCGGTCGAGGCCATCGCCGGGCCCGGGCGAATCGCGAAGTGGCCGACCGGCAAGCCTGGATGATTGTGCATGCCGAACACTTCCTCGATGCCGAAGCGGTCGAGCAGCCCGTCCTGCAGCATGGCCCGCGCGCCGGCGCCGCCCTCCTCCGCCGGCTGAAAGATGACGACCGCGGTGCCGGCGAAATTCCGCGTATCGGCGAGATATTTGGCGGCGCCGAGCAGCATGGCCGTGTGGCCGTCATGGCCGCAGGCGTGCATCTTGCCCGGCACGGTCGACTGGTACGGCAGACCGGTCGCTTCCTCGATCGGCAGCGCGTCCATGTCGGCGCGCATCCCGACCACCTTGGCGCCGGCCTTGCGGCCGCGGATCACGCCGACGACGCCGGTTCGCCCGATGCCGGTGACGACGTCGTCGCAACCGAAGCTTTTGAGCTTGTCGGCGACCGAAGCCGCCGTGCGATGCACCTCGTAAAGCAGCTCCGGGTGGGCGTGGAGGTCGCGCCGCCAAGCCGTGATCTCGGCATGCAGGTCGGCGACACGGTTGACGATGGGCATCGTCTTACTCCTGGTTCGCTGCTCTCCCGGCCCGAGCGGGGATAGTCTAGCAAACAATTCGGCATTCGCACGAGCCCATAGCGCCATCGCCGCGCTTGTTGCGGCCAGCCGGGGGTGCAAGGATGCGACGGTTTCCAGCCTTAGGGCTACCTACCCATGCCTTCCGTCGAACTTCCTTTGGCCTCCCGTTGTCAGTTCGCGTCGAACGATTTCGAGGCCATGCACGACCAGCTCTGCACCGTACTGAAACCACATCGGCTGCGCCGGTTGTCCAACGTTCCGGTATCCGGGATCATCTGCCGTGCCAGTCTCAAACGGATCTCGCTCAACCTGATGCGCATCGGCCCGGCGGTCGACGTCTGGCCCGGTGCGCTGGAGCACTTCTTCCTTGTCCAGGTACCGGTCCGGGGAGCGGTCGAGATCAATCTGGGGCGCAATCGCCTCCGCTGCGCAGGCACGACGGCGGCCGTGATCTCGCCCGGCGAGCAGCTGAGCCTGCGGTGGTCCGACAACTGTACGCAGCTTATTGTGCAGATACCGCGCGAGACGATCGAGGCGCGACTGGCCGATCGGCTTGGCCGCAAGCAGCGGACCGCACTTAGATTTCAACCGGCTTTTGATCTCGGCTGTGCGGCGGGCCGGGAGTGGCGGGCGCTGCTCGACCTCGCCGTGCGAGCTGCAGACAGCGATGGCGTGCTGGCCCGCGACCCGCTTTGCGCCGAGTTGGAGGACTTACTGTTGTCGGTGCTGCTCGCGGCGCAACCGCACAGCCATACCGACGAGCTGCGTCACAGTGTCGGCCCCGCTCCTTATTACGTACTGCGCGCCGAACGGGAGATGCGCGAGCAGATTGCGCTGCCGCTCAGCGTCACACGGCTGGCGGCGGTTGCCGGCGTCAGCGAGCGTGCCCTTTACGAAGGCTTTCGCCGCTTCCGCGCCACGACGCCGATGCGCAAGCTGACCGCGCTGCGGCTCACTGCCGCCCGCCGCAGGATGCTGGACGCAAAACCCGGCTTGACCGTCAGCGGCGTCGCCGCGGAGGTGGGATTTCTGCAATTCGGGCGTTTCGCCAAAGCCTATCGCAATGCCTTCGGTGAACTGCCGTCTGTGACGCTGCGCGCAGCGCTGCGGCGGACCGCGTGACGTTTCTCGGGGCTTAGATGCTAGTGCATCCAGTGCTCGACGATCTTGCGCGCCGTCCGCCGGCCGATCGCGAGCGCGCCGCCGGTGGTCGCGTTACCGAGGTAATCGCCGACATAGTAGATGTTCTTCGGACCCGCCTCCTGGACCGACAATAATCCCCTCACCTTGCGCGCCTGACCGGGCGGAAAACTGGCGATGATGTGGTTGGCGTGCATTTCGTGGACCTCCTTGAGGTCCTGTTCCAGGGACGGATAAATCTGCTTGGCCCAATGGCGTGCGACGCGATCGAGATTGGAGCCATCCTTGTCGAGGTAGTGCCGCTGGCGGTCCGGCGCGAGCACGAGCCAGACTCGCGGCGGGTCGCCCGGCCGGTCCGAGCCCGGAAAAGTCTTGATGAAGGAAATCGGGGTTTTGTGGCGGCGGGTGCGGAACGTCCGGATGTCGAATTCCATCGCCGGCTTGTTCTTGAGCACGTAGGCGACCATGGCGTATTGCGTATATGGAACGTCGGCGAAAAAGGCTTTCTCCCACGGCGTCTGATCGGTGACCACGCCGCTGACGGCATTGCCGGGAAGCGCGCAGACGACGATGTCGGCCGAAAGCCGCTCCCGGCCCTGCGGGCCATCGGTGATCACGCTGCGTCCCTCGCAATCGTCGCCGAGCTCGATCGCGTGCACGCGGCTATTGAAACGAACGTCGAGCTTTTCCGCCAGCGGCCGGGTCAACGTGCCGAAGCCGGTCGCGAAGGTATAAGAGGGCCGGTTGCGTACATGCGGATAGATCATCAGAAAATAGGCTTTCGATGCCTGCTCGACGTTCCATGCCCATAAGTTGCGATAGACGACGGCGACGACGTTCTCCAAAAAATCGGCACCGACCTTGCGGGTGAGATATTCGGCCATGCTTTCGTCGTCGAATTGCACCGCGGTATGGATCAAGCAAGGATCGACGCTGCGGCGGGCGCGTACGAAATCCGGGATCAGGGACGCGAACCGCAGCCGCGACCTGACGCTCAGCGCCGGGTGCCCGAGCATGCCGAAGGTCTGATTGAAGTCGAGCGCGTAGGTTTCTTCGGTATTATCGGCGACGCCGCTACCCATCTTCGGATAGGGCATCAGGCGTTCGCTCAGGCCGAGTTCGGCAATGAATTCCCACATGTCTTGGTAAAAACGGAACAGCCCGGTCGCGCCGGTATATTTCATGAAGGAGCCTTCCATCTTCTCGGCCATCCGGCCGCCGGGTATGTCCTTTGCCTCCAGCACCGTGACCGCAAATCCCGCTTTCTTGAGCTCGTAGCCGGCCGTCAGCCCGGCGATCCCGGCGCCAACCACAACGACCCGCTTGGGCGCGGCTCCGCCCGCGTTTCGATTTTTCGCCATGCGACCCTCCATCGGCTCCGCCGACGGGTAAGGCGAGTGCGCCCCCCGATCTATGCGCAAACCGCGGAATCTGTGCGTTTCCCGCTGTTTTGAGCGAGTGAGCGGTGCGGCCTAGCAAAGCGCCGGGCTTTTCAGTATGCAGTGCGCGAAACGAGCGCGTAGCTCAGTCGGTAGAGCACGTGACTTTTAATCACGGGGTCGTGGGTTCGATCCCCACCGCGCTCACCAATAAATTCAATCACTTAGCCGGCTGTCAAATTTTCATTCCGACAATTTGACACCGGCTCATTCCGACAAATTCCCCTCTTTCGTTCTCGCGGCCAGCCGTTTGCGGGCTCCGATTTGACGTTGTTTCATCGTTTGGCGCGCGTATGTTAGGACCATCTTTGGCGTGAGGTGCCCGCTGAGCGCCCTCAGTTGGGCGTCGGTCAAGCCGGCATCGGCCCCCTCAGTGTTACCGCCATGGCGAAGTCCCATGAATTTTGCAGCGGCGTCGATGCCCGCCGCACGGATTTCGGCTACGCGGTGTCGGAAATGATAAATTTGCCAAGGCAGATATATCTTCCGATGCCGATCAACTTTATCGCGTGTAACGATTAACGACCCTCGGCGTGGCGTCGTATCGAGGCGAGCCATCAATTCCGGCCAAAGCGGCGTGCCGTCCTCATCGAACAAAGGTAGCTCGACGAGTTCGTGGGTTTTGTGATGATAGATGCGTGCGATGTGGGGGGCATCGGCGCCCCGATAGTGCCCCCACGCGAGCCGAGTGAGGATGTCCTCCTGCCGCTGAAGCCAGTAGTAGGCGATCATCGCCGCAGAGCCGATGGATGCTTCGCCCGCTTCATTTGCGGCCTTCACGAACTTGACAAGCTCAATGTGCGTGACTGGTCGCGTCGGCATCGCCTTATACGATAGACCCATCCTCTCGAACGGATTAGCCACCGGCACAATGTTGGGTTTGTCACGGCGGGTCGCGACTAATCGTTCAATCATCCGGGGCGTCCTCAAGCACGATGTCGCCGCCGTGGATCGGCTCGCAACGTTGCGCCGCTACAACGACCTGCTGAGCGCGCTGCGCGATCGGATCGAAGCGGTCGCAACCCCCCTGCCCGAGGAAGCGGTGGAAATTCCGCGATCATTGCCGGCGGAACGGGTACCCGGCGGCACAACCACATCCCGCCCGGCTCCGCACCGGGTGCGGGTTGCGCGCAAATGGATTCCGGCTGCGGATATCGTCGCCTTCAGCCTGGAATCGATTGGCGAGCCGCTGCCGGACTTCGATGCCGGGGCGCATATCGATGTGCATTTGCCCGACGGGCTGGTGCGGCAATACTCGCTGACGAACGCGCCAGGCGACACCGGCGGCTACGTCATTGGCGTGAAACGCGAGCGGGATTCTACCGGCGGGTCCTCGGCGTTGCACGAGGTCGTGCGTGAGGGCGATCTGCTGGCGATCAGCGCGCCGCACAACAATTTCCGGCTGGCGCGGGCAGCTAAGGAAACGCTGCTCGTCGCCGGCGGCATCGGTATCACGCCATTACTGGCCATGGCGCGCTCGCTTTCCGCCTCCGGCCAGGCCTTCCATCTTCATTATTTTGTGCGCTCGCCGCAGCATGCGGCATTCCGCGACGAGCTTGCCGGTTTGGCCGGAAAGTTCACGGTTCACGAGGGGCTTGACGCCGCCGCCACACGCTCACGTCTGGCAGTGCTGCTTACCCGACGCCCCGACGGCGGTCATGTCTATGTCTGCGGACCGGCACCGATGCTCGAGGCGGTGCGCGAACTTGCCGATAAGGCCGGTTGGCCGGGAGACGCAGTCCACTTCGAATATTTCAAGAATGCGCGGCTGATCGACGATTCGTCGGCCTTCGAAGTCGCGCTCGCACGCTCGGCGCTGACGCTGCGCGTACCCGCCGGCAAGACCATCGTCGACGTGCTGCGCGAGAACGGTGTCTTCGTTCCCACCTCATGCGAACAAGGCGCCTGCGGCACCTGCATGACAACGGTGCTCGACGGCGTGCCGGATCATCAAGATGTGTTCCTTAGCAATGCCGAAAAGGCTAGCGGCGCCTGCATGATGCCGTGTGTTTCGCGCGCCAAATCCGCGCGCCTCGTGCTCGATCTGTAGGACGGCGATGATCACGCTCTACGACTACGAACTGTCGGGCAATTGCTACAAGCTGCGCCTGTTAATGAGCATCCTGGGGGTCAAATACGAGACCAAGTCCGTCGACTTCTATCCGGGCCGCGAGCACAAGAGCGAATGGTTCTTGAAGATCAATCCGCTCGGCCAGCTTCCAGTGCTGCAGGACGACGATGTGGTGCTGCGTGACGCGCAGGCGATTCTGGTCTATCTGGCCGCGCGCTACGATCACAGCCGCCTGTGGTATCCGCTCGACAATCCGGCCACCCTGGGCCGGATCGCCATGTGGCTCGCTTTCGCCGATTCAATCACCGCGACAGCTTCGGCGGCGCGACTGCACGACGGCTTGTTTTACGATGTCGATATCGATGCCGCGCGCGCCGGCGCGCATCGGCTCTTCCGCATCCTCGACGAGCATCTGTGGTTCGCCGAGCGCGAGGGCCAGAACTTCATCGCGACCCGCGACCACCCGACCATCGCCGACGTCGCGTGTTTCCCTTACATCATGCTGTCGGAGGAAGGCGGTATCCAGCGGCAGGACTATCCGGCGATCCGGCGCTGGGGCGATCGTTTCAAGCGCACGCGAGGCTTCATCGTCATGTCAGGCATCTTTCCGACATCCGCGGCAAAGCCGCAGACCTAAGCGGCGCGCCGTTTGCAAGCTCGATGGCGCATCAAATCGCGCCGCGATAACGAGTGTTTCAGGGGGGATCGCTTACAATGGACGTCCGCGCCGCAGTCGCTCACCAAGCGGGCAAGCCTTTGATCGTCGAAACGGTTCAGCTCGACGGCCCGCGCGCGGGCGAAGTGCTTGTCGAGATCAAAGCGACCGGCATTTGCCACACCGACCAGTTCACGTTATCGGGTGCCGACCCCGAGGGCCTGTTTCCCGCAATCCTCGGCCATGAGGGCGCCGGCATCGTTGTCGAAGTCGGCGCGGGCGTCACGTCGGTCAAGAAGGGCGACCACGTCATTCCGCTTTACACGCCCGAATGCCGGGCGTGTCCGTCGTGCCTGTCGCGCAAGACCAATCTTTGCACCGCCATCCGCGCGACTCAGGGCCAGGGCGTCATGCCCGACGGCACCTCGCGCTTCTCGATCGACGGCAAGAAGGTGCACCATTACATGGGCTGCTCGACGTTCGCCAATTTCACCGTGCTGCCGGAAATCGCGGCGGCAAAGATCCGCGAGGACGCGCCGTTCGACAAGGTTTGCTACATCGGCTGCGGCGTGACCACCGGCGTTGGCGCGGTGATCAACACGGCCAAGGTAGAGCCGGGAGCGAAAGCCATCGTCTTCGGCCTCGGTGGCATTGGGCTCAACGTCATCCAAGGCCTGCGGCTTGTTGGCGCCGACATGATCATCGGCGTCGACGTCAATCCCGAGAAGAAGGCGTGGGGCGAACGCTTTGGCATGACGCATTTCGTCAATGCGAAGGAGGTCGGCGGGGATCTCGTCGCCTATCTCGTCGACATGACGAAAAGCGGCGCCGACCAGATTGGTGGCGCCGATTATACGTTTGAATGTGTGGGCAACGTCAATCTCATGCGCGCGGCGCTGGAGAGCTGCCATCGCGGCTGGGGCCAGAGCATCATCATCGGCGTGGCCGGCGCCGGGCAAGAGATATCGACGCGGCCGTTTCAGCTTGTCACCGGCCGCGTGTGGCGCGGCACTGCCTTTGGCGGTGCCCGCGGCCGTTCCGACGTACCGAAAATCGTCGACTGGTACATGCAGGGAAAGATCGAGATCGATCCGATGATTACCCACACCCTGCCGCTGCCGGAGATCAACAAGGCCTTCGACCTGATGCACGAGGGAAAAAGCATCCGCAGCGTCATCGTCTATTAGCGAGCCGAGACCTACCCGCGCGCGATGTCGGGTTCCGACGGACGAACTATCGGCCGAACAGGTCGCGTATGTCTTTCTATGAGGACGAACGTCTGCGAGCCGCTTGGAGAGCCATAATGACTTCCGATAACTCCCCTTCCCGGAAGTGATCCGAACCATTTTCCCGCATGTCAAGCCCAACCCATGCGCTTGATAACGCAGCCAAGGATTGACCAGCTCCATCACCTGATGTCAGAAAAAATATCCACCAGTCAGGCATCGCACACCCGGGCTACATGCTAGATAATGTCGGAACTCAAAGTGAAATGATCTCGGAATGCGCGGGCGACTTCGTCGGAATCGGCAGCTATGACCGCAGTCGCCATTAAGCCCGCGCATTTTCCCTGGTTCGACTATTCGCGCTACTCGTTCTCGCTCGGCCTGAAGACCCCTGCCAGCGTCTATCTGTCCGGCCACACCGCCTCCGAATACGATCCCGTGGCGAAGCGCATCGTCGTTCGCGGCGGCATGACCGAGCAGGTGCGCACCGCCTGGGACAAGATCGGCGCCATCCTTGACGCCGCCGGAGTAGGCTTGGAAAGTGTTGAGCGCGTCGTCGAGTACCTGCGGCCGGAAGGCATTGAACGCTACGCGGAAGCCGCCGCGGTGCGCCAGGAGGTCTTCGGCGCGCATCGGCCGGTTGTGAACACAGTACCGGTGAAGAGCCTGCTGCGGCCCGAAGCGTTCATCGAAGTCGAAGTGACCGCGGCGCCGGCAACCGGGCAACGCGAATCTTCCGGAATCGTTTTTCTCCCGACAGTTCAGCCCGTGGACGAACAGGGGCAAATCATCGGTGCGGGTGACGTCGTGGCGCAAACCGAGGCGATTTTCGAGCGCGCCGGCAGGATGCTCGCCGCGCTCGGGCTCGGCTTCGATCGCGTGGTGAAAACGGTGGACTACATTACGCCCGCCGCGCTCGCCGCCTACAAGGGCACCGGCCGCGTTCGCCGCGAACGGCTCGGTCCCGTCTATCCAGGCGCTGCGGGCATTCTCATGCCGCGCTTGATGCATTCCGAGGCGCTGATCCAATACGACTTCATCGCTGCGCGTGACATTCCGGTCGCGGTCAATCCGGGATGGGCGCGCTATCAGAAGCTCACCTATAGCCCCGCGGTGCGCGCCGGAAAGCTGCTGTTCATGTCTGGACAGGGCGCGCTCGACCCGGCAACCGAGCGCGTGGTGTTCGAGAACGACGTCAGGGCGCAGGCCGAGTACACCTACGAGAACGTACTTAAAGTGGTGGTGGCAGCCGGCGGCGGGCCGCAGCATCTGGTGAAGACCATTGAGTACGTGACGCCCGCGGCGCTCGAACGCTATCGCGGCGTGGCCGACGTCCGCGCGAAGCTACTGCGCGAGCCTTGGCCCGCCTCGACCGGTCTCGTCTGCGAGGCCCTGCTGCGGCCGGAGATGCTGATCGAAGTCGACCCCTTCGCGATCCTCGACTGAGGCAATGACGCTACTCACCGACGAACTGAAGGCTTGGATCGGACGCGAAACGCACTACCGGGCGCGCGAGGAGCTTGGCCGCGCCTCGATCCGTTATTTCGCCCTCGCGCTCGGTGATGACAATCCGATTTACGTTGACGACGCATACGCACGCGAAGCGGGCTATCCGTCGGTGATCGCGCCGCCCACCCTGATCTGCGAAACCTGTCAGTACGCGCATCGCCCGCCAAACGAGGACGGTTACATCGGCCACCAATGGGAGCTTCCGATCAGCGGCTGCCGCCTGATCCGCGCCGGCAACGACTATGAGTTCATGCGGCCGCTTCTGCCGACGGATCAAATCTCGGTGACCTGGACGCTCGAAGACATCGTCGAGCGCAGCCGCTCCGGCGGCGGCACGCAGCTCTTCGTCAGTTCGGTGGCGCGCTATCGCGACGCGGCCGGCGAACTGGTCGCGGTAAATCGCGAAACCATCGTCTATCAACCGCTCGCATGATCCGTCCGACGAAAACTACGCAGGAAATCTCACCCGGGGAAAAAATTCCCGCGCTGGAACGCACTTTCACGCTGGTCGACCTGGTCCTCTACGGCGCCGCCACCTGGGACTGGAACCGCATGCACTACGACGTCGACCACACGCGTCGCCTCAACCTGCCGGCGCCTGTGATTGACGGCCAGGAATTCGGCGCCTTCCTCGCGCGCGCTGCGCTCGAATGGGCGGGACCGCGCGCGTTCCTTAAGCGTCTTGCCCTGCGCATGAAGGCGATGGCCTTTGCCGGCGATACCCTGCGCTCCGAGGGCGAAGTGAAGGAAATGCGGGACGGCTCTGTCGTCCTTACTCAGCGCCTGACCTGCGGCGAGCGCCTCGTCGCCGAAGCAACGACCGAGTTGCGGCTTCCCTGAACCGTTCCAGTTGTGAAACCTGCCGCCCTCATGCAAAAAGCCTAACGGAATAAACCTCACGGCACCGCAACAATGAACCTCGCTCACACCCTCACGCAAGCCGCGCTCAAGTGGCCGAGCAAGATAGCGCTTGTCTTCGAAGGCCGACGCTGGACTTACGAGCAGTGGAATCGCCTCGTCAACAAGACGGCGCACGCCTTCCGCGCCGCGGGAGTCGGCAAGGGCGACCGGGTGGCGATCCTCACCTTTAACCTGCCGGAGCAGGTCACCGCCTTCTACGGACTGATGAAGCTCGGCGCGATCCCGGTGCCGATCAACTACCGCCTGGCCGCGAACGAGGTGAAATACATCGTGGACGATTCGCGCGCCAAGATTCTCTTGTTCGAAGAGGCGCTGCGCGCGCCGGTTGAGGCGATCAAGGATCGGATCGGGGTTGAGAAGCTCGTGTATGTGGGCGCAACGCCGGCGGCCCGCGAAATCCGGTTCGACGACTTCATCGCACCGGGGGCGGAGGGAGAGCCCGAGGCCGACGTCGGTTGGCACGACCCGGCGTTCATCATGTACACCTCCGGCACGACTGGTCGGCCAAAGGGCGTGGTGCGCTCGCATCTGGCCGATTTCATGGGTGGAATGTTCATGTCCGTCGAATGCGGCTTCCGCCACGACGACGTGATCCTCAACAACAAGCCGCTGTTCCACATCGCGCAATTGCAGCTTCAGTTCATCCCATTTGTACAGAACGCGGCCACCAACGTCTTGACGCGCGGCTTCGACGTGCACGAGACGCTCTCGCTCGTCGGCGCCGAGCGGGTCACGGTACTGCATGGCGTGCCCACGCAGATGGTGATGATGGTGGCGGCGGACCTCTCAATGTACGACCTTTCCTCGCTGCGCTGCGGTTTCTTCGGCGGCCAGACGCTCGCGAGCGACGTCACCCGCAAGTGCATGGCTCTTTTCCCGGGTTATTTCGGCAATGTATACGGCTCGACCGAAGCGCTGATGGTGACCAGCTGCGACTATCGCCGGCACCCGGACAAGCTCGGCAGCGTCGGCAAGGCCTCGATCGGCATGGAAGTGCGCGTCATACGCGCCGACAGCCGGGATCCGGACGATCTGTGCAAGCCGGGAGAGATCGGCCAGCTCATCACGCGGGGCCCCAGCCTGCTCACCGAATATTTCGGTCTCCCCGAGCGCACTGCCGCCGCGTTTTCCCGCGGCTGGTTCCTGTCCGGCGACGCCGCTGTGCTCGACGATGAAGGCTTCGTCACCGTCATGGGCCGCATGGACCACACCATCAAGAGCGGCGGCGAGAACATTCATCCTGCCGAAATCGAGGACGTACTGTTCAGGCATCCCGGCATCGCCAACGCTGCGGTGGTCGGCCTGCCGAGCCGCCTGTGGGGTCAGGTGGTGTGCGCGGCCATCGTGCGGCGCGATCCGGCGCTCAGCGCCGAAATCCTTGACCGCTTCTGCGTGGACAGCCCCGATCTTGCCGACTTCAAGCGCCCCCGACACTATTTCTTTGTCGATGAAATTCCCGCCAACCCCACGGGCAAGGTCGAGCGCGGCAAGCTGAAAGAACAGCTAAGCGCGACCATCGCCGGTCGCGAGCTGGACTGATGCCCGATCTATTCACGCCGCTCGCGATCGGCGAGCTCATGCTGCCGAATCGCATTATCATGGCGCCGCTTACGCGCTCGCGCGCGACGCTTGAACGCGTGCCGACTCCGATGATGATCGAGCACTACGTCCAACGTGCGTCAGCCGGCCTGATCATCGCCGAAGCGACCAACATCGCGCCGCAGTCCATCGCCTGGGAGTGCGCCCCCGGCATCTACACGCGCGAGCAGATCGAAGCCTGGGCAAAGGTGGTGCGCGCGGTGCACGAAGCGGGAGGACGCATCGCGCTACAGCTCTGGCATGGAGGCCGCGTCGCCTGCGATCGCTCGCCGACGCCACAGCTCGCACTCTCGCCCTCCGGAGTAAACGATAACCTTGACGCAATTACCGTCTGGGGACTGGGTCCGGAGGGCAAGTTCATCAAGCTCAAGGCGACGCCCTCACGCGCTTTGACGTTGGAGGAAATCCGGCGGACAATCGAGGCCTTCGGCGCGGCGGCGCGCGCTTGCCGCGACATTGGCTTCGACGCGATCGAACTGCACGGCGCGAACGGCTACCTGCCGCACCAGTTTCTTTCGCCGCATCTCAACCGGCGCGAAGACGAATACGGCGGTACGTCTGAGAAGCGCGCACGCTTCGCGCTCGAAATCCTACAGGCGATGATGCGCCACTATCCGCCGGCGCGCGTAGGACTGCGCATCTCGCCCTTCACCGACTACAACGGTGCGATCGATCCAGATCCGGTTCCAGCGCATCGCCACCTCGTTCGCGAGGCCAACCGCCTCGGAATGGGTTGGATCGAGCTCGCCGATACCGGTTTCTGGTGGGGCAAGTTCGAGCGCACGCGAATGCTGGAGCTGGTGCGCCCGCTCTTCGACGGCAGCATCATCGCCAACGGTGGCATTGACCCTGAGACCGCCAATGCGCTGATTCACTCCGGTGCGGTTGACGCCGTTTCCTTCGGGCGCCTGTGGATGGCCAACCCCGATCTTCCCGACCGCATCAAGCGCGGCGGCTCCTACAACAAGGCGATCACCAAGCGGTTTTACGGCGGCGGTCCCGACGGCTACAACGACTACCCCACGCTCCAGCAGGAATTCGCGCGGCAAACCGGCGCTACACCATGAGATACTTTTCGCGCACTTCCGGGTGCGCCGCGAGTTCGTTGGGTCGACCCTCGTAGCGGATTTCGCCGCGCTCGATGATGTAGATGCGATCGGCAAGTTCGTTGGTGAAACGCAGATTCTGCTCAGCCAGGAGCACTGTCGCCCCGGTTTCCTTCAGGCGCCTCAACCGCTCGAGCAGCGCCTGCACGACGAGCGGCGCGAGACCCTCGGAAGGCTCGTCCAGCAGCAAGAGCGTCGGGTTGCCCAGCAGCGTGCGCGCGATGGCAACCATGCGCTGTTGGCCGCCCGAAAGCGACGAAGCCCGCCGGTGAAGAAAGTCTTTCACGTCAGGAAAAAGCTCGAGCACTTTGACGAGGTCCCAGTGGCTCGCTCCCGAACGCGCCGGGCGGCGCGCGGTTTCGAAGTTTTCGGCCACGGTCAGGCCGCCGAAAAGGCGGCAGTTCTCGGCGACGAAGCCGAGGCCGGCGCGACAGGATTCGAAAGGCTCGCAGCCACCAATCTCGGCGCCTTCAAAACAGATGCTGCCGGCGCGCGGCTTGAGCAATCCCATGATGCTCGCGAGCGTGGTGGTCTTGCCGGCGCCGTTGCGCCCAAGCAGCGCCACCACTTCTCCGTGCGAAACATCGAGGGAGAGGCCGAAGAGAGCCCGGCTTTCGCCGTACGCGCTCTCCAACCCGCGGACTTCGAGCAGCGCCATATCGACGGAAGCGGGGCTATCCGCCGCCGCGCACCTTCATGATCTCGTCGCAGCTGCGCGCGATCTTTTCGGTATTGTAGGTCTTGATGTCAGCAAGGCCGATGCCGTCGGGCAGGTTCGGGTCGCGCTTTACGATGCCGACGTAGAAGTCATAGAGGGCCATGTTGTCGCAACTGCGCACCTTGACCGGCCCGGTGGGACCTTCGAACTGCACCGTCCCGAGCGCGTTGATCACCTGATCCACGTCATCCGCGGTGCCTGACTTTCGGATCGCCTCGATGATCATGCGCCCCGCAATGTAGCCGACCGGCGCCGGACCGATCGGATAGGTCTTCATGCGTTTTTCAATCTCCTGGACGAATGACTTCGATTTCGCCGTATCAAGGGCGTAGAACGGATACCAGGCGGTTGCAATCGTGTCGGGCGGAAGCACATCTTTGAGCGCTCCCATCTTGACGAGATCAATGCCGTGCACGAAGAGCTGCGTCTTAGGCCCTAAAAGGCCGAAGTCGTGCGCCGATTTCAGGAAATTGACCAAGTCGCCGCCGAAGACCCCCGACACCACCATGTCGACAGGTTGCGCCTGCAGCGCGGTCACGTGCGCGGCGAAATCGGTGGCGCCGAGCTTCGGCCATTCCTGCCGCACGACCACGATGTCGGGACGCACCACTTTCAGGTGCGCCAAGAAATCCTGCACGAAGTGCTGGCCGAACTCGTAATCGGGCGCAATGGTCGCGATCCGTTTCACGTCGTCGCGGCCTTTCAGGTACTCGGCCATGACGCGGCCGATCTCTACAGTCGAGAGGTTGGCGCGCCCGACGTAGTGGTGCCCGGCCTCGCCGGTAAGACGGCGGGTGGTGGCGAAACCGCCGATCACGAGAACCTTGTACTCCTTCCCGAGATTGCCGACCGCGACCGCAGCGCCGCTGTGGATGCCGAGGGTAACGAACTTGATTTTCTCCTCGAGGATCATGCGGCGCCCCTCGGTGACCGCTTTTTCCACCGAACTGCCCATATCGGCCGTTACCAGTTCGAACGGCCGTCCCTTCAATCCCCCCGCCTGATTGGCTTCATCCACCGCAATCTGAAAGCCGGTACGGATACTGTCAGCGATGAAGGCGAAGCCGCCGCTGTAGATGTCAATCAGGCCGAGCTTCACCGGTTCGCCGGGCGCCGGCGTCTGTGCCTGCGCGCTGCCGGCAAGCGCGCCAACCGCTGCCAGAACGAACAACGTCAATGCGCGGCGAATGGCGTTTTGCATGGGTGGCCCCTCCTCCACAAAATGTCCGGACAATTTAAGTGGCGGGCTCTTCCACCGTCAAGCGTTTCTGGCATACTCGACCGCGTGCTTGAACTGATCGCCCAACATTTCGCCTGGGCCCAGAACCCGGTGGTGCTGGCGCGGCAAACGCTCGCCGGCGTCTCGAACGGGATGCTGTTGTTCCTCATCTCCTGCGGACTCTCGCTCATCTTCGGCGTGATGCGCATCCTGAACTTCGCTCACGGCGCATTATTCATGCTCGGCGCTTTGATCGCCGTGAGCGTCGGTGCGCTGATTCCCGATCCATTTGCGGGATTCGTCATCGCGCTGATCGGCGGCGCAACCGGTCTCGCCCTGATCGGCGCCGCGATCGAGACCACATTGCTGCGACGGGTCTACCGCGCGCCGCACGAGATGCAACTATTGCTCACCTTTGCGCTCGTTTTCATCCTTGGCGATGCAGCCAAGCTCCTCTGGGGACGCGAGGAGCATTCCGTCACCCTGCCCGCGATGCTTACAGGAAGCGCTCATGCTTTCGGCTTGGTCTTTCCGCTGTACCGACTCTTCCTCATCGCCGCTGGCGTGGTGGTGGCGGCCGCCCTGTGGCTCGCGTTGTATCGTACGCGGTGGGGCATCTTCATTCGGGCAGCCACGATGGACCGGGAGATGCTCGCCGCGCTCGGCGTCAATACCCGCATGCTTTTCACCGCTGTTTTCGCGCTCGGCGCGGCGCTCGCCGGTCTGGGCGGCGCGCTCGCCGCGCCGGTGGTCGCGGTCGGGCCGGGGCTGCACGTACAGGTTCTCATTGACGCGTTCGCTGTGGTGGTGATCGGCGGCCTCGGCAGCGTGCTCGGCGCGTTCGTCGCCGCGCTGCTTGTGGGCTTGGTCAACGCCTTCGGCGTGCTCGCGTTTCCTGGTCTCGCAGTCGTACTCACTTTCGCCTGCATGGCGATCGTGCTGATCGTTCGCCCGCGAGGCCTTCTTGGAATAGCCGAATGAAAGCGCGGCTGGTCGCACAGCTGGCCGCGGCGGCGGCTCTGCTCGCGCTGCCGTTTGGCCTCACCGACTTTTGGATCTTCATCGCCATCGAAGTGCTCGCCTTCGCGCTTTACGCGGTCAGCTTCAACGTTCTGCTCGGCTATGGCGGGATGCTGTCCTTCGGCCACGCCGCCTTTTTAGGTGTCGGCGGCTACACGGCGGCGCTCGTGATCAAACAGTCGGGATTGCCCGCCGCGCTCGCTTTTGCCTGCCTTCCGCTCGCCGCCATATTTGCTTCGGCAGCGGCGGCGCTGGTCATCGGCTTCTTTTCGGTACGGCGCACAGGCATCTACTTCGCGATGCTGACCTTTGCGTTCCAGATGCTGCTCTACACCGTCGCGCTCAAGGCAACGCCGCTGACCGGAGGCGATGATGGCCTCACCGGCCTCAAGCCGCCCGGACTCCTCGCACAGCCACTTTATTATTACTACTTCGCTCTAGCGATGACTTGTGTCAGTCTGTACGTGCTGTACCGCATTGTCAGCTCGCCCTTCGGCTACGCGCTGCGCGCACTGCGCACGAACGCACTGCGCGTGCAATACCTCGGCGTAAACGTACGCGCGCACCGGCTCGCGGCGTTCGTGGTGAGCGGTGCCTTCGCCGGACTAGCGGGGGCGATTTTCGCACTTTCGAACGGCAACGTCTTTCCTGGATGGCTCGATTGGACCGCGAGCGCCACGCCGGTCGTCATGGCGGTGCTCGGCGGCACCGCCAGCTTTCTCGGCCCCGCCCTCGGCGCCGCCGTCTACGTGGTACTCGAAGTGCTGATCAGTGGGCGCACCGAATACTGGCTGCTCGCGATGGGGATCATTATCGTGATCCTCGTATTGCTTATGCCTGAGGGTCTCACCGGCTTGTGGAGACTGGGCATTGTCCGACGCAGCGTCAACGCCGCCGTCGCGCCGCTGCCGACGCGGGAAGCAACATGAGCAATCCGATCCTGCGCGTGGAGTCTCTCGTCAAGCGGTTCGGTGGGCTGGAAGCTCTCGGCGGAGTAGACCTCACGGTCGGACCCGGGGAATTCCGCGCCATCATCGGCCCTAACGGCGCCGGCAAGAGCACCTTCTTTAACACCCTGACTGGGTTGCTGCGTCCCGACGCGGGCCGCGTCGTTTTCGAGGGTCAGGATATCACTGGAGAGCCGCCGCATCACATCGCGCGCAAAGGCGTCGCGCGGACCTTTCAGATCACCAGCGTCTTTCCAGATCTGAGCGCGCTAGAGAACGCACAGGTCGCGCTGCTCGCGCACGCGCGGCGCTCCTGGAGCCTGTGGCAGCGGGCGCGAGCACTCGGCGCCGAACGGGCGCACGAGCTGCTCGCGATGGTCGGCCTCGCAGCGATCGCGGCCAAGCCGGCGGGAACGCTTTCCCACGGCGATCAGAAGCGCCTTGAGCTGGCAATCGCACTCGCCGGCGAGCCGCGGCTCCTCTTGCTCGATGAGCCCACGGCCGGCATGGCTGCGCCGGAGCGCCTAAAAGCGATCGCGCTGGTGCATCGCGTTTCCCGCGAGCTCGGCCTTTCGTGCGTCTTCACCGAGCATGACATGGCGGTGGTATTCGCGGTGGCGACACATATCACGGTATTGCACCAAGGCCGGGTCCTCGCTGAAGGCACTCCTGCGGAAGTGCGGGCGCTGCCCGAAGTGCAGCAGGTGTATCTCGGGGAAGCCGGATGAACTTCGAACCGATTGTCGAGCACGGTCTCCTGCGCGAGAGCGTGCGGCATTTCTTCGAGCGAGAGCTGCCCGAACCGCGCATCCGCGAGATGGACCGCGCGCGGCGCATCCCGCGCTCGCTGTGGAAGCGCTTCGCGGCCATGGGCTGGATGGGGTTGTCGGTGCCGACCGAGTTCGGCGGCAGCGGTGCCGACGTCGTGACCGCGGCGGTGTTTTGTGAGGAGCTGGCGCGGCGCTTCCCGTCGCTCGCCACGGACTGGCTGCTCGTCTCGATGACCGCGCGCGTGATGCGCGAGTTCGCAAGCGCCGCGCAGAAAGCCGAGCTTCTCCCGAGGCTCGCCGCCGGCGATTTCCTGATGGCTTTCGGCATGAGCGAACCCGACGGCGGCACCGATGTCCTTGCACTCAAGACGCGCGCTTCGCTGGAAGGCGGCGAGTGGGTGGTGCGGGGACAGAAGCTCTACACTTCGCTTGCCGACGACGCCGACGCGATACTGGTCCTTTGTCGCACGGACGCGGTCGAAGACAAGCGTTCGCGCGGCCTCTCGCTCGTTCTCACCCCGAGAAATCAGCCTGCGGTGCAGGTGCGCCGGCTCGAGCTGGTGGGCATGCGCGCGGCCTGCACCTGCGAGGTGTTCCTGGACGGCGCGCGCGCGCCGGCCGACGCGCTGATCGGCGAGCGCGGCGACGGCTGGCGCGCGCTGCTTCGTACGCTGGACGAGGAACGCATTTTGTGCGCGGCCATGTACGTTGGCATCACCGCGGCGGCACTGGAACAGGCGCTGCAGTACGCGCGCGACCGGCACGCCTTCGGCCGCCCGATCGGCGCCTTTCAAGCGGTGCAGCATCCGCTCGCCGACATCGCAACCGAGCTTGAGCAAATCCGCCTGATCACCGCCAAGGCCGCCTGGCTCCAATCGCTCGGCCGCGACTGCGCGGTGGAGGCCGCGATGGCAAAGCTCGCGGCAAGCGAGACCGCCGTCCGCGCCACCGACCGCTGTATGCGCGTGCTGGGTGGCTACGGCATGGTCGAGGAGTCGCCGCTCGAACGCCTGTTCCGCGACACGCGGCTTGGTCCCTTCAGCCCGATCTCGAATGAAATGGTGCGCAACTTCGTCGCCGAGCGCATGGCCCTTCCGCGCAGTTATTGATGAAGATCTCCAAACACTTCGTCACGGTAGGAAAGCGCCGGATGCACTATCTGCGCGCAGGCGGCGGACCGGCGCTCGCAATGCTGCATGCGTCGCCCTGCTCCGCCAAGGTGATGCGACCGCTGCTGCCGGTTTTTGGCGAGCGCTTTACCTGCCTTGCCTTCGACACGCCGGGGTTCGGTCTGTCCGACAAGCTGCCGATCCCGAAACCGCGTATCGAGGACTTTGCAGACGCCCTCGCCGAAACTCTCAATGCGCTCGGCGTCGAACACGTTGCCACGTACGGACGTCACACCGGCGCTTCCATCGCGGTCGAATTCGCTGCCCGCCACCCGCATCGTTGCGCCATGGCATTCGCTGACGGCTACGCAGTGTTCGCCAAACCCTACACTGATGAGCAGCTCGAAAGTTATCTTGAACCGATCGTGCCGGCCTGGGACGGCGCGCACCTGCTGCGCCTGTGGTTCCGCTACCGTGATCAGCACGTCTTCTGGCCGTGGAACGTGCAGACCGCGGAGACGCGCTCGGACGCTGACGTACCGGATCTCGATTTCCTGCACCGAGGCGTCGTGGAGCTTCTCGAAGCTGGAACCGACTACCGCATCGGCTACGCCGCTCCCTTCCGCCACCGCGGGCTCGAAATCCTGCGCGACCTCGAAGTGCCGGCGTGCTTCGGCCACCGCCGGGGCGACAGTCTCTACGCGAGCCATAAGCTTTACCCGAAATCGGCCTGGACTGAAATCATGCCGCGCGAACCGGAACCGGCGGCACTTGCCGAGCGCGCGATCCTGCAACGCCATCCGGCGCGCGGCTCGCCGCCGCCTGCGCCTGCCTGCGCCGCGCTTCCCGGGCGCACCACGACCGACTACCTCGATATTGACGGCGCACAGGTTCTGGTGCGCTATGCGGGCGATCTCGCTGGTTCGGTGCCTCTGTTCGTCCTGCCGCACGCGCCGGGTTCTTCCTTTCTCTACGACGCGCTGATTCTGGAGAGCGCGCCGGCGCTCGCGCTCGATTTTCCCGGGCACGGTGAGTCCGATCCGCTTCCCGGCAATCCACAGAATGTGGAGACCTGGGCGGACACGGCAGCAAAGGTTCTCGACACGCTGAATGTCGCGACCGTGCGCCTCTACGGCCACAACGGTGGCGCGGCGGTCGCGGTGGAGCTCGCGCACCGACTCGGCCGCCGCGTGCTCGGGCTGGTGCTCGAAGCTCCCTGTTTTCTCGGCGATGAAGAAAGAAACGTCCTTCCCTACCACTACGCGCCAGAGGTCTCGCCGGTGTGGGAAGGCAGCCACTGGCTGCGGGCTTGGCACCATCTGCGCGACTCGGAGCTGTGGTGGCCTTGGTTCGAGCGCACCCATCGCGCGGCGCGCAGTAGGACGCCGCGCATCGCCCCGAACGATCTCACGCTGCGCGTACGCGAGACGATGAAGCAGCCCGCGAGCTGCGCTCCCGCCTGGCGCGCCGCGCTTTCATACGCCGGACGGGAACGCGTCGCCGGAATCGCTGCGCCTATACTCGAAATCACCGCTGAGCAGGACGTCTTCTCGCATCTTTCCGCCGGCAGGATCCTCGCGGACGATCCGCACTCTCGCGCGGAGGCGATCCGGCGATGGATCGGCGGACAACGATGAGCATCCGCCACCGGCGGCCGGCTCGTTTCGCGACACAGCACGGCCACTCTGAATTCGCATGCCGTGCGCATCCGAACGCGAACAAGTAATCGAAGCTGCTTAAGCGTTCGAGCTCCGTCGCTTAAATCACGCCGAGACGCCGCAGGCTTTCGATCCGGTCGCGCGAGAAGCCGCAACCGGCAAGCACTTCATTTGTATGTTCTCCAAGCGCTGGTGCGGGCCGCTTCGGGAGATCATCGTCAGTGCAGGTGAACGGCGACGCGACCATTTTGAAGTCCGGGCGCGCGGGATGCGCAACATTCCAAATGCGGCCCCCGCCCCGCACAAACGGATTTTCCAGCGCGCTGGCAATATCGTTGACCGGCGCAGCGGGAACGCCGCCTGCGAAATGCTCGAGCCATTCGGCCGTGGTGCGCTCGCGGAGAGCCGCGTCCAGAATCTCGGTGAGCTTGCCCCGATTGCGTAATCGGTCCTTAAAGGTGCGGAAATTCGGGTCGGTGCCGAGCTCGGGCCGGCCGATCAATTCGCAAAAGATCGGCCAGAACTTCTCCTTATTACACATGATGAAGATATGGCCATCGCGCGTCCGGTAAAGCTGGCTGGGGGAGAGTGACGGGTGGCTCGAGCGTGGCTCGCGACCTTGCTTGTGGCCCTCGTTAAGATACCAGGTCGCGAGATAGCTGAGGTTCTGAAGCGCGCAGTCGAATAGATTGACGTCGATGTCGCGGCCGACGCCGGTCTGTCGCGCGGCAATGATGCCGGAGAGAAGCGCAAACCCTGCGAACAGGCCGGTCATCATGTCGACGATCGACAGTCCCATCCGGCTTGGCGGACCATCGGGCTCGCCCGTCAGCGACAGATAGCCCGCCTCCGCCTGCATCAGATAATCGTAGCCGGGCCAATTGGCGCGCGGGCCGGTGCGGCCGTAGGCCGAAAGATGGGCGCAAACGATGCGCGGATTGACGTCTTTCAGCGTCGCGTAAGTGAGTCCAAGCTTGTCGGGCAGGTCGCCGCGCAGATTGTCGAGCACGCCGTCGGCGCTTTGCACCAGCGCATTGAGGACCTCGCGCGCACCCTCGCGCTTGAGGTCGAGTGTGATGCTTTTTTTGTTTCGGTTGAAGCTTTCGAAGAAGTGGCTGTCGTCTTGACTAAGAAAAAACGGGCCGACGCGGCGCGACATGTCGCCGGCTTCGGTCGGGTTCTCGATCTTGATGACCTCGGCGCCAAGGTCCGCGAGCTGCATGGTGCCATAGGGGCCCGCGCCATACTGCTCGATGGCAACCACGCGCAGTCCGGAAAGCGGCAGCATCTGTGCGAACCTCTAGACCGGGTGGCGTTCGACCAGCTGGCGCGCGATGATAATGCGCTGCAGCTCGTTGGTGCCTTCGCCGATGACGAGAAGCGGCGCGTCGCGATAAAGACGCTCGACCACGAACTCCTTGGAATAGCCGTAGCCGCCGTGAATGCGCATCGCTTCGAGTGAGACATTCACCGCGGCTTCGGTGGCGAACAGTTTCGCCATCCCGGCTTCCATGTCGCAGCGCTGGCCCTGATCGTAGGCGCGTGCGGCGTCCTGGGTCAGAAGCCGCGCGGCTTGCACTTGCGTCGCCATGTCGCCGAGCTTGAGCTGGATCGCCTGGTGCTGGCAGATCGGCTTGCCGAACGTCTTGCGTATCTGGCTGTAGGCGAGCGCCTGATCGAGCGCCGCTTGCGCAAGGCCGACGCCGCGCGCTGCAACGTTGATTCGACCAAGCTCGAGGCCGCCGAGCGCGTGTTTGAGGCCGAGCCCTTCTTTACCGCCGATCAGGCGATCCGCCGGGACGGCGTAGTCCTCGAACACGAGTTCGGCGGAATCGATGCCCTTGTAGCCGAGCTTCTCCAGCTTGCGGCTGACGCGGAAGCCGTCGCCTTTCTCGGCAATGAAAAGGCTCATCCCCTTGTGGCGCGGCTCTGCCTCCGTGTCAGTTTTGACCAAGAGCGCAAAGCACTGGCCGTAGATGCCGTTCGAAATCCAGGTCTTCGTGCCGTTGATCACATAGATCTCGCCGCGCCGCCGCGCGACCGTGCGGATCGCTTGAAGGTCGGTGCCGCAATCAGGCTCGGTAAGGGCGAGCCCGCCGCGCAATTCGCCGGTCGCGAAGCGCGGCAGATAGGCCGACTTCTGCGCTTCGGTGCCGAATCGCTGAACCGCCGCCGCCATGATGAGATGCGAATTGAAAATGCCGGTGAGCGACATCCAGACTCGCGAGATGCGCTCGACGATGCGCGCATAGACGGTGGTCGACAACCCGAGCCCGCCGTAGGCGACATCGATCGTGGCACCGAACAAGCCCAGCTCTCTCATCCGCTCGACAATGTCTTCGGGATAGACGTCGTCGTGTTCGAGCTTCTGAACGTATGGCTTGACGTCCCGATCGAGAAAGCGATCGATGCTCGCGAGGATGACGGCTTCGGCCTCGACCTCCTCGCTTGTCGAAGCTTGGGGCTCTAGTTGGCTGCCCGACATGTCTTTAGGCCGCTCCCAGGCCGTCGGCGATGGCGCGCGCGTCGGCGTGTTCGTCGAGCGAAAGCAGGAGCGCCTCAATCTCACTGGCACGCTGCGGCGACACGGCTCGGGCCGCATTCAAGCGGAATTTTTCGACGATGGCGGCTTCGCTCAGCGGACGTTCGCCGTTGCCGCGGTTGATAGCTTCGCGATGACGCAAAGTGCGGCCGTCGCGGGTGGTGACGATGATCTCGCCGGTATAGTGGCGAGGAAAAGTCGTCGCGGGATCGACTTCGTAATGGACGCGATCGGCGAGAGCAAGAATGTGATTGTCTCCGAGCGCATCATCTTCCAGTTCGTCGAGGGTGAAGCGGCCGCGCTGAAGCGCGGCTGCCACCGCGTAGGGAATCGAAAACTGAGCGTCATAGCTGTTCGCCGGCCGCCGCTTGTTGGCGACCGGTTCGCAGACGGTCTTGACCACCTCGCTCGGCACAAGCGCGCGGACGCGCTCTACCGCGCCGGACTCAAGCTTCTGCTCCCGCACCAGCGCCACCGCGGCGTCAATACAGGCGTGGACGAAATGACAGGCGGGATAGGGCTTCACGGCAACCTGCAGCAATTCCCAGGTTTCGCCCAAACCGGCGCTGGCGAGCGCAAGATTGGCGGGGTCGAAATGCGCCTGGAGATGACTTTGGTAGAGGCCGAAACGCCCCTCATAGGTCCGCTTCGCGCCGACAAAGCCTCGCTGCGCCAGCGCTGCGGCCGTGATGCCGGCGTTCGCCGCCCAGCCCGGATGGAAGCGTTTGTTCCAAGCGCCATCCTCCAGAAACTCGAGGCTGCCGGATGCGGCCGATAGCGTGATACCTTGAGCCATCACAAGCTGCTTCTCGCCGAGCCCCATCAGGCGTCCCGCCGCAAGCGTGCAGGCGAACGCTCCGATCAGCCCGGTCGGGTGAAAGCCGACCTGATGAAAGGCGCCCTTGGCGACTGCGCCCAGCCGTGCCGCCACCTCGACGCCGAGCACGTAGGCCGCCAACATGTCGCGGCCGCTGGCATGCCTTTGCGCACCGACCGCAAGGACCGTCGGGAGCACGCTGCTGGTGGCATGAATGACGCCGCCGCTGTGCGTGTCATCGAAATCGAGCCCATGAATGAGGATGCCGTTGATCAGCGCAGCGTCCCGCAGCGGCAGCCGGGCGGGCATGCCGATGACGGCAGCATCGCCTGCTCCCGCCAGCCCGGAAATTGCCGTCATCACCCGATGAGCGAAGTCGTAGGTCGTCGACGCAAGCGCGATGCCGACAGCGTCGAGGATAAAATGCTTGGCGCGCGCCGCCACGACGCTTGGGATCCGATCGGCTGAGAACGTTCCGACGAAGCGGGCCAATTCCTCCGATATAAGCGTTGCGGCGGCCGCGGCCGCCGCGGTCTCAGCACGCGGATTCTTGAGAACGGCGACGGGTGCGTTCATGGGCTCCTCCTTTGTGACAGCGACCTCTTCCACCAGGGGGCAATTTGTCCGGACAAATTTGCGCCCTTGGGCGAAGCCTGTCAATGCGACGGACCTGGTCGGGCGCGCTCCGGTCGTAGCGAGATTGAGTAGCTGAACCTGTCGGCCGGATGCAGATTGAACGCGACTTCGATGACACGGTGCTTGGCCGATTTATACACCCGCTCGATCTGCAGGGCCGGTGAGCCCGGTGCGACCTTAAGTCCCGCGGCGATTCTCTCGGGCACGGTTACAGCGCTTAGCGTCTGCACAACCTCGACCACGCGTTCGCCGTACATTTCTTCGATGTATGTGTAGATCGCGCCTGTGCGTTTGCCGATGAGCGAGCGAATGCCGGCATAGGCGGCGTGCACATAGACCTCGGTCCAGCAGATTGGCGCGGCGTTGTCCGCCGTGTAGCGGAAGCCCACGGTACGCAGCCAACGCCGCCCTGGGCTGCAACCGAGCCGCCCCGCGAGCATCGCATCCGCGATGACGAATTCCGAACGGTCGACGGCATAGCGCGTCGTGACGGCGTACTGCATCAGGTCGCTCACCGAGGCGACTGGATCCACATAGAATGACGGCTTGGTCCCGGCAACCGTCGTGCCCGAGCCCTGCCGTGGGCTGACGAAACCGAAGTCGCGTAGGTGGCGCAGCGCCTCACGCACGGTGTGGCGGCTGACCGCAAAGCGCTGGCAAAGCTCGCCCTCGGTCGGCAAGCGTGTGCCGACCGGGTGCTTCCCTTTGACAATTTCCTCCTGAAGCACGCGCACGATCCGCATGTAGAGCGGTTCGCCCGCCGTTCGGGACTTCCTGCTCGAAGTAGAGAGCGCGGCTTTGGCCATCGGCTGTCCGGACCGATCAATCAATCAAATAACGGTGGCGTTGCAGCAATTCCCGCGCTCAGGTGTAGCGAGCGCCCGCAAGAAGGCAAGCTGCCGCTGCGCCGACCGTCAGCTTGACCATAGGTATTTGCACGCTTTATGTTGTCCGGACAAGTTAAAGAATGAGGGAGGCGATGATCGCCATCGGCAGGGAAATCGGCATGCGCCGATACCGTGAGAGCTACGGGCGCTATTTCGAAGATTTCAACGTCGGCGACATCTACGAGCACAGGCCCGGCCGCACCATCAGCGAAGCCGACAATACTTGGTTTACGCTGCTCACCATGAATCAGCATCCGCTGCACTTTGATGCGGCGTATGCGGCCAAGAGCGAGTTTGGTCGGATGGTGGTGAATAGCTGCCTCACCCTCTCGATTGTCGCCGGCATGAGCGTGAGCGACGTGAGCCAAAAGGCGATCGGCAATCTCGGTTGGAACGAAATCAAGCTTGTCGCACCGGTGTTTATCGGAGATACGATCTACGCCGAGTCCGAAGTTCTGTCGAAGCGCGAATCCGCTAAGCGTCCGACGCAAGGCATTGTCACCGTGAAGACCACGGGCAAGAAGGCCGACGGGACAGTGTTCATGACCTACGAACGGACGGTGCTGGTGCCGAAGCAAGGGCACGCCGTGGACGATCGCGCGGACTACTGATTTTCGGCGCCCGGGTGAAACAAGCGGCATTCTCCAGCAAGCTCACCCTACCGACTAGACGTAGACCGTTTTCTCAAACTTATGGATCATCCTGTCGTCGGCCGGTGCCGCCACAAGCTTGGCATATCGGCGGGACAATTAGTTCTTGTCCGAGTTGCGGCGGACTAGCCGTCGTCTGTGATCCAGTTCCCTGACATCTGGGGCAATCCTGCTCGGCCCAGATTTCCCGGCCTACCGTTTGTGCCGCTCGGAATTGCCCTGTTTGTCGTTGCTTGGATACCGCCCGTCTGGGCAATTGTCCTGTTTCGCCGTGAGGGTACCGAGGTTAGCCCGACCTCGCTCGCCAATCGCAAGCTGGTGACAACTGGTCCCTACAGGCTTACCCGCAATCCGATGTACCTGGGCCTTGTTATCGTCAGTGTGGGCATCGCCATATGGGTAGGCGCGTGGCCGATGTTCATTGCGCCCATCGCAGTTTTCGCTACTGCTAACTGGATCCATATCCCCTTCGAGGAAGCCAAGATGCGCCGCCAATTCGGAGCGACATACGACAGTTACGTTGGACGCGTGCGGCGGTGGCTGTGACCGGAACGAGATCGGAAAGAATTACAGCGACGCAGCGGTACGTCCGGGGCGGCGGTCGACGATCCCACCCTGATCGAACAGGTCGCCATCTGACTCAGTAGACAGATGATAGGTGCGGACGCAGGGATGTCGGCTGTGGGGGTGAATAGCGGACGTGCCTCAAACCCGTACGAAGTGACGCGATTGACCCCTTGCAGACGTCGGCCAATCCGAGAATTCGAATGCGCCGTTATCGGTGTCATTGCCGTGGATGCTCTGTTCTCAAGCGGCGCATTCCCGACCGTCGCGTCGTGCAACGCGGTGGCTTAGCTGATGAATGGTTGCCGAAGCGCGGCCCGGTTCGGGGATTGAGGGGATGAGCTCGTCGAGGTACTCGTGGCATAGCGCGTGTGTCCTTCGCGAGCCAACAAAATGGCCGTCGAGATAGATGTCATAGCGGATGATGCCCTTGATCGCGCCGTCTAGTGTGCGGTCGAAGATGGGATCGAGGCGGTATCGGGTCATGGTAGTCTCCAAAGTTCGTGAAACGGAGTGCAAGGCGCATCACCCGCAAACGACTGGGGTGTTGTGACCGGCGTCGTTGGTCTTAGAGTGCGCCGCACCATGCCCCCGATCTGCCGGACAATTCGCCTGCGCGCCGCCTTCCACGGTCGCTTCGTTCACTGCCGTCGAAAACCGCATCATGGATACGGTCGGCGGTTTTGGCTTTACGCCGGCCTTGATATTTCCTTACGATGAGCTTGATTTTTGCCGCTCAGATACTGGGGTTGGGATAGGCACCTGCAGCGATCCCGCTCCGGTGGGGGCCGAGATGCTCTATTTCTTTGAAAATTTTGTTCTCGACCCGGCCCGCCGCGAGCTTCGCTGCGGGAATGCACTCATCGCGATACAGCCCCAGGTTTTTGATCTACTGGAATATCTCATCACCAGCCGCGACCGCGTCGTCAGCAAGGACGATATTCTCCAAGCCGTCTGGGGCGGACGGGCTGTATCGGAATCTGCGCTGACCACACGCATCAATGCGACACGGACCGCCGTCGGCGACGATGGCGACCAGCAGCGACTTATCCGCACCATCCCGCGTAAAGGCATCCGCTTTGTCGGGTCGGTTCAGGAACGAGCACATCCCGTAGAGGAGGCCCCGGCGGCTGCTTCGATTGTTGACTCGGAAACGTTAGGACAACCAGCAACAGGCCACGACAAAGCCACGTCCGCCGAACGCCGCCAACTTACCATCGCGTCATGCGAGTTATTGCTCGGCGCTGAGAACGCCGGAATGGACCCGGAGGATATACGCGAGACTATCCGAAGCTATCATAGCCATGTCGTGGAAACGGCTTATCGGCACAACGGACTCGTCGCACACACCTACGGGAACACAGCGATACTCTATTTTGGCTATCCTGAGGCGCACGAGGACGACCCCGATCGCGCGGTTCGCGCGGCGCTCGAATTGGTCGCCGCTGTGGCCGCTTTGAAAACGCCTGCGCCGCTGCAAATGAGGATCGGGATTGCCACCGGCCTGGTGGTTGTCGGTGAGATGACAGATGCGGGAGGCGCGCAGCAGCACGGCATCATCGGCGAGACGCCGAATATCGCGGCGCAACTTCAGGCTCTCGCTGAGCCGGACACTGCGGTTATCGCCGAGAGTACGCGAAACCTCCTCGGCAATCTGTTCGACCTCCAGGATCTCGGGACGAAGGACCTGAAGGGAATTGCAGGTCCTATGCACGTTTGGGCAGCATTGCGACCTAGCTTGGCCGCAAGCCGTTTTGAGGCGCTGCATGGCAGTGAGCTCACTGACCTTGTCGGTCGGGAGGAAGAACTTGAACTGTTGCTCCGGCGCTGGTCGAAGGCAAAAGCTGGCGAAGGCCAGGTGATGTTGCTTTCCGGCGAAGCCGGGATTGGCAAGTCGCGATTGACTGCGGCGCTGCTCGAAGCCATTGCAACACAGCCACACACGCGATTGCGCAACTTCTGCTCGCCGCAGCACACCGATAGCGCCCTTTTTCCCACTATCGGGCAAATCGAGCGCGCGGCAGGATTCACCCGCGATGACAGCTTGCAAGCGAAGCTCGACAAGCTCGAGTCGCTGTTAGCGCAAAGCTCGACGTTGGCCCAAGATGCCGCGCTCTTTGCAGAGATGCTGTCGCTGCCAAACGACGGACGTTATCCGGTGCTCAAACTGACACCACAACAGCGTAGGCAACGCACGCTCGAAGCGCTCATTTTACAAGTGGCGACCTTATCACAGCAAAATCCGGTACTGATGGTTTTCGAGGACGCACAATGGATCGATCCCACAAGCCTCGAACTGTTCAGTCGCATGGTGGACAGACTACCAACCCTGCGCGTGCTGCTGGTCATGACCTATCGTCCCGAATTCCAGCCGCCGTGGTTGGGACGACCCTATGTAACCGCGCTCACCATCAAGCGGCTGACCGAGCGCGAAGCCGGCGCAATGATTGATCGCATCGTAGGGACCAAGGTACTGCCTGCGAACATTCGGAAGAGCATCCTCGAGCGTACCGACGGCATCCCGCTCTTCATCGAGGAGATAACGAAGACGGTTCTGGAAGCGGAGAGCCAAAGCGCAGCTGAGCTCGGGACTACGGCCATGTCGTCACCGGCGGCGGTCCCGGCAAGTTTGCACGCGTCACTAATGGCGCGGCTCGACCGCCTCGGCGCGGCCAAGGAGGTGGCGCAGATCGGAGCAGCGATCGGTCGGGAGTTTTCCCACGCTCTCCTAGCTGCAGTGGTGCGCGCGCCGGAGACGGAGCTCAACTCTGCGCTAAGGCCACCCCGAACAATAACTGAATCGTAATCCGCCGATTGTGCGTCGGATTGACTCAGGTATTGGGGATTCCTGTTTTCGGCGAACCGGGGTAAGTCGGTCGCATGATCGACGAGGCCGCCATTAGGCTGCGATGGGATGCGGTCGGCTCGCGGCTCGACGAGCGGGGGCGGCGCTTGTTTGCGGCGGCGGAGGTGCGGAGCGCTGGTCGAGGCGGTGTGGTGATCGTCTCGAAAATCACTGGGCTCGCCCGCTCGACGATCAATCGCGGCAAGCAAGATCTCGATGCACAACCGCTGCCGAAGGGGCAGGTTCGCCGTGCCGGCGGCGGTCGCCGGTCGGTTTGCGAGAACGATCCGGGGCTCGTCCCCGCGCTCAAGCGCTTGGTCGAGCCGGCGACGCTGGGCGATCCGATGCGACCGTTGATCTGGGTGTCGAAGAGCATGGAGAAGCTTGCCGCGACCCTGACGCAGATGGGGCATCCGATTAGTGCCGACACGGTGTGCACAGAGTTGGTGAAACTCGGGTTCTCGCGCCAGTCGAACCGCAAGGCGGATGAAGGCTCGAAACATCCCGACCGAAACGCCCAGTTCGAATACATCAACTCGAAAGTCATTGCGGCGCAGGCCCAACAACAACCCGTCATCTCCGTCGATACCAAGAAGAAGGAACTGGTTGGCAACTTCAAGAATGGCGGAACTGATTATCGTCCCAAAGGCGATCCGCAGCGCGTGAACGTGCACGACTTCGAGAACAAGAAGCTCGGCAAGGTCGTGCCCTATGGCGTGTACGATGTGACCGCCAACACCGGATTCGTCAGCGTCGGGATCACCAGCGACACCGCCGAGTTCGCCGTGCAGTCGATCCGCTGCTGGCTCGAACGGATGGGACGACAGCGCTATCCCAATGCACGGGAATTGACGGTCACTGCCGACTGCGGCGGCTCAAATGGTGCGCGTGTGCGCCTCTGGAAGCTCGAACTGCAAAAGCTGGCCGACCAGACCGGGCTCGTGATCCGCGTCCACCACTATCCCCCCGGCACATCGAAATGGAACAAGATCGAGCACCGGTTGTTCTGCCACATCACGCAGAACTGGCGCGGCCGGCCGTTGACGGATCGCCTTGCCGTGGTCGAGTTGATCGGGGCGACGACCACCAAGACCGGTCTGAAGGTCGAAAGCGCGCTCGACACGCGCAGCTACCAGAAGGGCATCAAGGTCAGCAAAGCCGCAATGAACTGCCTCGACATCACCGGCGATCAGTTCCATCCTGAATGGAACTACACAATCAGGCCAAGGCACAACGCAAAATCGTAGCAGCTATGTTCGGAGTGTCCTAAGTCGGCTTATCGCCGCAGGTTTGCTATTTCGGCAGGGCGTGCCGCCGTACGCAAGCTACCTGTTCAAACACGCGCTGGTGCAGGACGCCGCCTATGGCACGCTCCTGCGCGAGCCACGCCGCGCTTTGCACGCCCGAATTGCCGATACCCTCGAAAGCCAATTCGTCGAAATAGTCGAGACCCGGCCGGAACTGTTGGCGCGTCAATGCACCGATGCTGGTCTTATCGAGAAGGCCGCGGGGCTGTGGGGCAAAGCCGGACAGCGATCATTAGAGCGCTCCGCGCTGATTGAAGCGGTCGCCCAGTTCACGCGCGCCCTCGACCAATTTGCATCACTGCCTGCAACCCCCACGCTGCGCCACGAACAGATCAGGCTTCAAGTGGGACTAGCTAGTTTCTGTCGCGAAACGCATTTTATCCTTTAAAATAGCTGGTTTCTCGCGGTTTTCTTGAATCGTTTTCTTGATATGTCTGTGTGTCTGTGGACACATGTTTGACATGAGACATATTGATTTCGGAATCGCCTTCTGATGTGATGCGCTGGCTGCAGAGCGAAGCTGCGGTTTTGTGGCCGGCGTTTCTTGGCTCGCTGAGCTTGCGGCGCAGTCGGTGCGTCCGCGCGAACTGCGCGGCTTGTTTGTCTGGCGAACAGCATCAGAGCTATGTGTTGTACGATCGCGCGGCGGGGCGTCGCATTGCGGTTTACGTTCCAGAGGATCTTGTTCCGCAAGTGCAGCGCGGTCTGGATAACGGACGCGCTCTGCAGGATCTGTTGCACCAGGCGGCACCGCGATACATCAAAGCGCTGAAGCGAGAGCGCGCCGAAGCTAAGAAGGCCGACGAGGGCTGAGCGGTGTCGAGGACAGCAGAGCGACAAGTCAGTTTTGCCGATTGGGAACTGATGCGTCAGGGCCTGCGTCTTGAGCCGTTGCTGCAGGCCATTTCCGATTTTCTTGACGACCAGAAGGACATGATCGAACAGGTCCGCTGCGATCTGACGCGGGGCTTGAAGAAAGCCGAGACTGGTCGCAGCGGCCTGACGCCGCAGCAGATCCTGCGCTCGCTGATTCTCATGCGCATCAAGAACTGGGATTACCGCGAATTGCGCGAGCGGATTGCCGACGGATGCACGCTGCGCCAGTTCACCGACTTCTATTGTCTGCCGGTGCCACGACACGATGCATTCCACCGCGGCTTCAATCGGCTGACGCCCGAGACGCTCAAGGCGATCAATGAGCTGGTGGTGCAGGCGGCGGTCGACCTCGGACTGGAGGACGGCCAAAGGCTGCGCGTCGACACCACGGTGGTGCAGACTGACATTCATCATCCGACCGACAATACGCTGTTGTGGGATGTCGTTCGCGTCGTCACGCGCTTGATCGGTCGCCTTGCCGCAGCGCTGGAACGCCCGCGTATCAAGGGGTTCCGAGATCGGACGCGATCAGCGCGGCGCCGGATGCAAGAGATTTAACGGATGACCCCGAGGCAACGCCAGGAGCGGCAAACCGCGACATATCGCGAACTCATCGGGATTGCCGAGGAAGTCATCGGCAGCGCACGAGCAGCGCTGCGGCAGACCCGCAAAGCGCGCGGCAAAGATATGATCACCGATCTGGTTATCGCGGAGACGCGCAAGGAGATCGAGCACTTTTGTGCTCTGGGGGCGCGCGTGACTGATCAGTCGCGCCGCCGTGTGCTTAACGGCGAGCAAGTTCCAACGGACGAGAAGCTCTATTCGATTTTTGAGCCCCACACGGACCTCATAAAACGCGGTAAGGTGCAGACACCGATCGAGTTCGGCCACAAGGTCTTCCTCGCCGAAAGCGCGCACGGCTTGATCACGCAGTATGACGTGTTGGACGGAAATCCCATTGACGAACAGCATGTGGTTATCTCCCTGGTACGCCACAGGCAGACCTTCGGCGACGTCCCCAAATTGTACGGATCGGATCGCGGCTTCTTCAGCGAGAAGAACGTGATGTCGTGCAAGCAGCAAGGCGTCAAGGTGGTGTGCATCCCACAGCGGGGTGGCACCAAAGCGCCCGAGCGCGAAGCCTATGAGAAGAGCCGGGAGTTCAAGGACGGCCAGCGCTTTCGCGCAGGTATCGAGGGGCGCATCTCGGTGTTGTTCCGCGGTCGCGGCATGAAGCGATGTCTTGCCGAAGGCCGAGAGCGTTTCGAGCTGTGGGTCGCGGCGGCCGTGCTCGCCAACAACCTCATGAAGATCGCAGCCCTGTTGGCGCAACGATCATCGCGCAGACAAAAAGCCGCCTGACAATATCCCTCAAATCCATCGTTTGTGGCGGCACAATATCCGCCGTACTATCTGGCAACCGACCCGCCGTCCCTATCGGCACTTGGCCAATTGCGATGAAAATCAGCGCCTAAATACTTGGCAAATGCGCGACAGACATCAAACATCAGTTCGCCCCGGTTTTATTGGGGAAATGACACGTCCCAACACAAATGATGGCGTTTCGCGACAGAAACTAGCTAACGCTCTGTATCATGCGAAGGGAGCGGCAGCGACCGAGACAAAAGCTGCGTTCGACCAAGCCCGGATGATGATCGAGCATTCGGAGGCACTAGGCGAGCACGTTGAAGACCCGCTCCTTCTGTACTCCGTCCTTTACGGTTTCTTCATCGCGAAGTTCATCGACTTCGACGGTGATGCTGCTTGCCCCCTTGCGCAGCAGTTCCTTGCCCTTGCAGAGCAGCAGAAAGCAACGGCCCCCACAATGATTGGACATCGTCTGCTAGGCAATACCTTGCTGTGCATGGGCGACGCCGCCGAAGCGCTCTCACATCTCGATCGTGCTCTGTCGCTTTACGACCCGGCCGTGCATCGCCCGCTGGCAATGCGATTTGGCCATGATGTGGGAGCGGCCACCCTAACCTTTCGGCCGTTGGCTCTATGGTTGCTCGGCTATCCCAAGACAGCCTTGGTAGAGACCGAGCGTGCGATCACCGCGGCGCGCGAGACCGATCACATCCCAACGCTGCTGTTGGCGCTATCCTGCACTGCGTTCACCCATATCTGCTGCAGAGATGCCGCGGCAGCGGTCATACATCTGGAGGAATGTATCGCTTTGGCGCAGGAAAAGGTGCACCCGTTCTACAAGATGCTTGGCGGCGGTCAGCGTGGTTGCGTTTTCGCCCAGACCGGAAAAACGGCTGACGCAATCCAAGCGATCAGTGCCGAGATCGCTGGCCTGCGGGCAAACGGCGCAACGACGTGGGGTACGGCCTGGCTGTCGCATCTGGCCGTTGCCTATGCAGCGCTTGGGAAGCTCGATGATGCTTGGCGTTGCATTGGCGAAGCAATGACTGCGGTCGAAACAACCAAAGAGGGCTGGTACCAAGCCGAGATCAATCGCATTGCTGGAGAAATCGCACTCAAGTCGCCGGATCCGGACGCGGCTAAAGCTGAAGCCTATTTCGAGCGCGCCCTCGCGGTCGCTCGCCAACAGCAAGCGAAATCCTGGGAACTTCGCGCCGCTATGACCCTCGCGCGCCTCTGGCGCTCGCAGGGCAAGGTGCAGCAAGCGCGCGAACTGCTTGCTCCGGTCTACGGCTGGTTCACCGAAGGCTTCGACACGCTCGATCTAAGACGGGCCAAAGCGCTCCTGGACGAATTACCGGCGCGAGCTATCGGGCAGTGACTTCCGAAAGTGGCCCGTTTCAACCGTTTGCGGTAGCGGATTATTCGACCGCTGTTAGGGGTTAAGCGGACGTGCCACGCACATCGCGAATGCGACGCGAATGACCCAAAGCAGTCATCGGGCATTCCAATCTTGTATCTAAAACTCTTGCTATTTTGTACGCTTACGGCTGTGCGAAGGGCGTGGCGTCGTGGACGCGCCCCTCGGCGATAGAGGCCGGCGCATGGAAAGAATCCCAATGGACCCAGCGGACCGCACGGTCCTGCGCGAGGCGCCGCCGGAGGCGTTGCGATCGTTCCTAACGCCGACGTCGCAGCATTTCGTGCTGGCGGCGCTCGGCATTCCGCGCCCCGGGCCCGGCGAATGGTCGGTAACGCTTGGCGGCGCCGTGGCGCGGCGCCAAGTTCTGAGCCTCGAAGCGCTGCGGGCGCTGCCGTCACGCACGCTGACCGTCACCCTCGAATGCGCCGGCGATCCTCACGCGCCCGACAAACCGAAGCGGCGCGTGAGCACGGCAAAATGGCGCGGCGTGCCGCTTGAGCACGTGCTCGCGTTGGCCGAGCCCCTCACGGATGCGACCCACCTGTGGATCGACGGCGCAGATTGGGGCGTCTATCGCCCGGGCACCAAATATGCCGAGCGCGTCAACGAATATCGCAAGGACTTGCCGCTCGAAAGAGCGCGTCGCGGCGATGTGTTGCTCGCCTACGAGATGAACGACGCGCCGCTGCCGCCTGAGCACGGCTACCCGTTACGCGTGATCGTGCCGGGCTTCTACGGCACCAACTCAGTCAAGTGGGTGAACAACCTGATCATCGCGCATGGCCGGCCCTATACGCTGTTCTCGGCGACGCTCTACAATACGGCCGAGACCGTCGACGGCGCGGTCGAGCACCGACAAGTCGCCGAGATGCACGTCAACAGCCTGCTCACCAGCCTGCGTAACGGCGACGTGATCCCGACCGGAACCCATCGGCTGGCCGGCTGGGCTTGGGGCGCCTACGAAATCGAACGCGTGCAACTGCGCGTCGACGAGAAGCCGTGGTTCGATGCTAAGGTCGGTTCGAGGATCGAATCCGCATGGCAGGCTTTTGAGTCCCCATGGACTGTTTCACGCAGCGGCCGATATATCATCTCGGTTCGCGCAACAGACTGCATCGGAAACACACAGCCCGAAGACGTACACATCAATCAAATCGCGTCGATCCAGGTCAATGTCGCGTAACTGCGGTCGGAAATCTACTTGCCGGATTTGAGCTGAGCTCGTTTTCTTATGCAGTGCATGAGTCCGGAAGTGTTGAGGGTTCCGGATGCCGGCCGTCACGGACGGTGCCGCTGGCACCGGGGCCGGCGTCCGGAAGCCTGCAGGGAAGGAACCCGCGGGGGGTTGACTGGTGGCGGTGCCGCGAACGCTATGGGTATTTGAGCCCTTGGTCTTTGTCGGACGAAGTGGTGATCGCGGCGGCTGGTCTTGTATTTTTCGAACGACGGCCTCGCAACAGGTGGCGATGGTGCGGTTGGGAGTGACTGCCGGCGGTGCGACAGCCGCGTCGGTGGCGGATCGACAACGGGTCTGCGAGGCTGGCCGGTGACCAACTCGAAGCATCATCGTTTTGCTGTGCTTCTACGAGCATTGTCATGAGGTATCGATCCGGATCGATGGCGGGCACGGCGAGGCTTTGTGGCGGGGCGTCTGGCCGCGCTGGAAGACCTCGATGATGCGCATTTTGCTGCCGCAGCACGGACAGGTCGGTGTGTGAGGCTCGGGCTCGGCTGTCGCCGGCTCTGCGTTGATGGCGTCCTGGTCGAGCATCGGCGCCGCCGCAGCGTTCGCGATCTCTGCCGCGGTCACGCCGATCAGCGTTCGTGCGAGCGCAATGTTGTCGACGCGTGTGCCGTTGGCGAACAGGCCGTAATGACGGATGCGATGCTGCCCCTTCGGCAGCACGTGGAGAAGGAAGCGGCGGATGAACTCGGCGACGTCGAGCGTCATTGTGGTATATCGCGCAACGCCGTCGACACGATAGTTTTTGACGCGGAAGGTCACCGTCTTGCCGTCGGTCTTCAAGAGCCGACTGTTGGAGATGGCGACGCGATGGGTGTAGCGCGACAGGTAGGCGAGCACGGCTCTTGGGCCCGCGAAGGGCTCCTTGGCGTAGACGAACCAGCGCTTCTTCTTGAGCGCCGCCAGGAACGCGGCGAAGCGCACAGCATCGGCGAGTGCCGCGTGCGTGCCGAAGAATGTGAGCTTGCTGGCCGCGTGTGCAGCAACAAGCTTCTCCAGCATCAGCCGCCGGAACAGCCGAGAGAGCACCAGCACCGGCAGGAAGAATCCCGGTCGGCACGATACCCACCGCTGGCCATCGAACGAGATGCCGCCGCCCGGCACGATCATATGCAGGTGCGGATGGTGGGTCATCGCCGAGCCCCAGGTGTGGAGCACGGCGGTGATGCCAATCCTGGCTCCGAGGTGTTTAGGGTCGGCCGCAATGGTGAGCATGGTCTCGCTCGATGCTCTAAACAGCAGGTCGTAGATCACCGCCTTGTTCTGATAGGCAATGTCGCCGATCTCGGCCGGCAGCGTGAACACGACGTGGAAGTATGGCACCGGCAAGAGATCAGCCTCGCGCGCCGCCACCCATTCGCGCGCAGCCGCCCCCTGGCACTTGGGACAATGCCGATTGCGGCAGCTGTTGTAGGCAATCGAGGTGAAGCCGCACCGCTGGTTCTCACAGCGCGCAACGTGCCCGCCGAGCGCCGCCGTGCGGCAGTCCTCGATCGCACTCATCACCTTGAGCTGGCTGAGGCTCACGTGGCCGCGGTTGGCCTCACGCCAAGCGGGACCATGGTCACGGAACAGGTCCGCGACCTCCAGGGCAGGACGAGCCAAGGGGCGCCGATTATGCCGGCGACTGATCTTTCGGCCGCAGCAGTCGATCGAGCGGGCTCTCGACCGACCGCAGCAGATTGGTCGCGACCTGCGTGTAGCGTGCGGTCGTATCCAGCTTGGCGTGCCCGAGCAGAACCTGGATCACGCGCACGTCGATGCTGCTCTCTAGAAGATGCGTCGCAAACGAGTGTCGCAGCGTGTGCGGCGACACCCAGGAGCCGAGCCCGGCGGCATCGGCAGCCATGTGGCAGGCACGGTTGAGCTGGCGCACGGTGATCGGCAACAGCGGATCGCGGCCCGGGAATAGCCAGCCCTGCGAGCGGCACTGCAGCCACCATGTGCGCAACAGCTCGAGCAACACCGGCGACAGCATGGCGTGCCGGTCTTTGCGGCCCTTGCCCATCTCGACACGGATCAGCATACGCTGGCTGTCGATGTCGCCCACTCGCAGCATGGCGACCTCGCCGCCTCGAAGGCCCGCACCATAGGCCACGCTCAAGGCCGCCTTGTACTTCAGGCCCGGGCCCGGTGCCGCCTCGAGCAGCCGCGCGATATCCTCGGGCGAGAGCACACGCGGCAGCTTCCTGGGGTAACGCGTGCGGGCAATCTGATGGGCCAGGTCGGCGCGACCGCACGTGATGCCAAGGAAGAAGCGCAGTGCGGATGCTTGCGTATTCATCTTCGCTGGCTGCGCGCCCTGCGCGATCTGCTCGGCCTGGAAGCAGCGGATGTCGTCGCCGCTCGCCGTGTCCGGCGCGCGGCCGAGGAACTTGGCAAAGGTCTCGATGTGCCGGATATAATCGTGTTGGGTCTTGGCGCCGAAGTTGCGGTTCGTCATATCCTGCAAAATGCGGCGGCGAAGATCGCTGATGGGCTTGTCACTCATCGAAGGCTCCTGTCCTGAGATTGGGGTTCTGCAACCCCTCGATCCTCAGGGCGGGAAGCCTGACCGTCAGCGCCTCTCGATCAGTCGGTTAGCGCGGCCCTCACCATTTGATCCGTTCCGCGCGCAGCGCACTCCCGCGCGAGCGGGTTCGTTCTTTG
>CAVPXZ010000003.1:0-45167 GCA_963709825.1 uncultured Alphaproteobacteria bacterium
GCCGGGAAAATGCATCCCTATCGACCGATCGAGATAAATAGGCGCCTAATGGCGCGTTTCGGACCACAGGTGAGGCACCCCGATGGATCTTGGGTTGAACGGCTGCAGGGCATTGATTGCGGGCGCCAGTAAAGGCCTTGGCAAGGCCTGCGCCGCTGCTTTGGCGCGGGAAGGTGCTCGCACGTTCATCTGCTCGCGCAATGCCGAAGAGATCGCACGGGCGGCGACGGAGGTTGGAGCTGCCGGCTCTTGCGCCGCCGATGTATCGCAGCCCGATGAGGTCAAGCGTGTCGTGGCCGCAGCCGTCGCCGCACTAGGTGGTCTCGACATCCTCGTCACCAACGCGGGCGGTCCCCCGACCGGCGCCTTCGTGAAGGCTAGCGATGACGACTGGTATATCGGCTATCAGCTAAATTTGATGAGCGCGGTTCGTCTGATCCGCGAAGCGTTGCCGGCGCTGAAAGCTTCGGGACGCGGCCGCATTGTCAACCTGACGGGCTATGGCGTAAAGGAGCCGATGAGCGATCTTGTAGTGTCGGATTCGGTTCGTGCTGGCCTGACCGTCATGGCCAAAACAATCGCGTCCGACGTTGCTCCCTTCGGCATCACCGTCAACAACATTGCCCCGGGTCCGATTATGACCGACCGCCTCATCGAGATCCACGTTGCCCGCGCCAAGAGTGCAGGAATCACGCTCAACGATCAATTGCGCCGCTTTTGCGAAACCATCCCGGTAGGCCGAATGGGCGAGCCTAAGGAAATCGGCGACCTCTGCGCTTACCTGTGTTCGCTTCAAGCCGGATTCCTCACCGGGCAATCGATCGTCGTGGATGGCGGCGTTAATCGCTCCATCTGAGGCTTTGTCAGCAAGCGCGAGTGAGCCGCATTCCGTATCGGGCCGACGGCAGCTCGTTGAGGGGAACGCGGCGTGTCAGGCCCTTGGTCGTGTGGTATCGTGAGAATGGTCCACACTTTTCGAGCTATTGGAGAGGCTGTTGAGAGTTCACGGTAATTCGGCGGCGAGTCGTGACATAGCGACTCTGTTGCACCCCTACACGAATCTGAAAGCGCACCGGTCTAAAGGACCGTTGATCATCACGCACGGGCGCGGGGTAAACGTCTATGACGACCAAGGAAAAGAATACATCGAGGGTCTGGCTGGACTCTGGTGCGTCTCGCTAGGTTTCAGTGAGCCGCGGCTGTTAGAAGCTGCACGGCGACAGATGGAAACGTTGCCGTATTATCATACTTTCGCCTCAAAATCGCACGGGCCCGCGATCGATCTGGCGGAGCGCATCCTCGATCTCCTCCCCGAGACGATGTCGAAGGTCTTTTTCAACAACTCTGGTTCGGAGGCCAACGACACCGCGATCAAGCTCGTTTGGTACTACAACAACGCGCTAGGTCGACCGCATAAGAAAAAGATCATCTCGCGCGTCAAAGCCTACCATGGCGTGACTATTGCCAGCGCCAGCCTGACCGGGCTCCCTAACAATCATCGCGACTTTGATCTACCCATCTCCGGAATCCTGCATACCAGTTGCCCGCACCACTATCGTTTCGCGCGGCCGGACGAAGATGAGCAAACCTTCGCATCCCGCTTGGCAAATGAGCTCGATGAATTAATCGCGAATGAGGGACCGGATTCCGTCGCCGCCTTTATCGCTGAGCCAGTAATGGGAGCGGGCGGTGTCCTCGTTCCGCCGCAGACCTACTTCGACAAGATCCAGCCAGTCCTCCAGAAGCATGACGTATTGTTCATTGTCGACGAAGTGATCTGTGGTTTCGGAAGGCTCGGCACGATGTTCGGCCTAGAGCACTTTGAGATCAAACCGGATATCGTTGTCCTCGCCAAACAACTAACCTCGGGGTACCAGCCGATTTCGGCGACCGTCGTCTCGGAGGCAATCAACGACGCGCTGGTAAACCAGAGCGAGAAAATCGGCGTATTCGCTCACGGCTTCACCTACTCCGGGCATCCCGTTGCTGCAGCCGTCGGAGTCGAAACGCTAAAGATCTATGAAGAGCGTCGGATCGTGGACCACGTGCGCGCGGTCATGCCGCACTTTCAAGCGCGATTGGGGCAACTGGGGCGCCATCCTCTTGTCGGCGAGGCGCGCGGCTTGGGTTTGATTGGAGCGGTCGAACTGGTCCAGGATAAGAAATCAAAGACCCCGTTCGACGCGACTGTGGCCGCCGGGGCACGGGGGGCGGAAATGGCCTTGCAAAACGGCTTGATTGTACGCGCAGCGGGAGATGCGCTTGCCGTATGTCCGCCTCTGATCATTGAGGACGAGCAAATCGATCAGCTGTTCGACCGCCTAAATGTGGCGTTGGACCAAACTCACGCCGATCTGCGGCAGCACGGCGCCATCTAGACACTCTGCCGCGAGATCAGCCTCGCGCCTCGCCACCAGCGGGGCGCCCGGCCTCGACATTCCGGAATGTCGAGCATAAGCGAAGAACGGGAACTCGGCGATTGCGCTGCATACGAGTTCTGCAGCCTTTCGATCGCCCTCTATTGACGTAGCAATTCCGTCAATCGCGCCACCCGGCTTTTGTACGCCGCGCGCTCCTTGAGCGCGGCGTCCATGTCCACCTCGACGAAGCGGGCTAGATTGTTCGGCTGCATCTGCGCGACGCGGTCCATGTCGGCACTAATCACCGTGCCGATCATCGCGTATCCGCCGCCGGATACGGCATCGCGGTGCAATATAATAGGCTCGACGCCGCCCGGTACCTGGATTGACCCGTACGGATAGCCCGCATCGACGATGTTACTTGGATCGGACCCGGCGCCAAACGGCTGCTTTCGCTCGCGGAATGACAAAGCACGACCCTTCCGAAAGCGATAGCCGATACGGTCGGCTTCCGGCGCCACGGTCCATGTGTCCTCGAAGAACGTCTTTGCCGACTCCTCGGTTATCCGATGGAAGTAGAGCCCAGTCAGCACGCGCAGTTCGAGCGATTTTGGATAGGTTGGTATCAAGTCGCCACTGAGAACGCGGCCGGCGCGCGCGCCGGATTTAGCGTCGCCTGTCGACAGCACGTCGCCCGCGCTTAGTTTCCTGCCGGCAAATCCGCCGAGAGCGCCCAGCGCGTACGTCGAGCGGCTGCCTAACACTTGGGGCACATCGATGCCGCCAGAAACCGCGATGTAAATGCGCGCGCCAAGCCTCATGAAATCGAACGAGAGGCGATCATCCGCTCGAACAGCGAATGACTCGTTGCGGGGCCGAGCTTCGCCATTGATCTTCGGCGTCGCTTCAGCCCCCGCAACTGCGACGATCGCTGGCGAGCGAAAGAGTAGCTCCGGGCCGAGCAAGGTGGCCTCCAACGCCGCCGTGCCGTCGTCGTTGCCGACGAGCAAATTCGCGGCGCGCAGCGAATACTGGTCGAGCGCGCCCGAAATTGGAATGCCGATGTTGTAGTAACCAGGCCGCCCGACATCCTGCACGCTGGTAGCAAGGCCCGGTTTGATTACCTCAATGGCCATGGAGTAACTCCAAAAGATGACGGCTATAAGCGCCGGGATCGGCCAGAAACCCTTTGAGCGAAAAAGCGACGGGTCGTATGGTCAAATTGAAGGTGCCGGCCTCGACCGCCCTGACGTCTCGGTCGTATTCTTCCCGCGTAATCGGCCTCCACTTGACAATGTCGCCCGGCCGGAAAAACACCATGAAGTCCTTGAGGTAGGGAAGGGTCTGCGCCGGGTCGTAGATCGGCGCTGGAGTGATCCCGAACATCTGATAGCCGCCAGCGCCGCGTACCGAATAGATGCAGCTGAAGCAGCCACCGTGGCCGACAGTGAGTTTTGGCGTGTCGGTGCGCGGCCGAAGATATTTCGGCACCTCAATCTGCTTCTCTCGCTCGACCATCTGGAACAAGAACGGCAGGCCGGCGACAAAGCCGACCATGGATACGAACCAAGGTGAGCCAGAGTGCGCTGCGACGAATTCGTCGACCGATTTATAGCCGTTTATGTGCGCGGCATATTCGATATCGGTGCTTTTGGGGTCCTGATGGCGTTCTCGGAAACGCATCAGCGTTTCGCGCGTCCACGGATCGTTATAGAGCACCGGAATTTCGATGATGCGCGTCGGCAGTTCGAGATCGCCGCTGCCGAGCTGCGCCTCAATCTCTTTAAGCGTACCGAGCATCGCATCGGGCCGGATCACGTCCGGATCGAAGCGAACAAGATAGGATGCGTTCGATGGGCAAATCTCCGTCACTCCAGCAACGTGGCGCTTCTCAAGCGCGCCGCAGATCGCCATGCCCTTAAAGAAAGCTTCCAGCGACATTTCCTCGTCGATTTCGACGAAGACATGTTCATCCCCACCAAAGGAGTAGCGGGCTTCGCCCATACCGATCTCCGTTTCTTGTTCCCCATCGGCTCCAATGGCTGTTATGCCGTCAGCAGCCGTTCCAAAAACCTGGTATCGAACCGCGCCGCCTGCACCTCCGCCAACCGGCTCAAACGTTTATGCAGCGGAGCGGTGGTAGCGACACCCTCAATTTCGAATTCATCGAGCGCACGCCGCAAGCGTGCCAGGGCCAAGTCTCGAGTTTCCGCATGAACGATGATCTTGGCAAGCAGGGAGTTGTAATAAGGCGGCACGATGCACCCGGGGTACAGCATGGTGTCGACGCGCACTCCGGGGCCGGCCGGCAGCGTCAGTGCGGCAACCCGGCCGGGCGACGGCCGGAAATTCCTGTCCGGATCCTCAGCATTTATCCGGACCTCGATCGCGGCCCCGCGGATGGTTATTTCCGACTGCGCCACAGCGAGCGGCTCGCCCTGCGCGATGAGGATCATCTCGCGCACAAGATCAATGCCGGCGATCAGCTCTGTGGTCGGATGCTCAACCTGGATTCGCGTGTTCATCTCGATGAAGAAGAACTCACCGGTGTCCTCGTCGTACAGATATTCGAGCGTTCCTGCGCCCCGATAGCCGGCTCGTTCTGCGAGACGCACCGCCGACGCGCACAACAATCGCCGCGTAGTGTCGTCGATCGCCGGCGACAGCGCTTCCTCCCAGACCTTTTGCCGCCGCCGCTGCAGTGAGCATTCGCGCTCAAAGTAGTGCACGACCCGTTGCCCGTCTCCGAGAACCTGCACCTCTATATGGCGCGCGCGGTTCACGAAGCGTTCTAGATATACCGCGCTGCTGCCAAAAGCTGCTGCGGCCTCAGCCTGGGCGGTATGAAAGTGCTGTGCGAGCGCTCCTTCGTCGGCAGCGACGCGAATACCGCGGCCGCCACCGCCGGCGCTTGCCTTGAGCATTATCGGGTAGCCAACGTCCCGCGCTATCTCTAGGGCATGGTCAACGTCCCTAACCTCTCCTTCGCTACCGGGTACGATCGGGACACCCGCTGCCTGTGCCGCCGCTCGCGCCGCTGCTTTGTCGCCCATCGTGCGGATTGTTTCCGGCGTAGGTCCGACGAAAACGATTCCCGCCGCATCCACGGCCTCGGCGAACCGCGCGTTTTCCGAAAGGAACCCATAGCCGGGGTGGATCGCGCCGGCTCCGGTTTCCCGCGCCGCTCCAATAATCGCTTCAGCATTAAGATAGCTCTTAACAGCTGGCGGCGGACCGATGCAGACCGCCTCATCCGCAAAGCGGACGGCAAGACTGTCTTTGTCGGCTTCGCTGTACACGGCAACAGTGCGGAGCCCAAGCTCCTTCGCGGTGCGAATGATGCGCACCGCGATTTCACCGCGATTCGCCACCAGAAGCTTCTTGAACACGCGTGCAGCTCAGCCGGTCTCGACGAGCAGCAAGGGCTGTCCGGGCTCAACAGCCTCTTCATTGTCCACAAGAAAACGCAGGATCCTGCCCCTTGTATCGGCATGAATTTCGGTGAACTGCTTCATTACCTCGATCAGACCGACCACATCACCTTCCACGATCGCATCACCCTCCTCTTTGAAAGGCGGCTTTCCGGGCGCCGGTCGACGATAAAAAATTCCCGGTAGGGGACTTAGCACCTGACGCTGCTCCATCCTCGCACCCCCTCTCATTGCCCAACTAACGCAGATATTGTGAGACCGCGGCCTTCACCGCTCGCGCCACTTCGACTGCATTCGGTGTGTCCGAGTGTACGCAGATGCAATCGGCGCGTACGTGCACTTCGCCCCCGTTGACCGACTTGGCCACGCCCTCTTTGACTGCGCGAAGAGCACGCTCGGCGGCCCGGCTCGGATCAACCGCGTGATGCTCCCGCGTGATGATCAGCGTGCCGTCGTCTGCATACTCTAGATCGGCGTAGTATTCGGAAATGAATTCGAGCCCTTCGGCAGTGTAGACCTGTTCGTGCTGCGTGCCGGCCATGCCTAGTACCGGGACCTTGAACACTTTGACGGCATCAGCAATCGCCTTTGCTACTTCTGGAGATTTCGCCGCCATGCCATAGAGCGAACCGTGCGGTTTGACATGGAATAAGTCCATGCCCTCACGTTCAAGGAACCCGGCAAGCGCACCGACTTGGTATACGATGCAATCGGTTAGCTCTTCGGCCCGCATTTTCATCTCGCGCCGCCCGAAGCCTTGGAGGTCAGGCAGCGAGGGATGCGCCCCTACTTTGACATCGTGTCGTTTCGCTAATCGCACGGTTTTTGCCATCACCGTAGGATCGGAGGCGTGGAAACCGCAAGCGACGTTGGCGATAGTAATATAAGGCATCATGCCTTCGTCGTCGCCGATCTTATAAAGGCCGAAGCTTTCACCCATGTCACAGTTAATCGCGAGCTTCGCGTTTGGCGTTGCTGCGGACATCCGTTGCACCTCCTCGCACACACCTGATCGTTTGACCAAGGTGATCGATTGCTCGCCATGTGCCGACTAACAGTTAAGTTTATCCGGCCGCGTCCTTGAGCTCGATTTCGATGAACACCATCACCCCTGGGCCAGCATTGATGACGTCGTGCTCTACGCCCGCCTGGCGGAAGTATGATTTCCCCTGTTCTAGCAGCGCGCGTGAGCGTCCGCCGTCGGGCCCGACCAATTCCAGTTCGCCATCCACGACCGGCACAACGACATAATCGTAGCCGTGGCGGTGATAGCCGGTGGCCGCGCCGGGCGAAAACCGCCACTCGGTGACGCGCAAATGATCGTTTTCGATCTGCACCGTGGGAACCGCTCGATTGTCGCTCATGACACGCTCATCGTGCCGCGTCCGTCATCATATCTCAATCCTTGAGCCGCAGCATCACGAACTGCCGAAGCTGATCGGCGATGACGGCGAGGATGAGCAGAACTCCAATCGCCACCTCCTGCAGGTAGGACTGGATCTGGGCGAGATCCATCCCGTTCTGAATGAGCCCAATGAAGATGGCGCCGAGCACAACATTGCCGACGCTGCCAATCCCACCGCGCAGACTCACCCCACCGATGACGCAAGCTGCGATCGAATCAAGTGGCATCGAGGCGCCGATATTTGCTTCACCGGTCTCGAGCCGTGCGGTCAAGAGAGCACCCGCCACAGCGGCGAGGGCCCCACAGAGCACATACGCCATAAACAAGTAGAACCGTGTGTTGATGCCTGACAGACGCGATGCCTTGAGGTTGCCGCCGACTGCATAGAAGTACCGGCCCATGCGGGTCCAATTGAGCAAGACGTACATCGCGACAAACAATCCAGCCGTCACGTAAACGGGCGAGGGAATGTCTAGTATGCGGGAAAAGCTAAAAATCGTACCGAATGCGTCGGGGAGCCCGTACACTGGCACGCCGCTTGTCAGCGTCAACGCAATACCGAAGCTGATTGTCGCCGTGCCCAGCGTCATCATAAAGGGTGAAACCTTGAACACGGCAACGCCGATTCCGTTGACGACACCGACCAGTGTACCAGCGCCGACACCGGCTAGAATCCCTAATGTCAGCGTGATCGCGGTGGCATCAGGATGGGCAGCGGCAAGTGGTGCCATAACCAGCGCAGTGATCACCGAGGTAATCGCAACTATCTTGCCAACCGAAAGATCGAATCCGCCGGTGAGTAGCGCCAGCATCTGCCCCATGGCGACAATGGCCAGATAGGTGGCTTGCCTGGCGACCGTGATCAAGTTCTCGCTGGTGAGGAATCGCGCCGACAAGGCCGTGAACACCAATAGCGCTATGACCAACAGGAATGGCAAAACGCCGATACGCACGAACAACCGCTGTAGCGGCACACTGTAGACCAACCAGCGTTGTGCTCTCGTCCGGTCCATTATGCCCGCGTCCGTTCGAAGAAATTAGCCAATACCTGGTCCTGCGTGATCTGCGCCCCAACGAGTTCCGCCCGCAGCTCGCCCCGGTACATGACGTATGTCCGGTTGGTAAGATGTAGAATCTCCGGCAAATCCGATGAGATCAGCAGGATGCCAGCGCCGCCCTCGCAAAGGTCGCGAATGAACCCATAAATGGCGACCCGCGTCCCAACATCGACTCCGACTGTCGGCTCGTCGAGAATAAACAACTGCACTTTCGATACCAGCCCCTTGGCCAGCAGGACTTTCTGCTGATTGCCGCCGGATAAGCGCTCCAGATCGTGCTCGATGTTGCGTGGCTGTAGGTTAAGGCGGTCCGCAATATCGCGAACCTTCGCCCGTTCATTGTGGCGACTGAGGAAGCCAAGACGACTGAATGGACGGGCCGCAAGCCATGGCAGCGAAACGTTCTCACGCACGCTCCGCATCATGACCAAGCCTTCCTCGCGTCGGTCGGGCGGAAGGTAGAACATTCCTAGATCGAGCATGTCGCGCGCCGCTCGCCCAGTAACATCCCGACCACCGAACGTAACTCGGCCGGACCCTATGCGCTCCAATCCGAAGCAAGCGCGGCCGACCGCAGACTTGCCGCTGCCGACAAGACCGGCAAGCCCCACCACCTCACCGGCGCGGACCGCAAGCGACAAATTTCTGACCGAATGGTCCGTGGTGGTTAGGTCCGATATTTCCAGCAGCGAACGTCCGGGCCGATAATCGATCGTTGGGAACACCTGGCTGATGACGCGTCCGGTCATGAGCTGTAGGAGCCGCTCATCGTCGGCGCTCGCAACAGCTAGCGTCGCCACGAGTTTGCCATCACGCAAAACCGTTACTCGATCGCCTAGGCGCTGAATCTCGCTCATCCGGTGAGTGACGTAGACAATGCCTACGCCCCGGCTCTTTGCCTGCTCGATCATCGCGAACAGACGCTGCGCCTCGCGATCCGTTAGCGAGGCGGTCGGCTCGTCGAGGATCAATACTGATAGATCGGTGCGGAACGCTTTTGCGATCTCGACCATCTGCTGCTCGGCACGAGTCAGGTCCTGGACCCGCTGTCGCGGCCGCAACGGAAAGCCGAGCCGTCTGAGAGTGTCGTCGGCGCGGCGATGCAGTTCGGCTTTATCGAGCAAGCCGCGGTTTGTCAGTTCAGCTCCGAGAAATAGGTTCTCCTCGACCGTTAATGTTGGGACCAGCGAGAATTCTTGAAAGACCGCGCTGATTCCGAGCGTGCGTGCATAATGGACGCCATGCAGCTCGATCGGTTTGCCGCGGAAGCGAATGCTGCCCTCGGTGGGAGAGTGCACGCCAGCAAGAATTTGAATTAGGGTCGACTTGCCGGCGCCGTTTTCGCCAAAGAGGACATGCACTTCCCCAGCGCGCAGCTCAAAATCTACCTTGTCGAGAGCTAATACGCCCGGAAACTGCACAGAGACGGCTTGGGCCTGCAAAATCGGCGTGGGCAAAGTCGATACCCCACCCACGCCTTCCGCCGGCGCCAATGTCCCGGTCGGCATCACACTTTTCGCCGCGACCAGTTGCCGTCAATTGACGGTGAAGACGGGCTTCCAGTCTGCAGGAGCGAGCGACGATGCGTAGTCGAACGAATTGATATTCGACTTGTCGATGACGTAGATCTTCGGTCCTACATGCTTGAGATAAGGCTTGCCCTCAAGAACCCGCACAGCCTGATCAATTGACACCCGTCCCTGAACAACTGCGGAATCCGTTGGCGCCGCCATCACACGGCCTGCCTTGATATTCTCGTAGACGCCCGGCGTGAAGTAATACGCGATGACTTTGATTTTGTCCGAGAGATTGCGCTCGCGGAGAAGCTGCACGGCGGCTTCGGCGGTCGGCGATGTACCGGCGATGTATTTGATGTTTGGATTCGCCTGCAGCACATCCTCGACCAGCTTGAGCTGCACTTCCTTGCCAGTGTCACCGTATTTGGTCGCAACGTTCTTGAGCGCGCTGTCCTTGATCGCCTCGTTGAAGCCCTTATTGCCGGCCTCGACCCAGCCGGCACCGGGGGGACCCGGGAACCACGCTACCTCGACTTCCGGCGAACCCTTCGGATGCAGCTTGGCAATGTATTCTCCGGCCTTGAAGCCCATGGTCTCAAACGAGACAAGTGACTTCGCCGAAATGTCCTTGGAGGACATGCCGTTGATCACATCGATCACCGGAATGTTCTTTTCCTTGATGCGTTTGACCGTCTCGTTCAGCCCGTCATAGGAGATTGCGCCGATCACGACGGCTTGCGCGCCCTGCGACACGCAATCCTCGATTTGCGATATTTGCTTCGCCAAGTTGGTGTAGCCGCCTGCCTCGACGAGATGCATCGTCACGCCGAGATCCTTCGCCTCCTCAGCGACCCCGTAGTCGACTGCGAGCCAATACGCGTCTTTCATATGAGGAAATGAAACGCAAATATTCCATTTTTTGTCCGCTTTCGCCAGCGGGGAGTACATCACCTCCTTGACCGGGCTACTCATGTCAAAAGGCGGATCGTGCTCTTCGACGGCGAACGGATACCATTTTTTGGCCTGCGCGTAGGCCCCGAGGCTAGCGAACACTAGCGCGGCTCCCGCCGCAACCGCTCCTGCAGTTACAGTTGATCGCTTCATGTCACCCTCCTGCTTCCCTTCGAGGCCAAGCCCATCCGGCCCTTCATTGGGCGTCCTACTCCCGTATTCAGATCATTATCCCTACGGAAATTTCGGAAAGTCAATTGTTCTGCACAGATGGAAGAATATGTAGATCGACTATTGAAAACAATGGCGGCGATGCTGCTAGCGATCTCTCGTGGGGGCTCTCGAATTGCGGAGGGACGTTTCACGATTCTCGCGCATTGCGCGCATAATCTTTTTCGGCATTGGCGCTTTGCGACCCGTCGCGGGCGACCACGTCAACATTCCTGCCGCAGCCAGGTTTGCGGCCTTTAAGATCAATCCTTCCGCCGTGAACCACCTTCAAGGCCCGCGCGGCGGCGTGCGACCAAGGCCACAGCCGACCAGTCCTTCCCGGCATCACCATGCCCGACGGCGTCCACGAGGTTGTCGCGCACGATGCTGGCAAAGGGTAAGGGTGCGCCGATCGTCTCTCCGGCCGCCAGCGCTAACCGCATGTCCTTGAGCCCCAACGTCAACTTGAATCCCGGCTTGAACTCGCCCTGGACGATGAGTTTCCCGTAAGTTGAATACGCGGGCGCCGCGAACAACGTTCCGGTGATCACTTCCATCAGTGTTGCTGGCTCAATCTCGTAGCACTCCGCCAGGGTGACAGCCTCGGCCATGGCTTCGATGGCGGCGCCGAGCAAAAAATTCATTGCAAGCTTGACGACACTGGCCCGATGCGGCTCCGCGCCGAGCAGCCAGATTCTCTGACTTAGGACCTCAAGTATTGGCGTGACACGCTCGATGGCGGAGGGGTTGCCGGCAGCAAGCACGTTCAATTTACCGGCGATCGCGGAGTCAGGCCGGCCCATTACTGGAGCGGCAACGAAATGAATGCCGGCGTCGGCGTGAGCCCGCTCAAGCTCGCGTGCGAAAGCAACCGACAACGTACTCATGACGATATGGACCAAATTTTTGTCGGCGGCACGAAGGATGTCACGACTGAGGAGGACGGCGCGCACTGCGTCATCATCGGCAAGCATGGTTACAACCGCATCACCGATAAAAGCGTCTTCGGGAGTCACCACGCAGTGGCCGCCCAGGCGCTCGAACTCTTCGTAAGATTGGGGCGACCTATTCCACAGATACACGTCGTGCCCGCCTTCAATAAGCCGGGCGGCCATGCCACGTCCCATCGATCCGAGCCCAATAAATCCCACTCTCATTTCTTCCTCCCTGCAGCCATGCGCCTCTGCCCCTAGCCGAAGAAAATAACGACCGGTACCCAGAGAATTCAAAGTGCGCGGTGCTGGCGTAACACGCTATGAGCAACGTTGCGCGTTAAAAAGGCCGCCGCACAAGCGCGAGCTTATTGTTTCGCGGTGCGGCTTTGACAGGTCAGGAGCTTTTCAAGCGGTTGACTTTATCAGCAACCGGCGTCGATCAGCGGATAGTGGGCGTTGCGGCAAACCATGGAGTTCCGGCTGGACTTTTCACCTGAAAGCTCATCCCGCCCGGCTTGAGCTTCTTGATGCTTCGGAGCGGCCGTCGAACGCTGACACAATCGTGCATGCTGACGGGTAGGCCATGCCGAGATCGGCGCGCTGTACAACTTCCGATACGACCACCAAATTGCAGCAGCCATCACAAAGCATGCCCCAAGTGGCTCAGGCACGAAGAAAGCTCCAAATGCCGCGAGTGCGAGTGGCGATTTGATATTGTCGAGCTTTATCGGTTGCACGACCCGGCTCCCTTCGGGTGCAAGGCCCAAAGCTTAACAAATGGTAAACATCTGCGAGGGGCCGAACGTCAATGTGGTTAACGCACGTTGCATGACCCCGGAGAGGGCACATGCAGCCTAGGGAATTGCTCACCTCTTGCGCAGCGGTGATGCGCGTTCGGCCACCCCACCCGGATCCGCGACGCCTGCCGCCAGCCTGGCAAGTTCAGGCCTTCCGCAATGCTTCGTCGCGGGGCCCGTAGTCGCCGATCGTCAGCCTCGGAAGCGCCCTATCAGCCAGGAAACTTGTATGACGCGGCGAAACACGAACATGCGTTCTCTGTGGCAACGCCATCTGTCGAGGCATTCAATCGACGGAACCCTCTGACATAATCTTGCTCATCTACCGGCCAGACTATGATCGGGCCAACTTATCACGTGCACCGGCTAGTGAACGACGTCGAGTTTGACTCTCGCAATACCTCGCTCGGTGATTCCGAGCGTTTCAGCGGCGAAATACGACACGTCGACAACTCGCCCAGGAACGAACGGACCCCGGTCATTGATGCGAACTGTCACGAACCGGCCATTAGCGACGTTGGTAACGCGCACCCGGGTGCCGAATGGCAGCGTAGGGTGCGCGGCGGTTAGTTTGTGCGAATCGAATTTCTCGCCGCTCGCAGTTTCTGATCCTTCTGTGTAGAAACTGGCCAGCCCATACAAAGCATCCCGTGACCCTGCCGTATGCTTGTTGTTCGCCGCCAATGACACTGCCCGGTTGGGACCCAGCGATACTTGCCGACTGGTGACAAGTGACGCGTTTTTGTTGGTAACAACAGACGACTGAGCGCAGGCCCCAAGCATCGCCGCCGTCAAAGCGGCGCCCAACAGCTGGATTGGTTTTCGACCGCCATACAACGCGCTCTCTCGGCTGATGGAAAACATGACGCCACTCCCCACCGACCGAAATTCGACAGGCGAGGAGGGCGGAAGCATGGCAAAATCAAAGAAAAGTGTGCCTTCGTAATCCGATTTTCGCGCAGGTGTGGCTATTGAACCACAGTAGCGGAGGTGCCGATGCCGCGCCACGGAACTGATGAGACAGCAGAAGGTCCGCCTGTCCGCTCGCTCGAGTGCTTCGGTACGTTCTCGCTCCTACCCAAAATCGATTTGTTTCGCGGCGGCAGCCCCACGCACCGAACGATGCGGCGGAAAACTGCTTGAGCGGAATGATGGCCGGCGCTTGGCGTAAAAAGGCCCCGACCTTCGATGGCCCGGGCCAAAACACTCGCCTCGGGATCATCCGCGCGCAAAGGGAGGTGCTGCGCCAGATTCGATGGTCCTGGCAAGATATTGCAATATCGGATTCGACGTCCAAACAAACCCAATCGCGACGACCTTGGCGACGAATCGCGCCTACGGCGCGCCACTTGGCTACCCCCTCAAAAGAGGGAGTGGAAAAACTTCACCGCCTTGTTACCGCGACACTTAGCATGAACGGCACCGCTTGGTGGTTTGAGTTTTATCAAATCGGCCCTGACGGAACACGCGCCGGTGGCCACAAAATCGCGGACGCGTCGGAGTCTGTCGCCATAGCCATTGTACGGGCTCAATCCATAATGCGCGATCGCACCTTTACATTCGGAAAGGCAAACCTCTGCGTGATTAAGACCCAACAGGGTCGCGTCATTTGCGAGGTGGGCACCGATGCGTGAGAGACGTTTCGCCAACCGCAGGAGCGAGCCCGGAGCATTGTATTGCGGCCTTGTAATCCGGAGCATTCCGTTAGGGGCCTTGTAATAGTGTTGTTTCAACCGGGTCGCCTGGAGTTCACGCGCCCTGACGTAGTAGGTGCCGGCCGGTTGCTTGGCGAAGGCCTGGCAATCGCCGTGCCGTCCTGCCGGCGCCAACCTGTCATTACGCCCTGAAGCAGCCGGATTCCCCGATCCGCCAGAGGCACCACGCCGGGCGCATTCAAATGCGTTACTATAGGCGACCGGAAGCGAGAGGACGGCAATGAAATTCGGCATTGGTCAGCCTATTCGGCGTCATGAAGATCTGCGCCTCATCACCGGGCGGGGCCGCTACACCGACGATGTGGTTCTGCCGCGCATGACCCACGCCTTCGTTTTGCGCGCATCAATAGCGCATGCGCATATCAAGCGCATCGATACAACAGCGGCGCGTGGCATGCCGGGTGTCCTGTTCGTGGCTACGGGAGAGGACGTCCAGGCGGACGGTCTTGGCGAGCTGGCCTGCACGGCGCCGCTGATCAATCGCGACGGCACGCCGCGACATGATACGCCCCGTCCGGTGCTTGCACTCGGCAAGGTGCGGCACGCTGGCCAGCCGGTCGCGCTGGTGGTGGCCAAGAGTCTTGTCCGCCGCACGGGATGCCGCCGAGGCGATCCAAATCGACTACGATGCGCTGCCGGCGGTGACCGAGGCGAAGGATGCGATCGCCCCGGGCGCGCCGCAGCTTTTCGACCATATTCCCGGCAATATCGTTTTCGATTGGGATAACGACATGGGGGACGCGAAGGCGACCGAAGCCGCCTTCGCCAAGGCCGCGCGCGTGGTTACGCTTGAGCTCGTCAACAACCGTGTTGTCGTCAATTCGATGGAACCGCGCAATGCCGTTGCCGACTACGACCCGGCGACCGGCCGCTCGACGCTCTATACGGCAACGCAGGGACCGCATTTCGTGCGCGATCCGCTCGCGGACGCGGTGCTGAAGATGCCGAAGGATATGCTTCGCCTGATCACCCCCAATGTCGGCGGCGGGTTCGGAATGAAAGCATTCTGCTATCCCGAACAAGCGCTCATCGTTTGGGCAAGCCGCAAGCTGCGCCGGCCGGTGAAGTGGCAGGAAGACCGGTCCGAGGGCTTTGTTTCCGACAATCAGGGCCGCGACCACCGCACCTACGTCGAACTCGCGCTCGACGCCAACGGCCGCTTCCTCGGCTTGCGCGTTTCCATTCTGGCGAATGTTGGCGCCTATCTGTCGCCGGTCGGCTGCTTTGTCCCGACGAGGTCGACGGATCTGGTCTCCGGCATCTACGCGATCGGGTCGATCCACGTCAACGTCAAGGGCGTCTGCACCAACACCGTGCCGGTCTGCGCCTATCGCGGCGCCGGGCGCCCCGAGGCGGCGTATCTGCTGGAGCGTATCGTCGATGCTGCGGCACGCGAGCTCAATATGAGCCCCGATGCGATCCGGCGCATCAATTTCGTGCCACCATCGGCGATGCCTTACACATCGGCGACCAAGCTTGTTCTCGATTCCGGCGAGTTCGAGAAAGTGATGGACCGCTGCATGGCTGCGGCGGATTGGTCATCGTTCCCGGAGCGGCGCGCGCAAAGCGAGCGCAGCGACAGGCTCCGCGGCATTGGAATGGCGACCTATACCGAGCGCTGCGGCGGCGGCTTCCCCGAAACCGCGTCGATCGAGTTCAAAGACGAACATGTCGAGCTCGTCATGGGTAATCAGGAATATGGCACCGGACTGGTCACATCATATAAACAGATCGTCTCCGACCAACTGGGCATCGATGCCGATTGCATCGAGGTGATCATGGGCGACACCGATCGCACGCCTTCAGGGCTGACCGGAGGTTCGCGCGCCATCGCCGTCGCCGGCGTAGCCCTCTATGAAGCCGGGCGCACCATCATCGACAAGGGCGGCCAGATCGCCTCCCACCTTCTGGAAGTGTCCGCGCAGGACATTACGTTCGCCGACGGGGTGTTCTCCGTGCCCGGTACCGATCTGCGGGTTGATCTTATGGAGGTCGCCAAGGCCGCGCGCGATCCCGCGAAATTGCCGCCGGGCATGGCGCCCGGGCTCGATACGACCCATCAGCGGGTGCCGCCGGCACAGACTTTTCCGAACGGCTGTCACATCGTCGAAGTCGAAATCGATCCCAATACGGGGGTGCCAACCATCGAGCGCTACACAGTCGTCGACGATTTTGGCCGCACGATCAATCCACTGCTGCTCGAGGGCCAGGTCCACGGCGGGATCGTCCAGGGCATCGGCCAGGCGCTCCTCGAGCATACGGTTTATGATCCTGATAGCGGACAGCTCCTTTCAGGCTCGTTCATGGACTACGCCATGCCGCGCGCCGGCGACGTTCCGTCGTTCGCGTTCTCGACGCATAACGTGCCGTGCACCGCCAATCCCTTCGGCGTCAAGGGCGCAGGTGAGGCTGGTGCTATTGGCGCGCCGCCCGCGGTCATCAACGCGATCGTTGATGCGCTCTACCGCCGGACCGGATTGCGCCACGTCGACATGCCCGCGACGCCGCAGCGCCTGTGGCAGGTGCTCAATGCGCGAGCGAGTTGACGAAAATTTCCGGCCAAAGCAGTCAATCAAGCGGGTTACGCCGGTTTCTTTGGTGCGAGACGAATGACGGCGTAGCTTCCATCCCATTCCTGCGCCGCCTGGTACATTCTCCGATACTGCTCCTCGACATCGGCGGTCATTTCGATGATTTCGAGCATGCCTGGAAGGTCTGGTGAAGTATCCAGATAGACCACGCGAACGCCCCGCGGCGAAAGATCGGAGAATGCCTCCCGATATCCGCGCGATTTGTACGCGGCCACGGTCGTATCGAAGTCGCGAGCGCCGATCGCCCAATGATGGAAGCCGTGGGCGCCGCGTGCCTTCAGCGTCTCCTGATAAACCGACGGCTCCTGGTCATGCTGCTCGATCAGTTCGATCATGGTCTCACCGGCAAATGCCACGGCGAGGCTGATGTTCATCCGGGTCACAGCGCCGCGATAGAAGCCTTTCGCGGGCACGAAAGGGCCGATCAGAAACCACGGACCGATATTGAGGAGGTCGGTAAAGCAACGCATCGCCTCATCGATGTCTTCGACCGTATAGGCGCATTGAATAATGCTTCCTTGCCGCGCTCCAAAGCTGAACTTATCCATTGGAACTTTCCTTTAGGCCGCTTGAGCCGCCGCGCCGGTTCGTTGAAGCCGCACCATGACCCTGTGTCAGGCGCGCATGACCTGCTGGCGTGCGAGTTCTTTCATCACCTGTTCGGTCGCCTCTGTCAGATCCGCGACCAAGGCGGCGCGGGCCGCCACCGGATCGCGCTGCTCGAGTGCGCGGACCAAGAGCTGATGCGGGTCGGCGCTGTCTTTCAAGGCGCGGGAAACGGGGATGCGGGCCAATAGCGGACCAAGCTGCAGCCAAAGCAATTCAATGATCGAAAGCAGCAAGGGGCTGGCACCGGTTTCATAGACCGCGAAGTGTAGCTTGAGGTTGAGAGCCCAGAATTGCCCGCGCCGCTCGCTGTCGAGGCTCTCCAACTTCTTGAGGAGCGTCTTTACATCATTAAGCTCGCGGGTGGAAATCTTCTCCGCGGCCAAAGCGACAGCGTCGCCTTCGAGCAGAAGGCGGACGCGACGCAGCTCGAGGAACTCATCGGCGCTGAGAACCGGGATTGCGATCGTCCGCGACGGCCGCATCTCCAAGCCTCGTTCGGTGACCAGGCGGCGCATGGCGTCGCGCACCGGCATGAAGCTCGTTCCCAGCGCCGCGGCAACGGAGCGGAGCGTAAGCTCAGATCCGGGCTTGAACGCCCCGGTCATGATGGAGTTTTTCAGCTCGCGATAGACGCGATCATTAAGCGTTTCTCGTTCAATCGGGCCGATCGACGAACTGAGATCCTCGATGGTTTTGTGCCGCGGCATGTGGGCTCTAGTCGGCCCGACCGAGAAGCTGGCCGCCGTCGAGAGTGTACTGCGCGCCGGTGACGAAGCGCGAGGAGTCGGACGCAAGGAACAATGCCACGCCCTCGATCTCTTCGGGCCGGCCGACACGATGCATCGGCGAGCCGGCGGCGAACGCCGGTATCAGCTCCGGGGTCGTGATGCGCGTCTGGAACGGCCCCGGCTGGATGGCATTGACGGTAATGCCGTAGCGCGCGAGCTCGAGCGCGAGCTGCCGGACCAGATGCGCCGCGGCGCCTTTGGTGGCGAGATAGGGCGTACCCACCATGGGCGAAGTTTTCGTCGCGGCGGTCGATGTGGTGACGATGATGCGGCCGCCGCCGCGTTTCTTAAGGTGCGGCACCGCGGCCTGGATGGTCTTGAACACGCCATGGAGATTGACGGCCAGAACCTCGTTCCACAGCTCGTCAGGGATATTTTCGATTGCGCCCTGGGGATCGCGCTCGCCCGACGTTGAAAGAAAACCAGCACCGGCGGTGATGCCGGCATTGGCAAAGACAGCATCGAGGCCGCCCTCCTGCGCCGCAATGTGCTCAAACAGAGTGCGCAGCTTGTCGCCGTCGGCAAGATCGGCGATCTCGCAGCGAACCTTGCCGCCGCTTGCCGACAACTCCGCGACCGCGCGCTCTGCGTCGACGCGATCGCGATCGATAATAACGACGCGCGCGCCGTTGTCGCTCATGGCGCGGGCCATGGCGAAACCAAGGCCGTTGGCGCCGCCCGTCACAATGACGATCTTGTCCGCGACCTTATAAAGCTCTTCCGCCTTCACGCGCTTTCCTTCAATCGGCTGGCCCGAGGCTGCCCCCTCCATCAATCGCGAGCTGCGCGCCGGTCACGTAGCTCGACGCCGGCGAGGCAAGGAACAACGCCAATCCCTGGATTTCGTCAGGCGTAGCCATGCGCCCCGACGGATTGGCGGCGGCAAAACGCTTTTGCACAATGGGGTCCGCCATTCGACCGCCGCCGATTCCGGTCAGGAAGGAGCCGGGCGCGATCGCGTTGACGCGAATGTTGTACCGCGCCAGTTCCAGCGCCACTTGCCGGACCAGATGAGCGGCACCCGCCTTGGCGGTCAGATACGCGGTGCACACGAAATTCTCGGGTTTCAGCGCCGCAACCGACGTCGTCACGATGATGCTGCCGCTACGCTGCGCGCGCATGATCGGAACGACGCACTTGAGCGAAACAAAGACCGAAGTAAGATTGCCGGTGACGTGACCGTACCAAAATTTGTCGTCGAGGTTCTCGACGGCGCCGGCAGGGTTGCGCTTGCCAGCCATGTCGAGAAAACCCGGTCCGCCGCCGATCCCCGCGTTGATGAATGCGATGTCGAGACGGCCGAAGCGGTCGATCAGGCGAGCGACGGCTTGCCGCATCGAACCCGGATCCGTCACGTCCGCCGGTTCGGCCATGACATCCGGCGACAGCGCCGAAAGCTGCGCCTTCGCTTCGGCCAACTTGACCGTGTCGCGATCAAGAATACAGACCTTCGCGCCGTTGTCGGCCAGCACTTCCGCGCAGGCATAGCCGATGCCGCTCGCCCCGCCGGTGACCAGCGCCGCCTGTCCATCAACGCGGAAAAGCTCGGCTATTCGCATTTTGTGCAGCACGTTTAACTTTGAAAGTGTGATCAAAGATCATAATATCGGCCCGCGAGTCAATGTGGCGCGGCTGGCCGCACCTGCGGAATAATGGCCCAGAAACCGGGGAGGCCGGATGGCCCAAAACAGGAATGCCGGGCAGAGGCCGCGAGCGGGTCGCGGCGCCGTAAGGCGGCTGTCGACAGGCAGAAACAAGCCCTCCCCAATTCGTCCAACGCGCGGCGAGGCAGCCATCACGGAGAAAGCAAATGCTGCGCGCGACGCGGCCGACACGGCGGTGCAAACCCAGATGACCGCCGGCCGCGCTATCGTCGAGGTTCTCAAAGCCGAGGGTGTGACGGCCGTCTACGGCATTCCGGGCGGCCACGTTTTGCCGATCTATGACGGCCTCTACGACGCGGCGGAGATCAGCCACTTCCTGGTTCGCCACGAACAAGCCGCCGCCAGCATGGCCGCCGCCTACGCCCAACTTACCGGAGACGCCGCGGTCTGCCTGGTCACGGCCGGACCGGGCGCAACCAATCTCGCGACCAACGTCGCGGAGGCTTTTGTCGGCGCGTTGCCGATGGTGATCCTCGCCGGGCGCGGCGCGACCGCGACCACGTTTCGCGGCGCCAGCCAGGAGGTCGATACCGAGCAGCTGTTCAGGCCGATCACCAAATGGGCCGAGCGCATCGACCGGGCCGACCTTATTCCGGATGCGCTCCGCGAAGCCTTCGCAGTCGCGCGCAACGGCAAGCCCGGTCCGGTCTATCTCGATCTGCCGCGCGACATCCTGTTGGAGAAGATCAAATTCGGCGGCTATGTTCCAGCCGGGCCAGCGGCTCGCCTGCGCGCCGATCCCGAACGCATCCGCAAAGCGGCATCGCTATTGCTCGAAGCGAGAAATCCGCTGATTGTCGCGGGCGGCGGAACGATCGCATCGGGCGCGTCGGAGGCGTTGCGCGCCATTGCCGAAAGTCTGTCCGCCCCGGTCATCACAACCCTTTCCGGCCGTGGCTCGATTGACGATGACCATCCTCTTTCGGTCGGCGGGCTTGGCGTGCATCGCAATCCGCTGTCGAAGCGTTTGCTCGGCGAAGCCGATGTCATTTTGTCCCTCGGCGCGCGCTTCGAAGAGATGGAAACCAATTGGCGGCCGGCGGCCCTGCCCTCGCCCGCTGCGCGTGTGATTCAGGTCGACATCGATCCTGCGGAAATCGGCCGCAGCGTGCCGGCGGCGCTCGGCATTGTCGGCGACATCCGCGCCGTCCTGAAAGAACTGCTCGCAGTGATCGAAGCGCGCGAGCCGGCGCGCCGTGGCGGCTTCCGGCCGACGGCGCGCACGCAAGGCTATGCCGCCGAGCTCAAGCAATTTGCCGAAGAGATTGCGCAGCATGCGGCCAGCCGGGAAAGGCCCATCCATCCGCTCCGCGTCATCCGCGCCGTGCGCCGGGCATTACCGCGCGAGGCGATGGTTGCGATCGATGTCGGTTGTCTGGCCCAGCACATGGTCGGCTCGCTGCCGGCGTTCCCGGTGCACGCACCGCGCACGCTGATCGTTCCGTCAAGTTTTTACGGCATGGGCTTTGCCGGTTCGGCGCTTCCGGTGGCGCGGCAAGTCTATCCCGACCGGCCGGCGGTGGGCTTTATCGGCGACGGCTCGTTTCAGATGATGCTTCATGTCCTGCCGATGGCCGCCGAATACCGGCTCGGTGTCACCTGGTGCGTGCTCAACGACCGAGCGCTCGGTTCGATCCGCGATATTCAGGAGTTCGGCATGAACAACCGCATCATTGACACCGATTTCGGCGTCCAGCCTGATTTCGCCAAGATTGCGCAGGCGTGCAGCTGCTACGGCGAACAGGTGACCGATCCGGCGGCTGTGGACGACGCAATCGCCCGGGCGCTGGCCGCAAACGAGAACGGCGTGCCGGCCGTGCTAGATTTCATCGTCGCGCGCGCGCGCATGCAGCAGACCTACGAGCATTACACGTTCTATGGCAGGAGCTGAGTGATGGCGCGGATATTGGGCGTTGAGATCGGTGAAACCGAGACCGAGAAGAAGATCCTGTTCGACGTCAGAGAGGATTGGCTCGCCAAGCGCCGCGAAGAGCCGATCGATCCGGCGATGCCGATCATCGATCCGCATCATCATCTGTGGGACCGCGGCTCGCGCTACCTGCTCGACGAGATCAAGCGCGACATCGATTCAAGCGGTCACAACGTGCGCGCCACGGTCTTTCTGCAATGCGATTCCATGTATCGCGCCGACGGCGATCCGAACTTCAGGCCACTCGGGGAGACGGAGTTCGTCAACGGCATTGCGGCGATGAGCGCGAGCGGCACTTACGGACCGGCCCGGATTTGCGCCGGCATCGTCGGCTTCGCCAATCTCCTGCTCGGCACCGAAGTCGATGCGGTGCTCGAAGCGCATCTGCGGGTGGCCGGCGAGCGCTTCAAGGGTGTGCGCTATTGCTCGGTATGGGAAGCTGATAAATCGATCAAATCGACGCCCATGGATTTTCCCAAGGGGTTGTTGCTCGACGCCAAATTCCGCGCCGGCTTTGGGCGCCTGGCGCCCTACGGCCTGTCCTTCGATGCGTTTTTGTACCACACGCAAATTCCCGAGCTTACCGACCTTGCACGTACTTTTCCCGACACCACCATCGTACTTAACCACATCGGCTCGCCGCTCGGGATCGGCGTTTATGCCGGCCGCCGCGATGAAGTATTCGCGGACTGGCAGCGCAGCGTCCGCGAGCTCGGCAAATGCGCAAATGTGCAGGTGAAGCTCGGCGGCATGGGGATGCATTTCTTCGGCTTCGGTTTCGAAGACCAAGCAGAGCCGCCGTCTTCGGAGCAACTCGCCAACACCTGGCGGCCGTTTGTCGAAACCTGCATCGAGGCCTTCGGTACGCAACGGGCGATGTTCGAGAGCAACTTTCCGGTCGACAAGCGCTATTACAGCTACGGCGTCATGTGGAACGCCTTTAAACGCCTGGCCGCGGGATACAGCACCGAGGAGAAGGCCAATCTCTTCTGGGACGCCGCGCAGCGGGCCTACCGGCTCCCCGTCTCCGCCTAGGGCGCAATCGCTTCAGATTGAATTGATTGGCGCCCTAACTTTTTGGTGGCGCATGATCTTTTCGGAAAACCGGCTTCCACTTTTCCGGATCATGCTCTAGATCGCAGGCCGCTCCACCGCTAACAAGACGCGCGATTTTGGGAGGTGAAAGATGGCTCCGCATCGGCTGAACGCAGTGACGGTCGATATTCTGGTCGAACAACCGCGCGCTGAATTTGGTCTCCGCCGGCTGTTTCCGACCGTCACGTTCGAGCAGTTCATGGCAGAGCGCAACTGGATCGTGCCGCGGTTCTTCGATCCGGAAAACCGCAAGGTGCTGCTCAGCATCCACACTTACGTGATCCGCACCAAACATCATACGATTCTGTTCGACACCTGCTGCGGCAACCACAAAGAGCGCGGCGGCGTTTATCCGTTTCACATGGTCGACACGCCATATCTGGCCAACCTCGCCGCAATGGGCTGCACGCCCGAAGACGTCGACTTTGTCATGTGCTCGCATCTGCACGTCGATCATATCGGCTGGAACACGAGGTTGCAGGACGGCCAATGGATACCGACGTTTCCCAATGCAAAATACATCGTCAGCCGCGATGAGGCGGCTTATTGGGAAGCCGCGGTCAAGAACCGAACGGAAATCCCGTTCGGCATCGCAGCGTATGAGGACAGCGTGGCGCCGGTGATCGCCGCCGGCCAGCTTCTGATCGTCGATGCCAAGGATGCTGTCGGGTCGCTGCTTGGCGATGAATTTCATCTGCAGCCCCTGGCCGGACACACGCCGGGCCACACTGGACTATTCATTGAAAGCGGAGACAGACGCGCGCTGCTGACTGGCGATGCGCTTCATTCACCGATCCAGATTTTGCACCCGGAATGGGGCACCTCCGGCGACGTCGATCCGAAAGCGGCAGAGCAGGCGCGCCGGCATCTCATCGAAAGCTGCACGGATCGAGATATCCTGCTGATGACCGGCCATTTCCCGGCGCCGACAGTGGGTCGCCTTGTCACGATCGATGGAATTCCGCAGTTTCGCTTCCTATAGCCGCGACGGCGTTACCGCAAATGAGGCGCGGCGATCTATATCGTTTCGCGACCGAGCCTCATGCGCAATTCAAAAAAACGGGGCACCGCGCAGATTTCAAGGTATTCGACCGGTTCATTGTTCTGGTCGAAGTGAATGCGCTCGATCTGCAGCAAGGGCGAACCGACCTCGACCGCTAATCGCGACGCGACAATCGGTTCGGCCAGGGTGGCGGAGACCCATTGTTCGCCCGCCTTCAGGCGAACGCCAGCCTCCTCCAGCAGATCGAAAATCATCTTTTTTTCCATCTCCGACGCGTCAAAATGCCGGCCGATCGCTTCCGGTATGTAGCTGGTGATGTAAAGAATCGGACGCCTTTTCAGCCGGCGGACACGAATGGCGCGCTGAAAGACGTCGCCATCTTCGGCATGGAACAATTCCTGGACGTGCTTGGGCGGCTTCTCATAGCCAAACTCGACGACCTGGACCGAGGTCGAGCGTCCGATTTCATGGATGTGGGTGACCATGTCGGACATGGAGGTGCGGATTGGCGTTGCCGTTCCGGATTCGCGAACGAAAGTTCCCACGCCCTGCCGCTTCTCGATCAGACCCGACACGCTCAATGACGCCAATGCATTGCGGATGGTAGTGCGCGAGACATTAAACATCCTGGCGAGCTCATCTTCGCTCGGGAGCATTTCGCCGGCCTCATAGCGGCGCGACAGGATGCGGTCACGCAACACCAGAAACACCTGCTGATGCAGCGGATTGCCGAGCTGTTTGCTGACCGGGACGGCTTTCTTCAAGGAGCTGTAGCTTGTCATGTGTCGGTCCGGCGCAACACCCGATTGAATCGGGCAATCGAGCAAGCATTACATGCAATTCGTGCAGCTGTCGCGATAGCGGCTTCTCTTATCAGGCTCAATTCAACCGGCGAGATAGGCGCTGTGCAAAATGTCGGGATTTTGCCGCAGCGCCTCGGGCTTGCCGGAAAAGCGAATGCGCCCGCGCTCCATGACGTAGGCATGATGGGAAATTCGGAGCGCGATGTGGGTGAACTGTTCAATGAGCAGCACGCCGACGCCCTTGGCGGCGAAACCCTCCAGCACCGGCACCAGCCGCGCGACGATCATCGGCGCGAGACCAAAGGAAAGCTCATCGGCCAGGATGTACCGTGGCCCGCTTACGATCGCCTGCCCCAGCACCAGCATTTGCTGCTGGCCGCCGGACAGCGTGCCGGCACGAGCCGCGAACCGCGCCTTCAATTCGGGAAAAGTCTCCAGGGCGCGATTGACGGCGTCGTCGAGTTCCCGGCGGTTCAGCGCAGTGCCGGCAACGCGCAGATTTTCCTCGACCGTCAGCTCGGTGAGAACGCGGTGTCCTTCAGGCACCGCGACCACGCCGAGACGGCGCACGTGCTCCGGGCGCAGGCCGTTGAGCGGTTTGCCGTCGAGGACAATCTGACCGCGGGCGACCGGCAAGGCGCCGGCGATCGACAGAACCAGCGAACTTTTGCCGGCGCCGTTGGCACCGAGTAGCGCCGTGATCTTGCCCGGTGCGATCTCTACATCCACGCCATGGATGACCGGCTTGCCGCCGCGCTCGACCGACAGGCCGCTTACTGACAGGCCTTCGCTCATGCCGCGACGTCCGTGACTTCGCCGAGATAGGCGGCGCGGACCTTCGGGTCTTTGAGCACTTCGGCAGTACGCCCGAAGGCGATCTTGCTGCCGAAGTCGAGTACCAGCGTCTCTTCGCAGGTCGTCGAGATCAGATCCACGTCGTGGTCGACCAGCAGCACCTGAGCGCCGCAGAAATCGGGAATGCCCACGATCAATTTGCGCAGGTGCTCGGCCTCGCTCTCGCTCAAGCCGGCGCCCGGCTCGTCCATCATCACCAGCCGCGGCCGCGCCAGGATGCCGCGCGCAATCTCGACGAGGCGGCGCTCGCTGGCGTTGAGCGAAGCGCCGACGCGCTCCGCGTGGCGGCTCATGCCCACGTAATCCAACGCTTCGGCGATCAGGTCGCGCCGCGCGCGGCCGCCGGTCGGCACGTTGTCGAGCGCGGCGGCAATGTTGTTCCAGACGGTGAGATTTTCGACCACCTGCTCGGTCTGAAAGGTGCGGCGCAGGCCGAAGGCCGCGCGGCGGCTGAGCGCAATGCGCAGCAGATCTTCGCCATCCACCATCACGGTGCCGGCCGAGCACTTGACGAATCCGCTCATGACATTGAGCAGCGTGGTCTTGCCGGCGCCGTTCGGCCCGACAAGTCCGGTGATCTTGGCGCCAATATCGGCGGTGAGATCATTCAACCCGCGCACGCCGCCGAATGCTACGGTGAGGTTGCGGATCTCGATCACAGCTTCCGCTCCATGATGCGCGGCATCGCGGCCGAAAGCTTGGCGCCAAGCGTGCGCCCCAAGGCGACGACCTGGCCGGACACACCCGCAGGCGCGGTGATCAAAGCGTGCAGAAGGCCGGCGCCGAACACCATGATCGCCAAGTTGCCGTCGACGTGCCAGTCGGTCAGCAGACCCGGGACCGCGCGCAACAACAGGCCGGCAAAAATCGGTCCCGACCAGTGGAACGCGCCTCCGATCACTGTCAGCGCAAACATCATGATCGAGTCGCTGGCGGGAAAGGCGCGGCCATCAAGTTGACCGATGTTGGCTGCCATCAAGGCGCCGGCGACGCCGGCAAAGAAGCCGGCGATGGCGAATGCCACCACCTTGTAAGCGACGATATTGACGCCCATCGCCACGGCGACCGGTTCACTGCGGCGGATCAAAGCCCAAGCGCGGCCGGCCCGCGTGCGCTCGATCAACATCACGATGATGAAGCCAATCGCCACCACCGCGACCGCATAACGGAAATAAGCAGCGTCGCTGGGCGCGATCGGCGGATGCGGCATGTATTGTCGCGCGCCGGCATAGATCTTGCCGGAGAAGCCGGGACCGCCGTCGGGAAACCCGATGGCGCTGATGAATACCTGAAACGCGCCGGCAATCATCAAGGTAATGAGCGCGAAATAAAGGCCGCGCATGCGCAGCGCGGGGAGGCCGAAAATCACGCCGAAGATCGAGGCGGCGAGGCCGCCGGCCAAGAGGTCGAGTTCAAACGGAATGTGAAACCCATGATAGAGGCGCAGCGCCACCCAGCCGCCAACGCCGAGCAACGCGTATTGGCACAGCGACACCATACCGAGCTGCGCATAGAGCACCGCGACACTGAGGCTGCACAGCGAAATGATGACGACGCCGGTGAAGGTCTTGAGCCAATACGCCGATGCCAGATAGGGAACGGCGATGGCGATGATGATCGCCAGCACGATGCCGACGCGAAGCTCTTGCCACAGCGAACTTGGCGCGTGATGGCTCGTCGCCACGGACCGAAACTGATCCATGCGGCTCAACGTCAGGCCACCGCGCTGGTACCAGAGCAGCGCCAGCCCGGCCACGACAAAGGGAGTAGCGGAACGAAACGCCGAGACTTCCGGAAACGGCGACGCGACCGCCTCGAGGACGCCGATGACCAGACCGCCGATGATCACCGCCGTGAGTGAAGTCAGCCGGCCGATGATCGCCGCCGCGACCGCCGGTATGACCATGTAGGTGAGCGGAATCACCTGCAGCCGCACCATATTGGCGAGAAAAATTCCGCTGACTCCGGACAGCACCCCGGAAATCACCCAGGCCCAGGCATCGACGCGAAGGACCGGAACGCCGACTAGGCCACTGATGTCGCGGTCGTTGGCGAGCGCGCGCATCGACAGGCCGAGACGGCTCAAATTGAGGAACAGGATCATTCCAACGGTGACGGCCAAGCCCAGCGCAAAGGCGATCGCGCGCGTTGCGGTGACGCGCACGCCGGCAAGCTCGAAGCCCAGATTGTCGGACGGCAGGCGGAGCGCACGCGGCCATTCACCCCAGATGAATTCGCAAAAACCGAGAATGATCAGCGCAAAACCGAGCGTCGCCACCGCCCGCACGATCGGATCGCTGGTAGCGAGCCGAGGCGCGATCAGGCGCCCGTAGAGCAGCGCCAGCGCCGTCGAAATGGCAACCGCGGCGATCCATCCCAGCCATTGCGGGCCGCCGGAATCCGCAATCTGCCACGCCAGCATCGCGCTCAATGCGCCGAGCGCACCTTGCGCCAGATTGAGCACTCCGGAAGCCCGATAGAGCACAACGAGCCCAACACCGGCGAGGACATAAACCGCGCCGGTGCTGAGGCCCGCTATAACAAAAGGAGCAAGGTCGGGCATCACTCTGACTTATGGTACTCAGTCAGCCAGGTGAAGGTCTTTTTCCATTTTCACGATGCCGGCCAGGTCGGGATCGATCATTTGGAAGCATGACTTCCGCGTGACGAAGGTCCCGTCCTTGATTTCCGCCACCGAGCCGGCATGAATCGCGTTGTGTTCCTCGCCCGGGCCGAAATACCAGGGACTGCAAGACACGTCGGTCTTGAGGTCTTTGATGTTGCGGAAAGCTTCCGTAACGGTGGCACGATCGATCTTGGCGGGGTCGAGTTTCAGCAGCGCGTTCGTAGCTGCCAAAGCCGCCAGGTAGCCGGCTTGCGAGAATGTATTCCGCTGATCGCTGGGCTTGCCGTACTTGTCGAGCACCGCGTGCCAGTTATCGACGTCGCCGCCGTGCTTGTCGAGCGGCTCGAGTTCCAGCTCGATGAAGACGCGCCCGCCCTTGCTCCAGTAGGGACCGATCGCCTTGGGCAGACTTTCGTCGTAATGCGAGGTCGGAGCAGTGAGATAGACCTTGCCTCCCAGCTGCTGCTGCTCGGCAGCGGCATAGAGCGGAATGCCGCCTTCTTTCGGCGTATTGAAGTCGATGGCGTCCGGCTTGAACGCCATTGCCTGCAGGATGAGGGAGGTGGCATCCATGGAAGCCGGGTCAAACAGAATGGTTTTCACTTCCATGCCTACCGACTTGCCGTAAGCGGCAATGCCGTCGCATGACCAGTCGCCGACATTGGGAATGTTCAGGCTGAGGCAAACCATCCGCTTGACATGCAAATCGTCGTGCAGGTATTGCGCGGCACCAATGTTGCTCATGCGCGGACCGCCATTGGTCGGTGCGATGTTCTTGGAGTGGAAGCAGTCGCGCGGCACGCCGACGCCCGCAATCACCAGCACGTTGTTGGTCTCGTAGAACTTGGCGTTGGCGGCGCACTCCACGAAACTGGAATTGCCGACCATGCCGACCACCTTGGTGTCGTTGACCAGCTTGGCGGCAAGCTGAGCCGCGGTTTCCGGATTCCACTGGTCGTCTTCGATGCTGTAATGGATCGGACGGCCGTTGATGCCGCCATTGGCATTCACGCACGCGAAGTAGGCGGCCGCAGCCTGCGCCGAACCGCTGAAGTCGGCCGGGCCGGTTTTGCCGACGATCGCTCCGATTTCGATCGGCTGGCCGGTGGCGGCCTTGCCGTTGTTGAGTCCGCATTTCGGGCTCTCGGCGGCCGAGGCCGCCGGCGTCAACATCGGGATGACGGCGGCAAGGAACACACCTGCCAAAGCCAGCCTGATCATTCTCATTGAAGATTCCTCCCAGGTTCATTTATTTTGGCGCAGGGACAGCATGCAACTCGCCGACCAGTCGTGCTTCGCGCATCGTTGATAGTCGGTAGGCGCCTTCCCCAATCGCCGCGCGGATCCGTTGCGGCGATTGTCAATTTGTATCAACATAATAATGACCAGACAAGGCAAGCGCCGCCCGTTAATGTTCCAGTTTGGAGACACTATCGGGGCCGGTCAGGTGGTTTCAAACCTAGGCCGATTGATAGGCCCAGGGCCACGTCCGCCGCGCCCGCGCCAGGAATTCGTCGATCCGATCCTGGTCCTGCAGGGTGACCGCCAGCTCATCGAGCCCTTCCAACAATCCACGCCGCCGAAACTCGGGGAGCGAGATGCCTATAGTCCGCCCCGACGGCGCAACGATGCTGTTGGCCGCAAGATCGACAGTGAACAAGGCCGTCGGCTCACCGGGCCCTGCTTCCGCGGCGAGTTCGCGAATCGCCGCCTCCGGCAAAGTCAGCGGCAACACCGCATTGGCGAAACAATTGTTGCTGAATATCTCGGCAATGCTCGGAGCCACGATGCAGCGTATGCCCCATTCTTTCAGCATCCAGACCGCGGATTCGCGCGAGCTTCCACAGCCGAAATTGGCACCCGCGATCAAGATCTTGGCAGTACGGAATTTTGGCTGGTTCAGTGCGAAATCCGGAATTTCATTGCCGTTCGCATCATAGCGCCAATTGGCAAACAGATCCTCGGCAAGCCGCGACGTTCCCTTTTCGGAAAACTCTGCCTTGACCGCGGAACGTTGCGACCGCGATCCCGGCGAAATCGCGTCAGTGTCGATATTCTCACGCAACAGCGGGACGGCCGTGCCGATCAGTTTGGTGAATCGCTCAGCCATTCAGCCCAACTCCCTGACGTCGGCAATGTACCCCTTGAGCGCCGCCGCAACCGCCATCGACGGACTGGCCAGATGAGTGCGGCTGCCGGGCCCCTGGCGACCGACGAAATTCCGGTTGGTCGTGGAGACGATGCGCTGATTTGGCGACGCGATCTCGCGCATCATGTCGCCGGACCCGGCGCACATTGAGCATCCGGGTCGTCCCCAGTTAAATCCGGCGGCACGGAAGATTTGCCCAAGGCCTTCCGCCTCCGCAGCCCGCCTGACCGGCTCCGAACCGGGCGACACCCAGGCGGTCACGTGGGGCGCGACTTTGCGGCCGCGCGCCACGGCCGCTGCTTCGCGCAGGTCGGAGAGGCGGCCGTTGGTGCATGAACCAATGAACACGACGTCTATGGGGGTTCCTTTGATCGGCGCTCCCGCCTTCAATCCGATGTAATCCAGCGCAAGCTGCGCCGCGTTTGCAGCTTCGCCAATGGAAGCGCCGGGCTCGGGGATGTTTTCGCTGATCCCGATCACTTGTCCCGGGGTCGTCCCCCAGGTGACCTGCGGCTCGATCGACGAAACGTCGATGGTTCTCTCGACCGCGAATGCAGCGCCTTCATCCGAGCCCAGCGACTTCCAGTCGCGCAGCGCCGCGTCCAATTGCGGGCCGCGCGGCGCATAAGGCCGGTCATGCAGATATGCAAAAGTGATCTCATCCGGAGCAATCAATCCAAAGCGCGCACCAAGCTCCACCGCCATGTTGCAGACCGTGAAGCGTCCCTCCATCGACATCCGCTCGATGACCGGTCCGGCGAATTCAACGGCAAATCCCGCCGCCCCGGCTACGCCGAGACGCCCGATCGAATGCAAGATCACGTCCTTCGGAGAGACGCCATCGGGCAAAGAGCCTGCAAGGTTGATGCGCATTGCGGCGGGCTGCCGCTGTACGCTCGCCTGGGTCGCCAACACGTGCACCAGCTCCGATTGGCCGATGCCCCAAGCGAGCGATCCCATGGCTCCGAGCGTGCAGGTATGGCTGTCGCCGCAAGCGACGGTAAGGCCGGGAAGCGCCAATCCCTGCTCGGCCGCGATGACGTGAACGATGCCGTGATCGGCATCGCCCACATCAAATAACCGGAAACCATACTTGGCGGCGTTGTCCCTGAGGTTTTTGGCGTAGTCGTTGTGCAAGCCGCGCGGATCCTGCTCCGCGTTCCAAAGCGTCGCCACGGTATGGTCGGCGGTCGCAAAGGTGAGCTCGGGATGGCGCAGCGGCAAGCCGCGGCGATTGAGCGCGAGAAAACCGCGGCCGGCGAGATCGTTCAAAAGATGCCGATCGACGAACAGGAGATGAAATCCTTCGCCAAGATCGGCAATCGAATGCCGTGCCCACAGCTTTTCAAGCAATGTCAGCGCCACCAACAATCTCCCGGTTCATCGGCGTGCAGACGCATCAACGCGGCCGATACTTCTCCTCGATCCGCGCCCAGTCGGCAAAGCCGACGATGTCCTTGAATTCTTCCAAACCGATCGCATTCGCCGATGCCGCGACCCGGCCGGAGCGGATCTCGGCGATGGCTGATTGCATCGCTGCAGCGGCGCGCAGCACCAGGGTAATGCCATAGCCAATGATGCCGAAACCGAGCTCGCGGTACTCCCGTGGAGTCAAGATTGGCGAGCGGCCGCCTTCCAACGGATTAGCCAACAAAGGCACGTCGAAGTGTCGGCCGATGATGGCCATTTCCTCTATGGATTCCGGCGCCTCGATGAACAGGCCATGGGCACCGGCGCGAAGATAGGACTCGGCGCGCCGCAACGCTTCGTCGAGCCCGAGCACGGCGCGCGAATCCGTCCGCGCGATAATAAATGTATTCGGATCAGTGCGCTCGCCGACCACGGCCCGCACCTTGGCCTCCATGTCCGCCTGCGGCACCACTGATTTGCCGGCCATGTGGCCGCAACGCTTCGGCCAGGTTTGGTCCTCGATCATCAGCGCGCTCGCGCCCATGCGCTCGTAGGCTTGCACCGTGTGCACGGCGTTCTTGACGTCGCCATAGCCGTCATCGATGTCGATCAGGGCCGGGAGGCTCGTCGCCTGCAGAATGTCACGGACCGCCGCAGCGATATCGCCGAACGCCCGAAGTCCGATATCGGGAACGCCGAACCGTGAACCGACGACGGAAAAGCCGCCGATGAAGCACGCTGCGCATCCGGCGCGCTCGATCAGCCGGGCGCTCAGCGCATCGTAGGCACCAAACAAAATCAGAGGCCGTTCCGCTTCCAGGGCCGCTCGAAAAGTTTGCTTCATCGCTGTGCCGTTTGATCTTTCGCCGCGTCGAGGCTGGAACGGCCGTCGCCCTTGACGACGCTGCAGGCAATATGGTCGTATTCATGTAGATATGACAAGATAAGTATCGTGTAAATATGTCCGGCATATGCGGCTCGACCGGACAGCACGCAACAATTAGGGAGCGAAGTGATGACCGGCGGCACGGACAATTATGATTTCATCGTCGTCGGGTGCGGTGCAGCAGGGCTCTCAGCCGCGATCAGCTACCTCGAAGCGACGAAGGACGCGGGCCGCACGCCGCGGATCGCCGTGCTGGAGAGCGCTCCCAAGGATCAGCGCGGCGGCGCAACCCGCTGGACCACGTCGCGGTTTCGGGCCCGTGAGGATTACAGTCTCGATCCCTTGTTCGTCGGCAAGGTGCAGAAAGTTTCCAAGGGACTCGCCGACATCGAATATTGCCGGGTCTTGGAACGTGAAGTGCCAAATACGCTGCGCTTTCTCGAAGCCCATGGCGTAAAGCTCCTTCACTATGGTCCTCCGGTGGCGATGGGCGTCGAGCATGAGGTCACGCCCGATGGCGGCGGGCCCGCAATCGTCGATGCACTGGCAAATTCGGTAGAGAAGTCGGCAGATGCCGAAATCCTTTATCAAACAGAAGCGGTTCGGCTCAGTCTTGCTGCGGACGGCCGCGTCGATGGCGTGGTTGTGCGTGGCGAAGACGGCCTGCTGCGCACGTTGAGAGCGCGCGCGGTGGTGTTGGCGTGCGGCGGCTTCGAGGGCAACAAGGAGATGCTGACCCGTTATCTCGGACCGAATGCCTGCGATTTACCCCTGCTGGCGCCGGGGCTGGCGTTCAATCAAGGCGCGGGCATCAGGATGGCGATGGAGGTCGGCGCGGGCACCGCCGGTCAGTTCGACATGCTCCACACCGAGCTGGTGGATCGGCGTACCTCCCGCCCCGACGCATACATCTACGCTCATCCGTTCGGCATCGTGCTCAACGGCCATGGCAAGCGCTTTTACAACGAGGGCCAAGGTACCTTCGAAGAAACGTTCGAGCTCATCGCTTTCGAGGTCTGGCGCAATCAGAGCCAGAGCGCCTTCTTTGTCGCCGACCAGACCATCACCGGCCACAAGGGCATCATGGTGCTCTTTGACACCGATCAGCCGCCGGTTGAGGCCGGCACCTTGCCGGAATTGGCACGTCTTCTCGGCCTCGATCCCGCGCAGTTCGTGCGCACGATCGAGGAGTACAACGCCGCGGTCGGTCCCGGCGAATTCGATCCGAACCGGCGCGACGGCAAACGCACGCACGGCCTCAGTCCGGAAAAGTCAAACTGGGCCTATCGCATCGAGAAGCCGCCCTACTTCGCCTATCCGCTGACCACTGCGATCTGCTTCACCTATGGCGGCATCCGCACTAACCGCGAGGCGCAGGTGGTGACCGGCAACGGCATCCCGCTTCCGGGCCTTTATGCCGCGGGGGAGATCGTGGGATTGTTTTATCATGAGTATCCGGCCGGCACGTCGGTGCTACGCTCACTCACCTTCGGCCGCATTGCCGGCGCGCACGCGGCGAAATCAAGCTTCGCTAACCAGTGAGCCGATGAAAGTCGTCGTCTGCGTGAAAACGTCCACTGGCGCGCCGGTCAGCGCCGCAGATGCCTTCTTGCGTTGGCGCAACGGTGCTGCCGCCATTCGACGCCCATGCCGTCGAGAAGGCTAAGAATCGTGGAAACACCCGGCTACGGTGATCATCTTTGCTGTTGCTCCGGCCGAAGCTCGCCGTCGTCGCCGTTCCGGAGAGCGTGATCCCTCCTTTGATCGAACTGCTGCAAGGCCGCCGAGCACCGCGCAACACAACGAGCTGAGCGCCCCGAAAGGTGGCGAATATCGTATAGGGGGAGCGAACCTATGATAAAGATTTCCGAGCTCCTGGTGCGCAAAGGAGGCATGAGCCGCGGCGAATTCCACGAATATTGGAAACGCGTGCACGGCCCTCTGGTCATGTCGATCCCGGAGATCCGCCGTCACGTCGTCAAATACGTCCAATCGCACACCCAGCCGGACTGGTTTCCCTTTCTCGCTGGCGACGGACCGCTCTTCGACGGGGTTGCCGAAGTCTGGTGCGAAGGCATCCAGAACGCACAGCTTATGTTCGAAGAGCCGAAATTCGCAGAGCTGGTGACGCCCGACGAAGGGCAATTCCTGAACGCGAGTCGGACCGTCATTCTCCTGATGTCGCAGCATCTGATCTACCAGCGGTCGGCGGCACCCATTCACGGCGGTGTGAAGTTGTTCGAACTGCCGGTGCGGCGGCGCGGAACAATGCGTTCCGAGTGCCATCGCCATTGGCGCGAGATCCATGCGCCTCTGGTGCTCGGCTGTGCCGACATGATCGAACCTCTGCGCCGCTACGTGCAGTCGCATTCCTTGGAGGACGGCGCCGGCGGGTTGCCGCCGATGCGCTATGACGGCATGGCCGAACTTTGGTTTGACAGCGTCGACGACCTAAAGGCGTGCTTCGGACGGCAATATATGGAAGCCGTTCATCCCGACGAGCCGCGCTTCGTCGATCCTTCGCTTAGCAGCGCTCTGGTCGCCAAAGAACACATCATCTACGAACGCCAGTGAACGCGTATGGCGGGCAATTTGTTTGAGGAAGGCGACCAGAAGCACACGATGCAGTACTTTGTAATTTATTCCAAAATTGTCTTTGGCGGACGACCGTGAACGCATCTGTTAGGCGCGACGAGGACGCGCAAACCGGAACTAATGCCAAAAACGCTTTTCGCTGGTCAATCGTTTGTGCCGACAGCGAGACGCTGTTAGCGCAGATCGTTCGTCGGCCCGGCATCTGTTACACCGCCTTCGTGCCGAACGCGCGGGGCGCCGACGTGCGCTGGCCGCCGGCATCGACGATCTGAAATCCGGTGTCACCACCAGCGACAGCTTCAACGAACTGAACGTGCGGATGACAACCGAACAGGGCATGCGGGCGCTTGACGAGATCGCCGCGGCGGCGAAGGCGAAGGTGCCGATTGTGCAACAGCTCGCGTCGATCTGCGACGCGTCGCCCTCGCTGGGCCGCGACACGGCGCGCTTGGCGTAACAGCCCCACACGGCGTCTGCTATAATGCACGCTATTAGATTCGAACTTTTCGGCGGCGAAACGCGTGAGTGACACAAGCGCTCTGGATTGGCAGCAGCGTCCGGCAACTCCGGCGCAGGCCTTCGATTTGGCCGCAGCCCATCACCGTGCCGGGCGGCTGGACGAAGCCGCGCAGCTCTATCGCGCCGTTCTGGAGACTGAGCCGGATCATTTTGGCGCGCTGCATCATCTTGGCATCGTCGCAACCCGTCAGGGCAAGCTTGAAGAGGCGGCAGCGCTGTTGCAGCGGGCGGTCGCGGCCGACCCCAGCTCCGCCGAAGCCCTGACCAATCTCGGCATCGCGCTGATGCGGCTGCGTCATTTCGACGAGGCGGCAGGCGTCTACCGAAGAGCGCTCGCGCTCGAGCCGTCCAACGTCGAGGCTCACAACTATCTCGGCGCGATGCTGCACACACTCGGCAGGTTCGAGGAAGCGGCGGCGGAGTTCGCCACGGCATTGCGGCTGCGCCCCGGCAATGCCGCCGTGCATAACAACCTCGGAATGGCGCTCGCGGCCCTTGGCCGGACGGAAGAAGCCGTCGCGGAGCATAAAAAGGCGGTCGCGATCAATCCGCGCTACGTCGATGCGCAAAACAATCTTGGCAACGCACTCCTGACCCTCGGACGCCATGACGAGGCGCTGGCGCGTTTGTACCGCGCGCTCGATCTCACGCCGGACGCCGCTACGACGCACAGCGTTTTGAGCGCGGCGCTTTTCGCGGTCAGGGGCTACGAGGAGGCTGTTGTGCACTGCCGGCGGGCGATCGACATCAAGCCCGACTTTGCCGAGGCACATAACAATCTTGGCGTCACGCTGGCGGCTCTCAAACGCCACGGCGAAGCGGCCCTGCACTATCGGCGCGCTATCGAGATCGAGCCCGACCTCGCCGAGGCGCATAACAATCTTGGCAATGCATTGTCGGCCCTCAAGCGCCATGCCGACGCGATACCGCACTTCCGCAGGGCAATCGAGATCAAACCCGATTTTGCCGAAGCGATTGGCAATCTCGGGATTGCGCTTACTGCGGAGAACCGTCACGACGAAGCGGTCGCCCGCTACGAACGATCGCTGACGATGGCGCCCAACCTCGCGGTTGCGCGTTCCGGTTATGCCAACCAGCTCATGATTCTGGGCCGGTTGGAAGAAGCGGAGCGGGAGATCGAGCAGGCCATCGCGTTGGCGCCGACCAAGGCCGAGTTCTACCGCATCCTCGCGGAAATCAAACGGTTCAGCCCCGGCGACCCGCACCTCGCCGCGATGCAGGCACTCGCCGGCAACATAAGCGAGCTGACCGATGACGAGCGCAGGGATCTGCATTTCGCGTTGGGCAAGGGCCTTGCCGATATCGGGCATCACGAGGACGCCTTCCGTCACCTGATAGCCGCCAATGCGCTCAAGCGCCTCCAAATCGACTACGATGAAACCGCCGCTCTCGGGCTGCTCGAACGCATCGCAACGGCGTTCACGCCGCAGGCGATGCGCCGCCTGGCAGGATGTGGCGATCCTTCGCCGCTCCCGGTCTTCATTGTCGGCATGCCGCGCTCCGGCACGACGCTGGTCGAGCAGGTGCTGGCGAGTCATCCGCTGGTGTTTGGGGCCGGCGAGATCGCCGACCTCAAAGCCGCCATCGCAGCTGTCACCGGTTCGGACAGCGCGCCGCGCTTGGCGGAAGGGATCGGCGCGATGACCGCTGAGCAGGTGCGCCGCATTGGTGCGGAGTACCGCGACCGCCTTGCCGCCCAGGCGCCCACGGCGCAACGGATCACTGACAAGATGCTGATGAATTTCCTCTGGATCGGCCTGATCCATCTGGCGCTGCCGAACGCTCGTATCATCCATGTGCGGCGCGACCCCGCTGACACTTGTCTGTCATGCTTTTCCAAGCTGTTCGTCGGCGGTCTGCCCTTCACCTACGATCTTGCCGAGCTTGGTCGCTATTACCGGGGCTATGTCCGGCTCATGGCGCACTGGCGCGCGGTGCTTCCGGAAGGCGCCATGCTCGAAGTGCAATACGAAGAACTTGTCACCGACTTCCCGGCGCAGGCGCGCCGCCTTGTCGCCTATTGCGGCCTGGAATGGGACGAGCGCTGCAGCGCCTTCTATAAAACGCGCCGCCCGGTTGCGACGTCAAGCGCGACGCAGGTGCGCCGGCCGATTTATCGGAATTCGGTCGGCGCCTCGCTTCCCTACAAGGACCTGCTGCGGCCGCTTCTGGACGCATTGGACGAGCGCTGAGCCACCGCTCGCTAAGCGGATCCACGTAGGTGGCAATACGAATTGTTTCCGCGTCATTGTGTGCTACCCGCCTATAGTCATGCGAGCATCCGATGATCTGAACGCGTTGCGGCCCGCATCTGGCGCAGTGTCCCGACAATGAAACTATCGATCGTCCTGGAGCTGGATGACGCGGCGCCAAAACCTGGCGGAGCGACCATTTCCTTCACCGATGTCGGCGGCGCTCAACCACCGCATGATTTGCCTTGCCTCTTATCGGCGAACTACATGGCACAACTGATGGCAACTTTCCCTCAGCCTCCTCAGACACGCGAACGGCGGCGTGTTGACGCCCGCGATGCAACACGCACCTACGACGATGCGGTGGCCCCGAAGCTGATGTCGCCGGGCGCCACGATCTGTCGCAAAACGTAATAGCTCCGCGCTCGTAACGGCGACAGCAAATTAGGTTCCGAGCGGCGCGCTTTTTCAGTCAGATCAGTTGAAACACCTGCAGCTCACGCGAAGCGGCCTCGCGAAGCGCATGAAGGCGCCTTTTCAGGAGCCGGATTTCATCATCCGAGAGACCACGCCGGTTCTCGTACGGTCCTCTCAGAACGCTTTCAACGTCGCGCGCCGCGCGTCCGATCGATGGAAAGCCAACCGTCGGACCGACACCCACGACGCCATGGATCGACCGATAGGTGTCGCCGACCGACACGGCAGCTTGCGGCGCTTTGACCGATAGATTGGAGATCACCCCATCGGTGTCGTTAATCTTGCTCTCGAGTGTCGACACGAAACGCTCGCGCACCCGAGCCAGACGGTCAGTGAAGGCTGCTGTAGTCATCGAGCCGTACCCCGCGACCGCATGCTACGTTGAATGCGGAAGCCGGCAGAAGAAATACGGCTGAAATCATGAACTTCGTCTTACACTGCGCGCGCAAAATGCGTTGCGGTCGCGTTACCATTCGCGTGCTGCCGCGCGGCCACACCAACACCAGCCGCGCCAGTTCATAATGCAAAGCGTCAGCACTCGGGGTGTGCGCTCAATGATCCAGCGCGACAGCGGCACGAGGGAGCTGGCCATCTATCTCTTGATGGCGTGAACATGCTGGCGAAGTCGGTAGAGAGGCTACGCGTTCGTTGACCTTCATGACTATACGCATGAGATCGACCGAGTTTTTCGCTCCAAGCTTTTGCATGATCCGGCTGCGATGAACCTCGACCGTGCGGGGGCTGATTCCGAGATTCCTGGCGGTTTCCTTGTTCGATGCCGCCGCGGCGATTTGGGACAGAACTTCGCGCTCGCGGTGCGTCAACTGATCGTAACCGCGAAACGTCACGGCTACCGATGGGGACGGCTGTTCGCAGTCCCGAAGACGGACCCAGGAGTCGATCGCTTCAATGACGCGCGCCAAGATCGCGTCGCCTTCGAACCGCTTTTCTATAAAATCAAACGCCCCGCATTTCATCGCCTGGACTACATTAACGACGTCACCCTGCCCCGAAAGAATGAGAATCGGAGCCGGATATGTCCTGGCGTTCAGTTCTCTTAGAATATCCAGTCCCGAAACCGCGGGCATGCATATGTCCAAGAGCACGCAAGCCGGCGTCTCATACCGTGCGGTGTGCAGGAAGGAGCGCCCATCAGTGAACGCTCTGGCGCGATACCCGGCATTGCCGAACAACGCGGTGAGCGCTTCGCGCATGTCGAAGTCATCGTCGACGATAAAGATTTCGCTGATCATGGGTTTTATCCCTTCGAGCCCGCGCACCTTCCTTTCCCCGTCATCGTTGAGATTTCTTGCTCTTTGCTCGGATCAAAACTTCGTCCGTTCTCCCGAGTCGGGGCCGCGAAGCTTCGCGCATTTTTGCTCGCGCGGAGAGCCAACGGCCCGTCACATCAATCTTGAGTAAGACTGACATGCGTGAGTTCCACATGCTGTTCAAAATTCTACAGTTTGATGGGAATTTCCGTACGTAGTGATACGGAGCGTATTTTTGCTACTCAGAACTTTCTTTGATGCGCAGGCCGACGATGTTAGCTCGCGTCACTCGTGCGGCGCCATCTCCAACACGTCAGACAAGGAGCCATGGACGACGACTTTACCGTTGTAATCAATGTGACCCAAGTCGCGAAATTTGTTCATGAAATGATCGATGCGAGACCGGGTCGTTCCAACCATTTGCGCGAGCGCCTGCTGGTCGACATGGTCTATAACCGCGCTTTCCCGAGCGTCCTTTCGACAATTCGCCAATTGAAGGAGAATCCGCGCCAGCCGGCACTCGCTGGAATCAGCAAGGTGGCTGACGAGGCTTCGTTTCAATAAGTCATTCCTATTCAAGACGTCGGCGAGATAGAATTCGGCAAAGCGCTGGTCCCGCCGAATGGCCACGAGCAAGCTTGCCTTTTCCAGACGAATAACGGCGCTATCGACAACGCAACGGGCCGTCGTCAGCCGCAGTAACTCGCCGGCCAGACATTCATCGCCACAGAACTCGCCGGCATCGAGAACGACAATGATGGCCTCTTTGCCTTCCGGGGAAACGACCTCAAGCTGGGCTCGTCCGTCCTCGACGTAGTACACGCAATCAGCGTGTTCCCCCTGGGTGTAGATTGCGGCCCCGCCCAAAGCCTTGGATCGGGAAACGCCGCCGTAAGCGGCGGCGAAAGCCTCGATTCGGAATGACTGTTTGCGCTCCAACGCGCTGCCGACGAGCGAACGATCGTCCACGGAGGCGGAGCCGTCACGAGAGCCGGCCAGCCGACATGTCGGCGGTTGACGCACTCATCCTGCCCGCAGGCATCCGCAACGGATTGTCGTGCAGCACGACGTTCGACAAGGAACCATAAACGACGATATGGCCGTTGTAATCGATAAAGCCCAAGTCGCGGAACTTGTTCATGAAGTAGTTGACGCGAGATCGGCTCGCGCCGATCATCTGCGCCAGCGCCTCCTGGTCTAAATTGCGGATCACCGTCATCGGCCGGCCCTCCTTTCCATAGTTCGCCAGCAGGAGGAGAGTTCGCGCCAGACGCAGCTCGCAGGAATCAAAATGCTGGCTGATCAGTCGTTCCGTCAGCCGAACCGTTCGACCCAAAAAGTAGGCCAGACAGAACTCGGCAAACCGCAGATCCTGCTGCATGGCGCGAACCATGTTCGCGCCGTCCAGCCGCGCGACGGCGCTGTCCGCAATGCACCTGGCCGCCGAGGCCCGCACCTTATCGCCGGCGAGACAGCCCTCGCCGCAGAAATCGCCGGCCTCAAGAAGGCCGATGATGGCTTGCTTGCCTTGAGCCGAGAGGACTGCAAGCTGGATCTGTCCTTGTTCGAGGTAGAACATGCAGTCAGCCGGCTGTCCCTGCTCATAGAGCAGTTCCCCCGACTTGGGTCTGGATCTTGTAACCCCTCCGAATTTCGAGCCGAATAACTCGAGGTCTAATCTGCCGGATGCCAGATCCGCCGCATCGATGACCGCGCCTTGCACCATGAGCTGAGCCGCTCCCTGCGGATGTCGTGTTGATCAATCATTCGCAGGACCGCACCGCCAAGGAAGGCATTACATGTAACGGTAACGGTTACCTGCAGCGGGATCGGCAGAGTTTTCCACAATCTGTTCCCCGATCGAGTGCGCAACACGAGGCCGATACGCCCATAGTCGAAGCGGTTGCCCGTGGGCGTTGGACGCGCATGGTTGCACCCCTCGGTTCTCACAATGACCAGCATGCGCTTACCGGTCCAAAGTCGTGAATTACTTCACAGTTGCCACGACGCGAAAAGCGTGCGGGGGGTCAAGCGGACGTTGGTTGCGCTGCAGTAGTCCGTCCGGAGTCGTGGGATGGATTTTGTGGCGGATCGGTCTGCCCCAGACAGCGACAACGCCGCGAAGTATTTCGACAAGATCGATGCGGCGCTGCATTCGTTGGGTCCGCCGGCTTCCCGAAGCGGGGATGCCAAGAGGGACGCGCAGGACATCAAGGCGCGATCGCGGCTGGTCAAGGAACGGTTTTTGCGCCGCCATGTCGGGGCGATCTACGACACCGTGACCGATAATCGCAACGAGACCCTGCGTGTCTGCGAGTTGCTTTATGCTGTCGCCGAGCGTTTTCCCGGTCTGGTGCCCACGCGCCAGCGCATCCAGGGCGAAAGATCCCTCAAGCTACAGAGCGCCAAGGAAGGCTTCGAGATCGATCAGGGGCTTTTCATTGCCCACATCCTCGCCGACCCGGAACGCGGGCTGCATCTGGTCCATGCCATGCTCACGCCCAAGCGTGAGGCGCTAGAACAATTCGCCGAGTTTCAAAAACACGGCGTCGCCGAGTTGGGCGAGGCGCGCGTCGAGCGCAAAGGCAATGTGGGCCATGTGACACTCAGCAACCCCGGCTTCCTCAATGCCGAAGGCGACCGCACAGCGGCGGATCTCGAAACCGCCGCCGACCTCGCGCTGCTCGACGATCGAATCGAAGTTTGCGTCCTGCGCGGCGGCTCCGTGGATCATCCCAAATATAACGGCCGCCGCATTTTCAATTCCGGCATCAATCTGACGCATCTTTATTACGGGCAAATTGCTTTCGCCGATTTCATCCTTGAGCGCGAACTTGGCCTGCTTAACAAGATCTATCGCGGCCACTGGCGTTCCAACTCCTACAGCGAACAGTTCGAGGATTACGTGGAGAAACCCTGGCTGGCGGCGGTCGAATCGCACGCCATCGGCGGCGGCTGTCAGCTTTTGTGCGTGATGGACCGCGTTGTGGCGGCGCACGGCAGCTACTTCAACCTGCCTGCCAGCAAAGAGGGCTTCATTCCGGGAAGCGCCAACCTTCGCCTCCCGCGCCTTGTCGGTATCCAGCTTGCCCGGCAGGGCATTTTTTTCGAGCGCAAATTCATGGCCGACACGCCGGAAGGCCAGATGATCTGCGATGAAGCCGTTAGTTACGAGCAGATGGACAACGCGATCGAGGCCAACACGGCGCAGATGATACGCGCCGGCTTTACCAGCACCGTGAGCAACCGCAAGGCGTTGCGCGTCGGCCAGGAGCCGCTCGCGGTTTATCGCCGCTACATGGCGACGTATGCGCGTCAGCAGGCGCTTTGTTTCTATGATCCAAAGCTGATCGACAATCTGGAACACAGCTGGAAGCCGGCCAGTCGCCGCATGTGAGCGCGCGCCGGAAGCAAATTCGACAGGGGTGCCGGAGGCAAAGGTTCTATGCGAACCCTCGCTGAGCTCGTTCGTTGGCGGGCGCGTCGCCATCCCGACCTGGAAGCGATCTGGTATGCGGGCAGCAGCCAGAGCTATGGGGAGCTCAACAAATCGACCTCGCAGCTTGCCGGCGCCTTGGTTTCTCAAGTCGGCATCCGACCCGGCGACCGGGTAGCGATTCTCGACAAGAACTGCGCCGCTTATCTCGAGCTCGTACTCGCGCTCGACAAAGCCGGAGCCGTCGCGGCGCCGATCAATTGGCGCCTGACGGCCCACGAGGTGAAACTCATCATCGAAGACATTAAGCCGAAGCTCGTCGTCAGCGGCCCCGAATTCAAAGCCAACGGCGCCGCGACGGGCATTCCCACCATGACCTTCGATGAATTGCCACGCGGCGGCAAAGACCCGCACCGCGATCAGGACGGCGCAATCTCCACGCAGTTCTGCACGTCCAGCACGACCGGCCTACCGAAAGGCGCCATGCTGACGGGTTGGAACATGCTCAATACCGGTTTGTGCCTGGCGCTCGAAATGCCGGAACTGCGCGAAGGTTGCCGCTCGCTAGTCGCCATGCCGATGTTTCATCTCGGCGGAACCGGGTGGGCGTTCTGGAGCATGCAGGAAGGCGCGTCGCTGGTGATCGTACGCGAAGTCGTGCCGGAGTCGCTTCTCAAAACGATTGTCGAGCAACGCGTCGAGACTGCGCTTCTGGTCCCCGCGGTAATGCTGTTCTTATGCGAACTACCTCAATCGAGAACAGCGGATTTCTCGGCGTTGAAGCACGTTACCTACGGCACGGCGCCGATATCGCCCAAAGTGCTGCAGCGTTCGATCGACACGTTCAAATGCCGCTTCTCACAGATCTACGGGCTGACGGAAACCACCGGCCCTTTCACCTCGCTGGCGCATCGGGATCATGTCGCCGAGAAGCTGGCGTCCTGCGGCCGGCCGATGTTCGGCGCGCGGGCCAAGGTGGTCGATACCGACGGCCGGGAACTTCCGCCCTATGAAATAGGCGAGCTGGTCTATCAGGGCGAAAGTCTGATGAGCGGCTATTGGGCACGCAAAAAGGAGACCGACGAGGTCATCCGCAACGGCTGGTTTCGCACTGGCGACGCCGGCTACGTCGACAAAGACGGATTCTTTTTCATCAAAGATCGTATCAAGGATATGATCGTGACCGGCAGCGAAAATGTCTATCCGGCCGAAATCGAGGCTGTGCTGGCCAGTCATCCCGACATCATCGAAGTAGCGGTCATCGGCGTCCCGGACCCGAAGTGGGGCGAAAGCGTCAAGGCATGCGTGGTGAAGCGGCCGGCCTCGACCGTCACCGCCGAGATGCTGATTGATTGGTGCCGGGACAAGCTCGCAGGATACAAGCGGCCGCGTACAGTCGACTTTCTCGACGCATTGCCGCGCAACGCCAGCGGTAAGATGCTCAAGCGCAAGCTTCGTGAGCCTTACTGGGCGGGTTACGAGCGCAAGGTGAACTAACAAGGAGTGACGCGTGACCACGCTTTCCGCCATGAAAATCGCAGTCCCCTGCCCAGAATGCGGTCAGATGACCGAAGAGCCCATCGAACGTGTCGCGACGAATGACGTCATTCCCTGTTCGATTTGCCAGGGTCTTATCGATCTCTCGGTGGATGAGTGCCGCGAGAAAGTCGATCTGGCGCGTAAGCTATCTGGCAGTCCTTAACAGCCGGCGGTGCAGCGTCGTGCGACCCGGCCGATAGTTCCTGGTGCGGCTCTCCCTGCAAAGTGTCGGTCATCTCGCAGGCGAATTTTTGTACCTTGAGGCCGTTTGGACTTGTGAACAAAGCCGATCGGTCGCAACGACGAGGCATTTCGCCGAAATGCACTGG
>CAVPXZ010000004.1:0-106487 GCA_963709825.1 uncultured Alphaproteobacteria bacterium
TTCATCGAGTCTCCTCTCGTGGACACTGTCCTAGCCCGCCTAATCTAGCTCACTACGCGGCTATCAATCGAGGGGCTGGGCTCGTTCGCCGTCGCATCTCTGCCGACGAGGTGATCGAGGTGGTGGACTTTTTTGCGGCGACTGCTCAGGTTCGGTTATGGCCCTTCAAGTCGCTTTATGCGACGCAGCGATATGTCGGCGATTGGGACCTAAGCCGACATTACGCAGGCACCCTGACTGTGACGCGATTGACCGATGCTGTCGAAAAAGGCTTGAGAACTTTGGCGAACAATGATTCCGGTGATTCCATGATCTGAGCCTTGGAGGCTGCGATGATGGGTCGGCGGTGGGGCAATCAAGCAAGCCTGTTCTATCAGTTCCGGCTCGACGATCGGGTGCCGAAGGATCACCTGCTCAGACGTATCGATGGTTTTGTCACGACTGCCCTTGCGGATATCCACGGGCGACTGAGGCCTTCCTACAGTGAGATCGGCCGGCCATCGATTGATCCCGAGCTGCTGATCCGGATGTTGATTATTGGCTACTGCTTTGGTCTTCGCTCCGAGCGGCGGCTGACGCAGGAAGTCGAGTTGCATCTGGCATATCGCTGGTTCTGCCGGCTCGACCTCGATGACACGGTTCCGCACCATTCGACCTTCTCGGAGAACCGGCTTCACCGGTTTCGCGATAGCGATGTCTTGCGCCACATCTTCGAACGCGTCGTTGCAGCCTGCATGACGGCCGGACTGGTCGGGGGCGAGGGCTTTGCCGTCGATGCCAGCGTGATGGAAGCCAATGCTAGCCGTTATCACGGCCAGGCGCCTGACGAGATTAATTGGGCCGAGCCCGAGCGGCAGACGCGTGCGGTGAAGGAATATCTTGCAAGGCTCGAAGCTGACGTGCAGCCCAACCCTGACCGCAAGCCACCGAAGGTGATCTCGCCAAGCGATCCCTGCTCGGCGTGGACCGCCAAGGCCAACAAGCGGGTGCAGTTTGGATACGGCCTCAATTACCTCATCGATCTTGAGAACGCGGTCATCGTCGATGTCGAGCCGACGCCGGCACGGACCTACGATGAGGTAGAGTCCACAAAAGCGATGCTGGCTCGAACTGAGCAGCGCTTTCACTTGAAGCCGAAACGGCTCGCCGCCGATACGGCTTATGGGACAGGCCGTTTCCTCGGTTGGCTGGTTGGCTGCGGAATCGCGCCCCATATCCCGGTGCGCGACGCAAGCGAGCGCGATGACGGCACTTTCTCCCGCAGTGATTTCCGGTGGGACAGACGGCGCGGCGTCTACATCTGCCCGAACAACAAAGTGATGCATACCACCGGGACTGTGTACGATGGCACCTTACTACGCTATCGCGCCTCGAAATTCGATTGTGATGTTTGTTCGCTTAAGATGAAGTGTTGTCCCAAGACGCCGGCGCGGCATGTTCCCCGCGATCTGCAAGAAGACGCTCGCGATGTGGCACGTCGTCTTATGGGGACAAAGCACTTCCTAAAGTCACGCGATGAGCGAAAGCGCGTCGAGATGCGTTTTGCTCACCTTAAAATCCACCATGGATTCGAACGCATGCGACTTCGAGGTCTATCCGGCGCGCGCGACGAATTCCATCTCGCCGCCATTGTGCAGAACCTCAAAACGCTGGCGCTGCGAGCCCTCAAGCCTCCTAACATGCTTCAATCGGCAGCGCTTGCGTAAGTGAAGGTTTACAGCTCGCAACCTAGTAGGCGGCAGGCCTCGGGCCTCATCAAATCGGGCGACGGGTTATTCCGAGAAAACAGCGCCTTTTTCGACAGCATCGACCCCTGACCGACATGTGCGATCCACGATTGCTGCTGTGCAAAATCGGCGACGGCCCGCTGGACCCTAATGTCGCGCTTTTTCAGGAATCTCAACTTCCATATTTACAATCTTAACCCGGTCCAAAACTCGGATCGGTCCCTCCAGGCCCCCGAGCGCTCAGCCACGCTTGAATCAGGGCAACTACAAAGCCATTGAAGCCAACTGCCAAAACAAACCACACCACATACTTACTCCAAGTCCAATAGCGAGGCTTCTCAAGCTCTCCCTTCATCAGCAAGTGTCGCGTCTTCATTAGATACCATACCCGCAGTCGTTCCCAGGGTGTTGGATCGCCATCAAGGCTCGACACTTCGGCATATGCCATAAAGTGATTCCAATGACGACCAATGACTGAACCTTTAAGCAGCTGCTCCGGCTCCCTGATGTACTTGACCAGGATGCTGCTCTCTCTCCGCGCGTATCCTTCAGCACGTGCCGGTTCCAAGGTGCAGAGGACGGCGCCGTTGTCTAATTGATTATAGATTAAACTCGCTCCTCTCTCTGATAACAAACGCTTTCGCGGAGGAACTATCTGTCCACTCTGATCGGTAAATTCGACCTTTTGGTCGTATGGTCTAGCCCCATAAAACACCTCAAATATCCTCGGATCGCCTGAGCTAGCTCCTTGCACTGTATAAAAACCGTAGACTGAGTCAAAGAACTCGTGCCGCTTATCTTTGCTTGCCAGATCGCCAAAGCGCTTCGGCGCCTCCTTGGTAAAGGACTTCCAGTCTTCCTTACTTCGCAATCGCCTTTGACGATCTCGACGAAAATGAAACATCGCTGAACCTGACCGCTTTTTCCACAAGCCTACAGATTACTTTACTTCCCCGCCTTCCGCTTAGGTCCCTTCACCCACTACGGGGCGAACTAGCATCAAACAGGGCGTCTCACAAATCCTTGTGCGGCCCAAAACAAACCCGCTCCAACAATGAGCAGCGCAAGTGGTGGCAGAACGATCAGGGCGAGTGCTGTCCTTCGGCGGGGCCAGTTGGCCACTACTTCTTCGGTGATGGCGACCTGATTATCGTTCAGACCGATCTTCGTATTGAATTGCTCACGCGGCATGTCGGAATAAAACCTCTTGTAGAGAGCATCTGCCAATGTCTCGTCCGACATACCGTTGTATTCTGGATATTTCTGCCGAAATTCGGCAAGCTTGCTTTGCCAGTGCTGTTTCAATGTTCGTTTGATGACAACTATCGAGGTGGACGATGGGAATTCGTGTATCACCTCATCTGGACTTTGCACGGATATTGAGCCTGGGTCTGGGCCAGCTTCAACTTTCATCAACGCTTTGTAGAAGTGGTCAAGTGCCTGCTCCTTCGTCGCACCCTCTGGTCCCTCTATGCTGTAGTGTCCGTTGAGCGATGACGCTATGAGGAATTTCGGCTTGCCAACGGTTACTTCATCCCACAGAAGCGACGTCGTCGCCGTGACCCATATCAGGGCGAGCACAACCCACAGTCTTAGAAGTCCGCGCTTTAGGCCACCCCGAACAATAACTGAATCGTAATCCGCCGATTGTGCGTCGGATTGACTAGGTATTGGGGATTCCTGTTTTCGGCGAACCGGGGTAAGTCGGTCGCATGATCGACGAGGCCGCCATTAGGCTGCGATGGGATGCGGTCGGCTCGCGGCTCGACGAGCGGGGGCGGCGCTTGTTTGCGGCGGCGGAGGTGCGGAGCGCTGGTCGAGGCGGTGTGGTGATCGTCTCGAAAATCACTGGGCTCGCCCGCTCGACGATCAATCGCGGCAAGCAAGATCTCGATGCACAACCGCTGCCGAAGGGGCAGGTTCGCCGTGCCGGCGGCGGTCGCCGGTCGGTTTGCGAGAACGATCCGGGGCTCGTCCCCGCGCTCAAGCGCTTGGTCGAGCCGGCGACGCTGGGCGATCCGATGCGACCGTTGATCTGGGTGTCGAAGAGCATGGAGAAGCTTGCCGCGACCCTGACGCAGATGGGGCATCCGATTAGTGCCGACACGGTGTGCACAGAGTTGGTGAAACTCGGGTTCTCGCGCCAGTCGAACCGCAAGGCGGATGAAGGCTCGAAACATCCCGACCGAAACGCCCAGTTCGAATACATCAACTCGAAAGTCATTGCGGCGCAGGCCCAACAACAACCCGTCATCTCCGTCGATACCAAGAAGAAGGAACTGGTTGGCAACTTCAAGAATGGCGGAACTGATTATCGTCCCAAAGGCGATCCGCAGCGCGTGAACGTGCACGACTTCGAGAACAAGAAGCTCGGCAAGGTCGTGCCCTATGGCGTGTACGATGTGACCGCCAACACCGGATTCGTCAGCGTCGGGATCACCAGCGACACCGCCGAGTTCGCCGTGCAGTCGATCCGCTGCTGGCTCGAACGGATGGGACGACAGCGCTATCCCAATGCACGGGAATTGACGGTCACTGCCGACTGCGGCGGCTCAAATGGTGCGCGTGTGCGCCTCTGGAAGCTCGAACTGCAAAAGCTGGCCGACCAGACCGGGCTCGTGATCCGCGTCCACCACTATCCCCCCGGCACATCGAAATGGAACAAGATCGAGCACCGGTTGTTCTGCCACATCACGCAGAACTGGCGCGGCCGGCCGTTGACGGATCGCCTTGCCGTGGTCGAGTTGATCGGGGCGACGACCACCAAGACCGGTCTGAAGGTCGAAAGCGCGCTCGACACGCGCAGCTACCAGAAGGGCATCAAGGTCAGCAAAGCCGCAATGAACTGCCTCGACATCACCGGCGATCAGTTCCATCCTGAATGGAACTACACAATCAGGCCAAGGCACAACGCAAAATCGTAGCAGCTATTGTTCGGAGTGTCTAAGGTTCATCTCTGACCAGCCGAACCCATAATTGGCGTCCGTGGGCTTTGTATCCGGCCGATGGCAGGTCTGGCAACGTATTGTGCCCTTGCGCGGTATCTGGCCTTACTCTACAAACCGATGAGGCGTCGGTTCCCGCGTGAGCAATGCGCGCTTGCGGCCTGGTAGAGCGGCCTAACTCCACAAAGGAATTCTTCGCCATGCTCGGCACGGCAGGAGACACCACTTTTCCGCAGCACTGGTCCAATTGGCTCGATCAACAAATCTGGCCGCAGATTCAGACCATGATGCTGAACGACGCGTACTTCCGGTTAATGGGCTGCGCACGCGAAATCACGGGGCAGTTCAATGGTCCAATCGCAAGCTTGATTGAGATGGGATACATCACGTCGCAAATCGTCGCCATCCGTCGGCTTTGCGATCCAAAAAGGGACGTGATTTCGCTGCGGCGGTTGCTGATCGAACCAGCCAACAACAGCCCGCTGATCGAACAACTTGCCGGTCAATTGAACAACTGCGAACACGTGGTTGATCTAGTGAATAATCACGTTGCCCATACAGCCAATCCTCTCCGCAGGCCAAATGCCACGCAGTGGAATTTGCAGGCAGAACAATTGGGCAAAGCGCAAAAGGCAGTCTGCGAAGTTGCGGTTAAATTGGATCGTGATGTGCTGCGACGGAGAAATTTCGTTAAGATCATTCCCGTACCTCAGTTCGACATAATGCAAGAGTTTAGATCGTGGGTGCGCGATGATGAAATTAAGAAGCTGTGGGATTTTTGGCACGCTCACAACGCGGTCGTGAACGCGTGGTGCGGTACTGCTGGTTGATGGGTGCATTTTTGCTGCACCTGCTCACGGCAGCTCATGGCCCTTTTGTACCGTGCCGAGCTACCTAACGAATGTCTGGTGTTGGCGGTAAATCGCACACGACGCGGACGCCGTGAAAGCGATGCTGATGACCGATTCTGTTGAAGAAGTCGGTGAGTAATTGGAGATGAATCAGCCTGGCCGTTCGAAGGCCCTCGATTGCAAACTGCTGGTGGTCTCAGGCTGGGTGAGGGCTTGGCATTGGTATCAGCTTCGCCAGCTTTCGGAGGTTTTGGGCGGTTGCTGCGAGCAGGAACTCATCGCGCGCGCCGTTTGGTCCTCTTAGTCTGAGCCGATCGAGTTTGAGAATGCGTTTGAGATGGGCGAACAGCATTTCAACTTTCTTGCGCAGTCGTCGCGCGGTGCGGCCTTGCCACGAGCCTGCGATCTGGCGCGCCATGTCACGGGCGCCTTCATAGATCGATCGCGGCACGTACCGGGCCGGCTCCTTCGGACAGCATCGGGGCTTTAGGCGGCAGGCTTGGCAGTCATACTTGCTCGCGCGGTAGCGTAATGTCGCTCCGTCATTCACACGTGAGCCGGTCGTCGTCAGCATCTTGCCGGCGGGGCAAGAATAGACGTCGCCGACATGGTCATAGGTGAAGTCGTCGCGTGAGAAGGTGCCGTCCTGACGGGTCGACTTATCGAACACGGTCACATGTGGCTCGATGCCATGCTCGTAGACGAGCCATCCGAGCATCTCGGCTGAGCCGTAGGCGCTGTCTCCGAGGAGGCGGGCGGGATAAAGATCGAAGCGATCGAGCGAGCGTTCTATCATGCGTTTTGCGGCCAGGACCTCGGCCTGCCGGATCGCGGTTGTGGCTTCGACATCAACGATGATCGCGTTGTCGACATCGATCATATAGTTGGTGGAATAGGCGAAGAATGCTTGTCCGCCATGGGCTCCGGTCCATCGCGCCGCCGGATCGGCCGGTGAGACGAACTTGGGCACGACATCGGTCGCAGCGCCGAAGGCCTCATCGTCGAGCACAGCCATATACTCTTTGACCGCCCGGCCGGTCGCTTCTGGTGGCAGCCCCTTTTCGCCCTCGATCCCTTTCTGCCGATTGGCATCCGCCTTGATTAGACTGGCATCGATCGCAAAGGCTTCCCCGCCGACCAGTCCCTCGCGGATGCAGCGCTGCAGCACCGTCTCAAAGACGCGTCGAAGGAGATCGCTCTCGCGGAAACGGCCATGCCGGTTCTTCGAGAAGGTCGAATGATCGGGGACATCGCCGTCAAGCCCGAGCCGACAGAACCACCTGTACGCCAGATTGAGGTGAACCTCTTCGCAGAGGCGCCGTTCGGACCGAATGCCGAAGCAATAGCCGACGATCAGCATCCGGATCATCAGCTCGGGAGCGACCGACGGGCGACCCATCAAGCTGTAGAACGGCGCGAGCTCGCGGCGCAGTTCCGACAGCTCGACAAAGCGGTCGATCGATCTTAGCAAATGATCCGCCGGAACATGCGCATCAAGCGAGAAGTTGTAGAACAGCACACCCTGTTCGATTTGCCGTGGTCCCATCATCGACTCAGTTCCTGCTTCTCAACAGCACTAAATCAGTGGGCTTTCAGCGTTTCAACCGGCGAGTTTTTCAACAAAATCGACCCGAAGGCGACATCACGACCCGCCCATAGCGTACCAACATGCCGACCTTTCCAGACGCGATTATTACCCCCACAAATCGTTCCGGCAATGAGGTGCGGTTTTGAAGTAGCGAGCCGACCTAAAGTGTAGCAAACTGCCAAACTTTTATTAGAAAGCTCAATCTTTGAGGCCGCGATGCCACGTAAGCCCATTAAGACATCTGCTGGTCGTCGCGACGTCCGGGCGCGATTTAAGCCGGGCATGCCGACGGAATCTGTTCAATCGGGGTCGAGAAAAACGGCATGCGGGCGATTGGCGATATGCCATGGGGAACGCATATTTGCATTTTCTACGAAACCAAGTCTGACCTCCTCGACACAAACGCTGCCTACTTCTCCGCTGGACTAAGCGGCAATGAATTTTGCGTTTGGGCAGTCTCAGCGCCAACAACAGCGGACGAAGCAGAAGACTTCCTGCGGCGAAATATTTCCGATTTTGATCGCCATCTGATCGCTGGCCGAGTTGAGATTCTTCCGGGTTACGAATGGTATCTTCCAGGTAATCAATTCGATCCGCAGCGAATTACCGGAGGGTGGCACGAAAAGCTCAACCAGGCTTTGTTGAAAGGCTTCGAAGGTATGCGAGTCAGCGGCAATGCCTTTTGGATGGAGGCGCATCGTTGGAAGGAATTCCGCGAGTATGAACACGAACTCGACCAGTCTCTCGCCGGTAAAAAAATGATCGTTATGTGCACCTACTCATTACATGCGAGTAGAGCGATTGATCTCTTGGACGTGACACGCGTGCACAGCTTTACGGTCGCGAGACGAAACGGCGACTGGGCGTTCCTTGAAAGTCCGGAACTCATTCAAGCTAGGGAGGAAATCACGAGACCGCGGAGCGGTATCGACATTTTGTCGAATCCTTTTCCAGGTTATGAACTTGTCACTCCGCGAGAGCGTACCGTACTTGCCCAAGTGGTCCGCGGGGCATCCAGCAAGGAGGCAGCTGCAGCGCTCGGCGTGAGCCCGCGCACCATCGAGTTCCATCGTGCGAATATCATGCACAAACTCGGCGCCAAAAATACAGTCGATCTTTTGCGGATCGTGCTCGGCGATAAAAACTCACAAAGCCAGTAAAGCCCACCGACCCCGGTACTACTACGAGTAGACTATCATCGACGCTGTCAACTATGGTGATACCACGAAACAAGCAATGATTTGGTTTGCTGGTTGAGCGTGAACCGAATGCGTCCGATGGTCTCGTCGTCTGAGCTTGATGATGAAGTTCACGTTTTAACAATGCGATCGGAAAATGAACATCTCCGAAAATTGGCAGGAGGTACCGTTGCGCGAGTCCTCTGAATTCGGCAAACCGGTTTGATCCTGCGGAGTTTTTCGGAACCGTAGGTCCCGGTCGCATCATTTCCAACTATCCAAAGAAACAAGTCATTTTCGCTCAAGGCGACGACGCAGATTCCGTTTTCTACATCACAAAGGGCAGGGCGAAAGTCACTGTCGTGTCCAAGCAGGGCAAGGAAGCCGTCGTCGCAATCCTCGGCAAGGACGAGTTCATCGGCGAGGGATGCTTGACCGGACAGCCGAAGCGTTTGGCGACCGCTACCGCCATGACGGAATGCGTGGCCATGCGCGTGCAGAAGAAAGAGATCACCAGGGTTATTCGAGACGAACCGGCATTTTCGCAAATCTTTATCTCGCACATTCTGGCAAGGAATGCTCGGGTCGAAGAAGACCTGGTCGACCAGCTATTCAACTCAACAGAGAAGCGGCTGGCGCGGGCGCTGCTGCTGTTGGCGAATTTCGGCAAGGAAAGTCGGCCTGAGCCAATTCTCTCGGAGATCAAGCAGGACACACTCGCTGAAATGGTCGGCACGACGCGAGGGCGGGTGAACTACTTCATGAACAAGTTTCGCGACTTGGGATTTGTTGATTACAATGGCAAGATCGAAGTCCATCGCTCACTGGTGAGTGTGCTTCTGACCGATAAGCGAGCCCACAGCCCTTCCGTGAGAGCGCCGTACACACTCAAGCGAGAGGCGGCCAAATGAGCGGCCAAGACCGGCCTGCGCTCCTACCGGATGCCGTTCGCTAAAATGGCTGTCGAGTAGACCAGCCAGCGCGTCACCGCGAATGGTAGCAGCCAGCTTCCATCCAGGGTCCATGGCGTCGCCAAGCCCGTGGTTGAGCCCTTGTCCGGAGTTGAGTTCCGACGATTAGGCCAGCGACCTGCAACTGAACTATATTGCTGTCAGGCCTTTTGTCGCACGCGGGTTCCGACGATGACGAAGGACAGGCAAATCACGGCAGAGGTCGCGCCGGAACACGGCGGCGGCGCTACACTTCACAGCACCGCTCCCCCGGAAAACGTCCGCCTGTCGGATACCGACAAACTCGAAACGTTCAGTGACGGCATCTTCGCGATCACCATCACGCTTCTCGTGTTCGACATCGTGCGGCCGGATTATGAGCCGGGCCACCTGTGGGAACAACTCTTGGCGCAGTGGCCGAACTACGTAGCCTTCCTCGCCTCTTTTTGTTACGTCGGCATCATCTGGCTTAATCATCGCGCCGTGTTTTCACGCGTGCGACGGTGCGACCGCAGCCTGCATCTGGCAAACCTGTTTCTTCTGTTGACCTCAGGGCTGATCCCATTTCCAACCGCGCTGCTATCCGCAGCGCTTCAGCGCGGCAACGCTTCGGACGCTATTATTGCCGTCGAGATTTACGCCGCCGTCGGCGGCCTCATGTGCCTCTCGTGGCTTGTGTTGTTCCACATTCTCGCGATTCATCCGTACCTGCAGGAACATTATGTCGAGCCGACATACTTTCCCCGCGAGCGCCATCGCGCGGTGATCGGAATAGTACTCTACGCGCTGGCAGGCCTGATCGGTTGGGCCTATTCGCCAAAGTTCGCTCTCTTGATTTTTCTTCTGTTGCCGATCTTCTACGGCATCACCAGCGAAGGCCTGACCGAAACCAGGATCGGGCTTCTGCACCGCGCCACTCGCGGTCATCGCCGTTAGATGTCTGAGTTTGGCCGATTCTGTTGAAAAACTCGCCGGTTGAAACGCTGAAAGCCCACTGATTTAGTGCTGTTGAGAAGCAGGAACTGAGTCGATGATGGGACCACGGCAAATCGAACAGGGTGTGCTGTTCTACAACTTCTCGCTTGATGCGCATGTTCCGGCGGATCATTTGCTAAGATCGATCGACCGCTTTGTCGAGCTGTCGGAACTGCGCCGCGAGCTCGCGCCGTTCTACAGCTTGATGGGTCGCCCGTCGGTCGCTCCCGAGCTGATGATCCGGATGCTGATCGTCGGCTATTGCTTCGGCATTCGGTCCGAACGGCGCCTCTGCGAAGAGGTTCACCTCAATCTGGCGTACAGGTGGTTCTGTCGGCTCGGGCTTGACGGCGATGTCCCCGATCATTCGACCTTCTCGAAGAACCGGCATGGCCGTTTCCGCGAGAGCGATCTCCTTCGACGCGTCTTTGAGACGGTGCTGCAGCGCTGCATCCGCGAGGGACTGGTCGGCGGGGAAGCCTTTGCGATCGATGCCAGTCTAATCAAGGCGGATGCCAATCGGCAGAAAGGGATCGAGGGCGAAAAGGGGCTGCCACCAGAAGCGACCGGCCGGGCGGTCAAAGAGTATATGGCTGTGCTCGACGATGAGGCCTTCGGCGCTGCGACCGATGTCGTGCCCAAGTTCGTCTCACCGGCCGATCCGGCGGCGCGATGGACCGGAGCCCATGGCGGACAAGCATTCTTCGCCTATTCCACCAACTATATGATCGATGTCGACAACGCGATCATCGTTGATGTCGAAGCCACAACCGCGATCCGGCAGGCCGAGGTCCTGGCCGCAAAACGCATGATAGAACGCTCGCTCGATCGCTTCGATCTTTATCCCGCCCGCCTCCTCGGAGACAGCGCCTACGGCTCAGCCGAGATGCTCGGATGGCTCGTCTACGAGCATGGCATCGAGCCACATGTGACCGTGTTCGATAAGTCGACCCGTCAGGACGGCACCTTCTCACGCGACGACTTCACCTATGACCATGTCGGCGACGTCTATTCTTGCCCCGCCGGCAAGATGCTGACGACGACCGGCTCACGTGTGAATGACGGAGCGACATTACGCTACCGCGCGAGCAAGTATGACTGCCAAGCCTGCCGCCTAAAGCCCCGATGCTGTCCGAAGGAGCCGGCCCGGTACGTGCCGCGATCGATCTATGAAGGCGCCCGTGACATGGCGCGCCAGATCGCAGGCTCGTGGCAAGGCCGCACCGCGCGACGACTGCGCAAGAAAGTTGAAATGCTGTTCGCCCATCTCAAACGCATTCTCAAACTCGATCGGCTCAGACTAAGGACAGAACAATAACTGAATAGTAATAGCAGATTGTGCGTAGGATTGACTAAGGTATAGGGGATTACTGTTTTAGGCGAAGAGGGGTAAGTAGGTAGCATGATAGACGAGGCCGCCATTAGGCTGAGATGGGATGAGGTAGGCTCGCGGCTCGACGAGCGGGGGAGGCGCTTGTTTGCGGCGGCGGAGGTGCGGAGCGCTGGTAGAGGCGGTGTGGTGATAGTCTCGAAAATCACTGGGCTCGCCCGCTAGACGATCAATAGCGGCAAGCAAGATCTAGATGCACAACGGCTGCCGAAGGGGCAGGTTCGCAGTGCGGGCGGCGGTAGCAGGTAGGTTTGCGAGAACGATAAGGGGCTCGTCCGAGCTCAAGAGATTGGTAGAGAAGGAGACGCTGGGAGATAAGATGAGACAGTTGATCTGGGTGTAGAAGAGCATGGAGAAGCTTGCGGCGACAATGAAGAAGATGGGGCATAAGATTAGTGAGGACAAGGTGTGCACAGAGTTGGTGAAACTAGGGTTATAGAGAGAGTAGAAAAGCAAGGCGGATGAAGGCTAGAAACATAGAGACCGAAACGCACAGTTCGAATACATAAACTAGAAAGTAATTGAGGAGAAGGAAAAACAACAACGAGTCATCTAAGTAGATACGAAGAAGAAGGAACTGGTTGGCAACTACAAGAATGGCGGAACTGATTATCGTAGAAAAGGCGATAAGCAGCGAGTGAAAGTGCAAGACTAAGAGAACAAGAAGCTAGGCAAGGTAGTGCGATATGGCGTGTACGATGTGACAGCGAACACCGGATTAGTCAGCGTCGGGATCACCAGCGACAAAGAAGAGTTAGAGGTGCAGTAGATAAGCTGCTGGCTAGAACGGATGGGAAGACAGCGCTATAGAAATGCAAGGGAATAGACGGTCACTGAGGACTGCGGCGGCTCAAATGGTGCGAGTGTGCGACTCTGGAAGCTAGAACTGCAAAAGCTGGCGGACCAGACCGGGCTCGTGATCCGCGTCCAAGACTATAGACGCGGCACATCGAAATGGAACAAGATCGAGCACCGGTTGTTCTGCCACATCACGCAGAACTGGCGCGGCCGGCTGTTGACGGATCGCCTTGCCGTGGTCGAGTTGATCGGGGCGACGACCACCAAGACCGGTCTGAAGGTCGAAAGCGCGCTCGACACGCGCAGCTACCAGAAGGGCATCAAGAGTAGAGGACCAAACGGCGCGCGCGATGAGTTCCTGCTCGCAGCAACCGCCCAAAACCTCCGAAAGCTGGCGAAGCTGATACCAATGCCAAGCCCTCACCCAGCCTGAGACCACCAGCAGTTTGCAATCGAGGGCCTTCGAACGGCCAGGCTGATTCATCTCCAATTACTCACCGACTTCTTCAACAAAATCGGCCCTCAGCATCAGTTTTTGAATGTCCGCTGTTCGGTCGCTAATGGAGGAATAGCGGACATGGCAACTTACGAGTACAACGCAGCAACTTACTTCGGGCGATCACGGACTTGGATAATGCCGCAAGCCTGCGGGGGCGCGCGTTCGCCGGTCGGTGTTATTGGTATATGCCTGCATGTGGGCGCGCTAATGGCGCGCCACGGGAGGCGCACATGGATCATGCGGCAATCGGCGAAATCATTTCCTTCTGGCGCGCCGCCGGGCCCGACAAATGGTTCGAGGCTGACGAGGATTTCGACCAGACTATCCGGTCCAGATTTCTGAGTATCCATGAGGCGGCGGCGCGGGGCGATCTTGCGGCTTGGGAAGAAGCCGCGGACGGCACGCTTGCCCTTGCGATTCTGCTCGACCAGTTTCCGAGGAACATGTTCCGCGGCAGCGCGCGTGCCTTCGCGACCGATCCGCTGGCACGCGCCGTCGCGCACCGGGCGCTGGCCCGCGGCTTCGACAAGGAAACCGACCCAACCATGCGGCCGTTCTTTTATCTGCCGTTCATGCATTCCGAGCTGCTCGCCGATCAGGATCGCTGCGTGCAGCTGCACGAGGCCTTCGGCGATCCCGGGCGGCTTAAATGGGCGAAGCTCCATCGCGACATCGTCGAAAAATTCGGCCGCTTTCCCCATCGCAATCGCGTATTGGGCCGGGAGACAACGCCGGCCGAGCAGGAGTTTTTGGACAACGGAGGATTTGGCGGGTAGAGCGGATACCGTTCGGATACATTCGTCATTGCGAGCGCAGCGAAGCTGACTAGAGCGCGAAGAATTTGGGTTGGCCATCATTAGTTCGTCATGGCCGGACTTGTTTCGCCCATCCGCGTCTTTTGCTGCGCGGCCTCAAAGACGTGGATGCCCGCGACAAGCGCGGGCATGACGAATTGAGTGAGCCCTCATCATCGTCGAGCTGCGCCCCAGCTCAGCCCAGCGCCTTCGCGATCAGAAATCCCGACCCGCCGCCGAGCCCCGGTCCCGGATGGGTCGACGCGCCGATGTGATAGAGCCGCGCGACCGGGGTGCGGTGATTGATCGAAGTATGAAACGGCCGCCAGAGGAAAAACTGGTCGATGCCGCAGAACCCGCCGTAAGGATCGCCGCCGACCAGATTGACGTTGAGCGCTTCAAGATCGGCCGGCGAATACGCGCGGCGCGCGATGACGGTGTCGCGGAAGTTCTCGATATGCGCGGCAAGGATTGCCTCGATACGGTCGGCGTATTTTTCGCGCACCGCTTCGGCCCACTTGCCATCCGCCGGCGCGGCAATTTCGCCCGCGGCATCGCCCTTGATGAAACGCGGCGCCTCGGGAAGCTGCAGCCACAGGATCGATTGGCCCTCCGGGCAGCGGCTCGGATCGAGCGCCGCCGGCTGGCCGACGCAGATGGTCGGCACCGCCGGCAGCATGCCGCGCTCGGCTTCGTTGGCCGCCCTTGATACGCCATCGAGGCCCGGTGTGAGATGAACCAGCGCGACGCCGCCGAGCCCCGGCGCCTTCCATTGCGGCGGCGACTTGAGCGCGTAATGAACCTGCATATTGCCCTTGCCGTAACGATATTGCGCAACGGCCGCAGTCACGTCCTCAGGCAGCGCGGCGTCCGCCAGCAAGCGTTGATAAAGTTGACTGGGTGTGACCGAGCAAATCACGCCTTTCGCGGCTTCGATCTCCCGGCTGCCGGCAAGCCGCACGCCCCGCGCGCCGCCGCTGGCGTCGAGCAGCACCCGCTCGACATCGGCGCCGACCAGGATTTCGCCGCCCTGATCGCGAATGAGGCGCTCGAACGCGGTGAGCGCGTTCCTGGCGCCGCCCTTGACGATCGGCGCGCCGGCGACTTCGAGCGCAAAGGCGATGACCTTCGCCATCTGGCCCGAATACGCGCTTTCCGGACCGAGACCGGTATGCAGCACCCAGGGTGCGAACAGCGCGCGAACCACCTCCGACTGGTAGCGGGTTTCGAGCCAGCCGCGGGCGGTGCCGAGCGCCTCGCCAAAGAAAGTGGCGAGGCCGCGCAACCCGCGCCGCCACGCCTCGCGCGCCACGATGTTGAGCATGGCGCGCGACCACAACGAGCCGCCAAGCAGCGCGAACACGAACGGCGCATCGGCCCCGACGCGGTCGACGTCGGCGGCAAAGCGGGCGCCGTCGCCGGCCGCAAGCTGGTCGAAGGCCGCGACATTGGTCTTGCGATCCATCGCCAGGATCGCATGGCGGCCGTCGGGCAGCAGCACCGCGGTCGGCGTCGGACTATGCGCGAAAGTGAGCCCGCGCTTCTCCAGTTCGGGGCCGAGCTCGGCATAGGCCGGCGAGGTCAGAAACAACACGAACGTCGTCGCCATGACGTCGTGGACGAAGCCCGGCGCGGTGATCTCTTCGGTGCGGATGCAGCCGCCGATGCGGTCGTTGCGCTCGACCACGACGACCTTGCGGCCGCTGCGGCCGAGCATCGCCGCAGCGACCAGCGCATTGATCCCGCTTCCGACAATGACGTAGTCGGCGGCCGCCGCCATGGCTGTCGGCCCGCTTACTTCTTCGGTACCAGCGCCAAGACGCGCAGCGGGCTGCCGGTGCCCTTGACGATTTTCAGCGGCGCCGCGATCAGGATCGCGCCCTTGGCCGGCAGCTTGTCGAGTTGGCACAGGCTGGCGAGCCCGTAGCGGTTGTTCTTGTGCATGAAGGTGTGCGCCGGGAACGGCGGGTCCATGCCGCCGGCGGAACCGGCATCGGTGCCGACGGTCTCCGAGCCCCAGCCGATGACGCCTTTACCGATCAGATAGTGGATCGTCTCGGCGGTCGGGCCCGGCGAGTGCGGCCCCTTGTCGTCGGCATTGAGGAAGCTCGTTTCGGTGGCGTTGCGCTTGTACCAGTCGGTGCGCATCAACACCCAGCAGCCGGCCGGGATGTCGCCGTGGGTTTTCTCCCAGGCTTTGACGCCGTCGACGGTGAGGAGGAAATCGCTGTTCTTCGCCGTCTCCGCCGAGCAGTCGATCACGCAGGCCGGCGCCACGAAATTCTTCACCGGGATGGTATCGGTCGAGCCGTCTTTATAATCCTTGCCGCTGATCCAGTGCACCGGCGCGTCGAAATGGGTGCCGGAATGCTCGCCGAGCTTCAGCCAGTTCCATGCCCAGAACGGCCCGTCCTGGTCATAGTGCGAGATCGCGTGGATCTCGATCGCCGGCGTGTTCTTGCCGATCTGCGGCGGCAGCTTGATCAACGGCGTCTCGGGACCGAGCGGCGCCGAAAGATCCACCACCTCGATGGCGCCGGAAGCGAGCGCCGATGCAAAGTCGCTGAGAACTTGAGTACTGGTCATGCGGTCTCTCCGTCGCGCTCGCTAGCGGGTCTGGTTTGAGGCGTGCTCGGCAGGAAGCCTAGCGCGAACATTTTAGATATGAAATATCTGCGCTGGCAAGCGACCCGGTACGGCGCGGATCAGGAGCAAGCGGATGGCTTACGATGCGGTCGTGATCGGCGCCGGCGTCAACGGCCTCGCCGCGGCGCTGCATCTTGCCGCCAAAGGCTGGAAGGTCGCCGTCGTCGAGCGCGCCGCGGTCGCCGGCGGTGCGGTCAAGACCGCCGAAATCACGCTGCCGGGCTTTCGTCACGACCTCTATGCGATGAATCTCGGCCTGTTTGCCGGTTCGCCGTTCTTTGCCGCGCACAAGGACCGCCTCATTGCCCACGGCCTCGACTTCGTCGGCGCCGAGCATTGCTTCGCCACGGCGTTTGCCGATGCCACCTGGCTCGGCGTCGAGAAAAATGCCGAAGCGAACGCCAGCCGGATTGCGCGTCTGAGCCCGGCCGATGCCGAACGCTGGCGCGCCATGACCGCGGCGTTCGGCGAGGATGCACCGCACATTTTCGCGCTGCTCGGCGCGACGCTGCCGTCGTGGCAGGCGCTGCGGGTCGCGTTCGCGGCGTGGCGGGCACGCGGCACCGCCTGGGTCGCCGACACCGTGCGGCTCCTGCTCTCGTCGTCGCGCGACTGGCTGGATGAAAATTTCGAGAGCGAAAAGCTCAAGACCATGCTGGCCATCTGGGGCATGCATCTTGATTTCTCGCCGGACACGGCCGGCGGCGCGTTGTTTCCTTATTTGGAATCGATGGCGGACCAAAGCTTCGGCATGGCGCTCGGGCGCGGCGGCGCCGATACGATCATAACAGCGCTGACGCGCGCCATCGCCGCGGCCGGCGGCGAAGTGCGGCTCGGCGCAGCAGTGAAAAGCATCGCCATCGAAAGCGGCGCCGCCAAAGGCGTGGTGCTGGCAAGCGGCGAGCGCATCGAGGCGACCCGCGCCGTCATCGCCAACCTCCATCCACGCGTGCTGTTCGGCGATCTGGTCGCGGCTGCATCGCCCGCGGCGCAACGGCTGACAAAATTTCGGCCCGGGCCGGCAACGATGATGATCCATCTCGCGCTCAGCGATCTGCCGGCCTGGCGCGCCGGCGCCGAGCTGCGGCAGTTCGCCTACGTGCATCTGGCGCCGTCGCTCGGCGCGATGGCCAAGACCTATACCGAGGCGCTCGACGGGCTGCTGCCGGCCGAGCCCGCGTTGGTGGTCGGTCAGCCCACCGCCATCGATCCGTCGCGCGCTCCGGCCGGCAAGCACATACTCTGGGTGCAGGTCCGGGTTTTGCCATCGCGCATCCGCGGCGATGCGGCCGACAGCATCGCCGGCACGCAATGGGATGACATCAAGGAAGCCTACGCCGATCGGATCATCGGCATCATCGAGCGCTACGCGCCGGGCTTGACCGCCAACATCCTTGCCCGCGCGGTGCACTCCCCCGCCGATCTCGAGCGCGACAATCCCAATCTGGTCGGCGGCGACAGCGTCGGCGGCAGTCATCATCTCGATCAGAATTTTTTCTTCCGCCCGGCGTTCGGCTGGTCGCGCTACCGCACGCCGATCGAGCGTTTGTGCATGGTCGGCGCGTCGACCTGGCCGGGCGCCGGCACCGGCGCCGGTTCCGGCTTCATGCTGGCGAAGGCGCTGGCGGGAGCTTGAGCCACCTCGTCATTGCCGGGAGCCAACGGATCCTGGCCGAAGTGCCGGATGACAAGCTCCGCGACAAAGCAATCCACCTTCGCCACGGCCTGGACTGCTTCGCCTCGCTCGCAATGACAAACTCGCCAGGCCGTGTACGCGCGAGCCCGGCCCATATCCGCTTCAACCCGAAAGCGACCAAGTTGTTGCTCTGCGCAAAACGATGCGAAGTGCCATGGGCCGACCATGGCCATGCCACTTCGACTGCTCGACGCCGGCAAACGGAAACGAGGTATTACAGTCGATCTGACTAGGGGAATGGGTGCGGGATCCATTTGGGAATTTCTACGGCGCTAACGGGATGTTTGCGGCAATTGATGAAGTGCACCAATCTCGGATGGCCCAAAAATGGCGCTGATGGCACTCCCAGGGGTACCAGTTCTGGAACGATGACTCGGCAAGCAACGAGGCCGGCATCCAGCATTTCAGGCGTCGTCAAGTCAAAAGCAATTGGTGTAAAGGCCTTGGACGCACAGTAGTCCAGCAAATATGTGAGGGAATCGAGATAAGTGTGGTCATTGCGCATCGCGAACGTGCGCGCCGATATGCTCTTATTTTCGGCGAACCACTCCACGTAATCAGCGTTCAACGGTTCGGCATAGAAGCGAACATTCGAGTCGAAGTCTTCAAAGCTACTGTACTTGTCGGGAGCGTTCGATGTCCCGACCAATGACTTGACGAAGGGGCGGCCCTGTCCCGCTTCGACCAGCGCCTTACGCGCCGCGACCGAAACGTCGAGGGCCGCGGCGGCACTGATGATGAAGAAACATTGCCGGCCTGTCCTTTCGAAGCAGGTAACGCCAACCACCGGAATATCACCATCTATCGTGAGATCGTGAAAAGAGATTTCAAGCTTCTGCTTGTGTAATCCCAGCAGTTCTCCAAATACTTTAGCCGCATCGAGAGCCAACCGAGGAGGAGCCATGCCGGCGTACCACCGAATCATGAACGCGTCTCGCTCGATCGTCTCCAGCAGCCCCTTCAACAACGCTTCCTCGGCCGAAGCCGCTACTGCGCAGCCGGAACTGGTTGGATAAAAGCAGCGCGCGATTTCATCAGGGCGACGGCGGTAGCCAAGCGTCGCCAATTGCCCCGGAACATAAGTAAGCAGGCCATCGAGAAGGTTGGTTCCCGCCAACCAGCCTACTCGGGTCTCGCGCGAAAATCGCTCGTATGGAAAGGTTTTGGACCGATATTGCCGATCGGAAAATTGCGGAAGTTTGTCAAAGGCCACCGGGCGCTGGCCCCGTTCTATGAGTTCGCTGTAAGTAAGAACAATTCGGTCCCTTCCGTCCTGCGCGAATGACGCATATCGTTCCAGCAACTCGCCCATCGCGCAATTAGTTGCACCCAGCAAGGTTGTGCCGGCACCTCCCGCGCGCGGATTAATGTCGCCTTGATAATTCAGGAGTCGGCTGAGTGAGGTTGTGGCGGGAAAAACCTGATGAACGGCGAGGTCATCCGGATCGATGGCTAGCGAATAAACCGCTTTAGCAACCCCCAGTTTTGGGCCGATAAAGGGGAGCCACTGCTTCGGTAATCCATATTTCGAATGACCTTTTGTCATTTTATTGTGCGCGGCGGTCCTCGCGTGGAAAGTAGGTTGGCAAAAACATTTAGGCTTGGAGCGTTGCGAACAGCGGAGCAATCCTCGCACCGCGGCAAGCGAAGAACGGACTCCCGCTGAAAAGTCAGATTAAACCGATGAACAACTAGAAAATTGTTGAGAGTAAAGCCTTTTCCTTCCATCGCTGCGATAGCATCCAAAGCAAACATCGATGCGATCAGCGACACCCAAGGAGTGGCTTCGGCGCCGATCGACCAAGGCGAAGAAGGGCGGTAGACCTTAACTCCCGGGTCCGAGAAGACGTGCTTTGGCTCGGTCGCCCCGGCGAAGAGGCGTTGCCGAAAACAACTGAAGCAAGCGGTGCGCTCAGGGACGAATGTAGGTCCAACCCAGCCTTCGTACCCATCAAAGCAAACCAGCGACCAAGGCAGCTTAGTCTGCAATGCAGCCCTGTTCAGCGCCGCTAATTCTTCCGGCTCAAAACAATCCTGAGCCGCAATGATCCAATCATGACCGTTCAGGACTTCAACCCATTTGTCATGGCTAGTCGGTCGCGGGATCAGCTCTCCGTATTCGATAGGCTTTGTCACAGAAGATGGAAACTTAGAAGTCGAGACTCGGAAATCGCGGGATTCTGCAACCGACGAACTCTCAATAAAGTTGAAGGCCTTACAAGGCATGTCACGAAGGAGCTCCCGGACCGCTTGTCCAAGGACGCCGTGACCGACAATCGCTATGCGAGCCTGCGTCGTCGGCTTATTCACAAGGGCGAAGGATGACGCAGCTTCTTGGAACGTCGCCCTGGGGGCACCCTCAAAATCTATAATGCCGTTTTCCTGCAACTGCGGCATCAGCTCGTCGAGCAATTCGAGTTCGGTTTCGTTCCAAGGGCGCGATGGCGTCGTCTTTGGGGAAACTAATCTCCCGATGATATTTCCTAGAATACCCCGCCGTTCGGAGTCGGAAACAACTATCGACCGCCCGCTCGTGGCGCCTGTACGGAACTCAACATCGTCCGGGCCGGTGATGAAAACGCCAAATATGTCTCTGAAGTGAGTTCTATCGGTCCAATCATTACGATTATGACCTGGCATGTCGTGACCCTTGGTCGGCCTTATCCAGGGTACCGACAGCGGCTGCCGTGACTACCGCGTGATCAATTCCGTCGATTTCGAGACATGAATGAATTTCGTCGTCATAAAAGCCTCCGAGAACTACGTGGCCGAGGCCAAGCGCGACCGCCGTTAGGTTGAGGTTTTGACATGCGCACCCGGCTTCCTGCAAGCAATACCGGTACCCTCGGGCGCCGTACTTTGCGCGCGCTCGCCAAAATTTGCTTGAAATGACAAAAACTACGGCAGCGCGCTCAAGATCCACCATTTCAGGATGCACGGGAAACGAGGCAAGCAACTTTTGCCGTTCGCCGGAATCGAAGGCTCTGACCAGTTCCAAGGCGTGCTCTACAGAATCGTAATGATAAACGCCTAGCGCAAGTTCACCCTCGCGGAGGACTACCGCGAAGACGCGAGTAGGATGAAGCGCTCCAGCGGATGGAGTCGCCCGCAGCGATACAGCGGCCGGACGCTGATCACTTCCGGCTGCGACGAGTTGTCCAGTCTCGCCGACGGCTCCGAACAAGAGGGAACCCAGTTGGTTCAACTGCAGCGGCTCGCCGCCAAAGCGCCGCACGCTACGCCGGCTGCGAAGAATTTCGCCAAAGGGGCGGTCAGGTATTACTGGTTCAGGAAGCGAAATAATTGGCTGCAGAGGATAATCACGGTCCTGCGTAAATTGGATGGATTGCATGAAAGGCTTTTCAAATAACGTCGCGGCTTGCACGATGCCCCATCTGTCCGTCTGACGCAGCTTGGTAAGCTCGTGACCGATCTCGATCGTGTCATAAAGGCCACCACGATGTTGATACATACTGAGCGCGTCATCTTGACGGAGCTCAATACGTCGCGAGTCCTCCAGTTGCCTGCACAGAAACCCAATGTGGTTGACAATACGGGGCATTTAACGGCGGACCTGGATCGACGGAAGGGGGAGCTTAAGAGCCGCGAGCAGCACGAGAGTTTGCGGGTTCAAAACGGATGTTCATCTATATCCGGAGGAGGATCGCAGGATGAACAAGACGAGGTGGTACAAGAGCCAAATGCGGAAATTTCCATCTCATGCGAGGACAATTCATGGCCGGTGTCCATATCTGTAACTTTAACGAGGATACGCCTTTTCTTCTGCTTAGAGGTCGCAGCCGGGGGCTGGTCTTGGCTCGGCATGATGATATCTCCTCGATGACAGTCCAGGGTGCTCGCTGGTTTAGGTTTTCGCTGCAAGTCGATGGCACGATCGACGGAGGTGACCGGTCGTCAGGGGTTCTCCGTGTATTCGAATTTTTATACTTCAAAGCGCAACGTTTTGCCATCGTTCGCAACTCTAGGATAGTGCTGCGTACGCGACTACCGGTACCCCCAATCGGCTTTGCTGGGCATATCGTGGCTTCGCATTAATGAGTTTGGGGCCTAACACTACTTTGGCACTTTTGGTTTGGCGGCTTCCGTGAGGAAGGCTTTACAGTGAGGGCATTGCAGGGGTGGAAGCCGGACGAAGAGGTCGAGGATGGCTTGCCTGATGGCGGGCATGCTCGGCTGTGGTGGCGGTCCTGCGATTCTTTTTTTTCCGTCCCGCTGCTTTGAGGCGGCGGGATTGAAGGAAGGCGTAGGCGATCATCGTCATCAAGGCATGTCGGTGTAACCCGGTCCAGGATCTGCCTTCGAAGTGGTCGAGACCCAATTCCTCCTTCATCTGCTGGTGCGCCTGTTCACAGATCCATCTGGCCTTGATTGCAGCGGCGAGCATCATGATGGTGGCATCGGCCGGCAGGTTCGACACATAGTATTTTTGCTCTCCGGTTGAGCGCCGCTCGCCGACGAGCCAGACCTCATCGCCAGGCATGCATTGCATACGATTATCGAGCATGCGGTGCTTATGACCATCCGCAACCCGAACACGGCGGGCCGCAAAGCGACAGGTCAGCTGACCCTTGGTGCCGCGTCGCCAGTTGACCTCTCGCCATTTCTCACCGGCTAACATCGCCTCGGCGGAAAGCGGAGGCTGGTCAGGAATGTGGTACTTGCGGCGCTTTCCAGTTTTTGCGACGGGGAAGACCAGGGCAACGTCCGCTGGGTAGACGTTCTGGCGTCGCGACAGACCCACTGCCCATAGCAGGCCGCGTTCGTTCAAAGCCTGGCGGAAAGGCCCACTTGATCCATATCCTAAATCGGCAAGCACACAGCCAAAGCGCACGCCGGAGGCGATGACACGGTCAATCTCTTGGATCGCGATTTCCGGCTTTGTGAGAGCGATCTGCCGATCCTTCGGCACATGGGCCCGCGTCATGCGCTCGGGATCGTCCGTCCAAGTCTCGGGCAGAAAGAGCCGCAGCCCCACCATCACCGGCACTTCGCGCGATGCCAGTGTCATCGAGACCAGAGACTGACAGTTGGCTGTCTTCCCAAGCGAAGAAGCGTATTGCGGTGCCACGCCGACCGAGCGCTCCCCCTTCTTCGGCAGCGCCGTGTCGTCGATGATCAGCCATGCGTCATCACTGCCAACCATCTTGTCGGCCTCGGCGAGCAGGACTTTCTCCAGCGGGACCGCATTCCATGCGCCACTTGCTATGAAGTGATGCAACTGATCGTAGCCGACTTGCCCGTCGCGCGCCGCCATGGGTTGGATGCTCTTGCGATCGCCAGAACCGATCAGTCCCGCCACATAGGCTGGGCATATACGCGATCGCGCCTTGTTTCCCAACGCGCCAAAGAATGGCGCAAGCCACTCCTCCAGATCGCTCTTCCAATCAATATCCATGGCCGGCCCTCCAAGATGCCGACCTCCCATGAGTCACGGAAAAACTGATTTGGGAATCCCGCGCCCTCAAAAATCTGCCAAAGTAGTGCTAATTCCGCGGCTTGAGCAGGTCGCGGCCGATGATCAGCTTCTGCACCTCGGTCGCGCCTTCATAGATGCGCAACGGCCGGATTTCGCGATAGAGCCGCTCGACCACGGAGCCGACGCCGACGCCGAGCCCGCCGAACATCTGCACCGCGCGATCGATGACGCGCTGCGCACCTTCGGTCGCCGCCATCTTGGCCATCGCCGCCTCCCGCGTGGTCGTCACGCCCTCGACATCGCGCAGCCACGCGGCGCGATAGGTCAGCAGTGCCGCGGCGTCGATCTCGGTCGCCATGTCGGCGAGCGCTGCCTGGGTCAGCTGAAAGTCGCCGAGCGTCTGGCCGAACATTTTTCGCGTGGTCGCGCGCCCGAGCGCCTCGTCGAGCGCGCGACGGGCGAAACCGAGGGCTGCTGCCGCCACGCCGGCGCGGAAGATATCGAGACTACGCATGGCGATCTTGAAACCCTCGCCGGGCGTGCCGAGGCGGCGCGACGCAGGGATGCGGCACGATTGAAACCGCAACCGCGCCAGCGGATGCGGCGCGGTGACGTCGATCCGCGCGGCGATCTCGAAACCGGGCGTTCCGGCATCGACCACGAACGCCGAAATGCCGCGCGCGCCGGGCGCTTCGCCGGTCCGGGCGAACACGACGTAGAAATCCGCAATGCCGCCGTTCGAAATAAAGCTCTTCTCGCCGTCCAGCACATAATCGCCACCAGCAGGCGCGGCCGACATCGCCATGGCGGCCACGTCGGAGCCGGCTTCCGGCTCGGTCAGCGCGAACGCCGCGATGGCGGAGCCGGCGGCGACCCGCGGCAGATAATGCTGTTTCAGCTCGTCCGATCCGGCGAGCGTGATCGGGGCGCTGCCGAGGCCCTGCATGGTGAACGCGAAATCGGCAAGTCCAGAGTGACGCGCCAGGGTTTCCCGAGCGATCACCAGATAAAGCGACTGCAGCGGGTCGTGGGCGCCGCCATAACCCGCAGGGACGCAGTGCCGCAGCCACCCCGCCGCGCCGAGCGCACGAACCCAGCGCACACAAGCCGCGTCGACGTCGCCATGGCCCCCTTCGCTGCCGTCAAGGTCGGCCGCCGCCGCAACGGCCCATTGGTCGAGCTCCTCGGCAAAGGCGCGATGCGTGGCGTCGAAGAACGGCAGCCGCAAGTGCGCGGTCCGGCTCATTATTTCTCCTCCCCTCGGTGGCGGGCCTCACGGCTTAGCCGCTAACGAACCTCATAACCATGCCGACGGCAAATCATTGCATTTTTTGCTGTCCGAGGCAGACTGGCCATATGCCGTAGGGTGGGTTGAGCAGAGCGAAACCCACCGTGCAGCATCGGTGGGTTACGCGGCTTCGCCGCTAACCCACCCTACATTTTGTTGCGGGGAGTTTTGTCATGAAGGTGATCATCGCAGGTGGCGGCGTCGGCGGCCTGGTAACGGCGCTGATGCTGCATGCGCGCGGGATCGACTGCGAAATCTTCGAGCAGGCGGACGTCATCCGCGAGCTCGGCGTCGGCATCAACACCCTGCCGCATGCCATCAAGGAATTGGCCGATCTCGGCCTGCTGGAGCGGCTCGACGCGGTCGCGATCCGCACCTACGAGCTGTTTTACACCAACCGCTTCGGCCAGGAGATCTGGCGCGAGCCGCGCGGGCTCGATGCCGGCTATGACATCCCGCAATTCTCGATTCATCGCGGCCGGCTGCAGGGCGTGATCTATCAGGCGACGCGCGCGCGGCTCGGCAAGTCGCGCATCCATATGAATTGCCGGCTCGGCTCGTTCACCGAGGACGACGCGGGCGTTACCGCCTATTTCTTCGATCGCAGCGGCGCCCACCGCCGCACCGCGCGCGGCGACGTGTTGATCGGCGCCGACGGCATCCATTCGGTGGTGCGCGAGAAGCTTTATCCCAACGAAGGCCCGCCGAGCTGGAACGGGCTGATGCTGTGGCGCGGCGCCATCGATTGGCCGGCGTTTCTGACCGGACGCTCCATGGTGGTGGCCGGCGGGCTTGCCGCCAAGCTCGTGGTTTATCCGATCGCCGAGGGCTCGCGATCCGACAAGCGGCTGACCAATTGGGCCGTCGTCGGCCGGGTCGGCGATCCGTCGATGCCGGTGCCACAGAAGCAGGACTGGTCGCGGCCCGGCCGCTTCGAAGACCTGATGCCGCACCTGCAGCGCTTCCGCATCCCCTATGTCGATGCCCGGGCGCTGATCGAGGCGACCAACGAGTTCTGGGAATATCCGATGTGCGACCGCGATCCGCTGCCGCGCTGGAGCCACGGCCGCGTGACTTTGCTGGGCGACGCGGCGCATCCGATGTATCCGGTCGGCTCGAACGGCGCCTCGCAAGCCATCCTCGATGCGCGCTGCCTGGCCGACCGGCTCAAGGATTCCGACCATCCGGTGCACGCGCTGTGGACTTATGAGCAGGCGCGGCTGCCGGCGACCGCCGAGATCGTGCGCATGAACCGCCGCGGCGGCCCGGAAGGCGTCATCGACGCGGTCGAGGCCCGCGCGCCGGAGGGCTTTTCCAACATCGACGACGTGCTGTCGTTCGAGCAAAGAAAAGCGATCGTGCGCGGCTACGCCTCCGCCGCCGGCTTCGCCCGCGAGCAGGTCAACAAGGCGGCATAATCGCGCCGCGGGCTCATTAGTTCCGTCGGACGCCAATGTCCGTTACTCGGCGCATCTTGGGCTTTAAACTCCGAGAACTGCCTCGCGGCGGTTGCTCGGTCTGCCACTTGCATTTCCTTGCGGCATCTCACTGCAGCTGTAACCGCGATTCGCACCAGAAATCGGCGCTACGCCACCTGGACCTGTGCCAGAAAGCGCTCGACTTCAGCACGCAGCCTGCCGGATTTGGCCGCTAGCTCGCTGCCGGCATTGAGCACCGCATTGGCAACCTGACCGGTCTTGCTCGCGGCATCGGAAACCTGCACGACGCTCGCCGATACTTCGCGGGTGCGTTCGGCCGCGGCATTGGCGCTGCGGGCGATCTCCTTGCTGACGGCATCCTGCTGCTGCACCGCCGCCGAAATCTCAGTGGCATTTTTGTCGAGCTGGCCGATCGTGCCGGCGATGGCTTGCATGGCCTGCACCACGCTCGTCGTCGTTCCCTCGATCGAGGAAATCTGCTGGGTAATGTCGCCGGTTGCCTTCTCGGTCTGCGACGCCAGTGTCTTGACCTCCTGCGCGACCACGGCAAACCCGCGACCGGCCGGACCGGCACGCGCCGCCTCGATCGTCGCATTGAGCGCAAGCAGATTGGTTTGCGCCGCGACGTCGCGAATGAGATTGCTGACGCTGTTGATCTGTCCGACCGTCGCCGCCAGGCGCTCCACCGCCGTTATGATCGACTTTGCTTCCGTAGTCGCCCGGCGGGCGATGTCGGCGGATTGCCGCGCCTGATGGGAAATCTGTTCCACCGATTGCGCGATTTCCTCTGCCGCCGCGGCGACGCTGTTGACATTCTCCGTCGTCTGCTCCGACGCGGTCGCGGTCGTCTCCGCCTGCATCTGATTGTGATTGGCGGCCTCAGCCATGATCTGCGCGCAATTGTCCATCGTCTTCGACGCGCCGTCGAGCGCGCCGACGATGTCATTCACCGCATGTTCGAAATTTCTGGTCGCCGCTTCGATCTGCTGCCGCCGCGTTTCGGCTTGCCGTGCACGGTCATTCTCGCTTCGGCGTGCGGCGGTGAGGTCTTCGATCGCGCGGCGGAATACCAGCAGCGCCTCGGCCATGCCCCCGATCTCGTCGTGGCCGCCGACCGGGACCGCAACATTCGCGTCGCCCGCAGCGATCCGGCGCATGGCGCCGCTGAGCAGCGTCAAGCGGCCGACGATACTGCGGCCGACATAGAACCAGGCAATCAAACCGGCACTGGCAAGCGCTACAATGCTGAGGAGGATTAGAATGATCCGGCCAAGCTTGATCTGCGAAATTGCCCGCGCCGAAAGCGTTTCGGCAATTGTCCCTTGGTGTTGGATCAATCTTTCTACAGCAGTCCGCAGAATCCTTGCTTGCGCGAGCGCGGCCGCGTAAACCTGCTGGGCATCCTGCTCGCGCTTCAATTCGTTGGTCCGTTCGACGATGATTCCATTGTCACCGGACAGTGCGGCGAGCTTGCCGTACAGGGCGCTTATCTTGTCGCGCTGATCGGATTGGGGCAGCTTGCTTAAGTTGTCGTCGATGTGACGCTCGATTGCGGCAATCGAATCGCGAAGCGGCTGAAGGTTGGCAATATCGGTCACCATCGACGCCTCGATCAGCAGTCCGACGAGGAGATTGGCGTCGGCCCGCACTTCGAGCAGACGGCGCAGCGAATCGATTGATTGGCTCAGCGTCGTCCTGTCGTTCTGACTTTTTGTCATCAAATCGAAATAGGCGTCGTCGATGGCCGGCGTGATCGCCGCGAGCAGATTTTCATGCGCCTTGCGGCCGGCGAGCGCCAGCGCGCGCTGTTGCGCGGAAATTTGGATGCGATCCGCGACCGCTTTACTGAGCGCATCGAGCCGTTCGTCCATCGCGGCTCGCGCCATGCTTCGATCAAGCATATCGGCGATCTCGGCGCTTTGACTGGCGTTGAGCGCCCGCAGGCGGTCGATCCTTACTTTGAGATTGCGGGATTGCGCGGAGATTTCGCCGGCGATTTCCGCTCGGTGGCTTTCATCCTCAGCCGCCATTAAGCGTGGGGCGAAGGCAACAAGGTCACTGGTGTCCTTCGACAGCCTTATCAACTCGACGGTGGCCGGCATGCTGCGGAAAACGATTGCGCTCAAAGTCGCGCCGATGGTGGCGAAGGCAAACAGCGCAAACAGCGAGCCGATCACGGTCATGCCCGCAGTCAGGCCGAACGCCAGATAAAGCCGCGCGCGGATCGTCCGCATGAAGGCGAACGAGCCCGGCCGGCCGCGAAGGACGGCAAAGCCTAATTTGTATTGACCCGCGCGCACCCGACGATTGCTTCGCCGCGCGTCCGCATGCTTCGTCATTGCCCTGCCATCTTGATCAGGCCCACGACCGGTTTGAACGACCCGTCGGCTGGCATGATCATGAACAAGACCTGGTCCGAGCGCTGGTTCTTATCCGGTCCATGGTTCTTATCCGGTCCATGGCTCGGCACTGCACCGCCGAGATCGAACCGAACCGCGTTGATGGCGCTGAGCTTTCGCGCGCCGGATCGCCGTCCATGCGCTTGAGCCCTTCGACCACAAGTAGTCACTTACTGGGCTTGTTCGACGCCAGCACGGTAACCGGCGTCTCGAGATAGTAATTGGGGAATAGGCGCTTGAGGTTTTCCAGCTTCGGCAGGTCATTGGCCACGATGTAGGGTTCTTGCGGATGCAGGACGGCAAAGTCCTGATCGGAGCCTTCGGCGGGCTTAAACCCCGGCAAAGCCTCGACCTTGGTGACGATCGCTTTGGCAAAGACGCGTGCCGTGTCCAATTGCGCGATATAAGCCCCGACGACGCGTTTCTGCTCGTCGTCGGCATAGAAAATCTCGGAGCGGTATTGCGTGCCCACGTCGGGACCCTGATAGTTGAGCTCGGTCGGGTTGTGCGCGACCGAGAAATATATCTGCAGAATTTTGCCGAGCGAAATCTGCCGCGGATCGAACGTCACCTGCACCAATTCGGCATCTTCCACCAATTCGGCATCTCCGCTGGTGCCGGTGCCGGCCATCACGGAGTGCGCCGTCGCCTTCTGGCCGCTGGCATAGCCGGAGAGCGCTCGCGTGACGCCCTTGACGTGCTCGTACACCGCCTGTGGGCCCCAGAAGCAACCGCCGGCCAGCACGATCGTCTGCAAGCCGCTCCCGGCCGGCGGCGCCGGATCGAGCGCCGGCGCCGGAATGACCACGGCCGGCTCGGCGGCCTGCGCCGGCATCGTGGCGGCAAGACCCAACAACGACACAAACACCGTCGCGCAAACTAGCGCACGCGATGAGCGGCCGCGGCCCCCGCCGGCACCCGGCCATATCCCGTCAGCCATCGATGTCCTCCATGTCCTGCCGCGCCGACCGAATCATCCTGCTCGATCATTAGGAATTCTATGACGCTAATTTTTCATTAAGTTTCGTTACCGACGGGGCGAACAAAGCGGCGCTTCTCGACCACTCGCGCTTCTGTCTCTCGCCGACGAGGTAATTTGAGCAAAGCCCGCGCGCCGGAGGGGTTCTCCAACATCGACGACGTGCTGTCGTTCGAGCAGAGAAAGGCGATCGTGTGCGGATATGCCTTCGCCGTCGGCTTCGCCCGCGTGCAGGTCAACAAGGCGGCGTAAGCAACAAACTTTGACTCGCCATGCCGGACCACAGTGGTTCGGAGGGCAGCGTCGCCCTGCATATTCCTTCTCGTAGGACGTCACTTGGCGCGACGCAGCGAAATGCCTGCAATTGGGGCCAAAGCGGAAATCGCTCAAACACCGCAAAGGTGTAGCGATTGACCCTTTGCGACATTGCGCGGCAAGAACGGATGGCCAGCTTCACCACAAATGCGGGAAAAGGCGATAGGGTGTACGTTTCACGTATTCGCTGTAACCCGCGAGTTCGGTTCGGAGCAGGTCCTCTTCCCACTTTGTGCGCACGATCAGAATTAAGCCAGCCGAAGCTGCGGGGATGAGCGCCCACCAAGATGCGAGCGACAGTGCCAGACCGGCGAAAATCATGAGCGCGCTGGCGTAACCGGGGTGGCGAACGGTGGCATAAGGCCCTTCGCTGATGACTTGCTGGCCGCGCTCGCGTTGGACTCGCACGCCAGGCTCAAAGAAGGGGTTGACGGCTTGAGCCCAGGCGCTGAGCGCGATTCCAGCGCCAAGTAGGGCGTAACCGAGTGTCACGAATGCCGGCGGCATCGATGACCACCGCATGCGACCGGCGTCCAGGGTCGCCAGCGGGACCTCGATGATCATGGCGGAAAAGATCAAGGCGACCAGGACCAGGTCCCAGCGTTTCGTCCCCGGCTGAAAGCGGCTGCGGGCTCGATAGATGCTTGGATTGACCCGCGCGAGAATGAGAGCGGAGGCGCCAAACGCTGCGACCAGAATAACGACGAAGATCCATCCCGGTTTCCAATCCAACCGGCCAACCGGAAGGAACACGAGCGCGATCAGGCCCAGCGGCAAACAGATTGCATAAGCGACCGCCGCCGCGCGCGACATTGGCTTAGGTTCAGTGACAGCCATCCGGCAGCTTCCTCCCAAACAGTCATGTCTGCAGATCGGCCTCGCGTTGGCGCAGCTACTTCATGCATTTCCTTACGGCAATTCAACGCGCCCATGAACGCTTCGGTTCGCGCTTCAGTCGGGCGAGTAACAGTCGATTTCGATCAAGAGTCGGGTGCGTTTCATGCCTGCAATTGTGCGGTGACGGCATGGCACCTCTGCGATTCCAGAGATATGCATTTGCCCAACGCCTGGGGATGACTCTATAAGGGCGCGCCGCCAACCGCATCTCGGCGAAAATCCAATATCGGCAGGGAGTTCTTTGACCCATGAAGCTTTATTTTGCGCCCGGGGCCTGTTCGCTCGCTCCGCACATCGTGGCCGACGAACTGGGCATCAAAATCGATCTCGAGCAGGTCGATCTTCGCGAAAAGAAGACCAAAAGCGGCGGCGATTACTGGGCCATCAATCCGAGAGGCCAGGTCCCGACGCTCGAGCTCGACAACGGCGAGCGGCTCACCGAGGTGCCGGCGCTCTTGCAATATCTGTCCGACCAGAAGCCGGCCGCCGGACTGGCCCCGGCTGCGGGAACGATGGAGCGCTACCGTATGCTGGAGTGGCTCAACTTCGTTACCGCCGAACTGCACAAGACGTTCGGGCCAATGTTTCGGCCGACCACGCCCGAGGAATTCAAGAAACTGAGCCTCGAGCTCATCGGCCGGCGCTTCGAATGGCTCGACAAGCAGCTTGCCGGCAAACAGTATCTGCTGGGCGACAAATTCACCCTTCCCGACGCCTACCTATATGTGATGTCGCGGTGGGCTAAGGGGCTCGGCATGGATTTGAGCAAGTGGCCAAACCTGGCAGCCTTCGCCGAGCGGGTCGCAGCGCGGCCGAAAGTGCAGCAAGCACTCAAGGAAGAAGGCTTGCAATAACCGCTAGCCGCGCTCGCGCGCCAGCCCCTGGGCCGGTTTTGCGCTCAAGGGCCGCGATCCCCGGCGGCATACAATGTACTCGCCCCCAACCGCGGATTGGCCAAAGTTACCTGGCGGCTTCGTGGACACAGTCGCCGGCTAGTGGCCGGGCTGGTAGCCCCTGCGGCTGCCGTCATTGTTGAAGTAATTCATCCCGCCATTCGCGCTCGGCACGCTGTAGCCGAGGCGATTGCCATTGCTGTCATAGATGCCGTTGGCGTTGTTGTAATTGTTGCCGCTGTTCTCCCAATTCTGCGGACTGTTTTTCCAGTCGTCTGAACGGTTCTGCAAATTTTGTGAACTGTTCTGCCAGTTGTCAGGACTATTCTGCCAGTTTTGCGGACTGTTCGCCCAGTTCTGCGAGCTGGGCGAATTTTGCAGAGCCGGCGCTTTGTTCTGATCATAGGTTTGAGCGAAACAGACAGTGCCCACGAAAGCCACCGACAAAACGGTGCACAAGTACAGAGCGATCTTAAGCCAGCTGTTCATCGCCAATCTCCTAGAATTGTGCAGCAAGTTCGCGCGTGTCTTATGGTCTAGGAAAATCGACCAGTCCGGGCCTTACGATCGCGTAGAACTAATCCGATCATTTTGCGACAACTCAAGAACATCAGCGCAGCGCCGAGGACAAGCGGATGAGAACGGCGCGATTTGCACGCACCACTCCAAACGTACCGACTTTGTTGCAGTGCATGAGTCTGTTCCAGACCCGAAAGGGCGTGCCCGGTCACCCCCACGGGAGTCCTTGATCGCACTGCAGCGCGGTTCCTCTCCAAAATTTAATAGAGGTGAATAGCCTTTTGTTCGTAGCCGCTTCGCGATTGCGCACCGCACATAATCGCAGGCCGCGCAACAATTTGTTCCAGCAATGATCTAAAACAAAATGCGAGGGCGGCGACTTAGATCGGAGTCTGCCATGAATGCGGTTTTGCGGATTTTTTTCGCCGCCCTGGCACTGAGCAGCATCACGGTCGCGGCGGCTGCGGCTGACCGGCGCATGAGGCCGTCTTATCAGGAGCCCGATCGACAACAATGGGCCGGAACCGGCGTGACGGTCACGGAGGTGGTTCCGCACACCGCCGCGGCCAGCGCTGGAATTAGGCCCGGCGACGTCATCGCCAGTATCAATGGCCGGGCGGTCAACAGCTACTCCGATGTTGATTCAGAAGTGGCGGCTAGTGCTGGACGTCCAATGACGATCGATCTGTATCGGGGCCGCCGGCGGCTACGGCTACACGCCGCTCCGCGTCGCACCCAACCGCTGACGCCGTACGGCATAGCGGAGCATGAGAGGGTGCTCGGGCTTGCCCACTGGGAGACGAGATTAATTCTTATGCCGTGTGCGTTGGACCCGGACTGCGAGTGACTGTATGGCGCATGGCCCTCGCCAGCGCCGCAGCGCCGGCTGATCGAGCCAACACTTTGTGTCTGCTTATCGGGTAGCCGGGCGCCATCGCCTGAAACGCCGAGCCCGGTCCGTCATAGCGACGCCCGGGCCCGGAGCTCTTCGCGTTCGGTACGGCTGCGTGGCGGCACGCCGAGTTTGCGGCCGGCGCGATGGCCCTCGAGCGTTGCCTCGTAGACCGTTCGCGGCGCCACCGCGCAGCCGATGGCCTCGACGCTGATCGCGCGCTGCCGCAGCAAATGATAAATCGCCGTTTCGGAACTTCGCGATGTCGCCATCACAATCGCATTGGCGGTGATCAGGCGGGATCGAGTCGGCTGGTAGATGTTGACGATTTCGACTTCCGACCGGTTGATGCTTTTGACCGCATGATCGGCGATCATCTCGACGTCGGCCTCGTAGAGATAAGTCAGAATCCAGTGCAGATAAACTTCCGCCGCGGTTTCCATGCCGATCATCGGCCACTTGGTCAGAAGCCGGACGCGCGCCCCGCTGTTGGCAAGCTTGACCGCCGTGAGCGGCGCGGCGACGTCCGCCATTTCGTCGACCACAAGCACCTCGCCGGAGACCTTCACCTTGTCGAGCGCGACCTCGTCCCAGGTCACGCAATTTCCGGTTTCCCAGCCCGGCAGCGGCTTGCCGGTTTGGCCCTGAAATCCGTCACGGCGGTAGCGTGCGCCTGAAGCCACCACGACGTGGTCCGGACGTTCCGCGTCGAGCACCCGGTCAATGTTCTCCGCCGTCACCGGGCTCCCCGTCTTGATGGTGGCGCCGTTGCCCGCCGCCTGTTCGGCGAGCCAGGTGGCGATCGTGCCGTATTGCTGACGATGCGGCAGCGCGCCGTAGGCGCGGACGTGCCCGCCGACGTGCGGTTCGCGCTCGTAGACCACGACGGCGTTGCCGGACGCCGCCGCCACCCGGGCGTATTCAAGGCCGGCCGGGCCGGCGCCGACCACGAGGACGCGTTTCGGCGTCGACACTTTGCGCGTCGAGCCCGCGCCCCAAATCCGTTCGCGGCCGACGACAGGATTGTAGGCGCATTGCACGCGGCTGCCGCGGATCACCGCCCGCCAGCAATAGTTGGCGGCGACGCAGCGGCGGATATCGTTGACCCGCCCCTCCTTGACCTTTGTCATCCATTGCTCGTCGGCGATCATCTGCCGCGCCAGCAGGATGGCGTCGGCATCGCCGGCGCCGATCAATTCATCGGCCACGCCCGGATGGCTCAGCCGCCCCACCAAGAGCACCGGCTTTTTTGCGACGGTCTTGATGGCGCGGGTATACTCGCGCTCCCAGCCTTGCTCATACGTCATCGGGGTGTGAATCCAGGAGTGGTGAACTCCGGCCGACACGCTCACATAGTCGAGATCGACTTCGCGCTCGAAATCGGCGTGGATGCGCTTGACGTCGTCGATTTCGAGATCGCCCTCCCAGAATGACGTGGAGTTGATCCGGTAGCCGAGAAACGGCCGATCGCCGATCCGTTTGCGAATCCGCCGCATCGCTTCGATCGAAAACCGCAGGCGGTTCTCGTACGATCCGCCCCAGCGGTCGGTGCGGTGATTGTAGAACGGCGACAGGAACTGCCAGGGCAGATAGCCGTGCGCAATATGGAATTCGACGCCGTCGACGCCGGCGGAAATGGCGCGCCTGGCGGCATCCTCGTAGCATTGCATAATGTATTCGATCTCGTCTTCTTCCAGCTCCTTCGGTGTCGGACCGCCGGGAATTTCGCCGGCCGGCACCTGGCTTGGCGCCACCATGTAAGGATTGTATTCGTCGGGGTCGCGCGCCGGATCGGTTTTCAGAAACGGCGTCGGCGACCGCAGCCCGAGATGCAGCAGTTGCACGGAGATCGCGCAGCCGTGCCGCTTGACCGCGCGCGCGACGTTCGCCAGCCCTTCGAGCTGCGCGTCATTCCAGAGGCCCGGGAACCCCAGCGGCGTGTAAATGGTGTCTTTGTTGATCAGGTGACCGCCAAGAATGATCATTCCGAGGCCGGTCTTGGCGCGCTCCTCGTAGTAGGCGACCGCCTGCTCCGTGAAGATCCCCTCATGCGGGCTTCTCACCCACGTCGGACAAACCGGTCCGAAGATGGCCCGGTTGGGCAGCGTCGTGTTCCGGATCTTCAGTGGCGATAACAGGTGCCGATAGGCCCCGATGCTGTTCACAATTTTGCTCCCGCTGGCGTCATTGACAATTCGCACGATAGCAGATCGTCCGAAGCGAAGACTCCAAGCGGATTTCCACCATTCGCGGCGGTGCATCAATTCGACCGTGGGTGGCGGTAAAGCCGACATTTCGCCGGCGTCGCCGAGCTGTAGCGATTGACCCCAAACGGACTTTCGCCATCATCATGATATGTTCTTGCAATATCATACCTGTGGTCGTGAAATCGCGGAGAGCCGACGATATGAACTAGGAATTCAGGCGACAACCCTTGCGCTACTTTCTGTCGCCGCTGCGCTGCCCGCCTGGGCACAGGGGCCGTCCGCGCCGAAATACTCAGCCAAGGTCCCGCCGTACATTACTACCCCGGACGCGGTGCAGACCCGAATTGGCACACTCAAATTCTTTGACGGGCTGCCTGACGCTGAAACAGTGCGAAAGGTCTACGACAATCTCGATTTCACGCGCGGCGTCGAGGCGTTTCTCAGCGGCATACCGGCTGCGTCGCTATATGCGGCGTGCGAGGGCCTGAGCCAGGCGGGCGTCAAACGAAACGGCGGCATTGGGATTTTCCAAGACCTGATGGACGCGCGCTCGCTATTTCTGACAGCAAATTCGACCACCGTATATGTCCTGCAATGCTTGGACCTCAATGATGGGCCGGTGGTTGTTGAAGTGCCGCCCGGCATTCTCGGTCCGGTTGACGACGCCTATTTCCGCTGGGTGACGGATGTGGGACTAACCGGTCCGGATAAGGGCAACGGCGGCAAGTATTTGTTCGTTCCTCCGGGCTATACCGGAACCGTCCCAACGGACGGCTACTTCGTCGCCAAGTCCCCAACGTTAAGTAATTTGGTTTTCTATCGCGCCTTCGTTCAAGGCGGGGACATCGCCGCCGCCGCCAACGGCGTCAAGGCCAGAGCGCGGATCTATCCTTTGTCCGCCGCCTCTAACCCGCCGGCGCAAGCGTTCTTCGATCTATCGGGGAAGCAGTTCAACACGATCCACGCCAACGATTTCCATTTCTACGAAGAAATAAACAGCGTGATCCAGCACGAACCCGCCGACGCTTTCGATCCTGAAATCGTCGGACTGTTCGCCGCGATCGGAATCAAGAAAGGTCAGCCGTTCGCGCCCGACGCGCGTATGAAGGGCATCCTCAGCGACGCCGTCGCCGTCGCCAACGCAACCGCGCGTGCGATCGTGTTCGCACCCCGCGACGTGCGCGTGAAGTTCTACCCCGACCGCCAGTGGGGCACCGGGTTCGTGGGCGGCAGCTATGAATTCTTGAATAACGGCGAACGGATGCTGGATGCACGCACGCTGTTCCACTACTACGCCACCGGCATCACTCCTGCGATGGCTTTTTCCAAGCCGGGCACCGGCTCGGCCTATGCTTATGCCACACGCGACTCGATGGGCCGCTATCTCGACGGCGGCAAGACCTACAAGATCACGCTTCCCGCACCGATACCGGTGGGGCAGTTCTGGTCCTTTATGGTCTACGACGGGCAGACACGCTCGATGTTGGAAACCGACCAGAAGCTCGCTGGTCTCGACAGCACCAAATCGGACATCAAGAAGAACGCTGATGGATCGGTGACAGTATGGTTTGGTCCCAAAGCTCCGGCGGGACAGGAAACCAACTGGGTGCAGACCATGACGGGCAAGGGCTGGAATTCGCTTCTGCAACTCTACGCGCCGTTAGAGCCGTGGTTCGACAAGACCTGGAAGCCAGGTGATTTCGAGCGCGCGGACTGATGTCCGCTGGTGGCCGATTCTGTTGAAGAAGTCGGTGAGTAATTGGAGATGAATCAGCCTGGCCGTTCGAAGGCCCTCGATTGCAAACTGCTGGTGGTCTCAGGCTGGGTGAGGGCTTGGCATTGGTATCAGCTTCGCCAGCTTTCGGAGGTTTTGGGCGGTTGCTGCGAGCAGGAACTCATCGCGCGCGCCGTTTGGTCCTCTTAGTCTGAGCCGATCGAGTTTGAGAATGCGTTTGAGATGGGCGAACAGCATTTCAACTTTCTTGCGCAGTCGTCGCGCGGTGCGGCCTTGCCACGAGCCTGCGATCTGGCGCGCCATGTCACGGGCGCCTTCATAGATCGATCGCGGCACGTACCGGGCCGGCTCCTTCGGACAGCATCGGGGCTTTAGGCGGCAGGCTTGGCAGTCATACTTGCTCGCGCGGTAGCGTAATGTCGCTCCGTCATTCACACGTGAGCCGGTCGTCGTCAGCATCTTGCCGGCGGGGCAAGAATAGACGTCGCCGACATGGTCATAGGTGAAGTCGTCGCGTGAGAAGGTGCCGTCCTGACGGGTCGACTTATCGAACACGGTCACATGTGGCTCGATGCCATGCTCGTAGACGAGCCATCCGAGCATCTCGGCTGAGCCGTAGGCGCTGTCTCCGAGGAGGCGGGCGGGATAAAGATCGAAGCGATCGAGCGAGCGTTCTATCATGCGTTTTGCGGCCAGGACCTCGGCCTGCCGGATCGCGGTTGTGGCTTCGACATCAACGATGATCGCGTTGTCGACATCGATCATATAGTTGGTGGAATAGGCGAAGAATGCTTGTCCGCCATGGGCTCCGGTCCATCGCGCCGCCGGATCGGCCGGTGAGACGAACTTGGGCACGACATCGGTCGCAGCGCCGAAGGCCTCATCGTCGAGCACAGCCATATACTCTTTGACCGCCCGGCCGGTCGCTTCTGGTGGCAGCCCCTTTTCGCCCTCGATCCCTTTCTGCCGATTGGCATCCGCCTTGATTAGACTGGCATCGATCGCAAAGGCTTCCCCGCCGACCAGTCCCTCGCGGATGCAGCGCTGCAGCACCGTCTCAAAGACGCGTCGAAGGAGATCGCTCTCGCGGAAACGGCCATGCCGGTTCTTCGAGAAGGTCGAATGATCGGGGACATCGCCGTCAAGCCCGAGCCGACAGAACCACCTGTACGCCAGATTGAGGTGAACCTCTTCGCAGAGGCGCCGTTCGGACCGAATGCCGAAGCAATAGCCGACGATCAGCATCCGGATCATCAGCTCGGGAGCGACCGACGGGCGACCCATCAAGCTGTAGAACGGCGCGAGCTCGCGGCGCAGTTCCGACAGCTCGACAAAGCGGTCGATCGATCTTAGCAAATGATCCGCCGGAACATGCGCATCAAGCGAGAAGTTGTAGAACAGCACACCCTGTTCGATTTGCCGTGGTCCCATCATCAACTCAGTTCCTGCTTCTCAACAGCACTGAATCAGTGTGCTTTCAGCGTTTCAACCGGCGAGTTTTTCAACAGAATCGGCCTTGAGCGTCGTTTGTTGCGAGACAGTACGTCTGTATTCGGCGGAATAGCGGAAGCGGATGCCCGCTGGAAATGACGCAGATGCCCCCAACTGCAACATCGGATACCCAACGGTCTGCCAAAACTCACCCAAGGCCTCTGTTAGTGTATTAGTCCAAACACGAGGACACCTTGTTGTGAGCCCGCGGGGAGGCAATGAGGCGGCGCGATTTCATCGATTCCAAAAAGGAGAGCAAAATGACGACAAAAGGAAAAGTCCTGGTACTATGGTCGGCGCGCTGAAGGCGGGCGATGCCGCTGGAGCGCGGACCAAGGCTCAAGGTTGGATATATTCTGGATATAAGATGACTGTCTTTTCGACAGCGGAAGAGCAGCAGGAGCCTCTTGAGATTGGTGGTAAGGTTCTCTTCTACCCGGACTTCGCCTTGCGTACGGCGGGCGCTGACGTAAGCGTGGTCGCTCCATGGAGGAGCTACGTCCTTCAAGATCGCGAGGTGATCTCAGGTCAGAACCCTTTCTCTGATGAAGCGCTTCTGAAACTTCTTCTACCGGCGCTCAACGGGAAGAAGAAAATGAGTTGGTAAGAGCGATTGAACCAAAATCATGGATCAGACTTGCAAGCCGCTCAAATAGATCGGCAGATCGTCAAATTTGTTGGATAAAATCTTGTCGTTTAGTAGGGGCTCGGTAGGGCCGCGAAGCCGGAGATCGTCGCCGGTGAGCCGCCTTGACCTGGAAGGACGCGCGGGGCTTGCCGACGCCGCAATGGACGTTGCTCGGCAAGTTCGAAGGCGAGTTCGCCCCCGGCTCGCGGACCTACCGCCGGCACCGGCACGCTGCGTTACTCTTGGTGAGAGCGAAGCATTCTAAATTAGCGATGTCGCTTATTGGCCGATTGTGTTGCAAAAGTCGCTCTGCGCTGATGATCAAAAATTCTGCGGGCTGCAGGCGCGGATTTCGTGTAAAGATGTGAGGGATCATCGCCTCACGCTAAACTCACAGGCGACTTTCTATAGCGCGATTGGGGTTATACGAATCGGCGATTGCTTCCCGTTTCGTGTTTTCGCGAAAAATTCGTGGACCTGCAACTTTCGACTTTTGCAACACAATCGGCCCTTAGCGGACGTCGATCCGCCGCTCGTGCATGTCCGCTTTTCAAAAGCAGACATGCCTCGGACTGAATGGCACGTCACAAACCTCCATTATGGTTGTGTCGCGTTCGCCGCATTTGCATAGTCACACATCAATCCTGCGCCGAAAATGCGCTCGTCATTTCCAAAGAGGGCAAACCCTATGCTCAGCATTTATAAAGCCCGCTTGGTTGCCATTCTGGCGACATGTGGGGTGCTCGGCTGGACGTGCAGTCCGGCTGACGCTGCTATTCGCATTGGTGGGCAAGTCCAAGCGGGCGGTGGCGCAGTCGCAAATTCCACCGTTACGCTCTGGGCCGCAAGTTCGGGCGACCCCAAGCAACTGGCTCAAACACAAACCGGCAACGATGGAAGTTTTGAACTTGGCACGGATGAAACGCTTGGCGCAGATGTCAGTCTATATTTGGTCGCCAAAGGTGGCGCGACCACGGTCAACAACGGTGGCGGCAACAATCCAGCCATCGCCCTGCTGACTGTGCTGGGCAATACGACCCCGGCCAATGTTGTCATCAACGAAATGACCACCGTCGCTTCGGTGTGGACCAACGCACAGTTTCTTGATGGGACTGCGATCAAGGGTCCCGCGCTCAGCTTGCGTGTCGCCGCAGGCAATGTACCCAACTTCGTTGATCTTCAAAGCGGTGGCTGGGGCTCAGCAATTCAGGACCCGCTCAACGGTCCCCAGACGCCGACGATGGCCAATTTCGCGACGCTGGCCGACGTACTTTCTGGTTGCGCGACGCTGGTAACAGCCGATGCGTGCGACAAACTTTTCATAGCAGCGACGCCGCCAAAAGGAAGCGCCCCGACTGACACGCTGACGGCGGCCCAATCGATTGCGCGTTATCCGTGGTACCAGCCGGAGCGGCTATTCGCCTTGTTGAACCAGTTCTATCCGGTCCCGAACGGCGAAAACCTGCGTGCGGTTCCGTTCATGCCGTACCTCAGTTGGACACCCAGCGCCTGGGTGCTACCGCTCAAGTTCGACGGCGGCGGGTACCGTGCGGGCGGCAAAGCCATGTTGGACAGCGAGGGCAACCTCTGGGTCGGCGACAACTTCTCAGTCGGCTGGCAGGGACACGATAGCCTCTGGGAAGGTCATGCGACAAAGTTCGCACCAAACGGTCGTCCGCTTTCGCCGAGCACCACCGGCTTCACGGGCGGAGGGATGGAGGGAGGCACATTCGGTGCGGCTGTTGATGCCAACGACAATGCTTGGTTCACCACCTACGGCACCAAGGCCATCGTAGTATTTGATAAAAACGGCAAGCCATTGACGCGACCCAAAGGCATGAACTTCAACGGCAAGCTGGGGCTAATGCAAGGGGTCATCGTCACGCCCAGCGGAGACGTCTGGGTCCTCGGGATCGAGAAGAGCCAGCTTGTGTATTTCCCCAAGGGCGATCCGACCAAGGGCCGTATTGTTTGCGAGGGTGACAGTGCTGAGCCTTGCAAATCGTTCAGAGCGCCGTTTCATCTCGGCATCGACCAGCAAGACCGTATTTGGGTGTCCAATAGCGGTGTGGGCCACGTTACACGCTTCCCCGCTTCTGATCCGAGCAAAGCCGAGAACTTCAAGACCGGAATTAACAATAGCGGCCTTGCTATCGACAGCGGCGGGAACGTCTGGGTCACCAACCGGTTTGGCACTGGGCTACTGGGCATGGCCCATCTGGTAGACATGGGGGTACACCTGAAACTTGAGGGTGTTGCAGCAGCCTCCGACTACCTGACGAAGACCATGTCCGAGCAAAAGGGAGGTAGTGGCAGCGTCACGCTGCTGCGGCCGGACGGCACTCAATTTCCCGGCTCGCCGTTCAAGGGCGACGGTCTCCCCGGTCCTTGGGCAGCGGCCGTTGATGGCAATGACAACGTCTGGATTTCCAACTTCAATACCCCGAGTAGTCCTATTGTGGAGTTGTGCGGTGTCCGCACCGAAAATTGTCCGCCCGGCATGAAGACCGGCGACCAGATTTCACCGCCCGGCGGTTATGTCGGTGGTGGACTCCAGATGCAGGTCGACATCGACATCGATCCCGCTGGCAACGTCTGGGTGACGAACAACTGGCAGGACATCGATAGCTGTGTTGGTGCGCCCCAAGAGGCGCTCTCGACCCGTTGTGGTGGTCAGGGAGTGGTCGTGTTCTACGGCATGGCGAAGCCTGTTCGCACCCCGCAGATTGGGCCGCCCAGACAACCGCAGTAATCTGAAGAGCGGCACTTAAGTTAATCGCGCTATGTCCGCTTCGGGGCCCATCGCGTCGCTTAGTGCGACGCGGCTAAATGTCTGCAATTGGAGCCTAAGCGGAAGTCGCGCGGACACCCTGAATGTGTCGCCATTAACCCCGCAAATGACCAATTGATCGGTCACTGTCTCCGCGACTTTTTCTTGACATTCGTCCCTGTTTGCGCTACAAATGTCAGCGAATCTCGCCCGCCTACAGGACGGCAGCCGGCGACACCGGCCGCCGGGGCGAGAGCGGTTCCCGCGGGCGGGGGCTCGTCACCTCCGTTCCCGGGCGGCTCCGGGGAAGTACGCCCGGCCGGCATGATGACCGGTCTGCGGGGAAACTCGCTGGACTGGGACAGGAAGGAGCGGGTAACGCCCGCTGGTGACGCATGATCAGGCTTTTCTGGATCAGGCGTTGCAAAGCGCACGGTCTTTCGAACCATCGGGGCCGTGCGCCCGACCGAGTCCCATATGTGGACGGCCCCCTGCTTGCAAGGTTCGGCGCAGAGTACGGGTCGAAGCGATTGCGATCATATGTCCGGTCTGTTGTCGCGGTCGCACATGACCGCTGCCAAGATGGGTTCCGCGACGCGAGTTCCAAACAGGAAGGCGACCTTTTTGCGAGTAGGCCACTGGGACTCTCGGAGTGTCTCGCGTCTTGGGATCGATCGATCACGCCATCTGCTCCGTCTCGAGCAAGCTCCGGCTTCGACAGCAGGACGCCAATGGGCCTGCCGGTGAAGAGGTTATGCGGCGATGCTCGCGGTGTGCACAGCTGCCCCACGGATGCGATCGTAGGGCTCGCCGCTGACCATCAGCTTCCAGGCAATGCGCGCCGTCTTGTTGGCGAGCGCCACGGCGGCAAGCTTCGGCGGCTTGCGCTTGACGAGCGCTGTCAGCCAGGGCGACGGGTTCCCACGCGCCTTCCTGGCGTGCTGGATCACCGCGGTGGCGCCGACCACCAAAACGCCGCGCAATGCCTCATCGCCGGCTCGCGTGATGACCCCGAGGCGCTGCTTGCCGGCGGTGGAGTGATCCTTCGGAGTCAACCCGAGCCAAGCCGCAAAATCCCGGCCAGTCCGGAAAGCGCGAGGATCGGGGACCTTCATGACCAGCAGCGATGCGCCGATCAGGCCGATCGCTGGAACCTGCGCCAACCGCCGGCTCAGTTCATTCTGCCGGTGCCAGGCCAGCAGTTGCGCTTCGGTCCTTCGAAGCTTGGGCTTGAGTTCGGCATACTCCTCGGCGAGCGTGGTAAACAGCTCCTTGGCGAGTTCCGGCACGCCGGGGTCGGTAGCGATCCGCGCCAGCAGCGGCTCGATCTTGTCGAGCCCGCGGGCCGCTGTGATCCCGAACTCGGCGGCATAGCCGCGGATCATGTTGCTCAACTGCGTGCGGCGGGCAATCAGTTGATCGCGCACGCCAACGAGCATAAGTGCCGCTTGCTGCTCGGCCGTCTTCACCGGCACTAACCGGATGCGCGGCCGGCTCATGGCTTCGCAGATGGCGCTGGCATCGGCGGCGTCGTTCTTACCGCGTTGCACATAGGGCTTCACATATTGCGGCGGCAGCAGCACGACTTGGTGTCCCAGCGCCATCAATTCGCGCGCCCAATAATGTGCGGCCCCGCACGCCTCCAACCCGATCCTGGTCCGCTCCAGTGCGCTGAAGAAATCCAGCACCTGCCGGCGTCGCAGCTTCTTTCGAAGCACCGGCTGCTCGGACGCGTTCACCCCGTGCAGCACAAAAACAGTCTTGGACGTGTCGACGCCAATGCGGATAATCTTGTCCATGGACGGCTCCTTCGTTTGAGATCTGCAACGACCTCATTCTGGCACAGCGATGCCGTCGGGGGCCGTCCACCCCAACAGGAAGCGCGTATCTGGAGCTGAGCTGCGGCGTTCGCTCGCTGCAGCAAGCGCCGTGGTGGAACGCCGACAGGCGAGCGCGCTGCGCTTTCAGCGCGCGACCGCATCGGTATGATGCGGGACGGTAGGATACGCGTCTGTCGGCGTTTCGCCTCCTGATTTTATTTTGCCGGACGCGATCGGATGAAAGCCCCGGCCACCAGCGGCTTTCATCGGACGACGATCGAACCGGTTTTTACTTGTTTGCTTGCGCGTCGTGGTCAGCAAAACTCGGGCGCGGAGCGCGTCGCGGGAACGACTTTCTATTCGTCATTGCCGGACTTGATCTGACTTGATCCGGCAATCCATGCGAAACAATGGCTCGCTCAGATCCACCGCACCGTTTTGATCGCCGCGCCGCTGCAGGAACCACGGGGTCGCAGGCGGGCGAAACGACGTCGTTCTTCAAACGGCTATGCCGGTGGTAACGATGGAGAGAAAAACGCGCTCCGCTTCGCGCCGTCGGAAAAAATCACTCCGGCGGCGGCAGGAACATGACTTCGTGCTTGGCCGAGAGCGCGACAACTTCCGGCGGGGTCTGCTCTTTCATGCTGTGAATGGCCCAGAACAGGTCGTAGAGCTTGCGGGTCGGCGACACCCAGAAGAAGCATTTCACGGTCTGGTCGGTCTTGTTGAAAATGCCGTGCGGCAGCTGCATCGGCAGCCGGATCAGATCGCCGGTGGTGGCGGTAAACTCGCGGCCCTCGAGCACGAGGTCGAATTTGCCGTCGAGCATGTAGATGAATTCATCCTGGGTCGGATGAATATGCGGCGGCACGAAAGTGCCGGGCGGAAACGTGGCATGCCAGGAAAACGAATTCTCCGACAACGACTTCGGCACATAGGTTTGGCCGAGAATATTCCAGGAGATACCGTCTATGCCCGTCCCGGCCTTGGTAATGCCGGCCGTCATCACATAAGTCATCGCAACCTTACTCCCCTGCTCCGCGTGCTCGCGGCATTCAAGCATGCGCGCCCCGGACCGCCAATGTTCGGGTGCGCACGATCGATCAAAAGCGTAAATTTGTCTCAGCCCGTGGTATTACTATTCCCAGCGGGAGCGCTTCACAAGCACAGTATTTTAACCTTAAAATATGCGCCGGAGCCCGCTCGATGACAGGCCGCCCGGTCCGCCAGCAGATGTGTTGGAGGACCTTGTTAGGAGATTGGACATGACCAAGCATAAGTCGTTCGTTGCCATCGCGGCCGCACTCGGACTGTGGACGTCCGCCGCGCACGCCGAGGACAATCTCAAGATCGGGCTCATCGCCACGCTGTCGGGCCCGCCCGCCGTGCTCGGCCAGCAGCTGCGCAACGGCTTCTCGCTCGCGGTCAAACAGCTGGGCGGCAAGCTCGGCGGCCGCACCGCCGAAATCGTCGTCGCCGATGACGAGCTCAAGCCGGACGTCGCCGTCGGCAAGGTCAAGGCGCTGATCGACCGCGACAAGGTCGATATCGTGGTCGGACCGATCTTCTCGAACATTCTCGGCGCGATCATGAAACCGGTCACCGAGGCCAATGTGATCCTGATCAGCCCCAATGCCGGAACCTCGAGCTTCGCCGGCAAGGAGTGCAACCCGAACTTCTTCGTCACCTCCTACCAGAACGACCAGGTGCACGAGGTGCTGGGCCAATACGCGCAGGATTCCGGGTACAAAAAGGTCATCATCATCGTGCCCAACTACCAGGCCGGAAAGGACGCCGCCGCGGGCTTCAAGCACAAATTCACCGGTCAGGTCCTCGACGAGATCTACGTGCCGCTCGGCCAGCTTGATTATTCGGCTGAGCTGTCGCGGATCGCCGCCGCGAGCCCGGACGCGATCTTTGCCTTCCTGCCCGGCGGCATGGGCGTGAATTTCGTCAAACAATACCGGCAGGCCGGTCTTGCCCAGAAGATCCCGTTCCTGTCGGCATTTACCGTCGACGAATCCACGCTGCCGGCGCAGCAGGATGCGGCGCTCGGCATGTACGGCGGCGCCAACTGGGCGCCCAATCTCGACAACCCGCAAAACAAGGCGTTCGTCGACGCCTACCTGAAGGAATACAACGCCGTGCCGGCGACTTACGCCTTCCAGGCCTACGACACGGCGATGCTCATCGACAGCGCCGTGCGTCAGGTCAAGGGCGACGTCAGCAACAAGGACGCTTTGCGCGCGGCGCTGAAGAAGGCCAATTTCAAGTCGCTGCGCGGCAGCTTCAAATTCAACACCAACCACTATCCGATCCAGGATTTCTATCTGGTCAAGGTGGCCAAGCGCCCGGACGGCAAATACGAGACCGAGATCGCCAAGAAGGTGTTCACCAACTTCGGCGATTCGTATGCCAAGGATTGCCCGATGAAGTGACGGGCTGCGCCCATCCTCCGCCGCACGGAGGGTGCGGTAAAATATGTCAGGCACGCTCTTCCTGGTCCAAGTCCTCAACGGATTGCAGCTCGGCGTGCTTTTGTTCCTGATCGCGGCCGGCCTCACGCTGGTGTTCGGCGTGATGGACTTCATCAATCTCGCCCACGGCGTCCAATATATGCTGGGCGCCTATCTCGGCGTGGCGTTCTACGGCGTCGTCGGCAACTTCCTCGCGGCGCTGATCCTGGCGCTGATCGCGGCGCTGGCGTTCGGGCTGCTGCTCGAGTTTCTGGTGTTCCGGCATCTCTATGGGCGCGATCACCTCGACCAGGTCATCGCCACCTTCGGCATCATTCTGTTTCTCAATCATGCCGTAAGGCTGATCTGGGGCGCCGCGCCATTGACGCTGCCGGTGCCGGAGTTTTTCACCGGCTCGGTCGTGCTGATGAACGGCCTACTCTACCCGGTCTGGCGTCTCGTCATCATCGCGTCCGGGCTTGCGGTCGCGATCGGCCTCTACGTGCTGGTGACCTACACCCGGATCGGCATGCTGGTGCGGGCGGGCGCCACCAATGCGCCGATGGTTTCGGCGCTCGGAGTCAATATCGGGCGGCTGTTCATGTTCGTGTTCGGCTTCGGCACCATGCTCGCCGGCTTTGCCGGCATCATGATTGCGCCGATCATCTCGGTCGAACCCGGGATGGGGAGCAACATCCTCATTCTGGCCTTCGTCGTGATCGTGATCGGCGGCATCGGCTCGATCCGCGGCGCCTTCATCGCGGCGCTCTTGATCGGACTGGTCGACACCCTCGGGCGCTCGTTCTCGATCGATGTTCTGCGCCTGGTAATGGGCCCATCCCCCGCGCGCATGGCCGGGCCCGCGATCGCTTCGATGCTGATCTACGTGCTGATGGCGATCGTGCTTTACCTCCGGCCGACCGGTCTGTTTCCGGCCAGAGGCCGCTGACATGACCGACGCCGCGCTACCCGCCACCAGCCGGTCGCGTTGGCTGCGGCCGCCGCACGACGTCGCGCTGCCGGCGCTGATCTTCCTGGTCTTCGCACTTTTGCCTCTCGTCACCTGGCTGACCGCGCATCACTATCTGCTCGACTTGGCCGCGCGCGTCATGGTGTTCGCCGTCGCCGCCGTCGCGCTCGATCTTCTGGTCGGTTATGGCGGCCTGATTTCGTTCGGCCATGCCGGGTTCATCGGACTTGGGGCCTACGCCGTCGGGATTTTGTCCGCTGAGGGGATCGGCGATGCGCTCATCTCGCTGCCGGTCGCCGTCGCGGTCTCGATGCTGTTCGCCTGGCTGACCGGCATCGTCTGCCTGCGCACCAAGGGCGTGTATTTCATCATGATCACGCTGGCGTTCGGGCAGATGTTCTATTTTGTCGCGACGTCGCTGGCGCCTTATGGCGGCGACAACGGCCTGACCGTCGCGGCGCGCAATACCGTGGCCGGACTGCCGCTCATCAAGAGCGACCGCGCCTTCTACTACTTCACCCTGCTCTGCCTCATAGCGACTTATCTGTTCTGCCGTGCGCTGATCGTTTCGCGGTTCGGACGCGTACTGCGAGGCAGCAAAGAGAACGCCACGCGCATGGCGACGATCGGATTCACCGCCCGCCGCTTCCAACTCGTCGCCTATGTGATTGCCGGCGGTCTCGGCGGCTTGTCCGGGTTCCTGCTGGCTAATCTAACCGAGTTCGTCAGCCCCGAATATATGTCATGGCAGCAGTCCGGCGAGCTGATCGTCATGGTGATCCTCGGCGGCGTCGGCACGCTCGACGGCGCCATCATCGGCAGCGCCGCGTATCTGGTCGCCGAAGAGTGGCTGTCGGGAATAACCGAGAACTGGCAGGTGATCTTCGGACCGCTGCTGGTGCTGGTGGTTCTGTTCGCGCGCGGCGGACTGATCGGTCTCGCCTCGCGACTCTGGCGGTCCCGCCATGGCTGAGGTCGCGGAGCCGCTGCTTCACCTCGAAGGCCTGCGAAAGAACTTCGGCAGCCTGGTCGTGACCGATGACGTGACGCTCGACGTCATGCCCGGCGAGATGCACGCCATCATTGGCCCCAACGGCGCCGGCAAGACCACGCTGATCAATCAAATATCCGGACTGACGGCGCCGGACGAAGGCCGCATCCTGTTCGCCGGCGCCGATGTGACCGCACTGCCGCCAGAAGCACGGGCCTTGCGCGGCCTGGCGCGCAGCTTTCAGATCACCTCGATCCTGCCCGGATTTCCGGTGATCGAAAACGTCGCGCTGGCGGTACAGGCGCGCTCGGGCTCAAGCCTGCGGTTCATCGGGCGAGCCGCCGACGAGGCGGCGCTGAACGTTCCGGCCATGGCGGCGCTCGAACAGGCCGGCATTGCCGACCGGGCGCAGAAGCGCGCCGGCGAACTTTCGCATGGCGAGAAGCGGGCGCTCGAGCTTGCCATTGCGCTCGCCATGCAGCCGACGCTGCTTCTGCTCGACGAACCGATGGCCGGAATTGGGCGCGAAGAGACCGAGGGACAGGTAGAGCTCTTGCTCCGGCTGAAAGGGCAAGTGACGATGATTCTGGTCGAGCACGACATGGACGCGGTGTTTGCCCTGGCCGACCGCATCTCGGTGCTGATCCGCGGCCGGCTCCTCACCACCGGCTCGCCGGCCGCGGTGCGCGCCGATCCGCAGGTCGTGACCGCCTATCTCGGCGAACAGATGGAGTGATGCCAATGTGTTTGATCGTGGCTTATATTGCGTCATGGCCGGACTCGTTCCGGCCATCCACGTCTTTGTTTGCTGCGATCCTAAGACGTGGATGCCGGGCACAAGGCCGGGCATGACAGCTGGCGTGAGGTGAATCGTGTTGCAGGTCGAAGCGCTCAAGGCTGCTTACGGCGCGGCGCCGGTGCTGTTCGACGTGAGCTTCGCCGTCGGCGACGGTGAAATGGTCACGCTCCTTGGCCGCAACGGCATGGGCAAAACCACCACGATCTCGACCATCATGGGATTGATGCCGGCCACTGGCGGGCGGATCGCTTTCGCCGGAGTGCAGCTCGATGGTCTGCCGCCCTACCGGATCGCCCAGGCCGGGATCGGCCTTGTCCCCGAAGGCCGCCAGATTTTTCCGACCCTGAGTGTCGAGGAGAATCTGATCGCGACCGCGGCCGCGCGCTTCGGCCCGCCGCGCTGGCGACTCAAGGACGTCTATGGGCTGTTTCCGAGTCTCGCCGAGCGCCGCCGCAATATGGGCAATCAGCTTTCCGGCGGCGAGCAACAGATGCTGGCGATCGGCAGGAGCCTGATGACCAACCCCAAGCTTCTGATCCTCGACGAGGCGACCGAGGGCTTGGCGCCGCTCATTCGCAATGAAATCTGGGCGAGCCTCAAACGGCTCAAGGTCGAGGGCCAGGCGATCCTTCTCGTCGACAAGCACATCGACGCGCTCATGAAGCTCGCCGACCGCCATGTGGTGATCGAAAAGGGCCACGTCGTTTGGTCCGGTTCTTCGGCGGCGTTCACGAATGACCCGACTGTCCGGCAGCGCTATTTGCAGGTGTAAGCGCACGTCGGGACGAGATCGGATCAGCGTAATGTTGGGCACATGATGCGCGACGGCGACAAATCCGTGCTGGCTGAGCGATCCAGCGAGGCCGTCTTGATCAAAACAAAGAGGCCGCCTTCGGACGGCGGCTTTAGAATGCGATGTCTGCCCCTCAGCTTATACGAACATCGCTGCCAACTCTATTCCTCAATGGTAGTAGTCGACCGGCGCCAGTTCAGAGTGAACGGTTTTGCTCTGACACTGCACTCCATGCTATTAGGCCAGCCTGGATCACAGTCAGAACGGGGCGAATCACATGAAAACGACCTTTGCGGTTTTTGCAGTTCTCATTAGCCTGGGCCTCGCGTCCTCAATCTCGCCCGCACGGGCCGATGCGGATGACGCCGCCTGGATCAAGAAATGCGTCAACGACAACAAGAAAGAAGGCGCAACCATGGAAGTGGTCGCGGCGTATTGCTCGTGCATGAACGGTAAGATGTCATCGAACGAGACGCTTTCGATCACTGCCTGGGAAAAGTCGCATCCCGCCGAAATGGCGGCCTGCGAAAAGGAATCCGGCTGGAAATAGATTACGGCTGCTAGGCGAGGGGGCCGGATTGTTCCTTCCCCTCGCCGCGACAGCACTCACTCAAGTCAATCGGCTTAGCGGTTCCCACATGTGATGCCCGCCACCGCCGAAGGCGGACGTCATTGCTGCGCTATGATCCAGCGCCTCAGGTCGGCGGCACTACCGCGGTCGTCTCGATCTCAAGACGCGCTTCGGGCTCGACCAGGCGCGTGACAGCGACCAGCGCCATAGCCGGATAGTGGTCGCCCATCACCTCGCGATAGACGTCGCCGAGCGCGGGCCGCGCTTTGAGATATTCGTCCATGTCGCGGACGTACCAGGTCATGCGCACGATGTGGCGCGGCGCCGCGCCGCCTTCGGCCAGCACCGCATTGATATTGCGGAGCAGCTGGCGCGTCTGCGCGGCGAAATCGAGAGGAAAGCGGCCGCGCTCGTCCCAACCGACCATGCCGCCGATGAATAACAGGTCGCCGCGCGCCTTGATGCCGTTGGCATAGCCTTTCGGCCGCGGCCAACCGGACGGCTGCAGCACCACATTGGGTGTCGCGCGCAGTGGCAAGATATCGATTGGACTATCAGACATTGAAACTCCCTAGGGCCTCATCCGGTAGCGCATGCCGCGGAACTTGATCCGGGGTGGAAGCCGGTTTTTCGAAAAGATCGTGCTTCATCAAAATCATAGAGTGCCAATCGATTCAATCCGAAGCGATGCGCTCTAGGACGCGAGTTTGCTGGCGGCCGACTCCGCCGCCTGGCGGCGAAGCTCGAAACGCTGCAATTTGCCGGTTTCGGTACGCGGCAGGCTCGTCACATATTCGATGGCGCGCGGATATTTGTAAGGCGCCACTGTCGCCTTTACGTACTCCTGCAGCGCGCGGGTCAAGGTGAGGTCGCCGGCGAATCCGGGCCTGAGGACCACGTAAGCCTTCACCAGTTGGCCCCGATCGGTATCGGGCTGGCCAACCACACCGCACTCCGCCACCGCCGGATGCGTCAACAATACCGTTTCCACTTCCGGCCCGGCGATATTATAGCCCGCCGAGATGATCATGTCGTCGGAGCGCGCCTGATATACGAAATAGCCGTCGGCATCCTTGATGTAGGTGTCGCCGGTGACGTTCCAGCCGCGCTGCACATATTCCGCCTGGCGCTTGTCGCCGAGATAGCGGCAGCCGGTCGGCCCTCGCACCGCGAGGCGGCCCGGCGTGCCAGCCGGCACTTCGCGGCCGGCCTCGTCGATGACGCGGGCTTCAAATCCCGGAACTGGTTTGCCGGTCGCGCCGCCGCGCATGTCCTCTTCGCGCGAGCCGATGAAGATGTGCAGCATCTCGGTCGAGCCGAGGCCGTCGATGATGCGGATGCCGGTCGCGGCCAGCCACGCGTCGAAGGTCGCCTTGGCCAGCGTCTCGCCGGCGGAAACGCATTTGCGCAGCGATGAAAGATCGTGGTCCGCCATTTTCGCCAGAATGTAACGATAGGCGGTCGGCGCCGTGAAGCAGATCGTCGCGCCAAATTTGCCGATCGCGGCCATGAGCTCGTCCGGCGCCGGCTTCTCCAGTAGGATGGTCGCGGCGCCGACGCGAAGCGGAAACAGCACCAGGCCGCCGAGCCCGAAGGTGAAAGCGATTGGCGGCGAGCCGATGAAGCGATCCTCAGGTGTCGCGCGCAGCACATATTTGCCGAACGTGTCGCAGATCGCGAGCATGTCGCGGTGGAAATGCATGGTGCCCTTGGGCACGCCGGTCGTGCCCGAGGTAAAAGCGATCAGGCAGACGTCGTCGCTCGCCGTGTCGCAAGCATCGAACTGCTCGTAGCCCGGCTGTTTCATCAGCGCTTCGAGATCGTCCACGGTGTCTCGGCCCCAATAGACGATCCGCTTTAGCGCCGGCGCGAGCGGCTTGGTTTTCTCCATTTCGTCGGCAAGCCGCTCATCGCACAACGCCAGCCGGATTTCGGCTTTGGTCAGGGGGAAGGCGATCTCCTTGGCGCGCAAAAGCGGCATGGTCGCAACCACGATGGCTCCGGCCTTGATGATCGCGAAATAGGCCGCCACCATCATCGGGCTGTTCGGCCCCCGCAGCAGCACGCGATTGCCCGGGACCACGCCGAGGTCGCGCGTGAGCGCATTAGCGATACGATTCACCCGTTCCGCCAGCCCGGCATAGGACACGCGTTCCGTTGGCGAAATCAAGCAGTCGCGGTCGCCATAGCCGGCGGCGAGCCAATCGTCGATGAAGGCGGTAACGCAGTTCAGCCGGTCGGGATAATGCAGTTCCGCCAGGTTGAACAAAAACTCCGGCAATTGCTCGGGCGCGGGCAGATGATCGCGCGCGAAGCTATCGGTATGTGCCGAGCGGATCATGGTCGGTCTTCCTCGTGCTGCTGATTGAAGCACAAGCCTTCAGCTTCAGTTACCTTCGAACACCGGCTTGCGCTTATCCGCGAACGCCCGGTAAGCGCGGACAAAATCCTCGGTTTCCATGCACAAGGCCTGCGCCACGGCCTCGGCCTCGATCGCGGTCTCGACCGACATGGCCCATTCCATTTCCAGCATGCGTTTGGTCATCGCGTTGCCGAAAGTCGGCCCGGCGGCGAGTTCGGCGGCCAGCGCATGCGCATCGGCAACGACGTCGGCCGGCGTGGACAGCCGGTTGAAAAAACCCCAACGCTCGGCATCCGTGCCGGCAAGAGCACGACCGGTGAACAGGAGCTCCGCAGCGCGGCCCTGGCCGATGATGCGAGGCAGGATGGCGCAAGCGCCCATATCGCAGCCGCCCAAGCCGACCCGATTGAACAGGAAGGCCACTTTGGCGTTCGCGGTGCCGATGCGGATGTCGGAGGCCATGGCGATGATGGCGCCGGCGCCGGCGCAGACGCCGTCGATCGCGGCGATGATCGGCTGCGGGGCGGCCCGCATCGATTTGACCAGTTCGCCGGTCATGCGGGTAAAATCGAGCAGCCCGCTGGTGTCCATTTCGGTGAGCGGCTTGATGATCTCGAACACATCGCCGCCGGAACAGAAATTGCCGCCGGCGCCGGTGATCACGATCGCCTTGATGGTTTTGTCGCGGGCGCTGGCGCGAAAGATGTTGGCAAGCTCGGCGTAACTTTCGAACGTCAGCGGATTCTTGCGCTCCGGCCGGTTGAGCGTAATCGTTGCAACGGTGCCGGCGACCGCAAGCGTTACATGCTGCGCAGCGTAGCCCGAGAGCGGCACGACAACCGGATTGGCACTGATCATCGCTGCGGCGCTCCGGCAATCGCCGCGCGGGCCGACGTTTTGGTTTTGGCGAGAAGCCGCATCAACGCCTCGATGTCGGCGGGCGCAAGCTCGGAAAAGATCTCGGCGATCCAACCTTCATGGGCACGCGCCATGGCGCGGAACACCCGGCGGCCCTCCGGAGTGAGGCTGACGAGCTGCGCACGCCGATCGCTCCGCGACTGCCGCCGATCCAGCAAGCCGAGCGCCACCAGCCGCTCCGAAAGCCCGGTGACGTTGCCGTTCGAGACCATCATGCGTTGCGACAACTCGCCCAGCGTCATGCCGCCGGGAGCCTTGTCGAGCTGCGCCATCAGGTCGAATCGCGGCAGCGTCACGTCGAATTCCTGGCGCAGCCGGCGGCGGACTTCGCCTTCAATCAAAGTCGTACAGGTCAAGAGCCGCAGCCAAAGCCGCAATTCGCTCTCATGGTCGCCCGGGCGCTCGGTGACCTTGGTTTCCGCGTCCAGCGGGACGTTCGCTGTTTCCTGCACGCGATGCCTCGTTGCTCAGCTGGATAGCATTGCGCCGCCGAGTCGCAACCACTCCGATGGAAATCATTTTAAGGTTCAAATTTATAGGCTTCAAGTAGCCTCAACCCACCATCGCCTCAACCTACCATGACTTCGCCGCCGGCGACGGCGATCGCTTGGCCGGTGATCGAGCCTGCGCCCGCCGAGGCGAGCCAGAGGACCGTTGCCGCCACCTCGTCCGGCGTCACTAACCTGCCCTGCGGATTCGAGGCGGCCAGCGCGGCACGGGCTTCGTCGCGGCCGCGCTTGGTCTTGGCGACGATATTATCGATGGCGCGCTCGAACAGCGGCGTATCGGTATATCCCGGACAGACCGCGTTGACGGTGACGCCGGCGCTGGCAAATTCGAGCGCCAGGCTGCGCGTGAGCCCGATCACGCCATGCTTCGCCGCCACGTAAGCCGACACATAGGCATAGCCGACAAGCCCCGCGGTCGAGGCGATGTTGATCACCCGTCCGGCGCGCTTGGCGAGCATGTCGGGCACGACTTCCTTGGTCACCAGGAAGGTGCCGGTGAGATTCACCGCCAGCACCTTGTTCCAAGTCGCCAGATCGGTTTTCGTAAACGGCGCGCTTGGCGCTTCGCCGGCGTTGTTGACCAGGACGTCGATCGGACCGAAGGCCTTCCGCGCGGCCGCGACGCCGGCGCGGACTTTATCCTGATCGACCACATCGAAATCGGCCACCACGCCGGCACGCGCCTCGCCGAGCGACGTTTGCAGCGCGACCAGCGGATCGCGGCGGCGGCCGGCCAGACTGACGCGCGCGCCGGCGGCCGCACATGCGCTTGCGATCGCCGCGCCGATGCCGGTGCCGGCGCCGGTCACGAGCACATGCTGATTATCGAGCGATTGGTCGGTCACGATCGCTTTCCGCCGCTCAGCTCGGCTGCGGACCGGCGGCCGCGCGCGCCAGGTTGGTTTCGTATTGGGTCTTGCCGGAGAGGTATTGCTTCGGCCAGGGCACCGACTTGACGCCGATCTTGGCGGCTTCGTGCAACGTCCAGGCCGGATCGGCGAGATGCGGCCGCGCGATGGCGCATAAATCGGCCCGGCCGGCGGCGATGATCGAGTTAGCGTGGTCTGCTTCTGAAATCGCACCCACCGCGACGGTGGCGATGCCGACTTCGTTGCGGATCTTGTCGGCAAAGGGCGTCTGATAGAGCCGACCGTACACTGGTTTGTCGTCGTGCCAAACCTGCCCGGACGAGCAGTCGATCATATCGGCGCCGGCGGCCTTGAACAGCCGTGCGAACGTCGCCGCATCCTCCGGCATGTTGCCGCCTTCGGCCCAGTCGTGACACGAAAGGCGGACCGATATCGGCCGCTGCTCGGGCCACACGGCACGGATCGCAAGGAAAACTTCCAGCGGATACCGGGCGCGGTTCTCCGCGGAACCGCCGTATTCGTCGGTCCGCCGGTTGGTCAACGGCGACAGAAAGCTCGACAGCAGGTAGCCATGCGCGCAGTGCAGCTCGAGAACGTCGAAGCCGGCCTTAGCGCCGCGAATGGCCGCGGCGCAGAAATCCGCTTTCACCCGCTCCAAGTCGTCGCGCGTCATCTCGCGCGGGATGGCGCCATTCGTGAGGTACGTAACCGGAGACGCCGACATCACCGGCCAGTTGCCGCTTTCGAGCGGCTGATCGACGCCTTCCCACGGCACCCGGGTCGAGCCCTTGCGGCCGGAATGGCCGAGCTGAAGGCCAGCCTTGGCCGGAGTGGTGTGAATGAAATCGACTAAGCGCTTCCATGCGTCCGCCTGCTCATCGTTCCACAGGCCGAGGCAGCCGGGCGTGATGCGCGCATCCGGCGATACGCAGGTCATTTCCCCGAACACGAGCCCCGCACCGCCGAGCGCGCGGCTGCCGAGATGCACCAGATGGAAGTCGTTCGGCATGCCATCGACGGCCGAATACATCGCCATCGGCGAAACCACGATGCGGTTCGGCAAGGTGACGCCGCGCATCGTATACGGCGTGAACATCGGCGGAACCGTGGGACCGTTGGAAATGACATTGACGCCGCAGCGCGCGGCGAACCAGCGTTCGTAATCGTCGAGCCACACCTTGTCGCGCAGGCGGAGGTTTTCGTGGCTGATGCGTTGCGAGCGCGTCAGCAACGAGTACATGAACTGCTCCGGTTCGAGCGTATCGGCGTAGCGGCTGCCGACCACTTCGAACCATTCCATGGCATTGCGGGCCGCGTTCTGGATGCGGGCGACGTCGACGGCGCGCACCTCTTCGTAGGCGGCGAGGACCGCCGGTATCTTGTCCGGCGTAGCGCCGAGGTTTTTGAATTGCCGCGTCAGCTCGATGGCGTCTTCGAGCGCAAGCTTGGTCCCGGAGCCGATGGCGAAATGCGCGGTGTGCGCCGCGTCCCCCATCAGCACCACGTGGCTCATGCCGTTGAAATGACTCCACTTGCTGCAGATCAGGCGGTTGAAGTTGAGCCAAGCCGAACCGCGCAAGTGCCGGGCGTTGCTCATCAGCTTGGCGCCATCGAGGACTTCGCTGAAAAGCTCCTCGCAGAAGGCGATCGAAAGCGCCTCGTCGGCCTGGTCGAGGCCATGCGCCCTGAAGATGTCCTCGGTCGTCTCTATAATAAATGTCGAGGTGGTGGCGTCGAACTTGTAGATATGGGCCTGAAACCAGCCGTGCTCGGTGCGGCGGAAATCGAAGGTGAAGGCGTCATAGGGTTTGTCGGTGCCGAGCCAGATAAACCGGTTCGGCCGCACAATCAGATCGGGCTTGAAAGCATCGTTGTAGCGATTGCGAATCTTGGAATTGATGCCATCGGAGGCGATGATGAGGTCGGCATCGGGAAATTCGAGATCGGAATCGACCTCGCGCTCGAAGACGAGCTCGACGCCGAGCTCCTCGCAACGCGCTTGCAGGATATTGAGGAGATTCTTGCGGCCGATGCCGACGAAGCCGTGGCCGGTGGTGCGCATGCGCCGGCCCTTGATCATGACTTCGATATCGTCCCAATGGTTAAACGCGCTTTCGATGTCCTGCGCGGTTTCGGCGTCCCACGCGCGCATATTCTCCATGGTGGCGTCGGAGAACACCACGCCCCAGCCGAAGGTGTCGTAGGGCTTGTTGCGCTCGATCACGGTCACATGGTGAGCGGGATTTTCCTTCTTCATCAGCAGACCGAAATAAAGCCCTGCCGGGCCGCCGCCGACGCAAACGATGCGCATATTTAAATCTCCGTTATTCCCAAAAGCTTGCGATGGACTGGAACACCCTAGCAGAGCGACGCATATGGCAGTGATTTAATGAAGCTGCAATCCGGGTTCCCGGCCAAATCACCGCGTTTCAACGCCAAATATGCCACTCGATCGAGCCGACGGGCAGCGGAACCCCCAGTGTCGCTATACGTTGGCATCACGCAGCCGCGGCCGGGCGCAAGGCCGCCGCTTGCTGCCACGCTCGAGCAAAGGAAACAAACTATGGGACTCTTCTCCAAAGACATCAAGAATATGAACGACCTCTTCGTGCACACCCTGCGCGACATCTACTACACCGAAAAGCAGATCACCAAGGCGTTGCCTGACATGATCGAAAAGGCGACCGATCCCCACCTCAAGCAGGGCTTTCAGGGTCACTTGCGCGAAACCGAAAATCACGTAAAGCGCCAGGATCAGGTGTTCCAGATGATCGGACAGAAGACCCAAGGCGTGGATTGCCCTGCGATCGACGGCATCATCGAGGAAGCCAACGACGTCGCCGGCGAAGTCGAGAAGGAGGCCGTGCTCGACGCCGCGCTGATCGCCGCGGCGCAGGCCGTCGAGCATTACGAGATGACCGCTACGGCTCCCTGATCGCCTGGGCGAACCAGTTCGGCCGGAGGGATTGCGTCACGCTCTTGCAGAAAACACTCGACGAGGAAAAAGCGACTGACAAGAAACTGACGGCAATGGCGGAAACTCAGGTCAACCGCAAAGCTGCTTAGCCTTGCCCCTTCAGCTTCGTCTTCGTTGCGCACGCGGTCCTCAACGACGGACCGCGTGCGCTCGCCACCGCGGCGATCTCTAGCAGCGGCCCGAGTGGATGGAACATTCCCGATCCTCCACCGTTTTCAAGGCACAGCCCTGAGCTTTGGAGGACAATGACAATGGACTGGAACCGTGTCGAAGGGAATTGGAAGCAGACCAAAGGCAAGATCAAAGAGAAGTGGGGTCAACTTACCGACGACGACATCACGCAGATCGATGGCAAGCGGGATCAGCTCGAAGGCAAAATCCAGGAGCGTTACGGCTTGGCCAAGGACAGAGCGCGAAAAGACATCGACGACTGGCTCGGCACGATGAACTAGCGGAACCATTTTCAGTCAAACGGCCAGTGACGATAACGGCGCGACCATCAACATCGCGCCGTTATCGCGTTTGTTCGCATTCGTCTGGGGTGTTGGCCGGTTTTTTCCGGCCAGTACCCGTCTGGGCAAGCCGGTCGCGCTGCAGATGCTGTCTTTTTCTGGAACTCATGCCGGGGCTTCCAGTTGACAAGCAAGGACCCGACAGCCCGAGAAAGTCCATGAGCAGCGACGCGCGAGCGCCCGAATACAAAGAGGCCGATCGGAAGGTGGCCAAGGAGTTGGCCCAAGAGTCGCTCCCGGGGCCAGTCGTTGCCACGCCGCAGGCGCGTGCGGGCGTGACCGGGCATAACGTCCGCTACGTGCTCGGATTCGGAATTGCAGCCGTCGTTATCGCGTTCGTTATTGTTTATCTGGTTTACGTTGGTTGACGCACGACCTACAAACGCAATCAAATCGCGACATTACGAGATCGCCGCTGATGTATCGCGGAGATCGGCATGGCTTGTCGGCGTGGCCTTCATTCACGCAAGCGACTATGTCGGCCCGGCGGATGACGGCTTGACGGCATAGCAACCGCCGCCCCTGCGCATAGTCGACGCTATGAAGTCACCCGATCGATGCTATCGTCACGGCAGCGGCGAGGGTTGAGCCGGTTTGGCGCATGAGACGGTGAGAATGGGAACGGCTTCGATTTTCGGAGAATTCGACCGTTCGGTTGGCAGAGTAGCCGAGCGTTTGGAGCTCTATCTCCGTCGCCCCGGCGTCGTACCCGTTCTTGTAATTCTATTCTGGGCTTGCGCGGTATTGCCCAATCTCACGGTGCGCTCCTTTATCTACGAAGAGGGCACCAACGCCGAGATTGCCCGGGACGTTTTGGCGCACGGGCATTTTCTCCGACCCTTCGTTTATGGGGTTCGCTGGCACGAGAAACCCTCACTGCTGGGATGGCTGATCGCCGGCTTTGCGTTTTTCACCGGCGGCGTCAATGAATGGTCGGCGCGGTTGCCGGCGATGGTCTCAGTTTTGCTCACGGCGCTGATGGTACAGCGCGTGACCCGGCGCTATGCGAGTTCGGCGGCGTCATTGTTCGCCGCGCTGTCATTCGTGTTTTGCCCGCTGTTGCTGCAAAAATTGACCATCGCCGAACCCGACACGATCATAACGGTGCTGTCGTTCGCGGCGCTATTGCTGTGGTGGGACGGCGTGGCTTCAGGCGGCGTAACGATGCTGCGGTGGATCGGCTGCGGCCTTCTCCTCGCCGCGCTGGCGATGGCGAAAGGCCCGCAACCGGCGGCATTTTTTGCCTTGGGTGTGGCGGCCTATGTGGTCATCGAGCGCCGCTGGCGAGATCTACCGGGCCTTTTTCTGTGCATGATGATTCCGGCGGCGGCCATCATCGCTTGGGGCGCCGCCATTTATCAGCCCGGCGACGAAGCAACATGGTTTGCCTACGCGAGACTGGGCGAGCGGCCCAGATTGTTTAGTTACGTTTGGAGAAATAGCTACAATATCGTCAGCCTGTTTTTGGAGCTGCTGCCGGCCTCCCTGATGTTGCCCTTTATTCCGTGGCCACGGCGGCGGGGACACAAGGGACCGGAAGCTCCGGCGATCGTCGCGCCCATGGCGCTCTATTCGGGCGTTTGCACCTTAGTCCTCGTTCTGTGGCCCGGCTTCAACACCCGCTATGCCATGCCGATCGCCCCGTCGCTCGCCGTGCTCGCCGGCATCGCGTGGGACGCGCTGGAGAAATCCCGCTATTTGGCAGTCCGGCGGTTTTCGGCTGTGGCGCTTGCGCTGCTGATTGCTTACCAGATCGTTCTGGCAGTCGTGATCATGCCGCTGTTTGCCGATCGCTTCGGCGAGACGCGGCTTGCCGGCAAAGCGATCGAACGAGCAATCCGTGCGGCGCCGGCGCCAGCGTATTGTCTGCGTATCGACACCAATGTGTTCTTTTATCTCCAGGTACCGCTGCAGTGCCTCGACCTGCGGGGCATGGCGACGCTGACGCCGCCGGCCTGGCTGCTGATGCCTCACCCCGCAGTGGCGGATTTTGCACGGCTCCGACCCGACCTCGATGTACGGATCGCGGTTGACGGGCTGACCGAAGCCCAGCTGACCGCCGCCCGCATCGATAAAAAATAAGACAGCGAAAAGCGAGCCGCCGCCCGCGACCGCGCGGCAGCATCGCGGACGCGTTCGGACTTCCCGTCGGTTCAGAAACTGCCTAACATTCACCGACGAACAAGAGCGCGGGCAGCGTTCGGGGCAGTAATATAAGAGCCCTTTGGGGAGAGTCGTCATGCTTAAAGTCGAGAGCGTTGCGGACATTCGCACGGTCGGAGACATAACCCGGCGTCACGCCGAAACCCGGCCCGATCGGATCGCCATTCACTTCGAGGGCCGGAGCGTCACCTTCCGCGAGCTAGATCGCCGCGCCAACCAGGTCGCCAATGGCTTGATCGCCGAGGGCGTGCGGCCGCAGGCGCGGATCGCGATCCTGTCGAAAAATGTGCCGGCCTTCTTTGAGCTGTGGTTCGGCGCCGCCAAAGCCGATTTGGTGCTGGTGCCAGTCAACTTCCGGCTGGCGCCGCCCGAAGTGGCGTACGTCGTCGAGGACGCGGGCGCCGAGGTGTTGTTCGTCGGCGCCGATTTCTATCCGGTTGTCGAGAAGGTGGCGCATGAGCTGAAATCGGTTCGCCGGATCATCGCGCTCGACGGCGCCCACAAGTCCTGGACCGCCTATGCCGATTGGCGCGACGCTCAGCCGGCGACCGATCCGGGCGTGCCGATCGCACCGGAACATTGCGCCATCCAGATGTACACCAGCGGTACGACCGGTCATCCGAAGGGAGCGCAGCTCAGCCATGCCGGCTTGCTGGTGTTGGCACAGGGCTCGCTCGGCGACTGGCACGACCAGGATGTGAATCTTGTCTGTATGCCTTTGTTCCATATTGGCGGCAGCGGCTGGGCGTTGGTCGGCTTCCATCGTGGCATCGACACGGTGCTGATGCGGGACCCGGATCCGGCCGCCATTCTTCGCTTGATCCCGGAGTATCGCATCACCAAGGCTTTCATGGTGCCAGCGCTGCTGCTTTTCATCTTGCAGAACCCGCAGTGCCCGACCACGGATTTCTCGTCGCTGGAGTTGATCGTCTATGGCGCTTCGCCGGCACCGATCGATCTCGTGCGCAACGCGCTCAAGGTGTTCGGCTGCGATTTGGGACAAGTGTATGGACTAACTGAAACCACCGGCGCCATTACCTATCTGCCGCCGGAGGACCACAAGGACGACGCGCTGGAGCGGCTCAAATCATGCGGCAAGGCGATGGCCGGGATCGAGATCCGCGTGGTCGACGCGTCCGGCAACGATGTCGCCACCGGCGAAGTCGGCGAGATCGTTACCCGCTCGGCGCAGAACATGATCGGCTACTGGAACCAGCCCGAAGCGACACGACGGGCGATCCGTGGCGACTGGTTCTATACCGGCGATGCCGGTTACCTCGATCAGGACGGCTACATCTATATCTACGACCGGGTGAAGGACATGATCATCTCGGGCGGCGAGAACATTTACCCGGCCGAGGTCGAAAGCGCGTTGTTCGGCCATCCCGCGGTCGCCGACGTGGCGGTCATCGGCATCCCCGACGACAAGTGGGGCGAGGCGGTGAAGGCGTTTGTCGTCAAACGGCCGGGCGTCGAGGTCATGCCCGAGGAGTTGATCGCGTTCGCCCGCGAACGCATCGCCCACTACAAGGTGCCGCGCTCGATCGATTTCGTTGCGACGCTGCCGCGCACGCCGACCGGCAAGATCCTCAAGCGCGAGCTGCGCAAACCATTCTGGGTGGGCCAGGAGCGGCAGGTTCACTAGCGTCCTGCTAGCCCGTAGACTAAAACTCGCGGCTGATAAACAAAACAATCTGGGGAGGCGGCGTTGGCGCTGCAATTCGGCGTTTTCGATCATCTTGACGACAACGGCATTCCGCTTGCTGATCTGTTCGAGACGCGGCTCAAGCTGATCGAGCAATACGACCGCGCCGGCTTTCGCTCCTATCACATCGCCGAACATCACTCGACGCCGCTCGGGATGGCGCCCTCGCCCAGCGTATTCCTCGCCGCGGTGGCGCAGCGCAGCGAGCGGCTGCGTTTCGGTCCGCTGCTCTATGTGACGCCGATGTACCATCCGCTGCGGGTCGCCGAGGAAGTGGTGATGCTCGACCAAATGAGCCGCGGCCGGCTTGAATTGGGACTGGGACGCGGCGCGTCGCCGATCGAGATCGCCGGCTTCGATGTCGACCCGGCGGACGCGCCGGCGATGAATCGCGAGGCGACCGAGGTCATTCTCAAGGCGCTGACGTCGGACGTATTGAACCACGACGGCAAGTTCTATCGCTATAATGTCCGCATCGCGGCGCGGCCCCTGCAGCAGCCCTATCCGCCGCTGTGGTTTGCGCCCACCGAGCCCTCGCGGGCTGCCGACGCCGCGCGCCTCAAGGGCAACATGGTGACGCTGATCCCGAACGCCGGCGTCAAGGCGCTGACCGAAGCGTATCGTGCGGCCTGGCAGGCGCAGGGCAACAATGCCGCGGACCTGCCGTTGCTCGGCGTATTCCGCCATGTCGTGGTCGCGGACAGCGACGCCAAGGCGCGCGACCTCATGCGCGGGGCCTATCGGCAGTGGCGGCACCATATGGCATTCCTGTGGGAGTGGGGCGGCATCCCCTTCCCTATCGGCATGATCTATCCCGAGGATTTCGACACGCTCGAAGGCATGGCCATGGGCGTTGCGGGATCGCCGGAAACGGTCCGCCGCTATATCGCTGCGACCGTCGAACTGACCGGCATCAACTATTTCGTCGGCGACATGATCTTCGGCTCGTTGCCTTACGAAGCGGCATCGCGTTCGGTCGAGCTGTTCGCGAAAGAGGTGATGCCGGCGTTCCGGTAGCGGCTACCGAGGCCGAAGCCCGAATCCAGCTAAATTGCGTCAGAACGTGACGGTGCTGGCGAGCAGCACGTCCGTCCGGCACACTTGCACTCGCGGCTTTGTGCCAATCCTCGGCTCGGCGACCAGCTCGGCCAGCAGCCTGATCTTGCCGTTGGCGTCAGCCAAAGCACGATCGCGCGCATCGACGGACTTCAGCAATATGCGCGTCTCCCCGATCAGCTTCGCGTGCGACTGCCGAAGCTCATCGACCTGGCCTATTTTCGCTTGCAGCGAATTTTGCAGCAGCTCGAGTTTCCCCAGCAAGCTCTGCCGCACCTCCGCGAGCAGGGTCTCTGCGGTCACGGTACGTGAAGACATGACTTCAAGACGCGTCTTGAGAGTGTTGATCTCCGTTTGGCAACTTTCGTTGGCGCCGGCGAACTCGACGCTTACCTTGTCGCGTTCGGCCATTGCCGCGGCGAGCAAGCTCTTCATTTGTTCGAGCTGAGAATGTGCGGTTTCGACTGCCGCGTTACTTTCTGCCAGGCTGTGGGCAAGGCGAGAATTGTCCCTGACCAGCGATGTATTTTGCTCGGCATGCTCGACCAAACTCTGCCGGGTCTCCTCGAGCAGCTGTTCCGCGGCTCCGGCGCGTGAACGCATGACGTCCAAATATGAGTTAAGAGCGGTAGTTTCGGTATCACGCTTTTTGTAAACTTCCTCGATGCCGGCCGCGAGCTCGTTGCGCTCGGCCGTCGCCGCAGCCGCGGCGGCCTTCGCCTCTGCGAGCTCGGAACGGCTCTTGTCACGCGCGGCTTCCGCCGCGGCTACGGCTGCTTTGATCTGCTCGAGATGAGCACGGTCCTCGTCGCGCTCGGCCTTCGCCGCGGCCGCCGCCGTTCTCGCCTGCTCAAGCAGGGAGCGGTACTCGTCGCGCTCGGCCTCCGTCGCAACGATCGCTGCTTTAGTCTGCACGAGATCGGAGCGGCTTTTATCGACGGCAGCTTCGCTTTCGGCAAGGCGCTCGCAAACGCGCGCGTTTTCGCTTGCGATCAAATCCAGCGACGTTTGGAGCGAACGGCTCTCGTTATCCTGGCGAACAAGCTCCTCCTGCGCCGCGCTAAGCTCACCTTCGAGTTCGGCGATCCGCTTCTTTGCCGCCAAACGCAGCGCCGTCAGCGTGTTGATCCGTGCAATGAGAGTCGCTGGCGTTACTGGTTGTTCGAGGTCAAAGCGGCTCGCGGCTGCCAACTCTCGCTCATTGGGAAGCTCAGCTTTGGCGATCTGCAGGTCGGGTTCCGGTTCGGCGCCCAAGGTCTGGTCGCCCAGGCGCCATAGTGCCGGCCGCCGTCGTGCCTGCTGAGCTACGACCATCGCGGCCATCCCGATGGCCGTGTGAGTAACAGCGAGGTGTTCGGCTTGATAATCCCAGCCGTCCCGCTGCGCTGCCTTGCCGGCGAAAGCCATATGTGGCGCGTTGCTCTATCGCTCGATGCGGCAACGTGGCGTCATTATGGTTAACGTACGGTTAAATACTTATCCGGCGGGCCGATGGCTCAGGCCGCCTTCAGCGCCATGAGGCTCCGCGCCTCGGCGGGGCCGGCGATGGTGCGGCCAGCCTCACGCGCATAGCGGGCCAGCATCTCGACCAAAGGTCCGTTCGAACCGGCCTTGCTGCCATCGGGCAGATAGAACGTATCCTCAAGGCCGGTCCGCAAATGCCCGCCAAGCTCGGCGGCGCGACGGTGCAGCAGCCAAATATTCTCGCGGCCGACCGCCGTGACCTGCCAGGGGGCGCCGGCGACAATGAGTTTCTGCAGGATCGGCAGCAGATCGGGATCCGCCGGCATGCCGGATTCCACGCCCATGACGAAATTGTATTTCGGCCGGCCCTTGAGCATGCCGTTCTTCGCATACATGCCGACGCAGCGCACGATACCGACGTCGAAACATTCGAATTCCGGCTGCGTGCCGGTTTCGGCCATGACGTCGAGATAGGCTTTCACTTTTTCCACGGGATTGTCGAACAGATGCGGCGGCCACGCCCACGAGCCGTCGGCACGCACTTTCAGATAATTGAGCGAGCCGGCGTTGCAGGCGGCAATCTCGGGCCGTACCGCGCGCAGGCAGGCAAGCGGGCCGGAAATGTTCGATCCGACGGTGCCGGTCAACTCGTTGAGGATCACCCCGGGGCAAGCGTCGCGGATCGCCTGCATGACAGCTGCGGCCAATTCCGGCTCCCACGACGGCAAATGTCCCTTGCCGGGCGCCTGCTGGCGGAAGTGCACGTGCATGATCGCGGCGCCGGCATCGAATGCGGCTTTGGCTTCGCTCGCCATCTCCGCCGGCGTCACCGGTACATGGTGTTGCTTCGGGTCGGTGAGCACGCCGGTGAGCGCGCAGGTGATCACGACTTTGTCGCTCATGGCGCTTCTCCCGTCCCTTCCGGTTTCGCGCTCACGTCCGGCTGCAGCTCGACCAGAAGCTGGCGCGTTGCCACCTGGTCGCCCGGCTTGACCAAAACCTTGTCGATCGTGCCATCGCGTTCGGCGCTGATCTCGTGCTGCATCTTCATCGCCTCCAGCACGACGATGCGTTGTCCCTTGACGACACGGTCGCCCGGTTTGGCGAGCACGCCGACGATCGCGCCGTTCATCGGCGCGAGCAGGCGCGAGGAGCCGTCCCGGCGCCCTGCACTACCAGCCTCAAGCGCGGTTTCGCGTACCGCGGCCGCGATACCGTCGATGTCGAGATAAAGGATGCCTTCGCGCAAGGCGAAACGCGCGGTCTGCTGCCGGCCGAACGCGGTAAAGCGGACGGCGCCCGTGGAACGCCCCTCGATCGAAAGCTCGACCGTTTCGCTGCCGAGAGCGACCAGATAGTGGTCCACTCCGATGGCCATGATGCTGGCCGGACGATGGACATCGTCGAACGTTAGCCGCAATGGCCACATCGCAATGCCGGTCGAGGACCAGTGCAGCAGCGAATTCGGGGCGCTTACCGTTTCGCGCGTCCGGGCTTCGAACAGCAGCACCGCCGCCAGCGCCAGCGTGCGCAAGTCCGGTGTCGGGCGCCGCATCGCGTCGCTTCCTGGCGGAAAATGCCGGTCGATGAAGGCCGTCGTCGCCTCCCCGGCGACGAAAGCGGGGTGACGGAGCACGGCGATGAGAAAGCTGCGATTGGTCGTCAGTCCCAGCGCGACCGTGTCCTCCAAAGCGATGATCAACCGCCGGCGCGCCTCCTCCCGGTTCGCGCCATGAGCAATCACCTTCGCCAGCATCGGATCGTAGAACGGGCTCACGCTTTCGCCCGAGGCAAGCCCATGATCGATGCGCACGCCCTCCCCCGAGGCCGGGCGCCAATCGAACAGGGCCCCGCTCTGCGGCAGGAAGTTTGCGTGCGGGTCCTCGGCGTACAGACGCGCCTCGATGGCGCAGCCGCTGAACCGCACCTCGTGCTGCTCAAGCGGCAGCTTCTCGCCGGCGGCAACGCGCAGCTGCCACGCGACCAGATCAAGCCCGGTGATCGCCTCGGTCACCGGGTGTTCGACCTGAAGCCGGGTGTTCATCTCGATAAAGTAGAATTCTTCCGCCGGACCGAGCAGGAACTCGACCGTGCCGGCGCCCACATAGCCGATGGCACGCGCCGCCACGACTGCCGCCTCGCCCATCCGGGCGCGGAGTTCAGTCGAGACCGCGGGCGACGGCGCCTCCTCGATGACCTTCTGATGCCGGCGTTGTATCGAACAGTCGCGTTCGCCGAGATGGATGACGTTGCCGTGCTGGTCGGCAAAAATCTGAAACTCGATATGGCGGGCGTCAGCGATAGCCCGCTCGAGGATCAGTTCGTCCGACCCGAAGGCGCTGGCCGCCTCCGAACACGCGCGGGCCACCCCGTTGACGAAATCGTCGGCTGAGATGGCAAGCCGCATCCCGCGACCGCCGCCGCCGGCCGAAGCTTTGATCATCAGCGGAAAGCCAATTCGCCCGGCTTCCGCGATCAGCCGCTCGTCGGACTGGTCCGGCCCTTGATATCCCGGGACGCAAGCCACGCCGGCCGCCGCCATCAAGGCTTTGGCGCGCGCCTTGTTGCCCATGACGTCGATCGCCGCGGCCGGCGGGCCGATGAAGACGAGACCGGCCCGGACGCAGGCATCGGCGAATGCCGCATTCTCCGAGAGGAAGCCGTAACCCGGATGGACCGCATCCGCGCCCGCCAGCTTTGCGGCGGCCAGCAGCGCGTCGATATTGAGATAGCTGTCCTGCGGCGCCGGCGGCCCAATGCGCGCCGCCTCATCGGCCTGCCGCACGTGCAGCGCGCCGGCATCGGCATCGCTGAACACCGCGACGGTGCGATAACCGAGCGCTTTCGCCGCGCCGATGATGCGGCAGGCGATCTCCCCGCGATTGGCGATCAGGATTTTATGGAACCCGCTCATGCTGCGAAGAAGCGGCGTGGACGAGAGTGTGCCCGGAGCAATCTCATCCCTCACTCCACCTGCACGACCCAGGACGGTTTGCGTTTTTCGACGAACGATTGGGTGCCTTCTCGGCCTTCCGGCCCGCGAACGGCCGCCGCAAAGCACTCAGCCGCGTCGTCGAGCAGTTCCGGTATCGGGTTCGGCCCGGCGGCGCGCAACATCAGCCGTTTGCTCGCGGCAACCGCCCCGGGAGCACATTTGAGCACCTGATTGCAGGCCTCGCGCACCGCCAATTCGAGCGCGACGGCGTCGGCAACGGTCTGATGCGCGATGCCGATAGCGGTCGCCTCGCTGCCGGTGAGCCGCACGCCGGTGACCGCCAGGCGCCGTGCAGCAGTCAGCCCGATGCGCTGAACCACGAAAGGCGAGATCGCGGCCGCCACCACGCCGATCATCACCTCGCTCATCGCAAAGCGGGCGTCCGCGGTTGCGATGGTGATGTCGGCGACACAGGCCAGGCCGAATCCGCCGCCCATGGCAAACCCCTCGATCGCGGCGATCACAACTTGCGGCGCGGCGTTGACCGCCTCCAGCATCGCGCCAAATCGCCGGTTGCTTTCTTTCAGCTCATCGGCCGCGCCGGGCGGCAGCGCCGCGTGAGCGACCGACATGCTTTTGATGTCGCCGCCGGCACAGAACGTGCCGCCGGCGCCGCGCAGCGCGACGATCCGCACCGAGCGATCGCCGGCAATCGCCGCGAATGTCGCCAGGATATCGCGCATCATCTGCGGACTGATGGCGTTGCGCAATTCGGGCCGGTCGAGCCACAGATGCAGCACCGGTCCGCGCCGATCGAGCCTGATATGCGAGGTCTGCGGCAGATCAGCCATGACCGGCCTTTTGCTCCGGCGCATTCGAGGTGCCGGGGAGCGTTCCCATCAGCTTGCAGATAATGGTCAGCATCACCTCGTCAGCGCCGCCGCCAATCGAGGTCAAACGCCCGTCGCGGAACGCGCGGCTCACATGCGTCTCGTTCATGTAGCCCATGCCGCCCCAATATTGCAGGCACGCGTCGCTCACTTCGCGGCGCAACCGCCCGGCCTTGAGCTTGGTCATGGAGGCGAGCCGCGTCACATCGGTGCCGGCGAGGTAAAGTTCGCAGGCGCGGTAGACGAGCGCGCGCAACAGCTCGACTTCGGTGGCAAGCTCGGCGAGCCGGAAATGCACCACCTGATTGTCGAGGATCGATTTGCCAAAGGCCTTGCGATTACGGGTGTACTCGATTGTCTCTTCGATCAGCCGTTCCAGCGATTTGAGGCCGGCGGCGGCCGCCCACAGCCGCTCCTCCTGGAACTGCAGCATCTGATAGGTGAAGCCCTTGCCTTCTTCGCCGATCAAAAAGCGCTGCGGTACCCGAACGTTGTCGAAGAAGATCTGGGCGGTGTCGGAGGAGCGCATGCCGAGCTTGTCGAGCTTGCGGGCGATCTCGACGCCTTTGGTTTTCATCGGCAGGCAGATCAGCGACTTGTTCTTATGCACCGCGCCATCTGAAGTGTTGGCCAGGAGGCACATCCAATCGGCTTGCGTGCCGTTCGTGGTCCACATCTTGCCGCCGTTGATGACGTAATCGCCGCCGTCCTTGTGCGCAGTGGTTTTGATCGAGGCAACGTCGGACCCGGCGCCGACCTCAGACACGCCGAGGCAGGCGACGTAGTCGCCGGCGATCGACGGCGCCAGAAACTCCTGCTTGACCACCTCGGAACCGAACCGCGCCAGCGCCGGCGTCGCCATGTCGGTCTGCACACCGATCGCCATCGGCACGCTGCCGCAGGCGATGTTGCCGAGTTCCTCGGCCATCACCATGGCATAGGAATAGTCCAAGCCGTGGCCGCCATATTCAACGGGCTTGTGAAGGCCGAGGAAACCCAGATCGCCCATTTTCTTGAACAGCGCGTGGGCGGGAAAGATGCCGGCTTCTTCCCACGCATCGACGTGAGGGTTGACCTCCGCGGCGATGAATTTTTGCAGGCTGCGGCGCAGTTCCTCATGCTCGGGCGTAAACAGCATGGCGTTTCCTCTCCGTTACGCGTTCTTACATGCGCCCGACGCCGAACGTGTTGGGTTTGAGCGGGCGGAGCTCTGCTTCGCGGCAGATCGACAGGCAGAAGCCTAGCACTTTGCGGGTGTCGCGTGGGTCGATCAGCCCGTCGTCCCACAGCCGAGCGGTGGCGTAGAGCGCGGTGGATTCGGCTTCCACCCGCTTGACGATGGCCTGCTCCATCGCATCGAGCCTGGCCTTGTCGACCGGCTTACCTTCACGTTTGAGCTTCTCCTCGGTGACGATCGCCATCACCTTGGCGGCCTGCTCGCCGCCCATCACGGCAACACGGTTGTTCGGCCAGGCGAAAATGAAACGCGGATCATAGGCGCGTCCGCACATGCCGTAATTGCCTGCCCCGAACGAGGCGCCGATATGGATGGTCAGCTGCGGCACGGTGGCATTGGCAACCGCCTGGATCATCTTCGAGCCATGCTTGATGATACCGGCCTGCTCGGCTTCGCGCCCGACCATGTAGCCGGTCGTGTTCTGCAGATAGATGATCGGCATGTTGGCCTGACAGCACAGCTGGATAAACTGCGCCGCCTTGCTTGCGCCGTCGGCGTCGATGGGGCCGTTATTGCCGATGAGCCCGATGGCCTGCCCCTCGATCTCGGCGTGACCGCACACCGTGTGCGGACCGTACAGCGCCTTGAAATCGAGGAAATCGGAATCGTCGACGATGCGCGCGATAATCTCGCGCACATCGTAGGGTTTGCGGTAGTCCGTCGGCGTCACGCCGGCGAGTTCGTCGGCCGGATAGCGCGGCTCCCTAAAGGATTTTTGCTCACGCACAGGAAGCTGCGCGTTCCACGGCAGCTTGGCCATGATCTCGCGCGCGATACGAATGCCGTCGGCATCGTCCTCGGCCAGATATTCGCCGAGCCCGGAGACGGTCGCGTGCATCTCGGCGCCGCCGAGGTCTTCGTCGGTCGCGATCTCGCCGGTCGCCGCGCGAAGGAGCGGCGGGCCGGCCAAAAACACCTTGGCGCGTCCGCGCACGAGGATCACGTAATCGGAAAGACCCGGAAGGTAAGCGCCGCCGGCGGTCGATGAGCCGTGGACCACGGTAACCTGTGGGATACCGGCCGCCGACAAGCGGGCCTGGTTGGCGAAGCCGCGGCCGCCCTCGACGAACATCTCCGCCTGATAGAGCAGATTGGCGCCGCCGGATTCGACGAGCCGCACCATCGGCAGCTTGTTCTCAAGTGCGATCTGCTGGATGCGGAGATGCTTCTTCACACCCATCGGCGTCGAAGTACCGCCCTTGATTGCGCTGTCGTTGGCGGAAACGATGCAGCGAATGCCGGACACGTAACCGATGCCGGCAATCCCGCCGCCGCCCTGAATGCCCTCGGCACCGTCGTCGTCATGCATGCGAAACCCCGCGAGCGTCGATAGCTCGAGCCAGGGCGCGCCGGGATCAATCACGAGCGCGACGCGCTCGCGGGGCAGTAATTGCTTGCGGGCGCGGAAACGCTCGCGCCGGGAGTTGGAGACATCCCGCACCTTCTGCTCGAGCGCCCGGAATTCGGCGATCAACGCCAGCATCTGCTCGCGGTTGGCGAGAAAGGTCTCGGAACTTCGATCGACCCGGCTTTCGATGATCGGCATGGCAATCGCCTCACCGCGCGACTTCGCGGCCGCCGGTCAATCCGCCGTCGATGGTGAGAATGGCGCCGGTGGTGTAGCCGGACAACGGCGAGGCAAGAAATACCGCGGCCGCCGCGATTTCATCGGGCGATGCGGCGCGGCCGAACGGCAGCGTGCTCAACGCTTCGCGCCAGCGCTCGGGGTCGCCGTGCCGCTCCTGCGCCTTGGCGCGGGCCAGCCGCTCGTAGCGTTCCGTGTCGCACGCTCCGGGATTGATGCCGACCACGCGCACGCCGAATTTGTGACTGGTCGAGCCGAGCGCCTTGGTGAAAGCGGCCATGGCAGCATTGCCGACGCTGCCGGCGATGTAGCTCGCATCGAGAAGATCGCCGGCGATGCCGGTGACATTGACGATCACCCCCGCGCGGCGTGCCTTCATGCGGCTAAAATATTCGCGGCTGAGATTGATGTAATTAAAGACCTTTGAATCCCATCCCGCGCGCCATCGCGCCTCATCGACCGTATCCAGCGAGCCGGAAGGAATATCGCCCGCATTGTTGACGAGGATGTCGATGTCGCCGCAGGCCCTGACGACGCGGCCGGCAGAACCTGGCTGCGCGAGGTCGACCACAACAGTGTTCACCTGGACCCCGTGCTGGCGCCGGATGGCGGCGGCTGCGTCCTCAAGCAGCGCCTGCGAGCGGGCGGCAAGGTGAAGATCGCATCCTTCGGCGGCAAAGCGTCGGGCCATCGCCAGGCCCAAGCCTTTCGAGCCGCCGGTGATCAGCACGCCTTTGCCGGTGAGATTGAGATCCATGCAATCACCTTGAGCTTTCAGTCGGCCATCGGAATGACCGGGAGCAACAGATGCGATGGATGCGCCGCATCGTGATAGATGCTGTGCACCACCGTTCGACTGCCGCAAACATGATAGGGGATGTACTCGACATTGGTGGCGCCGAGAACGCCGGTCGACAGGTCGAGACTGGTGATCTCGACACAAATACGATGACCCTTGCGGAACAGATTGGCCGTCGCAAAGACCTCGATCGAATATTGCTCGACTTTGCCCGGCGTCACCTTTTGCCGCGCCTCGCGGGTGAGCTTGTGCCACGGCTTCCAGGGCTTTGAGCGCTTGTCGTCGAGTGCGCGGTTCGAGGCTTTGAGCCAGCCGCGCGTCAGTTCGCGCTCCGGCAGATCGTCTGGAATTTCGCGCTCACCCTCCCGCGCCGTGCGCACCGACGGGTCGGGCCCGACGTCTTTGACGATGACAATCCAGTTGGTGTCGTCCTGATCGATAGCCGCGAACAGATTGAGCACGCTTGGACCGGCGATGAGGAGATCGTGCGGCAGCGGATCCGTGAGAAACCGCAGCTTCGCAATCCGATTGGTTTGTGTCGGCGGCATTTGCGCGAACACGTCCGGCGGAATGTACTTGTCGACGCTCGAAGCAATATATGGCTCGGCCGTGAGCCGCTCCCAGCTCGCCAGATAAAGCTTGGTCCACTGCGTCTCCGGCAGCGGCCAATCGGCGCCGTGCCGCCAATCGTTTAAGCCCATCACCCAATAAGTGACGGGCGGCTCCTTCATCAGCCCGGTATCGGTGCCTTTGAGCCACTGGTCGTACCAGCGCAGCATCTCGCCGCGCAGCGACCGCAACGGCCGGTCGGGATGCGCCGGACCGGTCAGCACCATCTTTTTCGGCGCCGAAATATTTCTGAAATAGGTCTGGGCGCCGGCGAGATGGGTCTTGTAGGTGTAGCCGTACCAGCCGGCACCGGTGTAAGTCGGCACGGCGATGTTCTGAAATTCCCGCTCGGCCTCTGTATCGTTTCCTCGCGATCAAAAGGATCGATCAGCACGTCGAAATAGCGCGGCATATGCTGGCCCTTCTGAACCAGCACATTATGCAGATGCGGATACATGCGGATGTCGGCATCCGCCATCGCCTCACGCCACATCGCCTCTTTCTCGGGCGGCAGCTCGCCGGGCGCGCCGCGCGCGGTATGCACGGAGGAGAAATGGTCCATGAGATAGCGGAAGGCGTGCAGCATGCCGCCCGGATACTCTTCGCGGAAGCCGCCGAATTTGCCGTAGGCGCCGCGCGGATCGTAGGGAAAGATCGCCTTGAGCTGTGGCGGTTGCTGGCGGGCGAGGTGGAATTGCTCGGAGGCGAAAGCGCCGATGCCGATCATCCCGATATTGCCGTCGCACCAGGGCTGTTGCGCGATCCAGGCGATGACGTCGTAGCTGTCCCATTCGCGCGAGCCGCCGTCTCCCGACTTGAGGTAGCCGCGCGGCGAGCCGATCACATGCACATAACCGCGCGATACGAAGAATTCGGTATCACCTGCTTCCGCGTGGCCGAGCCACAACGTCGACCAGGACGGTTGCGGCGGAAAACTTTGCGGCAGTTCGGTTCCCTGCAGCTCCTTGGAATGAACACCAAAGGCGAAGAGAACCGGAAACCGGCCGGCGACGTCCGGGCGGTAGATATCGAGCGCCACCTCGACGCCGTCGCGCATCGCCACCGCGACGTCCTTATCGCAAACGATCCGCTCGTATTGCGGCGGCCGCTGATAGTCCGACGGCGGTTGATGGCCGGACGGAAAAATCTCCTCGGCCGCGCGGGCGTCGTTGTCTTTCATTGGCCGCCGACCATAACGCACATCAACAGCGCGGGTTCGCGTCCGGTGTTGAGCCCAGGAATGGCCGACGCCGCGTTGCACGACGGCATCGAAGGGCTTCAGCGCAACCGGGTCGCCTTCATCAAGGACAAGTGAAATTTCTCCGGACAGCAGCACGATGTAATCGACGGTCGGGGTTTTATGCATCAGCGGATGACGGCTTGTATCGCCGCGCGCATCCGGATCGCCGACTTCGTTGAAGAACCAGTCCTGCAGCTTGGCGATGTCGGCCGGCGACATGTTGGGATCGGGCGGCGGGATCGTGAACAGACGAAACATGCTGCCGCCGGGCGCCGGAAAGAACTTCATCGGCGTGCGGCCGATCGAAAGATCGCGCGGCGAATGACCGGGCTTGGTCTGCCAAAAGTCGAAATTGCCCGGTCCGGCCAGACTCGCGTGCGCTTCCTGCAACACGACGGATTTGCCGGCATTGTTGGTGCCGGTGATGATGACGCGATGCGACTCCGCCATTTCCGCTCCCTCAAGGTACGATCACAACATTGGTGAAGCCACCATCGCGGAATTGCGAGCCGTCGAGTGCGCGGTTGACGTCGGCAAGCGGTATCCGGACATGCTCAAACACCGAGAGGTCGAGCGTGCCCGCTTGCGCCATGGCGGCGAGCGCTTCTCCGTCCGCGATGCTGAACCAGTTGCTGCCGATGAATTCGATCTGGTTGTCCATCATCCAGTGGATGTCCATCATCGTCTTCTCGCCAACGCCGCCGATATTGATCGCCTTGCCGCCGCGGCGAAGCGCATAGATCGCGTTCATCAGGAATGTGCCGGAGGTGCCGGGACCGAGGCAATCGATCACCGCGTCGACGCCGTGACCGCCGGTAAACGAGCGCGCCCAGTCGGCGACGGAACGCCCTTCATCCTGTGGCAGAACTTCGATCCGCTCCGGGGCCAGCGCCTTGACCCGGGCAAGGCGTTTGCGGTCGCGCGCGGTGCCCAGTATGCGAGTGACGCCGCGGCCAAGTGCCGACAGCGTCGCACCGAGTCCGAGCGTTCCAGTGAGGCCGTTGATGAAGATGGTCTTGCCGGGGCCCGCCTGGGCCTTGCGCAGCGCCGCATAGGCGGTGCCAATATAGCCGAACCGCGCCGCTTCTTCGAATGCAACACTTTCCGGGATGGGAATGAGATTATGCTGCGGAGCAATCATGTATTCGCACATGCCGCCATAGGGGTAGGCGTCGAATTGCTTCTGGGATTCCGGCCCGAAGCCGAAATAGCCGCTGAAGGTGTAGTTCGCGCAGTTCATGGTGTCGTCGGCGCGACAAGCCGGACAGGAACCGCAGAACAGACCGGGATTGACATAGACCCGGTCGCCGTTGCGGAATTTCTGCACCTGATCGCCGACGCCCGCGATCACGCCAGCGACGTCGAGACCAAAGATTGCCGGGAGTTTAGGCAACGGCAATTCTGGAAACCAAGTCTGCCAATGGGTCAGGACGTTGATGAGGTTTGGCACAACACCGCAAGCCTTCACTGCGACGAGCACGTCGGTCGGCCGAGGTTGCGGCACCGGCACGTGTTCGAGCTTCATCGGCTCGCCTATTTTGTGCAGCCGGGCTGCGAGCATGGTAGTCACGCCTACGTCCTCCCACTTGATGACACGGCAGGTGCTAGGCAAGCCGTTTTAGGTACGGCATCGTATAGCGCAGCGGAGCGCCGCGGAAGAAGCCCGCCGCAGGAGAACACATGGATTTCGAGTATTCACCTGAGCAGAAGCTGCTCTGGGACAGCGTCAGGAAACTGATGCAGCGGGTCGCCACGCCCGACTATCTGCGCCGCCTCGATCGCGAGCGGCTTTATCCGTATGAGCTTTACGATGCATGGGTGGAGGCCGGGCTCTTTGCCCTGCCCTTCGCCGAGGAATATGGCGGTGTCGGCGGTAGCGTCGTCGACCTCGCGATCGTGTCCGAGGAGATCGGCCGCTACAGCGCCGACGTGGCGATGGCCTTCGGCGGCAGCGTGTTTTGCAGCCTCAATGTCGCACGCAAAGGCTCTGAAGAACAAAAGCGCTACTGGCTCCCGAAGCTGATTTCCGGCGAAATCCGCATGTCGATCTCGATGTCCGAACCGGATGCCGGCTCCGACGTCGGCGCCATGCGAACCGAGGCGCGGCGCGACGGCAACGAATACGTGATCAACGGCCAGAAGATCTGGGCGACCGGCGCCGGCGCCAAAAACAATGTCATCAACGTCTATGTGAAGACCGACCCCAAGGCGCATTACCGGCAGGGCATGTCGCTCTTTTTGGTCGACAACACCACGCCCGGTCTCGAAATCCGCAAGCTCGACATGCTCGGCCGCCGCTCGGTCGGGACCTATGAGCTGTTCTTCAACGACGCCCGCATTGCTCCCGACCGGCTGATCGGCGGCGAGAATAAGGGCTGGGACTGCATCCTGTCCGGCCTGCAGGCCGAGCGCGTGGTCGCCGCGGCCTGCGATTGCGGCAGTGCCCGCGGCGTCCTCGATCTGGCGGTGAGCTACGCCAAAGAACGGCGGCAGTTCGGCCGGCCGATCGGCAGTTTCCAGGCGATCGCCCACATGCTTGCCGATCTGGAGACTCAGGTGGAAGCCGCCTGGGCGCTGACAATAAAGGCCGCCTGGCGTATCAGCCGGGGTGAGGACGCGCTCAAAGACATCACCATGGCAAAGCTTCTCGCTGCCGAGACTTATGTGAAGACGACGGAAGCCGGCATGCAAGTCATGGGCGGCTTCGGTTACAACATGGAATTCGATATGCAGCGTCATTTCCGCGACGCCCGGGCCGCGACCATCGCCGCCGGCAGTTCGCAAATCCAGCGCAATCTGATTGCCGGCCAAATGGGCCTCAAGGTCCAATAAGGACATATGCGAGCGCCATGAGTGTCGGTCTGCCGCTCACTATTCCGAATGCGTTTGAACGGGCGACGCGCTGGTTCGCCGGCGGCGAAGCGGTCGTCGATTCCACAACGCGCCTGACCTATGCCGAGCTCGACGCCTTGTCGCTCCGCACCGCCGCGCTGTTTGTCGCGCTTGGCGCCGAGACCGGCAAACCGCTCGCTCTCCTCTGTCCTCCGAGCGCGATCTATCTGGTCGCGTGGGTCGCAGCCATCCGCATTGGCGCGCTGCCGATGGCGCTTCACACCCGCGAATCTGCGCCGACGCTGGCCGCCATCTGCCGCAAGATGGAGCCGAGCCTACTGGTCTACGACGCATCCATGGAGGCGTTGGCGAGCGGCATCGTCAGTCATTGTCCATTCTTCGCTGCGTGCGTCGAAGCCTGCTCGGCGCTGTCGCCGAAGCGAGCCGGCGCCATCCGTCCCGCCGCTTCCATTCCCGCTGATTTGGACGGCAGGTTTGCCGATGCGCCGTTGGCGCGGCCGGCCGAGGACGATCCGGCCGTGATCGTGCTGTCGTCCGGCACGACATCAATCCCCAAAGGCGTCGTGCACACTCACCGCAGCTTCATCGAGAACGCGCGCACCAACCTCTATCTTTATCAGGGACTCTCGCCGCGCGATCGATCGCTGGTGCCGCTGAGTACGGCCTTTATCGGCTGCTACAATGGATGGTTTCCGTTTCTCAACGCCGGCGCCTGCACGATCTTCATGGAGCATTTCGACCTTGGCGAGCTGGCAAAGCGCGTGGGCGCCGAGCACGCCACCCACGTTTTTCTGACGCCGACCCTGTGGCGGCGGCTTTTGAATGCCGACGAACAGCACGGGGATTTCCGATCGGTACGTCTGATCGGCTTTGCCGCCGAGCCGATGGATGCCACCACGCTTAGGCGGCTGCGCGAACGCATCAGCCGGAACGTGGTACAGATGTATGGCTCGACCGAGACCGGCGCAGCCGCGAGTTGCATCTTCGCCGACGACATGGTCGGCGAGCGGCTCCTCAGCGTCGGCCGTCCATTGCTCAACGGCGATCTGCGGATCGTCATGCCCGGCGCGGGCCCACGCGAGGAGGTCGCGCCAGGCGAGGTCGGCGAAATTTTGATCTCCAGCCCCTCACTCGCCGCCGGTATCTGGCGCGACCCCGACGCCACCGCCGCCAGCTTTGTGACCGACGGCGACCGGCGCTGGTGGCGTTCGCGCGATCTCGGCCGCATCGATGCCGGCGGCTATCTCTATCTCGAAGGGCGACGCGACGATATGATCATATCCGGCGGCATCAACATCATGCCGGCGCGGGTCGAGGAAGTGCTGCTGGCACATCACGGCGTCGCCGAGTGCGCGGTAGTCGGCGTGCCGCATCCGCAATGGGGCGAACAGGTGCAGGCGTTCATCGTCCGCCAAGATCCAACACTCGATGCCGCTGCCCTGGAGCTTCATGTCGAGGCCAGCGATCTCTCGCCCTATCAGCGGCCGCGGGTCTACAATTTTGTTGGCGAACTGCCGCGCACCTCCACCAATAAGGTCCTTCGGCGCGTACTGCGCGAAGCGGCGCTTCGCAAGCCTGCGAACACCGAAGCCGATACCGAAGCAATCCCACCAAGCCGATAGGAAGAAAATGAGCGAGACCGCGCCGATTTTGTTGACCGAGCGGCAAGGCCCGATTGCGGTTGTCACCCTCAATCGTCCTGACAAACGCAACGCCTTGAGCGAGGAGCTCTGGGGCCTGTTGAAGCAGACGTTCGAGAATTTCGAACCGGACGTGCGTTGCGTCGTGCTTGCCGGCGCCGGCAAGCATTTCTGTGCCGGCCTCGACCTTTCCGAGCACCGGCATCGCGAAGCGTTCGACAGCATCTTCATGTCGCGCTTCGCCCACGCCACGCTGGAAGCCATCCAGTTCGGCGGCCGGCCGGTGGTGACGGCGATGCAGGGCGCGGTGATCGGCGGCGGACTCGAGGTCGCGACGGCGACGCATGTGCGGGTCGCCGATACGACTACCTTCTACCAATTGCCGGAAGGCCGCCGCGGCTTCTATGTCGGCGGCGGCGCCAGCGTCCGCGTTGCCAAAATCATCGGTTCCGGCCGCATGGTCGAAATGATGCTGACTGGCCGCACGCTCGATGCAACCACCGGTGACCGGCTTGGCCTATCGCATTATGTAGTCGAACCCGGAAAGACCCTGGAAAAGGCGATCGAGCTCGCCAACGCCATCGCCAAAAACGCCCGGATTCCCAATTATCTGATCGTCCAGGCGATCCCGCGCATCGAAGACATGTCGGCGGCCGACGGCCTGTGGACCGAGAGCGTTGCGCAAGCGATCAGCATGACGTCAGAAGACGCCCGCACCGGCATCGACGCGTTTTTTAACAAGAAGAAGATCGAATTTTGAAAGCTCGTTCCTCCGTCAGACCAGCGGCGTAACGTTGTTTTCGACGCCGAGCAGGGCTTTGCCGTAGAGTTCATAGCCAACCGGCGGCAAGACCACGGCATGCCGCGACGCCACGGCGGCATCGCGCCAGATGCGTTGCAGCGGGCTTGCTTCCGCAAAGCCCGCGGAGCCATGTGCAAACATCAGCTTGTCGATGGCTTGGGTGATTTTCTCGACGACATAGCCGGTGTCAGCGCGGACACGCGCGCGGGTCAGCATATCGGGGTAGACGCCGCGCGCCGCCGCCTGGTCGACATCGTCGGCCGCCCGATAAGCGTGGAAATGCGCAGTATCGATCATCATCGCCGCCTCGGCGATCTGCAGCTGGAACGCGACCGACGCGCTTTGCTTGTCGAAAAAGGTGTAAGCAATCGTGCGCGTCGACGCTTTTTGCCGAACGAATTCCAACGCCGCGCGGCCGAGCCCCAGGATCGGTCCAACCAGGATGATCGCCAGGAGCGGAATAAACGCCGACCGATAGAACGTTTCGTCTTGCATCTCGGTGGGATACTTGCCCTCAATAGCCTGGGGCACCGACAGGATGCGATGATCCGGAATGAACACGTCCTTGGCATGCAAAGCGATGCTGCCGGTTGCTTTCATGCCGGCGACGAACCAGGTGTCCTCGCGCGTGAGGTCAGCCATCGGAATCATCGCCAGCCCTTGATCGATCATCTCTCCGGCATCGTTCACGATCGGAAAGCCGAGGACCGCCCATTGGGCGTGCCAGCCGCCGGAATTGTAGTGCCATGTGCCGGAAACGATGCGATAGCCGCCAGCTTCTTTTTTCACCGAAGCCGTCGGATTAAGTACCCCGGACACGCACGTGTCCGGATCATCGCCAAACACCTCGTCCTGGGCTCTGACGGCAAACAAGCTCGTCAACCAACAGCAAACGTTGTTGAGATTCACCACCCACGCCGCGGCGCCGTCGGCTTCGGCAATCGCTGAACCGACCTCGAGCATCGCACGCGTGTTCATCTCCCAGCCGCCGTAACGCTTCGGTGTACATACCCTCATCAAGCCGGCCTTCCTCACCGCCTGTATAGTCTCCTCCTCAACCCGTCGGTTGGCCTCGCTCGCCGGCGCATTCTTGCGGAGCAACGGCGCGAGATCGCGCGCGCGATTGACCAGTTCCGCAACTGTCGGCGCGGCAAGGCTGGGCACACTTGCGGCTTTGTTCATGACCTCTCCTCCCATTACGTTTTATCGCGTGCGAGTTGCTAGCCCCGGTCCGCGCCCAGCACGTTGCCCTGCCATTGAGGGAACAGGGGGGACGTCAGCAAGATGTTCGACGTTCGCTGGAAATGATCTTCGATCGAGCTACATGCACTCTCCGCATCGCGCGCGAGGCAGGCATTGAGAATGCGCGCGTGCTCGGAGTCGATATCACGATTTTCGCGCGCCAGTGCGACCGACAAATGCCGGTAGCGCTCGCTTTGCGCATACAACGTTGCTCGCAGCGTAAGCATCCACGGGCTGCCGCAGCCCGCCACAAGCGCGGCGTGGAAGGTCGTATGCGCGATAGCCCAAGCTGGATTAACCCGTGAAACACTGTCCGTGACCATCATTGGAATACGGTGCAGCCGGTGATAGGCGGCGACAGCGGCCGTCTCCCATTCGACGTCCCCGTGCGCGATTGCAGAACGCAGACAAAGCTGCTCGATGGTGATGCGCGTTCGCGTCAGGTCGCGCAGCTCATCGGCGGACACGGGCGTGACCGAGTAACCCTTCTGCGCCGTCGCTACCGTCCACTTCTCCGCGGCTAATCGGGACAGCGCTTCGCGGATTGCACCGGGGCTGAAAGCCAGCCGCGCCGCAACCTCGCTGATCGTGATTTTCGCGCCTGGGGCGAGCCGGCAATCCAGGACCTCGGCCAACAACGCCTCATAGGCCTGATCGGCCTGGGTTGCTGCGCGGTCGAAATTCGCCAGCTTATTCATGGAGGCAGGATGCCCAAATGGAACTATAGACGCAAGGATAAACTATTTCATGTTGACAAAAATATTTTATGGGCAATTAGATTGAATGAGGGCCTTTGCCGGATTTGGACCTTCGGCGTTCTCTCCGAGAATGCCCGCCAGAGGAAAGGAGACGCGATGACAGCGATCCAGGGTTTCATTGCGCCCAGCCGGCGGTCCGGCGAACTTGGCATCCATTCCGTCGATCATTTTCACTTCGTGGTCCCGGACGTTGCCGTGGCGAAAAACTTCTACGGCGAATTTGGTCTCGACATCGGCGAGCGGGGCAACACCGTCGCCCTCAAAACCTTTGAGCAGGCTCATCTTTGGGGAACGATCGGCGAAGGTCCGCGAAAAAAATACGGCTACGTATCGTTTGGCGCATTTGAAGAGGATATCGACCGCTTCGCCGAGCGGCTGCAGGCGATGCGCATTGAGCGCCTCGATCCGCCGCCCGGTATCGATTCGAACGGGTTATGGTTTCGCGATCACGACGGCGTTCTGGTAGAAATCAAAGTCGCTGCGAAATCTTCGCCTGAGGAAAAAACTCATTTCTCGTTCAAGTCAGCCGGCCCGGGCGAACGCGGCGCGCCGTTTCGCAGCGCCATGCCGCGAACGCGGCCGCGTCGTCTCTCTCACGTCCTGATGTTCACCAGCAACGTGCCTAAAGCCATTGAGTTTTATACGCGGGTGCTCGGCATGCGCTTGTCCGACCATTCGGGCGACAACATCGCTTTCATGCACGGCATCCACGGCAGCGATCATCACATGATCGCATTCGCGCGTTCCGACGCGCCGGGCCATCATCACTTTAGCTGGGATGTTGGATCGGTCGACGAGATCGGCGCCGGCGCCATGCACATGCTTGACAAAGGCTTCGCCAAGGGTTGGGGCCTTGGGCGCCACGTGCTCGGGTCAAATTTCTTTCACTACGTCCAGGACCCTTGGGGCAGCTTCAGCGAATATTCCGCGGATCTCGACTACATCCCGTCCACTTGCGATTGGCCGGCCGGGGATCACCCGCCGGACGATTCTTTCTACGCTTGGGGACCGAACGTTCCGGACGATTTCGTCCATAATTACGAAGCTTGAGCCGCTATCAGAGCTATTGTTCGGCGTCGCTCGCTGCGATCATTTGCTCCGCCCATCATCCCCGCTAGCGAAAACGCAATCCCGCTACCGACCGGCTTCGCTGAGTTTCTGCGCTGCATCCGTCTGTACCGCATGGTGGCGATCCTGTATCAAGCCACAAATCAGCCAGCGGCGGGTCAGGGGATGAAAGCGGTCGGCGCACGAGCATCAAAGGCTAAGAGCCAAGTTCGAAGCCCAGTCCAAAGCCAGGTCCAGGTGATTGCGCGGGCGGCGGCGATCCTGCGGGCGCTTGAGCACGAGGCGGCGGGCTTGAGCCTCGGCCAGATCGCGCAGCGCGTGGGACTTGCGCGCTCGACCGTGCAGCGCATTGTTGCCGCGCTCGAAGCCGAAAAATTTCTGATTGCGGCCTCGCCGAACGGCCGGGTGCGGCTCGGACCAACCATCCTGCGGCTCGCCGCCTCGGCGCGTACCGATTTCGTCGCGGTCGCGCGGCCGTTCCTCATTCAACTCTCGAACGAGCTGAAGGAGACCGTCGACCTCGCCGCCATCAAGAAGGATCATCTCGTTTTCATCGATCAGGTGCCCGGATCGCAGCGGCTGCGGGCAGTTTCCGCCGTCGGCGAGACCTTTCCGTTGCATTGCACCGCAAACGGCAAGGCTTATCTCGCCGAACTCGACGATGACGCGATCATGCGGCTCATCGGCACCAGCTACGAGCGGCGCACGCCGCGCTCGCTCACGCGGCTCGACGAGCTGTTGCGCGACCTCAAATCCGTCCGCAAGACCGGGGTTGCCATCGACCGTGAGGAGCACACCCGCGGCATCTGCGCGGCCGGAGTCGTGACCCGCGATCCTTTGGGCAATGCCGTCGCCATCTCGGTGCCGGTGCCGGCGCAGCGATTTTACGAGCACCAGCGGCATATCGCGGCGCGGCTGCGCGCGACCAAGGAAGCTCTGGAGCGGTACCTGTTGGCGGCCGCGGCCTAACCAAACGGACCCGCGGCAAGCCGTACAACTTGCGGCGGCTTGTCCCGCCGACCGGAATTCGATACAGATGTACCATATCCTGGTACAAAAGGTCGGGAACGCCCCTTGAAGCGGGCGGGGGCCTGAGGGAACGTGGAGGGTTTGCTTGGCGAAGAAGATTCGCGGTGTCTCGTTCGAGGAGAACGAGAACAACGCAATGGGGCTGTCGTTCTACAATCTGTCCCATCGTTTCGGTTACCAGTCGCCGAACTGGCCGTATTTCGAAGACGTCAAGATCGAGCGCATCCACTACATGGCGAAGTCGGGCGTGCTGTCGCAGCGCATCACCACGTCGATGCACAACACCACGCACATCGACGCGCCGGCGCACGTGGTCCAGGGCACGCCGTTCATCGACGAGGTGCCGCTGCCGCACTTTTTCGGCTCCGGCATCGTTATTTCGCTGCCGAAGAGGAAATGGGAGCAGATCACCTATAACGATCTGGAAAAGGCCGCCGGCAAGATCGTGCGGCCGCGCGACGTGGTGATCGTCAACACCGGCTGGCACAAGAAGTACGAGGACAGCGAAGATTATTTTTGCTACGCGCCCGGCTTCGTGCCCTCCGCCGGCGAGTGGTTTGTCGAGAAAAAGGTCAAGGTCGTCGGCCACGATACGCAGGCCAACGATCATCCGCTCGCGACCGCCATCGGGCCGCAACGCAACGGGCCGCTACATCCGCATCTTGCCGCGGAATACAAGAAATGGTCCGGCGGCCGCGATTGGAAGGATGATTTTCCCGATTGGGAGCCGGTCCACCGCATCCTGTTCAAGAATGGCATCCTCGGCATCGAGAACGTCGGCGGCGACATCGACAAAGTGACCGGCCGGCGCTGCACGTTCGCATTCTTCCCCTGGAACTGGGACCGCGGCGACGGCTGCATCATCCGCCTGGTCGCCATCGTCGATCCGAAGGGCAGCTACCGGATCGAGAAAGGGGAGAAGTTCTGATGCTGGTGAAGCGTTTCTCCGACGCCAAGACTTACGAAGCGGCCAATCACCGCGGCTGCGCCCCGCTGCGGCTGTTTGGCGCCGAGGCCGGCGGCACACAGAGCCTGATCGTCGGCGTATCGCATTTCCTGCCGGGCGGCGGCGCCGGACCGGACACTTCGCCGCCCGAGAAAGTCTATTTCGTGCTCGCCGGCGAACTAACGGTGATTGTCGGCGGCAAGGAGACGGTCCTGAAGAAGCATGATTCGTGCTTCATCGGTCCGAATGAGAGCCGCGAGATCATCAACCGCGGCAACGAATTGTGTTCGATCCTGGTCGCCATCGCACCGGCACCGAAGTGACGCCGCGAGCGTCAACGCTGGGCGAAGAGGACGTGTAATGTCCGAGGATTTTCTCAGGAACCCGCTTTCGCTGTTTGACGTCCGCGGCAAAACGGCGATCGTGACCGGTGCTTCCGGCGCCTTCGGCACGCTTGCCGCCAAGGTGCTGTCCGGCGCCGGCGCCAATATCGTCATTGCCGCGGGCAATTCCACCGAGCTGCAGAAGGTCGCCGAAGCCTGTAGACAATTGGGCGGCGAGGTGGAGCTGCTGGCCAAGCGCCCCAGTTCGGAAGCCAACTGTGAAGCCATCGTCAAGGCGGCAGTCGACCGATTTGGCCGCGTCGACATCCTGGTTGTCGCCTCCGGGCTCAACAAGGTCTCCAAGATCGTCGATCAGCCAGCGGCGGATTTTCTGGAAATCATCGACGCCAACGTCACGCAATCCTGGCTGATGGCGCGGGCCACCGGCCGGCAGATGATCAAGCAAGGCGGCGGCGGCAAAGTGATCCTGATGTCCTCGGCGCGCGGCTTGCTCGGCCATCCCGCCGGCTACTCCGCCTATTGCGCGTCGAAGTCTGCAGTCGACGGCATCACCAAGGCACTCGGCTGCGAGTGGGGCGATACCGGCATCACGGTCAACGCGCTCGGGCCGACGGTATTTCGCTCGCCGCTGACGCAGTGGATGTTCGAGGACAACGAGCGGGCGACGACGGTGCGTAAGGGCTTCCTGACGCGCGTGCCCAAGGGTCGGCTCGGCGAACCATCCGATCTCGCCGGTCCGCTCCTGTTCCTCGCCTCGAAGGCGTCCGACTTCTACACCGGCCACATCCTTTACGCCGACGGCGGCTACACGGCGGGCTGAGCATGGCCAAGGCGCGCATATCCGTCGTCGGCGCCGGCCTCATGGGCCACGGCATTGCCCAGGTTTTTGCCGTTGCCGGTCATGACGTCACGATTACAGACGCAGTCGCGGCAAGCCTGGATACGGTAAAGGATCGCATCGCCGCCAATCTGCGCGAGCTTGGCGAAGAGGAGAGTGCCGTCGCGCGCGTGCGGCCGTGCGCCGATCTCGCCGAGTCGGTGCGCGGGGCCGATTACGTCGTCGAGGCGGTATCCGAAGACTTGGCAGTGAAGCAGAAACTATTTGCCGCCATCGAACCGCACGTGCGCGGCGACACCATCCTCGCCAGCAACACCTCGGTCATTCCGATCACCTCGATTATGGAGGGGCTCGCATTGCGCGAACGCGCGCTCGGCACGCATTGGTGGAATCCGCCTTTCCTGGTGCCGCTCGTTGAGGTTATCGAGACGCAATGGACCTCGCCGGACGCCGTTGCGTCGACTATGAGGCTGCACGAAGCCGCGGGCAAAAAGCCGGCGCACGTGAAAAAAGATGTGCCGGGCTTTATCGGCAATCGGCTCCAGCATGCGCTGTGGCGCGAAGCAATTTCACTGGTCGAGCACGGCATCTGCGATGCCGAGACGGTCGATGCTGTTATCAAGGCGTCATTCGGCCGCCGCCTGCCGGTGCTCGGTCCGCTGGAAAATGCCGATCTGGTCGGCACCGACCTCACGCTGGCCATCCATAATATCGTGCTGCCGGCAATCGACGGCCGGCCGGAGCCATCGCCCTATCTGCAGAAGCTCGTAGCCGACGGAAAGCTCGGCTTCAAATCAGGCGAAGGCTTCAGCAAATGGAGTACCGGAAAGCAGGCGGCATTGCGTGCCAAAGTGACGCAACATCTCAAGTCAATGCACGATCTTGAAAAACGACAGTATTCGAGCGCGGAGCGCGTCTAACGGTCCAGCAACGCGAAAAACCGGTAGCTTCGCTGTGTTATTTGTGGGACTTCTGTGGGGTCTGTCCCACCGGTCCATCAAGTAGGCCCCAAGGATAGAGGGAGGAGCAAACATGAAGATCAAGTGGGGAATGAAAACGCAGCCGGACGCGAAGGTCGATGGCCAACGCCGCAAGGTCGTGAAGCTAATGGCCGCGAGCGGCGCGGCCGCCATCGCGTCGCCGTGGACGTTTCAATCGTCGCGCGCGGCCAACAAGACGATCAAGATCGGGATGATCACGCCGGAGACCGGCCCAATCGCCGCATTCGGCGAGCCGTCGAAGTGGGTGGCCGAAGGCGTGAGCAAGGCTCTGGGCGACGGCATTATGGTCGCCGGCCAGAAACACCCGGTGCAGATCCTCAACCGGGACAGCCAGTCGAATCCGAACCGCGCGTCGGAAGTGGCGACCCAGCTGATCAACAACGACAAGATCGACATCATGGTCGCTTCGTCGACGTCCGATACGACCAACCCGGTCGCCGACCAGTGCGAGCTTAACGGCGTGCCGTGCATCACGTCGGACGATCCCTGGCAGGCCTGGTTCTTTGGCCGCAAGGGCGACCCGAAGAAGGGCTTCGAGTGGACTTACCACTTCTTCTGGGGCTTCGACATGGTCGCCAACATGTTCGCCGAGATGTGGAAGTCGATACCGACCAACAACATCGTCTGCACCATGCTGACCAACGATCCCGACGGCGTCGCGGCCAGCGACCCGGTGCACGGGTTGCCGGCCACCATCAAGACCCACGGCTTCGATGTCCATCACCTCGGCCTCTATCCGCCGCTGGCGGACGACTTCACCGCCCAGATCAGCGAGATGAAGAAGGCGAACGCCGACATCGTCTGCGGCATTTTCAATCCGCCGCAATTTGCGATCTTCTGGACGCAGTGCGCGCAGCAGGGTTACCGGCCGAAAATCGTCACGCCGCCCAAGGCGCTGCTGTTCCCCACCGCCGTCGAAGCGCTCGGCAACCGCGGCGCCGGCATGTCGACCGAAGTGTGGTGGTCGCATCACCATCCTTTCAAGTCGAGCCTGACCGGCGAGACCGCGCAGCAATATTGCGACGCCTATGAGAAGGCGAGCGGCAAGCAATGGACCCAGCCGCTCGGTTTCAAGCACGCCAACCTCGAAGTCGCAATCGATGCCCTCAAGCGCTCCAAGAAGCTTGAGCCGACCGCGATCCGCGACGCCATTGCGCAAACCGACTACCAGTCGATTGTCGGTCCGATCACGTGGAAGGGCGGCCCGCTTAACCCGGTGCCGAACGTGTGCCTTACGCCGCTGGTCGGCGGCCAATGGGAAAAGGGGAAAAAGTGGAAATACGACTTGAACATCGTCTTTAACAAAACTGCGCCGAACATCCCGCTCGACCGGCCGTTCTCGGCAATTCAATACTCCTGACAACAGCCCTTGGTGAGCGAACTACGGCCGCCGCGCGACACGCGCGGCGGCTTTATGTAAAAGCCGTTCATGACGATCCTGCTCGAGCTTAACGAAGTGTCCAAGTCCTACGGCGCGCTCAAGGCCGTGGACACAGTAAGTCTCGTCGTCGAGCACGGCGAAGCTCTCGCCGTGATCGGCCCTAACGGCGCCGGCAAAACCACTTTGTTTAACTTGATCACTGGCGACGTAGCGCCGAGCGGCGGACGAATGCTGTTCGGCGGGGCCGATGTGACGGCGATGCCGCCGCACGCGCGTTCCCGTTTGGGGATCGGCCGCTCCTATCAAATTCCGCACCCGTTCGCGAACATGAGCGTGTTTGAGAATCTCCTGGTCGGGGCGATTTTCGGCGGCGGCATAACCGAGCGCGAGAGCTACAAACGTTGCAGCGACGTGCTCAGAGTCACCGGACTTTACGACAAAGCCAATGTGCCGGCGCGCACACTGACGTTGTTACAGCGCAAACGGCTGGAACTGGCCCGCACGCTGGCGATACAGCCCAAACTGCTTTTGCTCGACGAGATCGCGGGCGGACTGACCGAGTACGAATGCGGCGAGCTGGTCAAGACCATCAAAGATATTCACGCAGGCGGCACCACGATCGTCTGGATCGAGCATATCGTGCACGCCTTGGTGTCGGTGGCGAGCCGGCTGATCGTGATGAATTTCGGCCAGCTCCTCGCCCAGGGCAATCCGCACGACGTCATGGCTGACGCGCGGGTGCGCGAAGTGTACATGGGCATTCCGCTGTCATGACGCTGTTGGAGACCAAAGATCTTTCGGCCTTCTACGGCGACTTCCAGGCGCTGTTCGGCATCAATGTGACGGTCGAGCAAGGCGAGACGGTCGCGATCATCGGCGCCAACGGTGCCGGCAAGACCACGTTTCTCCGCGCAATCGCTGGAGCATTGGCGACCGCGCCCGAGACGGTGGTGTTCGACGGGCAGCCGATCGGACACAAGACACCGCACGAAATCGTGCGGCTCGGCATAGCGATGGTGCCGGAAGGACGTCGGCTGTTTCCGAGTTTGTCGGTGGAGGAGAACCTTTTGCTCGGCACTCACAGCGAGCGCGCCGGGCCATGGACTCTCAAACGCGTTTATGAGCTGTTTCCGCGCTTGCACGAGCTGCGCCACCTGCCGGCGCCGTCGCTGTCCGGTGGGCAGCAGCAGATGGCGGCGATCGGCCGCGGCTTGATGTCCAATCCGCGGCTGCTGCTTTGCGACGAGCTGTCATTGGGTCTCGCGCCGGTTGTCATTCGCGACATCTATGAATGCCTGAAGGCAATAACCGCCGAGGGTACGACCGTCGTGCTGGTCGAGCAGGACATCAACCGCGCGCTCGATGCCTCGGTGCGCTTCTATTGCTTTCAGGAAGGCCGTCTTGCGCTCACTGCGCCGACAAAAGATTTCGACCGCGCCGCAATCACCGCGGCCTATTTCGGGATGTAAGGCGCAATGAATTGGATCAATATCGTCATCCAGGGCGGCCTGCTCGGCGGCTTCTACGCCCTGTTCGCCATGGGCCTGTCGATGTCGTTCGGCATCATGCGGCTGGTGAACATCGCCCACGGCGACCTCATCGTACTCTCGGCCTATGTCGCGCTGGTGGTGACGCAAACGACCGGCCTCGATCCGTTCTTCAGCCTGCTGATCGTTGTGCCGGTGATGTTTGTGCTGGGCTACGCGTTGCAACGCGGGCTCCTGAATCAGACGCTCAGCGGCGGACTGTTGCCGCCGCTGCTCGTCACCTTCGGCATTTCGATCATCATCCAGAACGGACTGTTGCAGGGCTTCGGCGCCTACGACCATCGGCTTCAGGAAGGCGCGATCGAGACGGCGAGCCTGCATTTTCCCGGCGGCCTGTTTGTTGGTGTCTATCCGCTCGTGGTGTTTGCGGTGGCCACGCTCGCGATCGCCGGCTTGCAGCTGCTTTTCTATCGCACCCGGCTGGGCCGCGCTTTTCGCGCCGTCTCCGACGATGCCGCCACCGCGGAATTGATGGGCATCGATAATTTGAAGCTCTACGCGCTGGCGCTCGGCATCGCGATGATTTTCACCGCACTCGCCGGCGTCCTGTTTGGCATACGGACAATCTTCGCGCCCTTGTCGGGACCGATCCGGCTGATCCTCGCCTTCGAGGCCGTTATCATCGGCGGACTCGGCAGCATGTGGGGCACGTTGGTCGGCGGAGTGGTGCTTGGCCTCGCCCAGGCAGTCGGGGCGGCATTGGATCCGACCTGGCAGATTTTGGCCGGACATCTCGCTTTTCTCGCCATCCTGATCGTCCGCCCGAGCGGGCTGTTCCCACGGACGAGGGATTGACATGGAGTCCGTCCGCGTCGAACGCGCAACCAGGGCCAGCCGCTTCTTCGCCTTGTTTGCGGCTGCGATCCTTCTGGCACTGATCGCGATGCCATGGTGGGGCGACGCCGGCGAGATGCGGCTGGTCGGCGAAATGGCCTATTACCTTGCGCTGGCGCAGCTCTGGAACCTGCTCGCCGGCTACGCTGGGCTCGTATCGGTCGGCCAGCAGGCCTATGTCGGCCTCGGCGGATATGCGCTGTTCTATTTGACCGGCGTGTGGAACATGAACGTGTATCTGGCGCTGTTGCTCGCCGCACCGTTTGCCGGCCTGATGGCGATCCCGGTTTCGTTCGCAGTGTTCCGGCTGCGCGGCGCGTACTTTGCGGTCGGCACCTGGGTCGTGTCCGAAGTGTTTTCGCTGTTTGCCAGCCTGATCGCGGTCCTCGGCGCAGGGTCTGGGCTGTCGCTGACGCCGGCGATTTTGCGCGAGATCTCGACCCACCGGGACATCCGCGACACGATCCTGTATCTCATGTCGCTGGCAATCGCGGTGGTGGTGTTTGCCATCGTCTATTTCCTATTGCGCTCGCGCCACGGACTGGCCTTGACGGCAATCCGCAATTCAGAACCGGCATCCGCCAGTCTTGGCGTCAACACGTTTCGCACCAAATTTATCATTTACATTGCGACCGCCGCCTGCACCGGCATTATCGGCGCATTGATCTTCCTGCAAAAACTCCGCATCTCGCCGGAAGCCGGGTTCAGCATCAACGACTGGACCGTTGTTGTGATCTTCATGGTCGTGATCGGCGGGATCGGCACGCTGGAAGGGCCGTTCATCGGCATGTTGATCTATATCGTGCTGCGCGAATTGCTGTCCGACTACGGCACCATTTATCTGATGCTGATGGGTGCGATCGCCATCGCGGTAATGCTCAAAGCGCCCTCCGGGATCTGGGGCTGGGTCGTCCGCCGCTACGACATTCAGCTATTCCCGGTCGGCCGGCGTCTGGTACTCGCGCCGGTGGACGATTTATCCAAGAGATAAGACGGTGGCGACTTTCGCCTTAACCGTAAAGTTTGCGGGTGGTCGCGCTGCGCTGCACTTCTCGTGCGGCCTTGTAGGTGCGGCCGACGAAGTCCATCGACGGGTTTGAGACGCCGAACCAGAATTTCTCGCTGATGAAATGATGGCGCAGATGATACTGCTTCAGCCAACGCCCAATGCGCGTGCGCGGCTGATATGAAATGTGGGCGATGTAGTGCACCCATTCGTACTGGAAAATCGCCAGCGTCACGCCGAACATCGCCGAAGCAACCGTTGCCCAGCCGAATAGCAGCGCAAAGGCCAGGGCCGTCAGCGTGAGATTGGGGATGAGAAACCAGACCGGCAGGAACAGAAGATCAAGCCGATCGGGCTCGGTATGATGATCGTAATGCAGCCGATGCTGCATCTTGCGAATAAACGCAAAGCGCGACGGCTCGGCATGGAAGGCAAAGCGGTGAAAGCCGTATTCGCTGACATAAAAGCTCAAAGCGCCGACAACGACCCAGACCAGTGACAACGGCAAGATGCGCGCAGCGAACCCAACGGCGAGCGCTACCAGCCCAAACGCGAGCCAGACGTTAGAGCCATGCCGCAAGAAGGTGCCTACCATCGGTCCGGCCTCCGAATTTGGTGCCCGACATTATCTCCAAACGCGGGGAACGTACATGTTCAATGAGTGATCGGCGCGGCATAGACCTGGTCTGACCGCGGCATGCATTCTTGCAGAGCCTGCAAAACGAATTCGCGCTTGACACTCGGGGCATCTGTAACAGCCCAATAGAGAACAATAAATCGGGAGGAGAGGCCCAATGAGGCCGCGAGCGCCGGGCGAACCATGGCTTCAGCATCTTATCGCGCGCCTCCGTGAACCGCACGAGACTAGCTGCCACTGCAGCCAGAGTTCGCTAATGAGGAACGGCCGGTGACGACTCGCATGATGGCCGTCGCCGGCATCGATCTCGAACTCACCGAAACCGGCAGCGGTGCGCCCTTGCTGATGCTTTACGGTGCCGGCGGCTTCGATCGCCGGCACCCATTCAATGCGCTTCTCGCCAAGCGGCGCCGACTGATTTGTCCGTCGCATCCTGACTTTGGCAAATCCGCCCTGCCCGATTGGCTCGACAGCGTCGACGACATCGCGCACGTTTATCTCGAGCTCATGGATCTACTGGGTCTGCCGACGGTCGAACTGATCGGCTGCTCTATAGGCGGCTGGATCGCCGCCGAAATGGCGACGAAGGCGCCGGAGCGCTTCACCAAGCTCATTTTTGTCGGTCCGGTCGGCGTCAAGACCGGCAGCAAAGATCGGCTCGATATACCTGACGTCTTCGCCCTGCCGGCGGCTGAGCTTGACGGCCTGCTGTTTCGCGATCCGCTCAAGATGGTTCCCGACCCGGCCTCGCTCACTGACGACGAGCTGGCGATCATGGTGCGCGATCGCGAGACGCTGGCGCTGATCGCCTGGGAGCCGCACATGCACAATCCCAAGCTGAAATACCGGCTGCACCGGATCACGGCGCCGACGCTGTTTCTACGCGGCGATAACGACGGTCTCATCTCCGACGAATACCTTCGCGCCTATGCCCGACTGGTGCCGAAAGCGCGGCTCGCGACCATTGCCGACGCCGGGCATGCGCCGCATCTCGAACAGCCGGAAGCGTTCGCTGCGACGGCGCTCGCCTTCCTCGACCACTGAGCACGCCCCAGCATCGGCCCCGATGCTTAACAGGAGCGACGGAATGCAAGCGTGGCACTTCAGCGAGACGGCCTATCCATACCTGCCCTCGGCCGACAGCTATTCCTCAATCCGCGTGACGCTGCCGAACCGCTATTACGATCCGAAAAAGGGAGCCGCGCTCTGGGACCGATATCTCGACGAATGGTGCGTCGCCGACGACGAGGGCGTCGAGGTCATGCTCAATGAGCATCATCAGACCGCGACCTGCGTCGATCCCGCAGCGCCGCTGGTGCTCGCCGCTCTAGCGCGGCTGACCAAGAGGGCGCGCCTCCTGATCCTTGGCAATCCGATTGCCAATCGGCGCCAGCCAGTGCGCGTCGCCGAGGAGATGGCGATGGCCGACGTTTTGTCGCGCGGCCGCATCGAAGTGGGTTTCGTGCGCGGCGTGCCGTGGGAGGTCGCGGTCGCCAACAGCAATCCGGTGCGCATGAACGAGCGCCAATGGGAAGCCCTCGACCTCATCATCAAGGCCTGGACCGCGCATGACGGACCGGTGAGCCATGAAGGCCGCTTCTTTCATCACCGCATGATCAACATCTGGCCGCGACCCTATCAGCAACCGCATCCCCCGATCTGGGTCAGCACGACAAGCCCAGGCGGCGCGGCGCGCGTCGGCGCGCGCGGTTTCGTCCAGGCGACCTTCCTGACCGGCTACGACGGCACGCGAGCGGTGTTCGACGCCTACCGCAAAGGCTGGCGCGCGGCCGGACGCGGCGACACCGTGCCGCTCGACCGACTGGCCTATGCGGCGCTCGTCTACACCGCCCCGAGTGGAGCCGAGGCGCGGGCCGGGGCGGAGAAGCTCCTCTGGTACATCACCGCCAACAAGATCGTGCCGGAGTTCACCTATCCGCCGGGCTACGTGCCGATCAGCGCGGCGGTCGACATGCTACGCGGCAAAACCAAGTCGCTCACTCATTTTGCCGGAGCACCGACCGTCGAAAACGCGATCGAGGCCGGCGTCATGATCGCCGGAACCCCGGACCAGGTAGTGAAACAAGTCAGGAAGTTTCACGATTACGTCGGCGGCTTCGGCCATCTGCTGCTGATGGGACAGGCTGGCTTCCTCGAACACAAAGAAACGGTGCTGGGGATCAAGACTTTCGCCCGCGAAGTCTATCCGCAGCTCAAAGCGGGGTTCGGCATCGCCCCGGTCGCTGGTGCACTGGAAAAACAGGCGTCGCCCGCCATCAATCACTAGCCGCCTAAGCTGCCGCCGGACTGGACAGCCGATCCATCTCGCGTTGCACGAGCCGTTGATAGAGGCCGTCCCGGTGCGCCAGCAGATGCGGCGGTCCGTCTTGAATCACTTTGCCGAGCTGCAGCACGACGATGCGGTCGAAATTGCGCACGGTCGAGAGCCGATGCGCGATGGCGATTACGGTGCGGCGGCGCATCAGGCGGCCCAATGCCTCGCGGATGATTTCCTCCGATTCGCTGTCGAGGGCAGACGTCGCCTCGTCGAGAAGCAGAAGCGGCGCGTCCTTGAGAAACGCGCGCGCGATGGCGATGCGCTGCCGCTGGCCGCCGGAAAGCTTGACGCCGCGATCACCAACGATGGTGCGAATGCCGGCCGGCAATTCCTCGATGAAGTCGCAGCGCGCAGCAAACGCGGCCTCCATCACTTCATCGTCCGAGGCTTCCGGTTTGCCGTAGCGGATGTTTTCCATCACCGAGCGGTGAAACAGCGAGATGTCCTGCGGCACGACGCCGATGGAGTCGCGCAGGCTCTGCTGGGTGACGCGCGCGATATCCTGTCCGTCAATCAGAATCCGTCCATCCTGGATGTCGTAGAAGCGCTGCAGCAGCGCGAACAGCGTCGACTTGCCGCCTCCGGACTGACCCACGAGACCGACGCGCTCGCCCGGCATGAAGCTCAAGTTAAGATCCTCGAATATCTGCCGGCCGTCGCTATAGTGGAACTGCACATGCTCGAACTTGACGCTGGCGCCGCGCCCGACCAGCGGCGCCGCTTCCGGGTGGTCGCGCAGCTCGTGCGGCACCAGCAGCGTCGCCAACGCTTCCGAGAGCCGCGCGACGTGCTGAGTGATGTCGACAAGCGCCACCGCGAGGTCGCGCGTCGCATGCAGCACCGAAAGCCCGAGCGTGCATGCGAGCACGACGTCGCCGGTCGTCGCCTCACCCTGCTGCCAGAGCACGATCGCCCAGGCCAACAGACCGAGCGCGAGCACGATCGTCACCAGCGCGTGAAAGATGCGCAGCTTCTCCAGATAGAGCAGGCTTCGCCGCCGCGCCTCCGTCTCGCGCTCGACCGTCGCGTCGAAGCGGCGATGCTCGCGAAAAAAGCCGCCGAACGCCCGCACCAGGGGCATGTTGGAGACGACGTCGGCCATTTCGCCATCCACCGCCGCCGCTTTGCCGGCGAAATCATGATGCAGAGGGCGGCCGGCCGCGGCCAAGCGGAACATGATGCAGACCATGATCCCGGCGACGATGGCGAGACCGGCGGCCATCGACAGGCTGATCGTGTGCACCAGGATGATCGCCGCAACCGTCGCCGCGCACGGCGGCAGCACGTTCCAGACGAACATGTTCTCTGCCGTGAAAACCGCGTTCGAGGTCGCCGTTACCCGGCTAGTCAACGTGCCGGGCAGGCGATCGGCAAAATAGCTTGGCGAGTGCCCAGTCAGGTGCCGGAACAAATCGCGCCGCAGATCTCCGGTGACGCCGACAAAGGCAAAGTTCGCGATCCAACTCGCCACACGCCAGAGGAGATTGTCAGCGGCGATGAGCGATCCGAGCAGGCAGAACGCGATCCACACGCCGGCGTTGTTGTGGTTGGAGAGGACATCGACCAGGTATTTGACGCCGTATTGGGTGCTTACCGAACAGGCCACCGCCGCCAGCACCGCGGCAAGAATGACCACGTGGGATATCGGCCGCAACCGCAGGTAACGAAAAATGAAGGCAAGGGGACGGCTGGCATAACCACAAAGATCGGCCATGTGCATTTGATCTCCGCTTTGTTAATGCGACCGGCCTCCTTGTGGTTTCACATGGGGAACAGAGCGCCTCACCCATGAGCAACCACGCTGGCCTGATGCTGGACCAGCCAACGCCGCATCGCCGCAGCCAATTTTGTCGACGCCGTCCACACGGCCGGCGACCGGCCGATCGGCCGGCACCTCCGTGCGATGGGACTTACTCCGGAGGCGGTCAAAAAGTTCCCGTTTATCCTCAAAAATAAGTTCCAGCCGATATGAAAATATTCGGCTTCGTGGACGTTGTTGTTTCTGGCCGGTGGAATTCAGGGTGATCGGCGGCAGTTCTACGACCACGAAAAGGACATTCGATGCATATTGCGCAAATTGCACCGTTGACTGAAGCGATTCCACCCAGGCTTTACGGCGGAACCGAGCGCGTCGTCTCCTGGCTCACGGAGGAGTTGATCGCGCTCGGGCACGAAGTGACCCTGTTCGCCAGCGGCGACTCCCAGACCTCGGCCCGGCTTGAAGCGGTGTGGCCGCGCGCCTTGCGCCTCGACGGCGCCGTGCGCGATCCGAACGCACTGCACATGCTGATGCTGGAAAAGGTCTACCGGCGCGCGGGCGAATTCGATTTCCTGCATTTCCACCTCGATTATTACCCCTTCTCGCTGTTTTCCCGGCAGCCGACGCCGATGATAACCACCTTGCACGGCCGGCTCGATTTGCCGGAGCATCAGCCGGTGTTCGATGCATTTTCGTCGATGCCGGTGGTATCGATCTCCAACTCGCAGCGGCGCCCGCTGCCGCAGGCGCACTGGGTGCGCACCGTCCATCACGGCCTGCCTGCCCAGCTGCTCGTCCCGAAGCCGATCAAGCCATCCTACTTCGCTTTCCTCGGCCGCATCGCGCCGGAAAAGGGCGCCGATCGCGCCATCCGCATCGCCGAGCATTGCGGGATGCCTCTCAAGATTGCGGCGAAAGTCGACAAGACCGATCGCGAGTATTTCGACGAACGGATTCAGCCGATGATCAAGGCGAGCAACGTCGAGTACATTGGCGAGATCAACGACAAGGACAAATCGGAGTTCTTAAGCGGTGCCGTTGCTCTTCTGGTGCCCATCGATTGGCCCGAGCCGTTCGGCCTGGTGATGATCGAAGCCATGGCCTGCGGTACTCCGGTGATCGCCTTCAATCGCGGATCGGTGCCGGAAGTGGTCGACGACGGCGTGACCGGGTTCATCGTCGAAGACGAAACCGGCGCCATCGGCGCGGTCGACCGCCTCGGACAGTTGTCCCGCGAAAGGATCCGAAAGCGCTTTGAGGAGCGCTTTACGGCGAGGCGCATGGCGCAGGACTATCTTTCCGTCTATCGCAGCCTCATGGACATGACTGCGCCGCATCTGCGACTGGTCGCCGACGACGTGCCGGCCCTGTAGCTGCGCTGCTATTCGGGCTCGGCGACGTCGCGGGTTTCCGGCATGAAGAACCACAACACCGTCAGCCCAATAAGCGCGATCACGGCCAATCCGGCGAAGGCTGCCGGGCCACCGAAGTGGTCGCTGATGTAGCCGGCGAATGTAGCGCTGAGCGCAGCGCCAATGCCGACGAAGGTGCCGACAATGCCTTGGCCGAGGTTGAAGTGGCCCGTGCCGCGCGTGAGATCGGCGACCACGAGCGGCACCATCACGGCGAACACTGCGGCGGTGATGCCATCGAGGAGCTGCACCACCACGAGCAGCGACGGACTAGTCACCGTAGCAAAAAGAATGCCGCGAATGGGCAACGCGGCGAAGCCGATCAGCAGTAACGGTCGACGGCCCCAAATCTGAGCGCGTCTGCCGATCCACGGCGAAGACACCGCGACGACGAGCTGCGGTACGACGATGCAGGCTGCGATCAAAACCGTCGCCCAGCGCGCCGACCGCATGGTCAGGACGCTGCCCATCAACGGCAGCATCGCCGCGTTGGCCAAGTGGAAGAGAAGAAGACAGCCGGCGAAGATCAGGAGCGGCCGATTGCTCATCAGCGTCTTCAGTTTCGACGGCGGTCGGGCGCGGCGGCGCGGCGCCGCGCCATGCGCGCGCTCCGGATCGATCTCACCCGCAGCGATCGTGCGCAGCGCCAGGAGCGCGGGAACGAGCAAAAGGACGGTGACGACAAAAACGGCACGGGCCGACAGGAGGTAGCCGCAGGCGCCCATCGCCGCCGCCGCCAGCCCGTTGCCAACCGAGGCGAAGCGGGCGTTCCGTCCCAGTCGCTCGCCGATCGCCGCATGGCCGACCAGGCCGAGGCTGATCGCGGCCATTGCCGGGCCAAGCACGCAACTCGCCAGCGATTGCAGGACTGCGGCCGACAACACCATCGGAAAGACCGGCAGAGCCGCATAGGCCAAGGCACTGACGCAGATGGCCGCGATGGCAATGCCGCCGACCAGGCGCTCCGAGCGGGCGGCGTCGACTAATGCTCCGCCCGGCATCTGGCCAAACAGGGACACGAGGCCGGCAGCGGACAGAACGAGGCCGATGTCGACCTGCGTCCATTTCTGTGTGGTGAGATAGACCGAGACGAATGGCCCGAAGCCTGTTTGCACGTCGGCCACGAAGAAGACGAACCAATCAAGCCCGCGCAAGCTGCGCGCGGACGGCGCCAGCGGCGGTTCGCTGCCTACCATCAGTTGGCCGGCCGTCGCCGCGCCTTCGGCCGCGACCCGACGCTGCGGGTCCGGCCTATCGCTAGGGCGGCGTATTGGTTCCGCGCACAGGGCACGTCTCCAGCGCTGTTGTTTATTCGGGCAACGGCTCGAGTTTGCCGAGCGCGCCGAGGATGACCACGGGCTTGCCGTCTTGATACGCAGGCGCGGCATTCACTTGGTCGCGATTAAGCTCGAGTTCTAATTTGTCCGCCGGGCTTGCCGGGCGAAGGAAAGTGCAGCGCGTTCCAGTCCACGGCGATCTTGCGGCTACCGACGCCGAGGAATCCGCCGAAGTCGATGATGGCCGCGCGCACCTGCCCGCGATGGTCGACCAGCACGTCCACGACCCGGCCCATATTCTCGTCGGCGGCGCTGCGGACGTCGCGGCCGAGAATGCCCTCGACCTCGTGCGTGTTGAGGATGGTAACCTCTGGAGTTGCCGGATTGACACCTGCCGGCGGGGTATTTCCCGGCGCGGCATCATCTTCGGCGAAGGCTCCGGCGACGGCAACAGTCAGCGCCACCAGCGCGGCGACCGCCATCGCTGTTCGCCTATCCCCGCGCAATGCCGCCTCCACCGCTGTATGTCAAGCCCACGCCAGTGAAAGTCGGCCAAGTCTCTCCGGGTTCCACGCCCTAAGGGCACATTCGTTACAGACTGAACCGATAGGCGCCTAACGTTTTGGGCCCGCATGGTGTTTTCGGGTAACCGGCTTCACCTTTTTCGGATCATGTGCCCAAGTGGTAGTGGGAGACCGCGTTGCGAGGATGTGTGCATTCTCGGGCCGGCATGGCTTCAGGACGAATAGACAATCGAAACCCGGATATTGCCGGCGGCCCGGGGCGTGTCGAGCGACACCGTCTCATTGTGGCGCCGGACTCTGAGATCGACGCTCGACGAGCCAAGTTGCAGGTTGCGCAAAATGACCTCATCCAGAAACTCCGGCAGCCGCGGATTGCGCAAGCGGATTTCGCCAGTGAAGGGGTCGAATTGCAGACCGAGCGAGGCTTCGAGCAAAGTAAATGGGGTTGCGCTCGCCCAAGCCTGCGGCGAGCAGGCGACAGGGTAGAGCGTCGGCCCATGGCCTTTTTGGCGCTCGAAACCGCAGAACAGTTCGGGCAGCCGCCGCAAGTCCATATAGGTGGCGGCCCCAAACAGCCCGCCAAAGAGCGTTTCGACGGATCGCTTTTGGTCATAATGCGCGAGGCCCAAAGCAATCAGCGCGTTGTCGTGCGGCCAGACCGATCCGTTATGGTATGACATCGGGTTGTAACGGGCCTCGCCTCTTGCCACGGTGCGGATGCCCCAACCGGAAAAGAAGCTCGGCAGCAACAATCCCTCGGCGACGAGCCCGGCCCGTTCCGCGGTAGCAATGCCGCTGAACAGCACCTGTCCAGCGTTTGACGTGCGTACCCGGCAAGGCTCCTTAGAGCCATCGAGCGCAATCGCATAGGTCTCGATGTCCGGACACCAGAACGCGGCCTCAAACCGTTCAGCGAGCCGGTCGGCCTCCGCCTCGAGTTTGCCCGCGGCAGCTTCTCGTCCAAGCCGCCGCGCGCAACGCGCCATCACGCGCTTGGCGGCATAGACATAGCCTTGGACCTCAGCGAGCGCGATCTCGCCCTCAGCCAGGCGACCGTCGGCATGGAAGATCGCATCATGCGAATCCTTCCAACCCTGGTTGGCGAGACCCTCGTCGCTGGCGCGCTTGTATTCGACGAATCCGTCGCCGTCGGGATCGCCCGGGCCGTCAATCCATCCCAGGGCGGCCTCGATTGCGGGCCACAGCGTAGCAATGGTTTCCATGTCGCCGGTGCGCTCCGCATAGAGGCCGGCGAGCAAGACAAACAGCGGCGTCGAATTGACGCTGCCGTAGTAAAGCCCGAACGGCACCTCTCGCAGTGCCGCCATCTCGCCGCCGCGCATTTCATGGAGAATTTTCCCCGGCTGAGCGTCGGCGAGCGGATCGGTGCTCGTGGCCTGATAAGCAGCCAGCCTGCGCAATACACCGCGAGCCACGTCCGGGCTCCACCACAGCATCTGCAGGGCCGTAATTAGTCCGTCGCGACCAAAAGTCGTCGAAAACCAGGGGATGCCGGCATAAGGATAGCGCCCCTGCGGCGTGTCCGTCATCAGCATCAGCAGGTCGGCAGCCGCACGGCACAAGATCTCGTTGAAACGGTCGTTCGACGTCTCCACCGACGCCATGTCCCGCGTCGACACGCGCATTTCCCGCCTTGCGGCGATAAGTCCTTGCATGAATGGGCGCGGACGCGCTTCCGCGAGATTGCAGCTTATGGCCAAAAAAATCGGGCGCATCTCGCCGCGCGCCAGGCGGAGTGTATAGACGGCGGAGTCGACTGCGAGCCGATCCGGCGAAGGATCGAAGGTCAGCGTGGTGCGCCGGACTTCCTCGTCCAACCCGCGATACATCAACACCACCTGGTCCTCGCCTTGAACCTTGGTCTGGGCACTGCCGCGGCGTTCCCGATGCGATCCCCGCACCTCGAACAGATCGGCGAAATCGTTGGCGAACAGCATCGAAAGACGAACGTCGATCTCACGATCGCCGTAATTGCGCACCGCCAGACGCTGATACGCGGTCCCGCGCCAAACAAAGATGGTTCGCAGGATGTGAACGGTGTCCTTCTCAAGAATAATGCGCTGTTCGGAAATAAAATCCGGATTGGTGAGATCGGCGAAAAACGCCGAATTGTCGTCGCGCAGGTTGGAGCCGAGCAGCAATGGCCGCGAGCCGTTGACCAACAATTCGAGCCGCGAGAGATAGCGCGTGTCAAGATGAAACAATCCGGCGGACCCGCCAGACGACGCTGCAATATCGCCGCGGCCGTCGAACACCAAGAACGTGTCGCCGTATTTCAGCGCGCTCGGAGGCCGGCTCGACCGCGTGACGGTGATGGTGAAGCCAGCATCCTGCGGCTCAGTCGAATATGCCTCCTCAACAATCGCGGCAGATAATTTAGAGGCCATCGCCTTGCGTTTAGCTGTCAGTGGCATCGCTTATGGCTCCGCGCGTTACCGGCGTCGGCGACGATTTTGGCAGGCTCGAAACCCGCATAGCGGTTTTCCGCCTCAGGTCTTTCGCTCACCAACGCACAGCAAGACTCTTATCCGCGAGATTTGATTGTTTACATAAGGCTGGGAGGAACCATAGCCAAGATGAAACGAGCAGCAATTGGAACAGCGCGTTGGAACAGCGCGCCAGATGACCGCGGCAAGCTTACGCGGGTCACCACAAAAAGTTCCCATTCGGCATCTTCATTGGCGCCCATAAAAGGGGCAGTAAGGGAACGGCGCGCCATAATGATGGAACTTTTTTGCTGCGGTGCAGTTGAATCGGTACGTCCTTGTGGATCTCCCGGAAATTTCTCAAGTTTCCAGCGATGACCGTTGCGTCGACAGAAATGCCGCCGGGAATGTTGCATTGCCTTAATTAGCGGGCCGCGCGTTATGTCACGGCGGCGTCTAACGATTCGATCCGAAAACGAAGCAACGCCAACGTTCTCAGGTTAAACGATGCACGCAAATTTGGTTCGACATCCGTCATTCGGTGAGCCCCCGTTGCCCGGGCCCGCTGACCTTCGATCGATCGCATTACTGCTCGATGTGGACGGGACGATCCTCGATACCGCCATCACTCCGAACGGCGTTGTCGTATCGGGAGCGTTGCGTTCGTCGCTCAAGGAATTGCATGCAAAAAGCGGCGGCGCGTTGGCTTTGGTCAGCGGCCGGCTGATTAAGGACCTCGACAACCTGTTTGCGCCGTTGCGGCTGCCGTCAATTGGCGGGCACGGCGCCGAGATGCGATTGGAAGGCTCGTTGAGCACCCGAGCACGGCACGCCGATACAATCGGCGAAGCATTCTGCAACCTCGTTGCCGCCGCTGCTGCTATCGATCCGCGCGTCATATTGGAGGATAAGGGAACCTCGCTCGCCTTGCACTATCGGTTGGCGCCGGAGGTCGAGGAGGCGCTCAAGACGAAAGTTGACGCGCTCGTTTCGCGTGTTTCCATCGAAGATCTCGAGGTCATGCACGGCAAGGCGGTCATCGAGATCAAGTCGACCCATTTCAGCAAGGGAGTTGCGGTTCGCGAGTTGATGGAGAGCCCGCCTTTCCTGCATCGCAAGCCGGTGTTCATCGGCGATGACACGACCGACCTCTCGGTATTTAAAATACTTCCGATGCTTGGTGGTCTTGGCTATTCGGTCGGACGCTTGATGCCGGGCGTCGACGGCACGTTCGTCTCGCCTCACGAGGTCCGCAGCTGGCTCGCCAGTCTTTGCGGGCGCGAGGGAAACGGTCGGGAATGAACGATTTCGGACTTGATCTGGCTGTCATCGGCAACGGCCGCACGGCCGCGTTACTTGAACCATCGTCGCGCGTCGTCTGGTGGTGCTACCCGCGCTTCGACGGCGATCCCGTGTTTTGTCGGCTGGTGGCGGGCGACGAGGAAAAGGGCTTCAGCGATGTCGTGCTTGACGAGATGGCGGACTATCGATCCGACTACGTGCGCAACACTGCCGTCGTTTCAACCATCCTGACCGACCAGCAAAGCGCCTCAGTCAAGATCACCGATTTCGCGCCGCGCTTTCGTATTTACGATCGCGTCTTCCGTCCGCCGCAGCTCGTTCGCATCATCGAGCCGATCGCGGGAATGCCGCGGATCACGATCCGGTTCCGCCCGACGAACGGATACGGCAAGCCGATGCTGTCGAAATCGATCGGCAGCAATCACATCACCTTTCGCGGTTCCAATACCGTCATCAGACTGACGACCGATGCGCCGCTGTCTTACATCGACCGAGAAGCGCCGTTCGTGCTGACGCGGCCGATGTATCTGGTGATGGGACCGGACGAGCCATTCCCGGCGGACCTGTCGACGACTTGCCGCGAGTTTGCGGTGCGAACGCAAGATTATTGGATCGAATGGGTGCGCGGCCTGTCGATCGCCTATGACTGGCAGGATGTGATCATCCGCGCCGCCATCACGCTCAAGCTCAGCAATTTCGAGGAGACCGGCGGGATCATCGCGGCACACACCACCTCCATCCCGGAGGCGCCGCACTCGGGGCGCACCTGGGATTACCGCTTTTGCTGGCTGCGTGACGCCTATTTCGTGGTCAAGGCGCTCAATCGGATCGGCGCCACCCAGACCATGGAGGATTTTATCTCCTTCATCGTCGGCATCGCATCGGAGGACATCATTCGCCCGGTCTATAGCATCGTGCCGAGCGACAGCATGGACGAGGTTATCGCCACGGATTTGCAGGGCTACCGCGGCGACGGTCCCGTTCGTGTCGGCAACGCGGCGGCGGAGATGCTCCAGCATGACACCTACGGCAGTATCATCCTGGCCGCGATGCCGATGTTTTTCGACCGCCGGTTGCCGCGGCCTGGCGACGCCGGTTTATTCCATCTGCTGGAGCGGGTCGGCGTTCTCGCCAAACGTTCGGCATTCGAGCCGGACGCCGGCATATGGGAATATCGCGGGCGGGCGCGCGTGCATACCCATTCGGCCTCGATGTGCTGGGCGGGCTGTAATCGCCTCGCCGCCATAGCCCAGCATCTCGGATTGAATGAACGCGCCACCGAGTGGAAAGATGTCGCCGACGGCATTCAATCACGGCTGATCGAGCAGGCCTGGAACGAGAAGCGGGGCGCATTTACGGCCGGATTCGGCGTCGATGAGCTCGACGCCAGCGTTCTGCTGCTGCCGGAAATCGGACTGTTGGAGGTGTACGACCCCCGCTTCGTGCGGACGGTCGAGGCCATCGAGCATGAACTTTTGCGTGGCAAGCACGTTATGCGTTATGCTGGGGAAGATGACTTCGGGCTGCCAGAGTCAGCTTTTCTGATCTGTCGGTTCTGGCTGATCGACGCGTGGTGGAAGCTCGACCGCCGTGAGGAAGCCATCGACATGTTCAACGATGCGCTGCGCTACCGCAACCGCTACGGGCTGCTGGCGGAGGATGTGCATCTGCAAAGCGGTGAGATGTGCGGAAACTTTCCGCAGACCTACTCGATGGCTGGATTGATCTTGACGGCGATGCGCCTGTCACGAAGTTGGGAGGATCGGTATTGGCACGACTAGTGGTCGTCTCCAATCGGGTTTCGGTCCCTACCGGTGACGGCGCCAAGCGCGCCGGCGGCCTGGAGGTCGCGTTGCGGCCTGCGCTGCAGCAAAACGGCGGCGTCTGGCTTGGCTGGAGCGGCAAAGTCGCCGCAGCGGACGAGCTTGAAACGCGATCCATCAAGAACAAGAACGTGGAGTATGTCGTTACCGATCTCTCGAACGACGACTATCAGGAATATTACAACGGCTTCGCCAATCGCGTGCTATGGCCGATCCTGCATTACCGGCTCGATCTCGCAGAATTCGCACGCCGCGACCTCAGCGGATATTTCCGGGTCAACGATCATTTCGCAACCCAGCTCGAAAAAGTCATCGCCGAAGACGATCTGATCTGGGTCCACGACTACCACATGATCCCGATCGCCGCTGCGTTGCGGCGGCGCGGCCACGCCAACCGCATCGGATTCTTCCTGCACGTCCCGTTCCCGCCGCCGGAGATTTTGACCTCGCTGCCGAATCACGAGCGACTCATTCCGTTGCTGCTGGAATACGACGTCGTCGGCTTTCAGACCGACAGCAATTCCGGAAACTTCATTCGCTATCTGATCTCCGAGTGCAATTCCACCAAGGAAATGCGGGTGTTCGAGACTGCCGGCCGGCAGACCACTTTGAATGTGAACGGTCACCAGACCAAGATCGGCAGCTTCCCGGTCGGCATTGAGCCGCGCGCATTCGAGCGGTTGGCGCGGCGCAACGTGCGGTCACCGTTGGTGAAGGATCTGGTGACGAGTCTCGGTACTCGCGCGCTGGTGATCGGGGTCGACCGGCTCGATTATTCCAAGGGCCTCATTCAACGCCTCGATGCGTTCGATCTGTTCCTCGCCAACCATCCCGACTGGATCGGCAAGGTCACCTACCTGCAGATCGCGCCAAAGAACCGGTCGGCGATACCCGAGTACGCCGATCTGGAGCAGGCCGCCAACTCCGCGGCGGGCCGCATCAACGGCAAGTATGGAGAAGTGTCGTGGACCCCGATCCGCTACGTCAATCGGGTCTACAGCCGATCGGCTTTGGCGGGGCTCTATCGAACCGCGCGCGTAGGCCTCGTGACGCCGTTGCGCGACGGCATGAATCTCGTCGCGAAGGAGTATGTTGCCGCTCAGGATCCGGAGGATCCGGGCGTTCTTATTCTGTCCCAATTCGCCGGCGCGGCGATCGATTTGCGGCGCGCGCTTCTGGTCAACCCGTACGATGCGGAATCGGTCGCCAACGCCCTGGCGCAGGCGCTAGCGATGCCGCTGAAGGAAAGGCGCGCCCGCCACCAGGCGCTGCTTGCGGTCGTCTCCGATTACGACGTGGAGCGGTGGCAACGCGAGTTCCTGACCGCTCTGCGCGGCGAAACTGGGATTTCGCAAGAGCTGCAAAACATGCCGGCGATAGCGCGTACATCGTCGGGAAGGCCGACAAGCCTTTACCCGGGCAGAATTGGCGGCCTAGAATCGCGCGGCTGACCCGGGTGGTCGACGTCGCTCCTGAACCCGCTCGTGGGTTCGTTCTGCCGCTTCGCATCCCACAGTTGCGCG
>CAVPXZ010000005.1:0-271866 GCA_963709825.1 uncultured Alphaproteobacteria bacterium
AACTGCTTGCGCTCGATATTTCCACCGGCCGCGCTTCGGAGCACTATGTCATTCAAGCGCAACGTACTCTCATTTGTAACATTTTTGTTGCTGCCCAAGATTATGTTACATCTCTCCGCATGGCGATGAACCAAAAAGGAGCGTACAATAACTTAGAATTGCTCTTCATCCGCCTGTACATAAATCGTCATCCCTATGGACAATATCTTCTTGAATTTCTTCTCGACCATCCTTCATTCCGTTACAGCTATCTGATATTTCGGCTCCGCTACCTTTTGATCGCGAACAACATTGGAATAGACCCCGACTACAGAAAAGCAAGATGGTCCGACGTTCATCGCAGAATGAGAGCATTGCGTAGGATCATCATTGCGATCTGTTATGTTGCGATTATCTGTGCCATCCTGCGGCTATTCCTAAAACACTAAGCTGCCGCTGTTCTTCATCGTCTTTTAGCAAACGTAGGGTGGGCAAAGCGAAGCGTGCCTAATTGGCCTATTCGACGAATGACAAATCATCTCAGCGAAGCAGCGACGCCGCCGATCGGCGAAGAAAAGTTCCGCGCTTCGGCTTGGTCCTTGAGCGGCGCAGGGTATCCTCTGCTCGTGTGCGAAACGCTTCAACATGCTTCGCAACTTTCCGGAAATTGCGATAATGCAAGTTTGCGAGGGGTGTGATGCCTGACGTCCGTGTCATCTGCGCCATTGGGCAACGCGGCCAACTCGGCCTGGGCGGCGGTCTGCCTTGGGAGGGGGAGGGGGAGCGGGGGCAGGAATACAAGGACGACGTCGCCCGCTTTTTCACGTTGACGCGCGGGCATGTCATCATGTGCGGTCCGAAGACCGCGCGCTCGTTTCCGGATTTCGCCCGGCACGACCGGACGATTGTGGAGCTGCGATCTTCCATGCAGCCGGAGGGGATGATCATGCGGTTTGCGGACCGCGTGATCTTCATCGGCGGCGGGCCGTCGGTCTGGGCCGCGTACGCGCATCTGATCCAACATTGGGACATCACCAGGCTGCCGTATGACGGTGATGCGGATCGCTATTTTGACCCGGCGTGGACTGTCGCCGCCCATAGCCGCCGCCCGATTTGAGCCTCGCCGCCTTCGCCCGGTGAAAACGCCGGCGACGCCCCCGGCTGGGTTTCACGAAATCAAGCGGCTACTTCGGCACTCTTTTATTTGAAAGGACCCTGAACTCACCGGGAACGCAACGGCCCTGGGTGTTGTTGAAGCAAGCGGCTTCCTCAGTCGATGAGTTCGAAATGAAAAAGCATGCAGGATTGATTGGGCTCGGGTTGGGCTTAGCGCTCGGCATATCGACGGCGGCTTTATCGACGGCATCTTGGGCGCAAACTTCCGGCGGGACCGGAGCTGGTGCAGGCAACGCCGCCGGAGGCGTGAGTGCTGGTCACGCCGGCGGAGGAGTTGGTGGAACCGTGCCAAGTGGCTCGGCAGTTGTGCCGACGCCCAACTTCAATCAATCCACCCCAAGCACCGTTCCTCAGCCAAGTGAAACGCCGGTATCGCCAGGAACGCCTGGGACGAGTCCCGGCAGTCGTTAAAGGACATTTTTACTTCATCGCTTCGACGACCGGGTTCGTCATTGCCGGGCTTGACCCGGCAATCCATGGGCCGGCGCCGCAGCATGGATGCCCGGGTCGAGCCCGGGCATGACGAAAGAGACGAAACGGTCTCAGTCTGTCCGCCCCAACACCTGCTCCAGCTTCGCGAAGAACTGCTGCCACCCCACCCTGGCGCCGCCGTAGGCCTGCTTCTGATCCGGCCGGAAACCCACTTGCTCCATGCGCAGGCGGGTCCCAATGCGCGTCGGGGTGAGCGTAAAGGTCACCACGCTGTTGAGATTGAAGGCCGCATCGGCGTGCGCAAAATTCCAGGTGTAGGACAGCGTCTTGTGCGGCTCGACGGCGAGCACCTCGCGGTCCAATACACCGCCCCAGTCGCCGTGCAGATTGAAGCGATGGCCGACGAGCGGATTGAAGTCGTTCTGCATCAGCCACTCCGCGATCAGGTGCGGTTGCGTCAGCGCGCGCCAGATCTTTTCCGGCGGATAAGGCAGCTCCCGCTCGACAACGACGGAGCGCGTTTGGGTCGCAGGGTCGTTAATTGGTCCCATCGTTCTCTTCGGCACTCGCCGGGCAGTTACCAGCGCACGAGTTGTGTGATTTGAATGAGGTTACCGCAGGTGTCGTTGAGCTGGGCGATGGTCGAGCCGGTGACCTCGGTCGGCGGCATCTTGAACACGGCGCCGCGGGCTTTGATGCGCTCGTAGTCGCCCTTGACGTCATCGGTGAAGAACATGACCGCAGGCTGGCCCTGCTGAAATAGCGCTTGCTGGTAGGCCTTGGCCGCCGGGCTATCGTTCCGCGCCAGCTGCAGCTCGGTGCCGTCGGGCTCGTCGGGCGACGCCACGGTCAGCCAGCGATAGGGCCCATTGCTGAATCGGCCTTTTTGGTGAAGCCCAGCACATCGGTGTAGAAGCGCAGCGCCTTGTCCTGGTCGTCGACATACACACTGGTCAACTTGATCTTCATCGATGTTGTCTCCGTTGATCACGTTCGGCGGGTGCCGTTTCATTCCTGAACGCTTATTGATCCATCCTTTTGAGCAAATCTTCGAGGTCGTCGAACTTGCGCTGCCAGAAGCCGGCCATCTGGCTGGTCCAGTCGATCAGCGGGGCAAGCGCGCCGAGCTGCGCGCTATAGTGCGTCTGGCGGCCTTCGTGGCGGTCGCGCACCAGCCCGGCTTGTTTGAGCACGCCGAGATGCTTCGACACGGCCGGTTGCGAGACCCCGGCCCGTGCCGTCAGGGCCCCGACCGTCTGCTCTCCGTCGCGGCATAGCCGCTCGAAGATCGCCCGACGGGTCGGATCGGCCAAGGATCGGAAAAGACTGTCGTGGGGGTCTGGCATCGCCATCGATAACTCATCGGTTATCGATGCAACCTATAACTAGTTAGCTATATGAGTCAACAGGAACCCACGGCAGCCGAATTGATTCCTGTCACCGCGCCGCCGGATACGTCGGCAGTCCTGCTCACTTGGGCGTCGCTATCAAACCGCTGATTGCGCCGTCGAGCATCGGGCGCACCATCGCCGCCCCCGCGTCGGATAGATGCCCGCTATCATGATAGGTCAGGCGTCCGTTATCGGCGAACAATCGAATTTCGCCCTCACGACCCACGAACAATTCGCCGACATCGATGACCGTCACCCAGTCACTCGCGAACCTTTGAACAGCGGCATTCGCCGACAGCCGTTTCGCTTGACGGACGGGATTCTCAAAAAATGGCGGCCTTGCGCCGTCACGCATCCCCTGCCGACTGGCAAACTGTGGAAGCTCGGGTTGTAGCGTCAACAATATGACGTGTGCGACACGGCCTTTCAGCTGCCGCAGCGCCTCTGCCAGCGGCTCGCCGTCGCTGCCAATCTTGTCCGGCCATTGGTTGACAAAAACCAGCACATCCGGCTGTCGCTCGGCAATAAAGGAGAGCACGTCGGACCAACGTGTCGCCGGCGCGTGCGGAAGCTCGGCGCCGCCATTCACGCTCAGAATGTTGAGCGTGAATTTTCGCTCCCGTGCCAGCGATGCAAGTGCTTCGCCGTACATCGACGCTTCGCTGTCGCCGGCAAGAACCACCGTGCCCCGATTACCTCCCGGCACCATGATTCCACCGCTGGCAAGCTGCGACGCAGCGGCGCTGAGGTAGTTGGTGTTCCGCACAAGCAGGCCGGTTGCGCAGAGCGCGGCGACCGCCACGGCCGTACCCGCGAAGGTAAAGCGCTTCGCGGATGGCGCACTGAAGTATGACCGGAGCGGTTTTTCCACCAGATAACAGGTGGCGAGGCTGGCAAAAACGGTGATGGCAATCTTGAGAACAGCTCTAAACAGGTCGCTGTACAGAAAGAACTGATAGTCGACGAAAGAGAACGTCGGCCAGTGCCACAAATACAAGGAATAAGAAAGCTTGCCTATGAACACCGCCGGGCGGGCAGATAGCGATCGCACCAAAAATACGTTGGCGTTCGACGCCGCGCTTAACAGCAGAACCGTGCCGAGGACCGGCAGAGCGGCGATCCAGCCCGGAAAGGAGGAGTTTTGCCGCAAGGAAAACAACGATAACACCAGAAGCGCGAGGCCGCCCCATGAAGCAACGGCTGCGGCTTGGTCGCCAATTTGAAACCGCCGCTGTTCGTAGATGGCCAAGCCGGTGCCGGCGAGCAGCTCCCAAGCCCGCGTCGGAAGCAGATAAAAAGCGTAAACCGGGCTGTAATGCGTAACCACGACGCAGGCCACGAAGCTCGCCGCGCCGACCCAAAGATTGATTGAAAATGCCCGCTTCAACCGCGCAATCAAATAAAGATAAATCGGAAAGAGTGCATAGAACTGCTCCTCTACCGCAAGCGACCAATAATGCAGAATCGGCTGCGCATCGCCCGATAACTTGAAATAGCTGTCCCGGAACAGCAGCTTCATGTTTATGACAGACAGCGCCGCGGCTGCCGCATTTGAGCCAAGCTCCGCGAAATCCTGGGCGGAGTAGATGATCGAACCAGCGCCGAGGGTGAACACGAGCACAATGAAAAACGCCGGGAAAATTCGCGCAATCCGCCTTTGATAAAAGCGGGTGATGGAAAATTTTCGATCCTTGATCTCGCGCAGCAATATGGACGTGAGCAGGTAACCGGAGATCACAAAGAATACGTCGACGCCGACGTAACCTCCGCCCAATAGCTTCCTGTTAAAATGAAAGAAGAGAACGCTGACGACTGCAATCGATCGCAGTCCGTCAATTGCGGGCCGGTATCCCCAGGGCAAATCGCGTTTTGGCCCGACCGCGGCAGTAGCCTGATGCTGCAGCGCTGCAGCCGCGGAGCCTAGGCTGACGCCGGGCATGCGCACCCCCCGTTACGGCGGCGACCGCTGTCCGCATCGGTGGAACAGGGAACGAGAAGACCTCCACCCGCGAGATCCGAGATCCGTTGGCAGCAACCGCCGGCAAGCACCGCGTATGTCATGGCAGTGCATTTGTCACGCGTTGCCGGTTCCTGTAACCTCACCACAAAATGCGGATTTATCCTCGGATCAAGGCCGTCCGCGCCGCCGCAAGGGAGGAATGACCTATGCTTACCACCGTAAGCCGAGCCTGTTCACGGCTGTTCGGATGCGCGGTTCTGGCCATTGCGCTTTCGCCGCTGGGCGCCTCCGCACAAAACTCCGAGCCGATCAAGATCGGCGTGATCGGGGAGGAATCCTCGGTCGCCGGCGCCTCTCTGACCAAGGCCGCCGCCATGGCCGCCGACGACATCAACGCCAAGGGCGGGATCAACGGCCGGAAGGTAGAGGTCATCACCTATGACGATCACTCCTCCGCCGCCGACGCGGTACGCGCCTTTCAACGGGCGGTGAGCCAGGACAAGGTCGTAGCCGTCATCGGCAGCTACATCAGCGAAGTCGTGCTTGCGATCGAGCCGTGGTCGGCGCGGCTGCACATGCCGTTCATCACCCCCGGCGCCGCCAGCAATGAGATTACCAAACAGGTCCACAACGACTACGACCACTTCAAGTACACGTTCCACGGCTATCTGACCTCCGCGAACCTGGCGCAGTCGATCTGCGACTACACCCACGATCTGCTCGCCGGGCCACTGCACATAAAAACCGCGGTGGTCATGAGCGAGGATGCAGCCTGGACCAAGCCCCTCGACGAGCGCTATCTCGAATGCCTGCCGAAAGCCGGATTTGAGGTGCTCGATCACATTCGCTTCAATCCCGATACGGCCGATTTCACGCCGATTTTCAACCAGATCGAAGGCAAACATCCTGACGTGATCATTACCGGCATCAGCCATGTCGGCGTGCAGCCGACGGTGCAGTGGCACGACCAGCAAGTGCCAATTCCGATGGCGGGACAGAGTTCGCAGGCAACCACCAGCACGTTCTGGAAGGACACCAACGGCGCGGCCGAGGGCGTTGTCACGACGACCGCGGCAGCCCCCGGTGTCGCCAACACGCCACTCACGATCCCGTTCACCGACGCCTACGTGAAAAAGTATGGAGCGACGCCCGCCTACGACGGCTACACCGCCTACGACATGGTCTATGTCATCACCGAGGCGATCCAGCGGGCCGGCGGCTCGACTGATCCCGACAAGCTCGTGACCGCACTCGAGGCGACCGACCATGTCGGGACTTTCGGCCGCGAGCAATTTTATGGCCGCAACGACCCATTCACCCACGGGCTACGGTATGGGCCGGGGTTGGTCACAGGCGTCGCCATCCAATGGCAGAACGGCAAGCAGATGTGCGTCTGGCCAAACGACAAGGCCAACGCCAAACTCAAATTCCCTTCCTTCGTCAAGCTGCCTAACCAGGGCTAAGGCGGATAGAGCAACGGCATCGGAGCCGACCGCAATCGCTGTTGTCGGCTTCCAACGTCGCCAGCAAAAAACCGCAGCCGGGGCGGGCGGCTAATTCATGCGAGCAATCCAGATTCTCGTCGATGGATTTGCGATTAGTTCGTTGTACGGCCTCGCCGCGGTCGGGTTCACCCTGATCTTCGGCGTATCCGGTGTGCTCAATCTCGCTCATGGCGGGATCATGGTCGTGGCCGCCCTGGTCGGCTGGCTCGCCGCCGGCGAACTCGGCCTCGGCACCTATATGGGCACGCTCATTGGCGTCGCGGCCGGATTGGCCACCGCCTACGCCACCTATCTCGTGGTGGTGCGCCCGATTCAGGTTTCCCGCGCCATCCGGCCGGAGGAGACTGAAATCTTTGTGCTTACCGGCACGCTGCTCTGGGGCATCATGATCCAGGTCGGCATGGCGTACCTGTTCACCGACAATCCGGTGACCATACGGCCGCTGATTTCAGGCGTGGTAAGGATTTTCGGCGTGCGCACCCCGGCTAACGAAATCATGATCGCCGCGCTCTCCTGGGCCGCTATCGGAATGCTCTGGCTTCTGGTCAATCGAACCAGGATCGGCAAGGCGCTGCTTGGCGCCTCGATGAATCCCCGCGGCGTCACGCTATTGGGTTACGAACTGACACAGCTCCATCTCGTTGCCTGGAGCATTTATGGCGTGCTTGCCGGCATCGCCGGGGTATTGCTGGCCTCATTTCTCGGAGTCAGCACGACCAATGCCGGCCAACTGACCGCCAGCGCCTTCTCGATCGTGGTTCTCGGCGGGCTCGGCAGCGTGTCGGGATCTCTGATCGCGGCCTACGTCGTCGGCTACCTGGAAACCGCGACCGCTTATCTGATCGCACCGACACTACGGCCGATACCATCGCTCATTCTGCTGGTGCTCGTGGTCTACGTGCGGCCGCAAGGGCTGCTGGGGCGGCGATAGGAGCGCGAATTGGTTTTGTTTCGCTCGCGCCTGTTCTGGATTGCCGCGGCCACGGTGCTCGTCGCGGCGCTGCTGCCGTTTTGGATTTCCGTCTATCTCCTCAGCGTCCTGACGGCGGCCTATTATTTCGGCGTCTTCGCCATGGCTTGGGATTTGCTCTTCGGTTTTGCCGGCGAAGTCAATTTCGGTCCGACGTTCCTGATCGGGCTCGGCGCCTATACCGCCGCCATTCTCAACAGCACGTATGGCCTGCCGATCCCGCTTTGCGTCATTGCCGCCGCGCTCGCGGCCATAGCCGGCGGCATCCTGCTCGCCGTTCCCGCACTGCGCCTGCGCGGACCCTATTTCGGTCTGGTGACGCTGGTGGCGGTGTTGCTGCTGCAGAACTTTGTCGTCATCTTCGCCAGCGTCACCGGCGGCGAAATCGGCATGACGGTGCCGGACGTGCTCTCGATCGACGCCAACGTCAATTATTGGTACGCGCTCATCTTCCTGGTGGTTTGCGCCATACTCCTATTTGGGCTGTCGCGGTCCGCGGTCGGTCTGATCTTGCAGGCAAGCGGCCAGGATGCCGTCGAGGCCGCCGCGCTGGGCTTTAACGTGACCAAGCACAAGGTCGCGGCATTCTGCGTCAGCGCGTTGTTTTCCGGCACCGCCGGCGCGATGCTGATCTTCTACATGGGCACCGCTTCCGTCGACACCGTGGTCGACATCGCGATCGGCGTGCAGATCATCATCGCCGCCGTGCTCGGCGGCCGCCGCACCATACTCGGCGCTGTTTTGGGGGCGGTGTTCCTGATCGTCGCCAATGAGTTTCTGCGGCCGCTCGGCCAGCTCAACACGTTCGTCGTCGCCGCCATCGCGCTGACCGTCATCCTGTTCTTTCCCGATGGGCTGCTCGGCTACGCATTGCATCGCGGAGAACGGGAATGAGCGGCCCGGCGCGTTTGCAGGTCAGCGAACTTGGCAAGCGCTTCGGCGGCGTCATCGCCGTCAAGAGCATGAGTTTCGATCTCAACGCCGGAGAGATCGTCGGCCTCATCGGACCCAACGGGTCGGGAAAATCCACGGTGATGTCGCTGATCATGGGCATCGCGCGGCCCAACTCCGGGACCATCACCCTCGACGGCGTGCCGATCACCGGATGGCCGCCGCATCGCATTGCGCGGTCGGGCGTGAGCATCGTGTTCCAGCATTCGCGGCCGCTGCAGCGGCAAACCGTGCTGGAAAACGTCAAGCTCGCGATGCTGCCCGATTCCCTGCTGCGGCTGGCGACCGAAGCGTCAGTCACCGATCGGGCGCGCGACATCGCCGAACGCGTCGGGCTTGGCGCCGTCCTGCACCGGCATCCGTGGACGCTGCCATTCGCCGATCTGCGCCGCATGGAGCTCGCCAAAGCGGTCGCGCGCGATCCCAAAGTGGTGCTGATCGACGAGCCGTTTGCCGGGCTGACAGCAGCGGAGATCAAGGTGTTCTCCGATCTCATCCGCACGCTGCGCGACGAAGGCCGGGCGGTGCTGCTGGTCGATCACAGCGTCAAAAGCGTCGCCGCGCTCGCCGACCGGGTGATCGCGATGTATCTGGGCGAGCGCATTGCCGAAGGAAGCGCCGACGAGGTGATGCAGAATGAGACGGTGCGGCGGGTCTATATCGGCGGAAAAATCGAGGCGGTCGAACGCCGCGCTGCCGGAACCGGCGAGGCCCCTGCCCTGCTGCAGGTCGAGGCGGTCGAAGTTTTCTACGGCAAGGCCAAGGCGCTCGACGGAGTCGACATCCGGGTGCGGCAAGATGAGTTCGTATCGATCGTCGGCCTCAACGGCGCCGGCAAGACCACGCTCTTTAATGCGATCTCCAGCCTCGTTCCTTACCGCGGAACGATCCGTTTTGCCGACCGCGATTTGCGTCGGCTCACAGCGGCCAAAATTGCCCGCGCCGGCGTGGTGCACTGTCCGGAGACGCGCGAGCTGTTCGGTCACATGAGCGTCCGCGAGAATCTCGATCTCGGCGGCGGCCACTTGAGCGGACAAGAACGCCAGCGCCAGCTCGCCTGGGTCTTTGATCTGTTCCCAATTCTTGAAGAGCGGCAGACGCAGGCCGCGCGCACGCTGTCCGGCGGCGAACAGCAAATGCTGGCGCTCGGCCGCGCGTTGATGATGCAGCCGAAGCTGCTCATTCTCGACGAGCCGACGCTCGGGCTCGCGCCGGTGATCCTCGGATTGCTCTCAAAGGCAATCGAGCGGCTGCGCAAAGAACGCTCGCTGACGCTGCTGCTGGCCGAACAGAACGTCACCTTTGCGCTGCCGCATTCAGACCGCGTCTACGTGCTCGATCACGGCCGCATCACCTGGCAAGGCGATCCAGCGCGCTTCGCCGAGGAAATGCACGCCGGCTATCTGTGAACGCGGCGGTCGGGCGATTCACGCCAGCAGCCGGCGGACGGCAGAGGCCCATCCGGAGAGCTTTCGCTCGCGCGTCGCCGAATCCATCTGCGGTGTGAATCGCCGCTCCAGCTGCCAGAGACCTTCAAAACGATCCGGCTCCGGAAAGAAGCCGGCCCAACAGCCGGCGAGATACGCCGCGCCGAGCGCGGTCGTCTCCTTGATCTGCGGCCGATCGACAGTGCTGTCGATCAGGTCGGCAAGACGCTGCATGGTCCAATCGGAAGCCGCCATTCCGCCGTCGACGCGCAAGGTCTTGGGCGCGTTCCCGGCGTCCGGCCAATCCGCCTTCATGGCGGTGAGAAGATCGACGGTCTGAAAGCAGACACTCTCGAGCGCGGCTTGCGCCAGCTCCCGCGGCCCGGTCGCCCGCGTCAAGCCAAACAGCGCGCCGCGCGCATCCGGTCGCCAATAGGGTGCGCCCAGGCCGACAAAAGCCGGCACCAAACATACGTCCTGGGTCGGATCGGCTGCCGCGGCGAGCGCGCCGGTTTCCTCGGCGCTTTGCACAATCCGCAAGCCGTCTCGCAGCCATTGCACGGCTGCTCCGGCGACGAAGATCGAACCCTCAAGCGCGTAGCAGCGCGTGCCGTCGAGCTGATAGGCGATCGTCGTCACCAGTCTGTTCTTCGAGGCTACAGGCGTGCCGCCGGTATTGAGTAAGGCGAAGCAGCCGGTCCCGTAAGTGGACTTGACCATCCCCGGCTTAAAGCAAGCCTGCCCGATCAGCGCCGCCTGCTGGTCGCCGGCAATTCCGTAAATCGGGATCGCGGCCCCAAACAGCTCCGGGTCGGTGAAGCCGTAGGCGGCGGAGCAATCGAGCACCTGCGGCAGAACGGCTTTGGGCACGCCGAGCAGCGCCAACAGTTCTTCGTCCCAACGCCCCTGGTGGATGTCGAACAACAACGTGCGCGACGCATTCGTTGCATCGGTGGCGTGGACTTTGCCTCCGGTGAGGCGCCACAGCAAATAAGTGTCGACGGTTCCAAATGCGAGTTCACCGCGGCCGGCGCGGTCGGCGGCATCCGCGACGTGACCTAACAACCAGGCGAGCTTGGTGCCGGAGAAATATGGATCGAGTAAAAGTCCGGTCTTGGCCGCGAACAAAGACTCGTGACCGCTGTGCTTAAGGCGAGCGCACAGATCCGCAGTTCGCCGATCCTGCCAGACGATCGCGCGATGTACGGGGCGTCCGGTGCTCCGGTGCCATAACAGGGTGGTCTCACGCTGATTGGCGATGCCGATGGCGACGATATCTTTCGCGCCGGCACCGGCATCGCGCATGGCTGTCCGGCAGGTGTCGAGCGTCGTCGCCCATAAATCTTCCGGCTCGTGTTCCACCTCGCCGTCAGCCGGAAAATGCTGGGGAAACTCCCGTTGGGCTAAGGTTGCGATCGATGTGTCGGCCCGGAACAAAATAGCCCGTGTCGACGTCGTTCCCTGGTCGATCGCTAGGACAAAGGGTGACACGCGCTTCCCCCATTGAGGGTTGTCCGCAACATTTGAAGACCGCGGCAGGAAACAATTAATGCCGAAGGTCGGCGGCCGGCTGCAGCCGTCGACCTTCGGCGATCAGAGTAACAATTTCCTAGCAATTTAAGCATACCAGCGCACCACTGGAGCGAGTGCGCCATGGTCACGGCAGTCCTGCGGAAGTTAGCCGTTCGCGTCCCGCAACCCTGGCCCTTCACGCGCATCGTTAGCAGCGAGGACGGCGCCGCCGCCATTGAATTCAGCCTGGTCGCGGCGCCCTTCCTGGCGCTGCTGGTAGCTCTGTTTCAGACCGCGCTGGTGTTCCTGGCCGGCCGGGAGCTTGACGCGGCAGTGCTGGCGGCGAGCCGCTCCATCATGACCGGCCGGGCCCAGAACTCGAATATGACCCAGGCCCAATTCGCCGACTTGCTCTGCCAGAACACCTACGCGCTTTTCAACTGCAGCAATTTCATGATCAACGTGCAAAACTCTCCCTCATTTTCTTCTGCAAGCACGGCTGACCCGATTTCCGGCGTCAATTCACAGGGCCAGCCGCTCAATTCAAGCGGCACCGCAATCAATTGGAGCTACTCGCCCGGCGGACCGGGCGATGTCGTGGTTGTCCAGGTAATGTATGAATGGCCGCTCGTGCTCGGCCCGCTCGGGTTCAATCTTTCGAATCTGTCTAATGGCAATCGGCTGTTGATGTCGACCGCCGTCTTCAAGAACGAGCCCTATTCAACCGGGGCCGGCAACGGGTCCTGAAGAATGACCTTGGCCGGCGCCATCTCGGGATTTCGCTCGCATCTGCTCCGCTTCGCGCGCCATCGCGAGGCCGTTTCTGCCGTCGAATTCGCGCTCATCCTGCCGTTTATGCTGCTGGCCTATATCGGCAGCGTCGAGCTGGGCGACGGGCTGGCGATTCAGTTCAAGGTGACGGAAACTGCGCGAACCGTGACCGATCTCGCCTCGCAATATGTCAGCATCGACGGCCCGACCATGAGCGGCATTCTCAGCGCCTCTACCGCCGTCATAGCGCCCTACCCCTCCGCAAACATGGCCGTGACCGTCTCGGAAGTGACGACCAACTCCCAGGGCCAAGGGACGATCACCTGGAGCTCTGCGCTCAACGGCACCCCGCGCACAGTCGGGGCCTCGGTCACGCTGCCGACCGCGCTGCAAACGTCCAACACATCTCTGATTTGGGGCGAAGTGACCTACCCGTACACGCCGCAGCTGGGCTACGTGATTACCGGCACGGTCAACCTTTACCAGAGCACGTATTTCTGCCCTCGCCTGTCCAGTTCGGTGGCGTGCAACGGTTGCTGAAGCGCGAACCGTCCTGGCGCGGCAGCGCTTCCTGCGGCCCGGCGGAGGCCCCATCCGGTCCGCCCGGCTCTGAGGCTTTTTCGACGATCCGAGTAATAGTTTCCTAGCAATTTCAGCATAGAAGCACGGCATTGGAACAATTCCGCCATGTTTAAACGATCGATCCGACTGGGCGCACAATTCGCACGGATACGGGGCCTGATTTCCGATTTCCGTTCGGACAAGCGCGCAAACACCGCGATCATTTTTGCGGTTTCGGCAATTCCGCTGATCAGCGCTGTCGGCTGCGTCGTCGACTATTCGATGGCGTCGATGGTCAAGACCAGGCTGCAGGCGGCCGCCGATGCAGCGACGCTGGCGGCCGTCTCCAACAACTCGCCCCTCGTAGCGACCGCCAAGACTATGACCGGCAATGGCACCGTGACCAATGGCTCAACCTACACGCAGAATTTTTTTGGTTCGGATACCACCAGCTTTACGGGCGTGACTTACAGCGCCACCGTTACAAAGACCGGATCGACGGTCACCGCGAATTTGACCTTTTCCGATCAAGTACCGACCATGTTCCTGGCAGTCATCGGCCACCCGAACCTCACGGTCTCGGGATCCTCGACAGCAAGCTTCTCGCTCCCGACTTACATCAATTTCTATCTGATGCTCGATGTCTCGGGATCGATGAGCTTCCCGTCAACCACGAGCGAGCAGCAACAACTCATGGCCGTCAATCCGGACAACCTGACGGGGTCGAGTGGCTATCCGCAGGGTTGTCAGTTCGCTTGTCATTTCACCGCGCAGGGAGCTTGCTCGCAAAGTGGGAATCCAGGGCAAGGACCGTACCCTGTCGTAGGCAAACCCACCAACCCCAGTCCAGGTGGATATTGCCAAGGATTTATCATTACACGCCTGGGCACGACGCCGGCGTCCTTTACAAGCGGCACGACCAATACGACGAACGGTCTGAAAGTGAATTGGAACAATGCGCAGGTTTCAACCTGCGCGACTGCCGGAACGACTTCTTGCATTCAACTGCGCGCCGACGCTGTTGGCTACGCCGTGACGGCCCTGCTGTCACAAGCCAACACCACCGAAACGAATGACGGGTTGGCAAATCAGCAATTTCGGGTCGGACTGTTTCCGTTTATCAAAAATTTGTGTACCGCGAGTGCAGGCAGCAGCAATTCCTGCTCCGTTGGTCTCACCACTAGTCTTACAGGGAGCACGATCACCAACTTCGCCACCCAGCTCGCAAAACTTTTGGATACCGGCCAGGATCCCACGCTCGGATCCGGCGGCACGCACTTCGAAAATGCCCTGAACAGCATGAACACGTTTATCACGTCGGTCGGCACCGGCACGAGCTCGTCGCCGCTGCCCTATGTATTCATCGTCACCGACGGCTCTCAAGATTATCAAACGCAATCGGGTGGAAACTGGGGCTCGCAAAACTGGACAGCCGACGCAACCGTTCCCTATCAAAATTCCGCGACCATTATTCCCCCAAACAGCCAGGACAACACCGATTATTGCGGCAAGATGAAAAAACGCGGCATAACTGTCGCCGTGCTGTATATTCCCTATGGAACTATCGTGAATCCAAATGCCAGTTTCGCCGACAACGAAGACGGCTACGCCAACAATAACATCGCGAACATTCCCGCGGCCCTCACGAGTTGCGCCTCGCCGAACTTTTTCTATACCGCGAGCACGCCAACGGACATCCAGAACGCCCTGGTTACGATGTTCGAGCAGGCCGTGAGCACAGCTCACGTTACAAATTAGGTTTCTTGCTAAGCCCGTTGCCGTCGCGCCTGCGTCTCGCGCTCGCGCCGGCCAGGCGCGGCCGGCGGCTCATTTCACCGGCGACCGCGAAACGCGCTAGCAGGAGCTGGGCACGCTGTTGTACTGCACGCATTTGCTGCTGCGCGGGGTCGCGTACAGACTATCCGAGAGGGTTACCGGTCCGGTAATAAAATAGCCGAAGGACGGCGTATAAGTGTATTGCACCTGGGCGAAGATGAAGTAACACGGATAGGTGCCGCCGCACGAATTCTTGGCAAAATTAGTCGGCATGCCCGTGAACGTAGCTCCCGCCGCAAGCGCATGACCAGAGGTCGGAGAATAGCTCCAGCTCACCACCGCTTGAGTATTTGAGGTGGCCTTTATCTGCGAAAGAATAACGACGGTCGGCGTGCTCGAATACGGCGCGAGGACTGCGCCGGTGGCGCCGGTTATGGCCGTCATGTCCGTCGATTGAATCCCGCTATTGCCGGTCGAATATTGGTTGGTGATCGCAGCCAGCGCGTAGGTCGCCGATCGCACTTTCACGTAAATGGCTGTCGCGTTTCCCGCGTCGAAGGAACCAAGAAACAGCAGCAGAAGAACCGGCATGATCATGGCGAATTCAATCGCGGCGACGGCGCGCGTCGAAGCGACAAATCGCCGGCAAATGCCGGCTGGCTGCAGCATCATGCTCAATAGGGCTCCACCCGGAACGCGCTCACACCCATCATTTCAGCGGCGCCGTTGGGCAGATTTGAGAGCGTAAATCCCAACAACCCGCTGACGAGCGACCACTTGTAGACAAGCTGTACGACCATGACATCGCCCGGGGTGCCGGGGTTGTACGTAAATGTCGTGACGGGCTGACCGCCGCTGTACAATTGCGGCGCCGAGGTATTGGCGGCGGCAAAGGAAGAGTAGTTTTGCACCACGACAATCAAGTTGTTGGTGCAATCGAACATCGCCGCCGGGCAGACCATGCTGGCGATCGTGCTGGCCGACCAGTTGTTGTTCTGAGCCTGGCCGGTCATAAACAGGCGGCCCGCCTGGTCGGCTGCATTTTGCAACGCCATCTGCGCATACAAGAAAACGCAGGTCTGCAGTATGGCAATCATGGTGGCTAAAAAGGCCGGCGCGATCAGAGCGAATTCGACCGCCGTGGCGCCCCCGCGAACGCGGGAAAAACGCGAAAATTCTCCCGCGATGCCCCGGAGATATTTGGCGAAATTCCGCCGCATGCCTCACGCGCTCCGCTTCGTCGCCGGTCGGTTCGCGCTGCGTCCGGACCGTCCCATACGCTGACAGCCCGGCATCGGCGAACATGATTTGGCGTTCCGCATTGTTTACCAATGAATCAAAGGCATTGATTTTTCGTTGCGCGAATAGCGGAGCCGCCGGCTCGAATAGTTAACGGCGGCCCGAGCAAAGCCGCGCGCGGTGGCGATTATTGTTCGAGCACCAGCCTGCCGTCGCTATATTCGAAGCGCCGCAACCGCGACAGGAAGGACAGGCCGAGCAGATTATCGCTCAGGGCCTCGTCAGGCATGACGAGAGCGGGCACGTCGCGGACAACGAGATCGCCGACCTCGACCATGTCGAGCTGCGTCGGCGCCGCCCGCACCGTGCCGTTCGCGGTCCTGACCTCGGCGACAAACTCGCGCTGCGCCGGATGAATGCCGAGCCGGGCGGCGTCGCTGGCGGTCAGCGCGATTACCGACGCGCCGGTGTCAATCATGAGGCGGAGCGGCCGGCCGTCGACCCGGGCATCGACTTCAAAATGACCGCGCCCGTCGCGCGGCACGACGATCGATCGCGAATTTCCCGGCGCTGCCGCGACCGACGCCATGGAGCGCGCCGTCAGCGCGGCGGGCGTCGGCGTCGCGTCCATACGCGCCGCGTATCGCGGCACCAGAATGCCGGCGCAAAGCGCGAGCGCCGCGAAGACGAGGACAGAACGCATCAGGTCAGCCGATCGGTTTACCGTATCTGATCACGCGAGCGCCAACGGCCCGCTAACGCACGGCCAGCGCAGGCCGGTTTCGCTCGTCATCGTCAGCCGCCGCTTAAGCATTTCATTCGCATTTGAATCGTCGTCCGCTGCCACAGGATGAAAGTGGTGGCCGCTGGCGAAATCTTGCCGTGGCTTGCGCTGGTCATTGCGTCAGTCGGGCCGTCGTAACCGACCGCTGGAACAGCGCCTGCATTGCGGTGGTGATATCGCCGTCCGTGGTCACGGTGAAAAACAAGTTCGGCGACGCACAGCTCTGCAAATTCGGGCCGATCTGGCTTTGAAACGGCGCAACCCAGCTATTGTACCAGCTGTTACTTCCGACACCCGTTCCCGGGAGCGGCAGATATTCGGTGTACAGGACGGCGATCAGAACGCCGCGATTCTTCACCGTCGTGCACCAAGTCGTGTCGAACGGTTGCTGGCATCGGTTGCCGTCGAGCCGCTGCGAGCATGTCGTGGAAACTTCGTCGTCGACGCCGTCGGAAACGATCAACAGTACTTCCTGCGGCGTGTTGCTCGCTGCACCGGTTCCCGGCGCCGGCATGATGCCATTGATCTGCGCCATGGCCGTCTCGAAATCGGTATCGGTATCGCTATTGTCGTTCGTCTTGGTAAGCCAGTTATTGTCGTAGACTTCCAGCACGTTGATATTGGCCGCCGCCGCCTGCGCACCCGTGAGGTTTGAGGTCAACTGCTGAATCGTGTTGAGGCCCGAAGAATTGAACGTGTAGATCGCCATTTGGTAGGTCGCGTTATTTGCCGCCTCCGTCGCCGCCGCGGTGGTCATCAACGATTGCGTCGCGCTGTTCATGTTTTCGATCCGCGTCACCACGCCCAGATTGTTCGCCAGCGCATAATTGTCGATGCCGCCCGGATTTCCCAGGTTATCGGCCGACGGATTGGATTCATGGCAGGCAAAGGCGCAGCCGCCGGCGTTGCCGCCGCTGGCCGGCGCATTCTTGGTGGCGGCGATCATTGCGTTGATCCCGGCCGTTGTCGCCGGAAGATCCATGGACGGCGAATTGTCGAGCAGCAAATAGAAATTGATGTTTGGCGCGGCCGAAGAGGCCGCCTGTGACGATCCCGAAATGGGCCAATCCGGTTGGCCCAAAATGCTGGCGAATGAATTGACCGACGAGCCCGTGTAGCTGACGGTGACGGTGCGGGTCAGCCCGGTCTGGGTAACGACAACGTTTGGGCCGCTATAGTTCAGGCCCCCGATGGCGGACGCCTGAGCGTTGAACATGTTCTGTGCTGCAGTCGTTACCGCCTGGTCCGATTGGGACATCATTGCCGGCGTAACCGCTGCAAGCGCGGCGGCATCGGCGGCGGCATTGAGATAAGTCCTCTTCTGGATGGCGCTCGAAAAATCAAGCCCCATTCCGACCAAGAAGCTCATCGGAACCAATGATAGCGCAAAGATGATGGCAACATTGCCCGCCCGTTCGCGGCCAAATCTTGCGATCGTTTCTTGGACCGCGGCGGCGCGTCTCGGCATCGCCGCCCTCAACCAGTCGCCAAAATTGCCGATTGCGGTTCGCATAACAGGTATGTCCTTCAACAAGGGGACCTGGACGCGCAATAAGGAAGTCAATTGCTAAAGATGTGGTGAAACTACGCAGCCAAGAGTCGTTACCGCCGCGCAACAAATTTTAGGATGCGCCGTAAAGGTGAATTCAACCATCCGGCAACGGCTTTGCCGCCGCGCTTATTCTCGTCCAGCTTTTTTGGATTGAAGCAGCGCAGGGTTCGCCGCTGAACGGCCGAACGCCAAGTCGGCAGCACTGGCGCCAGATCACGGGTGGCAGCGCAGCAATCCGTGCCAGTCGCAGTAGCCGAACCCTGGACGGCAACAGCCGAAGGATTGGCGCGAGCAGTAATAAAATTGGTAGTCAAATCCACAATGATCTGAGCAGTACGGCCGGCCGCTGAAGGCGTCATAGGCGCAATGGTTGCGGAAGCGCCGTGGCAGCGACTGCGGGCCTTGCCAGTCCGCCTGGATGAGCGGAGCCGTCGCGGCCCGGTCAACCGGCAGTTCCGCGCGAGCGGCGGAGCTCCAGGCGGCGCAAGTCAGAACAATGAGCGCGAGGGTTTTCAGCCGCATGGCGGGAAAAGATGGCCGATCAATCGAAGCTACGCAATTTGAACTACAACAATATAGGCGCGAAAGAGAAATTATCATAGGCGCTAAAGAGAAATTATCGTTGGCTTCCCGTGCCAGCATTCGACAACAATACCGGCGGCCCGCTTGACGGATCAGTCATCGACGCCGGGCCGGCCGGCGTACTTGGCTCGACGCCGGCCGGCGGCCATTGCCTCGTCGACGAAGCGCGTTTAACGGGCAGGCGTATGCCGAAGCGCGAGCCGTCGCCCTCGTTGCTCTTTACTTCGATGCCGCCGCCGTGCAGTTCGACCGCGATCTTGACCAGGTAGAGGCCGACGCCGGTTCCCACGATCCCCGAAACATTGCTGCCGCGGTGATAGCGCTCGAACAGGCGATCGAGGTCGGCGGCGGGAATGCCGATGCCGCGATCGGCGATAACAACGACCACCTCATCGGCAACGATCTCGGCATCGACTTCGATCGCGCCGCCAGCCGGCGAGTACTTGATGGCGTTGGACAGAAGATTGCTGAAAACTTGAAACAGCAACTTGGCGTCACCGACCATCGGCATCGGCGTTGTCGCGGACCGCTCGGCGATCTGCGCGCCCGGCACCATCTCGCGGTGCAACTGGCACACCTCTCGCAGCAACGCCGCCATATCCATTTCGGCCGGGTGAAAATAGAGTTCGGCGCCGCCATCGATCAAACGCGCAGAGTTGAGCAGATTGTCGATCAGGTGGGTCAGCCGCAGCACCGCGGCGCGGACCTTGCCGGCCCGGTCGTCGATTTCGGCCGGCGCAACCGAATCTTTCATCTTGATCAGGCGCCGGGCATGCCCGTCGATGATGGTCAAGGGTGTGCGAAACTCGTGCGAGGCCATGGAAACGAAATTCCGCTGCATCAGCGCCAGACGTTGCTCTTGCGCCAGTTGCTCCTCGAGCAGCGCCGCCTGCCGGGCGAGCGTGCGCTGGCTGCTCATCAGCTCGATCGCATTGTTGCGAAACACGACGGTGGCTTGCGCCATCTCGCCGATTTCGTCCCGCCGTTCGGTTTCGGGGATATCGATGTCGGTATTGTTGGCGGCCAAGCGGCGCATGCGGTCTGCCAAATGCAGCAGCGGATCCGAAATCGAGCGGCTGATGTGGACAAGTGCGGCGACGACCATCACGCCGGCAATCACCATGCCGAGGAGGATCAGCCAGAACGCCTGCCGATAGGCGATGCCGAGACGATCGCTGGCGGCCTGGGCGTTGGCGACCGCCTGGTCGGTAAGTTGACCGAGCGTGTCGCTCGCCGCGTCATAGGCGATGCGCGAGGTGCCGCCATAAAGCGCGAGCGCCTCCGGCTTGCGGTCGGTTCGTGACAGCACCAGTATCTGGTTGACGATCTTGCGATAATCGTTCCAGTACGCTTTGAAGCGATCGTACAGAATATCTTCGGCGGCGACGTGGCGAATCCGCTCGAAACCGCGCTCGGCGTCGGCTATCGACCGGTCGAGTTCGGCGATCTGTTCTTCCGTCGCCGCGATTTCGACCGGATCCGACGACAACAGATTGCTGCCTTCGATGGCGCGGAAATCGGAGGTGAAATTATTGAGGTCGCCAAGGACGCGGGTATTGGGCAGCCACACCTCGGCGACGTCGGCGGACAGCCGATTGAAATTGCTCAGGCGCCAGATGCTGAAAAAGCCGAGGACGACGATCAGCAAAAAAAAGACCAGGAACACCGCGGTAAGGTGAAACCGGATCGATCGTAGCTGCCGCATGGGGGCCAACCATCGGTGGGAGAACACTTCGGACCGCAACGGCAGCCTTTTCGCGTATAACATTTAAATGGCGGTCTTTATATATGAGCCAGCGTCGAGGGAAAACCACGTTTCAGCCTAAGACGACCTTCGGGCTGATTTTTGCTCCGCTTTTGCGTTAATATTCAAACCTTCGGTAGCTGCATGCCTGAAGCTCAAAAGAAGATTCTTTGCATCGAGGACGACGCCGAAACCGCGGCCTTGATTGCCGAGGAACTGATCGATCGCGGCTACGCGGTTACCGTCGCCCATGACGGCCGCGAGGGGCTCGCCGCCATCCTCAAGACCATGCCGGACTTGGTGCTGTCAGACGTCAGCATGCCCATGATGTCCGGATTTGAGCTTTTGGAACGTCTGATCGCGCTGGCGCCGCGGTTTGCGAAAATGCCTTTCGTCTTTCTCACCGCGCTGACCGATCGGGACAATGAACTCAAGGGCCGGCAATTGGGAGCCGACGACTACGTGACCAAGCCGATCGATTTCGATGTCCTCGCGACCATCATCAATGCGCGGTTGGCCGGCATCGCACGCAGCGGGCTGTGGCCCAAGCTTCCTGATCTCAATGATCGCGAGGTCGAGATCTTAACCTGGGTTGCCCGCGGCAAGACTTCGGCTGAAATCGCACAGATCATCGGCCTGACCAAGCGGACCGTCGATTTCCACATCGACAATGCGCGCGCCAAGCTCGGCGCCGCGACCCGCACCGAGGCTGTCATCAAAGCGAGCGCGGGCCGCCTGATCGAACCATAGCGGGCCGTGCCGCGAGGGTATGAGGATCGCTCCCGATCTTTCGCTGATCGGATTGTAGGGCTTTGGGTTTTCTAGCTAATGCCGCAGTAGCGACAGCAACAGCGCGAGCGCCAGAAGCGCGGCCACGCCCTGCCAGAAACGGACCGGGGCGCGTTCGTAGAGGGTCAGCGGCCGGCGCATCGCAACAACGGGACGCGCCGGGCCCGCCTCCATCTCGGCCGCGAATTCCATCATGTTGTGAAAACGCTCGGCCGGATCGATCGCGACGGCTCGCCCCAGGGCTGCCTGCACCCAGGCCGGGAGGTCTGGCCGCAAGCCGGAAAGCGCCGCGGGGCGCGTTCGACGTGACGGGCTCGTTGCGTCGGGATTGCCGTAGGGAAACTCGCCGGTGAAGGCGCGAAACATGGTGACGCCCAAGGCGTAAATGTCGGTCGCTTCGTTGCCGGGTTCGCCCGCCAGCATTTCGGGCGCCATGTAGGCAAGGGTGCCCGGAATGTCCTCGGGCGGAAAATCTTCAAGTCCCGGAACACGCACGACCCCGAGATCGATCAGTTTGAGCGATACTTCGTTTTCGAGGATCACGTTATCCGGCTTGATGTCGCGATGGATGATCCCCGCCCGGTGCAGCGCCGCCGCGCCTCGGGCTAGTTTGATGGTGATATTTCGTCCTTCCTCCAGACCCAGCGACGGCCGCCGGGTGAGCCTAGTCTCCAGCAGTTCGCCTTGATAGAGCGGCATGACCGTATAGAGACAAGTCTGCCGGCCCGGGGGCAGCTCAATGGTGCGCCCCACCCACGGGCTGTGCACGCGCGCGCCCACCCACGCCTCGCAAACGAATGCCGCGCGGTAGGTGGCGACGGAGGCGACCTGAGGCTTGGGAAATTTCAACACGACTTCGCCGCCCTCGATCTCGTCAATTGCACCGAACAGGCGCGTATATCGGCCGTCGGACACGAGCACTTTGAGCACAAAGCCATCGACCGTCTCGCCGGCGACCGGCACCGGGATCAACGGCAGCTGCATGATCGCAGCACCGATGTCGGCCGATTCCGCCGACGGCAGCTCGACAACATCGAGCACCAGAGCCGTGCAATTGTCGGTGCTGCCGGAGTTGAGCGCGGCCGCAACCAGCGCCCGCGCGGAATCTTCGGAAGCGGGCCGCTCGCGGAGAATGTCGGCGATGGTCTCGGCACTAAGGACTCCGTGGATCCCGTCGCTGCACAACAGGAAGCGGTCGTGCAGCGCCAGCGGCTGGCTGGCGTAATCCAGCCGTACCTCGGTCTCAACACCGAGCGCACGGGTCAGAATGTGAGACCGGCCAGCGCCATCGTCGCGCACGTGGTCGGTGGTCAGACAGCTGAGGCGGTCACCGCGCAGCCGATAGGCGCGGGTATCGCCGACGTGCAGTCCGTGCGCGACGCGGCCGCGGAGCACCAATGCGGTGAAGGTGCATCCCATTCCCGCCAGCTCGGCGTCGCGCTGAGCCTGCGAATGGATCCAACCATTCAGCGCGTTGAGGACCCTCGCGCCAGCCCTGCGCACTTCCATGGTTTCCGGCAGATCGCAAAATCCATCCAGAAAGCCGCGCACCGCGGTCTCGGCTGCCACACGCCCGCCTTTCGCGCCCCCAATCCCATCGGCGATCGCAGCGACAACATCGCGGCGGGGTTCCGGCAGCTCAAAGCCGAAAACGACGCCGGCAAAATCTTCATTCTGTTTGCGCGGACCGGTGCCCGATGCGAACCCCGCGCTTGCCTTGACGCCGGAAAGCCGTTCAGCCATCGCCACGGCCCCGATCCCGGTGGCGCAGCGGGCAGCCCTGCTGGTGACGCGGCGATGGGCGCGCAGATCTCAAGACCGCGAATGCGGCCTCAATGCTCCGGCCTGCAACGATCATACAAGAAAGAGCCGCCGGTGCTTGAAGCGACGATAACTGTCAGATTCCCGGATTTCCGATCCAGCGTATAGTTGCCGCCGTCCTTGGCGTCGTGCCACGAAATCGTAGCGTCGCGGATACGCGCGGGATTGGAATCCACGGTGCTTTGATCGTAGTCGATCCTGATCTGCCAGCTCGTACCGCTGACCGGGTTGGTGCACATGATCGCAGTCTCGCCGTGCTGCGCTTCCATGCTCATGCCGACTGCCGCAACGGCTAATGTAAACGCGCCGCTCGCGGCCGCCGCTAGCCACCGATTCAGGTTTATGCCTCGCCCCATTGGCCTGCCTATTCCATAATCATTTGCAGATATTTTAGTCACAGCCACCAACGCCGAGAAACAATCTTCCGGGGAATATCCGTTCAGTCAATGGACAACTGACTGGCATAATTTTTGCGGCGTTTCCAGGCGCTGGCCTATCTGCCATTGGCGCGCAGAAAGGCATTGTTGGGGGAAACCATGGCACTCGTACCATCACCACAGTGGCTAGATACTGGAGATAATGCTTGGCAATTGGCCGCCGCAACTTTCGTCGGCCTGCAGAGCATTCCCGGACTGACAATTCTCTACGGCGGCGTCGTCAAGAAGAAATGGGCGATCAACTCCGCCTTCATGTCAATGTACGCTTTTGCTTCGGTCTTGGTCGTCTGGATTCTTTTCGACTACAACATGGCCTTTGGGCCGCAATGGTTTCCATTCCTCGGCACTCCGGGTTTGGCAACGTCGGCCGCGTTCACGCTTGGCCAGGCAACAATTCCGGCCGCGGCGTCGGGTATGCCGGTGCTCGCCTTTCCCATGGCAACCTTGATTTTCTTCCAGTTCGTGTTCGCCGCCATCACCGTCATCATCCTTGCCGGCTCGGTGCTCGGCCGCATGAACTTCACGGCCTGGATGATCTTCTGTCCAGTATGGATGACGCTCGTCTATACGGTGGGAGCATTCAGCCTGTGGGGCGGCGGCTGGCTCGCCAGCATGGGCGTCGCAGACTTCTCGGGCGGCTATGTCATCCATCTCGCCGCCGGCACGTCGGGCTTTGTCGCGGCATGGCTGGTTGGCCCGCGTCTGCAAGCCGACCGCGATCATTTCCCGCCCAATAGCTTGTTGATCACCCTGGCCGGCGCCGGAATCCTGTGGCTCGGCTGGAACGGCTTCAACGGCGGCGACCCGTACTTCGCTAACGCCGATGCCGGCGCGGCGGTGCTTAACACCAATACCGCCACCGCAGTCGCTCTTCTGGTCTGGACGGTCCTTGACAAAATCGCCTACGGCAAGCCGTCGGTGATCGGCGCCGTCAACGGCATGATTGCCGGCCTCGTGGCCATCACTCCCGGCGCCGGTTACGTAGACGGCTTCGGCGCGATCATCATCGGCATCTGCGCCGGCATCATTCCCTGGCTCAGCATGAACAAGCTGCAAAAGATGCCGTTCATGCAAAAGGTGGATGATACGCTGAGCGTGTTCTCAACCCACGGCGTCGCCGGCTTGCTCGGCGGTCTGCTCGTCGGCATCCTCGCCAATCCGAACATGCTTATGTACATCGGCACCGACAAGGAGGCGCCCGGCATCAGCGTGACAGGTTGGCTCTACGGCAACGCGCCGCAGCTTCTGCTTCAGGCCGAGGGCGCGGCGTTCATCATCGTGTACAACGTGATCGCCACCTTCATCATCCTCAAGGTGATCTCGTTCATCGTTCCGCTGCGTCTCGATGAGGCAACGCTGAAAGTAGGTGACGACGCCGTCCACGGCGAAACCGCCTACGCCATTGGGACCGAAGGCGAGTAACTGGTGTCCGCTCGCAAAGTCGGGGGTCCGCGCACTATCTTTGTCGCGGACCCTTGACGGCTCTGCCGCCAACGATCGGGAACTGACGCCGTTTGGACGTCGCGTTCGACTGCTTGCGGCGATCTGCGCGGCGTAAGCAACCCCAACACGTTTCCCCGCATCGCCAGCCGATGCGACCTTCTAGGCGCCGCTGTTTGCGGCGCCTTTTTTCGAGCCGTCCGACGCTGCAACTTGCAGGATCGAGTGTGACCTCGCAGCCACATACATTAAAAAATCGTATATTCTCTTGGGAAAACGCATAAAAATCAAGCATTTGCTGTATAATTAATCTTGGCTGAATTGAGATTGCGTTCTAAAATTTGCAAGCGTGTTTCCACGCCGGGTTGAAAGACTTCTTCGGCCTGAAGGCAGGGGGCAGATCATGAAAAGAATTGCGTTATCGCTCGTTGTCGCCGCCAGCTTGGCGACATCCTCGGCCATGGCCGCCGACATGGCGCTCAAGGCACCGCCGGCACCTCCGCCGCCGCCATCGCCGTGGGATATCGCGATCACCGGCGGCTTCATGAACGACTATATTTTCCGCGGCATCACTCAATCGGCGCACCAGCCTTCAACACAGTTCGGTTTGGAGCCCCGCTACAACTTCAACTCGATGTGGCAGGCCTATGTCGGCATCTCCGGCGAGAGCATCGATTTCCCAAACCGGGGGGCGGCCGAGATCGACTTCTACGGCGGCATCCGCCCGACCATCGGCAAACTCGCGCTCGATGCCGGCGCTTGGTACTATTATTACCCGGGCGGCCAGTGCTTCGGCCCGGCGGCCGGTGTCGGATCCTGCCCCGCGCTGGGCGGAACGGGGGCGACTGCGCTCGCTTTGCCGAACGGCAACTTCATCAAAGAAGATCTCAGCTTCCTCGAGTTCTACGGCAAAGCCACCTACACCGTGAATGATAACTTCAACTTCGGCGGCCAGATCTGGGGCGCACCGGTGCTCGGTTCGGGAATGGCGGGCGTGCTCAACTCGGGCGCATCCGGTATCTACTATGCCGGCAACGTGACATTGACCGCGCCGTCAACGTGGTTTCCGAATGGCATCGGCGCCTATGCTTCGGCCGACGTCGGCTGGTGGCAGCTCGGAACGTCGGATGCCTTCTACGCTGTGCCGGCATTTCCGACCGGTGTGCCCTACACCAGCTATCTAAACTGGGATGTCGGCTTGGGTCTCACCTGGAAGATCTTCACGCTCGATCTGCGCTATTACGATACCAACCTGACCAAAGCCCAATGCAACGTCTTCACCAGCGATCAAACGGCGAGCTTCGGCGCTGGCAACATAACTGCGCAAAATCCGGGCGGGCTTGGCTCCAACTGGTGCGGCGCGGCTTTTGTCGCCAAGCTTTCGATCGCGACTGTGCTGAGCGCGCTCAAGTAAGATCGATAACCGATAACGAACTCCCCGACAGCTTCGGCCGGCGGCGGCAACGCTGCCGGCCGGTTTGTTTCAGCGCGCGATTGATCAGCTGCCGGCACGGCGCGGACGTTTATGAGACCCGCTATAAGACCCGCCACGGCTCGACGGCACGCCGGGGCTGCAATGAAGCTGCGACCGGATTGGGCTGGGCGGCCGCGCCGTCTTTCGGTGCCAAGCGATCAGATTGAATCGATTGGCGCTCTAACTTTCTGGTGGAGCATGATTTTTTCGGAAAACCGGCTTCCACTTTTTCGGATCATGCTCTGACGATCCGCGAATACAGCTGGGGTTTTGCGAATTCGCGAGCGCGTTATCTGGAAAACTCACCAGACAGCGAACAGACAAACCAGCGCGAACGGTACCACGAAAAGCCCAAGATAGACCCAGGTTCGATAAGCCTGAGGGTCCCTGGGCGCTCTGAAAAGCTGAACGGCGATCCAGATGCAAACCGCAAAGCCGAGAATTATCCGAACGAGATCCCCGGGCGTGTCGTAAGCCGTCCAAATGGTTTCGTTCTGGGGCATGCTGACGCGAATCGTTATCAGCAGCAGACAGGCGATGAAGACCACCCGCAGGGCTGCACCCGCAATGCGGAGGCCGGCCGGAATTTTAATGACCGACTGTTTCGCTTCAGGAGGATGTCGCGCCCAATCGATCGGCATCCAAGTCATGATTCCCTTGATAAGGTAATTCATGAGCCGTCTGGATCATTCTTATACGCTCCTTCGGACCAAAAATATAGATTGCATCTAATATTGGGTGGTGTGCTGCTATAAAATACGGATAGGTTGGCGGGTTAACCGGTACAATGGTATTGAATCAGGCATTTGCGCTAGATTTTAGCTGAAACGCAGGCAGCAATTCGGGGTGGCTCAATTCGCGGTCCCCCGTAACCGCCGCGTGAAAATAAGCTGGGAAATGAGCTTTTGGCCGAACTCAGTGCACCGGCCGAATCGATGTCCCGTTGATGCCGACGATCGTCTTTGCCGGTCCGCCTATATTGGATGGACCGACACCGCGATGATTGAGGGTCGTTCCGTTGATCGTTCCGCGGTTCAAGACAAAAGGTTTGATGACCGGATTGGCATGAACAACCGCGTGGTCGATCGGTCCCTCGACTTTGGCCAACCGGTCCACTGTGCTCGCCGCGGTACCCGGCGATGCGTATGCACCATGACCGAGGATGGAGACATCATGGTGCGCGCCAATGTGGCGCTCCGGGCTTCCGAGGCGAACAACCGGTACACCGATCGCGTTGTGCAGAGTAATCTGAGATCGGCCGGGTGCCGAGAGGCGCGGCGCCAGCAAATTCCGCGGCGCAATCTTGACGACCTTTACACTCCCGATTTTAGGTCGCCCGTTGGCCAACCGACGAGGCTGCACAGTAATGCTGGTATCGATACCATCCAGGTTCACACCACCAGGAGCAGGTGCATTTGCGCCCGCCGGTGCCCCCTCGCCTATGGCGGGTCTGCTATCGCCGCCGGCTCGCAGAGCGGACTGACCCTCCGGCTTCGACGCGCCCCCTTTGGCTTGTTCGCCGGAAGGCGGCGCTGAACTGTTGCGCTCCGCGGCCACCGCGGGCGCGCCGGAACGGGCCTCCTCTGCGAAGCACAAGTCAACCGTCAAGGCGCCGAATAGTGCGGCCGCGAGAAAGCTGCAACCAATCTTCCAACGAGTTTTGATCGCCATCGATCCTCACTCCGCTGGTTGCGGTGCTTCCGGATGACCGGCAGCCGCGGCGCGATGTTGGGCAGGCAGGAACAATGACTGCAGCGCCGGCACGATCACAAGCAACATGATCGGGCCGATCAACATGCCACCCACAATCACCGTGGCCAGCGGCCTTTGCACCTGGCTGCCGATGCCGGTCGAGATCGCCGCCGGCAACAGCCCGATGCAGGCGGAGAGCGTCATCATCAGGATCGGCCGCATCTGCTCCTGGACCGCATGGAACATCGCTTCGATGGTGTCGCCGCTACCCTGGGCGACGACCCGATAATAACCGTTGAGGATGAGGATGCCGCTCATCACCGACACGCCGAACAGGGAGATAAATCCGATTGCCGCCGAGATGCTGAAATCCAATCCGGAAACGTAAAGCCCGACGAGGCCGCCGGAAATCGCAAACGGCAGTCCGAGCAAAGCCAGGAAGCTGTCGCGCCACGAGTTGAACAAGCCATAAAGCAACACCAGGATCAGGACGAAGGTCACCGGCGTAATGATCAGAAGGCGCTTCTTCGCCTGCTGCAGCCACTCGAACTCGCCGGCAAAATCGATCCGATAGCCGGTTGGCAGCTTCACGGCGCGATTGATCCGCTCCTGGGCCTCCGCTACGGCGCCGGCGAGATCGCGGCCGCGCACGCTGAACTTGATTGGCACGAAGCGCTGGTTGCGCTCACGGAAGATGTAGGAAGCGCCGGTGTCGAGGGTGATGGAGGCGAGTTCGCTCAGCGGAATATAGGCGTTGCCGTTGGCGGTCTGCACGCCAACCTTGATGTTGCGCACCTCGTCGATGTTGTTGCGATACTCGGGGGCAAGTCGCACGACGACACCGAACTGGCGGTCGGCCTCTAACAGTGTCGTCGCCTGCGTTCCGCCCAATGCGGCTTGAACGACGTTGTTGACGTCGTTGACGCTCAGGCCGTAGCGCGCCGCCTTGGCGCGATTGACCATGATGTTCAAATTCGGCTGTCCGAGCACCCAGAACGCGCCGAGATCGGTAATGCCCCGCACTTTCGCCATCTCGCGCATCGCTGTTCGCGCAAGCTGCTCCAGGGTCGTGAGATCGGGACCGATAATCTTGACTGAGTTTGCGCCCTTAACGCCGGACAGGCCTTCTTCGACATTGTCCTGGATGTACTGCGAGAAATTGAAGTCGATACCGACGAATTCTTTGCCGAACTCCCGGTGCAGATCCTCGATCAGCTTCTCCTTGGTGTAGCCCTTGGGCCATTCCTCAAACGGCTTCAGCGGCACGAAGAACTCGGCATTGAAGAATCCCGCCGCATCGCTGCCGTTGTCCGGCCGGCCATGCTGGGAAACGACCGTAACGACCTCGGGATGGCGAAGAAGAATCTCCCGGATTTTATTGACGAGCGGCATGCCGGCTTCCAGCGATATGGTCGGCGGCATGGTGGCGCGAATCCACAGATTGCCCTCTTCGAGCGTCGGCAGGAATTCGCTGCCGAGCCGCGACCCGAGGAAGAAGCTGAAAACCAGGAACAGGACACCGATCGCAATGGTGACCTTGCGTTGGCGCAACGACCAACGCAGCACCGGCGTGTAGACGCAACGTATGGTGCGCACCACGAAGGTTTCGACCTCGTCGATATGCCCGGGCAGCAGCAGCGAGGCGAGACACGGCGTCACGGTGAACGTTGCCAACAGCGCTCCCACCAGCGCGTAGGCATAAGTCCGCGCCATCGGGCTGAAGATCTGGCCTTCCACTCCCTGCATGGTGAACAGCGGAATGAATGCGGCAACGATGATCGCGGTCGAGAAAAATATCGCGCGGTCGACCTGCAGTGCGCTGATCAGGATGATCCGTAGCCGATCGGTCCAGGTCGGATTACTCCCCGAGGCGCCGGTATTGGTCGGATCGGCGCCCCATCTTGCCTCTGCCAGCTGCCCAACAAGCGCCCGTCTGTCCTCCGGCCCGAGCTGGAAATTCCGATACACGTTCTCGACGAGAATAACGGCGGCATCGACGATAATGCCGAAATCGACGGCGCCGACCGACAACAGGTTGGCGTCCTCGCCGCGCAACACTAGGATCATGATGCTGAAGAACAACGCGAACGGGATATTGGCGCCGACGATGATGGCGCTGCGCAGGTCGCCGAGAAACACCCATTGAATGAAAAAAATCAGCAGGCAGCCGAAGATCAGGTTGTGCATCACCGTGCTGGTCGTCACCGCAACCAGATCAGTGCGGTCATAGAACGGGACCAGTTTCACGCCCGGCGGCAGGCTGCCGTCGTTGTTGATCTTCTGGATTTCCGCCCGCACCCGGGCCACCACGTCATTGGTGTGCAGCGTACGGTTCATGATGACGATCGCCGCGACGACATCGTCCTGGTGATCGCGACCCGCCTTGCCGAGTCGCGGCACATAGCCGACGGAGACCTTGGCGACGTCCTTGACGAATACCGGCACGCCGTTGGCTTGCGACAGCGGGACGTTCTCGATATCCTCGACCTTGTAGCCCTGGGTCAAATCGGCGTCGCCGCCGGAGTTCATCAAGCCGACGCCGCGAATATTCACCGACTGCTGGCCCATATTGATGGTGCGGCCGCCGACATTAACGTTGGCATTGCCGAGCGCGGCGATCACCTGCGGCAGCGTGACGTTGTATGCGTCGAGCTTATGCAGATCGACTTCGACGTCGTATTCTTTGGTCGTGCCGCCCCAGGTGTTGAGCTGCACGATCCCGGGAACGGTCAGAAGCCGCCGCTGCAATACCCAATCCTGGATGGTGCGGAGATTGGTTAGCCCGAAGTGCGGCGGCCCGGTCACCTGGTAGCGGTAGATCTCGCCGACCAGGCTGGTGGCCTGGATCTGCGGCGTAACGTTATTCGGCAGACTGACGTTCTGCTGCAGGTTGATGGCGGTCTGGGTGAGCGCGAAGTAATAGTCGATGCCGTAATAGAACGTCACTCGAACGAAACTCAGACCGTAGAACGAGGTCGAGCGGATGACGTCGACTCCCGGCGTTGCGGCAAGGCCGACCTCGATCGGAATCGTGTAGTAACGTTCCATTTCTTCGGCCGAAAGGCCGGGCGCCTGGGCGGTGATTTCGAGGATCACGGGAGCCGGATTGGGATAGGCCTCGATGTTCAGCTTCGAAAACGCGAACAAGCCCGCGGCTATGAAGATCAGTAGCCCGAGCAGAACCAGCGGGCGACGCGTCAGCCCAAATGTGAGGAACCCTTTGAGCACAGTCTGTATCTTACTCCGATGTCACGCGCGTCTTCGGCCCGACCGCGAAGCCTTCATTGCGCGAGGACGAGCGCGTTGCTGAGGAATATCGCGCCCTCGGTGGCGACCAGTTCGCCAATCTGCACGCCTTCGAGAACCTGCCGGTAGCCGTTATGCTGTCCGCCGATCTTGACCGTCCGTTTGGTGAACCGGCGCCGGTCGGCGGTGACCCACGCGGTCATGGTGCCGTCGCCCTCCCGCACCACGCCATCGAGCGGAATGGCAGGAGAACGCACCGGCGCAGCGACGCTGATGGTGAAATTCGCGAACATGCCCGAGCGCAACTCGTGCTGGGGATCCCTGATCTCGGACCGCACCAGTACGCGCCGCGTATTCGGGTCGACAGTGGCGCCGATGGTCGTGACTTTTCCATCGAACACGCGGCCCGGAAATGCGCCGATCTTGACTTGCACCTTTTGTCCGACGCGGAAAGCGGGGCTGTCGGTCTCGGCGACATCCGCCAGCATCCACATGGTGTTGATGTCGGCGACGGCATAGGGAGCCGGCGCATTGCCGGGCTGCACCAACAGCCCCGGCGCCGCATTGCGCGCTGTAATCCGCCCGCTAATCGGGCTCGGCACGACAAGCGTCGGGTCGGCGACGCGATCGGCGACAATGCGATCGATCTCGGCATCGGCCTTGCCGAAAATCCGAACCGCATCGCGCGCCGCCCGCAGATTGCCTTCCGCGGTCTGCTGGTCGGAAACCGCCTGCTCGAGATCGTGTTGCGATACCGCAAGAACTCTTATAGAGCTCGCGAAGGCGCGCCAGATTACGGGTGGTCAGCTCCAAAACACCCGCCGCCGCGATCAGGGTCAACTCGGCCTGCAGAAGATCGGGGCTGTCGATGGTGAATAGCGTCTGCCCCTTCTTCACATCATCGCCGATCGAAGCATAGAGGGCGATGATGCGCCCCTGGTACGGGGTGAACACCTGCACCGCCATGTCTTCGTTGAAGTCGATACTGCCGACCGCCTCCTTCTCCACCGGAAACTCGTGATCCTCGACCGGCTCGACCTTCACCGATGCGAGTTGGGAATCCGACAGATCGACGCTGTCGCGGTCGCGCGCGGGCGCGCTGGACGCATCGCTCTGCTCGGCGCTGGCGCTGGTCGTAGCGCTAAGCCCGGACCTCGAATTCTCGCTCAAGCGCCACGCCGCATACGCGACGATCGCGAGGGCGATGACCGCAACGATGACAACGGCTCTCGTTCTGCCGCTCGTGATGGCGGGAAGCATGGATAGACCACACCCAGTTTCGTCTAAATTTCCAAGAACTGGCCATTACGCAATTGAGCCGTCTACTGTTATTAATCACAGAATTCGAACTAGCCGCCCCGTGCAGACGCAACTCATCACAGATTTATTGCGAGTATATCATTCTATTACTCTAGTTTGATGATGGCTCGGCCGCGGGGTCGCGGCGAGGATTCTTTCGATTTCTACTGTGAAGAATCACAGCACGCCAAGTCCACGCTGAATAAACCCTGAATAATGGGCAGTGTGGCAAGCCGATCACAGCCAACATGCAACAAATGGGAAATAATGAGTCGCGGGGGCATCTCGCTTTGAGTCCTTCCACTTGCAACACTGCGTCAGTTGCACATGTTCGGTCCGTCAATCCGGTCGCTTAATGTGAGCGCCGCCGCTCTCGCGGCCGCAATGCTTTTAGCGAGTTGCGCAGTCGGCCCCGACTTCCTCCATCCCGCCGCGCCCGAGGTCGGGCGATACACCAAAGAGCCGCTGCGGACGAACACCACGGCAACCAATTCGCCGACCGGCCAGTCGCAGCGCTTCGCGCAGGGCCGCGACATTCCGCAAGAATGGTGGCGGCTGTTCAGATCGCCGGCGCTCAACGCCCTGATCGAGCGAGCGCTGAAGAATAATCCCTCGCTGCAATCGGCGCTCGCTACCCTTCGCGCTGCGAAGGAAGCCGCCTATGCTCAAGAGGGCAGGTTCTTTCCAGTCGTCCAGGCGAACTTCAATCCGACCCGCCAGCTGACCGCCGGGCCGATCACCCCGGTGCTCAATTCGGGAGCCAACCCGTTTAGTTTGTACACCGCGCAGGTCACGGTGTCGTACAGCTTCGACGTCTGGGGCCTCAATCGGCGTACGGTCGAGTCCCTCGAGGCGCTGGCCGATTCCCAGCGCTTCCAGGTTGAGGCGGCCTATCTTTCGCTGACATCGAACGTAGCCGTCGCCGCCATCACCGAGGCGTCGCTGCGTGGTCAGATCGATGCCGCGCACGAACTGATCGCGATCAATAACAAGATGCTCGACATCCTGCGGCATCAGCTCAACGCCGGCTATGCCAGCCGCAATGACGTTGCCCTGCAGGAAGCGGCTCTGGCGCAAGTGGCTGCAACGCTGCCGCCGCTGCGCAAGGCGCTGCAGCAGAACCGCGATTTGATGGCAGCGCTTGCCGGCGCCTATGCCAGCCAGGAGCCGCGCGAAACATTCAAGCTCGCGGATCTGGCGTTGCCGACTGATCTGCCAGTAAGCCTGCCGTCGCAGCTGATCGAGCAGCGCCCGGACGTGCGCGCGGCGCAGGAGCAGCTGCACGCGGCCAGCGCGCAGATCGGCGTTGCCACGGCCAACATGCTTCCGAGCTTCGATATCAGCGGCAATGCCGGTTACATGAACACGGCGCTCGCCGGCCTGCTCTCGCCGACCAATGCATTCTGGCTCGTCGCCGGCAATGCCACGCAACCGGTGTTCGACGGCACGACGCTACTGCACACCCTTCGCGGCGCCCAGGCCACCTATGACGCGGCGGCGTGGAGCTACCGCAGCACGGTGGTCGGCGCCGTGCAGAACGTGGCGGACTCGCTGCGCGCGCTGGAAAACGACGCCGACGCGCTGAAAGCGGCGCGCGACTTTGAGCGCGCCTCCAAGATCAGCTTTGACCTCGCGCGTCAGCAGATGGAAACCGGAAATGCCAACGTGCTGATACTGCTGACCGCGCAGCAGACCTATCTGCAGGCGGCTATCCAGGTGGTGCAAGCGCGCTCCGCCAGGCTGGCCGATACGGCGGCGCTGTTCCAGGCGCTCGGCGGCGGCTGGTGGAATCGGACCGAGCCTCCGGCGGAGAAAATCCTCAATCTCGGCACTGGGGAAACGACCACGTTTGTTGAGAACCACCACGGATTTTGGGATCTGATACCGCCATTCCGCGGAACGCCGGAGGCGGGGATAACGAGATAAGAAAGCCGCTATGACGCTGGCTGGTTTCTCACGTCGTAAGCGAACCGATTGGAAGCAGCGATGTCGATGAGTTGACCCCTGCACCGCGGAACGGACGTTTCAGGCGATCCGCCGCTGAGGCCCGGCGGCGAGTTCGCGTTGCGGCGACGCACCCGGGTTGCGGCTCATATCGAGCTCGAGAACTCCGGAAACCATGATCACGCCCTGCGGCCGGTCTCCATTCTCGAAACGGACGAATCGAAGCGCTGCGCCGCGATCGACAAAGAGGCCTCCGCGGATCCCATTTTGGTCTTGGACCACCCAATTCCCCCGGCAATCCTGACCGATCATAAATACCGGCGATCGCAACCACGAGGGAGGCTCGGCTTGCTCTGCCTGTATCATCGCCACTCTCCTATTTTGGAGTTTTTTCGCCTGATCGCGATTGGCGGCGGATAGTCCGGTATGAGCCCGGCTGCCATCCCGCGTACTGCCTCGAGCCACGCAACAAGGCGGCTACCTCGGTTTTCACCATCAAGCTCGAAAGGTTCCGCGAGAAACATAGTCGCGCATCCGAGCGGAGCGCTGTTCTTCTCAGCAAAGCGCAGGGCTGACCGCCTGAACAGGAAAACGCCGCCGGTCCGCCCCTCGGCTTCGCGGGCTACCCAAAGCCCGCTTTTATTGCGTCCGATAAAGAATAGCGGGATCGATCCGCTGAACGCGCCGGTATCAGGCCAGCGAGGAAATTTGGTGATCGTGCTGGCCGCGCCAGGCAACGCTTCCCGCCGATCGTGACCCGCCCAATTGCCTTTTACGACAAGACAAATGCCTCGCAGCAACGGGCGCGCGTGATCGAGCGATTTGGCTGACCTCGTCGTCATCGCGTTTACACCCGGGTGGTGCGGTGCCGTGACCTAAGATCGATGCCGGCTCCGACCGGCGCGAACGACCTCCTGTGCATGAGCTGGCGACAGCGATTGATCTCGTGCCTGGAGCGACGCAGCGTGGTTTCGGGTACTGCTCGCTTGGTTCGATCGACGAAATACTCATCGATCGCCTGCGCCAGCCTTTGCCAGAAGCCTCTTGGTTTCGCTGCGCCGATGGCGGCGCCAGGAGGTTCATCGACGGGAATGACGCTCATCGCGCTCTCTCCCACTATCCGTTTCGCTGACGCCAAATGTGCTCTTGATGACATATGAATTCGAGACGGAGTGGAGCTCGTCTTCATAAAGCCGGCATAGTGACGTTAACGGGCTGCTTGCCGGCTTATTCGGCTCTTGGTGCAGCCTGGGGGCGTGACTGTTGTCAAATGTATTGGCGACTTACCGCCATCCAGAGGATGGCTGCAGCGCATCGGGACTTTTCTCGGGATTGATCTTTGAAGACGCGTGTTGTGCGACGGGGACGTGACAGCCACAGCCGCCGTCACTGAAATCAGCCGAGCAAGCGGTTTCGGATTTTGCTCAACAAGTGAACTGCCCACTCGCGCGCCAGAAAGGTCGGGGCTTCTTATATAATTTTTATACGACCGCCCTCGCCCCCCTCTCGATTTCCTATGCGAAGAGTGACAGGTAATCGCCCTGCCAGGCCGCGAATTCGCGCCCTGTTGACACAAATCAAGGTGGCCGGCGGCGGCCGGGCCTCTGCTGATGAAATCTGAAATCGGGACTTTGTTTATTCGGAGCGCTCCCATGATGGACGTCGTTATGCTGGCGATCGGGTTCGCCTTTTTCGCGCTTTCGATCGCGTACGTGTACGCCTGCGACCTGCTCTGAGGGGAAACGCCATGATCTTCGATTATTCGCTCGCCGCCCTCGTTACTGCGGGGCTGCTCATCTACCTGACCTACGCCCTGCTCAAGCCCGAGCAGTTCTAAAGGAAATAACGACCATGACCGTCAATGGGTGGCTGCAAATCGCGTTGTATTTCGTGGTCCTGACCGCGCTGGTCGTTCCGCTCGGCCGCTTCATGGCGAGCGTGTTCGAGGGTCGCCGGACGTTTCTCACTCCAGTGCTGCGGCCGGTGGAAACCGTGATGTATCGGATCAGCGGAGTCGACGACAGCCGCGAACAGCACTGGATCAGCTACACGGTCGCCATGCTGCTGTTCAACGCGGCCGGGTTCCTGGTCGTCTATGCGCTGCAGCGGTTGCAAGCGTACCTGCCGCTCAACCCGGCGGATCAATCGGCGGTTTCGCAAGACTTGTCATTCAATACCGCCGTCAGCTTTGCCACCAATACCAACTGGCAGAACTACGGCGGCGAAAGCACGCTGAGCTATTTCACCCAGATGGCGGGCTTGACGGTGCAGAATTTCGTTTCAGCCGCGACCGGCATCGCGCTGGCGATTGCTCTGGTTCGCGCATTTTCGCGTGCGTCAATGCAGACGGTTGGCAATTTCTGGGTCGATCTGACGCGGACCACCCTCTACGTACTGCTGCCGCTCTCGATAGTCGGAGCGCTGATCCTGGTTTGGCAAGGCGTCCCGCAGAACCTGGGAGCCTATGTCGACGCGACGACGATGGAAGGCGCAAAGCAGACATTGAGCCAGGGGCCAGCGGCATCGCAAATTGCGATCAAGCAGCTCGGCACCAATGGCGGCGGCTTCTGGAACGCCAACTCGGCCGTCCCTTATGAGAATCCGACGCCGCTGAGCAACTTCGTCGAGGTCATTTTCATTCTGCTGATCTCGGCCGCGTTGACCCACACTTTCGGGCGCATGGTGAGAGACGAGCGCCAGGGCTGGGCGCTCTACGGCGCCATGTCGATCATTTTCCTCGGCGCGCTCGTTGTCTGCTACTGGGCCGAGGCTCACGGCAACCCGAATTTCGCCGCGCTCGGGGTCGATCCGGCCAACATGGAAGGCAAGGAGATCCGCTTCGGCATCGTCAACTCCAGCCTGTGGGCGACAGCGACAACCGCTGCATCCAACGGTTCGGTCAACGCGATGCACGACAGCTTCACGCCGCTGGGCGGAATGATCCCCATGGCAATGATCGCCCTTGGCGAAGTCATTTATGGCGGCGTCGGCTCCGGCCTCTACGGCATACTGCTCTACGTCATTGTCGCTGTGTTCATCGCCGGTCTCATGGTCGGGCGCACACCGGAATATCTCGGCAAGAAGCTCGAGGCGAAGGAAGTCAAGATGGCCATGCTCGCCATCCTGATCCTGCCATTGTCCATGCTCGGCTGGACAGCCGCCGCGGCCGTAATTCCCTCGGCCGTGGCCTCGACCAACAATGCCGGCCCGCATGGCTTTTCCGAGATTCTCTACGCCTATATCTCGCAAACCGGGAACAACGGCTCAGCCTTTGCCGGACTAACGGGAAATACTCTTTGGTACAATGTGACCGGCGGATTGGCGATGTTGATCGGACGCTATTTCGTCATCATCCCGGTCATGGCGATTGCCGGTTCGCTGGTGATTAAGAAGACGGTACCACCGTCGTCAGGGACCTTTCCGACCAATGGCGGCCTGTTCGTCGGCCTCCTCGTGGGCGTGATCCTGATCACCGGCGGCCTGATCTACTTCCCGGCCTTCTCACTCGGGCCCATCGTCGAGCAACTCGCGATGCGGGCGCACACCCTGTTCTGATCGGATTATCGGAGTCGCTATCATGGAAACCTCAACCCTGCGCAAGCGTATGCCCGTCTCGGCGCTGTTCGATCCCAAGATCGTGGTGCCGGCCATCGGCTCCGCTTTCGTCAAGCTCAATCCGCGGACGCTGATGAAGAATCCGGTGATGTTTGTCCTGGAGATCGTCAGCGCACTGACGACAGCGATTCTGGTCCGCGATCTTTTTACCGGCGGTGAGCATATCGGCTTTGAGTTCCAGATCATCCTCTGGCTGTGGTTCACCGTCCTGTTCGCCAACTTTGCCGAAGCTGTCGCCGAAGGCCGTGGCAAGGCGCAGGCGGATAGTCTGCGCCGCCAGCGCACCGAGACCCAAGCGAAGCTGATCACCGGCTCGAACGACCAACAGAACTATCGGCTGGTGCCGAGCACCGCGCTCAAGGTCGGCGATCTGGTTTTGGTCGAGGCGGGCGATTTGATCCCTTCTGACGGCGAAGTTGTCCAGGGCATGGCCTCGGTCAACGAGGCGGCCATTACCGGCGAGTCGGCGCCCGTGATCCGCGAGTCGGGCGGAGACCGCTCGGCGGTCACTGGCGGCACGCAGGTGTTGTCCGACTGGATTCGCGTGCGCATCACCGCCGCGCCCGGCTCGACCTTCCTCGATCGCATGATCCGGCTGGTTGAAGGCGCCGAACGCCAGAAGACGCCGAATGAAATCGCGCTCAACATTCTGCTGATCGGCCTGACGATCATCTTCGTGTTCGCGACCGCGACGATCCCGAGCTATGTCGCCTATGCCGGCGGCGCGATTTCGGTTGTGATCCTGGTAGCGCTGTTCGTGACGCTTATCCCGACCACGATCGGTGCGCTCTTGTCGGCCATCGGTATCGCCGGCATGGATCGTCTCGTCCGCTTCAACGTTCTCGCCATGTCGGGCCGCGCAGTCGAGGCCGCGGGCGACGTCGATACGCTTCTTCTCGACAAGACCGGCACGATCACACTCGGCAACCGCCAGGCGACCGAGTTCAAACCGGTTCGCGGCGTCACCGAGCAGGAATTGGCGGACGCGGCGCAGCTTGCGTCGCTCGCCGATGAAACCCCGGAGGGCCGTTCCATTGTCGTGTTAGCCAAGGAAAAATACGGCATCCGCGGCCGCGAGCTGCACGAGCTGCAGGCGAGCTTCATCCCCTTCAGCGCTCAGACCCGCATGAGCGGTGTCGAGATTGGCAGTTCATGGGTCCGCAAAGGCGCCGTTGAGGCGATCCTGAATTACCTCAATACCGCTGCAACTGCGCCCGGCCCCGGCAGTACCGTCCAAGCGCTGCGGCCGAGCGTCAGTGCCGAAACCGTGCGCGAGATCAACGCGATTGCCGACGCGATCGCAAAATCCGGCGGCACGCCCCTTGCCGTGGCCAAAGACAATCGCCTGCTTGGCGTCATCCAGCTCAAGGACATCGTCAAGGGCGGCATCCGCGAGCGCTTCGCCGAGCTGCGCCGTATGGGCATCCGGACCATCATGATCACGGGCGATAACCCAACCACAGCAGCCGCCATCGCGGCGGAAGCCGGCGTCGACGATTTCCTCGCCCAGGCCACGCCGGAGGACAAGCTCCGCCTCATCCGCGACGAGCAGGCCAAGGGCAAACTCGTCGCTATGTGCGGCGACGGCACCAATGACGCGCCCGCCCTGGCGCAAGCCGACGTCGGCGTCGCCATGAACACCGGCACGCAAGCCGCCCGCGAAGCCGGCAACATGGTCGACCTCGATTCCAACCCGACCAAGCTCATCGAGATCGTCGAGATCGGCAAGCAACTCCTGATGACCCGTGGCGCGCTCACCACATTCTCGATCGCCAACGACGTGGCGAAGTATTTCGCCATCATCCCGGCGATGTTCATCGCGTTCTATCCGCAGTTGCAGACACTGAACATCATGCGGCTGGCGACACCGCAGAGCGCGATCCTCTCGGCGATCATCTTCAATGCGCTGATCATCGTCGCGCTCATTCCGCTGTCGCTGAAGGGGGTGCGTTATCGTCCGATCGGCGCCGCTCAGCTCCTTCGCCGCAACCTTTGGATCTACGGCGGCGGAGGCGTGATCATTCCATTCATCGGCATCAAGGCCATCGACCTCGTCGTCGTCGCCTTGCATCTCGCCTAAGGAGAAGTCGTCATGTTGCGCGAAATCCGTCCGGCGATCGTTCTTCTGATCGCCTTGACGCTCATTACCGGCTTGGTTTATCCGCTGGTGATGACTGGGATCGCCCAGGTCATCTTCCCTCATCAGGCGCAAGGCAGCCTGATCGAACGCGACGGCAAGGTCGTCGGTTCCACGCTCATCGGTCAGGAGTTCACCAGCGACAAGTACTTCCATGGCCGGCCGTCAGCGACGACTGCGCCCGACCCCAAAGATCCGACCAAGACCGTTGCCGCCCCCTATAATGCGGCCAATTCCGGCGGGTCGAACCTGGGACCTACCAGCAAGGCCCTGATCGACCGCGTGCAGGCCGACGTGGACAAGCTCAAGCAAGAGAACGCGTCGGCCCCGGTCCCGATCGATCTGGTCACAACGTCGGCCAGCGGGCTCGACCCGGACATCTCGCCGGAGGCCGCTCTCTTTCAGGTGCCACGTGTTGCCAAAGCGCGCAACTTGGCCGAAGATCGCGTGCGTCAGCTCGTAGCCGGTCATATCGAGGAGCGCTTCCTCGGTGTTCTGGGCGAGCCGCACGTGAACGTCCTGAAGCTCAATCTTGCGCTCGACGAGTTGTCCGCCGGATAAGCTTTAGGCCCGCACGTCGAGAGATCTGATCAGTGATGGCGGATCAGCGGCGCGATTCAGAACATAGGCCCTCACCGGAAGCTCTGCTTGAAGCGGCGCGCCGCGAAGAGAGTCGCGTCGGCAAGCTCAGGATCTTCGTCGGCGCGGCGCCGGGTGTCGGCAAGACCTACCAGATGCTGCATCAGGCCCGTGCCCGCAAGAAGGACGGCTACGACATCGTCATCGGCATTGTCGAGACTCACGGCCGCCGGGAAACCGAAGCGCTGCTCGAAGGCCTGGAAGTCGTGCCCCGCAGGCGCTTGGAATACAAAGGCCAGTGGCTCGAGGAAATGGATCTCGATACCATTATTGCCCGCCGGCCACAAATCGTTCTGGTCGACGAGCTTGCGCACACCAACGTCGAAGGCAGCCGTCATCCCAAGCGCTATCTCGACGTCGAAGAGTTGATGGGTCACGGCATCGACGTCTATACGACGGTCAACATCCAGCACATCGAGAGCCTCAATGACGTAGTCGCGCAGATCACGCACGTCCGCGTGCGCGAGACGGTGCCGGATACCGTGTTCGACCGGGCCGACGCGGTCGAATTGGTCGATTTGACACCAGACGATCTCATCCAGAGGCTCAAAGAGGGGAAGGTCTACGTCCCCAGGCAGGCGGAGCGCGCGCTGGAGCATTTCTTTTCTCCAGCCAATCTGACCGCGTTGCGCGAGCTTGCCTTGCGACGCACGGCCGAACGGGTGGACGAGCAGCTGCTCACGGAAATGCAGGCGCACGCAATCCAGGGTCCCTGGCCGGCGGGCGAACGCATCCTGGTTTGCATCAGCGAAGATCCGCGCTGTGCCGGCCTGGTCCGCTATTCCAAGCGGCTCGCCGACCGGCTGCACGGCCCCTGGACGGCGCTCTATGTCGAAGGTCGGCGCGCGGTACAATTATCCGAGGAAGAGCGCGACCGCATTGCGGATACGCTACGGCTCGCCGAGACGCTCGGCGGCGAAGCGGTCACGCTGCCGGCAAGCGATCGGAACATCGCCGACGATGTGATCCGTAACGCCCAAGCCAACAACGTCACGCAGATTGTGATCGGCAAGTCGGCGCGCACCCGCTGGTTCGAGATTTTGCACGGGTCCGTGGTTCATGAGCTCGTGCGCCGTTCCGGCAACATCAGCGTCCATGTCATCGCCGGCGACACGATTGCCGGCGATCCGATTCCGAAAAAATCGGTGCGGGCCGCAGAAATCGACGAAACGTTCAACCCCCGCCCCTATCTGGCGGCGCTGGGCGCCGTGGCGGTGGCGCTTGGGTTCGGCACGCTGATCAAATCGTGGGTCGGTGTCGGCAATGTCGACCTCGTTTTTCTCACCGCCATTGTCGCGGTCGCGGTGCGCTTCGGCTTGTGGCCATCGCTGTTCACCGGCCTCGCGTCGGCGCTTGCCTATAACTTTTTCTTCCTGCCGCCGATCTACACCCTGACGATCACCGATCCGGCCAATGTCGTCGCCTTCGGTTTCTTCACCTTGGTCGCCATTATCGTTTCGAGCGTTGCCGCGCGCGGCCGCACCCTGGCGATGGCGGCTATGGACCGCGCCCGCACCACCGAGTCGCTCTATGCGTTCAGCCGCAAGCTCGCCGGTGCCGGAACGCTCGACGATGTGCTGTGGGCGACCGCCTATCAGACCGCCCTGATGTTGAAAGTACATGTCGTGCTGCTGTTGCCCGAGGACGGCACCATCGCAGTGAAGGCCGGCTACCCGCCGGAGGACATCCTCGACGAGGCCGACATCGCCGCCGCGCGTTGGGCCTGGGAGAACGATCGCTCCGCCGGGCGCGGCTCCGACACGCTACCCGGCGCGAAGCGTTTGTTCCTGCCGATGCATACCGGACGCGGCGCTATCGGCGTGATGGGGATCGACAGCGACAAGCCGGGCCCGCTGCTCACACCCGACCAGCGGCGGCTGCTGGATGCGTTACGCGATCAGGGAGCGCTCGCCATCGAGCGCGTCCGCCTGGTTGAGGAGATGGTCCGCGTCGAGCGCACCGCGGAAACCGAGCGGTTGCGTTCGGCGCTTCTGACCTCGATCTCCCATGATTTGAAAACGCCGCTCGCCGCAGTGCTCGGCGCGGCTGGTGCGCTGCGCGACCTGGCCGACAAGCTCAACGATGCCGAGAAGACCGATCTCCTTGGCACCATCATCGACGAATCCGAGCGGCTCAACCGTTTCATTGCCAATCTGCTCGACATGACCAAGCTTGAGTTTGGCGCCGTTACGCCCAATGTCGCGTTGCACGATCTCGGCGAGATCGTCGGCAGCGCGCTGCGGCGCGCCGGCCGCATTCTGTCCCATCATAAAGTCGAGCTCGAACTGGCGCCGGACCTGCCGATGCTCGAACTCGACGCCGTGCTGTTCGAGCAGGTGCTCTTTAATCTCCTCGACAATGCCGCGAAATACGCCCCGCCAGAGACGACGATCCGGATACAGAGCTGGCGCAGCGGCAACTCCGTCTGCCTGTGCGTGCTCGACGAAGGCAGCGGCATTCCCATGGGCGATCTCGATCACATATTCGACAAGTTCTACCGCGCGCAGAAGACGGACCAGGTTCGCGCCGGCACCGGGCTGGGGCTTGCGATTTCGCGCGGTTTTGTCGAAGCCATGCACGGTTCGATTGTCGCCGCGAACCGCACGGACCGCAGCGGAGCCGCGTTCACGATCAGCCTGCCGATTCCCCGCGAACGGCAACGACTGGATGCCGCCGCATGAGTGCCGCTCCAGTCCGGGTGCTGGTGGTCGACGACGAGCCCCCTATTCGCAAGCTTCTGCGCATGGGACTGACCGCCCAAGGCTACCAAGTCCTCGAGGCTCCCAACGCCAAAACTGCCCTCGATCTCCTGAGCGAAACGCCGGATTTGATCATTCTCGATCTCGGCCTGCCCGATGCGCATGGCCACGACCTGCTCAGGACGATCCGCGCGCGCAACGAAAGCGTTCCCATTGTCGTCCTGTCCAGCCGCGGCGACGAGGCCGGCAAAGTACAGGCGCTCGATCTCGGCGCCGATGATTACGTGACCAAGCCGTTCGGCATGGACGAACTCCTCGCCAGGATGCGGGCGGCGCTGCGCCACCAGTTGCAGACCCATGGCGAACGGCCGATCTTCCGCGTCGGTGACATCTCGGTCGATCTCGTCCGCCGCATCGTCAAGGTCGGCGAAAGAGAGGTGAAGCTTTCGCCCAAGGAATATGATCTGCTGCGTGTACTGGTTCAGCATGCCGGAAAAGTGCTGACGCATAAATTCCTGCTCGGCGAGCTGTGGGACGATTTGACCGACGCCCAGTATCTTCGCGTCTACGTCCGTCAGCTTCGGCAAAAAATCGAGTCGGACCCCGAACGGCCTCAATACATCCTCACCGAAACCGGTATCGGCTATAGGATGCGCGCTCCCGATTGAGGTTCCGGGACGGCCGCGTCCGACCTCGATCCGAGACACTCAGTGAAATTGTTCGCCATGAAAATTTCGGATTTTCTTTCCTCGACCGACGTAGTGACCAATGCGGTCGCCGCCGACAAGTCGGCGCTCCTGGAAGAGATGGCGCACAAAGCCGGAGGGGTCCTGAACATCCCGTCCGATGATATCCTCGCCGAGCTGCTCAAACGCGAGGAGCTCGGATCGACGGGAATGGGCGGCGGCGTAGCGATACCGCATGCCCGATTTCAACAAGTCAGGAAGCCCTACGGAATGCTGGTGCGTCTGAAAAAGCCCATCGACTTCGATGCGGTCGATGGCAAGCCGGTCGATACCGTCTTTCTGCTGCTGCTGCCGGACGTCGCGGCCGGCGAGCGGCTTGGCGCACTGGCCAGCACGGCGCGCAAGCTCCGGGACCCGGCGATCATGACCGCAGTGCGCCTTGCGCGTGACCGCGCAGAAATATACCGGACGCTGACCGCCGACTAACGAGCTGGCGCCGACGACACACCCGTCGCCATTGCCGGCTGCACCGCCTCGGCACATAGTAACCTGCTGGATTGAACAGGCGAAGGAAACGTCAAATGGCCGATGAACTTGTTTTCTATACCAACCCGCGATCGCGCGGTCGCATCGTGCGCTGGATGCTCGAGGAGATCGGCCAACCCTATCGCACTGAAGTGCTCGACTACGCCACCACCATGAAGGCGCCGGCCTATCTCGCCATCAATCCGATGGGCAAGGTGCCGGCGCTGCGTCACGGCGATACGGCGGTAACCGAGGCCGCCGCCATTTGCGCCTATCTTGCCGATGCCTTCCCTCAGGCCGGACTGGCGCCGCCGCCGGGCGATCGCCGGCGCGGGCCCTATTACCGGTGGATGTTCTTCGGTGCCGGGCCGGTCGAAGCGGCAGTGACCAACAAGGCCTTCGGTTTCGTGGTGCCGTCGGAACGCGAGGGCAGCGTCGGCTACGGTAACTTCGAGCGCGTCATGAACGTGCTCGAAAAGGCGGTATCGAACGGCGATTATCTGGTCGGCGATCATTTCACCGCCGCCGACGTCTATCTCGGCTCGCAGATCGGATTTGGTCTGATGTTCAAGACTATCGAACCGCGGCCGGCCTTCCAGCAATACTGGCAGCGAATTAGCGCACGGCCGGCTTATGCGCACGCACGCCAACTCGACGACGCGCTGATGCCTCCGCAGCAAGCGGCGGGCTAGCCGCCGCGCGCGGCCTTACGGCAGCCGCATCAGCGGCTCGCCGACGTGAATGAGGGCACCTTCCCGGACCTGATCGCAGAGCGAGAAGCTTTCGGGCGCAAAGACGATGATGGTCGAGCCGTGCTCGAACCAGCCGAGTTCGTCGCCCTTGCGGAATAACGCGTCACAAGGCATGACGTTGGGCCCGCGGTGTTCGAGATTCAGAACCTCATCGAGGCAGTGAAGGCGAATGCTCGCCACCAGAATGGCGGCGACCGCGACCAAGGTCACAGGATCCCCGCCCGCGGTGAGCCTCGCCCGCACCACCGCGCGCTCATTCTTGCAGAACAGCCGCTCGATGTGCTTGAGCGCAATCGGATTGACGTTCCAGGTATCGCCGGAAACGTAAATCACCTGTTCGACGCGACAATCGTGCGGCGCGTGAAAGCGATGGTACATGCTCGAGGTGAGCCGCAGCGTCACATAGCGGCCGTTGCGGTGAGATTCGACCAGCGCGCGATCGCACAGCAGGTCGTCGAGCGCGTAGGAAAAGCCCTTGGCCTGATAAAGCTTCGTGCCCGCGATTGTGCCACAGGCGCCGACGATCGCGTCGCATGGGCTGACGAGAATGTCCGGGCGTTCGTCGATCGGGCGCGCGCCGTCCTTGAGCTCGCGGATAAAGCAGTCGTGCATGCTGCGAAACTGCGTGGCCTTGGCTTCGCGCAGGTCGAGGTCCGAAAACAGCCGCCAGAGGCCGATCGAAAGGTCGCGAACGAGCGGTTGCTCGATTCGGCTGAACCAGCCTATGAATTGCGTGGCGAGCCGGCGCGGGATCCGGTTGGTCAGGAGGAAGTTGATATCCTCCTGCGCGACCACACGCAGGAGCCGGGACCGGACCGTCATGGAATTGTCAACTCCGGCGGCTAAACCGCGATTCGATGTGGGCTACCACGACACTGGCGCTCTATGGGGTCGGCGGTGCGGCGATCGCGACTTCGCTGGTGAAACTGCGGCGGCGGTTCGACCTGTCGCAGGCCAAGCACAAGTCGCTCGCCGGCCACGCCCGGATTGCCCATCGCCTGGCGTCCTTCGTGCCGTTTTACGACTATGACGATGAGCAATTCTTTTGCTGCGACGGCGCGCCGGCGGAGGTAGCAGCCCGCCGCCGCGCCGGCTTCGAGCGGCTTTCCGCACTCTACAAGACACGGTTTGCCGACGGCATCCGGCGCACGGCCGAAGCCGCTGACAGCATCTCCGATTTGCAGTTCACCAACTCCTATCGGGTGCCATTCCAATTCAGCCACTATGTGCGGACGCACCTCCCCGCCGCCGCCTTCATGCAATCGAGCGCGGGCGTGACCGTCACCGATCTCGACGGCAACCGCTTCTACGATGTCAGCGGCTCGTACGGCGTCAACGTCCTCGGCTACGACTTCTATAAGGGCGCGATCGAGCGCGGCGCAGCCCGCGCTCGCGAGCTTGGGCCGGTGCTCGGCCCCTACCATCCTGTGATCGTCGAGAATGTGAAGCTGCTGAAGGAGATTTCCGGCCTCGACGAGGTGTCGTTTCATATGTCCGGCACCGAAGCGGTCATGCAGGCGGTCCGGCTGGCGCGCTACCACACAAAGCGATCGCATCTGGTGCGGTTCTGCGGCGCCTATCATGGCTGGTGGGGAGACGTGCAACCGGGCATCGGCAATCCGCTTCCCGCGCACGAGACCTATACGCTGCGCGATATGTCCGAGGATACGCTGCGGGTTCTGCGCACGCGGCACAACATCGCCTGCGTCCTGGTCAATCCCCTGCAGGCGCTCCATCCCAACGCGCCGGGGCCGAGCGATTCTGCGCTCGTCGACAGCGGTCGCCGCGCCCATTTCGACAAGGACGCCTATGCCGATTGGCTCCGGCGCCTGCGGGCGGTCTGCTGCGAGCAGAACATTATCCTCATCTTCGACGAAGTATTCGTTGGCTTCCGCCTCGCCAAAGGCGGAGCGCAGGAGTATTTCGGCATGCGCGCCGATCTCGTCACCTATGGCAAGACCCTCGGCGGCGGGCTCCCGATTGGGGCCGTATGCGGACGGCGCGAACTGATGAAGCGCTTCCGCGACGACCGTCCGGCTGACATTTGCTTTGCCCGCGGCACATTCAATTCGCATCCCTACGTCATGGCGGCGATGAACGAATTTCTCCGCCACCTGCAGACGCCGGCGGGATTCGCGCTCTACCGGGACCTCGATACGACCTGGAATACGCGCGCAGCACGGCTCAATGAGCGCCTGCGCGCAGAAGCGCTGCCCGTCGAGGTCGCCAATCTGACGTCGATCTGGACGGTCTCCTATACGCAGCCGTCGCGCTACAATTGGATGCTGCAATACTACCTGCGCGCCGAAGGGCTGGCGTTGAGCTGGATCGGAACCGGGCGCCTCATCTTCAGCCTTGATTACACCGACGCCGATTTCGCGGCGGTCGCGGATCGCTTTGTCGCCGCGGCCAGAGCCATGCAGCAGGACGGCTGGTGGTGGAGCGATCCGGCGCTGACCAACAAATCGATCAAACGGACGATCCTCAAAGAAATGATCGCCCGCCGTCTGTTTTCCGTGACGCATCAGCCGAAGCGGTAAGTAAGCTCCTAACGGGCAGCATTTCCGCGTGATGATGCGAAAGCGGGGACCCGGTTCGTCTCCTATCTTCATCACTGGATTCCCGCCGACGCGGGAATGAGCGGAGATTGGCCTCACGTCAGGTGAGGCGCCTCCTCGGCTTCTTCCTCGTCCCACTCGGCATGAAAATGAAGCCCGGGATCGATCAGCTCTCCACGCAGGAGAGCCAGCGGCGCTTTGTGATAGAGCTTAATGTCGTGGAAGGGATCGGTGAGAATCTTGGTCGCCCACACCAACCCAGTCTGCACATCCTTGAGGAAGAACAAATGCACGGTCCGGAACAGCACGCCGCCGATGCCGATCGCGAGCCAAATCTCCGCGACATGGCGGACGAATTCGGTTGTGTTTGCATGCGGCGTGAAGATGCCGAAGAATGTCGGATCGAAGCATAGCGGCAACGGCGACAGTGCCCAGATCGCCAACAGCACGACCTTGCGCCGTAAATTATAGCCGACCTTGATCTCTTCCTTGTACTCGTGACTGGCCTGGTTGACGACGTCATAGTCCTTCGGCTCGAAAAAAAAGTGTCCGGACTGCCGCGTGGTCATCGCCACCAGCCAGCCGGCCAGCGCCGAGATGGCCGGGTCCTTGAAGATCATCACATAGGAAAACAAAAAGCTGACCGCGCTGACGAGATGAAGCGACTGATTGATGCGGCTGTGGTGATAGTAGCGATGATCGTCCCAACGCTGGGTGCGCAAGGCCTCACGGAAATTCACCATCTGTCTCCCCCTCGTCAGGTCATCAGTTCCGGATATGGCGATTCGATGAATCCCGTGTGACAGGCGGGAGAAGCATCAGCGAACGCCTGCCGGCGGCTTGGGCTTGATGCTCAATGCGCGACGCGGGCGGCTGGATAGGTCTCTTCCGGCCGAGCAGGGCGCGCCGCTTCCCCGCCTTCCTTGGCAAAGCGGATCAGCGAGAAATGCCCGAGCGGCGGCATGGCGCGGCGCTCGACCAGGCGCACCCCGTTCGTTCGCCCGGCCCAACTGGCGTAGCGCTCGAAAGAAAACTCCGTGCGCCAGCCGAGCTTGCGCGCCGCCGGCGCGAACCAGTGCTCGAGCGCGCGCCGCAATCCCGCCTCGGCGCCGACGCGGCTGACCAGGATGATCTCGCCGCCAGGTTTCAAAACGCGGGCGAACTCGTCGAGCGTGGCCTCCGGATTCGGCGCCGTGGTGACCACATATTGTGCGACCACCACGTCGAAGGAGTCGTCGGGGAACGACAGATGCTCTGCATCCATCACCCAAAGACCTTCGACATTGCTCAACCCAAACTCGGTGACTCGCTCCTGCGCCTTGCGCAACATCAGCTCGGAAATGTCGACGCCGCAGAGCTGACAGTCCCGCGAATAGCGCGGGAGTGAGATGCCGGTTCCGACCCCGACTTCCAGGATGCGCCCGCCGACGCGCTCGGCGGCCTCGATCGCGGCTTCGCGGCCGCGCTCGAAGACTGCCCCAAAAACCAGATCATAGACCGGCGCCCAGCGATCATAGGCTTTGGTGACCGTCTGTTTGTCGAGATCCGCGTGCGAAAGATTGGTCATGTCTGATCCTTTTGTTGCAGCTCGGCACTTCAAAGACATCCGCTTGAGCCCGCCGCGGCCCGGCTTCAGCCAGCGGCGGTTTCCGTCATGGTCATCGCCGTTTCGAGTTCGCGCCGCCCGCCGCCCGCCACCTTGCGGACGTGGCCAAGGAATTGGCGCGCGCTGTTTTCCCATGAGTAGTCGAGTGCAAATTGGCGGCAAGCGTCGCGGGGAAGCGTGAGAGCGTCGATGCAGGCGCGACGGAGGTCTTCGTGCAAGACGCCGATCGGGTTATCGCCGATGACGTCTTTCGGGCCGGTCACGGGAAAGGCAGCGACGGGAACGCCGCTCGCAAGCGCCTCGAGCTGCACGATGCCAAAGGTATCGGTGCGACTCGGAAAAACGAAGACATCCGCGGCCGCCAAATGCGCGGCGAGGACTCCATTCTCCAACGGGCCGAGAAATCTTACATCGGGGAAGCTCTGTTTGAGCTTCGCCTCCTGCGGCCCGGCGCCAACCACGACTTTGGTGCCGGGCAAGTCAAGCGAGAGGAAAGCTTCGATATTCTTTTCGACGGCGATCCGGCCGACCGTCATGAAGATCGGGCGCGGAAAGCCGGGATCGATGGCGCGGCCGGGGTTGAACAGATCGACGTCGACCCCGCGGGTCCACATGCCCAGATTAGAAAATCCGCGCTGACCAAGCTCGGCCTTCAGCGACGGCGTGGCTACCATGGTCACCGTTGCAGCGGAGTGGAACCAGCGCAAGACGGCATAGATAGACGCTTCCGGGATCGGCAATCGGGCCGAAATGTATTCCGGGAAGCGCGTCGTATAGCTGGTCGTGAACGGCCGTCGGTTGCGCCGGCAATAGGAGCGTACGGCAAAGCCGATCGGTCCTTCAGTGGCGATATGGATGGCGTCGGGGCTTGCGGCATCGATGCGCTCGGCGATCCCTCGCCGGCTTGGCAACGCCAAGCGCAAGCCCGGGTAGGTCGGCACCTGAAAGGTTGGAAAACCTTCCGGCGACAGGAAGGCGATCGTCGCGCCAAGCTTGCTCGCGGCCCTTGCCAGCGAGCCCAGGGTGCGCACCACGCCGTTGACCTGCGGGCGCCAGGCGTCAGTAGCGACAAGAATTCTCATCGGGTGCGCGGTCGAGACCGCTCCCTCGTGTTGCCGAATCGCGTGCGACAACAATTGCCATTTCATGTCTCAACCGTGTGACGGTCGGCGTGGCGCGCGCACCGGCGCTGCTTCAAATGCATCCGCCGTTCGCGCGCTTGCACATGTCGGCAAGGTTTGCTAGCCGAATGGAAAGATGGGCTATGGCGCCGCGACGGACCGCTTTACGATGGGCAAGATTGGAAAGCCCGTGTAGTGGAGACAATGAGCCAACTGGTACGTGGTTAGGTCTGCCTTTCGGTTTGGATGAGCCTGCCGCAGCAACGGCGGGTTTCTTTTTGCGCTCTCTTGCGCAACGCACCTAACGGCTGCAAGTGACAGATGAGATCGCCATGACGTCCACGCGGCACGCAGTTCCTTCATCACGGCTCGTAACAATATTGTTACAGTCGAATGAGAGTTTGCAGCGGCAAATCGCGTGAAGGCGTTGATGTCGGGAGTTCATCGCCACACGCCGAAATTAACCGTGAAGAGCACCATCGCGCAAAAGATCACCTCCAGGCTAGGCCGCAGCACGATCAGTGCAGCGATCAGCCTGTCCATTCTGGCCGTTGCGCTGTTCACGCTCTACGTGCTGCTGCACGACGTTGACGTCGCCCGGGTCGTTGCCGCGCTGAAGGCGCAGTCGATCGATAAAATCGCGATGGCCAGCGCCTTTGTTGTCGCCGGCTACGTCACGCTGACCTTCTACGACGTGTTCGCGCTGCGCACGATCGGCCGGCACAAGGTGCCCTACTCTGTTGCCGCGCTGGCGAGCTTCACCAGCGTCACGATCGGCCACAGTCTTGGCGCCGCTGTCGTCACCGGCGGTCTCATCAGGCTCCGCATCTACTCGGTGTGGGGCTTGACCATGGTCGATATTGCCAAGATCGCCTTCGTCACGGGAATGACTTTTTGGCTCGGCAATGCGCTCCTCCTTGGCGGCGCGATGGCGTACGCGCCGGAAGCGGCGACCGCCGTCGATCATCTGCCGTCATGGATCAATCGTGCGTTCGGCCTCCTCGGACTGCTCAGCATCGCCTGCTACCTGATCTGGCTCGCACCGCAGCCACGTGCCGTCGGCCGCTCCGGTTGGCGCATTGTATTGCCCAACCTGCGCTTCACGTTGCTGCAGATCGGCATCGGAGCGCTGGACCTTAGCTTGATAACGCTCGCGATGTATGTGCTGCTGCCGTCGGCGCCGATCGTGGGCCTCCCGACCGTGCTGGTGGTTTTCCTGACCGCGACACTCCTCGGAACGGTCAGTCATGCGCCGGGGGGCCTCGGCGTCATCGAGGCCACGATGCTCATCGGGCTTGCCCAATTTCAACGCGAGGAACTCTTAGCGGCGCTGCTCACGTTCCGCGCGCTCTACTTCGTGCTGCCGCTGCTCTTGGCGTCGCTTTCGCTCGGACTGCGGGAACTCCACATGCTCGCGCGGCCAGCGGCCGCCCACCCGGATCACAGTGAGTAACGTCGCTCAAACCTTGTAAGGCCAATACCCCCACGTTAAGGTTTTTGCCGCGCAAATTGGGGCTGGTTGTGACGCGTGGAGTTTTCGTTTCCGGGACTCAAAAACGCTCGCAATCCCCGCCGGCTCGACGGGCTCAGCGCGCTGTAGCGGCCATCATCCTGGTCTCAGGCGTAATCGTGACCGCGGCGCCCCATGAGGTAGCCGCGGAGACGATGGAGTCCGCGTTGGCCCGGGCCTATCAGGGCAATCCGCAACTGAACGCCCAACGGGCCATCGTGCGTCAAAACGACGAAGGCGTCGTGCAAGCGCTGTCCGGATATCGCCCAACCCTCTCCGCGACAGCATCGGTCGGGGAGCAATACACCAACATAACGGGAGTGATTCCGCCGATCCCGCCCGGCTTGCCGAACGGCGTCTCGTACACCATCAAAGGCTACGACACTCCTTGGTCTGCCGGCCTCAGCGGCCAACAGACGTTGTTCAATGGCGGACAGACCGCCAATAAGGTCCGCCAAGCCGAGAGCCAGGTCTCGGCGGCGCGCGAAACCCTACGGATGATGGAAGAGTCTGTGCTGCTGTCGGCTGCGACGGTTTATATGGATATGTCGCGCGACACCGCAAACCTCGAAGTCCAGCAGAACAATATTCGGGTTTTGGAGCGGACGCTTAAAGATACGCAGAATCGCTTCTCGGCCGGCCAAGTGACGGCGACCGACGTCGCCCAGGCCGAGGCCCAATTAGCGGCGGGCCAGGCCAACTTGTATGCGGCGCAATCGACGCTGATGACGACCAGGGCAAATTATCGGCGCATCATCGGAGTCGATCCCGCCAATCTCGCTCCGGCCACACCGGTCGATCGGCTCGCGCCGACCACCTTGAATGCCGCGATCGCGGTCGGCACCGCAGAGAACCCGTCGGTCACAGCGGCATTGTACGGCGTTGACGTCTCGCAATTGCAAGTCAAGATCGCGGAGGGCGCGCTATGGCCGACGCTCGCCCTACAAGGCAGCGTGCAACAGCAAAATTTTTCCACCATTCTGACGCCCAATCTTTTCCTCGGAACAGTGATGCTCAATCTTTCGGTCCCGATCTATCAAGGGGGCGCGGAATATTCGGCCATTCGCCTGAACAAGGAGAATGCCGGGCAGCAGCGGCTGAATGTGGATCAAGTTCGCGATCAGGCTCAGGCTAATGTCGTCCAGGCCTGGGGGCAACTGCAAGCGGCAAAGGCGCAGGTCGAAGCCGCGGTGCGTCAGAACGAAGCTTCCGAACGGGCGCTGGAAGGCGTGCGGAACGAAGCCCAGGCCGGGCAACGCACCACGCTCGACGTGCTCAACGCGGAGCAGGCTCTGGTGAATGCGCGCGTCACGATCATCGTCGCGCAGCATGATCGCGTCGTCGCATCATATAGTTTGCTGTCGGCCGTCGGCCGGCTGTCGGCGCGAGAGCTACGCCTGCCGGTCTCGGTCTACGATCCGTCGGTGCATTACTATCAAGTCCGCGACGCCTGGTTCGGTTTGCGCACGCCCGACGGCCGGTAACACGTTACCCCGCCCCGATTCTTTTTTCACTCCTCAAGCACGTAGGTGCCGGGCGCTTCGCCGAGCGGCGCACCCATCGCCGGCGGTGTTGTTGGCGGGCCAGAGCGCTCGTTGAGCCAGGCCACCCATTCCGGCCACCACGACCCCTCCTTGCGCGGCGCTTCCGCAAGGAATCTGTCCGGGTCGAGGTAATGATCGTTGGCTTTCTTGGTGGCGATGCGGAAGCTTCGCCCATGGTGACCGGGCTCCGACACGATGCCGGCGTTATGACCGCCGCTGGCGAGCAAATAAGTCACTTCGGTGTCGAACTGCAGGTTGACCTTGTAGGTCGATCGCCAGGGGGCAATGTGGTCGCGCTCCGTGCCGACGGCGAAGACAGGCGTTCGGATGTCTGTGAGCGTGATCGGCTTTCCACCAACCATGAACCGGCCTTCTGCCAGATCGTTATCGAGAAACAGACTGCGCAAATATTCGGAGTGCATGCGATAGGGCATGCGCGTTGCGTCGGCATTCCACGCCATGAGGTCCGTCATTTTCTGGCGGCCGCCGAGCATGTAATCATGGATAAGGCGCGACCAAATCAGATCGTTCGAGCGCAGCATTTGAAATGCGCCCGCCATTTGCCGGCTGTCGAGGAAGCCCTGCTCCCACATCATATCTTCGAGGAACGCGATCTGGCTCTCGTCGATCATCAACATGATCTCGCCAGCCTCGGTGAAGTCGGTCTGCGCGGCAAAGAGCGTCTTTGTCGCCAGCCGGTCGTCGCCGTCACGAGCCATGGCTGCCGCGGCGATCGACAGCAGCGTTCCGCCAAGACAATAGCCGACCGCATGAACTTTCTGATCCGGCACGACGGCATTGACGGCGTCGAGCGCGTCCGTCACGCCTAGCGTTCGATAGTCGTCCAATGATAAATCCCGATCTTCCGGACCAGGATTTTTCCAGGAAACCATGAACACCGTGAAACCCTGTTCGGTGAGATACCTGACGAGGGAGTTTTGCGGCGACAGATCGAGGATATAGTATTTCATGATCCAGGCGGGAACGATAAGGATCGGTTCCGGCCGCACGGTAGCTGTCGCCGGGGCGTATTGAATCAATTCGATAAGGCGGTTGCGATAAACGACCTTGCCGGGCGTTGTCGCGACATCGCGGCCAACGACGAAATTTTCCGCGCCGATCGGCCGCTTGCCGCTGAAGGCGCGTTCCGCGTCCTCGACCAGATTTTGCCAGCCCTTTGCCAGATTGAGGCCGCCGGTGCCGATGGTCTGTAAGAGGATTTCCGGATTCGTCAGCGGAAAGTTCGAAGGCGCGACCATGTCGAGGATCTGGCGTGACGTGTACTCAACCATCTCCTCGTGCCGTTTCGAAACGCCGCGAATTCCGGTCGTGGCGTTGTGCCACCATTGCTGTTGCAGGAGAAAGCCCTGGTACATGAAGCTGAACGGCCATTTCTGCCAAGCTTCGTTGGTAAATCGGTGATCCTGCGGCAATGGCTCGATACAGCATTCGGTCTTGCCACCCTCGATCGCGTACCGACCTGCGTAGTTTGCGAACCGGACGGTCTTGCGGATCGCCTTGTCCATGAGCTGCGTGCGCTTGCCCGGGGCGTAGATGAGATGCGTGGCCCAGTCCAAATAGGCCTCTAGCAGAGCCGCCGGCGAAACCCCGGCCGTGAAGCGCGCAATGGAAGCGTGCAGCGCGCGATCGGAGATGTCCGCGAGCGCCGTCACGCTATAGGAATCGCGGTCCTCCTGCCGGCTGGTGCGCACCCCAACCGGTGCACTTCGGCTTAAGCGCATCGGCAAACTTGGCTGCTGCAGAGCTGGGACTACGGCGGCTGCCGGCACAAGCGCGATTTGCCTTAAATCCTGTTGCGAAGCAGCCATGGCGTGCATCCCTCGGCGACGACGGCGCATCAACGGCGCCAAGAATATAGGCAAACATCCTTCGTTTTGCCGTACCGCACCATGATCCATGTCAAAGCAGTCTCCGTCTCTTCCGGATAGGAACCTAAATTGGGTTAACGGCGTTTATGATTGCTATGAAACGCAGACTTCACGAACTTTCCGACCGCGAAAAGAGCCAGGTACAGGACCGGTTGATGATTCCGGCCGGCGAGTTCATCGCCTTGTTTACCGGCGCGCTATTGACGCTTAGCCTGCTTTTCGGACCTCCAACTCTCGCCAGCGCGGCAAGAAACGCCGCGCTCGCCACCGTCGAAACCTTTTCATGTGCCGTTACGCAGATCGGAATGATCGGAAGTCACCTGGAGGCCAGAGCCTCGGAACAGACCGCCGGGGCGGCGGAGACCAAGTAACGCGAACAAGTCAATACTACGATCGCCGGGCTCGTTGCCGTGTGGTCATTCACGCGTCACATTTGTCGCCTGCGGACATTTCCGAAGCTCCGCGAAGCCTCAACTGCTCCAGCCATTCTGGCCGTTCATCGCAAATCGTCCGGGTGGATTGAGCTAAATCAAGTACGCAAAAGGCAACTTGACTTATAGAAGCTAGAAGCAATTCGAAAGTCGCATTGCGCGGCTCTATCGTCCCCACCAGCGCGCTGATGACGGCTGACAGGTCTCGGAGATGGTTCAGACCCACCCGGCCGACGCGGAGCGATTACCGTCTCATCCTCAAAGCTTGGCGGCGTCGAGCATCACGGAAAAAATTGATCGTTTCCTGACACAGCAGCGGCCGAACTTGCCCTGCGTCGTCGTCGATCTCGATGTCGTGCGTGAAAAATATGCGGCACTGCGAGCGCTGTTCCCGGATGCGAGCATCTTCTATGCGGTGAAGGCGAACCCCGTGGCCGACGTGCTTAGGACGCTGTCGTCGCTTGGCGCCAAGTTCGATCTGGCGAGCGAGGGTGAAATCGACCGATGCCGCTCGCTCGGTATCGCCGCTGACCGTTTCTCCTTCGGGAACACCGTCAAGCGCGAGACCGAGATCGCCCGCGCGCACCGAAGCGGCGTCAATCTCTTTGCCTTCGACAGTATCGCAGAGCTCGAGAAAATCGCCCGCGCCGCACCCGGTGCGCAGGTCTTCTGCCGCATCCTGGTCGGCAGCAAGGGTGTCGAATGGCCGCTGACGCGAAAGTTCGGCTGCGATGCGGAAATGGCCGTTGATCTCCTCGCCCAAGCTCGATCGCTCGGGTTGCGGCCAGAGGGCGTGTCATTCCACGTCGGCTCGCAGCAGACTGACCCGACGCAATGGCAAGCGGCCATCGCCGCTGCCGCCGGCATCTTTCACGCTTGCGCCGGTCGCGGCCTCAATCTCGCCTTTCTAAATGTCGGCGGTGGGCTGCCGGCCCAGTACCGGGCGCCCATACCGCCGCTTGCAGCCTATGCCGATGCCGTCGAAGTGGCCTTGCGCGAGCATTTTGCCGCCGCGCGCCCGGAAATTTTTGTTGAGCCTGGACGCTATCTAGTCGGCGATGCGGGCGTCCTGCGCGCGGAAGTGCTGCTGATCGCCAAAAAGTCGCGGCGGGCGGAACGGCGCTGGGTTTATCTCGATGCCGGCCGCTATAACGGCTTGGCTGAAACCGAGCGCGAGCGCATCCATTATCGAATTCGCACGCCGCACGACGACACGCGATGCGGGCCGGTGGTGCTTGCCGGCCCCACTTGCGACAGCACCGACATCATCTACGAGCATGCCGGCTACGAATTGCCCCTCGATCTCGCGGTCGGCGATAAGATCGACTTTCTCTCGGCCGGTGCCTACACGGCAAGCTACGCCTCGGTGGAGTTCAATGGTTTCGCTCCCATCCGAACCTATTGCATCTGAAGTGATGCGGCAGGATTACCCATGACCGATCGACGATTGTCGCTGTTCGCCTTGCACGCAACCGCCGAACTTGGTGCTGCGGTCGCGGCCGCGTTGAAGCAGCCTTTGGCCGCGCACGAAGAGCGCGAATTTGAGGATGGAGAGCACAAAGCACGACCGCTCGAGGCGGTCCGCGGCGCCGATGTTTTCGTGTTGCAAAGCCTGCATGGTGGACCGGAGCAAAGCTCCAACGACAAGCTTTGCCGGCTCTTGTTTTTCATCGGCGCGTTGAAAGATGGCGGCGCCGCGCGGGTGACCGCAGTGGTGCCATATCTCTGCTACGCGAGGAAAGATCGGCGCACCAAACCCAACGACCCGGTCACTACACGCTACGTGGCTAGCCTCTTCGAAGCCGTGGGGACTGATGCGCTTGCCACCCTCGACGTGCACAATCCGGCTGCGTTCGAGAACGCCTTTCGCTGCCCGACCGTGGCGCTGACCGCCGCCCCGCTGTTTGTCGACTACGTCAAGGCTCTGATGACGGACGGGGCGCTCTGTGTCGTTTCTCCCGATCCCGGCGGCACCAAGCGTGCCGATGTGTTTCATGAGGCTCTGGAGGCCGCGCTTGGACGCCGCGTCGGCAAAGCTTTCGTCGAAAAGCGCCGCAGCGCAGGCGTGGTGTCCGGCGAGCTTTTTGTCGGTGAGGCGGACGGAGCCACCGCGCTTGTCATCGACGATCTCATCAGCACCGGCGGCACGCTGGTGCGCGCCGCGCGCGCGGCGCGCAAGGCCGGCGCCAAGCGCGTTGTCGCGCTGGTGACGCACGGGTTGTTCATGCCCGGCGCTGAAGCCGCCCTCATCGACCCCGCCATCGACCGGATCGTGGTTACGGACTCGGTACCCCCGTTCCGCCTCGGCGACGGCGCTGCGCGCGCCAAGGTGGATATGATTGCGATGGCGCCGATTTTGGCCAAAGCCATTCACCGCCTTCACGCCGGCGCGACGCTCACCGATCTTCTCGTTTTCTGAGGTGTCTCTCCAGCCGCACCGCGTCCGCGGCGGCAAGCCGCAGATAGGTGCGCGCGAGCGGCGCCCATTTCTCCGGCGTGCGCGGGTGCCGCTCCAGCATATGCGCGATGGCGAGACGCGCCCGCAACGTGGCACGATGGCAGCGGTAAAAGATAAAAAGCTCTTCGGAGTTGCCGTCATGCAATGCGTGCATGATGCGGCGCCGCAAATATTCGCCGGCCCAGCCTGCACCGAGCCGTTCGCATTCGACACAGAGAAACGCGATTTCATCGAACGGGTCGACCATCCTCAAGCGCGCATTGAATTCCAGACAGTCTATAATGCGCACGGGATCGCCGAGAAAAATGTGCTCGGGACGCAGATCGCCATGCCCGTCGACAATTCGCCGCGTTCGCACACGCTCGGCCAGAAGCTCGGCCCGTTCAGTCAGGAACCGACGCTGCATAGCGTCGATGTAGCGGACGCATCCGCCCGGCAGGTGAAAGCGCGGGTCGAGAAGAACGCGGCGATTATAGGCGAGGCTGCGCCATAACTCCGCGGCGTGCAGAACCGGCGAGATAAAAACCGGAGCGGAGCGGCGATAGAACTGCACCAGAACCGCAGCCAGCCGATCGAGTTGCCAGCGATGCAGGCGCCCGTCGGCGATCACGCGGTCCAGCATCTGCTTCTCGTCGAGACGATTCATGACCACGAGCCAATCGACCACTGCACCGTCGCCGCCAATGGCGAGGCCTTGCCTCCGGCGCACCAGCGGAACAACATCGCGGTAGGTGTCGAGGGCGAGACGGCGGTTGAGCCGGAGTTCGGCCCGGCAGGCGGCCTCGCGGCGGGCCAGCGTCGAGAAATCGAGATAGGGGAAGCGGACAGGTTTCTTGAGCTTGTAGACGCGCTCGCCCGCAAGGAACACCTGCGACATATGCGTCTCGTGGCGCGTGATTTCGGGTACTGGCGGGCGATAAACGTCGCCCCGCATCAAGAATTCGATCTTGTCGGCGAGCGATGGTTCGGACGGCGCAACCGGCGGCGGCGCCGGGTCGGAGGAATGGTTCTCGACCAGCATAAATTTAGGATAAAGCCCGCCGGTGTTGGGCTGCAATTGACGCCGATCAATCCGCCTTCTCGGAGAACGAATTTTGTCAAAGCCTTTGCAGCTTGATCTCGGCGCCGTCGAGGGTGTCGAGCACGCTTTCGTGCATCGTATCCATCAAGGCGCCGATACTGGTGGCCTCGGCCGCACACTGCTCCCGGATCTTGACCCACACGTCCGCGCATGCCGCGCCGAAGCTGGCGTTGTCCTCGATCTCATAAACGCCCTGGTGCAAGCGCCTGCCGGCTTTGGTGACCTCAAGTCTCACTTTCATGGGTAGTTCCCCCAGTGCATGTTCTGAAAACGCCGCTGCAAACGTCGGCGATTATCCGATAGCGAATCCGCAAAACCAAAGGAACCCACCTCTTCTCCGCGCATCCGCGAGCATTTCCGGTCTCAGCCCTTTGGTTGTCCTTGATCCCAATCAAATTATCGGGGGTAATGTGACGCGGCGAGTAGGGAAGGATCGTCATGGCTGAATCTAAGAGCCGATCCAAGAAGTTGGGATTCATGAGCAAAGGGTTGGTCTGGTCAAGCGTCTGAGCATGATGCGGATCATGGCGAGGCGGACAAAGGCGGCAACGGTCCTGGCATAGCGCTCGAAGTCGCGCGCCAGACGACGGTTGCGGCTGATCCATGCGATTGTGCGCTCGACGATCCATCGCTTGGGCAAGACGACGAAGTGGTGGGCATCGCGGCGCTTGACGATCTGCAATGTCCAGCACCCGGTGCCGGCAATGACCTTCTCCATCTTCGGCCCCTGATATCCGGCATCCGCGAAGATGCATTCGATGAAGGGAAACAGACGACGCGCCGTCCGCAGCACTTGGCGGGCGCCATCGCGATCCTGCACGTCGGCAGGGTGAACGATCACGCTCAACAGCAGGCCGAGCGTATCGACGAGGATGTGGCGCTTGCGTCCCGTGACCTTCTTGCCTGCATCGAACCCCTGCGGGTCGAGCGCAGAGCCCCTTTTTGAGCGGCCTTGGCGCTCTGACTGTCAATGATCGCCGCCGTCGGGCTTGCTTCGCGTCCGGCCTGCTCGCGGGTCGCGACGTAGAGCGAGTGGTGGATGCGCGCCAGCGTGCCGTCCCAGTCCCATAGCATGAAGTAATAGTGCGCTGTGCTCTTCGGTGGCAGGTCCTTCGGCAAGGCCTGCCACTGGCAGCCAGTCGACAGCACGTAGCAGATCGCGTTCAGCACCTCGCGGACATTCACGTCCCGCGGCCGGCCGCCGTGCTTGGCCGGTGGAACCATCGGTTCAACCAGCGCCCATTCGGCGTCGCTGAGGTCACTCGGGTAACGAAGGCCGTGCCGCTCGGCAGCCTGCCGGTGTTCGGGCTTCCACATCGGGCGCTCCTGTGCGAATCAAGGCGCCCATCAAGGAATCACAACCGACTCATCCAACTCAACATCTTCTTGGATCGGCTCTAAGGCCCCCATGCCAGCGGCCAAGATAGAGATCAGCCTCAGCCGATTAGGTCAGCTGTTCAATTCGCTCGATCCTTCGCCCTTTCACGAGCGTGATCTCGACCAAGACGCGGAAGATTACATCATCGGCTCGGCCGAAGAGATTGCCCGGCAGCGTCCGCTGTGTCTGGTGGTCCATTTGCCAGCCGATCAATTGCCCGAAAGAGGCCATGCCGATCTTAGCGAGGCTATTCACAACTATTTTGCGTATCGCGAAGCCAACGAACGGCGGCGGCTGCGCCTGTTGTTCCGCGACGGCCGTATCGCCCTGATCACCGGCCTGGCATTCTTGTTTTGCTGCGTATTGCTGCGAGAGCTGGCGTTTTCCTTCGGCAGCGGCGCGGCATCCGACATTGTCGGAGAAGGCATGCTGATCATCGGCTGGGTGGCGATGTGGCGCCCGCTGGAGATTTTTCTCTACGAGTGGGTGCCGGTGCGCCGACGTTGTCGCATCCTAGCGAAGCTCTCAAGCATGCCGGTGATCGTGCAGCCGAAATAAAACCTGGATCCGCGCTGGCGTTCATCGCGCGGGTGAGCCCATGCCGCCGCCGGAATGCCACGGCGAGCCGTCACCCTGTTAACTAATAGAAAAAATCTACGAAACTATACGAATGGGCAATTTTCCAAATCTTGATATGTTAATAACACGTTAAATACGCAAATACGCCGAAGTATTCGCGTGGAATGTAAGACTGGAGTACTTGCCATGCGTCTGTGGATAACCATAGCTATACTGTTGATAACATCACCCGTCTACTCCCAGACCATGGGAAGTACATCCGGTGCGACGTCCATGATCAATATGCCCGATCCCCCAAGCACGACGACGAGCGTTCTGCTTGCAGCGCCGACTGTGGTGGCTCCGGGCCTCGCCGCGGCTGGCATCGAAACCTGTCTCGGTTCGGCATCCGGCGGATTGTCGGTGCTAGGCGGCGGGGCGACCTTCGGCAGCACCATGGTGGACGAAGGCTGCACCATCCGTCTGCTCGCACGGCAGCTTTATGCCTTCGGCCTGCAGAAAGCTGCGCTGGCGCTGATGTGCCAGGACCAGCATGTGATTGCCGCGATGTACGCCGCGGGCTCGCCGTGCCCGCGCGCCGTTGCTGAAGTCAGCCAGCCTCTTCCCGCCGCCTCCGCCGGCATTCCGGAGCGGCAAGTGCGGGAAAACGGCATCGACTGATCCGACTTCAAGCCCGGTCAAGACTGACCTCCGCCGGGTTTCGGGACGGGCCAATTCGGATCCGTAGCATCAAGGAAGGAACATCCTATGAAAGCGCTTTGTTGCATCGTCGCCGCCGCCGGCTTGCTGATTGCGGCCCCAGCTATGGCGCAATCAAACGGCAGCGGCAGCGCCACGTCCAATATCTGGTCCAGCGCCCAAGGCAGCTCTGATTCTTACGGAGGAGCGCACGGCTTCGCGACAAGTTCATCTGGCTCGATGGCCAATGCCTTGGGTCGCGGCCCGATGGGTAGTATCCACTCTGGCGGCGCCGGCCTTACATCGGCCATCACGACCTCAAACGCCGGCGTATATTCTCCCGGCAGCGGCTATGCGCAGGTGCAAACTTCGGGCTATGCCGGAGGCTCCGTGTCGGGCTTCGGCGGCCGCGCTCGCTGAAGCATCGGAATGAACGGGCCTCGGCGCGCATTCGCCGAGGCTCGCGCCCGCGCCTTGTATCGGACCAAGCGGCAGCATAGCCTTTGCGCGAACGGCAAATAGGGGCGAGCAGGTGCGCTTCGCAATCGCGCTTATTGTGGTCTTTGTCACCGCGATCATTGGCGCTGCGAGTGCAGCCGCTCAGGTGTCTGACGACGTCGTCAGGATCGGCGTCCTCAATGATCAATCCGGCCTCTACGCTGACCTGGGCGGCCCCGGGTCCGTGGTCGCCGCCCGCATGGCGATCGAGGATGCCAGCGGCACTGTCCTCGGCAAGCCGGTCGACGTGGTGTTCGCCGATCACCAGAACAAGGCCGACATCGGCGCTGCGATTGCGCGCCAGTGGTTCGATGCTGGCAAAGTGGACATGGCCATTGGTTTCGACAATTCGTCCGTCGCGCTCGCCGTCGAGCAACTCGCGGCCGAACATAATCGGATCGCCATTGCCGGCGCCGTCGGCAGCACCGCCTTTACGGGTAAAGCGTGTACGCCGACCGAAGTGTCCTGGATCTATGACAGCTACGCGCTGACCACGAGCCTGGCTCGATCGGTCGTCGCGGAAGGCCGCGATACCTGGTTCTTTCTGACTGTCGATTACGCTTTCGGCCACTCGCTCGAAGCCGATGCGACGAGTGCGGTGCTCGCCGCCGGAGGCAAGGTGCTTGGCAGCGTCCGCCACCCCCTGAACACCTCCGACTTCAGTTCCTATCTGCTGCAAGCGCAGGCGTCGGGCGCCAAAGTCGTGGCGCTCGCCAATGGCGGCGGCGACATGATCAACGCCATCAAACAAGCAGGCGAGTTCGGGCTCACGCGCGGCGGGCAGAGCATCGTTTCGCTGCTGGTGTTCATTTCCGATGTGAACAGCATGGGACTGAAGAGCGCGCAGGGGCTGAAATTCGCAACCGCGTTCTACTGGGATCGTGACGAGGAGAGCCGGTCCTGGTCGAAACGCTTCTTCGCGCGCCACGGCGCAATGCCGACGCAGGCGCAAGCGAGCGTTTACTCCGCCATCCGGCATTATCTAAAAGCGATCGCCGCCGGCGGCACCGACGAAGCCAAGGCGGTCATGGCCAAAATGCGCGAGCTTCCGGTCAACGATTTCTATGCAAAGGACGGCCGCATCCGCAAAGACGGTCGCCTGGTTCACAATATGTATTTCGCTGAAGTGAAGAAGCCCGCTGAATTGAAGGAGCCCTGGGACTATTATAATATCCTCGGCACGATCCCGGGTGCCAGCGCATTCCGCTCATTGGAAGACGGCGGCTGTCCGTTGGTGCGGCAATAGTTGCAGCCGCGCATTGCAAAAATGCCGAGCGAAATTACCCGACGTGACTTTCTCAACAGCGCCGCTATTGGCGCCGGCGTCGCCGGCGGGTTATTGCCCGAATTCGTTGCGGCGGCCCTCGCTGGCGGGCAAGCGCCGCAGGATGCGCCCGGATACGATCCGCCGACTCTCACCGGGCTGCGGGGAAATCATCCCGGAAGTTTCGAGGCCGCCCATACGCTGCGCGACGGCGACTTTTGGTCCCACGCGAGCAAAGTCACCCACACCAACGAGACGTACGATCTCGTGGTCGTCGGCGGCGGCATCAGCGGGCTAGCGGCCGCGTATTTCTACCGCGCCGAACACGAAGCCGCGCGGATCCTCATTCTCGACAACCACGATGATTTCGGCGGCCATGCCAAGCGCAACGAGTTTGCGCTTGGCGGCCGGCCAGCACTGATCAATGGCGGCACCATGGGGATCGACAGTCCGCGGCCATACAGCGCCGTAGCTGATGGTCTTCTGAAAGCGCTCGGAGTAGACCCCGTTGCGCTGACCAAGAAATGCTCGGACAGCAATTTCTATCCATCGCTCGGCCTGGGGCGTGGACTGTTCTTCGACAAGGAAACCTTCGGCGCCGACAAGCTTGTTGTCGCCGCCGGTAAGGTTTCCTGGCCGAATTTGCTGGCGCAAACCCCGCTGTCGCCAAGAGCGCAGAGCGATATTGCCAGACTAAAGCGTGATGAGTTTAGGTTCGTCCATATCCTGAGTTTGCGAAGTAGCTGGCGCATTCTTCGGGCGCGAAGAGCTGGAGAATTTCACCGATGGCGAGGCAAACCGCTTCGACCGTTCGGACTGCAGTTTTTCGCAGGAAGTGCTTGAGCTTGGCGAAGACCTGCTCGATGGGGTTTAGATCGGGCGAGTATTTGGGCAGGAAGAAGAGCTTGGCGCCTGCGGAGCGGATGAGCTGACGCACGACTTTGCCTCTGTGGCTGCCCAGATTATCCATCACGACGATGTCGCCGGGACGAAGCGTCGGGAGGAGAATGTTCTCCACGTAGAGGCGAAAGCTGTCGCCGTCGATCGGGCCCTCGATAAACCATGGCGCCTCGATGCAGTCATGGCGCAAGGCGGCCAGGAAGGTCATGGTCTTCCAGCGGCCGTGTGGAACCTTGGCGGTGAGCCTGCAGCCGCGCGGCGCCCATCCCCGCAAGGGTGCCATATCGGTCCTGGTCCAGGTCTCGTCGATGAAGACCAGACGCTCAGGTTCGACGCGATCTTGATATTTGATCCACTGGGTTCGTCGTCCGGCGACGTCGGAACGATCGCGTTCGCCAGCCACCACGCTTTTTTTTGAAGCTCAGCTTCTCGGCATGGACGAACTCCCATACCGAACGGTAATCGACCTTCAGCCCACGCTCAGCAAGTTCGGCGACCAGACCGCGCAACGTAAAGTCCCGCTCGATCCTCTGTAACAGCCAGACACGGTGTTCGCCGGAAATCGCCTTCGGCCGGTGACCGCCCATCTTGCCCGGCGCCACGCTGCCAGTCTCTCGCAGCCGCCGCACCCATCCAATGGCGGTGCTGATGGCAACCCCGAACTGTTTGGCCGCCTGATTGCAGGACAGCCCGCCGGTCTCGACCGCCGCAACCACTCGCTTCCGAAGATCCTCAGAGTAAGGCTTGCCCATCCGTGCTGGCCTCCACCCCAGCCAGCACGGTGAATCAGAAACGCCCTGATTTGGGAATCCCAAATCGATTTCAGCTTCACTTCATCCCGCTTTAGAGGCAGCGGAGACCGACTACTTCCCCGGCCTGTCATCTGACGAAAAGAAATCGCGATTAGCGAAGATGAGCTATCGCGATTTCCTGTTGAATGTCGTCAAAGCGGATCCGGGTGTCATCGTGTTCTATCAAGCGCGGACCCACGGCGAGTGGGGCGTCGGCATCGACGCCGTCTCGGCTCTTGATGTCTGGGCCTTCGGTTTTCCCGGCTTTTCGGGCCTTAACCTCGCAACCGGCTCGGCGCCGCACATGGGATACACCGCGGCAGGTTACGCCGACGGCGGCTCATACACATTCCATTTTCCTGACGGCAATGCCTCGATTGCCCGGCTGCTGGTGCGCACGCTGGTTCCCGGAAGCGTGCCGGGCGACAGCGCCGAAGATGTGGTGACTGCGCGGGTCGATTATGCGCGGCTCGATCGCCCGGAGTTGGCGGTGCGGCTGCGGCTCAGCAGTATCGTCGTCCGGGCCCGCAATATCGACAATCCGTCCGCGGCGGTCGAGATTGCATATCTCCGTGGCGGCGAGGTGTATTCGGTGCGCGCACGGGCGTCCGTGCTCGCCTGCTACAACATGATGATTCCGTATCTCTGTCCGGAAATGCCGGAGAGACAAAAAGAAGCCTTGCGTTACGCCGTCAAAGTTCCGCTCGTCTATTCGAGCGTGGCCTTGAAGAATTGGCGGTCGTTCAAGACGCTGGGCATCTCACGGGTCTATGCGCCGGGTTCATATCATTCATCGCTGTTTCTCAATCCGATTATCGATATCGGGGCGTATCGCAGCCCTCGCTCGCCCGATGAGCCGATGCTGGTGCAAATGGTGCGAACACCGGTCGCGCCGGGTTTGCCGGAACGCGATCAGCACCGAGCGGCGCACTTCGACATTCTCAACACCAGCTTTGCGACGTTCGAAGAGAAAATCCGCGACCAGCTTACGCGCATCCTGGGCCCCGGCGGCTTCGATCCGGCGCGAGACATCGCGGCGATCACAGTCAATCGCTGGCCGCATGGCTACGCTTACGAATACAATCCGCTGTTCGATCCGGACTGGCCGGAAGGCGCCGCGCCGCACGAGATCGGTCGCGCGCCGTTCGGCCGGATCGCGATCGCCAACTCGGACGCCGGCGCCGCCGCATACACGGATTCGGCGATCGACCAGGCGTACCGTGCTGTGCAGGAACTCTCTGTCGGCTAAAGCGGCGCGTCGACGGCTCTGAACAAATCCTCGCTAGCAGACGATTCGCAACATCACGGCAGCGCCGGTCGGGCCCACGGCCGGCGCTTACCGTCGGCCGCCTTGAAAGCCGCGATCCGGTCGCGATGGCTCTCCGTCAGGTCGATGTCGTCCCAGCCGTTGAGCAGTTGATTCCGGCTGACCGAATCGACGATGAACTTAAAGCTGCGATTGCCGCGCGCGATCGTTTGTTGCTCAAGATCGACGATTACGAGCGGTTCCGGGTCGGCGGCGATCGTGGCGCCGAGATCGGCTACTTCAGCTTCGGGAAGGATCGCGGTGAGAAGACCGTTCTTGACGGCGTTCTGCGCAAAAATGTCGCCGAACGAAGGGGCGATCACGCAGCGGATGCCGGCTTCGTAGAGCGCATAGACCGCCGCCTCGCGCGAAGAGCCGCCGCCGAAATTGCGGCCTGCGATAAGAATCTTGGCGTCGCGCCAAACCAGCTGGTTGAGCGGAAAGTCGGGCTTTTCGTTGCCGGCCGCATCGCGGCGCAAGTCCTGGAACAGGACGCGCCCGAGCTCCGCCGAACGCGGCAATTTCAGATAACGAGCGGGTAAAATTTGATCGGTGTTCACATTACGCAAGAGCAACGGGCAGGCTTTGGCGGTAAGGCGAACAAACTTTTCCATCGGCTTGATCCCCTATAGCGTCCGGCCCGCGAGCAGCGGGCGCACGTCAGCGAGGTACCCAATGACTGCAGCGGCGGCGACCATCGCCGGCGACATCAGATGCGTGCGCGCGCCGGGACCCTGCCGGCCGCGGAAGTTGCGGTTGGTGGTCGAGGCGCAGCGCTCCCCGGGCGGCACGATGTCGCCGTTCATCCCGACGCACATCGAGCAGCCGGAATCCGCCCATTCGAGCCCGGCATCGCGGAAGATGCGATCGAGACCTTCCTGCTCGGCCTGCCGTTTCACGGTCGACGAGCCCGGCGAAACAAGCCCCGGCACTTTGCTGACGCGACCGGCAAGCACCGCAGCCGCCGCGCGCAAGTCTTCGATACGGGCATTGGTGCAAGAGCCGATAAAGACGCGATCGACCGCGATCTCGGTCAGCTTCTTGCCGGGCACAATGCCCATGTACTCGAGCGCATCGCGGACATATTGGGCGCGTACCGGATCGCGCTCGCGCGCCGGATCGGGCGCGCTGCCATCGATCGGCAGCGCGTCGTCGGGCGTCGTGCCCCAGGTGACGATCGGCGCGATGACGCCGGCGTCGAGTACCACCTCACGATCGAAGGCGGCATCCGGATCGGAAATCAGCCCCGACCAGGCTTCGACCGCTTGATCGAATGCCGCTCCTCGGGGTGCGTAAGGCCGGCCTTTCAAATAGGCGAATGTGGTCGCGTCGGGCGCGACCATGCCGCAGCGGCCGCCAGCCTCGATCGACATGTTGCACACCGTCAAGCGCCCTTCCATCGACAGCGCCCTGATCGCGCTGCCGGCATATTCGATCGCATGACCCTGCGCGCCATCGGCGCCGATCTTGGCGATGATGGAGAGAACGATGTCTTTGGCGGCGATTCCGGGCGCGGCGTTGCCGTTGACGGAAATGCGCATGCGCTTCGGCTTCATTTGCCACAGCGTTTGGGTCATCAACACATGCGCCACCTCGGAAGCGCCGATACCGAAGGCATAAGCGCCGAAGGCGCCATGGGTCGAGGTATGGCTGTCGCCGCACACGATCAGCAGTCCGGGCAGGGTGAGACCCTGTTCGGGACCAACCACGTGCACAATGCCCTGACGCGGGTCGCCGAGGCCGAACAAACTGATGTGGTTCGCGGACGCATCAGCCTCGAACTTGGTCACCATGGCCGCGATCGAAGGATCGGCGACCGGGCGCGCGCGTCGGGTCGGCACGTAATGATCGGCGACGCCGAAAGTTAATCCAGGCTCTGCTATCGAGCGGCCGCTCTTCTGCATCTGTGTGAAGGCGAGAAACGAGCCTTCATGCACATAGTGGCGATCGACCCACAGCAGCGCAGCTCCGTCCTCGCGGCGCGAGATCTCATGCGCGGACCACAGTTTATCGATCAGGGTTTGCGGTTCGCTCATGCTGGTCGGCTGCCTTCCCGGCGGTGGGCTTGTGGAGCTTATCGCAAATATTGTACGCTAAAGGATACCAAGTAAAGTGCCGCTGCAGGCGGTATGCGATTGGGAGATGAGCTTGCGCGATTGGCTCGGCGAGGCAAAGGCGAAGCAGGTCTACCTCATTTTGCGCGATCGCATCCTCAGCGGCGTTTTTGGCTTCGACGCCAAGCTGCCGACCGAGAACGAGCTCGCGGACTATTACAGCGTGTCCCGCGTCACCGTGCGGCGCGCGCTCGGCGAGCTTCAGCGCGAGCAGTTGATCGAACGGCGCCGCAGCGTCGGGACCCGGGTGATTTATCGGCCCGCTCCGGCGCCGATGACCGCGGATATTGCCGGCGTGCTGGCCAATCTCGCCGATATGGGCCGCCGCACGGCGGTCAGGCTTCTTTCCTTCGATTACGTGCCGGCGGCGGGCGCAGTCGCGCAGGCCCTCGGCGTCGGGCCGGATCAACTGCTGCAGCGATCGGTTCGCGTGCGCGCCGTTGACCGCGTGCCGTTCTCCTATCTGACGACGCACATCCCGGAAAGCATTGCGGTGACTTTCAGCAAACAGGAATTGGCGTCGCGACCGCTGCTTGAGCTCCTGGAACGGGCGGGCGTGAAAGTGGAGCGGGCCCGCCAGCGCATTAGTGCGGGGCTGGCAACGCCCGACGTTGCGGAGGCGATCGAGGTGCGGGCCGGATCGCCGCTTATCGAGCTCGTTCGCGTGGTCTGCGATCAATCCGGCCGCGCCGTCGAGCACCTGCACGCACTATACCGGCCGGACCGCTACGCCTTCGAGATGGACCTGGTGCGCTCGGGCGCGACCGAAGCGAAGACCTGGTCCCCGGTGGTCGGCAAGCGCGCAAGCAAACGCCATCACGTCCGGCACGAAGGCTTGAGAAGGCCAACGAAGGCGGCCAAGCGAATGCCGCAAGCGTCAAACGAAAGAGAGGAAAGCCATGTCAAAACATAACATGCGCATCGATCGCCGCCGATTCCTCGCCACCTCGGCGATTGGCGCCGCCGCGGCCGCGTCGGGCAATCTCGCGGTGCCGTCGGTCCTGCGTGCGCAAGGTGCCGGCGTGAAACTCGGCCTCCTTCACCCCGTTACCGGGGCGCTGTCCTATTCCGGCCAGCAGGGCCGCATCGGCGCCATCATGGCGGTGGAGGAGATCAACGCCGCCGGCGGCATCAAGGCGCTTAAGGGCGCCAAGATCGATCCGGTCCTTGGCGACGCACAATCGACGCCCGACGGCGGCACTGCCGAAGTGGAAAAAATGAATGCCGCCGAGGTGTCCTGCATCGTCGGCGGCTATGCCTCCTCGATCTGCCTTGCGGTCAGCCAGGCCGCCGCGCGTTATGATCTGCCTTATGTGGTCGACGTCGGCGTTGCCGACTCGATTGTGAACCGGGGCCTCAAGAACACCTTCCGCTTCGGTCCCGGCTTCGGCGTCATCGCCAAGACCGCGCTCGATAATTTGACGACGATCAACGACGCAGCCGGCAATCCGGCGAAGACGGTGATCATCGTGCATGAGGATTCCCTGTTCGGTTCCGGCCTCGCCAAGATTTTGAACGCCCAACTGCCGCCCAAGGGCTTTGAGATCCTGGAAACCATCCCTCATCCGACCCCGACCCGTGATTTCAACAACGTGGTGCTCAAGATCAAGGCGCAACATCCGGACCTGGTCATTCCTGCCGACTACTATAATGAGTACGTTCTGCTGGCCCGCACCATGCTGGAACAGCACGTACGGCCGAAAGGCATCTATTCGGTGCTCGGCGGGGCAGCGTCTTCCTATAAATTCGTCAAGGAATTTCCCGACGCCGCCAAATACATTATGGACTGCAATCACTGGTTCAACCCGAAGAGCGCCAAAGCCTTGGAGCTGAAAAAGAAGGTCGAAGGCAACGGCCAGTTCTTCACCTACGAGCTGTACATGAACTACACCGCCGTGCTTCTCGTCGCCGACGCGCTCGAACGTGCAGCGTCCGCCGATCGCGCCAAGCTTACGACCGCACTGGCGGATTCGACCTTCTCCGGCCACATCATGCCCTACGGCCCGACCAAGTTCGTCAACGGCCAGAACCAAGGCGCGGCGCCGGTGAGCACCCAGGTGCTCGACAACGATATCAAAGTCATCCTGCCGCCCGAGTTCGCCAATGCGAAAGCAGTGTTTCCGATGCCCGCGTAGGAAGACGGTGTCGGACCCAGGCGGCATCACGATTCGCACAGGATCGTCATCGCCAAGAGCGAAGCGACGAAGCAATCCAGAAATCGCGCCTCGAGCCTGGATTGCTTCGAGGAGCTTGTCATCGGGCCGGCCACTTCGGGCCGGACCCGTTGGCTTGCAATAACGCCATGCTCTCGCCCCTCATCCTGATCACTGCGGTCCTCAATGGGCTCCTGACTGGCGCGGTCTATGCGCTGGTCGCGCTCGGGCTGACGCTAATCTACGGCGTGCTACACATTATTAATTTCGCCCACGGCGCGATGCTGAGCGCTGCACTGTTCGCAGCGTTCCTCGCCTATCAAAAATTCGGCCTCGATCCTTATCTTGCAGCGTTTGTGCTCGCGCCCGGCTTTTTCGCGCTCGGCTATGTGCTGCAGCGCTTCATCATCGGTCCCGCGTCGCATGGTGACGATCGCAACATGCTGTTGGTCACGCTCGGATTAGCCGTATTCATCGAGAACGCGCTGCTCTACACATTCCACGCCGACACCCGCACGATCGAGCTTCCGTACGGGTTTAGGAGCATCGATTTGGGCTTCACGTTTCTCGCCGTGCCGCGAGTCATTTCCTTTGCCGCCGTCTTTATCGTTGCGCTGGCGCTATGGCTGCTCATGGCTCTGACGGACACCGGCAAGGCGATCCGCGCCGTCGCCAAGGAGAAGCTCGGGGCCGAGCTCGCCGGCATCGACGTGGCGCACATCTACGCCATGACCTTCGGCCTCGGCACCGCTTGCGTCGCCATCGCCGCCTGCCTGCTCATTCCGACCTACTACGTCAATCCGAGCGCGGGAAATTCCTTCGTGCTCGTCGCCTTCACGATTGTCGTGCTTGGCGGCATGGGCTCGGTACCGGGCGCGCTGGTCGGCGGTCTCCTGATCGGCGTCGTCGAAAGCCTCGGCGGCTTCTTCTTCGGCGAGTCACTCGGCCAGGTCGGCATTTTCCTGATCTTTATCGCTGTGCTGCTGGTTCGCCCCCGCGGTCTGTTTGGAGCCAGCGCATGAAGGGATTTTTGCCGATTGCCATAGTGATTGCCGCGCTCGCCACCGTACCGCTTTTCGTCCACTCGAACGTCGTCCTCAATTTCCTCGTAGTGACGCTGATGATCGCGCTCGCCGGCCAGGGCTGGAACGTCCTCGGCGGTTATGGCGGCCAATATTCCTTCGGCCATGCCGCCTTCTTCGGCACCGGCGCCTATGTGACTGCGATCCTGCAGGTCCGCTATGGCGTTAATGCCTGGATCGGCTTTGCCGCCGGCATCGTGGCGGGCGCCATGGTCGGCGCGATCATCGGCGGCCTCGCCTTTCGCGCCGGGCTGCGCAGCTCATATTTCGCCCTGGTGACGCTCGCCTTCGCCGAGGTATTGCGCATCCTCGCCAGCGTCGCGCCGATCACCGGGGCCGGCGCCGGCATCTTGATCAAGCTCGATCTGAACGCCCAATCGTTCCAGTTTCGTAGCCGCGCCATCTTCTACCTGGTGATCCTTGCGCTCGTTGCCGTCTCGCTGGTCATCGCGCAACTGATCGAGCGCTCGCGCTTGGGAGCCTGGCTGATCGCGGTGCGCGAGAACGAAGACGCCGCAATGGCGCTCGGCGTCAACGCGACCGCGGTCAAGCTCGGCGTCATGATGCTATCGGCCGCGATCACCGCGGCGGCCGGCTGCTTCTACGCGCAGTATTTCCTCTTTGTCGACGCCGGCATCGGCTATGGCACCTGGATCTCCATCGAGGCGCTGTTGACGCCGATCATCGGCGGCGCCGGCACAGTCTTCGGGGCGCTCCTCGGCGCCCTGGTGGTGAAATCGCTCGGCGAAGGCGCCAGGCTCGTGACCGGCGATGTCCCCGGTCTTGATCTGATGATTTATGGCGCCATGCTCGTGCTCGTCATCGCCTTCGCGCCGCGCGGCCTTGTCGGCGCCCTGGCCGATGCGCGCGCCCGATTGGCGCGCCGCTTCATGCCGCCGCGAAAATCGCTAGCGGGAGTGGTCCGTGGCTGAGCCGCTCCTTTCCGTCGAGCGCGTGTCCCGCCGTTTTGGCGGGCTGTTGGCGGTCAACGCCGCATCGCTCTCGGCGCCGGCCGCCCGCATCACGGCTTTGATTGGTCCCAACGGCGCCGGAAAAACCACGCTTTTTGCTGTCATCTCCGGCTTCCTCAAGCCCAGCGCCGGCCGCATTCGCTACGGCGACGATGACATTACCGGAGAGCCGCCATACCGGCTGGCGCGCCGCGGCATCGCGCGCACCTTCCAGATCGTGCAGCCCTTCGCCGGTCTGTCGGTGCGCGACAACATCTTGGTCGGCGCGCATCTGCGGCATCGCAGGCGCGCCGCCGCGATCACGGTCGCTGAAGCCGTAGCCCAAGAAGTCGGCCTCGGCGAGATGCTTGATCGGCCTGCCAATACCTTGACGGTCGCCGGAAGAAAGCGCCTCGAGCTTGCGCGTGCGCTGGCCACTGCGCCGAAACTCCTCCTGCTCGATGAAGTGCTGGCCGGGCTCAATCCCTCCGAAATCAGCGACATGGTGCCTGTCATCCGCGCTTTGTGCGCCCGCGGCATCGCGGTTGTGATGATCGAGCACGTGATGCAGGCGGTGATGAGCCTTGCCGAGTACGTTTTCGTGCTGGCCGAAGGCCGCATCATTGGCGAGGGAAGCCCGGCCCAAGTGGCGGCCGATCCCGCCGTCGTCGAGGCGTATCTCGGCCACGGCGCGGCCGTCAAAGTGGGGATCGCCGATGTCCGCTGAGCCCCTCCTCGAGCTCCACGGTCTATACGCCGGTTATGGCGATAGCGAAGTGCTGCGCGGCGTCGACCTTCACATCGAGGCGGGCGAGATCGTTGCCATCCTTGGCTCAAACGGCGTCGGCAAGTCGACGCTTAATCGCACCATCTCGGGCATCGTGCGCGCGCGCGCCGGCTCGATCCGTTTTGATGGCGCCGACATCGCGCGCGAGGCACCGGCGGCGATCGTCAGACGCGGACTTATTCACGTCCCCGAGGGCCGCCGGATTTTCCCCAACCTGTCGGTCAGCGAGAACCTCGACCTCGGCAGCTATCGCCGCGCCGCCGAACACCGCGGCGAAAACCGCGGGCGCGTGTTCGCGACCTTCCCGCGCCTGTTCGAGCGGCGCGCCCAACGTGCCGGCACGTTGTCGGGCGGGGAGCAGCAGATGCTCGCCATCGGCCGCGGCCTGATGGCCGAACCGAGATTGCTCATTCTCGACGAGCCCTCGCTCGGGCTGTCCCCGATTCTGGTCGAGGAACTGTTCGCGCTCATTGCGCGCATCCACGCAGACGGCGTTGCCGTGCTGCTAGTGGAGCAGAATGTGGTGCAGAGCCTCGAGATCGCCGATCGTGCTTATATCCTTGCCGAGGGCCACTGCGTCATGTCCGGGCTATCCGCCGACATTGCCGCGGACCCGAAGCTCAAACGCGCTTATCTAGGATTATGAAACCATGACCGAAAATGCCTTGTCTGAACGCCTGACACGCCGGCCGATCGTAATGGCGGCGGGCGTATACGATCCGCTCACCGCACTGATTGCCGAACGCGCCGGCTTCGAGGCGCTCTACGTCTCCGGCGCCGGGATCGCGTATACGCGTCTTGGGCGGCCCGACATCGGTCTCGTCAGCATGAGCGAGATCGTGCAGACGGTCGCGCTGATCGGCGACCGCGTCGGCGTCCATCTCATCGTCGACGCCGACACCGGCTACGGCAATGCGCTCAATGTCCAGCGTACGGTGCGGCTCTTGGAGCGTGCCGGCGCCAACGCGATCCAGATCGAGGACCAGGATTTTCCCAAGCGCTGCGGCCATCTCGACAACAAGAAGTTGATCTCCGCTCCGGAGATGGTTGGCAAGATCAAAGCCGCCGTGGATGCGCGGACTTCACGGGACACGCTGATTATCGCCCGCACCGACGCCGTCGCCGTCGAAGGCTTCGATCGCGCCATGGCGCGCGCTGCGCTCTTTCACGAAGCCGGCGCCGATGTGCTGTTCGTCGAGGCGCCGCAGCAACGCGACCAACTCGGTCGTATCGGCGCGCGTTTCGGCACGTCCGTGCCGCTGCTCGCCAATATGGTGGAAGGCGGCAAGACACCGATCTTGCCGGCGGACGAGCTCGAGGCGCTCGGTTTTGCCGTCGTGATCTTTGCAGCCGGCGTGGTGCGCGCGCAAGCCAAGACCGCCGAAGAGTTTTATGCCTCGCTGAAGGCGCATGGCAGCACCGCGCCGTTCCGCGCGCGCATGTTCGATTTCGACGGGCTCAATCACCTGCTCGGTACGCCCGAAATGCTGGCGCGTGGTCGGCATTATGAAGAGCAGGAAACGCAGCACGAACCGCAGCAAGAAGTGCGGCTGGAGCCGCGGCAGCCCACCCGCACCTCGGGACAGCGATGACGCGGTCGCTCGATCCGGTGACCTTGGCGGTGCTCAATGGCCGTCTCGTCCAGATCGCTGACGAGATGGACGCGACGCTGTTCCGCTCGGCCTTTAATCCAATCATCGCCGAAGCGCATGACGCCTGCCACGGGCTCTACCACGCAGAGACCGGCGCAACCTTGGTGCAGGGCTCCTCGGGCCTGCCGATTTTCGTCGGCGCCATGGCGTTTGCGGTCAAGGCGGTGATCGACAAGGTGGCGCTGCCAGGGAGCCTCAAGCAAGGCGACACTTATCTGTTCAACGACCCTTACGACGGCGGCACTCACCTCAACGACTTCCGCCTCGTGCGTCCGGTCATGCGCGGCGGCAAAGTCTTCGCCTGGCTCGCCTCGGTGGGCCATTGGCTCGACGTCGGCGGCAATGTCCCCGGAAATTTCAACGCCAAGGCCACCGAAAGCTTCCAGGAGGGATTTCGGGTCCCGCCGGTAAAACTCGTCAGCGACGGCGTGCTGCAACAGGACATCGTCGACATCCTTGGCGCCAATTCGCGCGTGCCGCTGTCGAACTGGGGCGACCTCAACGGCCAGCTCAACGCGCTCGGGCTCGGCGAGCAGCGCGTCCATGCGCTGCTTGATGAATATGGCGACGACACCGTCGCCGCCGCCATGGCGGCGCTCACGGCGCGCGCCGAAGCGCTGATGCGCGCCAACATCGCTTCGCTGCCGGACGGCACCTATTCGTACGACGACTTCCTCGACAATGACGGTGTCACCGACCAGCCGTTGCGCATCGCACTCGACCTCACCATCGCCGGCGAGACCATGCGGCTCGACTTTTCACGCTCCTCGCCGCCTTGCCGGGGTCCGCTCAACATCGCGCGCTCGACCGCAGTCGCCTGCTGCTATGTCGCGCTCAAGCATCTCTTCACCGACGTTCCGGCGAATGCCGGCTGTCTCAAGCCGATCGAGTTCGTCATTCCCGACACGACGCTGCTCGGCGTATCGGCGCCAAAGCCGGTCGGTGGCTATACCGAAACCATCCTGCGCGTCATCGACACGGTGTTTGGCGCGTTCGCCATAGCCGCGCCGGAGCGCGCCAATGGCAGCCCGTTCGCGACGATCAACGCGCTTTCGCTCGCGGGCTGGCGCGCCAACGGATTGCGCTGGGTCATGTTCTGCTTCTTCGGCGGGGGCCTCGGCGGCAATCCGGAAGGCGACGGGCTCAACCACGGCAACAATCCGATCTCGACGGCCACAATCCCGCCGGCTGAGATTCTCGAAGCGCTGTATCCGATCGTGTTCACGCAATGGGCGCTGCGCCCGGATTCGGCCGGACCCGGCCGGCACCGCGGCGGCCTCGGCGCCATCTACGAAGTCGAAGCGCTTGCCGACGGCGACACCGAGGTATTTTTGCTCGGCGAGCGTGGCAAATATCCGCCGTTCGGAGTCAATGGCGGCAAGCCGGCTGCGCTCAACCGCTTTATCTATCCGACCGACGCGGGCGAGCGCTCGCCGCCGCTCGTCTCCAAGATCACCGACGTGCGTATCCGCCGCGGACAGCGCGTGCGGCTGGAAACGCCGGGCGGCGGCGGATTCGGCGACCCGTTCACGCGCGATCCGGCGCGTGTCGCACGTGACGTGGCACTCGGCTACGTGTCGCGGGAAGCGGCGTCGCGCGACTACGGCGTGGCGCTTGCTAAGGACGGCGGCGTTGACACGGCAGCCACCGCGCAGCTGCGCCGCGGGACGTGTGCATGAGCGTGCAAACCTTGCAAAAGACCATCGTCGGCGTTGACGTCGGCGGCACGTTCACCGATCTGTTTCACTTTGACGAGGTCGCGCGTGCTTTCCGCGTCGCCAAGGTGCCGTCGAACCGCGGCGATGAGGCGGCGGGCTTTCTGCAAGGCTTGCTCGCGCTGGGGAAAATCGAAAGCTTTGGCTCGATCGTGCACGGGACCACGGTCGGCACCAACACGCTGCTTGAGCGGCGCGGCCCCCGCATCGGCGTGATCACGACGCGCGGATTTCGCGATGTGCTGGAAATGCGCCGTCGCGACCGGCGGCAGACCTGGGGCTTGTGGGGAGAGTTCATCCCCATCGCCGATCGCGATCTGCGAGCCGAAGTCGATGAGCGCACGCTGGCCGACGGCACCATCCGTACTGCCGTCGATGAGGCCGCAGTTGCTGCGGCGGCGGCAATGCTGCGGGCGCGGGGCGCGCAGGCGCTCGCGATCATCTTCATCAACGCTTACGCCAACGCCGAGAACGAGCGTCGCGCGCTCGCCGCCGCCGCCAGCGTCTGGCCGAACGAGCACCTGTCTGCCTCCCACCAGGTGCTGCCGGAAATCCGCGAGTTTGAGCGCGCCTCGACGACGGCGCTCAACGCCTATCTGCAACCCGGCGTCGGCGCCTATATCGGCAAGCTCGAAGGCGCACTGGCGCAGCGGAATTTTGCCGGTAAATTCCATATCGTCCAATCGAATGGCGGCGTGATGTCGACGGCGACGGCGCGCCGGCTGCCGGTGCGCACGGCGCTGTCCGGCCCCGCTGCCGGCGTCATTGCCGCCTCGGCGATCGCGTGGGCGAGCGGCTACGACAACGTCATTACCTGCGATCTCGGCGGCACCTCATTCGACGTTTCGGTGGTCGCTGGCGCCAAGCCATCGCTCGCGGCGCAGACGGTGCTTGATTTCGGCCTGGTGATCCGCACGCCCATGATCGAGATCACAACCATCGGCGCCGGCGGCGGCTCGATCGCCGCGGTCGATCGCGGCGGCCTCCTCCATGTCGGCCCGGAAAGCGCCGGTTCGGTACCGGGACCCGCCTGCTACGGGCAAGGCAACGAGCGCCCAACGCTGACTGACGCTCACGTCGTCCTCGGCCGCATCAATGCCGCGCGGCCGATAGGCGGCAAGCTTCCGCGGCTCGACGTCGACGCCGCCAAGCGCGCCATCCTCGCCGCGGTCGGAAAACCGTTAGGCCTTGATGTGCAAGACGCCGCCGAGGCTATCGTTCGTGTCGCCGACGCGCGCATGGCCGGCGCCATTCGGCTGGTGTCAATTGAGCGCGGGCACGATCCGGGAAGATTCGCGGCGATGCCGTTCGGCGGCGGTGGCGCGCTCCATGTCGGCGCGCTGATCAAAGAGATCGGGCTGAAATGCGGGGTCGTCCCGCGCTTTCCCGGAGTCACTTCCGCGCTCGGTTGCGTCATTGCCGATCTGCGGCACGACCAGGTGCAGACCGTCAACCTCGCGCTCGATGGTCTCGATGCCGCGGCGCTGGACGCGCGCATGGTCGCGGCGGGCGAGGAAGCGAGAGCGGTGGTTGCGGCGGCAGGGATCGTCGTCGAGCAAATCGACATCACCTACGAACTCGACATGCACTACCTCGGACAAACGCACACGGTCGCAGTACCGTTGCCGGTCACGCTCCAAAACGGCCATACCGGCATCACCGGCGCCGTGATCGGAACGGCTTTTGACAGGGCCTATACCGCCGCATTTGGCCGGCTCTTGCCCGGCATCGCGGCGAGGATCGTGTCATTGCGCACAGCCGCCATCGGCCGGCGCCCGGCGTTCGACCTGTCGGTGTTCGCGCCGCCCGCCGACGGCTCGATGCGCAGCGCCGAGCGCGGCGAGCGGCCGGTGTGGTTCGAGGGACGCTGGCATGCCACACGGGTTTGGTCGCGGCTCGATCTTCCCGCCGATGCCGTCATCGGCTCGCCCGCAGTTCTCGAGCAGCCCGATGCGACCATCTTCATCGAACCCGGCCTGCGCGGCCGCCTCGACAATTTGGGCAACGTCATTGTCGAGCGCGACGTATGAGTGCTTCGACCGCAGCTTTGGTTCTCCTCGATCTGCAGAACGATTTTCTGCATCCCCAAGGAGCTTACGGCCGGGCCGGGCAAACCAGCCCCGCTATTGCGGCGCTGCCGGCGCGACTTAAGCCGTTGGCCGACACCGTTCGGCGCCGCGGCGGCCTCGTCGTCGCGACCTTGTTCACGCTCGCACCGGGCCGCCGCGGCGAACCAATAATCTCGGCGCATCTGAAAAGTTTGCGGCCGTTTCTCGGCAGAGGCGACTTCGCGCCGGGATCGTGGGGCCAGCAGCTTGTGGATGTGCTGGCTCCCGCGGACGTTACAGTCGACAAGATCGCCTATTCGGCTTTCTATATGAGCCGGCTCGAATGGGTGCTGCGCAAATGCGGCGTCGAACAACTCTATGCGGCCGGCATCGTGACCAATGGCGGGGTCTCTTCGACGGTGCGCGACGCCCACGTGCGCGAGTTTGCCTGTACGGTGCTTGACGACGGCTGCGCCACCTTCTCCGACGATTTGCATCGCGCCGCAATCGAGGGATTGCGTCCAATCGCCCGCATCATCACAGTAGCGCACGCGATCAACGAGTTCGAGCTGATGCTCTGAGAGAGGCCTTTGATTAAGCGCGGGGCTCGGTCTCGATATTGACGGTTGAGTTGCTCCGATGCGCAAAACCTATGGAGCGGACTATCCGCGGACGCTGAGTGCGCTGATGACGTGGTCGGGCCGCGACCCGTCGGGACCCGCCGTGACCGACGCCGCGGGCATTTTGGACTGGCGCACTTTCCAAAACCGTGTGCTGCGCGTAGCCGCGGCACTGCGCAGCGGTGGCGTCGGCCCGGGCGCTCGGGTAGCGCTGTGGCTGCCGAACGGAGCCGACTACCTGGCCGCGATCTTTGCCTGCGCCAGACTTGGCGCACTAGCCATCCACATCAACACGCGGTTTCGCGCTGGAGAAGTCGGCAACCTTCTGCGTCGTTCCCGCGCCGTCGCTCTGGTGACGGAATGGGAATTCCCGCCCGTCGACTTCCCGGCGATTTTCGCCGCCCTGCCCTCCGAGGATCGCGCGGCACTGCGCCGCATCTTTGCGCTGCCGCTTCCTGTCGGCGTGACCGAGCTTGCGGGCCTGCCGGTGTCGCCGCTCGACGGTGATGCGGCCGAGGCGGGGCCCGACAAGTCGACTGAGGAGGCGCCATGTCTGACTTTCACCACCTCGGGCACCACCAGCGGGCCGAAGCTGGTCCTCCACGATCAGCAAACAATCGCCGGCCACGCTGCGGACGTTGCCCGACAAATTGGACTGGATGCGGCGGGTGCAACGCTACTCGGCGCGGTGCCATTCTGCGGCACATTCGGTAATGCCGCAGCAATGGCCGCAGTTGCCGGCGGCGCGCATGTCGTCTGCCTTGCGCAGTTCGACGGCGAGACGGCGGCGAAGCTAATCCGCCGACATAGGATCAGCCACGTGATCGGCGGCGACGATATGTTCGGCCGGATCGCGGCTGCGTCCGGCGGGGAAAACTTCAATTCCGTGCGCTTCTCGGGTTTCGCCGCTTTTCATTCGAACGCCGACGCCTCGATCGCCGCGGCCGAGCGAGCCGGTCTGCAGCCGCGCGGCCTCTATGGCAGTTCGGAAGTGCAGGCGCTCTTTTCGGTCTCGGACGGCGAAAACCGCCTGCTGGGCGGCGGTGTCCCGGTCAATCGTCACGCGCGACTTGTGGTGCGCGACCCGGAGACTGGCAATGCGCTGCCGCCGGGCGCATCCGGCGAGCTGTGGATCGACGCGCCGTCCCGCTTCGTCGAATATCTTGAGAATTCCGCCGCGACCGAACGGGCGATCGAGGCCAACGGTATGTTTCGGACCGGCGATCTCGGCCGGATGACCGGCGCGGGCTTTGTCTACGAGGCGCGTGTTGGCGACGCCATGCGTCTCGGCGGATTCCTTGTCAGCCCTGAGGAGATCGAGGCTGTGATTCAAGCAGAGCCAGGGGTTGCCGGCGTCCAAGTCGTGGCCGCCTCGCGGGAGGCGGCCGATCCGGTACCCGTAGCCTTCGTTCAGCCAAGCGACGGGGCGGTCTTGCAGGAGGCGATCTTGCGGGCCCGTTGTTTTGAACAATTGGCGCGGTTCAAGGTCCCGGAGCGGATCGTCGTGGTCGATCGCTTCCCGACCGTCGATAGCCCGAATGGTCCCAAAGTTCAGAGAGTGCGTCTGCGCGAGATGGCCGAGACGCTGTTGCGGGAGCAGCAGCCTAACCAGACAAGCGAAGTTGCTGCGGAGCCGCGCTGAAGCTCGCGTTGGCGTAAAGCGTTACTGCGTCTTCTTCACCAGCGGACATTTGGATTCCGCCAGCGGCCGGAATGCCAGGTCCGCCGGGATGGTGGCCACCAGCTTGTAATAATCCCATGCCCCCTTGGATTCCGCGGGCTTCTTGACCTCATACAAATACATGTCGTGGACCATGCGGCCGTCGTCGCGGATGCTTCCGTTTTTGACGAAGAAGTCGTTGATCGGCGTTGCGCGCATCTTCTCCATGACGGCTTGAGCCTCATCCGTGCCGGCGGCCTGGACGGCTTTGAGGTAGTGCGTGGTCGCCGAATAGATTCCGGCCTGGGTCATGTTCGGCATCCGGTTCATGCGCTGGAAATAGCGCTGCGCGAACGCCCGCGATTCCGCATCGCGGTCCCAGTAGAAGGCGGTGGTCAGCAGCATGCCTTGCGCCGCCTCCAGGCCAAGGGTGTTCACATCGTTGATGAATACGAGCAACCCCGCCATCTTCTGCCCGCCCCGCACGATGCCGAACTCGGCCGCCTGCTTGATCGAATTGGTGGTGTCGGCACCGGCATTGGCGAGCCCTACCACCTTGGCCTTCGACGATTGCGCCTGCAGCAGGGCTGAAGAAAAATCCGATGTGTTGATTGGAACCCGGGTATCGCCGAGCACTTGGCCGCCGTTCGCTTTGACGACGGCCGCCGTGACCTGCTCGAGGTCGTGGCCAAAAGCATAATCGGCGGCGATGAAAAACCAGGTATCGTAGCCCGCCTTGACCATGGCGGCGCCGGTACCGTGCGCGAGCGCGTAATTGTCGTAGGTGTAATGCACCGAGACCGGCGTGCAGGCTTCGTTGGTGATGCGCGCCGCGCCCGGCCCGTTGAGGACCACGATCTTGTTTTTCGTTTTCGCGACTTCGACGGCGGCGAGCGCGGTAGCCGACGCAGCGACATCCATCAGCGCGTCGACGTGCTGGGTATCGAACCATTCCCGCGCGGTCGCCGCGGCAATATCCGGCTTGTTCTGGTGATCCGCCGAAACGACTTCGATGGGCTTACCGAGCACGGTGCCGCCGAAATCCTCCACTGCCATCTTCGCGGCCGTCACCGCGCCGATGCCGGTGATGTCCGCGTAAATGCTCGACATGTCCTCGATCATGCCGATTTTCACCACGCCATCGGAAACCTTCTCCTGAGCCCGCGCGGTGAAAACGCATCCGACCAGCATTGCCGCGCCAGTCGCGACGGCGGTCAATCTCCTCATCGTCACCTCCCGAGTGCCGGCTGTCGGCGGAACAAGATTTTTTGTTGCTTGTGCGCGGAGTGCCCGGCTGACCGCTGCACGTGGCCGCCAAACTCAAACTATCCGACAGAGCCAACGACTGGCCACAACTTTGACGTTGGATTTTAGCGCAAGGCCATGAATGCGTACAGCCGAGCCGAACGGTGTGTCCGGCGCCGCATGCTGTCCGTGTCTCACCTGCGGGCTTTCCCGGAATCCGGCGGACCGCTACCGTGCGGCCTGGTTCGAGAGTTTAATCGAAGCGCCCTCCGGCATGCATGGATGAGCCGTCATCCAAACGACGGCTCTAATCTGGAGTTTCATGAATGGCCACGCCAATCGCACCGCTGCGGGTCGGTTTAATCGGCAGCGGTTTCATTGCCAACTTCCATCTCCAGGCGCTGCTCTCCGTCCGGCACGTCACGGTTTCCGGAGTCTATAGCCCCACGGCCGCCAATCGCGAGGCGATCGCAGCGAAGGCCAATGCACTCGAGCTTGGCCCCTGCCGGCCATTCCCCTCGCTCGAGGCGATGCTGATTTCCGGCGATGTCGACGCGGTGTGGATCGGCGTGCCGAATTTCGCGCGGCTCGACACCATGCGGGAAATCCATCGTCTGGTGAAATCCGGATGGGCGAAGCTGGTCGGCGTCGCGTGCGAAAAACCCCTGGGGCGAACGCTTTCCGAGGCGCGCGAGATGCTGCGCCTGGCGGAAGACGCCAAGCTCATGCACGGCTATCTGGAAAATCAGGTGTTTTCGAGTGCGGTGCAGCGCGGCAAGGATATCGTGTGGCGGCGCGCGGTGCCGATCTGCGGCCGGCCCTATCTGGCGCGTGCCGCGGAGGAGCATAGCGGGCCGCATATGCCGTGGTTCTGGCAGGGCCGCCGCCAGGGCGGCGGCGTGCTCTCCGACATGACATGTCACAGCGTCGAGGTGGGACGGTATTTGCTGACCAAGCCCGGCGCGCCGCGCACCGACCTCAAGCTCGTCCGCGCCAGCGCCACGGTCGGCAATCTGAAATGGACGCGGCCGGAATATGTCGCGAAGCTCAAACGCATGATGGGCGCCGAGATCGATTACGCCACGAGGCCGGCCGAGGATTTCGCCCGCGGCGCGCTCACCTTCCGCGACGCGGAAGGGCACGAAGTCATGGTCGAGGCCACCAATTCATGGGCCTATGTCGGCGCCGGCCTTCGTATCCTGATCGAACTGCTCGGCCCCGAATATTCGATGGAATTCTCGTCCCTCAACACCGGGCTGAAGGTGTTCCTGTCGCGCGAGGTGACCGGCGGTCAGGGTGAGGATTTGGTCGAGAAGCAGAATGCCGAACAGGGCCTGATGCCGGTCGTCGAGAATGAAGCGGACATCTATGGCTATGTTGGCGAGGACCGGAACATGGTCGAGGCTTTCCGTCACCGCCGGCAGCCGATCGAGACGTTTCACGACGGCGTAGCCGTCGCCGAGATGCTGATGGCGCTCTATCGCTCGGCGGAGATCGGCCAGGTCGTGACCCTGCCGAATGCCGACCTGGAAACTTACGTTCCGCCGGTGGCGCGGCCGTAACCGCTCAACTCGAAAGCCGTTCGCGACCCATGCCCCGAAAAAGCATCTCGGCCGCGCTACCGGCGCGGCCGAGAATTTTCACGTTCACGCCGTTATCGTCAGTCGTAGGACTTCTTGCACGGCGGATTTTCGCGTCCCGGCGGAACGAACTTGTCGAACACCGCCTTGGAGAAGCCGAGCCGCTCCTGCACATTGGGGATGACCTTCACCACCTTGCTGATCAAGTCGCCGTTGTCAGCCTTGACGACTTCGGTGACGAAATTGGTCCCGACAGCCTGGCGGTTCTCGTCGAGCGTGATCTTTCCGTTCGGGGCATCGAGCACGATCTTGTTCAAAGCCTCGCGGAACTTCTTGTTGTTGTTGCTGAGATCGCCCTTGACCTCGTCGAGCGCCTTAAACATGGCGTCGGCCGAGTTGTAGTAGTTGATGGCAAGCAGCGATGGGCTAGCGAAAGCGTTCTTGAAATAACCGGTTTTCGCGTGCGCCTGATAGGCCTTCACGAATGCCTGCCACTTCGGACTCGGGTCATAGTCGGCCATGCCGCTGGCAGCGATGGTGCCGATCAACGCTTCCTTGGCCTTGCCCTTTGACGACAGCACGGTCTGATCGACCATGATCGAGCCGCCGAGCAGATGGGCGTGGCCGCCGGCCTGCTGGTACTGGTTGAGGAAGTTCACGGCGTCGGCGCCGCCGAGGCCGAGATAGATGGCATCGACATCATCGGGCAGCGACGAAATAACCGAAGCAAAGTCCTTGGTGCCGAGCGGCACCCAGAAGCGCTTGGTAATCTGACCGCCGGCCTTGCAGTACTCCACCGTCAGTCCCATCACCTGCGTGTAGACGAACGAATAGTCCTCGCCGACGGTCGCGATTTTCTTGTAGTGCTTGACGTTGTAAGCGTAGTCGCCGAGGCCCGCTTGCCACTGCGCACCATCCAGGTTGGTGCGATAGAACGTCGGCGATGGAGTCACCCCGGCGGACGGATCTCCATAAGTCGTCTCGAGCGCGCCAGACCCCGCATTCATGACCGTGATCTGTGGCTGGGTCTTCGAGTAATCGCGGATTGCAATGCCTTCCGAACCGGAAAGCGGTGAGATCAGCATGTCGACCTTGTCTTGCTCGACGAGCTTCTTGGCAGCACGAATAGCCGAATCCGGACTGGCGTCCGTCGCGCCGACGATCGATTCGATTTCCTTGCCGCCGGCCTTGCCGCCGTGTGCTTCCACCGCGAGTTCATAGCCGCGCATGCCGTCCTCGCCGAGAACGGTATACGTACCTTCGAGTGTCGCGGTGACGCCTACTTTGAGTTTGTCGGCGGCGTTCGCCGACCCAGTTGCAGCGAAAGCGGCAAAACCGGCCGCGGTTGCCAATAGCAAGCCCTTGCGCATGAGGTTCCCTCCTGTGTCCGGACGCCGCGAAACGGCGCCGTTGCCGGTCGAATGCGCTTAACGCGTCATTTTCGGGGGTGAAACCGTCGCCCCGCCCCCGTGCTACGACCGAATTTGAATCGTACCAGCCGCCGGGCTGACGCGGCAAGCCGCCTGCGCCAAAAGCCGGGCTTTTGGCCGTGTCTGTTAGTCTGATTCTTCGATTCAGATGGGCGACCGACGGGCCCTTTGCGCTCCAGCACCCTATTGCAGGGACCCACTTGTAAACGACCCCCGGCCGTCGTTTAATCCGGTAAAGAAGCTAATCGAAACAATAATGTGCGCGTTGGGAGGAGCGTATGAGCACGGCTTTGGCCGTCTGTCATGGAGCGTTTGGCCGCGTAACCGTCTATCAACTCGACAAGCCGATGCGGACTCATGCCCATCGCGAAGGGCATTTGACGTTCCTGCTCAGCGGTCCGCCGGCCATCGTGGCCATTTCGGGCGTTCCGCATCTGGTCAACCAGACGGCCGGGGTGGCGATCAACCCCTGGCAGCCGCATTCTTTTCAGCCGTGCTCCGGTGCCGAACCCGCGGTTTTTCTGGTCGCCTATATCTGCGATCGGTGGCTCGACCGGGATCAAGAGGCCCGCGGCAGCCTTCGGTTTGGCGCCAACGGCATCCGGGTTGGAACGACAATCCGGTCGATTGCCGTCAGCCTTGCCCACACGCTGGTTACCAACGCGAGCTACCGCATCGTAAATCGTTATTTGAATCAGCTGTTTGACGCGAGCTTCAATAAATCCTGGGCGTCCGGCGACCGGCGAAGCCTCATCGCGCAGCCGCGGGCGCCAATCGATTTCCGCGTCCGCAAGTCACTGCGCCTTTTGGACGACGGTCTTGGCGAGGGTATCGAATTCGACAGCGTGGCACGCGACGCCGGCCTGTCGCGCCCGCATTTCTACAAGCTCTTTCGCGAGAACACCGGCGTGACGCCCGCACTTTATGCCAATACGATGCGGGTCGAGCGCGCGCTTGATCGGTTAACGGCGTCACAAACCTCGATTACGGATATCGGTTTTGAGCTTGGCTTTTCGTCGCAAAGCCACTTTACGCATTTCTTTGCCGCCAATGTCGGGATCGCGCCTACGCTTTATCGGACGATCGCGCGAGTTGTGAGCGAATAAGCGCACCCGAAACGAGCGATCGGCGGGCGAAGCAAAAATCAGACTGTCAAACATGCCCCGGCATCCTTGCTCGGCTAGTTTTCGGCAATGCCGGAGGCAGCCAGGTGAGCACCATTTTTGGCAGTGATGGAGGGGTTCACGGCGCCGGGCGCGGCGACGCGCTTGGCCGCTGGATCGGGCGCCATCCCATTGCCGCGCTGGTCATTGCGGTTGTCGTCATCTTTGCACTCTGGCTCGTGCTCGCGCCGTGGCCGGCGGGCTTTGAGGACACTTTTGGCAAGAAGCGCCTGTTCGTTAACGCGCTCTTCAACGGCGTTACCCTCGGCGGACTGTATTTTCTGGTCGCTACCGGTTTCACCTTGATCTTCGGCCTGATGCGCAATGTCAACCTGGCGCACGGCTCGCTCTATTTGTTTGGCGGCTATATGGGCTATGAGGCCACGCAATGGACCGGATCCTGGCTGTTTAGCTACGTGATTGCGTTCGCGTGCTGCGCCGTCGTCGGCGTCGCCATGCAGTTCTTCATCTTTCGCCGGATGGAAGGGCAGGATCTGCGACAGACGCTGGTGACGCTCGGGCTGTCGATCATCTTCTCCGACCTGATGGTATGGGTCTGGGGCGGCAACGCCATCCAGATCGACACGCCGGACTATTTGTTAGGCCCGATCTCGACTCCCATCGTCGTCGCCGTCAAGTCGAGTGGCGAAGCGGTCTTTCTCCGTTATCCGAGCGTGCAACTCGTCATCTTCGCCGCCGCGGTTATCATCGGCATTGGCATGTGGCTCGCCCTGCATCGCACGCGGATCGGCGTCATGATCCGCGCCGGCGTCGACGATCGCGACATGCTTTCGGTCCTCGGCTATCGCGTGCAACTCTTGTTCGTCCTGGTCTTCGCGTTCGGCGCCGGCCTGGCGGGAATGGCCGGCATCGTCGGCGGAACTTTCCAGTCAATCTCCCTCGGTGAAGATTCGCACTTTCTGCTGGCGTCGCTACAGGTTGTTATCGTCGGCGGCATGGGCTCGATACCGGGCGCCGCGCTCGGCGCCATCATTATCGGCTGCGCCGAACAATTCGGCCAAACTTACTTCCAGAACTACGCAACCGTTTTGACCTTCGTCATCATGGTCATCGTGCTGGCCATTCGTCCACAGGGACTCCTGGGGAGACGTTGAAATGGCGCTCGCGGAGACCACGCAATCTGGCCCGATCGCCGGTGGCGGCGTGCAAAGCGGCGGCGCCGTATCGCAATGGGTATCCCGTCACGCAGCCATCCTCATTCTCGGCCTTGTGCTTGTGCTTATGCCCACGGTTGCCAGCGATTTCATCCTCGTTCAGGTGTTCGGCTGGGCGATGATCCTCGGCATCATCGCGCTGTCGCTGATGTTCCTTGCCGGCTATGGCGGCATGGTCAGCCTCGCGCAAATGACGATAGCCGGCGTCTCCGGCTACATGATTACCGTTTTCGGCGCGAGCTCGCTGCCGACGATCAGTCTGTTCTGGCCGTGGTGGGTAGCTGCGCCGATCGCAATCGGCATTGCCGTCGCCTTCGGAGCGCTGACCGGGGTGCTGTCGTCGCGTACCGAAGGCATCTACACGATCATGATCACGCTCGCGATCGCCGCGGCGTTCTTCTATTTGACCCTGCAGAACTGGCCGATCTTCAACGGCTTTGCCGGCTTCACCACCATCCCGGCGCCGGTCGCCTTCGGCATCAACTGGAAACACCCGATCCCACTTTACTATCTGATTCTGTTTTTCGCCGCGCTCAGCTATATCGTCGTCATTTATATTTCGCGGGCACCGTTCGGTCTCGCCCTGCAGGGCGTGCGCGACAACCCGCGCCGGATGGAGGCGATCGGCTATAACGTCACCGCCCACCGCGTTGCCGCCTGGGCGTTTGCGGCGCTGATCGCATCGATCGGCGGCATTCTCATGGTGTGGCTCAATAATCAGATCTCGCCCGGTTCGACGGGAATTGAGGCCAGCATCGACCTTTTGATCATCGCGGTGGTCGGCGGCCTCGGCCATCCCATAGGCGCGTTTGTCGGCGCCATCATCTACGTGGTCCTGCGCACTTTCGCCCTTGATAGTCTGGTCGCAATCGGGCTCGACGGGCGCCGCTTCCAGACGCTGATCGGTCTCGCCTTCCTCCTCATTGTGTTGTTTTCGCCCGACGGCGTCATCGGCCTATGGCGCCGGTGGGCAGCGCGCGCGCGCGGCGCGGGCGGGAGGAACGGCGCGTGAGCTCGATCGCCGAAAAACTCGCCGCCGCCGGCACCGGCAACGCGATCGAACTGCGGGGCGTGAGCCGTTCCTTCGGCGCGCTGGCAGCCTTGACCGACATTACGCTCAGCGTGCGTCCCGGCGAGCGGCGCGCGGTGCTCGGATCGAATGGCGCCGGCAAGACGACGCTGCTCAATTGCGTGACCGGCGATTTTCCGCCGACGTCCGGCACGGTGCGGTTTTTCGGCGAAGACGTGACCACGCTGCCACCGCACGAGCGCATCCGCCGCGGACTCCGGCGCACCTACCAGATTTCCTTGCTGTTCTCCCATCTCACGGTGCGCGAGAACGTCTATCTCGGCTGCCGCGGCGTTTCCCGCGGGCGCTTTTCCTTCATTCGCACCAGCGCCCGTGACGGGATCATGCAATCGGTAAGCGATCTCATCGCGCTCGTGCATCTCGAAACGGTATCGGATCGCCTCGTCGGCGAATTGGCGCATGGCCAGCAACGCCAGCTCGAGATCGCGCTCGCGCTCGCCGGTGCGCCGCGGTTCATCCTGTTCGACGAACCGGCGGCCGGCCTGTCGCCGACCGAGCGGCGCGATCTGGTCGCGATCCTAACTGCCCTTCCGGCTCATATCGGCTACATCATCATCGAGCATGACATGGACGTCGCGCTGCGCGTCGTCGAGAGCGTCACGATGATGCACAACGGGCGCATCTTCAAGGAAGGCGCACCGGCCGAGATCGAGGCTGACGCGGAGGTGCAGGAATTGTATTTGGGAAGGAGCGGCCATGCCTGAGCGTCGCACTCCCGATCTGCTGGAAATCAGAGGGCTCAACGTCTTCTACGGGCGCAGTCACGCGCTGCAAGGCGTGGATTTGCGGCTTGAGCACGGCATTCTGTCGCTGGTCGGACGCAATGGCATGGGCAAGACGACGCTGTGCAAGGCGATCGTCGGGCTCATTCCGGTGGCGAGCGGCTCGATTCGATTCATGGGCGAGGAGCTTGTCGGGCGCTCACCGGCCGAGATCGCGCGCCTCGGGCTCGGCTACGTGCCGCAAGGCCGACGCTTGTGGCCGTCGCTCACCGTGGACGAGCACCTGCGGCTTGCCGCCGGCAACGGCCGCTCGCAATGGACCATCCCGCGCATCTACGAAGCGTTCCCGCGGCTGGCGGAGCGGCGCACCAATCGTGGCAACCAGCTCTCCGGCGGTGAGCAGCAGATGCTGGCCATTGCCCGGGCTTTCCTGCTCAACCCGCGTTTGCTGATCATGGACGAGCCGACCGAAGGGCTCGCGCCGGTCATTGTCGAACGCGTCGAAGAGATTCTGGTCAATCTCGGTGAGCAGGGCGACATCGGCGTCCTCGTCGTCGAGCAGAATATCGGGGTTGCGACAGCGGTCGCGGAGAAAGTCGCGATCATGATCAACGGCCGCGTCAACCGAGTGATGGATGCGGCTCGGCTCGAAGCCGACCGCGAACTGCAACAGCGCCTGTTGGGCGTTGGCCAGCATGGCGAAACAGAGCCGCCGGAAGAGGCCGCGGAAGCTCCCAGTGCCGAGGTCGGTGCGGGAAGCGGCGACCAGCGCGCGGCAAGGGCACGCGGCCCAATCCGGGTTTACCTGTCAAATCCGACGCCGCCGACCCGCTGGTCGCAGCCGGTACCCGCCGCCCAAATCGAAAACGCCGCGCGCACGCGCACCGTCGCGCCGGAACCCGCCGCCTCAGCAGCAGCGCCGGCAGTCGAATTGCGCCCGATCCACCGCGGCGGCGCCGCGCCGGTGATCGTCGCTGGAACGCTCGACACCAAAGGCGAGGAACTGCGCTTCATTCGCGACCAGATTGCTGCCGCCGGAGTGCGTGTAGTTCTGGTCGATCTTTCCACCACCGGCGGGCCGTCGCCGGCCGACGTGCCGCCGCACCATGTCGCCGCGTACTTTCGCGGCGGTCCGAACGCGGTCTTTACCGGCGATCGGGGCGCCGCGATCACTGCGATGGCGGAAGCGTTCGAGGCGTGGATCCGGCGTCAGGGCTCGGTCGGCGGGCTGATTTCGGCGGGCGGATCGGGCGGCAGCTCGCTGGTCGCGCCGGCGATGCGGGCACTGCCGATCGGGGTGCCGAAGGTCCTCATCTCGTCGGTCGCCTCGGGCAACGTCGCCCCTTATGTGGGGCCATCGGATATCATGATGCTCTACTCCGTAACCGATGTTGCCGGCCTCAATTCGGTCACGCGCCAAGTTCTCGGCAACGGCGCCGCCGCCATTGTCGGCATGGTGAAGGCGCGTGCTGCAGGCGCCGAACGCGCGCCGGCGCGGCGCAGCGAAGCCAAGCCCGCGATCGGCCTCACCATGTTCGGGGTGACCACGCCTTGTGTCGACGCGGTCGTCGACGCGCTCGAAGCAGACTTTGAGTGTCTGGTCTTCCACGCCACCGGCGTCGGCGGTCAATCGATGGAGAAGCTTGTCGATTCCGGCGATCTCGCGGGCGTCATCGACATTACCACCACTGAAGTCTGCGATCTGTTGTTCGGCGGTGTGTTGCCGGCCACCGAGGATCGGTTCGGAGCAATGGCGCGGACCCGCGTCCCTTATATCGGCTCCTGCGGGGCGCTCGACATGGTGAACTTCGGTCCGATGTCGAGCGTGCCGGAGCGCTATCGCGGCCGCACGCTCCACGTTCACAATCCGACCGTGACGCTGATGCGCACGACGCCCGAGGAGAACGCGCGGGCGGGACGCTGGATCGGCGAGCGGCTTAATCTCATGAACGGTCCGGTACGCTTCTTTTTGCCGGAAGGCGGCGTATCGGCGCTGGACGCCCCCGGCCGGCCGTTTTCCGACCCGGCCGCGGACCAAGAATTGTTCCGGGCTCTTGAGACGATGGTTCGGCAGACCGCGACGCGCCGTTTGATCCGCGTGCCGGCGCATATCAACGATCCGCGCTTTTCGGCCGAGCTCGTCGCCGAATTCCGTCGTCTGTTCGGCGGCCGCCTCACCCGCCGACGGGCAAAGGGATAGCACATGCCGCGCGTCCTGCGTTCCGACATTCTGGCGCGGTTCCACGCGATGACACAGCGGGGCAAACCGATCATCGGCGCCGGCGCCGGGACCGGCCTGTCGGCGAAGGGTGAGGAGAAGGGCGGCGCCGATCTGATCGTGATCTACAATTCGGGGCGTTACCGCATGGCCGGCCGCGGCTCCCTTGCCGGCATGATGCCGTTCGGCGACGCCAACGGGGTCGTGCTCGACATGGCGCGCGAGGTACTGCCGGTGGTCGGCGACACCCCGGTCCTCGCCGGAGTATGCGGCACCGATCCGTTCCGGCAAATGGACGTTTTCTTGGACGAGATCGCAAGGCTCGGTTTCAGCGGTGTGCAGAATTTTCCAACTGTCGGGCTGATCGACGGCCGTTTCCGCGCCGGGCTCGAGGAAACCGGCATGGGCTACGGCTGCGAAGTCGAAATGATCGCCAAGGCGCATGCGCGCGATCTGTTGACCACGCCTTACGTGTTTGACCCGTCGGAGGCCGCCGCCATGGCGCGCGCCGGCGCTGATGTCCTGGTCTGCCATTTCGGCCTGACGGTCGGCGGCTCGATCGGCGCTGCGACCGCCATCCGGCTCGAGGACTGTCCGGCGCTGACCGACGCCATGGCCGAGGCGGCGCTGGCGGTGAACCGCGACGCCTTGATTCTCGTTCACGGCGGACCGATCGCCGAACCGGCCGATGCCGAGTATGTCCTTACGCGCGCTCGCCACTGCCACGGTTTCTACGGCGCTTCGTCGATGGAGCGCCTGCCGGTCGAGCGCGCGCTATTCGAGCAGGTGGCAAAGTTCAAAGCGATTAAGAAGGCTTAGGGCAGAGTGAAGATAGGCTCGCGTCGGATCAACGATCGGCGGGCGGGGAGGAAGTAAGATGTCGGTCGCCATTCTCGGCAGTTTGATCATCTGGCTGATCGTCGCGGTCATCGTCATCGCGATCGTCGTCTATTTCGTCAACTGGCTCTACCACCGCTCGTCGAAGGAGGTTTCCTTCGTGCGGACCGGCCTGTTCGGCGAAAAGGTCGTCATCAACGCCGGCGCTTTCGTGCTTCCGTTCATCCACGAGATCACGCCGGTCAACATGAACGTGCTGCGCATGCAAGTGGTGCGCAACCGCGACGACGCGCTGATCACCAAGGACCGCATGCGCGTCGACATCGAATCCGAGTTTTATGTGCGGGTGCCACCGACGCGCGAGGCGGTGACCATCGCCGCGGCGACGCTCGGCCGCCGCACCATGAACGTCGCCGAGCTCGACACGCTGCTGTCCGGCAAGTTCGTTTCCGCACTGCGCTCGGTCGCCTCCGAAATGACTATGGTGGAGATGCATGAGCAGCGCGGCGAATACGTCGCCCGGGTCACGGAAGCCGCACTGGAGAGCCTGAAGCGGAACGGGCTTGAGCTCGAATCGGTGGCGATCACCGATCTTGACCAGACCGGCCTCGAGTTTTTTAACCCTTCGAACCGCTTCGACGCCGAAGGTTTGACCAAGCTCATCGAAGACATCGAGGCGCGGCGCAAGTTGCGCAACGACATCGAACAGGATTCGATGATTCTCATTCGCAGCCGCAATCTCGAGGCCGAGAAGCAGGCCCTCGAAATCGATCGCGAGAGCGAGACCGCGCGGCTCAATCAGGAGCGCGACATCGAAGTAAGGCGCGCAGTGCAGCGCGCCGAACTCGCCCGCGAACGCTCGCTGCGCGACACCGAAGCGGAACAGGCACAGATCGCCGCGCGCGAAGAAGTCGAGAAGACGCGCATCGCCCACGAGCGCGCGATCGCCGAAGCGCGCATTGCATCTGAGCGCGAGATCCGCGAACGCGAGATCGACCGCGGCCGCCAGGTCGACGAGGCCGAGATCGCCGCCCGCGAGCGGGTCGAGCGCGCGCGCATCGCCCAGGAGCGCGTCGTCACCGAAGCGCGCATCTCCCGCGAAGAGGACGACCAGCGGCGCGAAATCGAGCGCCAGCGCAACGTCGAGCACGCCGAAATCGCGGCCCGCGAAGAGACCGAAAAGGCGCGCATCGCGCAGGAGCTGGCCGTGGCCAGCGCGCGCATCGCCAAGGACGAGGAGAATCGGCGTCTCGAGATCGAGCGGCAGCGCAACCTGGAACAGGCCGAGATCGCCGCGCGCGAGACCACCGAGCGCGCGCGCATTGCGCAGGAGCGCGTCGTCACCGACGAGCGTATTGCGCTCGAGGAGGAAATCCGCCGCCGTGAAATTACCCGCAACCGCGCGGTCGAAGAGGAGGAGATTGCCGCGGCAAAAGCCACCGAGTCCGCGCGCATCGCCCGCGAAAAGGCGCTTGCCGAGGATCGAATCGCCTCCGAGCTCGCGACCAGGAAATTGGAGATCGAGCGCACGCAGTCGCTGGAACAACGCGACATCGAGGCGCGGGAAGTGACGGCTGCGGCGCGCATCCAGCAGGAAGAACGCGTCCGGGCGCTCGATATCGCCCGCACCCGTTCGATCGAGGAAGCCGAAATCGGGGCGCGCGAAGCGGTAGAGACCGCCCGGATCGCCCAGGAAAAGAAAATCGCCGTCGACCGGATCGAATCCGAGGAAGAGACGCGCAGCCGCGAGATCGGGCGCATTAAAGCCATCGAAACGGCCGAAATCGCCGCGCGGCAAGCGACCGAAACCGCCCGCATCGCACTCGACAAGAAAATCGCTGCCGATCGCATCGCGGCGGACCAGGACACCCGCAGCCGCGAAATCGCTCGCAATGAAGCCATCGAGTCGGCCGACATCACATCGCGTCAGCTGGTCGAGTCGGTTCGCATTCTGCAGGACCGCAAAGTCACCGCAGAAAAGATATCGCGCGACGAGGAGGTGCGGTCACTGGAGATCGCCCGCAATCGCACAGTCGACACCGCCGAGATCGCGGCACGCGAGGCTGTCGAGCAGGCCCGCATCGCCCAGGATATGCGGATCGCCGCCGAACGTATCGCCGCCGAGCAGGAGACCAAATCGCGCGACATCGCCCGCGAGGAGGTGATCGAAGAAGCCGAGATCAAGCGCCGTGAGGCGATCGAGACCGCGCGCATCGCGACCGAGCTGGCGCTGGAACGCAAGCGCATCAACTCGTCGCAAACGCGCGACGTCCTCGACGTCGAACGCCGCAAAGTCGTGGAGATCGCCGATCAGAACCGCTCGATCGAAGTCGCCGGCATCCTTGCCGAGCGCGCCGACGCCGATCGGCGGGTGAAAGAAGCCAATATCGTCGCGACCCAGCAGGTGGAGCGCACCGACGTCGTGCGCGAGCAGGCGATCGACATTGCCCGACTGGAACGCCGTCGGGCCGTGGAGCAGTTTGAAGTCGCCCGCGTGCAGGCGCTGCAGGAAGCCGAGATCGCGGCCCGCGAGGAGATCGAGCGGGCCCGCATCGCCTCGGAGCGAGGCCTCGACGAGGCGCGCATCATTCGCGAGCGCGAACTGCGCCAGCTCGAAATCGGCCGCGAAACCGCGGTCGAAACCGCCCGCATGGAGAGCTCGATCGAAATCCATCACAAGTCGCTCGAGCAATCGGCGGCGCAGGCGGAAGCCGAGGCCGCCCGCGCTCAGGCGGTCGAGGCCGAGGAACGCGTCAAGACGGTGCGCGAGAGCGAGGCGGCGCGCCGCCGGCGCGCGGTCGAAGTTCTCATCGCCGAGAAAGAGGCCGAGGAAGTGCGGATTGCAGCCGCCGCCGAGCAGGTGCGCGCCGCGGTCGAAGCCGAATCGCAGCGCGCTCTCAACGAGGCGGAGAACGTGCTGTCCGACGCGGCCCGCGCGTCGCTGTTCCGCCGCCGGTTGCTCGAACGCATCGAGGGCATCGTGCGCGAGAGCGTCAAGCCAATGGAGAAGATCGAGGGCATCCGTATCCTGCAGGTCGATGGCCTCAATGGTGGCGGCGGCCATGGCGGACGCAGCCCCACAGACGAAGTGATCAATTCGGCACTGCGTTACCGCGTGCAGGCCCCGATGATCGATCAGATCCTTGCCGAGATCGGAATCGAGGGCGGCAGCCTTTCGCGCATGCCGGGCCTCATCCGTGAGGCGCGTGACATGCAGGGCATCCGCAAGGAAACGACGCCCAAGAAGCCCCCGGAAGAGGGCGGCGGCGGATCGTCCGGGCAAAGCTAAAGCGCGACGCGAGCAAACGAAAGAAACCAGGAAGGGACCGAAATGGCCCGCGTCTATGTCTCAAGCGTCATCAATGGCCGCTCCGACCGCGTCTGGGCTCGGGTGCGCGATTTCAACGGCCTGCCCTCGTGGCATCCGGGAATCGCCGAAAGCCGCATCGAGAATGGCGAGCCGTCCGACAAGGTCGGTTGCGTCCGCGATTTTCGCTTGCGCAACGGTGATCGGATTCGCGAAAAACTTCTCGGCCTGTCGGATTTCGATCTGTTCTGCACCTATTCGATCCTCGAATCCCCGATGGGCGTCGAGAACTATGTGGCGACGCTGCGGCTGACCCCGATCACCGACGGCGAGCGGACCTTTGCCGAGTGGACCGCGGAGTTCGATTGCGCACCGGAACGCGAGGCCGAGCTTGTCTCGAACATCGGAGGCGGTGTCTTCCAAGGCGGCTTCGACGCCTTGAAGCGCCAGTTTGGAGGCTGAGCCGGTGATTCGCATCGTCCGTTCGACGATCATCGACGCCCCGACCGACCGGGTCTGGGCGCTGCTGCGCGATTTCAATGGCCACGACCGCTGGCACCCGGCGGTCGGCAAGAGCGCGATCGAGCGCGGCCAAAGCGCCGACAAGATCGGCTGCGTGCGCCATTTCTTCCTGCGCGACGGCTCCGAGCTGCGCGAGCGGCTGTTGACGCTCTCGGACCTCGAACAAAGCCTCAGCTATTGTTTGTTGGAGACACCGGTACCGTTGTTCAACTATGTAGCCCATGTACGGCTGGCGCCGGTCACCGACGGCGACCGCACGTTTTGGGATTGGCGCTGCTCGTTCACAACGCGCAAAGGCGAGGAAGCAGCAATGACGCGCATGGTCGGCGAGGACATTTATGACGCCGGATTTACTGCAATTCGTTCCGTACTCGCCGAACCGTCCGGACTGGAAGCGCGCGCATGAGCGTCAACGTTAAAAGCTTCGCCAGCTTGGCTGACGCTGCCGGCGCGCTGTCGAGTGAGCGCGGCGCACGCTTTCTGGGCGGCGGCACGCTGGTCATGCGGGCGGTGAATGAGGCCGATCCGACCGTCGAGACGATCGTACGTTCGACGGATCCGGACTTACTGCATGTCGCCGTTTCATCGGGCCGCGTCGAGCTTGGCGCCGGCGTGACTATGGCCGCCATTCTCGCCGAACGCGAGCTCGCCTTTTTGCATCCGGTGGCCCGTGCGGTCGGCGGGCCGGCGATACGCGAAGCGGCGACCGTCGGCGGCAATCTCTTCGCGCCGTCGCCATATGGCGACTTCGCGGCGGCGTTGCTCGCGCTCGATGCGACCGTCATGCTCGCCGGCGGTTTTAGTCAGCGCGAGGTGCCGATCGAGGAGTTTCTCGGCCGTCGCGACCGCGGCGCCTCACTCGTGTCCGCTGTCGCGTTCAAGCGACCAGCGGCCGAGGCGTTCCGCTTCCTCAAGGTAACCCGGGTCCATCCCAAAGGCGTCTCGGTTCTTTCCATTGCCGCGCAATTGCCGTTTGCCAGCGGTCGCGTAACCGGCGCACGGATCGCGTATGGCGCGATGGGTCCGGCGCCGATGCGGGCCAAGGCCGCGGAGCGAGCGCTTGAGGGCCGCGCGCTTGACGCGGCCGCCATCGCTCCGGCGCTCACCGTGGCCGCCGACGGCACCGCGCCCGTCGATGATGCGATTGCCAGCGCCTGGTGGCGGCGCGAAATCCTTCCCGTTCATCTGCGCCGCCTGCTACTCGGCGCCGGCCAAGCGTGAGCTGCCCATGAAGACGCCGATTCAGTTTCGTCTCAACGGCGAGGATGTCGCCGCCTTCGTCGAGAGCGGCGCCAACCTGCTCGACGTGCTGCGCGAGTCGGTCGGCGATCTGTCGGTGAAGGGCGGCTGCTGGCAAGGCACCTGCGGCACTTGCACCGTGCTGATCGATGGCGTGCCTCGCGTTTCCTGCGTGACGCTGGCGGAAACCTGCGCCGGCCGCTCGATCGAATCCGTCGCCGGTCTGCGGCGCGGCGCCGATCTGCATCCGCTGCAGAACGCTTTCATGGAGCGTTTCGCCGCCCAGTGCGGTTATTGCACGCCGGGCATGCTGATGGCGGCCAAGGCGCTGCTCGACCGCAACCCCTCTCCCACCCGGGAGGATGTCGTCGACGCCCTTTGCGGCAACATCTGCCGCTGCACCGGCTATGAGCCGATCATTCAGGCGGTGCTCGACGCCGCCCGCAGCGACAACCGTCGCCGCGCCTGAAGGACAACGCCATGCTCGAATTTCGCAAAGACATTTTCGCCGACGAACGCGACGATAATCTGAAAGAAGTCGGCCAGCCGACCCAGCGCCAAGACATGCTCGGCCACGTCACCGGGACGTCGCCCTATTATGACGATCATCGGTTCGCCAACCTGCTGCATCTGAAAATCCTGCGCAGCCCGCACGCCCATGCGCGCATTCGCTCGATCGACAACTCGGCGGCCGCGCGCGCCCCCGGCGTCAAGCGGATCATTCGCGCAGCCGATGTGCCGGTCAACCTCAACACGCTCCTTAGCCTCATCCAGTTCGGCAAGGACGACGAGCCGTCGCTCGCCAGCGACGTGGTGCGTTACAAGGGCGAGCCGATCCTCGGCATCGTCGCCACCAGTGAGCGCGCGGCGCTGGAGGCGATGGCTCTGGTCCGCATCTCCTATGACCAGTTGCCCGCGGTCTTTGACGTCGAGGAGGCGCTCAAGCCGGGCGCGCCGTCGGTCAACGCGACCTATCCGAAAAACACGTTCGAATATTACGGCAAATACGATCATCAGAAGCTGCGCTTCGGCGACGTCGAGGCGGCGTTCAAGCAAGCCGACATGGTGCTCGAAGATCGCTACCAGATGTCGCCGATCGAGCACGCGCCGACCGAGACCAACGGCTCGATCGCCGTCCCCGACACCAACGGCCGCTTCATCGTCTACACCTCCACCCAGGCGCTGTTCTTCTCGCTTGATACGTCCGCCAAGATCAACGCCATGCAATCCAACCAACTGCATTTCATCGGCGGCACGGTCGGCGGCGGATTCGGCGGCAAGGTCGACACCCTCACCGAACCGCTTTCCATTTTGGCAGCGCGCCTGACCGGCGCCCCGGTCCGCTATCGTTTCGGCCGCCACGAGGAGATGCAGTTCGGCTCGCCGCGCGGCGCCGAGCGCATCTACGTCAAAGACGGTGTGATGAAAGACGGCCGGATCATTGCCCGCAGCGTGCGCGCCTATTTCGACTCCGGCGCCTACACGCGGCTGTCGAGCTACGCCGTAGTCAAATGCGTGGCTCATATTCCGGGGCCCTACACCATCCCCAACGTCCACGGCGACGTCTATTGCGTCTTTACCAATCGCACCCCGGCGACCGCTATGCGCGGCTTCGGCGTCACCGCGCTCGACTTTGCGCTCGAGTGCCAAATGGACAAGAACGCCACAGCGATCGGCATGGACCCGCTCGAATTCCGCATACTTAACGCTTATCGCGACGGCGACATGAAAGCGCATCGCCGCGAGGCGAAGAACTGCGCGCTCATCGAATGCGCGCAAGTGACCGCCGAGAAAGCCAATTGGCCGCTGCGCGAAGAATTCCGGCGCATGTCGTCGCGGCAGGGCGGAGGCGCGGCCCGCACCGGCGGCGCCGACCGCACACGCGCGCCGGCCATCGCACCGCCAGTTGCACCGGCTGTCGCGCCGGCTCGGGCGGCGCCACAACGCGTCGCCTACGAGCGGCCGGCGCCAGCCGCGCCGGAGCGGACCGCGCCGCCGGCGCCGCCCCCGCGTAGCGCACCACCGCCGCCCCCTGCACCGCCGGCCGGGTCGACCCACGGCGCACCGCGCTTTTCTTCGGTCTTCGGCACACGGAGGCGCTGATCATGGCCAAGCATCGCGGGCGCGGCGTCGCCACCATCAATTATCCGATCGGCATGAATCTCGGCGGCGATCCAAGCCAGGCGCTGGTTCATTCCAATCCGAGCGGAAAATTCACCGTCGCACTCTCGTCGATTGACCTCGGACAGGGGATGAAATCGGTGACGCGGCAGATCTGCGCGGAAACCCTCGGCGTCCCGGTCGAGGACGTCTATGTCGACACCGCCGATTCCGACACCGGCCCGCACTGCATGGGCTCTTTCGCGTCGCGCGGCACCCACCGCGTCGGCAACGCGGTGATGACGGCGGCGCGTGAGGCGCGCGGGGTCATGATGGAGGCAGCCGCCGAGGAGCTTGAAGTCGATCCGGGCGACCTTGAGACCGACGGCAAAGGCGCAATCCGCGTCAAAGGCGCGCCGCACCGGTCGATCTCGGTCCGCGACGTCGCCATCGCGGCGCAGTTCCGGCAGGGCAAGACGATTTCCGGGCGCGGGATTTTCCTGGTGCCGCTATCGGACGTCGATCCGGAGACTGGCGAGATGTCGCCGGCGACCTGCTACGCGCACGCCTGCTTGATCGCGGAGGTCGAAGTCGACGATGAAACCGGCGACGTCGCCGTGCTGAAGATGACGAGCGCCTACGAGATCGGGCGCGCGATCAATCCCAAGCTCGTCGAGCAGCAGCTCGTCGGCGGCTCGTGGATGGGAATGAGCCACGCGCTTTATGAAACTCCGGAGCCTTATTATCCGAATCCGCGTGAGGGGCCGCGGGACTTCAACGAATACCTCATGCCCGGCCCCGGCGACATTTGTCCACACGACATTCTCGTGCTCGAGCGCCCCGCCCCCGATGGCCCCTTCGGCGCCAAAGGTCCCGGGGAGATGTGCGCCAATCCCGTTCTGCCGGCGGTCGCCAACGCGATTTTTGCGGCGGTCGGCGTGCGGATCAACGATCTGCCGATCACTCCGGAAAAAGTATTGCGTGCGCTGAAAGCGCGCGGTGGCGCGGCAGCCAGCGGGCGCGCCCGGTAGCTCGTCATGGCGGTGCGTCAAAAGATCGTTGGCATCGGCAGCCCCCACGAGCTGGAGGAGGCACTGCGTGCTGCCTACTACCTGGCCGACGAGGAGCTCTCCACCGCCGCCTATCTCGCGCTCGCGCTCGGCAAGCCGCTCTTGCTGGAAGGCGCGCCGGGCGTCGGCAAGACCGAAGCCGCCAAAGCAATCGCCGGCGTGCTTGGCCGCACGCTGCTGCGCCTGCAATGCTATGAGGGCATCGACTCGACGGCGGCGCTCTACGAATGGAATTTTCCCCGGCAGATGCTGGCGATGCGCCAGGCGAGCGCCTATGGCGACAACATCGATATCTATCGCGACGAATTTCTGATCGAGCGGCCGATGCTCGCTTGCCTGCGCCGGCCGCAAGAAACAGTGCTGCTGATCGACGAGATCGATCGCTCGGACCAGGAGTTCGAGGCTTTCCTGCTCGAGTTTCTGTCCGACTTTCAGATTTCGATCCCGGAGCGCGGCGCGATTCGCGCTTACGAGCGGCCGGTTGTGATCCTGACGTCCAACCGCACGCGCGAATTGCACGAGGCACTGCGCCGCCGCTGCGTCTATCACTGGATCGAATATCCGACCGCCGAGCGCGAAATGCGCATCATCATGATGCGGGCCTCCGGCGTCAGCGAGCGCGCGGCGCGCGCGGTCGTCGCCGCGGTCGGACGCTTGCGCCGCGAGCCGCTCGCCAAGCTTCCCGGAATCGCGGAAGCGGTCGAATGGGCGGAGGCAGCGACCCTCCTCAACGAGCAGGGCGCACGGTGGCCGGAAGCCTTCCGCCGTTCGCTTGGCGTCGTTCTCAAAGACGAGGACGACCTCGTTCACATTGCGCCGCGGATCGACGCCATTCTCGCGGAGGCGCAGGCGTGACCGGCGCGACCGACCCGATTGCTCACTTCGTCGGCTTCGCGGGGCTACTGCGGCGCGCCGGCTTTGCCATTGCGCCAGAACAGACAATGGCCTGGCTTGCATCGATCGAGCTTTTAGGACCGACGGGGATCGAAGACATCCGCCGCGCCGCTCGCGCGACGCTCGCACCGCCGCCGGAGCGCTTCGCCGACTTCGACGCATTGTTCGACGCGCATTTTCTCGGTGCGATCGTGCCGGGGCTGGAGGCGGAGCCGAGCGACGAAGAGCCGATGCGCGCCGCCGAGGACAATGCGATCGGGGCGGAACCGATCTTCGGCGACGAAACGCACGAATCCGGCGCCCAGGCGACCACCGCGGAGCGGTTATCGGCACGTCGCTTGGCGCCCGGAAGCGAAGGCGAAACGCTGCGCCGCTTCGCCCGCGCGCTTCCGGCCCGGGTCCCGCGGCGGCGCGGTTACCGCTGGCGCTCGGCGCGCGGCGGGTCCGGCGCCGATGCGCGGCGCATGTTCCGCGACGCTATGCGGCATGCCGGCGAGTTCATTCGGCTTCGCCAGCGCAAGCGCCGCATGCGGCAGCGGCGCATTGTCGTTCTGATCGACGTTTCCGGCTCGATGAAGGAGCGCACGCAGGCGCACTTCGCCTTCGCGCATGCGCTGGTTCGCGCGGCCGACTCAGTCGAGATCTTTACCATGGGCACGCGGCTCACTCGCATCACCCGCCCGCTCCGTCTGAAGAACCGCGAACAGGCGCTCGCCACGGCGTCGCTCCTCGTCGCCGACTGGGATGGCGGCACGCGGATCGGTGACGCGCTCAACGCCTTTCTTGCGGTTCCGCGCTTTGCCGCCCTTGCGCGGGGAGCGGTGCTCCTCGTGCTCTCGGACGGCCTCGAGCGCGGCGACCCGAGCGAGATGGCCGATGCGGTGGCGCGCCTTTCCCGCATGGCCTGGCGCTTCATCTGGTTGACGCCGCTCGCCGCCGATCCGGGCTTCGAGGCCCGCACCGCCGGCCTTGTTGCGGCGCGGCCCTACCTCGACAGATTGAGCGACGGCGGATCGATCGACAGCATCTGCGCCAACGTACTCGATCTCGCCAATGAGAGGGCGGCATGACTGCGATCATCGACGCGCATCATCACATCTGGCGGCGGGCCGACCTACCCTGGCTTGACGGGCCGATGCAGCCGCGCATCTTTGGGCCTTACGAAGCGATCCGGCGCGACTATCCGATCAGCGAATACCTGTCCGATCTCGACGGCTGCGGCGTCACCCGATCGGTCTACGTGCAAGCCAATTGGGCCAAGGACAAATTCGAGGACGAAGTCGCCTACGTGCAGCACGCCGCCGACGAGACTGGTTTCCCGCAAGGGATCGTCGGCTACGCCGACTTCCTGACGCCGGATGTGCGGCCGCAACTTGACCGCTTGACCAAATACAAGGGCATGCGCGGCCTGCGCATGCAGCTGCAATGGCACGAGAACCCGCAATATCGTTTCGCCGCCGGGCCTGATCTCGCCCGCGATCCGACGTTGCAGAAGAACGTGGCGCGCCTTGCCGATTACAACTGGACATTCGATCTCCAGGTGTTCACCGGACAGATGCCGGGCGCCGCGGAGCTTGCAGCAAGCGCTCCCAAGGTCACGTTCATCCTCCAGCACGCTGGCATGCTGGAAGATCTGTCGGCGGAGGGATGGTCACGGTGGCGGACGGGGATGCGTCGCCTGGCCGCCTGCCCGAACATGGTCTGCAAGCTGTCGGGGCTAGGCACTTTCATTCATAAGAACGATCCAGCCCACATTGCCGCCATCGCGCGTGAATCAATCGAGATATTCGGTCCGGCACGTTGCATGTTCGGCTCGAATTTTCCGGTTGAGAAATTATGGACCCGGTACTCCGACCTGATCGCCGCGTATCGGAGCGCGATCGAGCCACTCGGAGAGGTGGTCGCGCGCGCGGCGCTCTACGATACGGCGGCGAAGGTCTATCGGCTGAATTGACAAAGGGGCATGTGACCTCGATCGGGGAGGAAAGTATGGCGCTTGAAATCAAAATTCTCGACTACGGCGACATCGAGCTCGAATCGAGCTTTTTGGTGCTCGGGCGCGATTGCGGCCGCACGCGCCGGGTGCCGGTCTATGGCTTTCTCATTCTCGGCGGCACCTGGCCGGTGCTGGTCGACACCGGTTATCGCTCCAACCAGATCATGGAAACGCTCGGCATGCGCGGCATGCAGTCTCACGAGAACATGATTGAAAATCAGTTGAAGAAGCACGGCGTGAGACTTGGCGATGTGCGCTACGTCCTGCACACGCATCTGCATATCGACCATGCCGGCAAGGACGACCTGTTTCCCATGAACACGGCGGTCGTCGTCAATCGGCGCGAGCTGGAATATTCGGTTTCCGGACTGATGCATCCGCAATATCCCGCGGTCGACATCAAGCATCTGATAGATCGGCTGCACACCAAAGGCGCGCTGCGTTTTCTCGACCTTGAAATCTCCGGACCGAGCGAGCTGATGCCGGGGTTGATCTGCGAGGCCGCCGGCGGCCACACCGAAGGCTCGATGAACGTCATTGTGCACACGGCCGAGGGCGTCGCGACCATCTGCGGCGACGTGCTCTACGACATCAACGATCAGCTCGTCGAACCATTCCACGAGATCAGCGATATGGAGCCGCGCGTCACCGGCAATCACGGCACCACCAAGCGCCAGGAGAAAGCGGCGATCAAGAAGGTCGTCGCCTCTTCGCGCTTCGTGCTGCCGGTGCATGACCGTCCGGCGCTGATCGAAGCCGGCCAGGTGGTCGGCCGTCTGCAGGACGCGGTTCCCGGCGCGATCGTGCAGTCGTTGCCGCGACGCAATTGGTTCCCGGCCTGACGAGGGAGCGTGTCATGAGTCATACCGCCCTGCGGCGCGAATTTTCCGACCTGATCGATCTTGATGCGCCGGTCGACCGGCTGGCGAGCGGGTTCACCTTCACCGAAGGCCCGATCTGGCATCCGCGCGATCAGTACTTGTTGTTCTCCGACATGCCGGCGGATGTGCGTCGCCGCTACGACGAGCGCGGCGGCGTGCGCGAGGTCATGAAGCCGTCCAACAAATGCAACGGCATGACCTATGACGCCAACCTCGGGCTGGTGATCTGCGAGCACGCCACCTCGAGCCTGGTGCGCGAATTCAACGGCAGGCGCGAGATTCTCGCCTCGCACTTCGAGGGCAAGGAGCTCAACAGTCCGAACGACGCCTGCGTGCGTTCGGACGGCTCGATCTATTTCTCCGATCCCTGGTACGGCCGCATGCCGGTCTATGGCGTCGAGCGGCCGCGGCAGCTCGGCTTTCAGGGCGTCTACCGCGTGCCGCCGGGCGGCGGCCAACCGCAGCTTGTGGTCGATCGCAACCTGTTCGAGCAGCCGAACGGACTCTGCTTTTCACCGGACGAGCGGCAACTCTATGTCAATGACACCGTCCGCGCGCTGATCCGGGTTTTCGATGTCAATGCCGACGGCTCGCTCGGTCCCGATCGCATCTTCGCCTCGGGCATCCGCTCCGAACTGGAGCCCGGCGTGCCCGACGGCATGAAATGCGACAGCGCCGGCAATATCTGGGTGACCGCGCCGGGCGGCGTGTGGGTCTATAACCGATCCGGCGCGTTGGTCGGCAAGGTCAAAGTACCGGAGCTCGTCGCCAATCTGCATTGGGGCAAGGCGGATTGGCACACGCTGTTCATGTGCGCCACCCACTCGCTCTATGCGGTGCGCACCAAGATCGGTCCGCGCGTCGAGCCGTTCATGCGCGCGAGCGCGACTGCCGGCACAGCGGCATCGACGTCGACGTCCGCCGAGCGCGCCAGCACCAATGCCGGCCTCTCGCTCGATCCATCACGCTGCGCGCTGATCATCCAGGACATGCAGAACGACGTGATGATGGAGGGCGGCGCGTTTGCATCCTCGGGCTCGCCGCAGCACGCCCGCGAGCAGAACGTCGTCGAGAATATTCGCCGCCTCGCCGAAGCGTGTCGCGCGCGCGGCGTGATGGTCATCCACGTCTGGTTCGTTGTCGAGCCGGGCGCACCCGGGTTCACGCTCAACGCACCGCTGTTCGAAGGGCTGGTCGACGCCAAGGCGATGGTGCGCGGAACCTGGGGTGCGGCGCCGGTCGACGGCTTGGCGCCGCAGCCCGGCGACATCGTCGTCGAAAAGATCCGCATGAGTGCGTTTGAGGGCAGCAAGCTCGAAACCGTGCTCAGGTCGGGCGGCCGCGATACCATCATCGACACCGGCGCGTGGACCAACATGTCGATCGAGCACACCGCCCGCACCGGGGCCGACAAGGGCTATTTCGTCGTCGTGCCCGAGGATTGCTGCTCGACCATGAACGCCGACTGGCACCGCGCATCGATCCAATACGCGATGCAGAACGTTGCGGCGGTGACCAAGGCGAGCGACGTCATCGCTGCGCTGGGTTAGGCCGGCAGCGCAAGCCCTTCGGTAGCGAAAGCCCGTTGCACGGCCGGACGCGCGGCGAGCCGCCGCGCGTGCTCGGTCCAATGCGGAAACTCGCGCGCCATGTCGAAGCCGAGCACCGGTCCGCGGCCCCAAGTCCAATAAACAACAAGCAGTGGATCGGCGACGCTGTAGCGCTCGCCAATGGCCCAGGGTCCCTCCCCGATCCTCTTATCGACCGCCAGCCAGAGTTCGCGGCAGGTATTTTTTGCAGTGGCGGCGACATCCTCCACCGCACGCGGGTCAGAGGCATAGCGGGCGGCGCGCCGGACGTGGCCAAAAGCGACCTGGATGGTCGAAGACAGCCAGTTCAGCCATTCGCCGCAGCGCGCTTCTTCTCTCGGATCCCACGGCCAGAGCCCGGCAGCCGGATGACGCGCCGCGATATAGCGCAGAATGGCCGGGGCTTCGGTCAGGATCCAGTCGCCGTCGGTTAACGCCGGCACTCGCGCCTTCGGATTGACGCGGAGGTACTCCGCGCTGTTCTGTTGATTGGCGGCAAGATCGACGCGCGAAAGCTCGAAGCGCGCCCCGACCTCTTCGAGCGCGATGTGGGGGGCAAGCGAGCACGCACCCGGCGCATAATAAAGCTTCATCACGCTCCATCACTCTTCATATCACTGTTCGCCTCAAGACCGATCAATAAGTCGCCCGCCCCCCGGACAAATCGAAAGCGGCGCCGGTCGTGAATGAATTCTCTGCGCTCGCGAGCCAGCAGATCATCGAGGCCGCTTCTTCCAGCTCGAGCATCCGGCCGCGCGGGATCTTCGACACGATCATGGCGAGAAAATCGGGCGCCTGGCTCAAGGCCAGCGTGGTCTTGGCGACCGCCGGAGTCACGCAATTGACGCCGATATTATAGCCGGCGAGCTCCTTGCCGAGCGATTTCGTCAGCGCGATCACGGCCGCCTTCATCGAACTGTAGGCCGGCGCTTTCGGATTGCCCTCCTTGCCGGCCACCGAGCTGAGATTGACAATGCGGCCGTAATTCGCCGCGATCATGTGAGGAACGATCGCGCGGCAGCAGTAGAACGTGCCGAACAGTCCGACGCTCACCACATCGCGGAACGCCTCCGGCGGATACTCCCAGGTCGGCGCGTTCGGCCCGACGATCGCAGCATTGTTAATGAGGATATCGATCTTGTTGAAATGGTCGATCGTCGCCTTCGTGGCGGCCTCGACCGCGGCGAGATCGGCGATATCGACGGCGAGCCCGAGGACTCGGTCGGGTTTACCCATTCCTGCCACCGTCTCGTCGAGCAGAGCACAGTCGCGATCCCAGATGGCGACACGCCCACCCGAGGCGATGATGCGTGTGGCGACCGCGAGACCAATACCTTGCGCGCCGCCGGTGACGACCGCTATCCGCTCATTCAAGTCATAGACATTCATGACGCCCCCAGCAGCTATTCGGCGTAAATGGGTATCCGGCAGCGGCCACACTGGCAAGCCTTCAGGGACTCGCGTGAGAGACTAACCGACAGCGTTGGCGCTACGGCACTATCGCGGGAAAATTCGCTGATGCCCGGAATGGACCGTGGCTGCGCCTCGGCATCGAGATCGAACGCATCAAGCCCGGCCACCCGCAGCAGAACGGCCGCCATGAGCGCATGCATCTGACGCCAAAACTGGAGACCACCAAGCCCGCAGGCAACAACTTCCTGCAGCAACAGGCCAAGTTCGACGACTTCATCGACTGCTACAACAACGAGCGGCCGCACCAGGCGCTGAACATGAACTGTCCGGCAGAACGCTACGTGCCTTCAAGGGGCCCTACACAGGCTTGCCTGACATCGACTACCCGTTCCACGACAAGACTGTGACCGTCACCACATGCGGCCGAATCTGCTTCAATCGCCAAAAGATCAATCTCAGCTTGGTCTTCGCCGGCCAGAGCGTCGGTATCAAACAGGTCAGCGATCAAATTTGGCTCGTCAGCTTCATGAACTATGATCTCGGCTACTTCGATCACCAGACCTGCAGACTCGAACACCTCGATAACCCCTTCGGACCAAAAGTGTTACCTATGTCTCCGGTATAAAACGTTACCCATGTGTCCGGAATGGACCCCGAACGGACTGGCGGAGGGAGTGGGATTCGAACCCACGATACGGTTGCCCGTATACACGCTTTCCAAGCGTGCGCCTTCAGCCACTCGGCCATCCCTCCGGTCAGGGGAACCGCGCAATATAACGAGGCGGTCTCACCTGACAACCCGCGCGGGGTGCAAAAGCAATCGTTGCAGTTGCATAACGCGGTTTCAGACTGCAAAAGCCGTGCATTCCTTGAGCTTTCAGCGCCGTTACCCCCGACGAGCCCGGCGCCGCGCCTCGCGTTGCGTGCCTCTTCGCGCATCTGCTACGGTCGCCGCGCCGACGAGATGCGGCTTATTACGACTGACCGGGGCAAAAAACATGATCGTGCGGGAATGGCAGCACGGCTCTTTGATTCTGATCGGGCAAACCGATCACGCCAAGCTGTCCGGCCAATGCGCGGCGCATTGGGGCAATCAAGATTTTGCGCGACCACGACCGTACGAGGCCGTGGTCCGGGCAGCCATGTTTCACGACAGCGGCTGGTACGATTACGAGGCCAGCCCGACAATCGCGCCGGATACCGGCAAGCCGCTCAATTTTATGCAGGTCGCCTGGGGCAAGCCGCAGCGGCGGGCTTTTGAATGGGCGATCGACTGGATGACCGGCATCGACCCCTATTCCGGCCTGCTGCTCAGCAAACACCGCACCGGGCTGCAGCGCGGACGTTACGACAAGGTCGCGCACCCGAAATTCTTCAATGCCCAAAACCTGCCGGAAGACAACGAAGACTTCCTGGCACGCAACGAAGCCGCGCAAGCGGACCAGCTGCGCAATTACGACGCAAGCGAGTTCTGGACGAACTATCGGCTGCTGCAGGCCTTCGACCTGATTTCGCTTTTTCTGTGCAACAAGGACGTCGTCGACGACTATATCGAGCCGGTGCCGACCTCGTATGACGGCCGATCGCCGCCGGCGCGACTGACTCTAAAGACGATCGAAGGCAACAAGATTGCGGTCGACCCCTTTCCGTTCGACCTCAGTCCCTTTCGGGTGCAACTCGTGCGACGGCGTCTTCAGCAAAACACCTTTCCCGATCCGGCGTCGTTCCGCGAGGCCTATTTCCAGGCGACGCCCGAGGCCGTCGATTTCACACTGTGCTCACGCTGAAGCGTTGGGGCCGCGGCAGTGAAAGCGATCCGTGTGCACGAATACGGCGGTCCCGAAGCGATGCGGCTTGAGGAGCTGCCGCTGCCCGCACCTGGACCGGGCCAGCTGCTGGTTGAGGTCAAAGTCGCGGGTGTCAATCTGTTCGACACTCAGTTGCGCAGCGGATTGTACAAACGCGAGCTTCCCCTGACGCTCGGCCTGGAAGGCGCCGGTATCGTCCGGGGAGTCGGTCAGGATGTGACGGACACCAAGGTCGGAGACCGCGTCGCCTTTATCTTTGCGACCGGCGCCTATGCGACGCACACGCTCACCGCGGCCGACCGAGCCGCGCCGCTGCCCGACACCATCGCTTTTGAGGAAGCCGCGGCGGTTCTCTTCCAGGGACTGACGGCGCATTACCTCGCGACCTCGACCTTTCCGCTGATGCCGGGCTCGACCTGCCTGGTCCATTCGGCCGCCGGCGGCTGCGGCATCCTGTTGTGTCAGATCGCGAAAATCCGCGGCGCCGAGGTCATCGGCGCGGTGTCGACGCCGGCAAAAGCCGAGATCGCGCGCAGCGCCGGCGCCGATCATGTCGTGGTCTACGCGCAGGAGGATTTTGCGGCTGCCGCAAGGCGCATCACCGGCGGCCGCGGCGTCGATGTCGTCTATGACGCGGTCGGGCTCGATACCTATGTCGGAAGCATGGACGCCCTGCGTCCGCGCGGCATGCTGGTGCTCTACGGCGAGGCGAGCGGGCTCGTGCCGCCGATCGATCCGCGCGAGCTTTTGTTTCGCAAGTCGCTGTACCTGACGCGCGCCGGCCTCGACCATTATATCGCCGACCGCAGTGAACTCCGCGGCCGGACCGATGAGATCTTCGCCTGGGTCGTGGGCGGCCGGCTAAAGCAGAAGATTTTCAATAGCTACCGGCTTGAGGAAGTCGCGGAAGCGCATCGGGCGATCGAGTCGCGCGCGACAACGGGCAAGCTTTTGGTGATTCCGTGACAGCGTCTGGACCCGCTCCCCCGCGGCTGCCTCTGATTGACAGCCCCGAGGATGCATTGACGCGCGAGGCGTTCGAGAAGCTCGCGTCACGCCGCGGCATCCTCAACCTGCATCGCATGATGGCGCACGCGCCGGCGCTCATGAAGGCGTCGGGCGATATGGCGATGGCGTTCCGCCAGGAGGCGATGCTGCCGCGTTCGCTCGCCGAACTCGTGGTTTTACGGACCGCACAGGTGGTTTCCTGCGACTACGTCTTTGCGCGTCACCTGCCGCTGGCGCGCGCGGCCGGCGTGACCGAGCAGCAGATCGACGAGGTCGCGCGCGGGCCGGACAGCGCCGCCTTCACGCCGGCGCAACAGGCGGCGTTGAGCTTCGCAGCAAAGGCCGCACGCGGCGCGCCTATCGAAGATGGAGTTTTGGCGGCGCTGCGAAGCTATTATTCGCCGCGCGAGATTGTCGAGCTGACAATGCTGATCGGGTTTTATGTCTCGACCGCGATCTTTATCAAAGCCCTGGCGGTTCCCGACGAGAAGGCGTGAACTGCAGGGTCCTCCAAGGAGAAACCTATGCGCCTGCCTTTGATCGCTCCCGCCGACCTCAGTCCCGAACAGCGCCCGGTGTACGCCGACATGCGTGCGGGCATCGAAAAGAATTTTCAAGGGTTCAAGACCATTGCCGAGAACGGCGCGCTGATGGGGCCGTGGAATCCCTGGCTGCACGAGCCGAAGTTCGGCAAGCCGATCTGGGACCTGACGCTCGCGCTTTCGGTTTCGCCTTCGTTGCCGCGCACCGCAAGGGAAGTGGCGATCCTGGTCACCGGCACGACGTTCCATTCAGCTTACGAACTCTACGCGCATGTGATCGCCGCGCCGAGCGGCGCGGCCTGTCCGATGACAAGCTTGCCACCATCGTCGCCGGCCAGCGGCCCGGCGATCTGACGCGCGACGAAGCCGTCGCCTACGATGTCGCCTCTGCTTTGCTGCACCATGGCACGTTGCCGGAGCTGAACTACCGCCAAGGCGTCGAGCAATTTGGCCAACACGGAACCGCCGAATTGATCTATCTTGTCGGCCTGTATTGTTTGGTCTCCGTCACGCTGAATGGCTTTAATGTGCCGGTGCCGGAGTCCGAAGCAGAATGAGATGAACAATGAAGTTCGATCGTCGAACCTTTATCGGCGGCCTTGCTTCGGCGCTGGTCGCGCCGCCGCAAGCGTTCGCCGTGAGCATCGTCGATGCCACCGGGCGGACGGTAACGGCGCCCGACCGCGTGATGCGCATCTATCCGGCGGGGCCGCCGGCGGCGGTCATGCTTTATACGCTCGCCCCTGATCTGCTCATGGGCTGGCTCGAACCGATCAAGCCTGAGGCGCGCGAGTTCCTGCTTCCCGAGATTGCCGCACGACCGCAAATACCGCGGCTCACGGGCCGCGGCGGCCTCAATCTCGAGGCGCTGACCTCGCTCAAGCCCGATCTGATTGTTGACATCGGCACCGTCGATAACGACTTCAAATCGCTCGCCGAGCGCATTCAGCAGCAGAGCGGCGTTCCCTATGTTTTGCTCGACGGACATTTGGACCGCGTCGGCGCAACCTATCGCGCGCTCGGGCAACTGATCGGCCGCAGTGAGGCTGCTGATAAACTCGCAAGCGCGGCGGAGAAGACGATTGCGATCATCACCCAGCGCAGCGCAGCCGTTCCGAGCCACGCGCGGCCCCGGGTCTATTACGCCCGTGACGGAAGCGGTCTGCAGACCGGCTTTGGCGGCACCATGATCGCGGAATCGATCGAATTCGTCGGCGCCCGCAACGTCGCCGCCGAACTGCATGGCGCCCACGGTGTGGCGACCGTCGAACAGATACGGGCCTGGAATCCGGAGATCATTATCGCCAGCGATGCGGTATTCGCCGCCAATGTGCGCAAAGATCCAGAGTGGGCTGCGATTGCAGCGGTCAAATCTGGCCGAGTTTATCTGTCGCCAAAGCTGCCATTCGGCTTGGTCGATTTTCCGCCCGCGGTCAACCGGCTGATTGGACTGTGGTGGCTTGCCAAGATTTTTTATCCCGATCGCTTCCCCGAAGACATCAAGGCACTCGTCCGCGACTTCTACACGGCGTTTTATCACGTGACCCCGACGGCGGCGCAAATCGAGCGCGTGCTGGCGGGCGGCTGACCCACTCCAACAAGCGAACCGCCGGTGGCGCAACCGCAAACCCTCGGCGTCGTGCTCGCCGGCGGGCTCTCGCGCCGCATGGGCGGCAGCGACAAGGCGCGCATCCGCGTCGGCCGCAGGACTATTCTCGAACGCGTGTTCGACCGGCTCCGTCCCCAATGCAACGGACTTGTTCTCAACGCCAATGCGGACCCGAGCCGCTTCGCCGATTTTAGCCTGCCGGTGATCGCCGACAGCATACCGGACTATGCCGGCCCGCTCGCGGGCATTCTGGCCGGCCTGGATTGGGCGGCGAACCATGCGGCCGAGCTTGAATGGGTGGCGAGCGTACCGAGCGACTGCCCGTTCCTGCCGCGCGACTTGGTGGCACGTCTGCATCGAGCGCGGGCCGAAGCCGGCGCGGCGCTCGCTTGCGCGGTCTCAGGCGACCGGCGGCATCCGGTGATCGCGCTATGGCCGGTCAAGTTGCGCGAGGAGTTGCGGCGAGCGCTCACCGAGGAAGGCGTGCGCAAGGTCGACCAATTTACCGCGCGTTACGCCGTCGGTGTCACCGCCTGGCCGATCACGCCGGTCGACCCGTTCTTTAACATCAATACGCCGGAACAAGCCGCCGAGGCCGAGCGCATCGCGGCGCGGCATCCGGAAATTTGAGACGCTAGTCCGCCACTCCCGTGCGCGACGCTCCGATCTCATCGCGGGGCCGTGCCTCCGCCTGCAACACATCGGCGATACCTTCGATGTCATCCAGCATCAGCACCGGCAGCGCCGCCTGCGGCAAAGGCGCATCGCTTGCGATCGCCACAATGCAATCGTCGTTGGGATAAAGCAGCGGCTTGCCGACGGCAGCGCGGTAAACTTCGATTTTCGGATGCGCATGGCGCTTGTACCCTTCGACGATCACCAGATCGACCGGGCTCAGCCTGGCCAAAATCTCCGCCAGCGGCGGCTCGGGTTCGCCTCCCAGCTCGTGAATAATCGCCCAGCGCCGGCTCGACGCCACCGCCGCCTCGCTGGCGCCGGCCTGGCGGTGCAGCCATGAATCCTTGCCCGGCTGGTCGAGATCGAACTCATGGTGGGCATGCTTGACCGTCGCCACCGTGAGCCCGCGCCGGACCAGGACCGGGATCACCTTGGTGATCAGGGTTGTCTTGCCGGAACCGCTCCAGCCGGCGAGACCGATGATGCGCATGAGCTTGGCCATGACCGATATGATAAGGACGATCTGCGGTTTCGGCGACCCTGACCAATGACACAAAGAATATCGACCTGCGCCGCCTCAAATGCCCGCTGCCGGTCTTGCGCACGCGCACAGCGCTCGCCGCCAGCGAGCCGCGCGATCTGCTGATCGTCTCGTGCACAGACCCGCTTGCCGGCATCGATATTCCGCACCTGCTGAACGAGACCGGCGACGTACTGGAGGCGATGCACAGCGAAGGGCGCGTGATCACCTTCCGCATCCGCAAGCGCTGACGTTCGGGTAAGCGCCCTACTCCGCCGCGACCCGGTGCGCGGCGACGCCTCTTGCTTTCACCACCACCTTGATGGCGTCGTCGACGCGATCCTTGGCGTAGCGGATCGCGGTCGGCAGATCGGCGAGCGCGAAAGTGTGGGTGTGGATTTTGGTGGCGTCGAACCGCTTCTGTGCCATCAAGGCTTCGGCGCGATGGGTTGCGCTCCGGCCTTCGCCCCGGATGCCGTAGAGGTAGATGTTGTTGCGCACGATGTGGGCGACGTCGACCGGCGTCTCCTGGTGCGGGAACGCGGCGAGACAAACCTTGCCGCCGCGATTGACCATGCGGATGGCGTCGTTCACGGCATTAGGCGCACCCGAGCACTCGATCACATAGTCGACGCCTTTGCCGCCATTGAGCCGGCGCACCGCTTCGACCGCATTCTCGTTGCGGACGTTGACGACGTGATGAGCGCCGAGCTCGCGCCCGATTTGCAGCCGATTGTCCCGCGTGCCGGTCAGGATCACCGGCGACGCGCCGAGCGCCTTCGCCACCGCGACGCCGAGAAGGCCGATCGGACCGGGGCCGGTGACGACGACGCTTTCGCCCGCAACCAAGCCGCCGAGTTCGGTCAGTCCGTACATGGCGGTGCCGGCGGTGACCACCAAAGTCGCCTCCTCGTCCGACATGGCCTCGGAGATCGCGACCAGCGTATTGATGTTGTTGACCTGATATTCGCAGAAGCCGCCGTCGGTGGTGAAGCCGTTGGCGCGGTGGCCTTTGTCGACGTCGCCATAATTGAGGCCGTAGTTCAGGCACGACGTGTACATGCCTTCGCGGCAGCGCTTGCACTGGCCGCAACCGGCATGGATTTCGACCGTCACGCGCTGGCCGATGCGGTATTCATCGACGCCGGGACCGAGCGCGGCGACGGTCCCCATATATTCATGACCGGGCGTGAAATTCTTGTTGAACGGCATGCCGCCCTGGATCAGCGCCGGCGAGCCGTGGTCGATGACTTCAAGGTCGGTTGCGCAAATCGCCACCGCGTCGATGCGCACAAGAACTTCCGCACGTCTGGGCACGGGAACCGGCTTTTCAATGAGCTCAAGCTCGCCGGGATTGCCCAGAACCCAGGCCTTCATCCGCTCCGGGATGGGAAAATCCGGGCTGGTTTTTACCGCGGCCATCGTGTCCATCGCAAAGATCCTCCGTCCCCATCAGATGCCAGCAGCGATTGCAGGGTCAAGCCCGGGAGTGACGATCTGGAGCGTCATTACACCGGCACCGACGTTGCGTCGTAAGTGAACAGCCAGTGGTAACGCGCCTTGACGCGGTCCTGCTCGCGAAATTCGCGGTCAACGTGGGCTTGTGCGCCCTCGGCATCGGCCATCGCGGAGTTATGGAAGCGGGCAATCATGTCAGCCGAGGCGGTGACTGCATTGTTAGCGCGGTCGCGGCGGACCGCTTCGTAGCGCGCAAACGCCGTTTCGTGATCGGCCGGATATTTTTCCAGGCACCGCGCCAGCACGAAACCGTCCTCGATCGCCATGACCGCGCCTTGCGCCAGGAACGGCACCATCGGATGGCAGGCGTCGCCGAGCAGAGTGCAGCGGCCTTTGCTCCACGCGTCCATCGTCGGGCGCAACGCCAGCGCCCATTTGTAGGGTACCTCGATATTGCGGAACAGCGCATGCAGGTCGGCGTGCCAGCCGCGGAAATCGTTCAACAACTCCTCGGTCGTGCCGCGCACGTTCCAGCCCTCGACCGTCCAGTCGCTGCGCTCGCGAAGGCCGACGACGTTAAGAAGCGTCCCGGCCCGCAACGGATAGTGCACGGCGTGACCGCCGGGGCCGATCCAGTTGGTGCCGATATTCCACGCGATGGTCGGCGGCACGCGCTCGATGGGCACGATGCCCCGCCAGGCGATGATGCCGGTGAATTGCGGCTCGACCGCTCCGAACAGGTTTTCGCGCACCACCGAATGGACGCCGTCGGCGCCGACAACGAGCTTCGCGGCAACCGGCGGCACGGCGTCGAAAAAAAGCTCGACGCGGTCGGGCGTTTGCGAAAGCCCAACACACCTGCAACCAAGGTGAATGGCATCGGGCTTTTCGCGCAACAATGCCTGCGCGATCACGCCATGCAGGTCGCCGCGATGGATGGTGATGTAAGGCGATCCGTAACGTTCGACCAATTCCACGCCGAGATCGAACAGCTTCCAGCTTTGCCCGGTATTCCACAGCCGGATGGTCTTGCCGGCCGGCTGCACTTGTACTTTCTCGAGCGCATCCTTGAGCCCGAGCGCATGCAGCACACGGGTGCCGTTGGCGCTGATCTGCACGCCGGCGCCCAGTTCGCGCAGCTCATGCGCCTGCTCGTAGACATCGACATCGATGCCGCGGCGGATCAGCGCGAGCGCCGCCGCGAGCCCGCCGATTCCGCCGCCGACGATGACGATTTTTTCCGGCATTCTGGCTGCGGTTTACGCCGGCTCGCCGGCGGCATTGCGGCCCAGATCGACGAACACGTCGTCACCCTTTAGGACGACCTGATAAGTGCGCAAAGGGATATCGCACGGCGGCTGCACCACCCTGCCGGTTGGAACATGGAATGAACCCATGTGCATGCAGCATTCGATCACGTCGCCTTCGAGCAGGCCGTCGGCCAGGCTCGCGGCCGCGTGAGTGCATTCGTCGTCGGTGGCATAAAAGGCGCCATCGATATTGTAGACCGCGAGCGTCTTGTCGCCGACCGCGAACGCCTTGACCGATTCCGGCGCCACATCCGACGCCGCGCAGACCCGCACGACACTCTCCGCATTATCCGCCATCAGTGATCCCTCCATGGTGATTTTCCGCTTACAATAAACGCGGCAGGAGCGGAAGCCATGCAGGTTCTCGTGATTGGCGCAGGTGTTGTCGGGCTGGCGATTGCCCGTACGGCGGCCTTGCGCGGGCATGACGTGATCGTCGCCGAGGCGACCGGCGGCATCGGCAACGGCGTGTCCTCGCGCAACAGCGAGGTGATCCACGGCGGCATCTATTATCCGACCGGCTCGCTGCGCGCCCGCCATTCCACCCGCGGGCGGCGCCTGCTCTACGAATTCTGCGTTTCCCGCGGCGTCGCCCATAACAAATGCGGGAAGCTCATTGTCGCCACCGATGCGGCGGAACTGGCCAGGGTCGAAGGCCTTATGGCGCAGGGGCAAGCGAACGGCGTCGAAGGACTGGAGCTGATCGGCGGCAATGCGGCACAAGCCCTCGAACAGGAACTTTCCTGCATCGGCGCACTGTGGTCGCCGGAATCCGGCATTATCGACAGCCACGGCTACATGCTGGCGCTCTGGGGCGAGCTCGAAGAGAATGGCGGCAGCATCGCGTTCGAGACGCCGGTCGAGCGCATGTCGTTCACGAAACCCCATTGGCAGGTGCAGTTCGGCGGCCGCGACGCCGGCACCGTCGCCTTCGATGCAGTGGTGAATTCGGCGGGCCTCGGGGCGCAAAAGCTGGCGCGCCGGATCGAGGGGTATCCGGCTGACGAGGTGCCGCCGCTCGTTCTCGCCAAGGGCAACTATTTCGGCTTTGCCGGCAAGCCGGCGTTCTCGCGGCTCATCTATCCGACGCCGGTCGACGGCGGGCTTGGCGTGCATGTCACCCTCGACCTCGCCGGCCGCATGCGCTTCGGCCCCGACGTCGAATGGATCGATCGCGAAAGCTACACCGTCGACCCGCACCGCGCGGCCGCGTTCTACGACCGCATCCGGGCCTATTGGCCTGGCCTGCCGGCAGGTTCGCTCGTGCCCGACTATTGCGGCATTCGGCCCAAGCTCACCGGGCCTGGCGAAAAGCCCGCCGATTTCATGATCGCCGGCGAGCACGCTCACGGCTTGCCGCGGCTGGTGAACCTGTTCGGCATCGAATCGCCGGGACTGACTTCGTCACTCTCGCTGGCGGAGGAGGTCGTCGACTATCTCGCGGCCTGAGCATCGGCTTGCGGCGGGACGATGATGCCGGGCGCTTCGTCGGCAAACCGGCGGCGGCGGCGATCAAAAAAATTCACGTTGGCGTTGGGGGGCAAGCTAGCGAATGCCGGTAAACGGCGCGTTCTCGCCTACGGCAGAAATTCGCTGAAGGCCGAATCAGAAATATCGCAGCCACACATAAAGCTGGCAGATGGCGATGGAAACGACCGTCAACGGCACCCCGTAGGCGAGGTACTGAATAAAGCCGAAGCGAATGCCGTTACGCTCGGCAATACCGGCGACGGCGAGATTCGCCGACGCGCCGGTCAGCGTGCCATTGCCACCAAGGCAGGCGCCAAGCGACAGGCACCACCACAGCGGCTCGATCGCGGTCGGCCCACCGTAAGCCGGCGCCATGCCCTTGATCAGCGGGATCATGGTGGCGACGAACGGGATGTTGTCGAGCACCGCCGAGAGCACCGCCGACGCCCACAAAATGACGGATCCGGCCGTGGCGATATTGCCTGCCGTCAGCCCGACCAGCTTGTCGCCGGCAATCGCCAGCAGGCCGGAGACCTCGACCGCGCGCACCACCACGAACAGGCCGATGAAGAAAAAGATCGTGGTCCATTCGATCTCGGCGAAGGTTGAATGCACATTGTCAGCCTGCTTGGCGCCGCGATGCTTCCAATTGTCGAGCAGCATCAGCACCGCAGCTCCGGTCACCGCGATGGTCGCCGGCTCGAGGCCGAGCGGCCCTGCGAACACAAAGGCTACCAGCACCAGGCCCAGGACCGCGACGGAGCGGCGCAACAGCACCCAGTCGGTGATCATGCCCGGTGCGTTCATGCCCATGACCAGGACCCGGCTCTCGGGGCTCGCTCGCATGCGGCGTCCCCACAGGAGCTGCACTAGCGCCGCCTGCACGACCATGATCAGCACGGCGACCGGCGCGGCATTGGCGAGGAACGCGTTGAAGTCGAGACCGGCCTGGGTGCCGATCAGGATATTGGGCGGATCGCCGATCAGCGTCGCCGTGCCGCCGATATTGGAGGCGAACACTTCGGCGAACAAAAACGGATAGGGCGCGAGTTCCAGCTCTTCGGCGATCACCAGCGTCACCGGCACGATCAGAAGCACCGTGGAGACGTTGTTGAGGACGGACGACAGCAGCGCCGTGGCAACCTGCAACACCAGCAGGATACCGGCCGGGCTGGCGTTGACGCGCTGTGCCGACCAAATGGCGAGATATTGAAACAAGCCGGAGCGGCGCGAGACCGCGACCAGGATCATCATGCCGGTCAAAAGCCCGATAGTGTCCCAGTCGATGCCCTTGATCGCCTCGCTTTGATCGAGCGCGCCCAGGAGGATGATAACCGCCGCGCCGATCAGCGCGATCACCGCGCGATTGTGGCGGCCGGCGATGATCGCCGCGTAGGTGACGGCAAGCACCGCGAGCGACACCCACATCGGATTGAGGCCGAAAAGAATATGCGGCAAGAAAGAAGCGGTCATGGCCCGGCCACGTTACGGGATTGTGCCCGGCCCGCGAAGCAAAACCGGCGAAAGCCGAAAGCCTCCTCTTTAACCTCCCCATGAGGTGAGGTTGCCGCGCGAGCGCTGCAGGAGGCGTACGTCATGCCCGGCAGGGACCGGCCCTCGAACTCAAACTACCAGGCTTGCCGCTACAACTTCGCCATCGGTGACGTAGCGGTTCACGCGTGCGACCGGCACGTTCTGTCCGGCTCGATATGAAGTGACGTCCCTGATGACTTGATTCTTGCTCAGGTCGGCGATGATAAAGTCCCGCTCGGCGTTGGTATCCGAATCGGTGGCGTGGGTGATCTGGAATGTCAGCTGGGTCAGCGAGAAGCCGATGTCCCTGGTGCCGGCTCCGACCCAGAGAACGCGAGCATCCTCCGGCGGCCGGTCGGTATTCAGCCAAAAGCTGGCCGTCGCCAATTCGGCCTCGTTAAGCGTGGAGCTCAGAGCCCAGAAGCGAACGTGATGGCGCTTGCGCGGGCTGTTGTTGATCGCCTTCTGAAAACCGATGTCCTGGCCGCGCCCGAACAGGAAAAGGGTGCTGAACGGGGCGGTCGGATAGGGTGAGTTGAGCACGAAGGCGCGGACCATGCGCCACGAGCTTCTCAAGCCGAGCTGATCGGCCTCCGACCACCCGGCGGCGATGAAAGCGGCGCGAAGCTGTTGCAGTGTGCCGGTCAGGACGAGATTGACGGGGTCGCCGGGCAGTCCGTCGCCGGTGATGGTGTAGCGCGGCACGTGCTTGCGCTGCAGGATCTTAAGGCTCATGCGCACGGTGCGGGGCAGGATGATATACGCCGCGATACCGTAAGTGACCGCCACGGACATAATCCACGGCAGTCTGTTGTCGGCAAATTTGAATACGACAAAGACGATCAGCCAGACGCTGAAGCCGCCCAAAGCCAGGACCAGCAGGCGCCGCAAAGAGAGTTTCAGCAATCTGACCATTCAGTCACAATGACCAATGTGGGGACAGCGTCGGCGATGACGGCGCTAATCGATTGCAGGCTTAGAAATGCCTTCGCGCCACGACGATGAGGAGAAGCCCGATGATCGCTATGGCGCCGCCATAATAGATCCAACGGGTCTGGCTGATCATGAAGCTCGATCGGGGATAGGGAAAATATCCCGAACCCTGCCCCATAAAGACAAGGCCGGCGATCAAAAGAATGATTCCGAGGAGCTTGAGCATTACATTTTCCTCGCGGCTGTTTCCATGCGGCCCGCTTAGCCGGAAATAGATTCCGCCGACGCGCGTCTGTGGGATGACTTATGACCAGATTGCCTTGCTGAAGCGAGTCGCGTTATCGCGGCGCGGGGCGTCATGGTGCGGGGCGTCGCGGTGCGCCGTGATCTCCGCGTAGAGCACAACGAGGGTCGCGCAATCCATCGGCATTTCATTGTTGGAATAGACCATGCGCGTGTGGCGCCCGCGCGGGCCGAACACTTGATTGACAATGTGCGAGGCGCCGTCAAGTACCGAAGGCTGGTCGGTGAAGCCCGGCGCGCAGCCCAGCGTGCCTTCAAGGCGAACGATCTGCCGGACCCGGTCAAGGCTGCCAAGCGCTTTCCTTACCTGCGCGATCGCATTGAGCGCACTGAGGCGAAACGCCTGACAGCCCTGCTCGATACTCAACTCTCGGCCGATCTTGCCTTTGAACTTGAGCTCGCCCGCAATCCACGGCAGCTGGCCGGACGTCATCAACAAGTTTCCGGTAATGACGGCCGGCGCGTAGTCGCCGACCGCAGCCGCCGCCGGCGGCAGCTCGATGCCGAGCGCGCGCAACCGTTCCTCGGGCTCAAGGGTATTACTAAGGGGATCGACCGAAGGGGCGTGCATGGCTCTCTCCTTGCGGGCAAACTAGCTCGGATTGAGGGCCGGCGAAATCGGGATGTCGTCCGGTCGATCCCGAAGTCGCGGAGCCTGTCATCGGGGCGAACCCGTTGGCTGCGTCCGGGCTATGATCAACGCGCGGAGCACGCTCAATCATGGGCAATGCCTCGACAGCGCGGCTTGCGCCGTCAGACGCGCCCTATATCGTTGCATGTGATTTCAGCAGGTGTTCAAGGCGACTTGACGGGGGGCTTCATCGAGGCTGCCGCCGCTTTGGTGGATGCCTCGCTGATATCCCTTACCTGCTTGCCGAATGATTCCAGTTGCGTTTGCATGAACTCGGTTTGTATCCGGACCAGATCTTGAAAATCTTTCGCCTGGCCGAGCTTCTGCATAAATCCGAAAGAAACGGCCATATTTTGCTGGACGAAACCCATCATTTTCTTGCTGAGATCCGTGTCAAGCCAAGGCGGGGCTGACATGCCTTTTTGGAGCCAGCTGACATACTGCTCCGTCGCTCCCTCCATAGTCTGCATAGCCTGCTTCATAACAGCATTCATTTCCTCAGCAGGATTCTGGTCTTTTGCCATGGCTGTGTCCTCCGCTTCATCAACGCGACTGGTTTATCCACGTCTGCCCGCGATCAGCCCCGGAATTCGGCACATTCTCGCTGCAACGGGCAGGCGGCAGGAATTGGCAGCGCTTGAAAGGCGTTGGCTGTAGCTGGGATGCCGCTCAAGAGCTTCCAAAGCGCCGGTGTCACATAACACGCGAAAACACACGAATTGCAAACTAAAACATAAAGCCGCTCATCAAACTTTGGTTCATTGATCCAAGTCAATCCCCAGCGCGGCTTGCTGCAGCCTTCGTGGAGCAAAGGCGTTCCCCGGCGAAAGGAGCAGCCGGGGTGGTCGAGCTTCCGCCGCGCCGACGCCCGGGTTTTACGCTTCGTTCAGGCAACGCCTTAACGCTTCCTGCAGGCGGAGCGCGAATACTGGGCGCGCGCCGTTGTCCTTCGGCGCATTCCATAATGCGAAAGAACCCGCGGCAATGCCCGACCTCGTTTCCCGTTTCACCCGAAGCTGGCAACTGATCCAGGCGAGCCTCGAGGTGCTGCGGGCCGACAACGCGCTCCTGATCCTGCCGGTGCTGTCGGGCCTCGCAACGACCGCGCTCGGCGCCGGCTTCGTGACGCTGGCGATGTCGGACGGCACCTTCACCGCGATGCGCGAAAGCCGCTCGCTCGGCGCTTTCGGCCCGTTCTATGCCTGGCTGTTCTGCTGGTATGCGGTGCAATATTTCGTCGTCATCTTCTTCAACACCGCGCTGGTCGGTGCCGCCATCGCGCTTCTCGACGGCGGCCGGCCGACGGTGGGCGCGGCGCTCAGGCTGGCGGTCAGCCGCATCGGGGCTATTCTCGGTTACGCCATCATCTCGGCGACCGTCGGCGTGCTTCTGCACGCCCTCGCTGAGCGGCTCGGCGTGATCGGCCGCCTGATCGAGGGCGTGCTCGGCCTCGCCTGGACGGCGGCTACTTTCCTGGTCGTTCCGATCCTTGCCGCCGAAGGCGTCGGGCCCTGGCAGGCGATCGAGCGCAGCACCGCGCTGTTGCGCAAGACCTGGGGCGAGAATTTGATCGGCAATGCCGGCATTTCTCTCGTGATGTCGTTGATCTCCGGAGGCATCGGCGTGGTCGGCTTTGGCGGCAGCATCCTTCTGTTCAAGCACAGCCGCCCGGTGCTTGGAGCGGCGCTGCTCTCCGCGTCGGCCACGACGCTCCTGCTGGTGGTGCTGGTCGCCGCCGCGCTGTCGGCGATCTACGCGGCGGCGGTCTACTACTATGCCGCCATCGGTACACCGCCAGTGGATTTCGATGGCGATCTGATCCGCGGCGCCTTCACGCGCAAGGGCGCCTAAGCGACGCCGGACGTCGGCAACACCGGCAGCTTATTGATTCATTTGCCGCGTGGCGTCCGCGATTGGGGGGATAAGCGGACTTTGAACATGCGTCGTACATCGGCCTCGATGTCACGGTCCAGGCCCTAATGCGCGGCTTCCCGGTTGTCGGCGCCGTCGCATGTAAGCAAACACGTGAGAAACAAGAAACGGCGCAGTGCTCGTGATTCGCCGGCCAAGTTCCAGGTTTCGTTGACCGAGGCGCTGCGCGCAGTGACCCTCTACGCAGCGGGACAGATTGGCATGGCCGACCGGCTCGGTACGCTACAGGTCGGCAAATTCGCGGATCTCACGATCCTCGAAAAAGACCCCTACAGGGTCGATCCCGACGCGCTCACGGGCATCAAGGTCTCACAGACTTGGGTCGGTGGCCGAAAGATGCATGGTTAGCGAGCAGCCGTCGTTCCAGACATTTTGACGACCGGCTAGAAGCCCGCTTCGGGGACAAGGCGGATTTTCAACACTTCGTGCATCGCCTTCATGCAGCGGTACAAGCCTTAATGCGCGGCGTCCCAATTGTCGGCGGCGTGCGCCTCGACCTGCAACGGTACCGAAAGCGACACCGCGGGCAACGGCGCGTCTTCCATCACCGCCTTGATCACCGGCAGCGAGCGTTCCACCTCGGCGTCCGGTACTTCGAACACAAGCTCGTCGTGCACCTGCAACAGCATCTGCGCCGCAAGCTTCTTCTTGGCGAGCGCATCTTCCATGCGGATCATGGCGCGGCGGATAATGTCGGCGGCGCTGCCCTGCAGCCGCGCGTTGATCGCGGCGCGCTCGTTGAACGAGCGGATCGAGGCATTGGACGCGCGAATCTCGGGATAGTGGCATTTGCGGCCGAATAGCGTCAGAACGTAGCCGTGTTGCTTCGCGAAAGCTTTCGTCTCGTCAATGTAGTCGCGGATGCCCGGAAAGCGTTCGAAGTATTTTTTGATGTAGGCGCCGGCTTCTTCGCGGGCAATGCCGAGCTGGTTGGCGAGCCCGAACGCGGAGATGCCATAGACGATGCCGAAATTGATCGCCTTGGCGCGGCGGCGGATTTCCGGCGGCATGTCCTTGACCGGCACACCGAACATCTCGCTCGCCGTCATGGCGTGAATGTCGAGGCCCTCGCGGAACGCCTTCTGCAGCGGCTCGACGCCGCCGATCTCGGCGAGGAGCCGCAGCTCGATCTGCGAATAATCGGCGGAGACGAGTTTGGTGCCGGGCGCGGCGATGAAAGCGCGGCGGATCTTGCGGCCGTCCTCGGTGCGCACCGGAATGTTCTGCAGGTTCGGATCGGACGACGACAGCCGTCCGGTCGGGGTCGCGGCCAGTGCGTAATCGGTGTGCACGCGGTGCGTGGTCGGATTGACGAAGCCCGGCAGCGCGTCGGTATAGGTCGATTTCAGCTTCGAAACCTGGCGCCAGTCCAGAATTTTTTGCGGCAGCTTATGACCCTGCTCCGCAAGCTCGTCCAAGGCGCGTGCGCCGGTCGCCCATTGGCCGGTCTTGGTTTTGGTGCCGCCCGGCAGGCTGAGCTTGCCAAATAAAATGTCGCCGAGCTGTTTGGGGCTGCCCGGATTGACCGTCTCGCCAGCCAATTCGTTGATCTCGGCTTCAAGGCCAGCCGCGTCCTGCGCGAACTCGCCAGACAGCCGCGACAGCACGTCTCGGTCGATCGAGATGCCGCGCCGCTCCATGCGCGCCAGCACTGCGACGAGCGGCCGTTCCAGCGTCTCATACACCGTGAGCACATGCTCGGCAGGGAGCCTTGCTTTGAGCACCTGCCAGAGCCGGAACGAAATGTCGGCCTTCTCCGCGGCGTATTCGGTCGCCCGGTCGATGCCGACGGCGTCGAAGGTGATCCGGGTCTTTCCCTCTTTGATCAATCCGTTGATGTCGACCGCGCCGTGATTGAAGGTGTGATCGGCGAGCAATTCCAGTCCGTGATTGCCGCGACCGGCATCAAGCGCATACGACATCAGCATGGTGTCGGCGTAGGACTCGATCTCGATGCCGCGCAGCGCAAAAACCTGCATGTCGAATTTCAGATCGTGGCCGATTTTGAGCACGCCCTTATCCGTGAGCAGCGGCTTGAGCGCGTCGAGCGCCGCGCGCTCGGGAATCTGGTCGGGCGCGGCGTCACCGCGGAACAGACCGTCGGCGCCGCCCTCCCCGCCCTGGCGATGACCAAGCGGCACATAGCAGGCTTCATTCGGCGCCACCGCGAGCGAAAATCCGCAGAGTTCAGCCTGCATCGGATCGAGGCTTGCCGTCATGATGTCGATGGCGACAAATCCGAGGTCGCGGGCGCGCTCGATCCAGGCATTGAGCCGCGGCAGGCTGCGCACCGTCTCGTATTTGGTGCGATCGAATTTTTCCGCACGCGCGGCTTCCATGCGCGCGGCCGCCAGCGCCTGCGGCGTCGCCGCGAAATTCGGCGGTGTATCACCTCTCCCCTGTCGGGAGTAATCGGCCGGCCGGGTGAGGGGGAGCAGCGCCTGGCCCTTGAACTCCTCACCAGGCCCGCCACGGCTTCGCTCCTGGGGCGCTGCAGCCGGTGCGCCACCCTCTCGCCCAGGGGGAGAGGATAAAATGTCGGCGCCAATTCCGGCATGGTGACCCGCAAACCGCGCTTCTGCTTCGACCTCGCCGGCGTCGACGCTGGCAAACTCAGCCACGCGCCGCATCAGCGAGTTGAATTCCATCGCCTTGAGAAAGGCGATGAGCCGCTTGTTGTCCGGCTCGTGCACGGCGAGGTCGCTGATCGGCACATCGAGCTTGACGTGGTCGTCGAGCGTCACGAGCTTTTTCGACAGCCGCGCCTTGTCGGCATGCTCGATCAGCGATTGCCGGCGCTTTTCCTGCTTGATCTCCGGCGCGCGCTTGAGCAGCGTCTCGAGATCGCCGTATTCGCCGATGAGCTGCGCCGCGGTTTTGACGCCGATGCCGGGGACGCCCGGCACGTTGTCGGTCGAGTCGCCGATCAGCGCCTGCACCTCGATGACCTTCTCCGGCGGCACGCCGAATTTTTCCATCACCTCGGCGCGGCCGATTTTCTTGTCCTTCATGGTGTCGAACATGATGACGCCATCGGTGACGAGCTGCATCAGATCCTTGTCCGAGGAGACGATAGTGGCGGTGGCGCCGGCTTCGCAGGCTTCGCGCACGTAGGTCGCGATCAGATCGTCGGCCTCGAAACCGTCCTGCTCGAGGCAGGGCAGATCGAACGCGTGCACGGCTTCGCGGACGAACTTGAATTGCGGGCGGAGGTCATCGGGCGGGTCAGGCCGATGCGCCTTGTAGTCCGGATACATCGCGGTGCGGAAGGTCTTTTCCGATTTGTCGAACACCACCGCGAGATGAGTTGGCCGCTCGTCCGGTTTCATGTCGCGCAACAGCTTCCACAGCATATTGCAGAAGCCGAATACTGCGTTGAGCTGCAGACCGTCGGATTTGCGGTTGATTGGCGGCAGCGCGTGATAGGCGCGGAAAATATAGCCGGAGCCGTCGACCAGAAAGACGTGATCGCCTTTCTTCACCGGCTTGGCAGCGGCTGCCGCGGCGGCGGCGTGGGACTTTTGTACGACTGGCATGATGACCGCTAATATATGAGATCGGCGCCATTGCGGAAGCCGCCGACACCGGGTTTATCCCCCGTCATCGCCGGAATGCCGATTGAGAGAGCGTGATGGACTTTTCCTCGCCGCTGCCGATCGACGCCGCGCTGCCGGACCTGACCGCGGCGCTACGGGCCCAGCACGCGGCCGTGCTGGTCGCGCCGCCCGGCGCCGGCAAGACGACGCGCGTGCCGCTTGTGCTCGCCGGCGAACCTTGGGCCGAAGGCCGCCGCATCCTTGTGCTCGAACCGCGCCGGCTCGCGGCCCGCGCCGCGGCAGAGCGGATGGCGAAGACGCTGGGCGAACGCGTCAGCGATACCGTCGGATTACGGGTACGCTTCGGCTCGAAAGTCTCGCGCAAGACGCGCATCGAGATCATCACCGAGGGTATTTTCACCCGGCTCATCCTCGACGATCCGACGCTCGAGGGCGTCGCCGCCGTCGTCTTCGACGAGTTCCACGAACGCTCGCTCGACGCCGATCTCGGGCTGGCGCTCGCCCGCGACGTGCAGCAGGGCTTGCGCGAGGACTTGAAGCTTCTGGTCATGTCGGCGACCCTCGACGGCGCGCGGGTGGCGACGCTTCTTGGCGACGCGCCGCTCATAGCCGCCGAAGGCCGCGCCTTCCCGGTCGAGACACGCCATGCCGGTCGCGATGCGCGGCCGATCGAGCCGCAAATCGCCGACGCTATCGTCCGGGGCGTGCACGGCAATGCCGGCTCGCTGCTGGCGTTTCTTCCCGGCGCCGCCGAAATCCGCCGCACGGCGACGCTGCTCGGCGGCCGGCTCGATGCCACGGTCGACGTGGTCGCGCTCTACGGCGCGCTCGCTGGCGAGGAGCAGGATCGCGCCATCGCGCCCGCCCCGCCGGGGCGGCGGAAAGTCGTGCTGGCGACCTCGATCGCCGAGACCTCGATCACCATCGAGGGCGTGCGCATCGTCGTCGACAGCGGCCTAGCGCGGGTGCCGCGCTACGAGCCCGATGTCGGCGTCACGCGGCTCGAAACCGTGCGCGTGTCGCGCGCTGCCGCCGATCAGCGCCGCGGCCGCGCCGGGCGGACCGAACCCGGCATCTGCTACCGGCTATGGGACGAGCCACAGACTGCCGCGCTCGAAGCGTATTCGCGGCCGGAAATTCTCTCCGCCGATCTGTCGTCCTTCGCGCTCGACCTCGCCGCCTGGGGCTCCGGCCCGGAGCAACTCGCGTTCCTCGATCCGCCGCCGCGCCCGGCGCTCGCCGAAGCGAAAGCGTTGCTTGTCGAGCTCGGCGCCATCGACGGCGATGGCCGCATCACCGAGGAAGGACGCAAGCTGCGGCGCCTGCCGCTGCCGCCGCGGCTGGCGCGTATGGTGGTCGACGCCGCCGCCGAAGGCGCCGCGCTGGCGGCTGCGGAGATCGCGGTCTTGATCGCCGAGCGCGGCCTTGCCGGCGACGACGTCGACCTTACGGTCCGCCTCGACGCTCTCGGTCGCGACCGCTCGGCCCGCGGGCGCGATGCCCGCGCCATGGCGCAGCGCTGGGCCGAGATTGCGACATCGAAGGATGGGCGGCTTGCGCCGCCTGCTCGATCCGCCGTCGCGGACGGTGTCGAACAAACGCCCGGTGGCCTGCTTGCGTTGGCTTATCCCGAGCGCATTGCGAAAAATCGCGGCGGCGCGGCGGGCGTATTTCTGCTGGCCAATGGCCGCGGCGCGCATGTTGATGCCGCCTCCGCGCTTGCCCGCGAACCATTCCTCGCGGTGGCCGAATTAACCGGAAGCGCCGCCGCTGGCCGCATCTTGCTGGCGGCGCCGATCGCGCTTCCCGAAATCGAGGCGCGCTTTGCCGACCGCATCGTGACACGCGAGGAAATCTCTTTTGATCCGGCGACCGCGACCCTGCGCATGCGCCGTCTGCGGCGGCTTGGCGCCATCGCCTTGAGCGAGCAGCCGATGCCGGCAGCGGCGAATGAAGCGGCCGCGCGTATGCTTGCGGAAGGCATCATGCGGCTTGGCGTCGAACGGCTGCCGTGGACAAAAGCGCTGCGGCAATGGCGCGACCGGGTTCTGTTCTTGCGCCGCGCCGAGGGCGACGCCTGGCCCGACCTTTCCGACACCGCGCTTTCAGCCGACGTCGACTGGCTGGCGGCGATGTTGGCGGGAAAAACAGCTTTGGCCGAGCTTTCGATCGACGAACTTGCCGCCGCCCTCGCCGCGCGTCTGCCGTTCGCTCTGCGGCGGCGGCTCGGAGCCGAAGCGCCCACGCACTTCACCGCGCCGACCGGCTCGGATGTGCCGATCGACTACGAAGCGGACGGCGGACCGAAAATCGCCATCCGCGTTCAGGAGCTGTTTGGGCTCGACCGCCACCCGGCGATTGCCGGCGGCAAAATCCCGTTGCTGATCGAGCTGCTTTCGCCAGCGCAGCGGCCGGTGCAGATGACCCGCGATCTGCCGGGATTTTGGCGCGGCAGCTACGCCGCCGTACGCGCCGAGATGCGCGGCCGCTATCCGAAACATCCTTGGCCGGAGAATCCTATGGCCGCCGCCCCAACCAGACATGCCAAGCCGCGCAAAGCTTAGCGTAGGATGCCGTGCGTAACCGGCGCGGCCGGGACGCTACGGCCCTCTCACCGAGGGCTTGTGAGTTCGCCTTTCGGCCAGCAGCACGCTCACCAGCGAGCTATGGACTTCGAGGTTGCCGTTGTACTCGATAAATCCCAGGTCGCGAAACTTGTTCATGAAGTGGTTCACGCGCGCTCGCGTCGTGCCGACCATTTCGGCAAGGGTTTCCTGCTTGATGTCTGCGAGAACTGGCTCGGGCCGGCCATCCTTGCCGAAATTCGCCAACAGCAGCAGCACCCGCGCCAGCCGCTTCTCGGTCGAGTTGAACAGCTGGTCGACCAAATCTTCTTCAACCCGAGCGTTTCTTGCCAGGATGTGCGAAATAAACATTTGCGAAAATGTTGGTTCGTCTCGAATGACCCTTGTGATCTCCTGCTTGTCCACGCGCATGACCTCGCATTCCGTCATGGCCATGGCGGTCGCCAAACGCTTCGGCTGTCCGGTCAAGCATCCCTCGCCGATGAACTCGTCCTTGCCGAGGATTGCGACAACGGCTTCCTTGCCTTGCTTGGATACGACAGTGACTTTAACCCTGCCCTTTTTGATGTAGAAAACGGAATCTGCGTCATCGCCCTGAGCAAAAATGATTTCTTTCTTTGGATAATTGGAAATGATGCGACCGTGAGCTACGGTTGCGAAAAACTCCGCAGGATCAAAATGGATCGCCGATTCGGAAGATTTGTTTGCTGCCGGCATGCGCACCTCTTGTGATAATTAGAACAGAAGCGGACCGGGCCGACTGTACTCGATTGCACATCTGCGCTGTATTTTGAAGGGTTTCCGTTAGGAACGCGGCGTACTTGCTGGTCGGCCGCGTTTATCAAAACGACTTATCCAGATACCGTCGTTCAATGATTGCCGCCCTAAAAGGCACGATTAACGTCGGCGTTCTGATGGGAAGCAATCAAATAGTCACGAAATAAGGACTGAAACGGCCCCTTGACGGCCGGGCCCGACGAACCCATCCAGCAGATCGGGCAATCACAAATTTTTTATCCTCCCGCTGCCGGAGATGATGGTGAGCGACATCGGCTGACGGCGCTGGTCATCAAATGCACAGCGGCAGGATGTTCGAACTGGAGCCGCAAGCCATGGCTTTTGGCTCTCAACGTCACCGCAGGCAACCATTCCGAAGGGGCACTGTTTAGGCTATTGCTGCCTAGTCGCCCGCTCCCAGCCCCACATCGAGGATTGAATGTTCCCGAAGCCGAAGCCGCACCTCAAGCCCAACACTTATGCCTACGAATCGGAGCCAATGGTAAAGGCGACCGGCTTTCGCGAATACGACGCGCGCTGGCTGTTCGGCAGCGAGATCAACCTGATGGGCGTCGAGGCACTCGGGCTGGGCCTCGGCACGCTCATCCACGAACTCAACCGCGAGCCGAAGCTCGTCACCGGCCACGATTTCCGCTCCTACTCGGCCTCGATCAAGATGGCACTGGTCAACGGCCTGCTCGCCTCGGGCGTGAAGGTTTACGATATCGGCCTGGCGCTGACGCCGATGGCGTATTTCGCCCAATTCGATCTCGACGTGCCGTGCGTCGCCATGGTGACCGCCTCGCACAACGACAACGGCTGGACCGGCGTGAAGATGGGGGTCGAGCGCCCGCTCACTTTCGGCCCCGACGAGATGGCGCGGCTGAAAGACATCGTGCTCAACGGCCGCTTCACGATGAAAGACGGCGGCGCCTACACCTTCGTCGAACACTTTCCAACGCGCTACATCGCCGACCTCCTCAAGCGACCGAAGCTCAAACGCCGCCTCAAAGTGGTTTGCGCCTGCGGCAACGGCACGGCGGGCGCGTTCGCGCCGCAGGTGCTCGAGGCGGTCGGCAGCGAGGTCGTGCGGCTCGATTGCGAGCTCGATCACACCTTCCCGAACTACAATCCGAACACCGAAGATATGAAAATGCTGCACGCCATGCGCGACGCCGTGCTGGCGAACAAGGCCGATGTGGGCTTAGGCTTCGACGGCGACGGCGACCGCTGCGGCGTGGTCGACAACGAGGGCGAAGAAATCTTCGCCGACAAGGTCGGCGTCATGCTCGCCCGCGATATCTCGGCGCAGCACCAGAACGCGCTGTTCGTCGCCGACGTGAAGTCGACCGGGCTGTTTGCGACCGATCCGGTGCTGCTCAAGAACGGCGCCAAGACCGATTACTGGAAGACCGGCCATTCCTACATGAAGCGCCGGGTCAACGAGATCGGCGCCATCGCCGGGTTCGAGAAATCCGGTCATTTCTTCTTCAACAAGCCGTTCGGCCGCGGTTACGACGACGGGCTTATTTTCGCGCTTGCCGTCTGCGACATGCTCGACCGCAATCCGGGGAGCAGCATGGCCGACCTCAAAAACGCGCTGCCGAAAACCTGGGGTTCGCCTACCATGTCGCCGCACTGCCCCGACGAGGAGAAGTACGGCGTAGTCGACGCCGTAGTGAAGCATTTCGAGAGCGAGAAGCGGAGAGGCGGCAAGGTCGCTGGCCAGCCGATCCGCGATCTGGTCACGGTCAACGGTGTGCGGGTGACGGTGGAGGACGGCACCTGGGGCCTGGTGCGCGCCTCCTCGAACAAGCCGGAGCTGGTGGTCGTGGTCGAAAGCCCGGTCTCGGAAACGCGCATGCGCGAGATGTTCGCGGCCGTCGATGCCGTGCTACGCACGCACAAGGAAGTCGGCGCATATAATCAGACAATTTGAGGCTCAAGCGTTCGTCTCTTTGTTGAGCGATTCACGCGACACCCGTGTTCTGAACGACTGACGTTGCTGAAACTGCGATTGGCAGACCGAAGGTCGCCTAGCCTAACAAAGGAAGCCCCGGAACCTTGCCGGGGCTTTTGTTTGCTGCGGCGGCCAATCGATCAGTGGCGACGGCCACCTAACTAACACCGCACGATGACCGCTCCACAAAGGCCCCGATCAGTGATGTGGATGGGGGCCGGGATGCGGACCCGGGTGCGGGCCGGGATGCGGACCAGGATGGGGGCCGGGATGCGGACCGGGATGCGGACCAGGATGGGGGCCGGGATGCGGACCCGGGTGCGGGCCGGGATGCGGACCAGGATGCGGACCCGGGTGCGGGAACGGGCCAGGGTGCGGGCCCGGATGCGGATGTGGGCCCGGATGCGGGAATGGATGCAGATGCGGCGGATGGCCGTGATGATGCCACCAGTGCCAGCCGATCGGCCCACCCCAGCCGATGCCGCGATGGAAATTTTCATTGCACCAGTACCAGCCGGCGCCGTGCCAGCCGCCGTCGTACCAACAATAGCGATGACCGGAGTACCAATAAAATTCCGGTTGCGGTTCAGCACTGGCAATTGTGCTTCTGACCCATCCCTGGGTTGGCAACTCGGCACATTGTGCCAGCACGAGTGGGGTGCCTTCTTCGATCGTGGCACCGTCGACGGTGACGCACAACCCGTCCGGACTGGCGATCGCGAACACATCGGGCTTGTCCTTGAACGGCTGCAATTCCCACGCTTGCTGATCGCTGCCGTTGCATTCGGCAATAACGACCGCGTCGCCGGCGCCGGGAGGCTGGTTGGAGCCCCCGGGCAGACCGCCGAGGCAAAATCCGCCGGCTGTTAAAGTCCCACCACTCTCGTAACCAAACGTCTGGTGGGGCTTTCCATCGCAGCCCGCCACCACGAGAGGGGTTTTTGATTCAGAGGCCGGAGCGTTGATGCACCAATTGGCGCTTGGCGTAGAGAGCACCGACTTGAAGGTATAAGCCTCTTCGGCCGCGTGGGCCGAAAAGCTCGCAAGACCGAATAGGCTCGATGCAATAAGCTTTGCCAGAGCACGAGTAAATTTTGCCGGCTTGATCATCTCTCCGTTCCTTTCAATTTTTTGCGGGCTAATGCAAAAATCATCCTGGTCGCCGGCACGCCTTGATTTCGATCAAGGTTCAGGGCCACCCGACGTGGTGATCGGCGCCACCGGGCCAGCGCGATCGAAAGGGTGGATTGAGGCGTGCCTTCGCATCCGGAAAACGCTCGAAGTATCGAGTGGCGCGCCCGGCGTCCGCTCCGGTTCGGAGCCGGATGGTCTCACGGAAGTCGATGGCTCATTCAGGACGATCCGCGCGTTCGATGGCCGGCCACTTGGGATTCAGGTGCCTGCCGCCGCCGCGCGAACCCGTCGAGAGTCACACTTCCTGATAAACGTCGATCTCCACCCCGCCGGGCAGCATGGCGCGCCAAGCCTGCAAAAATGTTTGAAACCGCATGTCGCCGGCGATCGATTGCCGATTGAGCTCGAAGGATTCCGGGGTCTCGTATTCGATCACCTGGATGAATTTCGCCGGATCGTCGGCGTTGCGCAGCAGTCGGAGCTCGGCGTTGCCGAACGCTTGATAGAACGGCGCCGACGCCCGCATCATCGCGACCAGCTGATCCGGGTCCGCGCCGGGTAGGGTAAACCGCAAATGCAGCGTACGCCGGACCTTCGGCTCATCGTTGCCCATCGCCCTGCATCCCCCAATCGCGGCCGAACCGCCTGTCCCCGGGTGGCTCGGCTACTTAAAGGTGTCACGAAACGCATGCGCCGGATAGACGCCGAGGATTTTCAGCGACTTCGGTTGCGAGACGAATTCCAGCTCTTCGAGCGCCAGTTCGAGCGCGCGATGCTTCGGATGGCCCTGCACGTCGGCATAGAACTGCGTGGCGGCGAAGGTGCCTTCGACCATATAGCTCTCGAGCTTGGTCATGTTGACGCCGTTGGTGGCGAAGCCGCCCAGCGCCTTATAGAGCGCGGCCGGAATGTTGCGCACCTCGAACACGAATGTGGTGATGACGCGCCGCTCCTTGCGGCTCGCCCATTTTGGCTTCCGCGCCAGCACGACAAAGCGCGTGGTGTTGTGCTTGGCGTCGGCGACGTCCTTTTTAAGGATTTTCAGACGATAGATTTTTGCCGCGAGCTTGGTCGCCAGAGCGGCGCGCGAGATATCGCCCGCCTCCGCCACCTCGCGCGCGGCGCCCGCGGTATCGGCGGCGACCACCGCCTTGACCCGCAGCGTGCGGATGATGTTGCGGCACTGGCCGAGCGCATGCACGTGGCTCTCAACCGTCTTGATGGTTTTCAAGGTGGCGCCCTTCGGCGCCATCAGCTGATGCTGCACCGGAAGAAACCACTCCCCGACGATGTGGAGCCCCGACTTCGGCATCAAGTGATGGATATCCGCCACCCGCCCCGCCACCGAATTATCGATCGGGATCATCGCGAGCTCCGCCCTTCCGGTGCGCACTGCGGCGAATGCGTCCTCGAAGGTCGGACAGGGCAGCGGCTCGTAGCCCCGATAGGCCTGGTTGCAGGCGATGTGCGAATTGGCGCCCAATTCGCCCTGGAATGCTATTTTTCTGCGTCGCGTCATGATTGACCCGATAGCATGGCGCGCGCTCTTGCCAAATCGTCCGGCGTATCGACCCCGAGCGGCGCGGCGTCAACGATCGCTACATCGATCCGCATGCCGGCCTCGAGCGCGCGCAACTGCTCGAGTTTTTCCCGCTTTTCCAGCGCCGACGGCGGCAGCTTGACGAATCGCTCCAGCGCCGCCCGGCGGAAGGCGTAAAGCCCGATGTGATGATAGAGCGGTCCGTCGCCATAGGGTGCGGTGGCGCGGGTAAAGTAGAGCGCCCGCAGCCGCGACGGCGCCACCGGCGTACCCACCACCTTGACCACGCTGGCGTCATCGCGCTCCTCGGGGCGTGTGATTTCCGCCGCCAGCGTCGCGATATCGACCGCCCCGTCGGCGAGCAGCGCCAACGCGGCGGCGATGTGGGAAGGCTGCAGCGTCGGCAGATCGCCTTGCACGTTGACGACGATCGCCGCGCGCCCGTCCGGATCGATCTTGCCGAGCGCTTCGAAAATCCGGTCGGAGCCGGACACATGGTCGGTGCGGGTCATGACCGCGCGCCCGCCGGCCTTGCGCACGGCCGCCTCGATCTCGGGCAAATCGGTCGCGACCGCGACCGGGCCGGCCGCGGCGGCCTCGGCCCGGCGCAGCACATGCACGATCATCGGCGCCCCGGCGATGTCGGCGAGCGGCTTGCCCGGCAGCCTGGTTGCGGCCATGCGGGCGGGAATCAGGATGAGAACACCGGCCATTGCTAAAGCGCGCTTATACGGGTTGCAAAACGCGCGGCAAACCGGCTATTTGTCCACCGCCCTCCTTTGCCGTCGCGGAGCCATTCAGCGATGAATTCATTCGAAATCAACAAAATTCTCGGCGCGGTGCTGGGAACCTGCCTGTTCCTCCTGGCCGTCCACATCGCTTCTGGCGCGATCTTCAGCCCGCCAGTACCGGCGAAGCCGGGCTACGAAGTCGCCGTGAAGGAGGAGCAGCCAGCGAAGAAAGGCGAGGCGGCGCCGGCCGCCCAGCCGATCGAAACCCTGCTGGCGAGCGCTTCCGCCGAACACGGCGCGCAGGTCGCCAAGCAGTGCACGATCTGCCACAATCTGCAGGAGGGCCAGGGACCCAAGGTTGGCCCCGATCTTTATGGTGTGGTCGGACGCCAGACGGCCTCGGTGGCTGGGTTCAACTACACAGCCGCGCTGAAGGCGAAGGGCGGCACCTGGACATTCGATGCGCTCAACAAATGGCTGACCAACCCCCGTGCCGATGTTCCTGGCACGGCCATGACGTTTGCCGGCATCGCCAACGAGAAGCAGCGCGCCGACCTCATCGCTTACCTTGATACGCTTTCGAAGTCTCCGGTGCCGTTGCCGACTGCGGCCAATCCACCGGCGGCAGCCCCGGCAAAGCCGTAATAGGCATTCCTGTTCAAGTTGACGCTCACTCCGGGCCCACGCGGATGTGAAGTCCATTTCGTCGCGGCGGGCGCCGGCACGCTGGCGCCGCCGTGGAAAAGCACATAATCAGCGGCTTCTGTAGACTGAGCATGGCGTTGGTATGCGCCGCCGGGGCAAAATCCCGCGCGCTTGCCTCCGTGACAACAGTACCGCGGACGCCATTTGCCGACACTATTTATTGATTGGAGCCGACTTCGTGAACCGCCGGACATTTCTCACCTCCGCCGCCGTTGCCCTCGCCGCGCGGCGGCTTCCGATTTCCCTGTGGACCGATCCGGCGCACGCGGAGGAACGGGCCTGGCGGCACGGCCTGTCGCTGTTCGGCGAGCTGAAATATCCGCCGGGCTTTAAGCAATTCGACTACGTCAACGCCGACGCGCCGAAGGGCGGCGCGGTGCGCCAGATCGCCATCGGCACTTACGATAATTTCAATCTGGTGGTCGCCGGCGTGAAAGGCACGCTCGCGACCGGGGTCGACTTTATCTACGACACGCTCCTGGTGTCGGCGCTCGACGAAGTGTCGGCCGAGTACGGGCTCCTCGCCGAAGCGGTCAACTATCCGGACGATTTCTCCGCCGCCTCCTATCGGCTGCGCCAGGAAGCGCAATGGCCCGACGGCAGGCCGATCACGCCCGAGGACGCGATCTTTTCCTTCGAGGCCTTCAAACAACACAGCCCGCAATTCGCGGCCTATTACCGCCATGTCGCCAAGCTGGAGAAGACCGGCGATCGCGAGATCACCTTTACCTTCGATTCGCCGGGCAACCGCGAACTGCCGCAGATTGTCGGCCAGCTGACGGTTCTGCCCAAGCACTGGTGGCAGGGCACCGACAAGAACGGCAACAAGCGCGATATCGGCGCCACCACGCTCGAGCCGCCGCTCGGCTCCGGCGCTTACCGCATCAAGGAGTTCTCGCCCGGCCGCAACATCGTCTATGAGCGTGTGAAGAACTATTGGGGCCGCGATCTCAACGTCAACGTCGGCCGCGACAATTTCGACGAACTGCGCTTCGAATACTTTCGCGACACGACGGTCGCGCTGGAGGCCTTCAAGGCCGACACCGTCGACTGGCGCACCGAGAACAGCGCCAAGAACTGGGCCACCGCGTATAACTTCCCGGCGGTCGGCGAGAAACGGGTGATCCTCGAGGAATTTCCCATCAACAATATCGGCGTGATGCAGGCCTTCGCCTTCAACATCCGCCGCGTCAAGTTTCAGGATCCGCGCGTGCGGCTCGCCTTCAATTACGCATTCGATTTTGAAGAGATGAACAAGCAGATTTTCTTCGGCCAGTACAAACGCATTGCCAGCTATTTCGAGGGCACCGAGCTGGCGTCATCCGGCGTGCCGGCCGGCCGCGAACTCGAGATCCTGGAAACGGTGCGCGACAAGGTGCCGCCCGAGCTCTTTACCACGCCCTATTCGAACCCGGTCGGCGGCAATCCGCAGGCGGTGCGCGCCAATCTGCGCGAGGCGGTTCGGCTGTTCAAGGAAGCGGGTTACGAGGTGCGCAATGAACAACTCGTCAACAGCAAGACCGGCGAGCCCTATACGGTCGAATTCCTCGCCGACGATCCGAGCTTCGAACGCGTGTTTTTATTCTACAAGCCTTCGCTCGATCGGCTCGGCGTCACCGTCGCGGTGCGCACCGTCGACGATGCGCAATACGAGAACCGACTGCGCAACTGGGATTTCGACATCATCACCGCGTCCTGGGGGGAATCGCTGTCGCCCGGCAACGAGCAGCGCGCCTATTGGGGCTCGCAGGCGGCCGATCAGCAGGGCTCCCGCAACTGGATCGGCATCAAGAACCCGGCGGTCGACGCCATGATCGATCAGGTCATCTTCGCCAAGAGCCGCGCCGATCTTGTCGCCGCCACCCACGCGCTCGACCGCGTGCTCTTGTGGAACCACTACGTCGTGCCGCAGTGGACCTACGGCAAAGTGCGCACCGCCCGCTGGGACCGCTTCGGCCATCGCGATCCACTGCCGAAATACGGCATGTCGGGGTTCCCGACCGTCTGGTGGTGGGACGCGGAAAAGGCGGCGAAGACCGGAAGCCGGCAGTGAGGCGTGCGTGAGACCCCGCGCCAGCACGAATACAGCGGCAGTCTCTTGATGCACCCGACACGCCGGCGCTTTCTTTCGTTGGCCGCCGGCGTGGCGGCTGCAGCGGCGAGCCCCACGTCAGGCACAGTGCGGGCGGATGAGGAGACCGAATCGCACGGGATGTCAGCGTTCGGGGACCTCGCCTACTCAGCCGATTTTCCTCACTTCCGTTACGTCGATCCGCAGGCGCCGAAGGGCGGCACGTTTTCCCAGATCGGCCCAAACCGGGAATACAATCAGAATTTCCTCACCTTCAATTCGCTCAACAGTTACATCCTCAGGGGCGACGCGGCGCAGGGCATGGAGCTGACCTTCGCCACGCTTATGGCGCGCTCCGGCGACGAGCCGGACGCCATGTACGGCCTTGCCGCGCAAAAGGTGCGGCGCTCGACCGACGGGCTGAGATATGAGTTTTTCATCCGCTCGGAGGCAACATTCCACGACGGGTCGCGGCTCACTGCCCAGGACGTCGCGTTTTCACTCAACATCCTCAAGGCGAAGGGCCATCCGATCATCACGCAATTGCTGCGCGACTTTGCCGGCGCCCAAGCGAACGATGATGCGAGCGTTGTCGCAAGCTTTAAGCCGAACCGCGCCCGCGATGTGCCGCTGTTCGTCGCCGGGCTGCCGATTTTCTCGCGCGCCTATTATGCGGCGAAGCCGTTCGAAGAATCGACCCTGGACGTTCCGCTCGGCTCCGGCGCCTATAAGGTCGGCCGCTTCGAGCCCGGCCGCTACATCGAATACAGGCGCGTCAAGGATTGGTGGGGCGCCGAGCTTCCGGTCGCCCGCGGCCAAAACAATTTCGACATCGTGCGCTTTGAATACTACCGCGACCGCGACGTCGGCTTCGAAGGCTTTACCGCCGGGAGTTACCTGTTCCGCGAGGAGTTCACCTCGCGCACCTGGGCGACGCGATACGATTTTCCCGCCGTCAAAGACGGCCGCGTGAAGAAAGACGTTTTGCCCGACGAAACGCCGTCAGGCGCGCAAGGCTGGTTCATCAACACGAGGCGGGCGAAATTCGCCGATCCGCGGCTGCGCGAGGCGCTCTGCAACGCGTTCGATTTCGAATGGACCAACAAGACGATCATGTATGGCTCCTACGACCGGACCGTCTCCGTGTTCCAGAACTCGGACATGATGGCGGCGGGCTTGCCGAGCGCCGACGAGCTTATCCTGCTCGCGCCGTTCCGCGGGCGCATCCCGGACGAGGTGTTCGGCGAGCCCTACGTGCCGCCGGTCTCCGACGGCTCCGGTCAGGATCGCGCGCTGCTGCGCAAGGCCTCGCAACTGCTCAAGGACGCCGGCTGCGTCATCAAGGACGGCATGCGCGTGTTGCCGAACGGCGAGCGCGTCACCATCGAGTTTCTGATCGACGAGCCGACCTTCGAGCCGCACCACATGCCGTTCATCAAGAATCTCGGCGTCCTCGGCATCGAGGCTACGTTGCGCATCGTCGACCCGGTGCAATACCGCGCGCGGCGCGACGGCTTTGACTTCGACATCACCGTCGACCGGTTCGGCTTTTCCGCCACGCCCGGCGATTCATTGCGTTCGTTCTTTTCCTCGCAGGCGGCGGCGCTGAAGGGCTCGAACAACCTCGCCGGCATCGCCGACCCGGCGATCGACGCCTTGATCGACGCCATCGTCGCCGCGCCGACCCGGCCGGCGCTGACCACGGCCTGCCGCGCGCTCGATCGCGTCATCCGCGCCGGCCGCTACTGGATTCCGCACTGGTACAAACCCTCCCACTGGATCGCCTATTGGGATGTTTTCGGCAGGCCGGCCTCACAACCGCGCTATTTCCGCGGCATTCCGGAGACTTGGTGGCATGACCGCGACAAAGCGGCGAAAATGCAGCGTGCCGGATAGTTAAGACGTCGTGGCCGGACTTGTTCAGGCCATCCACGGCTTTATGTTGCCGCCACAAAATAAACCGTGGATGTCGGGCACAAGGACCGACATGACGGATTAAGAATCACGAGAACGAACGACATGGCCGCTTACATCGTCCGCCGCCTTCTGTTCATGATCCCCACCATTTTCGGGATCATGCTGGTGTCGTTCGTCGTGGTGCAGTTCGCGCCCGGCGGCCCGGTTGAACGCGTCATCGCCCAGCTCTCCGGCACCGATACGGGCGCCACCTCGCGCATTTCCGGCTCCGCCGGCGGCGATTTTGGCGCGCGCGGCGCGCTGCAAACCGGCGGGCAAATGGACGCCAACGCCAAATATCGCGGCGCGCAGGGCCTCGATCCGGAATTCATCAAAAGCCTGGAAAAGCAATTCGGCTTCGACAAGCCGGCCTATGAGCGCTTCTTCCTGATGCTCTGGAATTATCTGCGGTTCGATTTCGGCAAGAGCTACTTCCGCGACGTGAGCGTGCTGCAGCTCATCAAGGAAAAGCTGCCGGTCTCGATCTCGCTCGGCATCTGGATGACGCTGTTGAGCTATCTGATCTCGATCCCGCTCGGCATCCGCAAGGCGGTGCGCGACGGCTCGCAGTTCGACGTCTGGACCTCCGGCGTCATCATCATCGGCTACGCCATTCCCGGATTCCTGTTTGCTATTCTGCTCATCATCCTGTTTGCCGGCGGTTCGTTCTTCGACATCTTTCCGCTGCGCGGGCTCACCTCCGACGGCTGGGAGCAATTCTCCTGGTGGCACAAGATCCTCGACTATTTCTGGCACCTGACGCTGCCGATCGTCTCCATGGGGCTGGCCGCTTTCGCCACCATGACGCTTCTGACCAAGAACTCGTTCTTGGAAGAATTGCGCAAACAATACGTGCTGACCGCCCGCGCCAAGGGTTGCTCGGAACGGCAGGTGCTCTACGGCCATATCTTCCGCAACGCCATGCTGCTGGTGATCGCCGGCTTCCCGGCCGCTTTCGTCAGCGCGTTTTTTGCCGGTTCGCTTTTGATCGAGACGATATTCTCGCTCGACGGGCTTGGGCTCCTGAGCTTCGAGAGCGTGCTCAATCGCGACTACCCCGTCGTGTTCGCCAATCTCTACATCTTCGCCCTGGTCGGCCTAGTCGTGAACCTGATTTCCGATCTGACCTACACCTGGATCGATCCGCGCATCGATTTCGAGACGCGGGAGGTGTGAGTTGGACGACAGGACCCGCGCGAAAAAAGTCACGGCATCGCCCGGCACCGGCGGGGTCGCGCCGTCGCACTTTACGCCGGACGTCGAGCCGACCGGACCGCTTGGGCTCGCGCCCCTGCCATGGCGGTTCGCACTGTCGCCGATCAACCAACGGCGCTGGCAGAATTTCAAGACCAACCGGCGCGGCTACTGGTCGCTGTGGATTTTCCTCGTTCTGTTCTTCCTCACGCTGTTTGCGGAATTTATCGCCAACGACAAGCCGCTCTATTTGCGCTACGACGGCAAATCCTATTTTCCGGTCTTCTTCACCTATCCGGAAACCACGTTCGGCGGCGACTTCGAAACCGCGGCCGATTATCGCGACCCCTATCTGCAGAAGCTGATTGCCGACAAAGGGGGCACCATGATCTGGCCGCCGATCCGTTATTCCTATACCACCCACAATCTCGATTTGCCGACGCCGGCGCCATCGCCGCCGACCTGGATGTTGACCGAAGCACAATGCAAATCGGTGGTGCAGCACAAAGGCCTGAAAAGCTGCAGCGACCTCGAATACAACTGGCTCGGCACCGATGATCAGGGCCGTGATGTGCTGGCCCGGCTCATTTACGGGTTCCGTATCTCGGTGTTGTTCGGCCTCGTCCTGACCATCGTCTCCTCGATCGTCGGCGTCGCGGCCGGCGCCGTGCAGGGCTATTTCGGCGGCTGGACCGATCTTCTGTTTCAGCGCTTCATCGAAATCTGGACCTCGGTGCCGGAGCTTTATCTGTTGCTCATCATCTCGTCGGTGCTGGTCCCGGGATTTTTCATCTTGCTCGGAATTCTCCTGTTATTCTCCTGGGTGCGGCTGGTCGGCCTGGTGCGCGCGGAATTCCTGCGCGGGCGCAATTTCGAATACATCCAGGCGGCGCGCGCGCTCGGCGTGTCGAACGCCGTCATCATATTCCGTCACCTGTTGCCGAACGCGATGGTGGCGACGTTGACGTTCCTGCCATTCATCATGTCGGGGTCGGTGATGACGCTGACCGCGCTGGACTTCCTCGGCTTCGGCCTGCCGCCCGGCTCTCCCTCGCTCGGCGAGCTCCTGTCCCAGGGCAAAGCCAATGTGCAGGCGCCGTGGCTCGGGCTTGCCGGATTCTTCACCGTCGCCGTGATGCTCTCGCTGCTGATATTCATCGGCGAAGCGGTGCGCGACGCCTTCGACCCACGGAAGACGTACGCATGACAGCCGACCCTCTCCTCTCCATCCGCGACCTCTCGATCGCCTTCCGTGCCGGCGGACATGAGACGCTGGCGGTCGACCGGGTCTCGTTTGACATCGGCAAGGGCGAGACCATGGCGCTGGTCGGCGAATCCGGTTCCGGCAAATCGGTGACGGCGTTGTCGATCCTCAAGCTGCTGCCGTATCCGGCGGCGTGGCATCCCTCAGGCGCCATCAGCTTCAAAGGCCGCGATCTTCTTCCGCTTACCGAACGCGAGATGCGGCGGGTGCGCGGCGACGACATCACCATCGTCTTCCAGGAGCCGATGACGTCGCTCAATCCGCTGCACACCATCGAGAAGCAGATCGGCGAGATCTTACTGCTGCATCGCGGGCTCACCGGCCGCGCGGCGCGCGCGCGGACCCTGGAGGTGCTGACCCAGGTCGGCATTCCCGATCCGCAAAGCCGGCTGGCGAGCTATCCGCATCAGCTCTCGGGCGGCCAGCGCCAGCGCGTCATGATTGCCATGGCGCTCGCCAACGAGCCGGATCTGCTGATCGCCGACGAGCCCACCACCGCGCTCGACGTCACCGTGCAGGCGCAGATCATCGCGCTGCTGCAGGACATTCAGAAGCGGCTCGGCATGTCGCTTTTATTCATCACCCACGACCTCGGCATCGTGCGCAAGATCGCGCAACAGGTTTGCGTGATGAAGGAAGGCAAGATCGTCGAGCAAGGCGACGTCGAGCGCGTATTTGCGGCGCCGGCGCATCCCTATACCCGGGCGCTGCTTGCCGCCGAGCCGAAGCCCGATCCCGCCCCGCCACAACCCGACGCGCCGCTCATGCTGGAAACGACCGACCTCAAAGTCTGGTTTCCAATCAAGCGCGGTCTGTTGCGCAAGGTGGTCGGCCATATCAAGGCGGTCGACGGCGTCAGCGTCGACATTCGCAAAGGCGAGACCCTCGGCGTGGTCGGCAAATCCGGTTCCGGCAAGACCACGCTTGGGCTGGCCATCCTGCGTCTGATTTCCTCGGACGGACCGATCGTATTCATGGGCCACGAGCTGCAGGGGCTGCGCTTCAAGCAGATGCGTCCCTACCGGCGCGACATGCAGATCGTTTTTCAGGACCCCTACGGCTCGCTGTCGCCGCGCCTGTCGATCGCCGACATCATCAAGGAAGGGCTTTCCGTGCACCATCCGGATATGCCGGAACGCGAACGCGACGAACGGGTGGTGCGGGCGTTGGGCGACGTCGGGCTCGATCCGGCCACGCGTTTTCGCTTTCCGCACGAGTTCTCCGGCGGCCAACGGCAGCGCATCGCGGTGGCGCGCGCCATTGTCCTGGAGCCGACCTTCGTCGTGCTCGACGAGCCGACCAGCGCGCTCGACATGCTGATCCAGTCGCAGATGGTCGATCTGCTGCGCGAGCTGCAGAAGCGGCGCAATCTCACCTATCTGTTCATTTCGCACGATTTGCGCGTCGTCGCCGCGCTGGCGAGCCGCCTGCTGGTGATGCGGCAGGGCAAGGTCGAGGAAGCCGGCGCCGCCGCCGACCTGTTCAGTAATCCCAAGAGCGATTATACGCGCGCGCTGTTCGCCGCCGCGTTCAATCTCGAAACCGCGCCCGCGGGCGTCGTCGCGCAGTAATTCGGGCGGTCATTCCGGGGCGTCGCACAGCGACGAACCAGGAATCCATATGTACGGATCGTAGTTATGGATTCCGGCACACGCCGCCACCGCGGCTCGGCCGGAATGAGACTCGCGTTACTTCGGCGCTTGCGCAGCTGTCTCGCCGGGCGGCAGGATCCTGAAGGTGAAAATCGATACCTTATCGCCGGGCTTGAACGGCCCGACCGCCGGATTCTTGACCGCCGGTATGCTGTGGAGAAATGCGACGATGGCCGCCACGTCGTCCTTCGTCATGTAGGAAAATGCGTGGTACGGCATGATCGGCGCCAGCTCGCGGCCATCCGGGCGCTTTCCCGTGGTCATCGCAGTTGCGATTTGCTCGTCGGTCCAGCTGCCGATTCCGGTCTCCTTGTCCGGCGTGATATTCCTGCCGGGGAACACCCCGAGGCCGGGAATTTCGAAGCCGACATCAGACCCGCCGAGATACCGCGCCATGTCGGGCTTCCCCAGGAAGAACCCGGGTGTATGGCAGTCGTTACAGCCGGCAAGCACCACCAAGTATTTGCCGCGATCGACTTGTAAATCGGCGTGAGCCTTCGGCAGCAATGTCGCCGCCATAGCGACGACGGCGCCCGCAACAGCGATACCAACTGCAAGCTTCATGTCTCCCCCTCCCCGTTTGCCGTTCAAACCACGACGCGATCTGAACCGCGATGCGGCACTTTCGTGCGACGTCACGTTATACCGACGCCATCGGAACGCAAGCAGCCGGATTGAGGCCGCCGACCAACTTTTATTGTGCTGCTGCAAAATTCCGCCAGTGCGACGAAGCCGGCGGCCAATTCGGTCAGGCCTGAGACGTGCCTCTTTGACGCCAATGCCACCACAGCACGGCGCCTAATCCAATCACCGCGCCGGCAATCAGCACGAAGAGCAAGGCCGAATTCTCGATCCAGGCAATCGCCGGAATGCCGAGCGCCATGATGAGGCCGAGCAGACAGACTTGCCAGGAGAGGACCTGCACGCCGGCGGTAAAGGTGCCGAGCGCCAGCAGGGTGAAAATCGCCAATGCCGTCGCCGTTGCGGTGAAGGTGCGCTGCACGCCTGTCAGCAGCAGCATGTTCATGACCAGGATAAACGCGAACCAGTGCAGCGCCTGGGTCACAACGAGCCGCAGGCGCGCGGTCTTGTCACCCGCCTCCTGCCAGCCGGCGCCGATGCAAACCAGCCCGATGATCGGGGCCAGAATTTCCCAATATCCGACAATCGGCTTTTTTGAAAAACTCGTGTAGGCAACGCCCGCGATGGTGAGGATCAACACCACCGTGAAAGGCAGTTCTCTGATCCAAAAACTCAAGCGAGGTGACGCGTGCGTTTCGGCGACGTGCGGAACGCTTGGATGCGTGGCTGGCCCTGATTCCGTACTGCTCATTGGATTTGCTCCGCGACTGGAAGGTAGAGCAACTGAGGCGGCAACGCTACCTCTCACTGCGCCAGCCGCCGCACACTGGTAACTTCGCTTCCAGTCTCGCGAATCCGCGAGACGGCTTCGGCAATCGGCTCGATCGCAACCGCCATGTGGAAGGCATTCGCGTGCAGGAGGCTGGAACCGTCGCGCGCTATGGCTACATGACCTTTCCAGAACAAAAGATCGCCCCGTTGCAGATTGGCGCGGTCGGCGGCCGCGACAACGGGCGTGCCGAGCGCCGCTTCCTGCATGTCGCTGTCGCGCGGGCAGGAAATGCCGCACGCCGTGAGCGCGACTTGCACCAGGCCGGAGCAGTCGAGGCCAAGCGCAGTCTTGCCGCCCCACAGATAAGGCACGCCGAGAAAGCGCTCGGCGACAGCAACGAAATCCACCTCGTAAGTCTCGATCGGAGCAAGGTGCACCGCCGGCACGTAGGCGCCGGCATGTGTCACCACCATGCGGTCAGCGAACCGCGCGACGGCAAGCCGCGCGCCGAGCGGCAGCGCGTCGACCGGCGGCAGTTTGATCGAAGGGCCGGGAAAGGCCAGGGTTCGCAGCGCGGTAACTTTGTGCGTCGGCGGCGCGCCGGGCGGCACCAGGGCATTTGACGGCAACCAGCCGACATAGCCGTCCGCCGCCAACTGGCCCCAGGCCCAGCCTTCGTCATTCATATCGTAGATGGTGACGCGTTCGCCCTTCAGTGCTTCGGTTAGAAGCGGCGCATCGGGCGCCGGCTCGCCCCGCAGCGGCGCCTGCGGCTCGATCACTTCATAGATGCGACCGTCGACGTAACGCGGCGCCATCACCTTGCCTTCGAGCTCCTTCGCCGCGAGATCGGCGCGGGCCGGCGTCAGGCGAGGGTCGAAGGCCGGCATCGCTTCTCGCCGCTTAGCCGTAGCGCTCGGCGAGCAGCGCGTAGAGAGCGCGCGCGACCTGACATTCGCCGCCCTCCGGCCGGCCCGGTTTGGCGGCCGGCGTCCAAGCGAACAAGTCGAAATGCAGCCACGATTTGGCGGTCACGAAGCGCCGCATGAACAGCGCCGCGGTGATGGCGCCGGCCTGCCCGCCGCTGCCGACATTGTTGATGTCGGCGACTTTTGATTCCAGCATCGCCTCGTAGGGGCGCCAAAGCGGCAACCGCCAGAGCGGATCGTTCTCCGCAACGGCATGATCCATCAGAGCGCCGGCCAGTTCGTCATCATCGGTGAAGAAGGCCGGCACTTCGGGACCGAGCGCGACGCGAGCTGCGCCGGTCAGGGTGGCGAAATCGGCGATCAGTGCCGGTTCGTCCTCGTCGGCAAGCGCCAGCGCATCGGCGAGGACGAGGCGGCCCTCGGCATCGGTGTTGCCGATCTCGACTGTAATCCCCTTGCGCGAGGTGTAGATATCGCGCGGTCGGAAAGCAGAGCCTGAGATCGCATTCTCGACCGCCGGAATGAGCACGCGCAGACGCACTTTCAGATTGCGCGACATGATCATGCACGCGAGCGAAAGCGCGGTCGCCGCCCCGCCCATATCCTTTTTCATGTTCAGCATCGAGGATTCAGGCTTGATGTCGAGACCGCCGGTGTCGAAGCAGACGCCCTTGCCGACCAGCGTCACGCGCGGATGAGCTTGGTCGCCCCACTTCACATCGATCAGCCGCGGCGCCCGCTCGGAAGCACGGCCGACGGCGTGAATGAGCGGAAAGTTCTTGGCCAAGAGATCGTTGCCGAGGATCACCCTGAAATCCGCACCGTGGCGCGCGGCCAGCGCGCCCGCGGCGGCTTCCAGTTCCCCCGGCCCCATGTCGTTGGCCGGCGTATTGATGAGATCGCGCGCCAATGTGACCGCCTCGACGATGCGCTCGAGGTCTTCGCGGTCAACGCTTTGCGGCGGATCGAGCTTGGCCCCCAGCGGCTCGGCCTTGCGGTAGCGGGCGAAGCGATAAGACCCGAGCGCAAAGGCAAGCGCGGCCAGCCGCGCGTCGTGCGGATCATTGGCAAAGCGGTAAATGCCATCGGGCAATTGCTGGGTCAGCCGCCCGGGGAGAAACGGATCGTTCGGCTCGTTCGCGGCTTCGAGCCCGAACAGGATGCCGCCGAGCCCGTCCTTGCCGGGCAGCGCGAGATATTGTCCGGGCTTCGGCTTGAAACCCGCCGCATCGGCGAATGCGCGGGCGCCGGCGGCGAGCCGTTGGCGAACCTCCGGATAGCTCGCCGCGGTGACGAACCAGATCGGAGTCACTGGCGCGGCAGCGCTCGCCGCGAAAATAGAATGCATTGTATTATCCGTACGCAGAGACCCTACGCCCTGCTAGCACGCCACCCGGCCGTCGGAAAAGGCGACGCGCCGCACTAGACGCGGGATGCGCTCGGGTTTGGCGCTCCACCGCGACTGTGCCTGATGCCGTACAATCCATAGAGCAGAAGCCCGATCACGAGCCAGGCGCCGAAGCGCAGCCAGGTGTCGAGCGGCAGCCCGAACATCAGAAACAGCGATGAAAGCGCCCCCAGCGGCGCGACGATGTAGACCGCCGGGGCCTTGAAAGGCCGCGCCAACTCGGGCTCGCTGATGCGCAGAACCAGCACGCCGATGCAGACGATCGCGAAAGCAAACAAGGTGCCGATGCTCACCAATTCGCCGACCAGACCGATCGGCAGGAGCCCGGCCAGCACCATGACGACAACGCCGGTGATGATTGTAGTGACATAGGGCGTGCGAAATCGGCTGTGCACGCGCGCGGCAATGCGCGGCAACAGCCCGTCGCGCGCCATCGAATAAAAGATCCGCGGCTGCCCCAGCATCATGACCAGAATGACCGAGGTCAGGCCGAGGATGATCCCAACTTTGAGGATCGGCGAGAGAAACGAAAGCCCGACCGCGTCGATGCCGACCGCAATCGGATCGGGCACGTTGAGCTTGTCGTAAGGTACGATGCCGGTGAGCACGAAGCCGACCACGACATAGAGCACGGTGCAAACGAGGAGCGATCCGAGAATGCCGATCGGCATGTCGCGTTGCGGATTCTTCGCCTCTTGCGCCGCGGTCGAGACCGCATCGAAGCCGATATAGGCGAAGAACACCACCGCGGCGCCGCGGATGACGCCGCTGAAGCCATATTGGCCGGGACCGATATTGGGCGGAATAAAGTGGCCCCCCGGATTGCTCGCCGTCACCCAATGCGCCGCGCTGACGAACGGAGCCGCCGCCACGATGAACACGACGATGATAACGAGCTTGATGCCAACGATGACGTTGTTGGCGCGCGCGGATTCGTGGACGCCGACGACGAGCAATGCCGTAATGGCGGCGATGACCGCCATCGCCGGGATATTCACCAGCGCGCCGGTCGCGTGCCAGGCCCGCTCGGTCGCATCATAGGCAAATGGCAACTCGGCATAGGCCGGGGGAACGGGAACGCCGATATCCTTGAGAAAGCTCACGACATAGCCCGACCAGCCGATCGCGACGGTGGTAGCGCCAAGCGCGTATTCGAGGATCAGGTCCCAGCCGATGATCCAGGCGACGATTTCGCCCATGGTGGCGTAGGCGTAGGTGTAGGCGCTGCCGGCAATCGGCACCGTCGAAGCCATCTCCGCATAGCAGAGGCCGGCAAAGGCGCAGGCAAGCGCGCCAAGGACAAAGGACAGCGTGATCGCCGGGCCGGCATTAGCCGCCGCGGCATGTCCGGTCAGCACGAAAATGCCGGCACCGATGATGGCCCCGATGCCGAGCGCCACGAGGTTGATGGCGGAGAGCGTGCGCTTGAGCGGCACGCCGTCATGCGTGGTCAGCGCCTGCACTTCCGGCTCCGCGGCTTCCGCCTCCAAAGCCGCAATCGATTTGCGCACCCAGATTTTCGCCATCACGGCGATCCTTCCGCCTGCAAACCCGCCGCCGCAAGCGCCGCCTGCTGCCGCTTGGCAACGCGATCCAGCGAAAAATGTTCGATCGCCTCGTTGAACAGGCGATAGAAATTAAGCTCGGCGCGCAGGTGCAGAAACACCGCGCCCAATCCGATCGCGGCACGATCCATGAACACGAACTCGCGCGGCACCGTCACCGGACCTTTCTGCTTCAGCGCCTGGTGCACTCGGAACGCTTCGCGCCGGCCGTATTCCGCCGGCGCCACGCCGTCGGCGATGCTGCGCACGCGATCATCGAGCAGCGGCGCGTAGATGAAACGCGCCCAGATGTTGAGGGTATCAATGAGATCGCGGGAGAGCCGGCGAAAGCCCCAGGTCTCGTAAGCGCCGACGACAAGATCGTCATCGCCGTGCAGGAGGCCGTGATAGAGATCGACGACACCGCGAACGAATTTCGGCGGAAAAATGCGGACGCAACCGTAATCGAGCAGGTTGATGCCTGCTGGTTCCATGACGCCCTTGCGCGAACCCCCGCCGGCCTTGGCATCAAACACCGTGTAATTGCCGAGATGCGGGTCGCCATGGATGACGCCGAAACGGCTGAACGGAAACCACCAGGCGGTGAACATGGCGGTGGCAATCGCATTGCGCACTCTGAGCGGATCGTTCTTGTGCGTGAGCATGCGGCTGCCATCGAGCCAGTCGAGCGTGAGCAGGCGCCCGGTCGACAGCTCGGGCCAGGCGCGCGGCACGCGGACGATGTCGATGCCGTCGAGCATCGCGCGATAAAGCGCGACGTGCTTGGCTTCGCGCCGGTAATCGAGCTCTTCGCGCACGCGCTCGCCGATCTCCTTGCCGATCTCGCTGGTATCGATCGCCGTATCGAGCCGCCGGCGGATGGCAAGGAGCCATTGCAGCTGCTGCAGGTCGGCTTCGACCGCCGACTGCATGTCCGGATATTGCAGCTTGCAGGCCAGTAGGGCGCCGTCGAGCGAGCGGGCGCGGTGCACCTGGCCGAGCGACGCGGCCGCCGATGGATGATGTTCGAAGCTCGCGAATTTGCTCTGCCAGTCGGGGCCAAGCTCGGCATTCATCCGCCGCTTGACGAAAGCCCAGCCCATCGGCGGGGCTTCACTCTGCAGCTTCTGCAGTTCGGCGGCGTATTCCGGCGGCAACAGATCGGGAATGGTCGCCATCAACTGGGCGACCTTCATCAGCGGGCCTTTGAGATTGCCGAGCGCCGAAGCGAGCGCCGACGCCTCGCCGGCGCGATTGGGCTCACCGCCGATGAGGCGCCTGCCGGCATAGCGCGCCGCCACCCCGCCGACATTGGCGCCAACACGCGCATAGCGCGCGGCGCGGGCGGAGAAGCGGTTCTTTTCGCGGTCGGGCTTTTCGCGGTTCGGCATGGGCTGAGGATTCCTCAAAGCCCGAGATAAGGGAAAGGACGCAATAATGCTACAAGCGATCTCGCTGCGAGGATGCCGATGGCCGTCGTGCGATGGATCGACCTCGCGCGCCGCCGCCATGGTTTGGCGGCTCTCAACCGGGCGATGAGCGCAGTGATTTAGCGCGGCTGCGGTCCGGCTGCATCAAGAGCGAAGAGCCGATTGAGAAAAGCGACCTGCGCCGTCACGTCAACGTTCTCGTCCGGGTCGAGCTGGGCGGAATTGTCGTTGCCGGCAAGAAACTCGTAAGCGCAATGGAAACCCAGCGCGCGATAGGCCTCGAACTGCTCCTCGGTGAACCACTGATCCAGCGTGGTCTCATGCGGGAACGCGCTGTTGCGCTTCTTGTAGTCAAAGATGTAGTCGTTTTCGTCGCCGGTAAGCGACGCCTTGATGTAAACGAGGATGCCTTTGCGATTATTAGGATAAGTAATCTCACCGATCGCGCAATGCGGCCCATGATGTTTGGGCGCGTTGCCCTTGTCGTCGATCTCTTTACCCGTAGCCAGGCTTTCATCGGCGATCTTTTGCCACGGTAGCTCGATCCTGATGCCGAGATCGATCAACGCATAGCGTTCGAGCGTGTTGAACGAGCCGAACGCCATCTGCGGGTCGGCTTCGGCATCGACCGCGATGATGACGCGGCAGCGGCGCCTCAGCAGTTCGTAGATACCGAGATTTTCGATATGGCCGCCGTCGGTCAGGTAAATTGATTTAAACCCGTCGCTGAGCCGTCCAAACATCTCGGCTAGAAAGTAGTAGTTCGCGTAAGGGTTGCGTTTGCGGCTGAAGTCGGTGAACCCGGAAAATCGAGTCTCTGGAGCCGGCGCTTTTGCGTACTGCAATTGGTTGGGATTCCGCATCCAATAGCCAAGCCGGAGGTTCAGCAATGCCAGACTCGCCGTCAGCGGCTTAATGCTCTGCGCTCCCATGTTCGACGAGACGGCCGCCCCGGAAGCGGCCATCGCGGTGGCAAGATCCAGCCCGATTGCCACGTCTTCGGCATTGAGGGTAGCGACATAGCCGGTGGATTTGCTGCCGACGAATTTCGGGCTGAAGATAAAAAAATCGGCGTTGCGGCCACGCCGATTTGCGGTTTTCGAGGCCTGTACGTTCAGCGCCGTGTTGATCAAATGATAGGGCCCGTGCACGCCTGAAATTTGGCTGAGTCGGGGGCGGGATGGCTCAAGATGGTCGTCCGGCGGCATCGGTTGCAGATTGAATAGAAATGCCTTTGCCAGGCGATCGCGGTAAAGCGGATGCAGCGAATTCGCGTTCGACCGCATGAACAGCGAAAGGACAAGGCAAACAGCCGCACCAGCCAGATAGATTAATATAGCCGGCTGCCAGAACGTCGGCAGATCAACGCATGTGATGAAGCCGTCAACGTAGAGTCCCCAGTAAGTGATACCGAGGTAAATCATCCAGATGCCGAGGGGAACAATGAGCCCAGCGACGAAAATTATCCCTCTCATCACGATGCCAGCGATTTGAGCGCGAAATCCCGTCAACTCGGTCGCACTCTTGACGAATTCGCCGACCTTGCTGGCAAGGAAAGTGACGGCTGCCGCGATTGGCGTAAGCGCAACAGTGACAGTCTTGATCCAGATGGGCATCACGAAAAATAGATTTCCCGAGCGCTGTTCTATCATCGATTCAATCAACAGCGGTTGGAGCTCGCAAAACGCTGCGATGAAAAGCACAACCACAAAGCCGTCCACTGCCCGAATTGCCCAACCACCGGGAATTTCTGTTTCGCTGTACCGCTGCTTGACCGATCGGTAGATGCCCCAGGCGATGCAAATGAAGATAAGAATCACTGCCAGGTCGAGTGTGAGGAAGAAATGAGGCAGTCCGAATGGATTTACGAAACGGCCGAGGTCCAGATTTGGAAATTTCGACCACAGCCAATAAAGCAGCAACGTCACGGCCGATGCGCCAAGCAAAAATGGCGCTATCAAAAGCACATTGACGGCAAGACCGCGTGCGTAAATTGATGCATTGTGAAGCAGCGCGGAACTGCGAGGAAACAGATAATTCGAGTAGTCGCGGATGTGCTGGAGTGCGGGCGGTTCATCTTCTTTCAGCCGGCTGGCATAGGGAAAGTCCCACCCCTGGCTTCCTGACTGTTCAAGGCATGCCGTCAGCGAGCAGCCGATATAGCCGCCGCCAGAAACCGTCGACAGATAATCGACCCGCTGCAGAGCCTTTGCCGCCTCTAGCGCCTGAAGGACGCCGAGGCAAAAGGCTGCCGAGCGGATGCCGCCGCCCGACAGCGCGAGACCGACGACGTTCGAGCCCTGCTTTGGCGTCGGGATCGGCTGCCCGGTAACGTCCCTGCCCTCTTCTTCAAGCTCGATGTCGGGGGCTTCGGCTGCGCGCGCCCCAGCTGCAGTTGCGGCGCGGCGCCGCGTGTTGATGATGTCGATCTCTTTCTGAAAGACCTGATGAAATTGGTACAGCTGGCCGAAATCGACCGGCGGTTCGCCCGCAGACGCTGTGACTGGATGGTCCGCCACGGTTTACCCCCAACGCGCGGAAGGAAGCGTACCGTCAATTATTTTTTGCTGCAATTAAAGATTGCGACCGGCGCGAGGCAATTGTCGTGTCTATCGATCCAGCGTCTCCAGCTCCGCGATCATCCGCTCGATGACGCCGAGGCCGCCCTGCCAGAAGGCCGGATCGCGGGCGTTGAGGCCGAACGGCGCCAGCAGCTCGGTGTGGTGCTTGGTGCCGCCGGCAGCGAGCATGGCAAGATAGCGCTCGGCAAAACCGTCGGCGGCGTGCTCGTAAACCGCGTAGAGCGAATTCACCAAACAATCGCCGAATGCATAGGCGTAGACATAGAACGGCGAGTGGATGAAGTGCGGAATATAGGCCCAGAACGCTTCGTAGCCGGGCTTCAGCTCGATCGCCGGGCCGAGGCTTTCGCGCTGCACCTCGAGCCACAGCTCGCCGATGCGCTCGGCCGTCAGTTCGCCGTTCTTGCGTTCGGTGTGGACAGCGCGCTCGAAGGTATAGAACGCGATTTGCCGCACCACCGTGTTGATCATGTCCTCGACCTTGGCGGCGAGCATCGCCTTGCGCTCTTTCTTGTCGCGCGTGTTGGCGAGGAGCTTCCGGAACGTCAGCATTTCGCCGAACACGCTCGCGGTCTCGGCCAGCGTCAGCGGCGTCGGCGCCATCAGCGCGCCGTTGGGCGCGGCCAGCACCTGGTGCACGCCGTGGCCCAATTCATGCGCCAGCGTCATGACATCGCGCGGCTTGCCCTGATAGTTGAGCAGCACATAAGGATGCGCCGACGGCGTGGTCGGATGCGCGAACGCGCCCGGCGCCTTGCCGGGCCGCACCGGCGCGTCGATCCAGCGATCGGCGAAAAACCGCTCTGCGATTTCCGCCATTTTCGGCGAGAAGGCGCCGTAAGCGGTGAGCACGGTGTTGCGCGCTTCGGTCCAACTCACGGTGCGCTGCGCCACTTGCGGCAGCGGCGCGTTGCGGTCCCAGTGCGGCAGGCGTTTCTTGCCGAACCATTTCGCCTTCAGCGCATAATACCGGTGCGACAGCCGCGGATAGGCGGCGCGCACCGCGGCGACGAGCGCATCGACCACTTCGCGCTCAACCCGGTTCGACAGGTGGCGGTCGTCGGCGATGTCGGCAAAGCCGCGCCAGCGGTCGGCGATTTCCTTGTCCTTGGCCAGCGTGTTGGTGATCAGCGCAAATTGCTGCACGTTATTCTTTAATGTGTGCGCCAGCGCCTCCGCGGCGGCCTTGCGCCTTTCGCCCGAGCGGTCCTGCAACAGGTTCAGCGTCGGCTCGATCGCCAGCGTCTTGCCCGAGATCTTGAACCGCAGATTGGCGATCGTCGCATCGAACAGCCGATTCCACGCCGAATAGGCGGTCATCGACTTTTCGTGAAACAGCTGCTCGACGCGGTCTTCCAATTGATACGGCCGGTAGCGGCGCAAATCCTCGAGCCACGGCCGATAGTGGCCGAGCGCCGGATCCTTCATCGCCGTTTCGACGAGCGCGTCGTCGATGTGGTTGAGCTCGAGCGAGAAGAACAGCACATGCGTTGACGCCGCCGTCAATCGCTCCTGCACGTCGCCGTAGAATTTGGTGCGCGCCGGGTCGACGGTATTGCCGGCATGGATCAGCCCGGCGTAGGACGCGAGCCGTCCCATCAGATCGTCGATCGCCTCATAGCGTCGCACCGCGTCGGCGAGCGCGGCGCCTGCCGTCGCCGAGCCGGCCAGATCGGCAAGCTTGCCCTTGTACATATTCTCGAAGCCGACGCATTCGGCGTCGGTGCGATCGAGATCGCGCTTGATCGCCGGATCGCCGAGGCCGGAATAAAGATCGGAGAGGTTCCACTCGGGCAGCGCCCCAAGCCCGGATTTCGCCGGCGCCGGTCCGTTTCTGGCCGGCCGTTTGGCGGCTATTTTTTTTGACATTGTCTTGGAGCGCATGGAATCGTTAGCCTCACCGCTCAATCATGTGGCGCAGCACTAAGGCGCGCGCAAGGCCGCCGCGGACCGCACCCGTCCGCCAATTGGAGATGGTGGAACGTGCCAAGGGTCCTCATTCCGATTCCGGCGCGGGATTTCGATCCGACTGAGGTCGCCGTCAGCTGGAGCGTGCTCAAGCGGCTCGGCCACGCGGTGACGTTCGCCACACCCGACGGCCGTCCGGGACAGGCCGACGAGATGATGCTGACCGGCCAAGGCCTCGACTTTTGGGGCTTCCTGCCGGGACTGAAGCGTATCGTCGCCATCGGCAGGCTGATGCGGGCCAATTCCGACGCGCGGCATGCTTACGCCGCCATGCAGCTCGATCCGGCCTTCCAGCACCCGCTGTCGTGGCGGCAAATTCGGCGGGAAAACTTCGACGGGCTTCTCCTTCCCGGCGGGCATCGCGCCCAAGGCATGCGCGAATATCTCGAAAGCGAAGTCCTGCAGAAGCTCGTGGCGCAATTCTTCGCCGCTGACTTGCCGGTTGCCGCAATCTGTCATGGGGTCTTGCTCGCCGCGCGCTGCCGCGCTGCAGACGGCAGCCGCTCTGTCCTGTTTGGCCGGCGTACCACGGCGCTGACGTGGAAGCTCGAGCGCGCCGGCTGGCGGGTCGGGCAAATCGTCCGCTTCTGGGACCCGAACTACTATCGCACCTATGATGATGGGCCCAACCGACCGACGGGCTACATGTCGGTGCAACAGGAAGTCACCCGCGCGCTCGCTCGCCCGGAAGATTTCGTCGACGTTCCCCGCGATGCTCCCGACTACCAGCGCAAAACCAATGGCATGACCCGCGACACCTGGGACGACGACCGCCCCGCCTTTGTGGTTCGCGACGACAATTACGTGTCGGCACGCTGGCCCGGCGACGTGCATACGTTCGCGCGGACCTTCGCTGCGATGCTGTCGGAGCGCGGCGGATAGGCCGAACTCATCCGGCGGTTTTTCAATCCTCATACCTCTTCGGCTTCGTCTCCGACAAGAACACCCAGAGCAGCGCCGTCGCCGCGGCGGCGATCTCGCGCGTCGGCTATGTGCGTGCAGCAGCGTCCATCAGATGACGGCGTTGACGGAGAACCCTGGCACCGTGCTGGCAAAATATCGGCAAGGCGGCTGCGGTCCCTGGTCGCAGGCCAGCCGCTTGTTTGCAGAGAACGAAATTGATGTAGTCACGTGCGCCGCCCAACCGGACGTGGCCGCTGCGTCACCCGTTATCAGGGCTGTTCGAGGCATCCGTGACCGAGAGCGAGGCTATGGACTTCGTACGCACCTCGCTCGGGTCGGTGTGGGCCCTTGAGCTGCTCGTCCTATTAGGCGACGAGCGCGAACGATCCTGGCGTCTTGAAGAAATCGTGCGCGAATCGCGCAGCAGTTCAGCTGCGGTGAGCCACGCCTTGTTGCTGTTGGAGGCCGCTGGTCTGATCGCAAAGACCAACGCGCGCGAATATCGCTATCAACCCTCGTCGCCGGAACTCGATACGATCGGCGAATTGGTGCGCAAGATCTATTCCACCAAGCCGACGACGATCATCGCCGCGATGTTTGAATCTCCAAACCACAAGCTGCGCGAATTTGCCCAGGCCTTCAAGTTCAAGGAATGATTTTGCCATGCCGATGCTGGCGCCGACCGTATACATGCTGTGCTTTCTCGCCAGCGCACTGTGCGCCTGGCTCCTGGTGCGCAGCTTCTGGCGCAACCGAACGCGGCTGCTGCTGTGGAGCGCAGCCTGCTTCGTACTGCTCGCCGTCAATTATCTGCTCGTGGTCATCGATCTCGTGGTGCTTCCGTCAATCGACCTCAATCCGCTGCGCCTCGCCGCCGGCCTTGCGGCCGTGTCCACGCTGCTTTTCGGCTTCATCTGGGAACTCGACTAGGAGAATCTGATGAACGCCTTTTTCGGCGGCATGATCACGATGGGGTTTATCGTCGCCGGCCTTTTCTTTCTGCGTTTCTGGCACCGCACCGGAGAACGGCTGTTTGCGGTGTTCGCGATCGCATTTTGGCTGCTGGCGCTGAATAAGGCCCTGCTCAGCCTGCCGGCGGGGACGACCGAAAACGAGGCCTGGGCGTTTCTGCCGACGCTTGCGGCGTTCGGATTATTGATCCTGGCCATCCTGGTCAAAAATTTCGATCGGTTGCGCAAATAATCCGATCTGAGCCAATCACCGCCGTTTCATGATCGGACGGAGACCGCGCCAGTCGTGTCGAGCAGGCTACGTCGCATTGTGGCGAATGGAACTTCGGCGAGCCGTATTTTCGACGCATTGCGTCCGCAATTCTAGGCCGCCGCACGGGGGTTCTGGGGAGAAGTAGCCGGTGCTGGTTCCCCGACGACCGATATTAAAGCTTCTCATTCGCTACGGCATTGTGGCGGCCATCGGCGTCGCCGTGATCGTACTGGTCATCCCGCCTTTCGCGACGTCGCTGATCGAGAAGTGGTCGGAGCGCGACGTCGAGTTGCGCTCGTTGCTGGCGTACAACGCATCGGTCGATGAACTCACGAATTTGCTCAGCGATCACGACGCCGCGCGCATCGACGCCCTGTTTGAAAGAATGGCCCTCGACGAGGAACTGCTGGCCGTCGGCTTCTGCGACAAAGACGGGCGGTTGCGATATCCCAGCAAGATGATGCCGGAAGGCTTCGCTTGCCGGCTGGCGAAGCTGCGCGCGAAACCGCGATCGACAACGTTGATGCTCGATCACCGCCGGCTGGTGGTATCGAGCTTTCCGATCGTCCCCGGCGGCGAGAACGGACACGTCGTGCTGCTGCACGATCTGACTTTCGCCGAGCAGCGCAGCGCCCAAGTCCGCATCTGGAGCATCACCGCGCTTGTCGGCGTCGCCTTCCTCGCCGCAGCGCTCTCGTTTCTCGTCGCCGTGTTGTTGGCCCGCCGATGGCTGCAATCGCTGCGCCAGGCAATCGACGAGGCGCGGGCCGGCGGCGGCGCCGACGCGCAAGAGCCGATCCCGTTTGCCCCCGATATCCGCCATCTGCTGCGCGAGCTTCAGCGCGCCGAACGCACGACCGAGGGGCCGGACGTCGACTGGTCGCCCGACATGCTGCGTCTGCTGTTGGCGCAAAAGCTGCCGAATGCCGAGATGATCGTCGTGTCGAACCGCGAGCCGTACATTCATCATCACGACGGGGACGGAGTTGTCCTGCAAACGCCGGCAAGCGGGCTGGTCGCCGCGATCGAGCCGGTCATGCGTGCCTGCGGCGGCACCTGGATCGCGCACGGCAGCGGCAGCGCCGACCGGGAAACGGTCGACGATGCCGATCGAATACGCGTACCGCCGGAATCTCCGAGCTACACCCTGCGTCGCATCTGGCTCACCGATGACGAGCAGAATGGCTACTATTACGGCCTGGCCAACGAAGGATTGTGGCCGCTGTGTCACTTGGCCTTTGTGCGTCCCACATTCCGGGAGAGCGACTGGAACGAATACAGGCAAATCAATGCGCGCTTCGCGCAAGCCGTGGTCAGCGAAGCCAAGCGCCCGGACCCGATTGTGCTGGTTCAAGATTACCATTTCGCTCTGCTGCCGACCATGCTGCGCAAGAAACTGCCGAATGCGACCATCATTACTTTCTGGCATATTCCGTGGCCGAATCCGGAGATCTTCGGAATCTGCCCGTGGAAGGAGGAGATCATTGTCGGACTGCTGGGCAGTTCGGTAATCGGCTTCCACACGCAATTTTACTGCAACAATTTCCTGGACACGGTCAGTCGCTTCATGCAGGCGCGGACCGATCGCGAGCATTCGTTCATCGCCTTCGGCGGTCAGGAAACGCTTGTTCGTCCTTATCCAATCTCCATCGAGTGGCCGCCGGCGGGCATGAAGAGGCAGAAGACGGTTGCGGAGTGCCGCAGCGCGGTTCGTGAACGTTTTGGTATCGCGCAACATGTGCGCCTCGGCATCGGCGTCGAGCGGTTCGATTACACTAAGGGCATTCTCGACCGCCTAAACGCGGTGGACGCCTTTCTTTGCAGTCGTCCGGAATGGCGGAGCCAGTTTACTTTCCTTCAGATCGCTGCGCCCACGCGATCAAAACTTGCGGCCTACGCGACGCTGCAGAAGGAGGCTGCCGATCTGGTGCGCGACATCAATGCCCGCCATGGCAGTGCATCGCACCAGCCGGTCGCGCTCATCATCGGTCATTTCGAGCCGCATGAAGTCTTCGAATTCTTCCGCGCCGCGGACTTCTGCGTCGTGTCCAGCCTGCATGATGGGATGAATCTCGTTGCCAAGGAGTTTGTTGCGGCCCGCGACGATGAAGAGGGCGTCTTGCTGCTGTCAACGTTCGCCGGCGCCTCGCGCGAATTGTTCGAAGCCCTTATCGTCAATCCCTACGATACCCGCGGCATGGCGGACGCAATCGAGCAAGCGCTGCGCATGCCCACGGCCGAACAGCAGGAGCGGATGCGCTTCATGCGCGAGATCGTCCGATTGCGAAATGTCTATCGCTGGGCCGGGCAAATGCTGCTTGATGCCGCCGATCTCAGGAAGCGCAGTAGCATCATTCGCATGATGTCGCGGCCGCGGCCCGCATCCAACGCGGTGGCCCTCCCCCGAGCCATTTGACGATCAATCGGCCAATCATTCCGGGACGATGGGTCGGTGTTTCTTCACCATAGGCAGAAGCCCGCCACGGCAATGCATCGCACCAACCGGTCGCGGCGATCTGTCACCAGCGATCTTTTAATCTTCATATTTCTCCGGCTTGGTCTCCGACAAGAACACCCAGACAAGCGCCGTCGCCGCGGCGGCGATGCCCGCGAGCGGCAGGTAGCCGATGCGCGGGCCGAAGGCCTCAAACAGAAATCCCGTGACGCTGGTGCTGACGGAGGCGGCGATGCCGCTCAGGGCGCCGACGACACCGACGGCGAGATTGAAGCGGCCGGTTCCGGCCGTCAGGTCGGTGATGACCAGCACCGTCAAGACACCGATGACCGCACCGGTGATGCCGCTCAAGACTTGCCCGGCGACGAGGAACGGATAGCCCGCAGTGAAAGCAAGCACGAGGGCGCGCACCGGCTCGAGACCGAAGCCGATCAGCAGCAGCGGCCGGCGGCCCCTCTTCTCAGAGTGAAAGCCGACCCATGGCGCCAGGATCGCTACCACGACTTGCGGCACGATGATCAGCCCCGACAGCCAGATCGCCGCGTTGTCTTTGATCGACGTGGCGAGGTTTTCTCCGATCAACGGCAGCATCGAGGCATCGGCGAGCTGGAACAGCACCGTCGCGGCCGTGAACAAGACGAGCTTGTGATTTTTGGCGAGGTCAAGGACGCGCGCCACGTTCGCTGTTTGCTTGCCGGCGGTCGCGTTGCGCGCTTTGGCGTAGTCGATCTCGTCGCCGCGGATGAAGGACAGCGCGATCAGCGCCGGTACGCACAGCAGCGCGGCGGCGATGAAGATCGAGCCTGTCGAGACATAGGCGCCGGCGGCGCCCATCAGCGCGGCGGTCGCCGCGTGGCCGGCGGCGGAGTAGCGATAATTGCGGCCGGTCCGCACCGACATCGCGCGCCGCCCGACCAGGCCGAGACTGATCGCGCCGATAGCTGGTGTAATGATCCCGGCCGTCGTGCCTTGGAGAATTTGCGCGAAGAACACCGCGACGAAATTCGGTGCGACGGCGAGAATGAGCGCCGCCGCACCGGTCATGACGATGCCGAGCGCGGCCAGGCCGCGTTTCCACGTCACCGCGTCGGCGAGTGCACCGCCGGGAATTTGGCTGAGCATGCCGGCAATTCCGCCGGCGGCGAGCGCGACGCCGATACTGCCCTGCGACCAGCCCAACTGCGCCAGATAGAAAGCCACGAATGTGCCGAAGCCGGTCTGCACATCGGCGATGAAAAAGTTCATCCAATCGAGGCCGCGCCGGCTTTGCACCGACGCCGGCGCGCACAGCGCCTGCCGCGCCTCGCGATAGCGCGCCGCGGCGCGGCGCAGTCGGGATTTGCCGGAGCGGGAGGCCGCGTGCACGGGAGAATGTTGCCGATGAGGGAGAGCGCCGGCGCGCATGGTTGCAAAACGTTAACCGCCAGCGGTGGTTCCCGGCAGACTGTCATTCCGGGGCGGCCAAAGGGCCGAGCCCGGGATGACGACAGGCACACCCAGCGCAAGCCCAAGGACCGGGTTAACATCTCATTAAGCGCCGTCGGCCAGAGTGCCCCGAAACGGCACACCGTGCCTGATTGCAGGGGGACTGATGGCCATCCTCGTCGTCGACGACGATCCGGTGCAATGCCGGCTGCTCGAGGGCATGCTGCAAAAGTTCGGCTATGAGCCGATCACGCTCGACAATGGCGACGCCGCACTGGCGCTGCTCACTGGGCCGGACGGCGCGCGTATCGATTGCGTCATTCTCGACCTGGTAATGCCTAACCTCGACGGTCTCGGCGTTCTCGCCAGACTGCGCCAAGCCGCCATCACCGTACCGGTGATCGTGCAGACCGCGCATGGCGGCATCGACAACGTGGTCTCGGCGATGCGCGCCGGCGCGGTCGATTTCGTCGTCAAGCCGGCGGGCGCCGAGCGCATGCTGGTCAGCCTGCGCAACGCGCTCAACGCCAGCGCGCTCGAAGGCGAGCTTAATCGCATCAGGCACAGCCGCTCCGGCACGCTCGGTTTCAAGGACATCATCACCAGAAGCCCGGCGATGCAGGCGGTGCTGCGCGTGGCGGAGAAGGCGGCCGCCTCGAATATTCCGGTTCTGGTCGCCGGCGAATCCGGTGTCGGCAAGGAGCTGATCGCGCGCGCGATCCACGGCTCCGGCGAGCGGCGGACCAAACCGTTCGTCGCGGTGAATTGCGGCGCGATGCCGGAGAATCTGATCGAGTTCGATCCTGTTCGGCCACGAGAAGGGCTCGTTCACCGGCGCGACCGATCGCCATCTCGGCAAGTTCGTCGAGGCCTCCGGCGGCACGTTGCTCCTTGACGAGGTCGGCGAATTGCCCGCGGCCGCGCAGGTCAAGCTCCTGCGCGCCATCCAGGAAGGCGAAGTCGAACCGGTCGGCGCGCGCAAGCCGGTCAAGGTCGACGTTCGGCTGGTGTCGGCGACCAATCGCGACCTCATTGCCGACGTGAAGCAAGGCCGCTTCCGCGAGGATCTGTTCTACCGGCTGCACGTGTTTCCGATCACGGTGCCGCCGCTGCGCGAACGGCCCGCGGACATCCCCGCGCTGGCGCGGCATTTTCTGGCGCTGTTTGCCGCGGAAGAGGGCAAGCGCATTCGCGTGATTTCGCCCGACGCGCTTCAATTGCTCACCGCCTCCCAATGGCCGGGCAATATCCGCCAGCTCGAGAACGCGGTGTTCCGTGCCGTGGTGCTCGCCGAAGCCGACAGCATCGGTATTGGCGAATTCCCGCAAATCACCGCGCAGATCGCGGGGCCGGCCGCAAACCCGGCGCAGATTCAGCCCGACGCATCGCCGGCTGAATACTCAACTCCGCCGATCTCGGTCGCCGGTCCGTTCGAGGAGGAGCAGTTCACCCCGTCTTTCGTTCCGACACCGGCGCCGGTCGATGCGCTGCCGGCGCTTGATGCGGAGGGCAACGTGCGGCCGCTCGAAGCGATCGAGGCCGACCTCATACGGTATGCAATTACCCACTACCGCGGACAGATGTCGGAGGTGGCGCGCCGGCTGCGAATCGGGCGTTCTACGCTTTACCGAAAGCTCGAAGCGCTGGGTCTCAATACCGGCGACGGCGGCGAGACGGAGTTGGAGCGCGAGGGCGTGGCCGCAGAGCGACAGCCACGGAAAATCGCCTAAATCGGCGGCTTTGTGATGCCCGGCACAGGACAAATTTAGCAAGTTCCCCTAGGATGTGTGCGAAACGGGACTCCAGGTCCGCAAAATGCCGAGGTTGGGGAACGAGCGTGTCCCATCCGCGTAAAGCGTTGCGATCCGCTGATCGCTGGCAGCAAAGGAGAGTTTGCAATGTCGGGCGTCCGTGTCGATCGGTTCCTTGCCTCGACCGCTATCGTCCTCCTGCTATCGGTCGCCGCCGGCGGCGCGCTCGCAGAGCCGAAATTCGGCATGGACGTCAATGCCGCGAATTCCGCGGCGAGCGGGACGACTTTGGCGCCCCCGGCCAAAAGCGAACCCGACCAAAGCTCTGTAAAGCCAGCCGATTTAGCCAGCGAAGCGGCTGCACCAGCGGCGAAGCCGGACGAAACGACTGACCACCCAAAGGCCGCGGTTGCAAAGCCGGATGAGCCGGCGGTACAGTCCACGGCCACTGCGGAAGCGCCGGCCCCGGTACCCGCGCCTTCTTCGGATTCCAGCCACTCGGCCGAAGCGCCAGCGTCGCTCCCCGCGCCTTCTTCGGACTCCAGCCACTCGGCTGAAGCGCCGGCCTCGGTCCCCGCGCCTTCGGATTCCAGCCACTCGGCTGTAGCGCCGGCTGTAGCGGCCCCCGAAGCCACCCCCGCTGCCGCTGAGATTCCCGTCCCGACGCCGCAACCTACCGCCTCGACCGGGGGGGATGAGGTGCCGACCGCCACCATCAGCGCGCCAGCAGCGCCAAGCGAGCCGGCCGCCAGCACCGTGGTCGACGCCAATGCCGCAATCAGCGACCAACTGCGCGAACTGGCGAACGGCAAATACGACCGCATCATCGGCGGCAAGAAGGAAAGGGCGAACCTCGATACGTTCTACTCCGCCCGCAACTATGCGCCGCTGTGGATCACCGACGGCAAGGCCAATGCGCGCGCCAAGGCGGCGATCGCCTATCTGGGCCAAGTCGACGCCGACGGTCTCGATCCCGCCGACTACCCCGTCCCCAATCTCAGTTCGCTCACCGATCCGGCCGCGCTTGCCGAAGCGGAATTGAGGCTGACGACGTCGGTCGTCACCTACGCCCACCATGCGCAGGTCGGGCGCGTCCACTGGACGCGCGTCAGCGGCGACATCTATTACGATCTAAAGCCGCCGAATCCGGCCGACGTTCTCGCCAAAATGGCGGACGCCACGGATGTCGGTGACGCGCTTGCCGCCTATGAGCCGCAAACTCCGGCCTACCTGGCGCTCAAGGCGAAGCTTGCCGAGCTTCGCGCCGGCAAGGAAGGCGCCGGCCAGGCGCCGGTTCCGGGCGGCCCGGTTCTCAAGATCGGCATGCAGGACGAGCGCGTGCTGGCGCTGCGCACGCGGCTCGGCGCGAGCGGCGACGACACCACGTACGACAAGGCGCTGGCCGAAGCGGTGAAGAAATTCCAGCAGGAGCACGAACTCAAAGCCACCGGCACGCTGACATCGGCGACAGTCGACGCGCTCAATGGCCGCCAGCCCGACCGGCCGATCGACACCGTCATTGCCAATCTGGAGCGCTGGCGGTGGATGCCGCACGATCTCGGCAAGACCTACGTGATCGTCAATCTTCCCGATTTCACGCTGCGCGTGATGCACGACGGCAAGCAGCTGTGGATGACCAAGATCGTCGACGGCAAGCCGAACATGCCGACGCCGATCATGACTGCGGAGATGAAGTACATCACGATCAATCCGACCTGGAACGTGCCGCCCTCGATCGTCGCCAGGGAATACATGCCGGTGCTGCAGCAGGACCCCACGGCGCTGCAGCGGATCGGATTGACCGTCAGCACCAACCCGGATGGAACCGTCCACATCTCGCAGCCGCCCGGCGAAAAAAATGCGCTCGGCCGGATTCGTTTCAACTTCCCCAACAAGTTTCTGGTCTATCAGCACGACACGCCGAACAAAAACCTGTTCGCATTCGAGAAGCGGGCATTCAGTCACGGCTGCATGCGGGTGCAGGACCCGGTGAAATACGCCGAAGTGCTGCTGTCGATCGTGCGCCCGCACGACGGTTACACCGAGGATCGCATCCGCAAGATGTTCGGCAACAGCGAGGCCGACATCCAGTTTCCGACCTTCATTCCCGTCCACCTGACCTACCAGACGGCTTTTGTGGATGAAGAAGGCAAGCTGGAATTCCGTGAGGACGTTTACGGCCGTGACAAAGCCTTGCTCGCGATCCTGAAAGGCGACGAGCGCAAGGTCGCGGATACCGCGATCGAGCGCAGGGAGAACACGGTACGCCGCGAGGCGCTGTCGATGCCGGAGTCGGGCGGCTTCTTCGGCGGACGGAGCTACTATCCTAACGGCGGCAATTTCTTCACCCACATCTTTGGCGTTCCCGACGCGCCGCCGCCGCCGCCCGCGCCGGCCCCGCGCAAGCGCTCTGCTCAGCGGCCGACCGAAATCCATTAGGGCAAGATCCGCAAAAGTGGAAGCCGGTTTTCCGAAAAGATCATGCTCCACCAGAAAGTTAGAGCGCCAATCGATTCAATCTGAAGCGATTGCGCTCTAGCGGATGATCTCAAACGGCCCACCCCGATCTGATACGGGGTGGCAGCCGTTTGCGGCGCCGATCAAACAAACAGCGCGTGCTCCGATTCCATCGGATGGGAGCCTTGTTGAGCGGTTGGGGGCTTCGCTTTAGGTTGAAGCGAAGGCCGTCTATCTGCGTTTGCCGCGGCCGGATTTACGCGCGGCCGGCTTGGCGCGCTTGCGCACCGCGGCGGTGCGCCGCGCCGCTCCTTTGCTCTTGCTTTTGCTCTTCTTCGGCGCGGTCTTTGCACGCGCCGTCGCTCGCTTTGATTTTGCGCCCGCCGCGCGCTTGGTCTTGCGCGCGCTCTTTGCCAATCTTTTGGCCGGCGGCTTGGCCGCCTTTCTGGCAGGTTTTTTGGCGGCTTTTTTGGGCGACGCTTTGGGCGCGCTTTTTTGCGGGGCTTCCGGCGCCGGCGGCTCGGCGGCCTCCTGTTTGCGCTCGGTGAAATAGACCACCATCGGCTCGAAATAGTTCGACTGCCAGCCGCCCTCCTCGTAACTCTTCTGTTCATCGGGCACGTTGGCGTGCTCGATGGTCAGGAGGGTGCCGTCATCCACTTCCTGAAGCACCACGGTGAGGATCGAGTCCTCGTGCTCGTCGGCAAATTCGCTGGTGCGCCACGATTGGACGATGCGCTCGCCGGGGGTCAATTCGAGATTGCGGCCGCTGATATAGCCGCCCCACGCCGACACCTCGGCGCCCACCTCGTCGGACATCATCGCCTCTCCGCCCGTCATCTCGGAATGGCCGAGACTGTCGAGCCAGGCGTAGTAAATCTCCTCCGGCGAAGCCGGGATCGTGGCGGTCAATCTGTATGTGTACGGCATTTGCACCTCCGTGGGACATGAGCGTCGGGCAACGACCCCTCCACCCCGCGAGCCAACGCCAAGATTCGCCACCCTCGCCTTCATCATACGGCGTTCGGGTCGCTTGCGCATGACATTTGAGCCAGAGCGCTACCCGAAACATGCATCACATGACCGTCCTGCCCGATTGCGATGACACGCGGTCCAAACTGTCGCCTCAACAGCACATCGCTCAACGAAACGGAGGCACGCGGGTCGCAACACCGGCGTAGTGTTGATATTCACCCAGGCGTGGGGCATGGTTATGGTTAACGCGATCGCTGGGGGCCAGGGTCGCACCGAAACATGAGCGCGGTAACGCTACGGTAGCGCCGCTGCGGGATCAGGCGCGCATCATACCGTTCCGAGGTGTGCAGCGACGGGCCTACGGCAGTGATTGCGTTGACCCATGCTGGTTGTGACCGAAGCGGGTGGGTGCGACGCGGAATGCATTTACGCGCGCACGCCGCTCTTGCCGTTTTGGTCACTCTGCTTGCGCTTGCTGGATGTGCCGTTGGCCCTGATTACGCGCCCGAGGCGGCCCCCACACCGGCCAAGTTCAAGGAACTCAAGGATTGGAAAGTCGCCGCTCCTGCCGACCAACTCAATCGCGGCGATTGGTGGACGTTCTATCGAGATCCCAGGCTCGATCTGCTGATCAAGCAGGTCGAAATCTCCAACCAGACGGTTGCCGCCGCGGCGGCCGCGTACGAACAGGCGCGCGCGCTCATCAGGGAAGCGCAAGCGGCCCTGTTCCCGGTGCTCAACGCGACCTACAACGCGACGCGCGCCTATAACGGCCCCGGAGCAGGAGCCGCCGGCACAATCGCGACCGCCGCGGCTTCCGGGTCCTATTCGTCGACCTTCGTTCCGCAGCTCTCCGGCACCTGGGACCTTGACGTTTGGGGCAAGGTTCGCCGGCAAATCGAGAGCAACACCGCAGCGGCGCAGGCGGGCAGCGCCGACCTCGACAACGCCAAGCTCTCGGCGCAGGCGGCGCTGGCCACAGCCTATTTCAACCTTCGCGCCGCGGATTCGCTGCGCGACCTGCTCGATCGCACCATCATTGAATACAAGAAAACCCTGGAGATCGTGCGCAATCAATTCAACGCCGGTTACTCGGTCACGGCCGCCGACGTCGCCACGGCCGAGGCCCAGGTCTTCACCACCGAAGCGCAGGCCATCAATGTCGGCGTGCAACGCGCGCAATTCGAACATGCCATCGCCATGTTGATCGGCCGGCCGCCCGCCGAACTGACGATCGCGCCGCATCTGCTGACCGGGAATATTCCGAAAATTCCGGTCACGGTTCCATCTTCGCTGCTCGAACGCCGTCCCGATATCGCCGCCGCGGAACGAACCGTGCAGGAGGAAAACGCGCTGATCGGTGTCGCCATCGCGGCCTATTTCCCCGATATCAGTCTCTCCGGGATGCTGGGGTGGACCGGCACCCATCCGCTGCCGTTCAATGTTGCCAACCAAGTGTGGTCGCTCGGCGCGGCGGGCACGCAGGTGCTGTTTGAAGGCGGACTGCGCGGCGCACAGGTCGACGCCGCCCGCGCGGTTTATTGGCAGAGCGTGGCCAATTACCGGCAGACGGTGCTCACCGCGTTTCAACAGGTCGAGGATGAGCTTGTCGCCGTTCGTCTGTTGACGCAGCAGCTGGTCGTGCAGCAGAAAGCGGTCAAGGATGCACGCCAGGCGGTTACAGTCTATTTGAACCAATTTCAGGCCGGCACCACGGCCTTCACGACAGTGGTGACCGCAGAGGTATTATTGCTGGCCGACGAGGAAGCGGAATTGACCATCCGGCAAGACCTCTTTCTTGCCAGCGTCAGCCTGATCGAAGCGCTCGGCGGCGGCTGGGACACCACCTTGCTGCCGACGCAAACAGAAATGGTGAAGGACTTCTCATTGCTGCCACAACTTCCACCTAACGGTGCGGGGCTCAGGTTTGAACCACCCTCGGCCTCTCCAAGCCATTGATCCGACTTTAGATTCCGTCGACACCCGAACGGGCAAAAGCAGCAGCTCCGGCGCCGGTGCAGGATTGTGAACCGCGGCCTCTGCACGCGACATGGGCGCTGCTTTATTAGCGAATATTCATTAGGCGAGATGCGCCGGCTCCCATTATATACTGGCGACATCTGGATGAACGAACTCGATGGACGAGCGAACGCGCAGAACGGATGACGAGGCCACCCCGGACCTTCGCCGAACGGTCGTCCCCGCGCCGCCGATCATCAAGACCCGGCGCGGCGGCGGGGTTCGCGTTGTCGTTGGCTTGATCGTTCTGATTGGCATCGTTGCTGGTGCCTATCTGGTCTATCGATCGATTTATGTGCCGCAGCCGTCCGCCGCCGCGCGCAGCCAGCAGGCACCACCGCAGTCGGTCGGCGCCGCGACCATCGGCAAAGGCGATATTCGCGTCGTGGTAAACGCGCTCGGCACCGTCACGCCGATCGCCACCGTGACCGTGCAAACACAGATCAACGGTCAGCTGCTGGAAGTCGGCTTCACCGAAGGCCAGCTGGTCAAGCAAGGCGACTTTCTGGCGCAAATCGATCCGCGGCCATATCAGCTCCTGGAAGCCCAATTCGAGGGCCAGCTGGCGCGCGATCAAGGCTTGCTGGCGCAAGCGCAGGTCGATCTGGCACGCTACCAGAAACTGGCCGAGCAGAATTCGATCGCCCGTCAGCAATACGAAGATCAGATCTACATCGTGCAGCAGGACCAGGGCGTGGTGAAGCTCGATCAAGCGCAGGTCGATCAGCAGAAGCTCAACGTCCTTTACTGCCGCATTATCTCGCCGGTGACCGGCCGCATCGGGCTTCGCCTGGTCGATCCTGGAAATTATGTGCAGACCACCAACTCGACCGGTTTGGCCGTCGTCACCCAGATGCAGCCGATTACAGTGGTGTTTCCGATCCCCGAAGACGACCTGCCGGATATCGTGCCGCAACTCAACGCCGGCGGCACTTTTCAGGTGGAAGTCTTCGACCGCGCGAACGTCAAGTTGCTTGCGACCGGCCGCGTGATCGCCCTCGACAGCCAGATCGACACCACGACCGGCACCGTCAAGGTGCGCGCGCAGTTCGACAACGCCGACTACGCGTTGTTTCCCAACCAGTTCGTGAACGCCGAGCTGCTGGTAAAGACGCTGACCGACGTGGTGACGGTGCCGACCGCGGCGATCCAGCGCGGCGCGCCCGGTGCATATGTCTACGTCGTCAATGCCGACAACACCGTATCGGTGCGGCCGATCAAGATCGGACCGAGCGATGGTCCGATGGCGGCGGTCACCTCCGGGCTGTCGGCCGGCGAACGGGTCGTCGTCGACGGCACCGATCGCTTGCGCGACGGAGCACGCGTCATCGTCCCCGCCGCCGCCAGTTCCGGACCGGCAACAGCCGGCACCGCGGCGCCGGGTGCCCAATCCCCCGGTTCCGATGCTTCGCAAAATCGGCGTAATACCGGCGGTCATTAGCGTCACGCTTGGCAGTGAACGCGCGGCGATGAAACGATACGATGAACGTCTCCGAACCTTTTATTCTGCGTCCGGTCGGAACGACGCTGCTGATGGCGGCGATCATGCTGTCCGGCATCGTCGCGTACACGTTTCTGCCGCTGTCGACGCTGCCTGAAGTCGATTATCCCACCATCCAGGTTCAGACCTTCTATCCCGGCGCCAGTCCGGAAGTGATGACGTCATCGATCACGGCGCCGCTCGAGCGGCAACTCGGGCAGATGCCGGGATTGAACCAGATGACGTCGGCGAGTTCCGCCGGCGCCTCCATCATTACGCTGCAGTTCAGTCTCGATCTCAGCCTCGACGTTGCCGAGCAGGAGGTTCAGGCGGCGATCAACGCCGCGAATAATCTGCTGCCGAGCGACCTGCCGATCCCGCCGGTCTACGCCAAGATCAATCCGGCCGATGCGCCGATCATGGCGCTCGCGGTCACCTCAAAGAGCCTGTCGCTGACCCAATTGGAGGATTTGAGCGAGACCAGGCTCGCGCAAAAGATTTCGCAATTGACCGGCGTCGGCCTGGTCAGCATCAGCGGCGGCCACCGGCCGGCGGTGCGCATTCAGTTCAATCCGCAGTCGCTCGCCGCCTATGGCCTCAACATCGACGACGTCCGCACCACTGTCGGCAATTTCAACGTCAATACCCCGAAGGGAAATTTCGATGGCCCGGCCCAGGCTACGACGATCAACGCCAACGACCAGATCCAGAGCGCCGCGCAGTACGCCAAGACCATCATCGCCTACCGCAATGGCGACCCGGTCAGGCTCTCGGACGTGGCCACGGTGGTGAACGGGGCGGAGAACACCAAGCTCGGCGCCTGGGCCAACACCACGCCGGCCATCATCCTCAACGTTCAACGGCAGCCGGGCGCCAACATCATTCAGGTGGTGGACCGCATCAAAACGCTGCTGCCGCAGATCACGTCGACGCTTCCGGCGGCTGTGGATGTCGGTGTGCTCAGCGACCGGACCGTGACCATCCGCGCCTCCGTCGCCGACGTCGAGTTCGAGCTCGGCCTCGCCGTCATCCTGGTGGTGGTGGTGATCTTCGTGTTTCTGCGCACGCTTCCCGGCACCATTATCCCCAGCCTGTCGGTGCCGCTGTCGCTCGTCGGCACGCTCGGGGCGATGTATCTATTGAGCTTCAGCCTCGACAATCTGTCGCTGATGGCGCTGACCATCGCCACCGGTTTCGTGGTCGACGACGCCATCGTGATGATCGAGAATATTGCGCGCTACGTCGAAGGCGGCATGGACGCGCTCGAGGCCGCGCTGCGCGGCTCGGCGCAGATCGGCTTCACCATCATTTCACTGACCATCTCGCTGCTTGCGGTGCTCATCCCGCTGTTATTCATGGGCGAGGTTGTCGGCCGCCTGTTCCATGAATTTGCCATTACCCTCGCGGTCACCATCGTCATTTCCGCTGTCGTGTCGCTGACCCTGGTACCGATGATGTGCGCGAGACTCATTCGCCATCACCCGGACGCCGAGCGCACCGGCTTCGACCTGCAGGCCGAACGCGTCTTTAACGGGACCATCGCGCTCTACGGCCGCGCGCTGACTTGGGTGCTGGATCGCCAGCCTCTGACGCTGCTGGTCGCCGTGCTCACGCTCGCCGTTACGATCGTTCTCTACATCCTGATTCCGAAGGGCTTCTTTCCGGTGCAGGACACCGGGATGATTCAGGCCATCTCCGAAGCCTCGCAGAGCATCTCCTACGAGGCCATGGCGGGGCTGCAGGGTCAGCTCGCCGAGGCGATCCTGAAGGATCCCGACGTCGAGAGCCTAAGCTCGTTCATCGGCGTCGACAGCACCAACCAGACGCAAAACACCGGCCGCTTCCTGATCAATCTGAAGCCGCACGGCGAGCGCAGCCTCAACGCGACAGCGATCATCCGGCGGCTCCAGAAAGAAGTGTCGGGCATCGTCGGCGCCACGCTTTACATGCAGCCGGTGCAGGATCTGACCATCGACGCCACCATCAGCCGCGCGCCCTATCACTTCGTGCTCGAGGATGCCAATCCCGCCGAATTCAACACCTGGGTGCCGAAGCTGATGCAGCGGCTCGCCCAGTTGCCGCAGATCACCGACGTCGCCAGCGACCTGCAGCAACAGGGATTGGCGCTCGACATCGTCATCGACCGGGCCACCGCCGCGCGCTTCGGCATCACGCCGGCGACCGTCGACAATGCGCTTTACGACGCCTTCGGTCAGCGCATCATTTCGACCATCTACACCCAGTCGAACCAATACCGGGTGATCCTGGAGGCCGATCCGTCGCTGCAGCGCACCCTCGACGGGCTGTCGATGATCTACCTGCCGTCTTCGTCATCATCGACCAATGGGCAGGTGCCGCTGTCGGCCATCGTTCACCTCGAGCAGCGCACCGGCCCCTTGTTGGTTACACATTTCGGCCAGCTGCCCGCCACCACCATCTCGTTCAACACCGCTCCGGGGGTGTCGCTCGGCGAGGCGGTCGATGCCATCCAGCAGACCGAGAAGGAAGTCGCCCTGCCGTTAAGCTTCGTCACCGCGTTCCAGGGCACCGCGGCGGCGTTTCAATCCTCGCTGGCCAACGAGGTCTTTCTCATCATCGCCGCGGTCGCAGCGATGTACATCGTGCTTGGCGTTCTTTACGAGAGCTTCGTCCACCCGATCACGATCCTTTCGACATTGCCGTCGGCGGGCGTCGGCGCATTGCTGTCGCTGATGCTGCTGCACTACGACCTCGACATCATCGCCATCATCGGCATCGTGCTGCTGATCGGCATCGTCAAGAAGAACGCGATCATGATGATCGACTTCGCGCTCGACGCCGAACGGGCCGAAGGCCTGCCGCCGCGTGAAGCGATCTATCAGGCCTGCCTGCTGCGCTTCCGGCCGATCCTGATGACGACGATGGCGGCCGTACTCGGGGCGCTGCCGTTGATGCTCGGAACCGGCACCGGCTCGGAGCTGCGTCAGCCGCTCGGCATCGCCATCATCGGCGGATTGGTCTTCAGTCAGCTGCTGACCCTGTTCACCACGCCGGTCATCTATTTGTATTTCGACCGGCTGGCGCTGCGCCTCACCGGCCAGCGGCCGGCCAATCCGCTGGCGCGCCGCGAACCCGCCGAATGAACATTTCCGCACCATTCATTGCCCGGCCGGTCGCGACCACATTGCTGACGCTGGCCATCGCCATGGCCGGCATCCTCGGCTTCTCGAAATTGCCGGTGTCACCGCTGCCGCAGGTCGACTTTCCCACCATCTCGGTGACCGCAACGCTGCCGGGCGCCAGCCCCGACACGGTGGCCACCAGCGTCGCCGAGCCGCTTGAGCGCCATCTCGGGCAAATCGCCGACGTCAGCGAAATGACCTCGCAAAGCGGCATCGGACAGACCCGCATTACGCTGCAGTTCGACATCAATCGCGACATCGACGGCGCGGCGCGCGACGTCGAAGCGGCCATCAACGCCGCGCGCGCCGATCTGCCGTCCAATCTGCCGAACAATCCGACCTACCGCAAAGTCAATCCGGCCGACGCGCCGATCCTCATTCTGGCGCTGACCTCGAAGACGATGACGCAAGGCCAGATGTATGACGCAGCGAGCAACATTTTGGCGCAGCGGCTCGCGCAGCTCAACGGCATCGGCAACGTCATTCTCGGCGGCTCTACTCTCCCTGCCGTCCGGGTCGAGCTCAATCCGCAAGCGCTGTACAAATACGGCATCGGTCTCGAAGACGTGCGCGCGGCGCTGGCGTCGGCCAATGCCAACAGCCCGAAAGGCACCATCGACGACGGCAACCGGCGTTATCAAATCTACACCAACGACCAGGCCAATGTGGCGGCGGATTATGCTCCGCTCATCATCGCCTATCGCAACGGCGCCGGCGTTCGCCTCTCCGACATCGCCGAGGTGAAGGACTCCGTTCAGGACGTGCGCAACCTCGGCATGTCAAACGGCCAGCCGTCGGTTCTGGTTATCCTGTACCGCCAGCCAAACGCCAACATCATCGAGACCATCGATACCGTGAAGGCGGAGTTGCCGCACCTGGAAGCCGCGATGCCGGCCGACATCAACGTCAACGTCGCCATCGACCGCAGCACCACCATCCGCGCCTCGCTGCACGATACCGAAGTGACGCTGGTGATGGCGGTCATCCTGGTCACCATCGTGGTTTACCTTTTCCTGCGTAATTTTCGCGCGACGCTGATTCCAGCCGTGGCGGTGCCGTTCTCCATTTTGGGCACCTTCGCCGCCATGTACCTCCTCAATTACAGCCTCGATCTCCTGTCGCTGATGGCGCTGACCATCGCCACCGGCTTCGTCGTCGACGATGCCATCGTCGTCCTGGAAAATATTTCCCGCCACCTCGAAGCGGGCATGCCGCGCATGCAGGCTGCGTTGCAAGGCGCTTGGGAGGTCGGGTTCACCGTACTGTCGATCAGCCTTTCCCTGATCGCGGTCTTCATTCCGATTCTGCTGATGGGCGGCATTCTCGGCCGGCTGTTTCGCGAATTCACCGTCACGCTCTCGATTGCCATTCTGGTGTCGCTGGCGATCTCGCTGACGACGACGCCGATGATGTGCGCGCTGCTTCTGCGGGCGGGGCAGGCGCCGCAGCCGGCGCGCCGCCCCGGGCTGATCGAGCGGTTGCGGCGCGGCTACGGGCGTACGCTCACGTGGGCGCTGCGGCACAGCCGTCTGGTGTTGCTGATATTCGTAGCCGCGATTGGCCTGAACGTGGCTCTGTATATCGTCGTGCCCAAGGGCTTCTTTCCGCAACAGGACACCGGCCGAATGGTCGGCTCGCTGCAAGCCGATCAAAGCATCTCGTTCCAATCGATGAGCCAGAAGCTGCGGCAGATGATGAGCATCGTGCGCGCAGACCCGGCGGTGGAGAACGTCGTCGGCTATACCGGCGTCGGCTCTGGCGGCGGTTATGCGCAGATCAACACCGGCAACGTGTTCGTTTCGCTGAAGCCGTTGTCACGGCGCAATGCGTCGGTGGATCAGGTGATCGCGCGGCTGCGGCCGAAACTCGCCCAGGTCCCCGGCGGGCGCCTCTACCTCGCCGCCGTGCAGGATTTGCGCGCCGGCGGCCGCCAGAGCAACGCTCAATACCAGTTCACCCTGCAGTCCGATAATGTGCAGGACCTCTATACCTGGACGCCGAAACTCGTCGACGCGATCGAGCACAATCCGGTGCTGACGGATGTCAGCTCCGATCAACAGCAGCGCGGCTTGGAAACCTATCTCGATATCGATCGCGACACCACGGCGCGGCTGGGCATCAGCCCGCTGCAAATCGACAACACGCTCTACGACGCCTTCGGCCAGCGTCAGGTTTCGGTGATCTACAGCGCGATCAATCAATATCACGTCGTGATGGAGATCGACCCGCGCTACGCGCAGTACCCCGATTCGCTCCGCGACGTTTACGTCGCCACGTCCGGGGCGACGCCGGCCGGGACCGCGACGACCAATGCGCCGGCCGGCAATGTCACGGCCGCGACCACCAACGGAACTTCGGCTACCGCCGCCGCGCCGATCACGTCGGTGCTCGCGACAGCCGCCACGACCTCTGCGACCGCCACCAGTTCGTCAACGTCCCGCGCCGGCACAACGAGCGCGACGGCGGCGGCCACCGCCAACAACAATTCGGCACGCAATGCCTTTATCAACGCGCTGGCCAATACCGGACACGGCTCGACCTCCGCCGGCGCCGCGGTCTCCACCACCCAGGAGACCATGATCCCGCTCGCCGCCGTCAGCCATTACCACCCGGGTCACACGCCGTTGTCGGTCAATCATCAGGGATTGTTCGTCGCCTCCACCATTTCGTTCAACTTGCAGCCCGGCAAGTCGCTCGGCGAGGCGGCGAAGGAAATCAATGCCGCTATTGCCCGCATCCGCATGCCCGCCTCGATCACCGGCAGCATGGCCGGCACGGCGCAGCTGTTTCAGCAATCGCTGAGCAAAGAGCCGATCCTGATCCTCACCGCGATTGCCGCGGTGTATATCCTCCTCGGCGTCCTCTATGAGAGCTACATTCACCCGATAACAATTCTTTCGACGCTGCCGTCGGCCGGCGTCGGCGCCCTGCTGGCGCTGATGGCGTTCCACACCGAGTTCGACATTATCGGCTTGATCGGCGTCATTCTTCTGATCGGCATCGTCAAAAAGAACGCCATCATGATGGTCGATTTTGCCATCGAGGCGAGGCGGGCGCGCGATTTGAACTCGTATGACGCGATCTACGAGGCGTGCATGTTGCGCTTCCGTCCGATCATGATGACCACGTCGGCCGCCATTCTCGGCGCCATCCCGCTGGCGCTGAGCTTCGGCAATGGCGGAGAAATTCGCCGGCCGCTCGGCATCTCGATTGTCGGCGGGCTCCTGATCAGCCAGTTGCTGACCCTCTACACCACGCCCGTGCTCTATCTCTATCTCGACCGGCTCAGCGGCTGGTCTCTGCGCGTCCGCCAGCGGCTGATGCCGTGGGCGTTCGGCACGCCCGCGGCGGAATGACGTCAAGCCTGATCGCCGAGCACGCTCAGCGGATATAGATCGGCCTGCGGCTATAACAGCACGGACTTGTCCAACGCCATTGCGCGGGACGAAGCGTGGCGCGGAGCCTGCGTATATCGCTGCGGGCTCGGGTGATAACCGGCGCCTTGTAGCCGTCATCGGCTTCCGGATCCGCCTCCAACAGGGCGATATCGTTGCCCAGTTCGTAGACGGCCTGGTGCGTGGCGCGCCAGCGGGCGGCATCGGCCCCGTGCCGATGTTGTCCCGCTGCCGCCGGCGCCGCGCTCCACGCAACAATGAGAGCAATACCCGCGAAAACGGCATGCCGTGGAGTCATTGTCGCCGTGCTCCGGTAAGACGCGCAATGATAACTGCAGCGGCGTAAGAAAGGAACGTCGACCGCGAGAGATTCTCACACCAGAGCGATATATTCGCAGACGCCGTCCCTTAAGCCAGGAGCGAACGACTTATGACTGATCGATATTTCGAGGATTTCACTGTCGGAGAAGTTCATCGGCCGAGCGGGCGGGTGCGGGTCGAGAAGGATGAGATCATCGCCTTCGCCAAAAAATTCGATCCGCAGCCGTTTCATCTTGACGAGGAAGCCGCCCGCCATTCGATTTTCGGGCGCCTGGTGGCGAGCGGCTGGCATACGGCAGCGTTGACCATGAGCCTGATCGCCGGAAGCGAGTACCGGGCGGTCAGCGGCACCATCGGGCTTGGCTTCGACGGCATGCGCTGGCCGATTCCGGTCCTCCCGGGGGACGTGCTGCGGATCGAGAGTGAAGTGCTCGAGGTGCGCCCATCCAAGTCGCGGCCCGACCGTGGGCTGCTCAAGTTGCGCACGCGCACGCTCAATCAGGACGGACAGGTGGTGCAGGAGCTTATCGCCAACGCCATGGTGCCGCGGCGGCCGGCGACCGAAAAACGCTAGGCCGCAGGAACCGTTCAGGGAGTCATATCGATGGCCGAACGGTTCAACCGACGCCGCATCATCATCATCGCCGCCATCCGCTTGCTCATCGTGCTGCCGTTCTGGGACGCTCCGGCAGGGAGTAGCGCCGCAGCGAATCCGCTACACTCGACGCGCTGACCCGCCGCCTCGCCCCCGAATTGCACATATGAGCGCCGACATGCCGAGAACCATCGAGACCGCGCTCAGCGGCTATGAGCTCTTGAACGATCCGCTGCTGAACAAAGGCACGGCGTTCACCGAGGCCGAGCGCGATGAATTCGATCTGGACGGACTGCTGCCGCCCTATGTGACCAGCCTCGATTTGCAGGTTGAGCGGCGTCTCGACGCTTTTCGCGGTCTGGGCACGGACCTGCAAAAGTACGTTTTTCTTCGCGGCTCGCAGGATACCAACGAAACCCTGTTCTACGCGCTGTTGACCCGCAACATCGAAGAGCTGATGCCGCTGGTCTATACGCCGACGGTCGGCCTCGGCTGCCAGTTATTCAGCCACATTTTTCGCAAGCCGCGCGGCCTGTTCTTGAGCTTTCCGCTCAAGGATCGCATCCGCCGCATCCTCGCCCATCCGCGCTTCGACGGCGTCGAGGCCATTGTGGTGAGCGACGGCGAGCGCATTCTCGGCCTCGGCGATCAAGGCGCCGGCGGCATGGGGATTCCGATCGGCAAGCTCTCGCTCTACACCGCCTGCGCCGGCCTGCATCCCTCGACGACGCTGCCGATCCTGCTCGACGTTGGAACCGACAACCAGTCGCTGCTCACCGATCCGCTCTATATCGGCTGGCGGCACGAGCGCGTGCGCGGCGCTGCGTACGATGAGTTCGTCGCCACGTTCGTCGACGCGGTCCGCGCGCGCTGGCCGCATGTGTTGCTGCACTGGGAGGATTTTGCCTTCGGCAACGCCAACCGCCTGCTGGCGAAATACCGCGAGCAGCTCTGTAGTTTCAATGACGATATTCAGGGCACCGCCGCCATCGCGGTCGGCGCGATTCTGAGCGCGATCAATGTCACCGGGGTGCCGCTGAAGGATCAGCGCATTGCGGTGCTGGGCGCGGGTTCTGCGGGCACGGGCATCAGTGCGCTTCTGCTCCGCGCCATGGTCGATGCGGGGCTTCCGGACAAGGATGCCCGCAGCGCTTTCTACCTCGTCGACCGGGACGGCCTGTTGCTGGAGGGCATGGCCGGTTTGCAGCCGTTCCAGACGCCGTTCGCCCAAAGCCGCGACCGGGTGGCCTCCTGGAAGCTCTCATCCGGGGAACGCATCGGCCTGGCCGACGTCGTCGCCAACGCGCATCCGACCGTGCTGATCGGCACGTGCGGACAGGCCCGCGCCTTCTCCGAGCCGGTGGTGCGCGCGATGGCGGCTCACGTACAGCGGCCGGTGATCTTTCCGCTCTCCAATCCAACCGATCGCAGCGAAGCAACCCCGGCAGAGCTGCTCGCCTGGACTGAAGGACGCGCCGTCATCGGCACCGGCAGCCCGTTTCCGCCGATCCCGCGCAACGGTCATCCGTTCCGGATCGATCAGACCAACAATGCCTATGTCTATCCCGGCGTCGGTCTCGGAACCATCGCCGTGCAGGCGCGCCGAATATCCGACGGCATGTTTCTCGCTGCCGCCCGCGCGATCGCCGAGCTGTCGCCGGCCAAAGCCGGCCCGCGCGCCAACCTGCTGCCGCCGCTCGCCGACTTGAGGAAAATCTCATTCCATGTCGCGGTCGCCATTGCCAAGCAGGCGGACGCCGAAGGATTAGCCGCCGTTCCGGATCAGGACATTGCCGCCGCGGTCAAAGCGAAGATGTGGGAACCGGTCTATGCGCAATATCGGCGGCTCGCGCCGGCGCCAAGCGGATAATCCAGCGCGATCATCGCGCAAAATGGCGCGTGCTGCAGCATGCTTACTCACCCTCAGGGAGGGCCGATCACGAGATCCGCACCACTGCTGTGCTTTGTGGTTGCAAGGAACACTTCGCCGAAGTCAGCGCGTTCTTCGAGCAGTATCTCGAAAAATAAATTCCGAGCGCGCGGGCCCTAAAGCGCAATCGTTTCAGATTGCATCGATCGGCGCTCTAGCTTTTTGGTGGAGCATGATCTTTTCGGAAAACCGGCTTCCACTTTTCCGGATCATGCTCTAATCCTGCTTCAGCGCGACGCGATCGACGCTCCACGGACCGCCGCCGGCAAATACGATGTAGAAGAAAACGAAGCAAAACAGCACCGCCGCGTCTCCGCTATTGACCGAGGGGAAGAACGAGCGCGGGAAATGCGCCATGAAATAGGCCGCCGCCATGTCGCCGGCGAGGACAAAGGCTGTCACGCGCGTAAAGGCGCCGACGAGCAGAAGAATGCCGCCGACGATCTCAATCACGCCCTGGACGTCGAGGAGCGGCGTCATCGAAGGGCCGGCCGAGGGAAAGCCAAAAAACTTCTGCAGACCGTGCTCAAGGAACAGCAGCGCGACGACGATACGCAGAACACTCAGGATATAAGGCCTTGCCTTGTCGAGGTTGGCATAGAGTGATGTCACGGCAGTCCCCCGTATGATCCGGTCTTTGAGCGCTCACAATGCGAGATTTATATCATCCGCATCACCATCCGGCCATATCGCGGCAACTGTCAAATTTGAACCCTGACTTGCGTGTCAGGATCCGACTCACTCTTAATTTGAGCATGGCTCGCCTTGGCGCCTAGGCTCTCCCGACCCGACAGACGCGCCTGCGCGCTGACAAAAGCTCGTCGGCTGGCGTTGCGATCTGGCGTGGCCTAGCCTCGGCGGCCGGGTACTTGATCCCGGCCACTTTCAGCCATTCGAGCAGGAATGACGAACGAGACGGCCGACCACGAGGCGAAGGAAGCGGCGTTCGCGCGCGAGCGCGCCGTCATCGCGCGGACAAGAAAACTCCTCAAGAGAATAAGCTGGGCGTTGGCGTCCGGCTTCGTTGTCGCGGCGGCGGTTCTCGGCGGCGCCGTCTGGGAGTCGCACCGCACGTCGCAGCGTGAAGCGGGCGTTTTCGCCAGCGTCAGCGCGGCCGCCTTCGGGCAAGGCTTTTGCGATCGCGCGTTACGATTGGCTGTCGCCGGCCTGCCGCCTGGCGAGGGCGCTTCTCCGCTATCGTTTCGCTCGCGGCAGTTGCAGGGCGCACTGTCGTTCTTTGCGTCCGCGCATGACTGTTATTTTCGATTGGCGTTATTGGGGCATTCGGGCCTGGTGAGCAGCGCCGCATTCAGCCCGGACGGCTCGCGAATCGTCACATCGTCCTGGGACGCGACCGCGCGCGTGTGGGACGCAAAGACTGGCGCCGCGCTGGCCATACTCTCGGGGCACAAGTCCTGGATCAACAGCGCAGCGTTCAGCCCGGACGGCAGCCGCATCGTCAGCGCTTCGTGGGATAAGACCGCGCGCATTTGGGATGCGAACACTGGCGCGCTGCTTGTAACGTTGTCGGGACATACGGCTGCCGTGAACAGCGCCGTGTTCAACCCGGGCGGCTCCCGCGTCATCACCGCATCCAGTGACGATACCGCACGCATCTGGGACGCCAGGACGGGTGCCGAGCTTGCCGCTCTGTCGGGGCATGCGGACACGGTGAATAGGGCTGCGTTCAGCCCGGACGGGGCTCGCGCGGTCACCTCATCGTTCGACGGCACCGCGCGGGTGTGGGATGTTGCGACCGGAACCGAGATCGCGGCACTCTCCGATAATATGTTCCTGGTTTGGAGCGCGGCCTTCAGCCCGGACGGCTCTCGCGTCGTCACCGCCTCGGAGGACAAGACAGCGCGCGTATGGGACGCCAACACCGGCTCCCTGCTCGCCAACCTCTCGGGACACACAGGTCCGGTCTTAGGCGCCGCGTTCAGCCCAGACGGCGCTCGGGTCGTCACTGCATCCTTGGACAACACCGCGCGCGTATGGAACGCCGAAACCGGCGCCGCGCTGGCTACGCTCTCGGGGCATACGGGCTGGGTATGGACTGCCGCGTTCAGCGCGGACGGCTCTCGCATCCTCACCGCATCGGAGGACGGCACGGCGCGCGTGTGGGACGCCGCGACGGGCGCAGTGCTCGCCACGTTCGCGGGGCATGCGGGGCCGGTATTCAAGGCGACGTTCAGCCCGGACGGCGCTCGCGCCATCACCGCATCCTTGGACAACACTGCACGCGTGTGGGACGTCAACAAAGGTGCCCCGCTTGCCATCTTCGCGGGGCATGCGGACGCGGTCACCAGCGCCGCGTTCAGCCCCCATGGCGCTCGCATCGTAACGACGTCTGAGGATAAGACCGCGCGACTATGGGATGTTGCGACCGGCCACGCGGTCGCGACGCTCTCGGGGCATAACGGTGCGGTGAACGGCGCCGCATTCAGCCCGGACGGCTCTCGCGTCGTAACCGTGTCCGATGATACGACCGCGCGATTGTGGAACGCCAAGACCGGCGCCGCTCTCGCCACGCTTTCCGGACACCGGGATCGCGTGGTCAGCGCGGCGTTCAGCCCGGACGGTTTGCGCCTCGTCACTGCGGCTTACGACAACACCGCGCGTGTATGGGACGTAACAAGCGGCGCACTGCTCCTCACGCTCTCGGGACATACCGGTTGGGTGAACAGTGCCGCGTTCAGCCCGGACGGTTCTCGCATCGTCACCGCAGCCTTCGATAACAGCGCGCGGTTGTGGGATGCCAGGACGGGCGCCGCAATCGCGACGCTCGCCGGACACACCGATCGCGTGATCAGCGCGGCATTCAGCCCAGACAGCTCTCGGGTTGTCACTGCGTCCGCGGACAAGACGGCGCGATTGTGGGATGCCAGGACCGGCGCGCCGCTGGCCACACTCTCGGGGCATGCGGATTGGGTGAATAGCGCCGCATTCAGCCCGGACGGTTCCCGCATCGTCACCGCATCGTTCGACACCACCGCGCGACTGTGGGACGCCGCGACGGGCGCCGCATTGGTCACGCTGGCCGGGCACACGGATCGGCTGTTCGGTGCCGCGTTCAGCCCGGACGGTGCGCGCGTCGTCACCGCGTCTGCGGACAACACCGCGCGCGTGTGGGACGCCGCCACGGGCGTCGCGCTGACCGCACTCTCGGGCCATACCAATCAAGTGCTCAGTACGGCATTCAGCCCGGACGGGTCGCGCGTCGTCACCGCTTCCCTCGACCACACGGCGCGCCTCTGGCAACTCGATCCGATCGTGCTGATGCCGGCAGATCAACGCCAGGCCTATGTCTGCCGCGAGCGTCTTATCGGCGCGCGCTCGCTCACCGACCGGGAGATGCAGGAGCCGATCCTGCGCGGGCGCAATGACCTGCGTCATCCCTGCGATCGCGTCGAGCCACTGAGTCCCGACTTTTACCGGCGGGCCGCGGCCGGTGTCGCCGCAGCTATCCAAAGCGCATTGTCGCATTAAGGCCGCAGCTTATGATCTCATCGGCGCGCTGGAGCATGATCCGGAAAAGTGGAAGCCGGTTTTCCGAAAAGATCATGCTCCACCAAAAAGCTAGAGGCCAATCAATTCAATCTGAAGCGATTGCACGCTAGCCCCGGCGATAGCTCGAGATTCGGCTCGTCCATCCATCGATGGCCAGCGCCAAGATGATAATGATGCCTTTGACGATGCCTTGATGCAGCGGATTAAGGCCGACGAGCGTAAAGCCGTTGGAGATGGTCGCGATGATTGCGAGCCCCACAGCGGTGCGCCACATCGCGCCGATGCCGCCGGAAAGCGACGTGCCGCCGATGACGACAGCGGCAATCACGTCGTAAACGATGGTCGGCTCCATGCGCGCCTGCGCGGTGCTGAGCTGCGACGCGGCCAAGCTGCCGGCAACTCCCATGCATAGCCCGGAGACGACATAGGTGCTGGCGATAATCCAGCCGACCGGCAGGCCGCTCAACCTGCAGACCGTCGCGTTGGCCCCGACCGCATAAACTTGGCGACCGTAGACGGTCTTGGCGAGAATGGCCTCGCCCAGCAACAGGAAGGCCAGCAAGATCATCCCCTTGAAGGGGAAAGACAGCCACGTCCCCGCGCCCAGCGAGTCGAAACCGGGTTGCGTGACCTGAATGTAGGTATTGGGCGTCGCAAGAAAATCGATGCCCAGGATGATGAACCCGGTGCCGACAGTGGCGATAAAAGGGCTGATCCCGAGCACTGACACGAGCCCGCCATTGACGCCGCCGATGATGAGACCCGTCGCGACGGCGGCAACAAGTGCGACCCAAAGCGGCCAGCCGTCGGCCCCGAGCAGCGCGGCCACGATCGCACACAGAGAAAAGCCCGAGGCGATGGAGAGATCGAAACCGCCAGAGATGATGACGAACGTCATCCCGACCGCCATCACCCCGGTCAGCGCCCATTGGCCGAGCATATTGACGATGTTGGCCCGACTGAGAAACGAGGGATCGGCCATCTCGACCATGCCGACCAGAAGCAGAAGCGCCAACACGATCCCGTAAGTCCGCAGATACTCGGTCGCTGGGATCGCTGTCTTGCGCTGCGCAGTGTTGGCATACGGCTTCTGCGAGATCGTGGAAATGTCGCCGTCCGTGAGCTGCGTCATGACGATGACTGGCTCCCGTACGTGCCGCCGCTTTCCGAACGATTGTTTGGCCGCGCGTTGCCTGAGAACCTCAGCATCCCCGCTACCAGAGCAGCGGCTTGCCACAGCCGCTCGCCCGAGAGCCATCTGATCCAGACGTCGAGGCTGACCGCAGCGATGATGAGACAGCCCTTGATGATGTATTGGTAGAAGGTGTTGATATCGAGCAGATTGAGGCCGTTCTGCAGAACGGCGAGAATCGCAAGCCCAACCGCCGTCTGCCACATCGATCCGACACCGCCCGCCAGCGACGTGCCGCCGACGACGACGGCGACGATGACGTCGAAGACCAGCACCGGGTCCTGATCGGACGCGGAATAGCTGAGCTGCGAGGTTGCCAGGCAGGCAGCGGTGCCGACACAAAGGCCGGAAAAAACATAAGTGCTGGCGACAACACGGCGTACCGCGATGCCGAACAGGCGAGAGATTTCCGCATTGCCACCGACCGCGTAGAGAAGATGGCCGTACTGGGTCTTCGCCAGAATCGTCCCGGACACGACCAGAAATCCGATGAGAATAAGCCCGGTGAAAGGGACGCCATGCCATGCGCCGGTGCCGAGCGCGTCGAAGCCGGGCTGATCGACCTCGATGAAGGGACTAGGAACGATGAGGTACGGCAGGCTGGTGAGGACAAAACCGGAAGCCAGTGTCGCCACAAACGGATTGATCCGGAGCCCGACCACAAGCACCGCATTGACCAGCCCGATCCCGACGCCGGCGCCGATCGCCGCCAGAAAGGAGAGGTTCGCCGGCACTCCGGCCTGGGCCAAAGCTGCTGCGACGACCGCGCAGAAGGCAAATCCCGCCGCGACCGACAGATCGAACCCGCCGGCCAGGATCACATAAGTGGTCCCAACCGACATGATCCCGACCGGAGCCCATTGCGCGAGAATATTCGCGAAGTTGGTGGGGCGAAAGAAAGCCGGGCTTGCGATGCTGAGGATGATCAGAAGAACAACAAGAGCCGCCACGACGCCATAACGGCGGACCGCCGCGGCCGGAATTCTCGGCACCGCTAAGGGCCTTGCGCCGGTCACGCGGCGAGTTCCGCATGGAATAAGCGGTCGAAGATCGCCTTGATCGAAAGCTGCTCGCGCTCAAGCACGCCAAGCGAACGGCCGCCGCCAAGCACGAGAACGCGATCGCAAATGCCGACGATTTCCTCGAACTCTGAAGATACCAGAATGACGGCCATCCCGCGGTTGGCAAGCTCGGACACGACCTTGTAGATCTCGGCCTTGGCGCCGACGTCGATGCCCTGCGTCGGCTCGTCGAGGAGCAGAATTTTCGGCCTGCGATGCAGCCATTTCCCGATAACGAGCTTCTGCTGATTGCCGCCGGAAAGATTGCCGGCCGGGTCTGCCAAACGCGCCGTATCGAATGCCAGCGGCGCCATCGCCTCGGCGGCTTCGCGCCGGAGCCGCCGGTCGGAGACGATGCCGCCGGTGCTCACCGCGCCAAGACTGGACAGCGTTACGTTTGCAGCGCCGCTCAGTCCCAAGACGAGACCCTGGCTCTTGCGATCCTCCGGGGTGAGCGCGATACCGCAGCCAAGCGCGGCGGCCACGTTGCGCGGCCATGCAATCTCCCGGCCGCGAACAAACAGGCGCCCAGCCGACGGCCGATCGATACCGGCCAGCACCCGCAGAATCTCGGTCCGGCCGGCACCCACCAGCCCCGCCAATCCGAAGATTTCCCCCGATCGAACCGCGAATGAAACCTCCGAGACGACGCCTTGAATCGCCAGGCTCTCGACCCGCATCTCCTCATCCGCCGCCGGCGGAGTTCGGACAATCGAGCGATTGAAATCGACATCGCCCAGCATCGCCGCAACGAGCGACGTTTTGTTCCAGTCGGCCGCGGGCCGGCTAGCGACCATAGCGCCGTCGCGCATGACCGACACGCAGTCGCAGAGTCGGAGGACGTCGTCCAGATCATGCGAAATGAAGATGATCGAGAGTCCCTGATACCGCAGACCATCAACGATGCCGTAAAGCCCCTCGCGCTCGGTCTCTCCGAGCGACGTCGCGGGCTCGTCCATGATCAGAATACGGTGCTCCGCTTCAAGCGCCCGCATGATCTCGATCAACTGCTGACCGGCAACCGACAAGGATCCCGCGCGCGCGTCGGGGTCGAGCGCCACGCCGAGGCGATCGGCCAGTTCGCGGAAACGCCTGATCGTGGCGCGATGGTTGAGGAACGGACCCCAGGTCTTCTGCCTGCCGAGGAAGACATTGGCCGCGGCTGATAGTTCCGGCAGGATCGCCCGCTCCTGATAGATCACCCCAATGCCAGCCTGTTGCAGCGCGCGCGTATCGGCATGCTCCAGCGGCCGCCCGAACAATTCGATCGAGCCACTGTCGGCCGCGTAAAGCCCGGTCAGATGTTTGATCAGGGTTGACTTGCCGGCGCCGTTCTCGCCGACAAGCCCATGCACTTCCCCTTGCTTGACGTCGAGATCGACGCCGCGCAAGGCCGCAACGCCGGGAAATGATTTGGTCAGCCCCCGAATCCGGATCGCCAGGGGTTCGGTCGTTGTCATCGCCCGGCGCCGAACCTCGCTGCGCCTACCAATGCGGCGTGTATTTGCTCATGTTTGCTTTGGTGATGAAGATCGTGTCGGTCCCGTCCACCAGCCAAGGCAGGTCCTCGAGATTGACATAACCGTTCAGCGGATGGCCTTCCAGCGCCATGACAAGCGCTATGGCGCCGTAATAAGCCTCGGCGTGCGGATCCTCGGCGGCCGTCCATTCGAAAATCCCGTCCTTCACGCCCTGCACGCCGTGGGCGTTGCCGCCCATGCTGTAAATCTTGACGTCCTTTCCGGGGACGAGGCCGGCGGCCTTGATCGCCGCCGCGACGCCGAGCGACATGTTGTCGTCGTGGCAAACAACAAAATGCAGATCGGGATGCGCCTGCAGCGCATCCTGGGTGATCTGGCGGGCAAGCCGCGGATCGAACTTGGCTTCGCGGCGCGAGACGATCTGCACGTTCGGGTATTTCTTGAGGCCCTTGTCGATCGCCATTTCCCATCGCGTGAACAGATCGGAACCGGCAAAGCCGCTCAACGAAACGCCCTTGCAGGGCTTGCCGTCGCCGCACGCCGCCGCGAAGGCACGTTCGACATGGATGTCGTAGTAGGGCTGGCGTTGAATGCTCACCATGGCCGCAAGGCCCGGCGTGTAATCGATATCGCCGCACATCGACAGATCGATCGTCACCACCGGGTTCTTGGTCGGCGCCAGGAAGTCCTTCCACATCTTGCAGGCCGGCGCGTCCGCGGTTGGGCCGAAGAGATAACCATCAAAGCCCTGCTGAACCGCGTTCTGGACGTCCTTGAGCTGAGCTTGCGGATTGAAGTTCGAGTCGAAGATCTTGAATTCGAAGCCGTACTTTTTGGCCGCTTCCTCCAGCCCCTTCATGCGTGCCTCGCAATAGGCGTTGGTCACGCATTCGGTCACATAGGCGATCTTGTAATGCTTCGACGGCATCGCGCCCGATTTTTCGAAGGCGATGATATTGCGCATCGGCGCCGGCACCTGGTCCGGCGGCGAGCTGTCGCGCGGATCGTGCTCCGCGGCCGCGGCGGCGTAACAGAACGACGCCGCCAGCAATGTCATCGCGCCTAATCTCACAGGATCTCGAAAGATGCTTCGCATGGCCATGTGCCCCCCTCATTCCAGACCGGTCGTGCCGGGCAGTACTGAGGAAGCAAACGCCATGCCACGAAAAATGCGAAAACGTCATATTAAACAAGCTCTTGGTTGAATATTGCTCAGAATACAGCCTCCAGACTATGGACAATTCGACGGGTCGTGGACGCGGCGTATCAGATGCGCTCTCGCGTCCGCGCGTCGGATTTTTAGCCGCGGCGTGTGCGATCCAGGCTTGCGAAATTCGGGCGCCTAATGCCCGGCCATGTGGCGGCCGATCTCGGTGAGGTCGGCTTCGCTGGCGCGGGTCTCGTAAACCAGCGCGCCGTGGAACATCACCACCAAACGGTCGGCAAGCTTTAGAAGCTCATCGAGATCTTCGCTGACCAGGAGCACCGCGGCGCCGCGGTTGCGCGCCGCCATGATCTCAGCGTGAATTTGCGCCACCGCCGCAAAATCGAGCCCGAAACACGGATTCGCCGCGACCAGGATATCGACTTCGCCGGAGAGTTCGCGGGCGAGCACGGTGCGCTGCACATTACCGCCGGATAATTCGCCGATCGCAGTATCGTCGGAGCGGGTCTTGATCTTGTAGCGCTCGATCTTGCGCATGGCGTTTTCATGAAACGCCGCGCGATTGAGCCACCAGCCGCCGGAAGCGAACGGTGCGCGGTCGAATTCGCGGAAGGCGAGATTGTCGGCCACGCTCATGCGGGCGACGCAAGCGTTCTTGAGCGGCTCCTCGGGCAGAACCGAGAGATGGTTATGGCGCATCTCCTGGCGGGTCGCGTGATACTCCTCGCCTTGCAGATAAATGGTGCCGCTTTCGGCCTCGCGCTGGCCGGCGAGCACTTCGATCAGCTGGCGTTGACCGTTGCCGGAGACGCCGGCGACGCCGACGATCTCGCCACCGCGGATCGACAGCGACACGTCGCGCACCGCCGGCTGACCCGCGTCGTCGAGCGCATTGAGCTTTTCGATATCAAGCCGCGGCGCGCCGAACTCGCCGGTGCGGGGCGGCTGCACCGTCAATTCCTCGGCGCCGATCATGGTGCGCGCCATGGTGTCGGGGCTCAAGTCCTTGACCTGCCCGTGCCCCGCCAATTTGCCGCGCCGCAGGATGGTCACTTCATCGGCGAAGGCCATGACCTCGCGAAATTTGTGGGTGATCATGAGAATAGTGAGGGCGCCGTCCGCCACCATGGCGCGCAGCATGCCGAGCACCTCGTCCGCTTCGCCCGGGGTAAGCACCGAGGTCGGCTCGTCGAGGATGAGAAAGCGGCGCTTGAGATAAAGCTGCTTGAGGATCTCGCACTTCTGCCGCTCGCCGGCGGAAATCGCCGACACCCTGGCGTTCAGCGGTACCCGGAACGGCATGTGGCCGAGGAAGTCTTCCAGCTTCTTGCGCTCCCGTCCCCAATCGACCACCGCCGGCACGTCGTCGCGCGCCAGCACGAAATTCTCCGCCACCGTCATCGCCGGCACCAGCGTGAAATGCTGATAGACCATGCCGAGACCGAGCGCGTGGGCCGCGCGCGGATTGTCGATGACCTCCTGCCGCTCATCGACAATGAGCTCGCCGCCGTCGGCCTGATAGTAACCCATGATGCACTTGACCAGCGTCGACTTTCCGGCGCCGTTCTCGCCGAGAAGCGCGTGGAATGTGCCGGAGCGAACCTTCATCGAGACCGCATCAAGGGCAGTGAACTCGCCGAAGCGCTTGGTCATGGCGAGCGCCTCGACGCCGAAGGTTCTTTTGGACGCGGTCGGCGAGACCGGCCCGCCCGGCGGGATCAGCGTGGCAAATTCGCTCACGAAATGACCTCGAGGAACTTTGCCGAATCCGACACCGCGCCAAACACGCCGCCCTGCATCTTGATCATCTTCAGCGCATGGTCGTGATTGCCCTTGTCGGTGGCCCCGCAGCAATCCTCCAGCAGCAGGCATTCGAAGCCGCGATCGTTGGCCTCGCGCATGGTGGTGTGGACGCAGACGTCGGTGGTGATGCCGGTGAGCACGATGTTGTCGATGCCGCGCAGTCGCAGCACGAGTTCAAGATCGGTGGCGCAAAACGAGCCTTTGCCGGGCTTGTCAATGATCGGCTCGCCGTCGCGCGGCGCGAGTTCTGGGATGATTTCCCAGCCCGGCTCGCCGCGCACCAGGATGCGGCCGCAGGGTCCGGGATCGCCGATGCCGGCACCGATCTGCCGCGAGCGCCAGCGTTTGTTCGCCGGCAGGTCGGCGAGATCGCGGCGGTGGCCTTCGCGGGTGTGGAAGACATGGAAGCCGTTGGCCCGCGCCGCGGCGAGCGTGCGCTTGATCGGCTCGATCGGTGCGCGGGTGAGCGACAGATCGTAGCCCATCTTGTCGACATAGCCGCCGACGCCGCAAAAGTCGGTCTGCATGTCGATGATGATCAGCACGGTATTTTGCGGGCGGAGGTCGCCGTTATACGGCCAGAGATAGGGATCGGCGGTGACGTAGCGTTCCGCCATGCTGCTCTCTTTAAGCGCCGGTTGGGCCATTGCCTTTACCTCGTAATCGACAGCTCCGCCGGCGCGCCGACCAAAGTGCGCTTGGGCGAGCAGGTCGCGATCATGATCAGCAGGGTCAAAATATACGGTGCGGCGTTGAACAGATGATAGCCGTGGCTGAAGCCGACCGACTGCAGCGCCGGTCCGAGCGCGGCGGCGCCGCCGAACAGGATCGATGCGCCCAGGCACAGCATCGGGTTCCAGCGCGCGAAAATGACCAGCACGACGGCAGTGATGCCCTGTCCGCTGGACAGTCCCTCGTTCCAGCTACCGGGATAATAAAGCGACAGGAACGAGCCGCCGACCCCGGCCAGGAAGCCGCCGAACATGGTGGCGCGCAGACGAATGAAATTGACCGAGTAACCCATCGCCAGCGCCGCGTCGGCGCTTTCGCCGGCGGTGCGTATGATCAGGCCCCAGCGCGTGGTCCGCAGCGCCCACACCAGGATCGGCGCCAGCGCCACGCCGATGAGAAACAGGACGTTGATCCGCAAGGCGGCGCGCAGCTGCGGAATATCGCTCCACCAGCCGAGGTCGATCGATGGCAGCCGCGGCGCGGTCGGCTCGATCAGCGGCTTGCCAAGATAGAAGGCAAGGCCGACGCCGAACAGCATCAGTGCAATGCCGACCGCAATGTCGTTGACGCGCGGCAGCCCGCAGATGCCGGCATGGAGCGCGCCCATGCCCGCGCCGGTTATGCCTGCCGCGAGCACGCCGAGCCACGGCGAGCCGGTGAGATAGGATACGCCGTAGCCGGCCATCGCCCCCATCACCAGCGTACCCTCGAGGCCGAGATTGATGCGGCCGCTCCGCTCGGTGATGCATTCGCCGAGGCTGACGAACAGAAACGGCGTGGAGACGCGGACGGCGCCGCCGAGTACCGCCACCGGTACTGTCCACAATCCGATGTCGCCAGGGCCGGCCATGGTCACGACGCCTTTCGCTGCAAAAAGCTCAAGCGCCCGTAAAGCGAGTCGCTGGCGAGCACCATCACGAAGATCATGCCCTGCAACACCAAAACCGATGCGTCCGGCAATCCGAGCCGCCGCTGCAGCAGGCCGCCGCTCGCGCCGATGCCGCCGAGCAGGATGGCGACCGGGATGACGGCCAATGGATTCTGCCGCGCCAGGAACGCGACCAGGATGCCGGCAAAGCCGTAGCCGGCCGCCAGATTGGCGTTGGCTCGGCCCTGAACGGCGGCGACCTCCATCATCCCGGCGAGACCGGCGGCGGCACCGGCGAGAAAGCAGATGATCAGAATGAGCTTGCCGACGCTTAAGCCCACCACCTTGGCGGCGCGGATATTGCCGCCGGCGACGCGGGCGGCAAAGCCGAACACGGTGTGATAGATTAGGATATAAGACAGCACGGCCGCGATGATGCCGAGGACAAAGCCCCAATGCACCTCGGTGCCGGGAATGCTGCCGATCATATTGGCGGCGCCGATTTCCGGCGTCGACGGTTTGTTGAGGCTGGTCGGGTCGCGCATCGGGCCTTCGACCAGAAAATTCAGAATCGCGAGCGCGATATAGACCAGCAACAGGCTCGAGATTGTTTCGTTGACGCCGCGGTAATGGCGCAAGGCGCCGGACATCATAATCCACAGCCCGCCGCCGATCATGCCGGCGCAGGCCATGGCGACGTCGACGAACAGCGGCGGCGCGTTCGGCAGCGCCAGCGCCGCGCTGGTCGCCGTCAGCGCGCCGACGAGCAGCGCGCCTTCGCCGCCGATGATCACCATGCCGAGCTGTGCCGGCAGCGCCGTGCACAGCGCGGTCAGGATGAGGGGCGCTGCGCGCGTCAGCGTGTTCTGCCAGGAGAACCAGGTGCCGAACGCGCCTTGATACATGTAGAAGTAAAGATCGAGCGGATTCTTCCCGAACAGCGCGACAAAGATGCCGAACAGCACGAGCGAAGCCAACAGGGCGAGCGCGGGGATGACGATATATTCGGCCGCGCCGCCGATCTTCCGGCCATAGGCCGGTAGGCGTAGAAGCGCCCCTGCCCCTGACGGAGCAGGAGGCGCCTCGACATCCGCCTTCACGAAGTCGCTCCGATCACGCCGTCGACCAGATAACCCATCTTTTCCAGTTCGGGATTGGTCTGTCCCTGAGACACGCCGGCGGCGATGACCGTCTTGCCCTTGTTGTCGACGATCGGCCCTTTGAAGATGACGTAGGAGCCGGCGGTCAAAGCCGCCTTCACCTCATCGGCTTTCTTCTTCGCCTCCGCGCTGACCATGGCGCCGTACGGCGAAACCTTGACGATCTCTTCCTTCAGGCCGCCGCGATAGAAATTCGGAATGGTCTCGCCGGAAGTGAACATCTTGACGAAGCGCGGATAAAGCACTTCCCAGTTCCACTCGGCGCCGGTGAGATAGGCTTTCGGCGCCAGCACCGCTTGATTGACGTGATAGCCGGTGACCATGGCGCCGCGGCGCGCGGCGTTCTCGACCACGGTCTTGGGGCCGTCGACGTGGCAGGTAATAACGTCGACGCCTTGATCGATCAGGCTGTTGGTGGCTTCGGCTTCCTTCACCGGCATCGACCAGTCGCCGGTGAAGATCACCTGCGTGGTGATTTTCGGATTGGCGAGCTTGGCGCCAAGCGTCCAGGCATTGATGTTGCGCAGCACCTGCGGGATGGGCTTCGCGGCAACGAAGCCGAGCTTGCCGGATTTCGACATGTAGCCGGCAACGATACCGGCGACATGCTGGGCCTCGTCGATGTAGCCGAAATAGCTGCCGGCGTTTTTCGGATCCTTTTCGCTCCACAGGCCGCCGCAATGCTCGAAGCGCAGCTTCGGATATTTGGCCGCCATCTTGATCATGTGCGGGTTGTAGTAACCGAACGACGTCGGGAACAGCAGCGTCGCGCCGTCGAGATTGATCATCGACTCCATGGTCTTTTCGACCGCGTCGGTCTCGGGGACCTTCTCCTCCTCGACAACCTTGATGCCGGGCATCTTCTTGAGCGCGGCGGCGCCTGCGGCGTGGGCCTGGTTATAGCCGTAGTCGTCGCGCGACCCGACATAGATGAAGCCGATGGTGGTGTCTTTGGCGAAGGCCTGGCGCAGCGGCAGGGCGGTGCCAGCGGCCAAGACCGCCGTTCCTTGCAGAACCCGGCGGCGCGAGATTTTGTCGAAATTCATTGAGATGCTCCCTGTACGCATGCAGGCGCCGACAGCGCCGCTGCTGGCTAGCCATCAGAACGATGGTTCTTCGATTGGCGGCTACGCCTTCGCAAAGCCCATGCCAGCGCGCGGGCAGCGGTGCGCTTAAGCGATGTCATTGAAAGCAATATAGAATTCTACGAGAACGCGCAGGGCCTGCCCAATCTGGGCAAGGGCCTGATTAAAAAATAGGCAGCAAAAAACTATTCTGTGCAACACGAGAGGCAGGCAATTCGTTGGTCGCGTGAGCGGGCTAATATGCCCATCGGGGCCGTCGTTTGCGGGGCAGATTTCGATGGTGCTGACCGACCTGATGTGGCTGGCCACCGCCGCGTATGGCCTGCACGTCCTGGAAGAATTTGAGCTCGATTGGCGCAACTGGGCGCGCGCCGTCGTCGGCCTTCCGGTTGAATGGAGCGACTTCTACGTCGTCAATTCGCTGGTGATCGTGCTCGGCATCGTGGCGGCAAACCTCGCCGCCCATTGGCCGGCCGTCGCGCTATCGTTTCCGGCTCTCATGCTGATCAACGCCACCTTCTTCCATGTCGTACCGACGATACGAACCGCCGGGCGCTTCTCGCCCGGTTTGTTTACCGCAATCGTGCTGTTCTATCCGATCGGCATCCTCTGCTATTCCCGCGCCGTGGCTGACGGCGTCGGCGCCGAAGGTGTGATCGGCTCGCTGGTGATCGGCGCACTATTGATGGCGAGCCCCATCGTGCTGCTGAAGATCAAAAGCCGGCCCTACTTCCGGCAGGATCGTTGAGCGCCAGCGAGTGATGCACGCTGACGCTCCTGTCCGACTTTTCCATCAACATCGCGTGCACCGCCGCAAACACGCGGTCGAAAGCCGGCCGGCGATAGTCCCATTTCGGCTCCGCCGAAAGCGGCACGAGCACCATTGTGGCGTTGGCTTCGAACAGCAGAATGTCGCCCTCGGCGTTGACCGCGAAATCGATCCCGCCATAGTCGAGGTCGAGCGCTGCATTGATCCGCTCAAGCGCCGCCATGCCGCGTGCGCCGATGGTGTTTGCCATATCGTCGAGAAACGCCGCGTCTTTGACGCGATTCTCCGCCGAAACGGCCATATCGGCGCGGAAGTAATGCACCTTCCAATCGCGCGAAATCGCCAGATGCAACGGATAAATCTTGCGATCGATGATCATGACGCGGCATTTGCGGAAGAATCCGTCGCCATCCCGCGCATCGAGTTGTTCGATGATGCATAGCTCGTCGCCCGGAAGCTCCATCGCCGCCGCCGTCAGCGCCTGGGGATTCTCGACGCGGACGAAATAGCGGCCGGTGTGGAAGCCGGGAGCGCGCATCAGAAACGGAAAGCAGAACCCCTTGCCGGCGACGGCTGCGGCGGCCTCAGGGCCGGCCAAGACAGATCGCGGCAACGTGGCCATACGCGGAACGACGACGTTGGGCAGGCCGCGCAGGCGCTCGGCATTTGCCGCGCGCCCGGTCTTGAGCACGGCAAGCGGATGATTGATCACCGGACGATCGCTGCGGGCGAGCAGCGAACACGCAGCTTCAAGACCTTCCCGGCACAGATCCGCGTCGCCGATGCCGTTGAAGACCATAACATGCGCCGGCAGCGACGCACTCGGATCGGCATATTCCGTCACCAGCACGGTGGTCTGGAAGTAACGGTCATCGAGGATGGTATCGGTGGGTATGTTGCCGCCCGCCGCCGAGACCAACAACAGCACCGGGATTGCGGGCCCGTTGCCGCGATAGGACAGCGCCGTCAGAGAGTGGTTCTTGAACGCTTTGTCCCGGTGCTTGCCGGCGCCGGCGGCATCGCCGATCTCGGCCAAGAGATAGGCCATGCCGCGATGAGCGTGAATGTGATCGGGATCGATCCGCAACGCCGCTTCGAAATGCTCGCGGGCCGGCTCATGCTCATCGATCAGAAATAGCAAATTCGCCAGGTTGACGTGCCCGATCGGATTGTTGGGGTGATGCCGTATGGCCTGCTTGAAGAGCGTGCGCGCGGCTTCCTTATATCCGGCCTTGAGGACCAGCGTTCCGAAGTCGTTCAGCGCCGCGAAATCGGTCGGCGTCCGGCGCAGCAATTCCAGATAGTCGCGCTTGGCCGCTTCGAACAGGCCTTGCTCTCTGAGCAGGCCGGCGCGCTCGTAGCGCAGGTCGATCGCACCCGGATCGAGCTCCAGCGAGCGGTCGAGATCGAAAATGCGCAGACTGCGCGGGCTCGGCGGGGTCAGCGGGGTCAGCGGGGTCAGCGGCAGATTCACGGCGATCTCGGCCTTCGGTTCCCACCCCAATGCGGCGAATCGGAGCGCGATATTAGAACAAAATTTACCATGATGTTTGAATGATGCCGCGCAAGCCGGCGGCCAACCGAAAGCGGCATCATGGGAAAAACCGAAGCCGATGCGGGAAGGGTCGTATTGGGCGATCCGGTGCCGTGGTTCAGCGCGCCGCTGATCGCCGACGGCGCCTTCAATCTGTCGGTCGCGGCCGGCCGCTGGATCGTTCTGAGTTTCCTTGGATCGCCGGCAAATCCGCGGATCGAACACGAATTGGCCGAGCTGTTCCGCGACTCTCATTTATTCGACGAGGATCGCATCGTTTTCTACGGCATTCTAACCGCGCCACCTGACGACCCGGCGCCCTACCTCAACCGCAGCACGGTGGCATCCGCGTTCATCGCCGACTATGACGGCGCGGTCAGCCGCGCGTTCGGCGCCGCCGGGATGCCGCGCACGATCGTGCTCGATCCGATGCTGCGCGCGGTCGCCGATATCGCCTGGGATCATGCAGACGGCCACGCGGCAACCGTGCGCGGCGTGCTGCAGACGCTCCCGGCCGTCGATGACTCCGCCGGCGTTCCGCTCACCGCGCCGGTGCTGATCGTGCCGCGGGTGTTCGACTTTCCGCTTTGCGACGTACTGATCCAGTCTTACGAGAAGCTTGGCGGCAAGGACTCCGGATTTCTGCTCGACGTTGACGGCAAGACCGCGCAGGTCGTCGATTATCGGCTCAAGCGCCGCAACGATCTGGTGGTCGCGCACCCGCAGCTGCGCGACGCGATCCGCAGTCAGATCGTCCGCCGCCTGGTCCCGGCCATCGAGCGCTTTTTCCAGTTCCAGGCGACGCGCATGGACCGCTATATCGTCGCCTGCTACGACAGCGCCGTCGGCGGCCATTTCTACCGGCATCGCGACAACGTCAATCTCGGCGCTCAGCATCGGCGCTTCGCGGTCACTATCAACCTCAACGGCGGTTACGACGGCTGCGATCTGGTCCTGCCAGAATTCGGCCACCGCGCTTACCGCGCGCCGCATGGCGGCGCCGTTGTGTTTTCCTGCGGCGCACTGCATCAGGTCACGCCGATCACCAGCGGCCGCCGTTTTGCCTTTCTCGCCTTCCTCTATGGCGAAACCGACGCCGCGCTCCGCGAGGCCAACAATTCCAAGCTGCACCAGAACGCCGCCCAATATGTTGTGGAGTCCGATCGGCTGTTTCCCGACGACACGGCGCCGAGCGAGCGCCGCGCTGTTTGAGCGTGTCGGGCGGCAGCCCTTCCGCTCGAAGTATCAAGCGGTAGGCAACCTCCCAGATGAAGTTATGCTCACATTTTTTGCATAGCGCGTCGGGCTTCCGCGCTTGACAGCCAGATCAAGTTATCCGTATTCATACACTAATGCTGGTTTACACCGGCAAGGCGATGGAGTTCGCCTCAAACTGCCCTCGGGGCTGATGACTCCTTTCATCCGTTCGCGGACGAGGGGAGCCGTTTTGAAAACGCCATCATATCGGTTGAGATCGTCTGAGCGCTTCACCCTGAGGCGCGTTGGGTGTTGCGGCCTATTGCTTTCGTCCAGGCGGAGACAGCCGTGATGCTCCGCGACGTCATCCTGCAAATCTGCCAAGTCCTGGCCGTGCTGTCGCTGGCGCCGTTGCTGCAAGGCATCATCGTGCAGTTCGAGGAGCGGGTTCAGCTCGCTCAAGGCCCCGGAATTTTCCAGCCGTATCGCGATCTCTGGAAGCTTTTTCACAAGCAGATTATCACCCCGGACACTGCCTCCTGGATCTATTGGATCGCGCCCTTCGTCGCCTTCACCGCCATGCTGACGGTGCCGATCCTCATTCCGGTGTTGACCGATTTTCCGCTGCCGCTTTCCGACATGGGCGACATCCTTGGCGGCGGGCTCATCCTCACGCTCGGATCGTTCATGATCGTGCTCGCCGGTCTCGACAGCGGCAGCGCCTACGGCGGCATCGGTTCGAGCCGGGCGGTGATGGTCGCGATCTTGGCGGAGCCGACGCTTATTCTGGTGTTCGTCGGCATTACACTGCTGGCGAAGGCGATGTTGCCGTTCGTGGTCAACCATTTGCTGGTCAGCAGTCCGGCGATCTATTGGGGCCCGGCGCACCTCTTTCTGATCGCGGCGTTCTTCACGCTTCTCATCGTCGAGACCGATCGGCTGCCGATTCATTCCAGCACCCATATCGAAGTCTACATGATCGATGAAGCGCGTATTCTCGAATATTCCGGACCATTACTCGCCATTCTGCGCTGGGCGGCGATGATGAAGCAATTCATCCTCTATACGATCTTCTGCAATGTCCTGCTGCTGCCCTGGGGATTGTCGCGCGAGGGCACGGCGATCGGGATCGTGGGCTCGGTTGCGGCGCTGACGATCAAATTCGTCATCGTCGCCTGCGCCGTCGTCGTCGTGGAAACCGCGCAGTCGCGATTGCGCTTCTATCGCTATCAGGAATTACTCGCGGCCTCGTTCGTCTTCGCCATCCTCGCCATCATCGGAACCCAGCTGGCCTGACCATGCTCGTGGCCCATCTCGATCCGCTGGCCTCGTCGATCTTCAGCTTGCTGGCGATCGCCAGCCTTCTGCTCGCCTTCGTGATGCTCGGTTCGCGCTGGCTCAACAATTACCTGTACGCCTTCGCCGCCGAGTCCTGGGTCATTGCAGCTCTGTCCGCGGCGGTCGGATTTTACGGCGGCTATCCCGAACTTTATCTGATCGCGATTCTCACCGCCCTGTTTCGCGGCCTGCTGCTGCCCTATCTGGTTTGGCGCATCATTGGCCGGCTCAACGTCGCCCGCGAAATCCACGAAATTCTGCAACCGTCCTCCACCCTGGTCGCCGGCGCAACCTGCGTCGTCTTCGCGCTTGTCGTGTCCTATCACATCGGTCAATCGCTGGGGCTTGCCGGCACCGCGGCGGTTCTGGCGCTGACCATCATGCTGTCGATGAAATTGATCGGCTTTCTCATGCTCACGGTGCGGCATGAGGCGCTGAGCCAGATCCTCGGCCTGCTGGTCCTCGAAAACGGCATTTTTCTCGGTGCCCAGATTCTGGTCCCTGGAATGCCGCTGCTGATCGAAATCGTCATTCTGTTCGATCTTCTGGTCGTTGTCGCCTGCTTCAGCGTTCTGGTTCGCTACCTGGTGGCCCATGTCGGCAGCACAAGCAGCCTCGATCTTAATCGGCTGGTGGGCTGACCATGACCGGCACGCTCCTCCTGGCGATGATGACGGCGCCGGCAGTCGCGGCAGTCGGCTGCATGCTGATAGGCGCGCCGCGCATCGCCGAAGGCCTCAACCTGGCTGCCAGTCTTGTCGTGTTTGCGACCGCGATCCCGCTGGCGATGATGAGCGCCACCGGGCCTTACTTTTATCTGAGCAAATACGTCATCGTCGACACCACCGGAGCATGGGTGATCCTGTGCACCGCGATCGTTTACCTGCTCGCGTCTATTTATTCGATTGGCTACATGCGGCTGCTCGATGAGGACGGCCGGCTGCACGGCTTTTATGCGCTGTTTTCCGGGTTCGCACTGACGATCCTGTTGAGCTCGGTCATGAACAATGCCGGCCTCTACTGGATCGCCATCGAACTTACCACGCTCGTCAGCACCTTCCTGGTCGGGTTTGAGCGTGCTGCGGAAAGCATCGAAGCAGCCTGGAAATACATCATCATCATTTCCGCCGGGATCAGCCTCGCGCTGCTCGGCACCGTGCTGTTCTACTGGTGTGGCAGCTTCGTGCTCGGGCCGACCTACGACATGACCTGGGAGGCGTTACGCGCGGCAGCGCCGAAAATGAATCCCGCACTGGCCGCGCTGTCCTACTTGCTGGTGCTCGTCGGCTACGGCACCAAGGTTGGCCTTGCGCCGATGCACGCGTGGCTGCCGGACGCCCATAGCGAAAGCCCGGCGCCGATCTCGGCGATGCTGTCGGGTGCACTGCTCAACAGCGCCATGCTCGGCATTGTCCGCTACCTGGCGATCGCCGACGCGGCGCAAAACAGTCAGCTCGCCCGGACGACACTCGTTGCCTTTGGCGTCGTCTCGCTCATCGTCGGCGCGCTGTTCATCGTTCAGCAGAGCGGCATCAAGCGGCTGATGGCCTATTCCAGCGTCGAGCATATGGGCGTGCTCGCGCTCGGTTTCGGTTTCGGCGGGCCGCTCGGCATCGCCGGCGCCCTTTACCACATGCTCAACCACTCACTGAACAAATCGCTGATGTTCTTTGGCGCGGGCAATGTGATGCGCAGCTACGGCTCCAAGGAAATCCGCAGCATCTACGGTGTCTGGACGCGCTTCCCGGTGCAGGGCGCGTTGTGGCTCGCGGGCGCCGCCGCCATTACCGGCGCCCCCCCGTTCGGATTGTTTCTCAGTGAACTCGTCATTCTGCGTGCCGGGTTCGAACGCGGGTATGACTGGGCCGTCTACGCGATGGTCGTACTGTTGATCGTCATCTTCATCGGCTTCCTCAACCATTTTCGCACCATGTATTTCAACGCCGACGCGCGCTCCGGGGATTACGCGACGCCGGTCAGCCGCTGGTGCGTCACGCCGATGTGGCTCGCTCTGGCGCCGCTTGTGGTGTTCGGAGTCTGGTGGCCCAGCGAGCTGTGGGACCACTTCATGGCGGCGGCTCGTCTGCTGACGGGACCCGCGCCGTGACGGTGTCGCCGGCTACACCGCTGCGTCCAGCGGAATTGAAGGATGCCGCAGCCCGGCTGCTCGCGTCCGGCGGCCGGATGCAAATGGCCTACGCGTGGTATCCCCAACCGCATCGACTCGAGCTGCGTTACACATCGAGCCCCGCCGGCGCCGGCCCGTTCGCGGTTTGGCGTTGTGATGCCAGCGAACCGATTCCAAGTCTCGCTGCTGTTGCGCCGCTGTTGAGTTGGTATGAGCGGGAAATTACCGATTTGTTCGGGCTATCCTTCGCCGATCACCCGCAGCCGCATCGCCTTGTCCTGCATGAGGGCGTCCAATCGATCACGCCGCCATTCGCACCGGATTATCCGCTGGATCGTCCGCTACGCGTCGAACGCAACGAACGATCCGTTCCCGAACTGGCGGGCGCCGGACGCGACGTTCAGCTGCTGCCATTTGGTCCGGTGCGGGGTGACGTGTTCGAGTTGGGTGAATTTCTGTTCTTCTACGTCGGCGAAGCAATCATTCACTATCATCCGCGGCTGTTCTTCAAACATCGCGGCATGGAGAAGCGGTTCGAGAGTCTGGCGCCGGAACGGGCAGTGGTATTGGCCGAGCGGGTTTCCGGGGTGGGCAGCGTGGCGCACGCGCTGGCTTACTGCCAGGCTGTCGAAGCCGCGGCAAATTGCGACGTTCCGGCGCGGGCGAGGTTCCTACGCTTGCTGCTGGCCGAAATGGAACGGTTGTACAACCACCTGCATTATTTCGGCCACCTCTGTCACACAACGACGCTCAAGGTCGGCGAGGCCGAAGGCAAGTTGCTTGAAGAGCAAGCCAAGCAACTCAACACCCGGCTGACCGGCAGCCGCTTCCTGCGCAGTGTGCTTGCCCTGGGCGGGCTGCGGCGCGACTTGTCGCCGAAAGGCTGGCTCGGGACCGAACTTGCGGCCTTGCGCGAAAGATTTTCGCGTTACGCCGCGCACATGGAAAATACCGCGAGCCATCTCGACCGTCTGATCACGACCGGAAAGCTCGACCGTCGCTTGGCGTTCGATCAGGGCGCGACCGGACCGGTCGAGCGCGCGTCGGGCATCGATCGGGATTTGCGGCGCGACCATCCTTACGCCGCCTACGCGGAAATTCCGCCGACGGTTGCCGTGCGCCAGTCAGGCGACGCTCATGCGCGCGCGCAGGTGCGCATGGCGGAGGTGGAGGCGAGCATTGTGCTGATCGGACGCACGCTCGACGCGATGCCCGATGGACCGGTTCGCGCCGATTGCACTGTGCCCCCCAACGCCGAGGGCCTCGGCTTTGCCGAATCGCCACGCGGCACATTGTTCTACGCCGTGCACGTCGGCGGCGACGGCAAGCTCGCGCGCGTCAAGATCAAATCGCCCTCGTTTTCGAACTGGCGGGTGTTTCCGTTCACCGTACACGACAGCAACATGATGGATTACGCGATCAATGAGGCAAGCTTCGGCCTCACCATCGCCGGATGCGATCGGTAGGAGCAAGCCATGCCGCAATGGACCTTGCTGGGATTGCTGCAGGGCAGGCAGACGGCACCCTGGCCGTTGGCCGAGGGAACGGATGGCCAAGCAGGCTTCCTGGGCATGCCTCGCTACAAACCCGAACCGTGCACCGAGGGTTGCCAAGCCTGCGCCGATATCTGTCCGACCAAGGCGATCACCATGCGCGCGACGGACAACTCGGGGGGCATGCTCGACGTCGACTACGGCCGCTGCGTCGTGTGCCAACTCTGCACCGAGGCTTGCCCAACCGGCGCGATGAGCCCATCGTCCGACTGGGCCTTTGGCGCGCGCGCGCGCGATGACTTGATCTGGAACGCTGACGCAAGCGACGCGCCCGCACGCGGAGCGGAGACGCGACAGGCATTCCGGCGCAGCCTTCATGTCCGTCATGTCGACGCCGGCTCGTGCAACGGTTGCGAATCCGAGCTGCAAGCGCTGAACAATCCGTTCTACAACCTGCACCGCCTCGGCATCTTCTTCACCGCCTCGCCGCGCTTTGCCGATCTTCTTCTGGTGACCGGGCCGGTGACGAACGCCATGCTCGGCCCGCTGCACGCGACCTATGAAGCGATGGCCGAGCCGCGCTGGGTGCTCGCCGTTGGTACCTGCGCCGTCTCGGGCGGCGTCGTTGAAGGCGGCTACGCGTGCGGCCACGGACTCGATGGCGTGATCCCGGTCGACGTCTATCTGCCCGGCTGTCCGCCCAATCCTGCTGCAATCATCCACGCTTTGCTGATGTTTCTCGATCGAGCGCCGCAGCGGGTGAAGGGAGGCCAGCTTGTCGAATGATCTCCTGATCGCGGCATTCGCGCTCTGGCTCGCCGCCGCAGTCCTCGCCCTTAGCGGACGCGGCGCGACGCTCGGTCGCGGGCTGTTGTGTTTGGGCAGTATTGTTGGAATCTGCGCCGCGATCCTGGCGCTGCCTGACGGCACGTCGGCGGTGCTGTTGCCGACGCAACTCGCGGGCGCAGCCGTCTCCTTCCAACTGACCCCCGACGGAGCTTGGCTGCTCAGCTTCGGACTGGCGCCGGCGGCGCTTGCCTGCGCGCTGGCGACACCGGCCCAACAGGGCCGTTCCGGCTGGCTGTTCGGCGCGGCGATGAGCCTGATCGGGGCGCTCGGGGTTTTCGCAATTCGCGACGGCGCCGGGTTTTTGATCGCTTGGGAGATCATGAGCTTTGGCGGTGCCGTGATGATCCTCAGCGAAAAGCTGGCGCAGGACGCCGGCCGGCCGGTCCTGTTCATGCTCGGTCTTCTGGAAGTCGGTGCAGTCGCCCTCATGGTTGCGGTGTTGCTGCTTGCGGTCGCCGCGCACTCATTCGCTTTCGCGGCTTTCGGCGCCGCAGCGGACAAGCTCGCCATCCCGGCGGCCGTCTTCGTCGGCGTGCTTCTCGTCGTCGGCTTTGGCGCCAAGCTCGGGCTGCTGCCGTTCTACGAATGGTTCCCGACCGCTTACGGCGCCGGTAGCGGCGCCTCCGGCGCGCTGATGTCGGGCGTGGTGCTCAACGCCGCGTTCTATGGTTTGAGCCGCGGCCTCCTGGAATGGCTGCCCGGCCAGCAGGCGGGCGTCGCGGCGGGCCTCGGCGTATTCGTAATCATCCTTGCCGTGCTCAGCGCCATCCTCACCGCGCTCTACGCGTTCCAGCAAGAAGATTGGCGCACGCTCCTGAGCTTCTCGTCGGCGGAAAACGCCTCGATCGCCGTCGCCATGCTGGGCGCAGCTTTGGTCTTCCGCGGCCACGGCAAACCCGACCTCGCAAGCTTGGCGTGGACGGTATCGCTTCTGCACCTCGCCGGACACGCGCTCGCCAAGGGCTGTTTGTTCCTTGCCGCCGACGGTGTCTACGGCGCGACCGGGCAGTACCATATTCTTCACACCGGCCTGTTGCGCCACAGCTCCAAGCTGTTCGGCTTGGGGGCGCTGTTTGCGGCGATGAGCCTCGCGGCCATGCCGCCGCAGGCGGGATTCGTGAGCGAGTGGTACATGTTCGAGACCGTATTCCAGGGTTTCCGCCTCGACACACTGCCCAGCCGGCTGGTGATGGCGCTTGCGGGCGCTGGTCTGGCGCTGACGGTCGCGGTCGCGTTTGCGACTTACGTCAAGGTCTTCGGCATCGGTCTACTCGGACGTCCGACGCGAAAATTTCCGCCGGTCGGGGGCGCGGTTGGCTTTGCGGTCGGCGTACTCGGATTGGGCGTGCTGGCGCTGGCGGTCGGGATGCCGGCCTGGCTCGATGCGTTGCGCGTGGCCGTCGCCAACGAATTCGGGACCCGGGCCGCGAGCCAGATGCACGACGGCCTGTTGCTGGTGCCGCTGACCGCTAAGTTCGCCTTCATCTCGCCGACCCTGCTGGTCGTCGTCATGCCGCTCCTTGCCATAATTCCGATCGCGCTGGTGATCGCCAACCGACGCTTCGCGGTGCGCCGCGTTCCAGTCTGGTACGGCGGCCTCGATCACGATCCGGCGCAAGCATCGACCACGGCACTTACATTCTCGAACGCGCTGCGGACGTTTTACAGCTTCGTCTACCGCCCCACGGAGCAAACAACGAGAGAGGCGAACGGAGCCCGTTACTTCGTGCACCGGCTGGTATTTTCGCATGATGTCGCGCCGGTCTTCGGCCCTTATCTCTTCGCTCCCGTAACCCGGGCGGTCTTTGCGGTCGCCAACAGGTTCAAGGCGCTGCAGTCCGGTCAGCTGAACTTTTACCTTGCGTTGATTGGGGCGTTGCTCGTCCTCATCCTCGCGCTGACGCTCTATTGAATATGGCGGATTGTTTGCGATATCCGTTTTCGGTTTTCTGATGACCGACACTGAAACGAAGCGCTCAGCTAAATGAGCTCTCATTAGGGGAGTTACGACCATGGAGGCCTCAACCGGTATTGGTGGAGATCATGGGAATCTACATTTGGGTTGCACTCGGAGGCGCGATCGGAACGACCGGGCGCTACTTTCTCTCTGGCCTGGCGGCGCGGATGATCGGCGAGACGTTCCCCTGGGGCACGCTTTTCATCAACGTAACCGGCTCCTTCATTATCGGCTTTTTCGCTACGCTGACCGGCCCGAACGGACGACTCTATGTCGGTTCAAGCGCGCGCCAGTTCGTGATGATTGGAATTTGCGGGGGCTACACGACGTTCTCTTCTTTCAGCCTGCAGACGCTCAACCTCGCGAACGATGGCGAGTGGTTTCGCGCCGGCGCTAATATCGGCCTGTCGGTGGCGTTCTGCCTGATCGCCGTATGGGCTGGATTCGTGGCCGGTACCGCCATCAACGCGATGAAATGGACCTGACATGCAGATTCCCCGCGACGCAGTCCTGCTGCGTGTCTTCTTCGGCGAGGACGACAAATTCGGCAATCTGCCGCTGCACGAGGCAATTGTGCTCAAAGCCCGGGAAATGCATATGGGCGGCGCAACGGTGTTGCGCGGGCACGTCGGCTTCGGCCATTCGAGCCGCATTCACACAACCAAGATTCTGCGTCTCTCCCAGGATCTGCCGGTCGTGGTCGAGATCGTCGACTCGCAGGCAAAGATCGACGCGTTCCTGCCAGTGCTGGACGGCATGATGACGAGCGGCCTCGTCACCATCGAGAAGGTCCAGGTGCTGCAATACGGCACTGAAAAGCCGTAACCGGAGGCGCAGCTCGGGAGATCAACCGCCCGCGCGGTGAAGGACCGGCAATCGGTGTCTGGTTCAGACAAATGCATCACCGGGTCGCGGCGCTGCAGGCCGGCCCGGTGATGACGCCATGTGCAGTCGAGCGACGCGCGATCACGCCGCCTTGGCGACTTTGCCCGCCGCGGCGAGCCCGCGCTCGATATCGGCGATGATGTCGTCGATGTGCTCGATGCCGACCGACAGCCGCACATAGCCGTCGGACACGCCGGTCGCATCGAGCTCTTGCGGAGAGAGTTGGGAATGCGTGGTCGTGGCGGGATGGATGGCGAGGCTCCGCGTGTCGCCGATATTGGCGACGTGATAGAACATTTCCAGGGCATCGATGAATCGGCGGCCGGCCTCCTTGCCGCCGGCCAATTCGAAGCCGACCAGACCGCCCAGCCCGCCCTTGAGATAACGTTGCGCCCGCTCGCGGTGCACACCGGTCTGCACCGACGGGTGAATCACCCGCACGATCTCCGGCCGCTGCCGTAGGAAGTCCGTCACCGCCTGGGTGTTCTCGCAGTGCTTGGCCATGCGCAGCGTCACCGTCTCGACGCCTTGCAGGATCAGAAACGCGTTGAACGGCGACAACGCCGCGCCGATGTCGCGCAGCAAGGTGACGCGCGCCTTGATGATATAGGCGATCGGCCCGAGCGGCTTGACGGCTTCAGTCCAGACCGCGCCGTGATAGCTCGGGTCCGGCGCATTGAGCGCCGGCTGGCGCTTCGCATGCGCGGCCCAGTCGAAATTGCCGCCATCGACAATGAGGCCGCCGATCGAATTGCCGTGACCGCCGAGATATTTGGTCGTGGAATAGACGACCACGGCCGCGCCATGCTCGAACGGGCGGGTGAGGATCGGCGCCGCCGTATTGTCCATGATGAGCGGAATGCCGAAACTGCGGCCGATCGCGGCGACCTCGGCGATCGGGAACACCGTGAGCTTCGGGTTGGGCAGCGTCTCGGCGTAATAGGCGCGGGTGCGGTCGTCGGTGGCGCGGCGGAAATTTTCGGGATCGGCGGGATCGACAAAGCGCACCTCGATGCCTTGATCTTTCAGCGTATTGGCAAACAAATTCCAGGTTCCGCCGTAGAGGTCCGTGGAACTGACGACGTTGTCGCCGGCGCGCGCGAGGTTTTGCAACGCAAACGCCGAAGCCGCCTGCCCCGACGCCAGCGCCAGGGCGGCAACGCCGCCTTCCAGCGCCGCCACGCGTTTTTCCAGCACGTCGTTGGTCGGATTCATGATCCGCGTGTAGATGTTGCCGAGCTCCTTGAGCGCGAACAGGTTGGCGGCGTGCTCGGTGTCGCGGAACTGATACGAGGTGGTCTGATAGATCGGTACGGCAACGGCGCCGGTCGCCGGATCCGCGCGCCAGCCGGCGTGCAGGACGATGGTTTCGGGATGCTGTGCTTGTGAGGACGCAGACATTGGACTGGAACTCCCTATTGAAGGCGGCGGCCCCCCGGGCAGCTTGCTGCTTCGCCTTCAACGCCAGCGTGCTGACAAGGGAAATGATAGTCAAGCGTTCGCCGCGCCGACGAAATTCCTGCCACCGCCGCGACTGGCCGTGCACGAAAGATTTCATGCTTTTTTCGCATGAACAATATTATTCTATTGATATTATAGATTATCCCCGGCGGCGCCGCTGAGTTTGCATGATGAACCGGACTCAAGCGGCATTTCGCGAAACTTTACTGCGTCTTACGGCGACGATTTCGGCGACGATCGAAATCGCGATTTCGTCCGGCGTGATGGCGCCGAGATCGAGGCCCGCCGGGGCCTTGAGCTTGGCCAGCCGTTCGGCGCCGACGCCGCGCTCGGCGAGCGTCGCCTTCAGCGCTTCGGCCTTTTTACGGCTGCCGACGAAGGCGACGTAATCGGTATCGACGGCCAACGCCGCCAGCAGCGCGGCTTCATCGCCGCGGCCTTGGGTCGAAACCACCACATAGCGCGCGCCGCCCTCCTCGACCGGCAGCGCGTAGCCCTCGATGCGGCGATCCGCTTCATTGAACACGGATTGTTCGGTTGCGGGAGCGCATGCCGTGACGGCAAAGCCGGCGCGCTTGGCAAACTCAGCGACGGCGACCGCCACCGGGCTGGAGCCGCAGATCACCACCTGCGGCCGCGGCAATACCGGCTCCACGAAGATGTCCATGGTGCCCTGGCTCGGACACATGTTCTTGGCGAAGCGCACACCTTCCTGCTCGGCACCGGCCTTGACGCCCCGCTCGTCCAGCGCATCGGGCGGCTGCACCGAGACGAGCCGCGATTGGCCGTCGGCGAGCGCATCCTTCGCCGCCTTGAGCACTGCCGCGCGAGCGCAGCCGCCGCCGATCCAGCCTTCGGAGATGCTGCCGTCCGGCAGGATCACCGCCTTGGCGCCGGCCTTGGCCGCGGTTGCGGCGACCGTGCGCACCACCGTCGCCAGCGCGAACGGCTCGCCCGCTGATTTGCGCGAGGCAATGATCTCAAGAATGTCGGTCGGACGCGCCATGGTTCAGAGTCTCGCGAGATAGGGTTCGAGCGCCGCGAGGCTTTCGAGGTTATGCGCGGGGGCAAACAGATCGACATAGGGCAGCGCCGCCTGCATGCCGCGCGCCTGCGGAGAATAGTCGCGCCAGCCGATCAGCGGATTGAGCCAGACGATCTTGCGGCAGCGGCGGCGCAGCCGGCGCATTTCTTCGCCAAGCTGCGCCGGTTCGCCGGTATCGTAGCCGTCGGAGACGATCATCAGCGCAGTGCGCGAATTGATCACGCGACGCGCGTGCCAGCGATTAAACGTGGCCAGGCTCTCGCCGATGCGGGTGCCGCCGCCGATGCCCTGCGCCATCAAAGCGAGCTTGTCGACCGCGCGGGTCACATCGCGATCGCGCAGCGAGGGCGAAACGTGGGCGAGCCGGGTGTGAAACACGAAGGCTTCGGCTTCGCGGAAGCTGTCGACGACGCCGTGCAGGAAGCGAACGAAGAACGCGGTGTAGAGGCTCATCGAGCCGGAGGCATCGAGCAGGACCACAAGCCGCAGCGGCTTGATCTTGCGGCGCCGCCAGGCGAGCTCGATCAGCGTGCCGCCATGCGAAATGTTGCGATGAATGGTGCGGCGCAGATCGAGACGCCGGCCGCGCCGGCGCACCTGCTCCCGGCGCACCAGGCGCGCGCGCATGGTACGGGCGAGCCGCGCCGCCAGCGCGTGCGTTGCCGCCACTTCGTCGGGATCGACAATGTGCCGCAGATCGGTCGCCGACAAGGCTTCGATCCGCGAAGCGCCTTCGCGGCGGCCGCGGCCGTCGGCGACGGTTTCGCCGTCGCCATCGCTGCGCCGTTCGACGCGATCGGGAAGGCCGAGCGCATCCTGCGGCACGTGCGCTTCGGCAACGCGCCGCGCCGGCGCGTGGCTCGCTTGCGGAACGCCCGAAAGGACTTGCCGCTGCCGCATGCCCTCGCCGCGCCAGAACGCATCAAAAATATCGTCAAAGCGTTCCCAGTCGGAATGCGTGGCGCAGAGCAGCGCGCGCAACGCCGGCTTCAGGGACGTGGGACGAAGCGCGGCCGGCGAACCCAGGATAGCGAGCGCGTCGCTGGTTTCGGCGAGACCGACTTTGAAGCCATTGTCGCGCAAGCTGCGCGCAAAGCCGGCGAGACGCCGGCGCGCGCCAGACAAAGGTCCGTCATCCTGAGGTGGCGGCCGCAGGCCGCCCTCGAAGGACGCACGGCCGGGGCCGTCGCCCTTCGAGGCACGCTGCGCTCGCACCTCAGGGTGACGGGAGGCACTCATCACGCCACCTTGCCAAGCAGCCGTTGGCTCACTTCGCGGGTCAGCCGGGAGCGATCCTCATGGGTCTTGAGCAGGCAAATCATAGTCTCGTAGACGGCTTCCGGCTCCTGCCGCAGATCGTGCACTTCGAGACCGGCCAGCGTCGCCGCCCAGTCGAGCGTCTCGGCAACGCCGGGGACCTTGCGCAAGTCCTCCTTGCGCACGGCGGCAACCATGCGCGCGATCTGCAGCGCCAGCGTGGTGTCGATACCCGGCGTCCGCGTCAGGATGATCTTGGCCTCGCGATCGACGTCGGGAAAGTCGACATAGTGGTACAGGCAGCGCCGGCGCAGCGCGTCGGACAATTCGCGGGTCCCGTTCGAGGTGAGCACGACGCGCGGAATCGAGGTAGCTTTGATGGTGCCAAGCTCGGGAATGCTGACCTGAAAATCGGACAGGAGTTCGAGCAGAAAGGCTTCGAATTCCTCGTCGGCGCGATCGACCTCGTCGATCAGCAGGACCGGCGGCTTTTCGCGACGGATGGCGGCAAGGAGCGGCCGTTCGAGCAGATATTTTTCCGAGAAAATATGCTCCTCGATGGAATCGGCATTTTCGCCGATGCCTTCGCGGGTTTTTATGGCGAGCAGCTGGCGCTGATAATTCCACTCGTACAGCGCGGCGTTCTGATCGAGGCCCTCATAGCATTGCAGGCGAATAAGCTCAGCGCCATGCACGGCGGCGAGCGCCTTGCCAACCTCGGTCTTGCCGACCCCGGCCTCGCCTTCCAGCAGCAGCGGACGCTTGAGGAATTCCATCAGCCACAGCGCGGTCGCAATATCGCGGTCGGCGACATAGCCGACGGCGGCAAGCTGGTCGGAAATCTCTTCGCGATTCAGGCGCATGACACATCGTCATTCCGGGGCGCCTCAAAGCGGCGAACCTGGAATCCATAACCACGAAAATAAGAGGTGGGCGCCGCCCGTGCCACCTGGAAACGGCGGTGATTATGGATTCCGGGCTCGCGGGCTTTGCCCGCGCCCCGGAATGACAAGCCGTCACCCATGCAGGCCGAGTTTTTCCGCAGCGGTCCAGGTACGCCAGTGGTCGTGCGGCATCTGAATGTGGGTCGAGCCGAGGAAGCCGAAGGCATCGTTGACCGCATTGGAGAAGCACGGTACGCCGCCGACGTTCGGGCTTTCGCCCACTCCCTTGGCGCCGATCGGATGATGCGGCGACGGCGTCGTGGTCCAGTCGGTTTCCCAATGCGGGGTTTCGACCGCAGTCGGCAGGAAATAATCCATGAGCGACGCCGTGGTCACGTTGCCGTCGTCGTCGTAGTGGATCTCCTGGCCCATGGCGATGCCGAAGGCTTCGGTCAGGCCGCCGTGGATCTGGCCCTCGATGATCATCGGGTTGATGCGCGTGCCGCAATCGTCGAGCGCGTAGAAGCGCCGGACTTTGGTCTGGCCGGTATCAACGTCGACATCGACGACGCAGATGTAAGCACCGAACGGAAAGGTAAAGTTCGGCGGATCGTAATAGTTGATCGCCTCGAGCCCCGGCTCCATGCCGGGCGGCACCTCGTGGTAGGCCGCCCAGGCGAGCTCGGTCATGGTCTTGGAACGCTCGGGGTTGCCTTTCACCCGGAAGCGGTCGACGTCCCATTCCAGGTCGTCGTCGTGCACTTCGAGCATGTAGGCGGCGATCATCTGCGCCTTGGCCTTGATCTTGCGGCAGGCCATGGCGGTCGCGGCGCCCGAGACCGGGGTCGAACGCGAACCATAGGTACCGAGGCCATAGGGCGCCGTGTCGGTGTTGCCCTCCTCGACCATGATGTTGTCGGCGGGAAGCCCCAGCTCGGTGGCAATGATCTGGGCGTAGGTCGTCTCGTGCCCCTGCCCTTGCGATTTGGTGCCGAGCCGGCAAATGCCGGAGCCGGTCGGATGGATGCGGATCTCGGCGGAGTCGAACATGGCGATGCCGAGAATGTCGCAAGCGCGCGATGGACCGGCGCCGACGATCTCGGTGAAGAAGGCGACGCCGATCCCCATCAGCTCGCGGGTCTCGCCGCGCTTGAACGCTTCGCGCTTGGCCTTCTGTTCTTCGCGCAGCTTCTTGTAGCCGACCGACTCCATCGCCTTGTTCATGGCGGTTTGATAGTCGCCGGAATCGTATTGCCAGCCGAATGCCGACGTGTAGGGGAATTGCTCGCGCCGGATCAGGTTCTTCATGCGGAATTCGGCCGGATCCATGCCGAGCTTTTGCGCCATGATGTCCATGGCGCGCTCGATGGCATAGGCGGCTTCGGTAACGCGGAACGAACAGCGGTAGGCAACGCCGCCCGGCGCCTTGTTGGTATAGACCCCGTCGACCAGCACGTGAGCGGTCGGGAAATCATACGAACCGCTGATAATGCTGAACAGGCCGGCCGGCCACTTGGTGGCGTTGGCGCAGGCGTCGAAGGCGCCATGGTCGGCGATGGTGTAGCAGCGCAGACCGGTGACCTTGCCGTCCTTGGTGCAGGCGATTTCGGTTTCCATGTAGAAATCGCGCGCGAACGCGGTGGTCGAAAGATTTTCGATGCGATCCTCGACCCATTTCACCGGCCGGCCGGTCACGATCGAAGCCACGATCGAGCAGATATAGCCTGGATAGGCGCCGACCTTATTGCCGAACCCGCCGCCGATGTCGGGAGCGATGACGTGGATCTTATGCTCGGGAATCTTTGAGATCAGCGAGCCGACCGTGCGGATGACATGCGGCGCCTGGAACGTGCCCCACAGTGTCAGTTCGCCCTTGATCTTGTCGAACGACGCGACGCACTGGCAAGTCTCAAGCGGACAGGGATGCACGCGCGGATAAACGATCATCTCTTTTATCTTCACATCCGCTTTGTCGAAGGCTGCGTCGGTCGCGGTCTTGTCGCCAGCCTGCCAGGAGAAGATGTGGTTGGGGTGCTTGCGCTTGCCGTGCGCGCCATCGGTCTTGTCCTTGATGTCCTCGCGGATCACCGGCGCGCCGGCGGTCATCGCCTTAAGCGGATCGACGTTGCACGGCAGCGCCTCGTACTCGACTTCGACCAGTTCGACAGCGTCGGCCGCCGCTTCGCGGTTCTCGGCAATGACGAAGGCGACTTCCTGGTTCTGGAACAACACTTTGCCGTCGGCCAGCACCATCTGCACGTCGCCGGCCAGCGTCGGCATCCAGGCGAGGTTCACGGTTTTCAGCGTTTCGGCGGTGATTACCGCGACCACGCCGGACACCGCCGCGGCCTTGGTGGTGTCGATCTTCTTGATCCGGGCGTGGGCGTGCGGCGAACGCACTAAGTCGCCGAAGAGCATGCCCGGCAGCTTCAAATCGTCGACGTAACTGCCTTTGCCCTGGACGAAGCGGATGTCCTCGACGCGCTTTCTTTTACAGCCCATGCCCTCGAGCTTGGCGGCGCGTTCGGCGGAGGTGGGGGTCATGTCGTTCATTCTGCGGCCTCCTGGAACGGCACGCCGTTGATCTTGGCGGCGGCATATTGAATGGCTTTGACGATGTTCTGATAGCCGGTGCAGCGGCAGAGATTGCCGGAAATGCCGTAGCGGATCTCTTCCTCTGACGGGCTCGGATTCTCCTGCAGCAGGCGGTAGGCGCGCACGATCATTCCCGGGGTGCAGAAGCCGCATTGCAGCCCGTGCATCTCGCGGAAGCCTTCCTGCAGCGCGTGCAGCGTACCGTCGGCATTGGCCATGCCTTCGATGGTGCGGATGTCCGCGCCGTTCGCCTGGACGGCGAACACGGTGCACGACTTCACCGACTTGCCGTCGAGATCGACCGTGCAGGCGCCGCAATGGCTGGTTTCGCAGCCGATATGCGGGCCGGTGATGCTTTGCTGGTCGCGTAGGAAATGGATGAGCAGGGTTCGCGGCTCGACCAGCGCTTCGATGGTCTTGCCGTTCACCTTCATGGAGACTTGGGATTTGGCCATTGCTGTTGCCTCCTCACGACTTTCTTTGTTTGAGCATGATCTTTACCGAAAACCGGATTCCACTTTTCGGGATCATGCTCTAGCCGCGGGCGCGCGATTTGGCGCGAGCCAGGGCTCGTGTGAGCATCACGCCGGCCATTTTGGTGCGGTAAAGCGCTGGCCCGCGGGCGTCGGCGGCGGGCGCGGTGATCGCCTCGGCGGCGGCGACGGCGCGTTTGACAGTCGCCGCATCGAGCGTCGAGCCGACCAGGATTTTTGCGGCCTCCTCCGCCCACAACGGTGTTTCGGCGACATTGGTCAGGCCGATCGAGCAGCTCGCCACCTTGCCGCCGCTCATGGTCAGCACCACGGCCGCGGCCGCGGTCGCATAATCGCCGATCTTGCGCTTGAGCTTTTCGTAGGCGTAGCCGTGGCCGGCCGGCGGTACCGGAATGCGGATGGCGGTGAGCACGTCGCCGGTTTCCAGCGACGTGAAATAGGCGCCCTGATAAAATTGTCGCGCCGCCAGGCGGCGTTCGCCGTTTTTGCCCATGACGTGATACGTAGCGCCAAGGCACATCATCACCGCCGGCATGTCGTTGCCGGGATCGCCGTTGGCGACGTTGCCGCCGAGCGTGCCGACATAGCGCACCTGCGGATCGGCGATCTGATCCGAAGTTTCGCGCAGGATCGGGAGTTTTCCGCTCAACAGCTCGGAGCCGATGAGATCATGCTGCGTCGTCATCGCGCCGATGACGATATCGTTGCCGTCGCTGCGCGCGCCTTTGAGTTCGGCAATGGCGGCCAGATCGACCAGATGCGCCGGCGTTGCGAGCCGCAACTTCATCATCGGAATGAGGCTGTGGCCGCCGGCGAGCGCGCGGGCATCATCGCCCAATTGGGCGAGCAGACCGACGGCCTCCTTGACGGATGAAGGGCGGTGGTAGGCGAAAGCGCCTGGTATCATGGGCATCCTCCCTGGCGCCGTCCGCGCGGCCAAGGTCATCACCAGGGCCGGTCCGAACTGCGCGTAATACCGCTAACAATATGAATTGTGACGAGTTGTGCATTGCAGCAGCAAGAGTTGCTGCACCAGTGTCAACTGGATGCACTAAACGTCAATGGCGCCGCACGAACAACGCCGCAGTTGCACGAATTGCGTCAATACTGCTGACGTAACAACGCGACGACGGTCCGCGCTATTGCGATGCAAAACGCGCGCGCCGCCGCGGCACGAACACTGACACGCCGCCATTGAGCGTGGCGACCCTCGATTTCAGCGAGCCGATGCGGCTGCGACTGACCGGCACCAGGTAATGATGCATGGCAGCCATTTCGACCAGTTCATTGTCACCGGAGCGTTTGTAGCCGACGACCCGGTCGATATTGACGATGTGGCTGCGGTGAACGCGCACAAAGCGATCGTTGTCGAGCCGCAACTCGACATCGCCGATCGCCAGCGGGCAGAACAGCTTGTCGTTGCCGTCGAAGATATAGGTGTAATGAGCATTGGCATGCACGGCGACGACATGCTCGACGGCAAGAAAATGCGTGCCGCCGTCACGCTCGACCGGCAGATGCCGGGCGAAGCGCCGGGGCGGCGCCCCGGCGCCGCCGAGCGGCGCATAGGTGCCACGGCCGAATTCGGGGGCATCGGCGCCATCGGCCGAAGCGGGAACCGTCGACGGCGCCGCCGCCATTTCTGTCGTAGCAGTGGCCGGCACCGGCTCGGTCTTCGGAACGGCAACCGGGGATATCGAGCGCGAGGATTCGGGCAGCAGCAGCAAGAGAAATATTCCGGAAATGCAAAACGCGACCACGGCTACGACGATGGCCATGAGATCGGTCGAGAGTGTCGGCGCTCCCGGCGAGGCCGTGACGAAAGGATAAAGCGTGACGCCCGCCATGGCGGTGTAGTGCATGCCGGAAACGGCAACGCCGAAGGCGGCCGCCGAAAGGATCAGCGGCGGGCGCCCTCCCCGTCCGGCGGCGAGCCACAGCGCCAGGCCGGATGCGGCAATGGCGATCGCCATGCTTGCGGCGACATAGACGGGGTTATGGATCATGTACGCGCTGGCATCGAGCGCGGTCATTCCGATGTAGTGCATCGCGAAAATGCCGCCGCCCATCAGGCACGATGAAAGCGTCAATCGCAGCAGCGTCAGCGGTCCGGAACTGGTGGCGTAGACTGCCGCGCCAACCACGATCGCGCAGACCAGAAATGACAGCAGCGTCGGCAACACCAGGTAATCGACCTGGAACGGCAGCCGCACCGCCAGCATACCGACGAAATGCATGGTCCAGATCGCGACCGCGAGCGATGCGGTCGCGCCGGCGAGCAAGAGGCGCCTGCGCGCGCCGGTGGCAGCGCCAATCTGAATGGCAAGACTTAAGCCCACATAGGCGCCCTGGATCGCCATGACGATCGAAAGCAGCACGAGCCAAGTCGCGTACGTCACCGGCATGCCGTCATCCCTTCGCTGTGCGGGACGGCTTAGTTCACCCCATCGGGTATGGAACGATTATAAAGCAGTTTCGCGTGGTGGGCGACAGTTACTCATTGTCCGCTTGGCACCGAAAAGTGGACGCCGCGGGCCGCGTGTCGGTGCTGGCCATTGGCTCGCGGCTAAAGGGTGGAGTTTTTGCGCAGCGACCTAACCCGCCTGCCAATTCGAAGCAAGCAAGGTAATTTCGGCTATTATTGCCGGCAACAATGTCGCGTGGAGCCCGATCGGCAGGTACCTCGTTAACAACGCCAGTCATAGCGTCTCAGCAACTCAAGCGGCCGAGCATTTGGATCAAAATAGACCCACCTTCAAACTGACGCCGACGCTCGTGCTGAGCATCGGCATTCTCGTGTTGCTTTCGGTCGGCTCGGTTCTAATCGTCAACTGGATCGCCGACCGCCGTATCGTGCAGGAATTCACCTCCCGCCTTATCACGCGCGTGCTTTCCGCCGAGGAGAGATCGCTGCGTGAGCATCTCGACGCTGCAATCGATCAGGGAGATTTCATCGCGAGCGCGATCAGCAGTGGTCGCTATCAGCTTGCCGAGCCTGCGCTCGCGGACTTTGTCAGCGGAACTCTTGCGGCGGCACCCCAAATCGAAGGCGTGGTCCTGAGCGATGGCAACGGAAAAGGGTTACGCGTCGTGCGCGGTGCATCAAACACAAAGGTTCAGATCGACCGTTTCAACTTTGCCGGGGACAGCCAGTTTGCCGCGCTCGCCGACGAAATTCGCTCCCGCAAACACCCCTATTGGGGACCGCCGCTTTATCGCGAACAAAGGCAGGAGACGTTCCTGAACTATCGCGTTCCTATCTGGAGCGGAGACACCTATCTCGGGTTTGCCGCGCTTGGAATTTCGACACGGGCCCTGTCCATGTTCGCGAAGGAGTTAAGCGATCCGCCCCGCTCGATATCCTTCATGCTATACGGGCAGGATCGGGTTCTCGCCCATCCCCTCATGACCGAAGGCAGCCCTCGTCAATCAGAGAATGCGTCGTTTCCCTTGCTTCGGACCTTCGGAGATCCGGTCATTAAGAATCTCGAAGGCTCGCCCCCCATAGACGAAATCGGCCTGGCGCCCCCGGCTGGAGTCTTAGCGCGTGAACCATCGGTCGCTGGAGAACGCTATTTCGTCTTTGCACATGAGATCAGTGGCTACCGCGAATTGCCGATCACGGTCGGCACCTATTTCCTCGAGCGCGCCGTCGATGGTCCCCTCAGGCTGTTCCATTGGGCGACCATGCTCGCTGTCGCATTGCTTGGCGTGTCATTGATCGTCGCCGCGCTCATAGCCGGGGCCATTGCGCGCCCGATCCGTCGCGCCGCAAGCGGCGCGACCGCAATCGGAAATCTTGATTTCGACGAAGTGGCGCCGCTGTCCGGCAGCTATTTTCATGAGATCAACAGCCTGGCGCGATCCTTCAACGCCATGCTCGATGGCCTGAGGGCGTTCGGACGCTATGTCCCCCGCACACTGGTCATGCGGCTCGTTAAGGAAGGCCGGGTCGGCTCGGGGACCGAAGAACGTGTGCTCGCCATCATGTTCACCGACATCGTCAGCTTCACATCGACTTGCGAAAAAATGTCCGCCGCCGAGGTCGCCGAATTCATCAATCAACACCTCTCGCTGGTCTCCTCCTGCGTCGAACAGGAACGCGGCACGATCGACAAGTTCATCGGCGACGCCGTGATGGCGTTTTGGGGCGCGCCGGGCCGCATTGAGAACCCTGCTGCGTCGGCTTGCCGAACGGCTGTCGCCATACAGCGCGCGCTTGCGGCAGATAACAAACGCCGCGTTTCCGCAGGACTCGAACCGGTTCGTATCCGCATGGGCATCCATCAGGGCTCGGTCGTCGTCGGCGATATCGGCACGCCAAGCCGGATCAACTACACGATCGTCGGTGACGCGGTTAACGCGACCCAGCGGCTGGAGAACCTTGGCAAGACGATCGATCCCGATGCCGAAGCTATTGCTCTGGTCAGCGAAGAAATCTTTGCGGCAGTGCCTGCCGGTTTTCAATTCATCGAGCGCGGCACCCACCTCGTGAAAGGAAAGCAAGAGAGCCTAAAGGTGTTTCAGCTTGTCGGAGGGCCAGACGACGTTGGACCGGCCCGTGACTCATAGCCTCTTTCAACACGCTGAGAGACAGAGGTCCGTTGTGGGTGCATTGGCGGACATGACAATAAATCGGCACGATACCCGCTTTGCTCCCCACAACGGAGATTAGGCGGCTCCCTCGGTCTCCGTTTCGACCAGCCGTTTGATAAGTCCGCGCTAATTCACCCGGCGCGTATAGCCAGCCCAGTACGGCTCGCGCAGCGTGCGTTTGAGCAGCTTACCGCTGGCGTTGCGCGGCAGCGCGTCGATGAAGTCGACCGAACGCGGCCGTTTGAAGCCGGCGAGCTTGTCGCGGCTCCATTCGATCAGGGCGGCTTCGCTCAAATTCGTGCCGGCGCGCCGGACCACCACCGCCTTGACGGTTTCGCCCCACTTCGCATCCGGCACGCCGATGACGGCGCATTCCAGCACTTCGGGGTGACCCATCAAAACCGCTTCGACTTCAGCGGGATAGACGTTTTCGCTGCCAGTCACGATCATGTCCTTGATGCGATCCTTGAGGAAGATGAAGCCCTCCTCGTCCACGTAACCGGCGTCGCCGGTGTGAAACCAGCCGCCGCGCATGGCCTGTGCCGTGGCGTCCTCGCGCGCCCAATATCCGGCCATCAGATTCTCGCCCTGATAGAGAATCTCGCCGACTTCATAGGGCGGCAGGTCGTTGTCGTTGGAATCGACGATGCGCACGCGGCCGCCGAGCATCGGACGGCCGCAGGATAAAAGCCGCTCGCCGACATGCTGCTCATGCGACAGCGCCGTGAACGGGCCGGTCGTTTCGGTCAGCCCATAGACCTGCAGGAACCGGCATTTAAACGTTTCGATCGACCGGCGCAGCAGATTCGGCGAAATCGGCGCCGTGCCGTAGCTGATGAGTTTCAGCGCCGAGAAATCGGCGCTGCGCGCCGCCGGCAGCTCGGTGATGAACAGCATCAGCGTCGGCACCAGCAGCGCGCTTTCTACGCGCTGCTCGACCATGGTCCGGAGCAGCACGTCCGGCACCGAGTCGCGCACCATGACGACGGTCGATCCGGTCTGCATCGCCCAGATCGCCCAGATCGTACCGCCGATATGGAATAGCGGCAGGCAGACCAGCGACCGGCCGCCTTCGCGCATCTCGCTGTTTTCCAGCGCGCCGCAGGAGCCGACATTGAGCAAATTCCAGCCGGTCAGCATCGCGCTCTTGGGCAGGCCGGTGGTGCCCGAGGTGCAGAATTGACAGCTCACGGCGCCGTCAACGTCGCGCATCGGATCCTTGCCGCCGCGCGGCAGGTCGTCGAAGGTCATGGTCGGCACGCCGGACGCGGCGCCATGCGCCTTGAACTCCGGCCCGGTGACGATCAGCTTCGGTTTGACGTCGTCGATGATCTGTTTCACCTCGTGCGGCGTCAGCCGCCAATTGATCGGGGCCGCGACCACGCCGGCCTTGTCGAGCGCAAAGAACAATTCGAAATACGCCGCGCTGTTCTTGTCGAGGATGCAGACGCGGTCGCCGGGTGAAAGGCCAAGCGTGTCGACCAGGCCGGCCGCCAGCTGCGAGGTGGACTCGTTGAACTCGGCAAAGGTTTGCGATTTTCCTTCAAACCAGACGGCTTCCAGCGACGGATGACGCCGCGCCCGCCAACGCAGCATTTCAGCGATCGTTCGCATACGCTCTCTGTTCCTCCCGAAGCACCGGCCGATTTATTCCAGTGCCTTCATGATCTTCTCAAGCGCGACCGCCGCGCGCTCGTGCTCGACCGTGGCGACGGTTCGCTCGCCGTCTTCGATCCGGACCGAGAATGTGAAACGGTTCCGGTCCCGTTTCGCCAGCGCGGTCTTGATCACCAGCTCGGCGCCGACTTTGCTCGGGCCGAGATGATTGATGACCACACGGCTGCCGACGGTGATCTGTCCGGGCTGCAATAGATCCTGTACCAGGCGAGCGCACGCGATCTCGGCGATGGTGACCAGGTAAGGCGTCGCCGCCACCGGCGGCATGCCGGGAACGAGCGCGCCGACGGTGTCATTGGGGCCGACCGTGGCGCGCGTGGTCGAGTTGAGCTCGGGCGTCGCGGCGGCGGTTTCAGAAGTACTCATCGCTGCTCCATGGACAGGTGTTGCCGCTCACATCCGCCGGCTGCCGGGCTTCCAGCTATGCTCCAGATTCTCGATGAGCTTCGGATCGTAGAGGCACAAACTCTGCTGCCGCGCATAGGTCGCCATGTAGCGCCGGAAAATCGACAAAGGTTCCTGCGCCACCCGCAGCGCCTTGCGGTTACTGACCGCGCTGGTCATTCCGGCGCGGACCAATTGCAAGGCGTTAGCCTCGATCGCCGCATCCATCTCGCCCGCAGCCACGACCTCGTCGCAAATCATCCGGCCCTCGGGCGTCTCGGCGTAAAACACGCGCTCGAAGAAGATGCCGTCGCGCGCGAGCTTGATGCCGACCAGCCGCGGAAACCGCAAGTTTGCCGCGCCGGGAATGAATCCTTCCTTGCTGGCCGGCAAATTGAAGTACGAGCCCGGCTCCGCGAGCACGCGATCAAAGACGCACAGAAGCTGGCAGCCGCCGCCGATGGCGAAGGCCTCGACCGCCGCGACCCACGGCTTCTCGGCATAATCCTCGAACTGCTCGTCATAGGAGTCCGACCGCCAGTGACCGCGGAAAATCTTGTGCAGCAAGCCGAGCTCGCGCTCGATGAAGAAATTGGCGAGCGAGATCTGGCCGTAATAAAGATGCGTCAGATTGATGCCGGCGTTGAAGATGCGGCGGCCGGCATATTTCGGATGCTGCACGGTGCCGCCGCGCATCACGCCGACTTCGATCGCATCGTCGAGCAGCACCAGATCGACCGCGGTTTCCAGCGCGGCGGTGGCGCGATCGTCCTCGGCATTGAGGAATTTCAGATTGGTCAAGGTCACGTAACCGATCTTGCCCTTGCGCTCGGCCTTGGCTTCGCCGAGGTCGGCAAAGCCGGTGCGGCGGAATTCGGCGAGCCGCTCCAGCGCTTCCTGCTTCGGTTTGAGCATCGCATGGATGAGATGCATGCCGCAGCGCTCGTCGGCGAGAATTTGCGCGAGGAACAGGCCCTGATCGAGCTCGCGGCCTTGTTTGGCGCTTTGCTGCTTGAGCGCCCGCTCCGCGTCGATCTGTGCCGACGTCGGCAACAACGTCGGATAGCGGCTGGACGCCGTCGCAAGCAACTCGGAAACGCGCAGGCTCCGCGAGCCGTGACCAGTCACCTCGTCGTAGATGGCGACGGCGTGACGCCGGAAAAACTGCTCCTTTACCGCATGGGCCTGGGCCTTGAGCGCTGCGGTGTCGGCCTGCCGTTCGCCCTGGCGCGCGGCCTTTGTGGCCCCCAGTTGGGCTTCCATCCTGGCGAAATATTCGCTCGCGGTCCCGGCATCGCGCTCAAGCGAGGCGCTGAAGACCGGGTGGGCAGGAATTGGCGAGTCCGAGCGCGTCGCGAGTTTCTGCAAGGCAACCTCCCTGGATTGGCTCGCAGTATAGCGCCCCCCGCCGCCGGGGGCAGCTTCAGAATTTTCGTTCAATTCGCGGACTGCCTCATGCGGTAACGGCGGCACTCTCGGTCACCGCCTTGAGCATGCCGGTCTGAGCGTGGCAGTCCAAATATTCAAAGAACTGGTCTTCCGCACGCGCCACCGTGACTTCGTGATAGAGCCTAAGCTTGGCGGCGGGTCCGAGGCTCGAGAGATATTTCATCGCCGCGCCGAAGATGCGGACATGGGTCGGATGCGATTCCGCCCAGCGTTCGAGCGCGGCGAAACTTTTCCACCAGCTCATGCCGTAGGTCTTTTCCGACGGGCGGCCGTCCCGATCAACAACGCTCATGTAGCGATTGGCAAAACAACCGATCGCGAGGCCTTCGTCGCGCAGGAAATCCATGCCGGCGCGCAGGACGGGTTCGACATCGTCAAGGTACATCTTGCGTTCGGCGGCCTCGGTGCCGCTCCAGTCCTGGCCTGAACGGATGAGACAAACGTTGTCGTGCGGCTTCACCCGAAGGCGGTTCCCGTCGCGAATAAGTTCGGGCACTCCGGCCGGCGCCATCTCGCTTGTCTGCGAAAGCGGAATCCGGTCCCGCATGCCGCCCCAATATGCGTGTTCCATGACTTCACCGCTCATGGCATCGGCGAGCGTCGCGACGCCCTCGGGCCGTCCGAGCGATGAGAACAGGGTTTCGTAGTGATCGACCGAAGGACTGAGCACCTCGACAAAGGTCCCGACGCCGTCCTGGTCTTTCCCGGCGCCGGTCCAACCCTCGCGGACCGCGGGAAACCAGGTCTTGAATGCATCGCGGTCGTCCCAGTAGGCGACGGAGACGACATTGAGATAGCCGAACTCGTCGATGTAACTGGCCCGGTCACTGTGCCGGGGCCCGTCTGCAGCGGCAAACGCACCGCTGACCCATTCCAACATCGTCGTGGCCGCCGCCGACGGGGTGGTACCAGCGCACTGCACGCCGAAATAGGCCATGACCACATGCGTCACGGCCGGACGGTGGCGCGCTACAAACGAAGGGTAAGGCGGTTGATAATTGTCCGGCACCCGCCGATGCCGGGTCCGGTTGGCTTTTAGATGGACGGGGATCGCGGATTCCACGGCGCCGTCACTCTGCCGCCTGCGGCGGAGCGAAGACCGCCACATTTGCTGTTTTCGGCGACGGTCCGACGCCGCTTTCGGCGCTCACGTCCTGATCGACCGGCAGGGCCAGGGTTTCGACCCGGTTCGCCGGTCGATTGTTGAACAACAGCCGGGTCACATCCGGCCGCGCATAATGTCCGGCAGGATCGGCGGCTGCCTTCGCCACCGAGATCATGCCGAGATCGATGTCGGCGTAAAGGAGACCCTCTTGATCGGGCGGCAGCGGCTGCGCCAGCGGCGCGCCGTCGGGACCGTAGATGACCGCGAAACCGCCGCCGGCGTGAAGGAACTGATGCTTTTCGGGCGTATCGCAAAGTTCGTCGATCATCGCTTGGGAGACGGTCGCACAAGGCGCAATCACAAAGCATGAGCCTTCCACCGCATAGATCTTGCTCGCCGCATTGTTGACTTCGGCACCGAGCGCGTGCGCGAAGGGATCATAGAGCGAGAAGCTCGGCCAGGCGGCGATGTGCACCTGCTCGTTCTGCGCGTACATGGCGTATTTCGACAGCGGCTGCAGATGTTCCCAGCAGCACAGCGCACCAACGCGGCCGATTTCGAGAGCATGAACCGCGAGATGCGAGCCATCCCCTTCGCCGAACACCGTCCGCTCCGCGTGGGTCGGCTTCAGCTTGCGCCGCTTGGCGATCGTCCCGCCGTCGGGACCGATAATCCATTGCGCGATGTAGAGGCTTCCGCCGTCGCGTTCGGAAAGGCCGAGCGCAACATACATCTTGTTGCGCTTCGCCGCCGCGCGCAGTCGATCGGCCTGCGGACTGTTATAGTTGAGCGAGTTGTCGAAGTAGCGCGAAACAAAGCCGCGCATGATCGCCCAGGCGGGTGCACCGAGCCAAATCCACCACGGATAGCCCGGTATCCACGTCTCGGGGAACGCGATGAGGCGGGCCCCGGCCGCCGCGGCTTCATCGATCAGGCCGATTGCTTTCTCGACCGAGGCGTCGAGGTCGAGAAAGGCGGGCGCCGCCTGGACGGCCGCGACCCTGAACTTGGGATGCGCCACGGGCATATTCGGCTCCTTCGAAGGTTCGACCCTGTATCGGCGGGTACGATATGATTTCCGCGGCGGAATGCTCTTGGCTGCGCGCGCATTAAAAATTGGCTGGCGGCGCAGTCGGCCTTGACGCTCGGTTTCCGGGCGCGGAAAAATGCTAGGGTTCGGGGCCGGTCCTCGCGCACAGCAGGTGCCGTGTAATGAAAACCGTGCTGACAACGACCGAAATCGCCGAGCGCAAACGCTTTCAGTTTTGGCAGGATGCGGTCTGCGACACGTTTGTCGAACTTGATTGCGAAACTTTCGCCGACCAGCCGTTCTTCGGCGAGCTCGCGACCACACATTGCGGCGACTTGCACTTCTCCAACGTGCGGGCCGACGGTCAAATCGTAAAGCGGACACGGACGCGCATCCGCCGCGCGCGCGAAGAGGTCATGCTGATCAGCGTACAGGTAAACGGCACAGGCTCGATCGCGCAGGACGGCCGCGAGGCGCACCTGAAGCCCGGGGACTTCGCCTGCTACGACAGCACCCGGCCATATACGCTCAAATTCGATGCCGAGTTTGAGCAACTCGTGCTGCACATGCCGCGCGATGCCATGGTGCGGCGAATTGGCCGGACCGAAACGTGGACGGCGCGGCGTGTCGAGGCCGCAACCCCGGTCGGATCGCTGGTGCTGCCATTTGTGCGCCAGACAGCTTCGGTGGTGTCCGATGTCGCTGCGGCTACCGCGAGCCGGCTCTCCGAAACCTGCTTGTCACTGGTCACGGCCGCCCTCGCCGAGGGGCTGGGCGAAGGGCCGGAAGGCAGAACGGCGGGGCGAACCGCATTGCTCTACCGCGCCAAGGCTATGATCGAAAGCAACCTGCACGACCACGCGCTCAACACCGACAAAGTCGCCGCGCTGCTGCGCATCTCTCCGCGCTATCTCCAGGACCTGTTCCAGGCCGAGCACACGACCGTCAGTGACTGGATTTGGCAACGGCGGCTCGAGAAGAGCAGGCAGGATCTCGCCGATCCGCTGCATGCCTGCGACAGCATTGCGCAAATCGCGTTGACCTGCGGCTTTTCTGATTTCGGGCATTTCAGCCGCCGCTATAAAGAGGCCTTCGGCGTCTCGCCGCGTGACGATCGAGTGATGCTCCGCCGCGGCGCCGGTTTCAGTTGCTAAAATATAGGCTCCTCCGGACCAGCCGCTGCGGCTTTCGCGGAAACCGCCTCGCTACACATGCAAATGGGTCAGGATCTGGCCGCGATCGATCTCAGCCGGCGTGCCTTCCAACATCGCCCGGCCTTGATCCATCACCAGATACCGGTCCGCGATCCGCTCTGCGAACGCGAGATTTTGTTCGACGACGATGAAGGCCGTTCCGGCGCGCTTTCTTTCATTGATGCTGGCTTCCATGTGCAGAATGTTTTCCCACTGCACGCCTTCGCTTGGTTCGTCGAGCAGTACCATCGGCTGGTCCTCGGCGAGCCCGCGAACGAACGACAGCATCTTCTTCTCGCCGCCGGACAACGTCCCCGCATGCTGGGTCAGGCGGCGCTCAAGGATCGGAAAGCGATCGAAGTAGCGCCGAAATGGCGCAAGCTGCCGGCTTGAGCGCATCAGAGCCAGATTGTCGCGCACGGACAGATCGTCAAATACCGGGCGCTCCTGTGGGCAATACGTGATGCCGATGCGGCGGCGCGCGGACGGATCAAGTCCGTGAATAGCCTTGCCATTCAGAAGCACCGTGCCGCCAAGACAAGGCAGGTAGCCGAACAGGAGCTTCATCAGGGTGCTTTTGCCGACGCCGTTTCGGCCAAGCACGCACAGCACCTGGCCGGCTTCGACCGCGCCGCCGAGGTCGCGCACGACGGTGGTGCTGCCATAGCCACCGGTTACCCCCTCGAACACCAGGCGCCCGACGCTCATTTCTCGCCTCCGACGTAGACGGCCCGGACGCTCGGGTCTGCCTGGATCGCGGCCACGCTTCCCTTCGCCAGCAACGCGCCGTTGTGCAGCACGTAAACAACGTCCGCCAATTCCTTCACCAGGCTCATATCATGCTCGATGATGATGACGGCGCCGCCGAGCCGCTGCGCGGCCCAGCGGACGATCTCCATCACAGCCGCCGTTTCGGTCGGCGAAAGACCCGCACAGGGTTCATCCAGCAGCAAGACCCGCGGTTCGGTGAGAAGCGCCATGGACAGTTCAAGGATTTGCTGCTCGCCGTGGGAAAGCTCCGCGGCCTTGCGCGCACCGGAGGCAAGAAACGGATAGCGCGATTGCAGCTCTTGCAGCATCGGGCTGGTCCAGCGGCGGATCCGGGGGTCGAGCAATTGAAGCCGCGCCGCCCGGCCGCTCCACAGTGCGATGGCCAGATTGTCCGCGATCGAAAGCGCGGGAAACACGCTGGGGATTTGCAGCTTGCGCGCCACGCCGAGGCTGCTGACGCGATGTGGCGCAAGCCCGACGACGTTCGCGTCACCGAGGCCGATTTGGCCGGACGCGGCAGCAAGCTCGCCACTGACGACGTTGAACATCGACGTTTTGCCCGCTCCGTTCGGCCCGATCACGCAGAAAATGCCGGCGGATTCGAAATCGAGCGAAAGCCGATCCAGGATCGTGACCTCACCGACATGAACACGGACGCTATCGATGATGAGTTTGGCGGGCGAAAGTTCCTTGGGACTTTTTGGAGCGGCAACGGGCGGCCGGTTGCGCCGTGCCTGGAGCAGCCATGCCGCAGGCTCGGCCAACCCGGCGATACCCTTGGGAAACGCCAGCACGATAATGATGAAAAACACCGCCATCAGTACTTCCCAGAACTGGAAAGTATCGCGCAACTGCGCCGTCAATGATCCAACGACCAGCGTGCCGATCACCGGCCCGAGCAAGCTCCCTCGTCCGCCCACCGCGGCCCAGATCACCAAATCCGCGGAGAGGCCGAACCCGACGACCTGCGGCGTGACAATGCCCTGCTGCGGCGCGTAGATGGCGCCGCCAATCCCAGCCATCAGTCCACTGACACCGAACGCGACCGACTTAAGCTGATTGGTATCGAAGCCGAACAATTGCAGTCGGCGCTCGTTCTGTGCCAGCGCGCGCCACAGCACCCCGATCGGCGCATTGTAAAGCCATCCGCCAAGCGCGAGCACGGCAAGCAACATGGCGGCGGAAACGTAATAAACGTCGGAGAAGTCATCGAGGCCGGGAATGCCGGGGATTCCCTTGAGTTCGTTGAAACCGCCGGTGACCGAATTCCAGCTGGTCGCAATCTGAAACGCGAGCAGACAGAGCGCCAGCGTAATCATCGAAAAGTAGGCGCCGCTTTGGTCGGGGCGCCGGAACACGACCACGCCGATCAGGTAGGCCAGCAGTCCGGCGGCAAGCGCCGCCAATGGCAATACCCACATCGCAATGAAAAGATGCTCCGAGCAGGCAATGAAAGCGAGGCCCGAAATGTACGCCGCGAGGCCAAAGAACAGCGCCTGGCCGAGCGGCAAAAATCCGGCCTGGCCCCAACACAGGCCGACCCCGACTGCGGCTGCGGCGTAGAGGCCGTAAAGGCCGAGCTGGTAGGCCCAGAACTGGCTGAGCACCAGCGGCAGCACAATCGTGACGAGGACAACGAGGCTACCCGCGCGCAACGATCCCTCGGGGCCTCAGCCAAAGAAACAGGATCGACAGCACCAGCACGGCGAAGTAGCCATTGGTGGCGTTCGTGGCGGCAGAGACGATGCTGTCAAAGCCGCCGATCACCGCGGCTCCAGACAACAGCCCCGGCACGCTGCCCAGTCCGCCGACAATCAGAACGAAGAAGGTCCGCAACACGTAATCGAGGCCCATAAACGGCTGCACCGGCACGAGCGGCGCGACCATGACGCCGCCGAACCCGGCGAGACAGGTGCCGACGATGAAAGTACCGGCCGCAAGCCGCCGCACGGATATGCCCTGCGCCTGGGCGAGTTCAGGATTGCTCACCATGGCGCGGATTTTGTTGCCGGTGCGGCTGTTGCCGTACCAAAGCACCAGCGCGGCGACGACAACCGCGGCGACACCGATCAGAATGAGACGGTAGATCGGATATTCGGTGCCGAGAAATTGCACCGTTCCAGGAACGGGAATCGTCAGGCTGCGAAATCCGAGACCGAAGATCGCTTCGGCAATCTTGCGCAGCAACAGACTCAAGCCCCAGGTCGCAACCAGCGTGTCGAACGGCCGGCGGTACAGTGGACGGATCATTGTCCACTCCACCGCCGCTCCGAGTGCTCCGCAGATCACCAGTGTCAACGGCAAGGCAGCGAGATAAGGCCAGCCGTTGGACTGTGCAATGTAGGCGCAATAGGCGCCGATCATGATGAACTCGCCGTGCGCGATGTTCAGCACGCCGAGCAGGCCGAAGATCACGGCAAGCCCAAGCGCGAGGACCGCAAGCGTTGACACGGCGTAGAGGACGTTGACCGCCTGGGTGACGATCAGCGGATCCATAGTTACGCCTCCTCACTCCCCGCGCAGCACTGCCCGATCGCCTGGCGGTCGTCCGTTCAGACCTTGCAAGCCTCGCCGCTTTTCACGTCGGCGAAAGTCTTGATGATGTCGAATTCGGTGCCCTTGCAGTCGGCAAGGAACATTGTCTTGTCGACGTGGCGGCTATGCATGGTCCACGGGCCGGATGCGGAATCGAACGTAATTCCCTCGGACGCCGCCATGCATTTTTGCGCGTTGGTGCCGTTCGCCTTGGTGACCAGCGCTTTGGCGCAATAGACACCGGCGTAGCAGTCGGCGCCGATCAGGCTCAATTGCGGCGCCTTGTCGCCGAACTTGGCGAAATACGCTTGTTTGAACTTCTTGTTCGCCTCGCCGGGAGCGTTGGCATAGTAGGACATGGAGGAATAGAGATCCTTGCTGCTTTCGGCGCCGACCCCCTTCAGCGTGTTCTCTTCGAGCAGCAGCGACAGCCGCGCGATATCCTTGTCGAGACCGAAACCGGCGAAGGTCCGGTTGAAGTTGACGTTGTCGGCACCGACCAGCGTGATCAGCACCGCATCGGGCTTGGCTGATTTGATCCGGGTGACGACTTCCTCGAATTTGTTCGGTGCGCCGAAGGGCACGTACTCTTCGGCGGCGACTTTGCCGCCGTTCTCGGCAATGTATTGCTTGGCGTGCTCGTTGCACTTGCGCGGCCAGACGTAGTCGTCGCCGATCATGTAAATCGACTTCGCGCCCTTCTCTTTCATCATCCAGGTCAGCGACGGCCGGATTTGCTGCTCGGGCGTATCGGCGAGCACATAGGTGTTGAACGCACACTCGCCGCCTTCGTAGACCGGCGTGTAGATGTACGGCACCTTGCCCTTGATGGTCGCGACCAGCGCCTCGCGTGTCGCGCTGTCATGCGAGCCGATGAACAGATCGACGTTCTCCTCAAGCATGAGGCGAACGGCGGATTTGGTCGACTCCGCCGGCGGCCCGCCCGCATCGGTGGGAATGAGCTTGATCTGGCGTCCGAGAATGCCGCCGGCCTTGTTGACCTCTTCGGCGGCAAGCTCCGCGCAAGCCTTTTGCGTCGGTCCGAACAGCGATGCTGGACCGCTCAGCGCAATGAAAAGACCGATCTTGAATTCGTTGGCGGCGGCAGCAGGACGGATCAGTCCGGGCAACGTGCCGAATGCAGCGCCGCCGGCGGCGGCGCCGAGCAGCGTTCGCCGTGTCGGTCCCTGTTTCTGGATAGTCATGCGAGGCTCCTCCGTGTTCGCAGGCATCATTTCAAGGTCAAGCTCGCGCCGGCGGTGCCGGCAGCTTCGGCAACAGCGGCTCGATCGCCGCGGCAATGCTGAGAATGTGCTGGTCGCTTTCGGCCGGCCCGGACAGCTCCATGCCGATCGGCAAACCCGCCGCCGTTATGCCGACCGGCAGACTGATTCCGGGAATGCCGCCGACGCTGCCGGGGCTGGTGTTGCGAATAAAGGTGACGAAGGTCGGAACCGCCGTGCCATTGAGCATGAAGGTCTCGTCTTCACCGATTTTCACCGCAGGAGCCGGCGTCGTCGGGAAGAAGATGGCGGCAATTCCGTGATCGCGAAAATGACGGCTGTAAGCGTCCTGAAGGACGGACCTTTGTTGTAACGCTTTGCGATAAACGGCTTCCGGCACGGCTCCTGCGCCGGTCAGGCTCTGGAGGATACCCTTGACGTCCGGGCTTGCCGTCTTGGCCGCCAGCGTTGCGAAATCGAAACCAATTCCATGCTCCGCCAGATAAGTGTTGAGATCGGTGACAGTCTCGTAGAGCGCAATCGGAAAGCCGGCTTCGGCGTCGAGCGAAGCTTCTTCGCTCATGTCGACCTCCACCAAAACCACGCCGGCGTCGGTCAGCCGACGCAACGTGCCTTCGCAGATTTTTTCGAGTTCGGGGTCGAGGTTCTCCCAGAAATGCTTGCGCGGCACACCGATGCGCACACCTTTGAGCTGCGCCGGCGCGACTTCGATCGGACCGCCGGTAACGACACCGTCCAGCAGCGCGCAGTCGGCGACGCTCCGCGTCATCGGACCCGGGGTATCGCGGGTGTGCGAGATCGGCACGACGCCGGCTTGGGACCAGCGGCCGGTGGTTGGGCGAAGGCCGACGATGCCGCACAACGCGGCAGGGATGCGGACCGATCCTCCGGTATCCGTTCCTATCCCACCGGGAGCGATCCGCGCCGCCACCGCAACGCCGGTGCCGCCACTTGAGGCGCCCGGGATGCGGTCCGGCGCGTACGGATTCCGCGCCGGCCCATGCGCGGCGTTGTTGTTGGTTATGCCGTAAGCGAGTTCGTGCAGATTGGTTTTGCCGAGCACAATCGCGCCCGCGCCGAGCAGCTTGTCGACAATGGCAGCGTTGCGCTTGGGCCGATTGCCGGCGAGACCCGGGGTGCCAGCGGACGTCGGCAGTTCGGCCGTATCGAGGTTGTCCTTCAAGGCCAATGGCACGCCATGCAGAGGGCCGAGCGACGCGCCGGAGGCTCGTGCTTGATCAGCCTTCCGCGCGGCCGCGCGAACATAGTCGGGGTCGATCGTAATGAATGCGCCAAGGTTTGCATTGGCGGAGGCGCGGGCGAGCAGCGCGTCCGCAAGCCGCTCCGCGGTGATCTCTGCGGAGCGAATCGCCTTGGCCGCTTCACCTACGCCGATATCGTGAAGTGCTGGCATTCTCAAAATTCTCTCACACGCAAACCGTGCCCGCTACCGTCGCCTCTCAGTCTAGCGCTGCCCATGGCAGAGGGCATCGGCATAAATGGGGAGATCAGGTCAGGCTTTGCCGGGCGATCGCCGCCGCTAATTCGGCACGGTTGGAGCAACCGCTCTTATGCATCGCATTGGTCAGGTGGGTGCGCACGGTACCAAAACCGATGCCAAGAATGCGGGCGATGTCGCGGTCGGTGCAGCCGCGGGAGACGAGCGCGGCCACCTCCTGCTCGCGCTGCGTCAGCCCGGCGCGGCGGGCGCACCGTACCAGTGCGCGGCGCAGGTGCGGCTCCAGTGCGTCGAGCAGACCGGTATCCCGTTCGGAAAATTCCGGATGCCGCTGCCCCCGCCAGATACGTAGATCGCCGAGGTCGCGCGCGCCGTCAAAGATGAACATGTTGATGCCGTGGTGCAGTCCGTCGCGGACGAGAAAGTCGTTGTAGAACTCCGTCCGCTCCATCGCTTCGCGACTGATGACCTCGTCGACCAAAGTCGCCCGCCGCCGGGCGCGGAGCTGGAAAGTCATCGGGTCGCGGAACTGATACCAATCCTCGTAACGGCGAAGATTGCCCGGCGTCATGTTGAAGTTCAGCGCCTCGTCGAAGCGTCGCTTTCGAGCGTCCCAAACGTATGAAGCGGCGAAATCGCCGCGCAGCAGCCGCACCACGTCCATGAAGATGAGAGCGCGCGCGTCCAGCTCCGGGCCGAGGCGCTCGAGGCGCGCAACAATATCGCCAAACAGGCGCAATTCGCTGCCGCTAATGTCGCGAATAACGGTGCCCATGCCGTCCGCCCCGCCGCTCGCCCGACCGAACAGGGTGCCAAGCAGCAGCAAATTGTCCCCGCGCAGCGGCAAAGGTGTCAAGGCCAGGAATTAGCCACTCAAAGCCGGGTTTTGGAGCGCCTTGAGGATGTTCCTGCATCTTCGCTTCGCGAAATCTGCACGCCCCAACTCGACGCGGGGCGAGGCGCCGGACGACCCTCATGGAAGACGCAATCCCCCCGCTGGCGGTTAACGGCTGCCGACGGCAAGGCTTGGGCAAAGGCCCATGGCCCAACAGGGCCCAACGCCCGAGGCCCGCTCGCTGCATCGCGAAAAATCGCCGCGGCGACATCACTCTTTATCGGACACCCTTTTGTAATTACTGTAAATTGCATACTTAACCGAGTGATATCCCAAGCGCGCCATAATAAGAAAAGCCCCCGATGTCGACGATGCAATCAGGAAGTCGCAAAGCCCGCCAGGTTCCCTGGGACAAGGAGGTTGCGCTTGCGCGCATCGGGGAACATCTGAACCGCGAAGGCCCGCTTTTGCCGATCCTGCACGCGCTGCAGGAGGAATTCGGTTATATCGATGCGGCCGCCGAGCCGTTGATCGCCGAAGCCCTGAATATCACCCGGGCCGAGGTGCACGGCGTCATCACCTTCTATCACGACTTCCGCCGTGAGCCGGCCGGCCGGCATGTGCTCAAATTGTGCCGCGCCGAGGCCTGCCAGGCCGCCGGCGGCGATCCGCTGGCCGCTCATGCCGAGACCCGGCTCGGCGTGGCGATGGGAACCACCGCTCCGGATGGCAGCGTTACCCTCGAGCCGGTCTATTGTCTGGGACTCTGCGCGCTGGCCCCGTCGGCGATGCTGAACGGCCGAGTCGTCGCGAGGCTGGACCAGACGCGGCTTGATGCCCTGTTGGCGGAGGCGCAGCAATGACGCTTCGGCTTTACATACCGATCGATGCCGGGGCGCTGGCAGTCGGCGCCGACGAAGTCGCGGCCGCAGTGCGGGCAGCCGCCGCGCGGCACAACGTCGCGGTCGAAATCGTGCACAACGGCTCGCGCGGGTTGTACTGGCTCGAGCCGCTGGTCGAAGTCGAGACGCCCGCGGGCCGCGTCGCCTACGGACCGGTCGCGGCGGGCGACGTTGAAAGTTTGCTGCGCGCCATCCTGGGCGACGGGGCGCATCCGCTGCGACAGGGCCTGACTGAGGACATTCCCTGGCTCAAGCGCCAGACCCGGCTCACTTTCGCCCGCTGCGGCGTGGTTGATCCGCGCTCGCTTGAAGACTATCGCGCCCATGGCGGCTACCGCGGCCTCGAACGGGTACTCTCGCTGGGAGCCGATGCGGCCATTGAGGAAGTCGTGCAATCGGGTCTGCGCGGCCGCGGCGGCGCCGGATTCCCGACCGGCATCAAATGGCGCACGGTGGCGCAGACCAAGGACCCGCAGAAATACATCGTCTGCAACGCCGATGAGGGCGACAGCGGCACCTTTGCCGACCGCATGATCATGGAAGGCGATCCATTCGTGCTGATCGAAGGCATGGCCATCGCCGGCATCGCGGTGGGCGCGACCAAGGGTTACGTCTACATCCGCTCCGAATACCCGCACGCGGTTGCGGCAATGGAAGCGGCGATCGGCGCGGCACGGCGCGGCGGGCTCTTGGGCGCCCGCGTCGCCGGCTCGTCATTTGCTTTCGATATGGAAGTACGCGTTGGCGCCGGCGCCTATGTCTGCGGCGAGGAAACCTCATTGCTCGACAGTCTCGAAGGCAAGCGCGGCCAGGTCCGCGCCAAGCCGCCGCTGCCGGCGCATCAGGGCTTGTTCGGCCGGCCGACGGTGATCAACAACGTGCTGTCGTTCGCATCGGTGCCGATCATCATGGACAAAGGCGCCGCCTTCTATCGCGACTTCGGAATGGGCCGCTCGCGCGGCACCATGCCGATCCAGCTCGCCGGCAATGTGAAGCACGGCGGCCTGTTCGAGACCGCGTTCGGCGTCACCCTGGGCGAGTTGGTTGACGATATCGGTGGCGGCAGCGCAACCGGCCGGCCGGTGCGGGCAGTGCAGGTCGGTGGGCCGTTGGGCGCCTATTTTCCCCGCGCGCTGTTCGACACGCCGTTCGATTACGAGGCTTTCGCCGCGCGCGACGGCCTGATCGGCCATGGCGGCATCGTAGTATTCGATGATAGCGTCAACATGGCGAAGCAGGCGCGCTTCGCGCTTGAGTTCTGCGCTTTGGAATCCTGCGGCAAATGCACGCCCTGCCGGATCGGGGCGACACGCGGCGTCGAGGTGGTCGATCGCATCATCGGCGACGACAACCGCGCCGCCAACATCGAGGTCCTCGAGGACCTTTGTAACACCATGAAGTTCGGCTCACTGTGCGCGCTCGGCGGCTTTACTCCGTATCCCGTCATGAGCGCGCTGAACCATTTCCCGGAAGATTTCGGCGCGCAGCCGCGGCTGCAGGCCGCCGAATGAAGGAATAAAGGAGAACGCCATGTCGCTCGTTCAAGAGATCGACTACGGCACGCCCCGCTCCAGGACGGAGAAGACCGTCACGCTGACCATCGACGGCGCCGCGGTGACCGTGCCGGAGGGCACCTCGATCATGCGCGCCGCGATGGAGCTGGGGACCAAAATCCCCAAGCTCTGCGCGACCGACATGATCGACGCATTCGGCTCGTGCCGGCTCTGTCTCGTTGAGATCGACGGCCGCGCGGGCACGCCGGCTTCGTGCACGACACCGGTCGCGAACAGCATGGTCGTGCGCACGCAGACCGACCGGTTGAAGCGGCTGCGCAAGGGCGTGATGGAGCTTTACATCTCCGATCATCCGCTCGATTGCCTGACCTGCTCGGCCAATGGCGATTGCGAGCTGCAGGACATGGCCGGCGCAGTCGGCCTGCGCGACGTTCGCTACGGTTATAGCGGTGCCAAGCATCCAAATCCGGGCCTCGACGAATCGAACCCGTATTTCAGCTACGAGCCGTCGAAGTGCATCGTCTGCTCGCGCTGCGTCCGCGCCTGTGAAGAAGTTCAGGGCACGTTCGCGCTGACCATCGCCGGCCGTGGTTTCGGCTCGGTGGTTTCGCCGGGCATGGAGGAGAGTTTCCTCTCGTCCGAGTGCGTCTCCTGCGGCGCCTGCGTGCAGGCCTGTCCGACCGCGACGCTGAACGAGAAGTCGGTGATCGACATCGGCACGCCCGAGCATTCGGTGGTCACGACGTGCGCCTATTGCGGCGTCGGCTGTTCCTTCAAGGCGGAAATGCGCGGCGACGAAGTGGTCCGCATGGTACCGTTCAAGGACGGCAAGGCAAACCGCGGCCATTCCTGCGTCAAGGGACGCTTCGCCTGGGGTTATGCCAACCACAAGGAACGCATCCTCAAGCCGATGATCCGGGCCAAGGTCACCGAGCCCTGGCGCGAGGTGTCGTGGGACGAGGCGATCGCGCATACCGCTTCCGAGTTCAAGCGCATCCAGGCGAAGTACGGCAAGGACTCGATCGGCGGCATCACCTCGTCGCGCTGCACCGACGAAGAGACCTTCCTGGTGCAGAAGCTCATTCGCGCGACCTTCGGCAACAACAATGTCGACACCTGCGCCCGCGTCTGCCATTCGCCGACCGGCTACGGTTTGAGCACGACGTTTGGAACGTCGGCGGGAACGCAGGACTTCGATTCGGTCGAGCATACCGACGTCGTCATGCTGATCGGCGCCAACCCGACCGACGCGCATCCGGTCTTTGCCTCGCGCATGAAGAAACGGCTGCGCGCGGGCGCCAAGCTGATCGTCGTTGATCCGCGGCGGATCGATCTGGTGCGCATGCCGCATGTCGAAGCGGCCTATCATCTGCCGCTCCTGCCCGGCACCAATGTCGCGATCCTCTCGGCGCTGGCGCATGTCATCGTCACCGAAGGCCTGGTCAACGAGACGTTCGTCCGCGAGCGCTGCGACTGGGACGAGTTCCAGGATTGGGCCGCTTTCGTCGCCGAGGAGCGCAACAGCCCCGAAGCGGTCGCGAAAATCAGCGGCGTGCCGGCGGAGACGATTCGCGCCGCGGCGCGGCTCTACGCCACCGGCGGCAACGGCGCGATCTATTACGGCCTCGGCGTCACCGAGCACAGCCAGGGCTCGACCACCGTCATTGCCATCGCCAATCTCGCGATGGCGACCGGCAATATCGGCCGGCCCGGCGTCGGCGTGAACCCGCTCCGCGGACAGAACAACGTGCAGGGCTCCTGCGACATGGGGTCATTTCCGCACGAACTCTCCGGCTATCGCCACATCAGCGGCGACGCGACGCGCGCCATGTTCGAAGCGCTATGGGGCAGGAACCTCGACAAGGAGCCGGGGCTGCGCATCCCGAACATGCTCGACGCCGCGGTCGACGGCTCGTTCAAGGGGCTTTACGTCCAGGGCGAGGACATTCTCCAGTCCGATCCCGATACCCACCACGTCGCGGCGGGCCTCGCCGCGATGGAATGCGTGGTCGTGCAGGATCTGTTCCTGAACGAGACCGCGAATTACGCCCACGTTTTCCTGCCCGGCTCGACGTTCCTGGAAAAGAACGGGACCTTCATCAACGCCGAGCGCCGCATCCAGCTGGTGCGCAAGGTGATGGAGCCGCGGAACGGCTATGAGGACTGGGAAATCACCTGTCTGATCAGCAATGCCATGGGCTATCCCATGCACTACAACCATCCGTCCGAGATCATGGACGAGATCGCGCACCTGACGCCGACCTTCGCCGGCGTTTCGTTCCAGCGGATCGAGGAGCTCGGGTCGATCCAGTGGCCGTGCAACGAGAAGGCCCCGGAGGGCACGCCGGTCATGCACGTGAACGGCTTCGTCCGCGGCAAGGGCAAGTTCGTCATCACCGAATACATCGCGACTGATGAAAAGACCGGGCCGCGCTTCCCGCTCTTGCTCACCACCGGCCGCATCCTCAGCCAGTATAATGTCGGCGCGCAGACCCGCCGCACCGCCAATGTCATTTGGCATGAGGAGGACCGCCTTGAGATCCATCCGCACGACGCCGAGCAGCGCGGCATCAGAGATGGCGATTGGGTCAAGCTCGCCAGCCGCGCCGGCGAGACGACCTTGCGAGCGCTGATCACCGAGCGGGTGGCGCCCGGCGTGGTCTATACGACGTTCCATCATCCAAACACACAGGCGAACGTGATCACCACCGAATTCTCCGATTGGGCGACGAATTGCCCGGAGTACAAAGTGACCGCGGTGCAAATCACGCCGTCCAACGGCCCGACCGAGTGGCAGCTGCAATATGAGGAGCAGGCGCGCCAGAGCCGCCGCATTGCCGCAACCGTCGAGGCCGCGGAATAACGGCATGCGCGAGCCGACGAAATCGGTCGCATGCTCGATCTGGCGCCAGCAAGGCGCGACCGACGGCAAGCGCATCATCCCGGAAGAGACCGCCGTCGCCTTCACCTATGACGGCGGCTCCTATGCAGTGATGATGGCGACGCCGCAAAACTTCGAGGATTTTGCCGTCGGCTTCAGCTTCACCGAGGGTCTTGTTGCTTCGCCCGCGGATATCCGCCAACTCGAAATCGCCGAACACGATGCCGGGATCGAGTTGCGCATGTGGTTGACCGAGCCGCGGGCTGCCGCGTTAAGCGAACGCCGGCGGCATCTCGCCGGCCCGACCGGCTGCGGGTTGTGCGGCATCGAAAGTCTCGATGAAGCCGTGCGGCCGGCCCGGCGCGTGCCCGAAGGGGGCGTGTTTACGCCGGCCGAGATCATGCGCGCGCTCGATGCGCTGGCGCCCCGCCAGGAACTCAATCGGCTGACCCGTGCGGTCCACGCTGCGGCATTTTGGCGCCCGGATGACGGCCTTGTTGCAGTGCGAGAGGACGTCGGGCGGCATAACGCGCTGGACAAGCTCGCCGGCGCGCTGATCCGTGACCGCGTCCCCGGTAACAGCGGCATGGTCTTGCTGACAAGCCGCGTATCGGTAGAAATGGTGCAGAAAACCGCGGCCATCGGCGCGCCTCTGATAGCCGCCGTCTCGGCGCCGACGGCGCTCGCCGTGCGCACCGCCGAGGCCGCCGGCATCACGCTCGTTGGCGTGGCGCGCAGCGACGGATTTGAAGTCTTTACGCACCCGCAGCGCATTAAGGAAATGACCAAAGAAGCCGTGTCCCATGTCGCTTGACAAGCTGGTCTACATGGCCAATCAAATTGGTAAGTTTTTTACCAGCCAGGGACGGGAGCAGGCCGCCGCAGGGACGGCGGAGCACATTAAAAAATTCTGGGACCCGCGGATGCGTACCCAAATCGTCGGGTATCTTAAGGCGGGCGGTAAAGGTTTGGACCCGGTTGTCCTTGCGGCGATCGAACGTTTGCCGGAAGCAAAGTCTGAGGCGCAAGGGGAAGAGACGCGTACGTAACAAGTGCAGAAGCACTGGCTGAGAACAAAGGCCATCAGGGAGGGGAACGATGACGACGATGGTGCAAGGGCAGACATCGGGGGGCCTCTTCGGTTTTCTTGACCGAAGTCACACGATCGCAAAGCCCGGTTTCAGTCGCTGGATGGTGCCGCCGGCGGCGCTTTGCATTCATTTGTGCATCGGCCAAGCCTACGCGTTCAGCGTCTTCAATTTGCCGATGACCAAGCTTATCGGCATCACGCAATCCGCGCCGGGTGACTGGAAGCTCACCGAACTCGGCTGGATATTCTCGATTGCGATCTTCTTTCTTGGCGCCTCGGCGGCCGTGCTTGGACGCTGGGTCGAGGAAGGCGGACCGCGCCGCGCCATGTTCGCGGCCGGTCTGTGTTGGGCGGTCGGCTTCTTCATTTCCGCGCTCGGCGTCTATGCCCACAATCTCTGGGTCGTCTATCTCGGCTATGGTTTCTTCGGCGGCCTCGGCCTCGGTCTTGGCTACATCTCGCCGGTGTCGACGCTCATCAAATGGTTTCCCGATCGCCCCGGCATGGCGACCGGCATGGCGATCATGGGCTTCGGCGGCGGCGCCTTCATCGCCTCACCGCTGTCGGTTTGGCTGATGCAGAAGTTCTCGACGTCGACCCACGTCGGCGTGGCTGAAGCCTTCATCGGCCTCGGCATTATTTATCTCATCTTCATGTGGGTCGGCGCGGCCATCGTGCGCATTCCGGCGCCCGGCTGGAAACCCGAAGGCTATACGCCGCCGGTGGTGGCGCAAAAGCTGATCACCAAGAGCGACGTCTACGTCTATGACGCGATCAAGACGCCGCAGTTCTGGCTGATCTGGTGGGTGCTTTGCCTGAACGTCACGGCCGGCATCGGCGTGCTCGGTCAAGCCTCCGCGATGAGCCAGGAAATGTTCCCCGGCAAGGTCACGGCCATCGCCGCCGCGGGCTTCGTCGGCCTGCTCAGCCTGTTCAACATGCTCGGGCGGTTCTTCTGGGCCTCGACCTCCGATCTGATCGGCCGCAAGAACACTTATTTCTGCTTCTTCGTGATCGGAACCGTGCTCTACGCACTGGTGCCGTGGACCGGCTCGATCCACAGCGTGGCGCTGTTCGTGCTGGCATTCCTCGTCATCATCACCATGTACGGCGGCGGCTTCGCCACCGTGCCGGCCTATCTGAAAGATATGTTCGGCACCCGCTATGTCGGCGCCATTCACGGCTGGCTGATCACGGCATGGTCGATGGCCGGCATCTTCGGGCCGGTGCTGGTAAACTACATCCGCCAGTACCAGATCGATCACGGCGTGCCCAAGGCGCAAGCCTACAACGTCACCATGTATGTCATGGCGGGACTGCTGGTCATCGGCTTCTTCTGCAACCTGTTCATCAAGGCGGTGCATCAGCGCTACCATATGCAGCCCGAGCGCGATGGAGCGCTCGCCATGGCCGCGGAAGCCGCTGGCGAACGGGCCGCTGCACTCACCCGCAAACCAGCCGGCGCATAAGGGAGACGGCGACATGGTCGACCAAAATCAGAGCGGCACCACCACCCTTCAACTCATACTCGCTTGGGGATTCGTCGGCATTCCGCTCGCTTGGGGCGTGGCGCAAACGATCGCCAACGCGATGAAGCTGTTCCAGTAGGAGCGGCGGCAACCGGAATTTTCGCTGTCGGTGCGGCGGCCTCGGCCGCCGCACCTCGTTTCGGCAATCGTCGCTGCGAACGCCTCTGTCGACGGCAAAACATCCCACTTGACGAAGGCCGGCTATCGGCGTGACTTCACCGGCGCCTCCCCGGGGAGACCGAGCATGGCCGGCACACATCTTTCCATCCGCATCGATCTGGCGTCCGGAGACCGCATCGGACCGGGCAAGATTGCGCTGTTGGAAGCGATCCGCTCGACCGGATCGATCTCGGCGGCGGCGCGCTCCATCGGGATGTCCTACCGCCGCGCCTGGCTTCTGGTCGAGGAGATCAACCGGGCCCTGCGCGAACCGGCGGTGACGGCCGAAACCGGCGGCGTTCGCGGCGGCGGCGCCATGGTCACCCCGGTCGGCGAGCGTGTCGTCGATCTCTACCGCGCCATCGAATCGCACGCGCGGACCGCCGCGGGCGGCGAGTTTCGGGCGATCGGCAAGCTCATTCGCCACGGCAACGATGCCCGTTGATCTGTGTCGCGCTAAGCCGGGCGTTTTGAATTGGAGGAGAGGCTCATGAACGGCGCTATCGCCGTGACCGATGACGGCGCCGTCCGCATCATCCGGATGAACCGGCCGGAGAAGAAGAACGCGCTGACGCTTGAGATGTATGCCGGCATGACCCGGGCGCTGCGCGAAGCCGATCAAACCGACGCCATCCGTTGCGTCATGTTTGCCGGCGCGCCCGGGGCGTTCTGCGCCGGCAACGACATCACCGATTTTCTCAAGGCAGCCTCAAGCGGCATTGATCCGCACGCGTTCGAATTCCTTAATGCGCTGGCGCGCGGCCAAAAGCCGATGGTTGCCGCCGTGGGCGGCGTCGCCATCGGCATCGGCACCACCCTGCTGTTTCACTGCGACCACGTCGTCGCCGGCGCCGGCGCGACGTTTTCCACGCCGTTCCTGAAGCTCGCGCTGCTTCCCGAGGCGGCCTCGACCCTGCTCGCGCCGATGCGCATGGGCTACGCGCGCGCCTTCTCATTGCTGGTGATGGGCCGTCCGCTCACCGCCGCCGAAGCTCGCGACGCGGGGCTGGTCAACACGGTGGTCGATGACGCCGCGGTCGAGAATGCCGCATTGCAGGCGGCGCAGGAGATTGCCGCGCTGCCGCCGAAGACCGTGGCGCTGACCCGCGGGCTGATGCGCGGCCATCGCGACGAGATCATCCAACGGATCGAAGCTGAATCGATGCACTTTAAGGATTTGCTGAAATCCGACGAAGCGCGCGCCGCGTTCGAGGCGTTTCTCGCCCGCAAGAAGTGAGGCCGACGATGTCGCTCAAAGGCAAGACCCTGTTCATCACCGGCGCGTCGCGCGGCATCGGGCTGGCGATCGGCCTGCGCGCCGCCCGCGACGGCGCCAATGTGGCGATCGCCGCCAAGACCGTCGAGCCGCATCCGAAACTGTCCGGCACCATCTACACCGCCGCAGAGGATATCGAGCGCGCCGGCGGCAAGGCGCTGCCGCTGGTCGTCGACGTGCGCGACGAAGCGATGGTGAAAGACGCCATCGACAAGACCGCGGCGCATTTCGGCGGGCTCGACATTGTGGTCAACAATGCCAGCGCGATTTCGCTCACGCCGGTCGCCGCGACCGACATGAAGCGGTTCGATCTGATGCACCAGATCAACGCCCGCGGTACCTTCGTCGTCTCCAAATGGGCGATTCCGCATCTGGCAAAAGCGGCCAACCCGCACATCCTGATGATCTCGCCGCCGCTCGACATGAAGGAGAAATGGTTCGCGCCGCACACCGGCTATACCATGGCCAAGTTCGGCATGAGCCTGGTCGTACTCGGGCTCGCCGGCGAGCTGCGCGGCAAGGGCGTTGCCGTCAACGCGCTGTGGCCGCGCACCGTGATCGCCACCGCGGCCGTGCAGAACCTGCTCGGCGGCGACGCCTTGATGCGGCAGTCGCGCAAGCCGGACATCATGGCCGACGCGGCTTACGCGATATTCTCGCGCCCGTCGCGGGAATTCACCGGGCGGTTTCTCATCGACGATAATCTCCTGGCGGAGAGCGGCGTCACCGATTTCGAACAATACCGCGCCGATCCGACGCAAAAACTGGCGCAGGACTTTTTTGTGCCCGAGGATATTGCGCCACCGAAGGGCGTCACCATCGAGGCGGGATTCCGGTAAGGATTTTTTTCTGCGTGCCGCCGCGGCTCAAGCCAGCCAGCGCTTGCGCCGCTTGTAGTGCTTGCCTTCGCGGAATGATTTGCGGCGGCCCTCGGCGACGCCGAGATAGAACTCTTTGACGTCCTCGTTTTCGGCCAGCGCGGATGCCGCGCCATCGAGCACGACGCGGCCGTTCTCGAGGATGTAGCCGTAGCCGGAATATTTGAGCGCCAGATTGGCGTTCTGCTCGGCCAGCAGGAACGAGACGCCTTCGCTGTCGTTGAGGCTTTTCATGATGGTGAAAATCTCCTCGACGATCTGCGGCGCCAGGCCCATCGATGGTTCGTCGAGCAGGATCATTTTCGGGTTCGACATCAGCGCGCGGCCGATCGCGCACATCTGCTGCTCGCCGCCCGAGGTATATCCCGCCAGCGATTGCCGCCGTTCGCGAAGCCGCGGGAAGTAGGCATAGACCTTTTCCAGGCTGGCGCGGATCGCAGCCGCACCGTCGCGGCGGGTGAACGCCCCGGTCAAGAGATTTTCCTCGATGGTGAGGTGGCCGAAGCAATAGCGGCCCTGCATCACCTGGATGCAGCCGCGCCGCACCACCTCGTTGGGCGACAGCGACTGCACTTCGTCGCCGGCGAACACGATCGCGCCCTTGGTCACTTCGCCGCGTTCGGAATGCAGCAGATTGGAGATCGCCTTCAGCGTGGTGGTCTTGCCGGCGCCGTTGGCGCCGAGCAGCGCCACGACCCCGCCGTTCGGCACTGCCAGCGACACGCCCTTGAGCACGAGAATGACGCGGTCGTAGACCACCTCGACATTGTTGAGCGAGAGAATTGCCGCGGTATCCGGTGCATCGGCGGCGGGTGGCGGCTTTATCGGTGCGACCGAAGTCATGTCGGCTGTCGCCCTTTATCCCGTATAGGGTCACGTCAACTGACGCGTCATTCCGGGGCCGAGCGAAGCGAGGAGCCCGGAATCCATATTCACGAATGGTGGTTATGGATTCCGGACTCGACGCTTCGCGTCGCTCCGGAATGACGAGTTAACTTACGACGACTTGTCGCAAGGCTCGGTCCGCTTGGGCCAGCCGGCGTTCGCCTTTACGTAGCTCTCGGCCGCGCTGTTGATCAGCGGCAGAACCTTGTCGCTGATCGGCTTGATCGAGGGAACCTTCGTGTTCCACTTGGTCCCATCCCACTCAACGAGAGAGATGCCGCTGTGGCCATTGTGGTCGGCGCAGGTCAGATGGATCGGCGCGGCAAAGCCGGGCAGACCCAGTTCTTTCCAGCGCGCATCGGTGATGTTAAGCGCCTCGAAGCCCCGGCGCACGTCCTCGCCGTTGACCAGTTTCTTGCCGGTCAATTTCTGGGCTGTGTGGATCGCCTCGGCGATGAGGGCCGCATTGAGAACGGCGCGGTCGTAAAGGTTCTCGCCGACCTTGTCCTTCGAGCTAATCTGGCTCTTGCCCTTGTCGACCACGTATTTGAGGATGTCCTGGATCGCCGGATAGTTGGTGCCGACGCCGTTGAGGTCAAGCGAGCTGTAGCCCTTGGCTTCCGGGCCGGCCGGCCGCGCATCGTCGTCGCCGCCGGACCACCACACGCCGACCAGCCAATTCATCGGGAAGCCGATCTTGGTCGCTTCCTTGACCGCCGTCGGGTTCATGGCGCCCCAGCCCTGGATGTAGATCCAGTCGGGACGGTCACGGCGCACGTCGAGCCAGAGCGAAGTCTGGTTCTGCATCTGCGCTCCGGGAACCGGATAGAGCTTGAGGGTGAAGCCGTAGTCTTTGGCCAGCGCCTCAAGCAGCGGAATCGGCTCCTTGCCGTAAGGCGCGTCGAGATGCACAAGGCCGATGGTCTTGCCCTTGAGCTTGTCAAAACCGCCCTCGACGTCAGCCGCATGGCGGATGAAGGCCGACGCGCCGTCCCAATAGGTCGCCGGCGCATTGAAGACCCATGGGAACAGGGTGCCGTCGGCCGAAGCCGAGAGGCCATAGGCCATCGAAAAAACCGGGATCTTATCGACCGACGCCTTGGGGATCAGCTGCAGCGTGATCCCAGTCGAATACGGGGTGATGACGACGGGATTTTTGCCTTTTACGGAGTCATAGCATTCGACGCCCTTTTTGGTGTCGTAGCCGGTCTCGCATTCCTCGATGATAAGCCGGGCGCCGCCGATGCCGCCGTCACGCTCGTTAAGCATGTTGAGATAATCCGACAGCCCGTTGGCAACGGGTATCCCCGACCCGGCATAGGGACCGGTTCGATAGGTGAATAGCGGAATATAAATTCCGTCTTCCGCCTGCGCCGTTGCGACTGCGGCTGGCACCGCCGTCACGACCGCCAGGCCGAGCGCAAGATGCTTCAAACGCATGGCCGTTTCTCCCTTGTTTGCGCCGGCCAAGCCGGCGCTATAGTACGGCCCTCGATCTCTCTAACGGGGAACGAGGGAATCCCGACCGGCCGCGGGCCGAAGCGGGAATTGGGTCGGAGTGTGCACCATCAGTACGGAAAGGGCCACACCCTCAACTTCTGTTTTCCGATCTGCCAGAGCCGGGCGAGCCCGTTCGGTTCCACCACCAGAAACACGATGATCAGCGCGCCGACGATCACGAAAGTCAGCTGCTCGGCGGCGGCGGGATGGATCGGCAAGCCGAACTCCGCCGGGATCGCCCGTAGCGCGATCGGCAGGATGTAGATCAGGCCGGCGCCGAAAAACGATCCAATCAGGGTTCCGAGCCCGCCGATGATCACCATGAACAGGACCAGGAAGCTCTGGTCGATGGCGAATACGTCGGCTTCGGCGCCGCCGTACCAGAGAAACACCATCATCGCGCCGGCCACCCCGCAATAAAACGATGACACCGCAAAGGCGAGCAGCTTGGTACGAAGGAGCCTGATCCCGATCAGCTCGGCGGCAAGGTCCATGTCGCGGACCGACATCCACATCCGGCCGATGCGGCCGTGAACCAGATTGGAGGCAACCCAGGTCATGGCGACAACGATGCTCAACACGATCAGATAGCGCGTCGTCGAGGTTGCCGTGGGTCCGGTGACCGGAATGCCCATCAGCGTGCGCAGCGGAACTTCGATCGCTCCCGAGACGCTGTTGTTGTAGAGCCAGGGGATGCGGATGAAGCACCACTCGAGAAAGAATTGCGCGGCGAGCGTCGCCACCGCGAGATAGAAGCCCTTGATGCGCAGCGACGGCAGCCCGAACAGCACGCCGACGGCGGCGGAAAAGAATCCCGACGCCAGGATCCAGATGATGATGTCGACATGCGGGAAGATGGTGGTCAGCTTCAGGCAGGCGTAGGCGCCCACCCCCATGAAGGCGCCAGTGCCGAGCGAAAGCAGCCCGGTATAGCCGGTGAGCAGATTGAGACCGATGGCGGCGAGCGAAAAGATCAGAAACGGGATCATGACCGCGTTGAGCACGAAGTCATTGCCCAGAAGCGGAAAGGCCACGAAGGCGACCGCGAGAATGACGGCGATGCCGATCCGATCCTGCAGGATCGGAAACACCGCCATGTCGGCGGCGTAATTCGATTTGTACTGGCCGGCCTCGCGATAAAGCATCGTCAAATCCGCTCGATGATCTTTTCGCCGAACAGGCCCTGCGGCCGGAACACCAGAAACCCGAGAGCAATCACATAAGCGAGCCAGGTCTCGATGCCGCCGCCAAGGAGCGGCCCCCAGTAAAACTCGCCAAGCTTCTCGCCAATGCCGATGATCAGCCCGCCGACAATGGCGCCGGGGATCGAGGTCAAGCCGCCGAGGATGAGCACCGGCAGCGCCTTGAGCGCGATGATCTGCAGCGAGAACGAAACCTCCGAGCGCGCGCCCCACATGATGCCGGTGGTCAGCGCCACGATGCCGGCGGCAAACCACACGATCACCCAGATCTGTTCGAGCGAGATGCCGACCGACAATGCCGCCTGGTGACTGTCGGCGACGGCGCGGAGCGCCCGCCCGATGCGGGTCCGTTGAAAGAACACGGCCAGCACCGCAACCATGACCGAGGCGATGACGACGGCGGCGATATCGATCTTCTGCAACGAAACGAAACCGCCGAGGCCTTTCAAGCGGAACGCGCCGCCCGGGAGGTAAAGCTCTGACGCGATCATCACCTTGGGATTGCCGCCGAAAACGAGCTGGCCGAAGCCGATGAGGAAATAGGTCAGCCCGAATGTGGCCATGAACAAAATGACGTCGGACTGGTTGACCAGCGGTCGCAGCACCAGACGCTCGACCCCGAACGCCAGCACGAACATGACGACGATGGTGAGACCGAGCGCGACAAATGCGGGTACGCCATGCTCGTGCAAGCCCACCAGCGTCAGCGCGGCGAACACCACCATGATGCCCTGCGCGAAATTGAACACGCCGGACGCCTTGAAGATCAGGACGAAGCCGAGCGCGATCAGGGCGTAGAGCACGCCGGCAACGAGACCGTCCCACAGCGTCTGCACCAGAAGATCCGGCGCCATGCCCATCTGGATGAACGGATCGATGAAGACCTTGTACAGCATATCCATGGGCGCGCCCTATTTGGTCCGCCGCGCCGGCGCGACGCCGCGGCGACAACGCGGAGATTTGCTGCTGCGCTTCATACGCTCGACCCATGCGGCTCGCCGAGATAGGCGCGGATCACATTCTCGTCGCGCTTGACGTCGTCGGGCGTGGCGTCGGCGATTTTGCGGCCGTAATCCAGCACCACGACGCGGTCGGACAGGTCCATGACGACGCCCATGTCATGCTCGATCAAGGCGATGGTGGTGCCGTATTGCTGATTCACGTCGATGATGAAGCGCGACATGTCCTCCTTTTCTTCGAGGTTCATGCCGGCCATCGGTTCATCGAGCAACAAAAGGTCGGGCTCCATGGCGAGCGCCCGGCCGAGCTCGACGCGTTTCTGCAGTCCGTACGGTAGACGCCCGACCGGAATTTTGCGAATCGCGGCGATCTCAAGAAACTCGATGATCTCCTCGACCCGGCGCCGGTGCTCGACCTCTTCCTTCAGCGCCGGGCCATGGCGGATCAGTTGCCAGAAAAATCCGCTGTGCATCTTGAGCGCGCGGCCGGCCAGAATGTTGTCGAGCGTGGTCATGCCGCGAAACAGCGCCAGGTTCTGGAAGGTGCGGGCGATGCCGCCATGCGCCGCGGCATAAGGCCGCATACTCGACCGCACCTGCCCCTTGAAGGTGATGCGCCCGGACTGCGGTTGGTAGAAGCCGTTGACGACATTGAGCATGGACGTCTTGCCGGCGCCGTTCGGACCGATGATGGCGCGGATCTCGCCCTTGCGGATGTCGAACGACACGCCGGTCAGCGCCCGTACGCCGCCGAACGACAGCGAAACATCCTCCACCGCGAGCAACACCTCGCCGACGGCCGCTTCGCTTGCCGACGGCGCCCTCATGCCGCGCGCACCATCTGCGCCGCGAGGGTCGGGTGAGGCTTCATGTCGCGGATAGCGAGGCGGGCCGCGATCACGCCCTTGTGGCCGTCCTCAAAAGTAACCTCGGTCGCGATCTGCGCCGTGGTCGAGCCGTTGTAGAACGCCTCGACCAGCGGTGAGTAGCGGTCGATGATGTGTCCGCGGCGGAGCTTTTGGGTGCGCGTGAGCTCGCCATCGTCGGGATCAAGCTCTTTGTGCAGGATGAGGAAGCGGTGGATCTGGGCGCCGCCCATCACCTCTTCTTCCGCCAGCGATCGGTTCACTTCGTCGATATGCTGCGCGATCATGTCGTAGACCCGCGGATTGGCGGCGAGTTCCTGATACGAGCCATAGACCACGTTGTTGCGCTCGGCCCAGCTGCCGACGGCCGTCAGATCGATGTTGATCATGGCGCAAGCAAAATCGCGGCCGGCGCCGATCGCCACCGCCTCGCGGATATTGGGATAGAATTTGAGCTTGTTCTCGAGGTATTTCGGCGCGAACACCGTGCCGTCCTTGAGGTGGCCGACGTCCTTGGCGCGATCGATGATCTTCAACTGGCCGGTCTTCGGATCAAAGAAGCCGGCATCGCCGGTGTGCACCCAGCCGTCGGGCGTGAGCACTTCGGCGGTCTTGTCGGGGTCTTTGTAGTATCCAGCAAACACGCCCGGAGAGCGAAACAGGACTTCGCCTTGATCCGATATCTTGATCTCGACATCGGGCGAGGCGTTGCCCACGGTGTCGGCGTAGATCTCGCCGTCCGGCTGCGCGGTGACGTAAACCGAGGCTTCGGTCTGGCCGTAAAGCTGTTTCAGGTTGAGGCCGATCCCGCGCCAGAAACGGAAGATTTCCGGCCCGATCGCCTCGCCCGCCGTATAGGCGACGCGGATGCGCGACAGCCCGAACTGATTCATCAGCGGGCCATAGACCAAGAGATTGCCGAGGCCATAGAGCAGACGCGCCGCCAGCGGCACCTTTCCGCCATCGAGGATTTTCTCGCCCCAGCGGCCGGCCACGCCGATGAAAAAGTCGAACACCTTGCGTTTGAGCGCGCCGGCATCCGCCATCCGCACCGTGGTCAATGTCAGGACATTCTCGTAGACGCGGGGGGGCGCAAACGCGTAAGTCGTGCCGATCTCGCGGCGATCCTGGACCACCGTATCCGGCGCTTCCGGGCAATTGACGCAATATCCGGCTACGTAGGCCTGAACGTAAGAAAAAATGTAATCACCGACCCACGCCAGCGGCAGATACGCAATCACCTCCTCACGCGCATCGAGACGATCGAAGGCGTTGGCGTTGCGAGCCGAGACGATCGTATTCCTATAGGTCAGCATCACGCCTTTGGAGCGCCCGGTCGTTCCCGACGTGTAAAGGATGACGCTGAGATCGCGGCCCTTGCCGGCGGCGACACCCGCCTCCCATCGGCGCAGACAGTCCGGATCGCTGGCGAGCTTCTTGCGGCCGATCGCCTGCACGTCCTCGAACGCGATCAGCCGGCCGTGGTCGTAATCCTTCAAGCCGCGCGGCTCGTCATAGATCACTTGCCCCAAATGCGGCAGGCGATCGGACACCGCGATGATCTTATCGACCTGCTCCTGGTCCTCGACCACGGCCAGTGTCACTTCGGCGTGCGCGAGAACGTAGGCCATCTCGTCGGCCACGGCGTCGGCATAGACCGGCACCGGCACCGCGCCGAGCGCCTGTCCCGCGCACATCGCCCAATAGAGCCGCGGACGGTTGCTGCCGACGATGGTGAACTTGTCGCCGCGCTTGAGGCCGAGTTCGGAGAGGCCGACCGAGAACGCGCGCACCTCATCGAGCATCTGTTCCCAGGTCCATGCCTGCCAGATACCGAAGTCCTTGTGGCGCATGGCCGGTCGCGCCCCGATCGTGCCGGCATTGTGGATCAGAAGCTTAGGGAGCGTGTCTAAGCCGGGATCATTTGGCTGCACGGCGTTCCTCCGGCTGAATGCGAAGGATCGCGCCCGGCGGTGAAGCGCAAACTCCGCAACCGGGTGGCGCGAACCGCCGGAGCGATCCAAAGCACGCCGCCGAGCCACCAGGGCCCGTCACCCGACCGCGCAACCGCGCGAAAACCGCAGATCCCCCAATCCTTGGTCATCAGCTTATGTTCTACTTATAACGTGCAATTCTCGCATTGCTGGGCCAAAACGACAATGCTATTTCACGCCGCAAGGTCAGTCATTTTGACGCGAAAACCCTCGGAATCCCAAGCCCCTGACCCGAATAGCCGGCAGGCTGGGCGACCGCTCCATGCTTGATCCATCCGCAGGCGGCCCACCGCAGTTTTCCCTCAGTGAAGACCAGGTCGCGGTCCGCGACATGGCCCGCGCCTTCGCCACCGAGGTGTTCGCGCCGCACGCGCTCGCCTGGGACGAAGCCAGGCATTTTCCCGTTGCCGAAATGCGCAAAGCTGCCGCGCTCGGCATGGGCGGGGTGTACATCTCCGCCGACGTCGGCGGCTCGGGGCTCTCGCGCCTCGACGCGACATTGATCTTCGAGGCATTGGCCACCGGCTGTCCGACCGTGGCGGCCTACATGTCGATCCACAACATGGCCGCCTGGATGATCGATGCCTACGGATCGGACGCCCGGCGCGCACAATGGCTGCCGAAACTCTGCACCATGGAGCTGTTGGCGAGTTACTGCCTGACCGAGCCGGGCGCGGGCTCCGATGCAGCCGCGCTCGCCACCCGCGCGGTACGCGACGGGGATCACTACGTGCTCAATGGCCAAAAGCAATTTATCTCCGGCGCCGGCGCCGGCGACGTTTACGTGGTGATGGCGCGCACCGGCGGCGATGGGACGTCGGGCATCTCAACGTTCGTCGTGCCGGGCAAGACGCCGGGCATTTCGCTCGGCGCCAACGAGCGCAAGATGGGCTGGAACGCGCAGCCGACGCGCGCCGTCGTTTTTCAGGACGCGCGCGTACCGGTCGAAAACCGCCTGGGCGAAGAGGGTACCGGCTTCAAGATCGCCATGGCCGGCCTTGACGGCGGCCGGCTGAACATTGCCGCCTGTTCGCTCGGCGGCGCCCAGGCTGCCCTGGAAAAATCATTGGCCTACATGAAAGAGCGCAAGGCCTTCGGCAGACGCCTCGACGAGTTTCAGGCGCTGCAGTTTCGCCTCGCCGACATGGCGACCGCGCTAGAAGCGTCGCGCACGCTGTTATGGCGGGCGGCCGCCGCGCTCGACCGCAAGGACGCCAATGCCACGGCGCTTTGCGCCATGGCCAAACGCTTTGTCACCGACGCCTGTTTCGACGTCGCCAATCAGGCGCTGCAACTGCACGGCGGCTACGGCTACCTGTCGGAGTTCGGCATCGAGAAGATCGTGCGCGATCTGCGCGTGCACCAAATCCTCGAAGGCACCAACGAGATCATGCGCCTCATCGTGGCCAGAAGCCTGATCGGACGATGAGCGGAATAGAGCTTCAACACGGCGACCTTATCGTTCGGACCGAACGGGCGCTGCGGCGGATCACACTGAACCGGCCGAAGGCGTTGAACGCGCTCACGCTCGACATGGCCGTCACCATGACGGCGCTGCTGCGCAAGTGGGCCAACGACCCCGAGGTCGGCGCGGTCCTCCTCGACGGCGCCGGCGAGCGCGGCCTGTGCGCCGGCGGCGACATCCGGGCGCTCTACGATGCGGCGAAGGCGGGGACTTCCCTCCCCGCGCAATTCTGGGCGACCGAGTATCATCTCAACGTGCTGATCGCGCGCTATCCCAAACCGGTCATCGCGGTCATGGACGGCATGGTGATGGGCGGCGGCGTCGGGCTTTCGGCGCACGCGGCACATCGCGTCGTCACCGAACGCTCCGCGGTGGCAATGCCGGAAGTCGGGATCGGATTCTTTCCCGATGTCGGTGCGGCTTTCATATTGGCGCGCGCGCCGGGATATGCCGGGAGCCATTTGGCGCTCACCGGCGAGCGCATGAATGCGGCCGACGCCATCTATTGCGGTTTTGCCGACATCAACATTGCCGCGGCGAAACTGGCGGAGCTTCCGTCCGCGCTGGCCGATTGCCGCACCGCCCGCGAAGTGCGGGATCGGCTCGTCGCGATGTCGGTTGCGCCTTCTCCCGGCCGGTTGCCGACGGCACGGCACTGGATCGACAATTGTTTCGGCGCCAATAAGGTCGAGACGATTGTCGACCGATTGCGCGCCTGCGAGATCGATGCGGCGCGTGCGGCGCTCGCCACATTGGAGAAAATGTCTCCGACCTCGCTCAAGATCACATTGCGCAACATCCGCACGGCTGTATCATTCAAGCGAGTGGAGGAAAGCTTCCAGCAGGACTATCGCATCGCGCTCGCCTGCATCGCCGGGCACGATTTCATCGAAGGCATTCGCGCGCAAATCGTCGACAAAGACCGCAATCCGGCCTGGCGCCCCGGCAGGCTGGAAGACGTAACGCCGGACATCGTCGACCGTCACTTCAAGTCCGTTGGCGAGCTGGAACTGACTTTAGTGGATTGAACAAGGCTCACGCACATGCCGAATATCGGATTCATCGGTCTCGGAAACATGGGTGGCCCGATGGCCGCCAATCTGGTCAAAGCGGGCGAACGCGTCTTAGGTTTCGACCTCGCGCCGGCGTTGCGCGAAGCCTCCGCCCGCGATGGCGTTGAGATCGTCGCCAATGCGAGATCGTGCGTCGAGAATGCCGATGTGGTCGTCACCATGCTGCCCGCCGGCGAACACGTGTTGTCGGTGTGGCACGATGTCCTGCCGGCCGCCAACCAGGGCGCCCTGTTCATTGATTGCTCGACCATCGATGTGGCGAGCGCCCGCGAGGCGCATAAGCTCGCGGCCTCGCGCGGCATAGCCACGCTCGATGCGCCAGTCTCCGGCGGCGTCGGCGGCGCCAAGGCGGCGACGCTAACTTTCATGGTCGGCGGCACGCACGCGGCATTCGCGAACGGCAAGCCGGTGCTTGATCGCATGGGCAAGCGGGTCGTGCATTGTGGCGAGGCCGGCAACGGCCAGGCCGCCAAAATCTGCAACAACATGATCCTCGGCGTGTCGATGATTGCGGTCAGCGAAGCCTTCGTGCTGGGCGAAAAGCTCGGCCTGTCGCATCAGGCTTTGTTCGACGTTGCCTCGGCCTCGTCGGGCCAATGCTGGTCGCTGACCAGTTATTGCCCGGTGCCGGGGCCGGTACCGGCAAGCCCAGCGAATAACAGCTACAAGCCCGGCTTCGCCGCCGCCCTGATGCTGAAGGACCTCAAACTCGCCCGCGAGGCCGCGGAACAGGCGAAAGCAAATACCGCGCTCGGCGCGCAGGCCGCCGCGATCTACGAGCGTTTCGCGGAAGAAGGCCACAGCGGGGCGGACTTCTCCGCGATCATCAAGCTCGTTCGCGAGCAATCCGGGCGCGACTGAGCGGATCAATAATCCGGCAGCCACTGAGCAGGCCGCGTACTCACAAAATTTCAGTAAGCGCGGCTCGCTGAATGTCCGCTCGTTCGTAAAGCAAATGAATTGCTGCGTCGCCGGCGAATGATGCGACGCGCCAACAACGTGACGGCCACCATAGCGCTACCGCCAAGCCAAACTGGGCTTTCGCCCGGATGTGTCGATCAGGACGCATCACGAACAATAAAAACTCAATTTGCTTTCTTTAGCGCAAATTTACGTTCGCGTAGCGCGCGGGATGGAACATCTCCCGCTGAAGTGATACCGTTGCAATAATGAGTGCAATTAAATGAGTGCGCCCGCTGCGGGGCTGCAGCGGTTCGCAAAACCTGATGACATCGTAAAAGGGAGGCGAGGACGATGCTGAGAAAATATCTCAGACAAAATTTCTTGCTCGCGATGCTGTCGATTGGAGCTCTGGGCATTGCGCCGGCACTGGCGCAACCGCAATCGTGGGCCCAGGCCGGTGTGCTGAGGTGCAACCTCAATCCAAGTATTGGCTTCGTCATTTTCGGTCATCAATCGATGGAATGTAAATTTCAGCCGGTCTCGGGGCCGGTCCAGGCTTATGACGGCGCGATCAACACCGTCGGTCTCGACCTCGGGATCAGCGGTGGCGGCAGATTCGCTTGGGCGGTCTTCGGCTCGGCGTCAGGAATACCCAACGGCGCACTCGCGGGTGAATATGTCGGGGCCTCGGGCGATATCGGCTTGGGGGTCGGCGTCGGCGCCAACGTGCTCGTGGGCGGCTCAAATCGCAGCGTCGCTTTGCAGCCCGTCTCGCTTGAGGGATCAATGGCTATTGACGCCGTTGCCGGCTTGTCGCAGCTCAAACTGCGTCCGGCGCAGATGTAGCGCACGGGCGAGCAAGCGCATACGGTGGGAGGATCGAAAGGGTGAAGGCTGCCGGCCCTTCACAGGCAGCGCGAGGATTCAGACGTGAGTTTGAACAGGTCTATCTCGCTCGGTTTGTTGGCAGCAATCGCCGTCCCTTTGGTGGCCGGGCCGGCATCCGCCCAGCAGCAGCAGAAACCCAACATCGTCCTCATTGTTACGGACGACTTTGGTTACGGCGATGCCGGAGTTTATGGCGGCGGTGAGGGCCGCGGCATGCCGACGCCGAACCTCGACCGCTTGGCGGCTGAAGGAATGACGTTCTTCGATTTCTACGGTCAGCCGAGCTGCACGCCGGGCCGTGCTGCAATGCAGACCGGGCGGATTCCCAACCGCAGCGGCATGACCACGGTGGCGTTTCAGGGACAGGGCGGAGGATTACCGGCGGCGGAATGGACCTTGGCTTCCGTGCTCAAGACCGGAGGTTACAAAACCTTCTTTACCGGCAAATGGCACCTCGGCGAAGCCGACTACGCATTGCCGAACGCTCAGGGCTACGATGAGATGAAGTACGCCTTGCTCTATCACCTCAACGCCTACACCTACGGCGATCCGGAGTGGTTTCCCGATATGCCGGCCGAACTTCGCGCCCTGTTCCAGCGCGTCACCAAGGGCGCATTGTCTGCCAATGCGGGCCAGCCGGCACAAGAGGAGTTCAAGGTCAACGGCGAGTATATCGATACGCCGCAGCAGCATCTCGTCGGCATTCCGTTCCTTGACCGTTACGTCGAGAAGGCATCGCTCGACTTTCTCGATCGCAATGCCAAGTCGGACCAGCCATTCTTCATGAGCATCAATTTCATGAAGGTGCACCAACCAAACCTGCCGGACCCCGACTACATCCACAAATCGATGTCCAAGAGCAAATATGCCGACTCTATCGTCGAGGTCGATGCCCGCATCGGCCACATCATGGATAAGATCCGCGCTAGCGGCCTCGACAAGAACACCCTGGTCTTTTTCACCACCGACAACGGCGCCTGGCAGGACGTCTACCCCGACGCCGGCTATACGCCGTTCCGCGGCACCAAGGGCACCGAACGTGAAGGCGGCAATCGCGTGCCGGCCATTGCCTGGATGCCGGGAAGGATCAAGGCCGGCTCGAGGAATCACGACATCACCGGGGGTCTCGATCTGATGGCCACCTTTGCTTCGCTCGCCGGCGTCAAGCTGCCGGAGAAGGATCGTGAGGGAAAGCCGATCATCTTCGACAGCTATGACATGACGCCGATCTTGTTCGGCACCGGCAAGTCGGCGCGCACCACCTGGTTCTACTTCACGGAAAATGAACTCTCGCCGGGCGCGGTTCGCTTCAACAATTACAAATTCATCTTCAACTTGCGCGGCGACGATGGCGCGGCGACCGGCGGTCTCGCCGTCGACAGCAATCTCGGCTGGAAGGGGCCGGAGAAATACGTGGCGACCGTGCCGCAGGTGTTCGATCTCTGGCAAGACCCGCAGGAGCGTTACGACCTGTTTATGAACAATTTCACCGAACGAACCTGGATGGGCGTGATCATGGAGCAGGAGTTGAAGAAGATCATGGCCACCTACGTCCAATACCCGCCGCGCAAGGTGCAGAGCTACGGCTACACCGGCCCGATTACGCTCTCGGGATACGAGCGGTTCCAATGGATACGCGAGGAACTCGCCAAGGAGGGCTTCCATATTCCGCTGCCCACAGGCAATTAGGGCTCGCACGGCGACCTCGGGGATATTTCTCCCGGGGTCATCCGTTTTCGACCGGGGGCTGATCGACGTGAGTTATCAAGACTCCTCAGTCGGCACCAACCTGGGATGCGCGGATTGGTACACGGCACGGGTCACCACTTTGGGCGAGCTCGATGAAGCAATGAAGGCTGCGCGCGCCAGCAAAACCGGGGCGTATATCGAGATCATCGGCGGCAAGATGGACATGCCGCCGGCTCTTGCCTACGCCCACGGCCGGCTGAAGGCCATGTACGGCGACACGCCACAATACGCCTCGACGAAAACAACAGATGGCGGGAGCAGGTGCGCTCTCGCCATCTGTGAGCAAGCCCGGCGTCGCTTCGCTCGCGCCTATATCGCCGGCATCCGCGTCTTCAAAGCCGCGCAGCAAAGACGTGGATGGCCGGGCATTGAGCGCAAACACGCGCCTTTTTGCCCGGCCATAAGCAACGAGACCGGTTACTGCCCCGGATCTTTGGGCGACCACAGCTTGATCGGCGAGGTCTTCTCGTAGGCCATGCCCTGCGGATAGCTGATCGCCTCCATCTGCAGGCCCCACGGCGCGAGGAAATAGAAGATGCTCTGCCCCGCCGCCGGCCCCTGTTCGACCGGCAGGTTGAAGAACGTCTTCACGCCCTTGCCGTCGAGATAGGCCTTCGCCGCCTTGATGTCGTCGACATAGAAGGCGATGTGATAGCCGCCGATGTCGCTGTTCTTCGGCGTCATGTTCTTCTGGTCCGGGGAGCTATATTGAAACAGCTCGATGTTGGAGCCGTAGCCGCAGCGCACCAGCGTGATTTGGTGGATCACGGCCTTCGGATCGACGTTGAGCAGGTCGTGCATGAAGGTGCCCTTGTCGTCGGCGAACGGACCGAACGACATCGCCTCCTTGCAGCCGAGCACGTTGACGAAGAAATCGGCGGCCTGCTTGATGTCCGGCACGGTGATGCCGGTGTGATCGTGACCGCGCAACCCCGGAATTCCGTCGGCGCGGGCCGTGGTGACGGTCGCCAGCATGGCGGCACTGATCGCCGCGATGGCGAGACGATTGGCGTATCTGGACACTCTTACCTCCTGGGACTGTTCAAGGATCACGCCGGGCCGCCCCGTTGCCGACGGCGTGATGACTTGCGTTGGCGCAGGTCGTGTTCGGAAAACCGGTAGCCACTTTTCCGAGACCTGCGCTAGGCGGTTGCCGCGACTTCGACCGCGGCGCCGCGGGCGAGCCAGCCGGGATCGATCGTCGGCAGCGGAATGGCGTCGATCAGTACCCGCGTGTAGGCGTCGGCCGGCGCGGCGAAGACGCGATCGCAGGCGCCCGCTTCGACCACCCGGCCCTCGCGCATGACCACGACCCGCTGGCAGATCGAACGGACCACGGAAAGATCATGACTGATAAAGGCCAGTGCGAGATGCATCTCGCCGGTCAGCTCCTTGAGGAGCCGCAGCACCTGCGCCTGGGTCGAAACATCGAGCCCCGACACGATCTCGTCGGCGAGCACGAAATCCGGCCGCAACACCACCGCCCGCGCGATGCCGACGCGCTGCCGCTGGCCGCCGGACAGCTCGTACGAATAGCGCTCGACGGCGCCGCGCGACAGGCCGACGCGGTCGAGAACGCCGTGCACCAGAGCGAGCGCCGCGGCATGATCTTTGGCCAGGCCGTGCAGCAGGACCGGCTCGATCAGGATGCGCCCGATGGTGTGCCGCGGATTGAGCGACGACATCGGATCCTGAAAGATCATCTGCATGCGCCGGCGCAGCGGCCGCCTAGCTTGTTCGTCGAGCGCGGTGATATCGCTGCCGTCGAACACCACCGATCCGGCGATCGGCTGGACCAGCCCAAGCAGCGCGCGCCCCAGCGTGGTCTTGCCGGAGCCGGACTCGCCGACTATGCCGACGGTCTCGCCCTTGCCGACGCGAATGTCGACGCCATGCAGCACGGTCGTCGACGGCCGCCCGCGGGCGAGCAATCCGCGCGGCCGCCCGTAGGAAACGACGAGCCCGTTGGCGACCAGGAGATCGTCAGCCATTGTGCGCCCCCGCAGCGCCGGCGTCGAAGGCCGCGATTTCGGCACGAAGCGCGGCGATGACCTCGGGCGGCGTCGGCTCGAGCCCGCTATCCGGTCGGTCGTAACGCGGATTGGCCGCCAGCAGCGCCCTGGTATAGGCGTGCCGCGGCGCGTTCAAAACATCCGCGGTCGCGCCCTGCTCCACCACCTTGCCCATATACAGCACGGTCACGCGATCGCAGATTTTCGCCACCACGCCGAGATCGTGGGACACGAACAATACGCTGGTGCCGTGACGCTCCTGCAGCGAACGGATCAGCCGCAGAATTTGTTTTTGCACGGTGACATCGAGCGCGGTGGTCGGCTCGTCGGCGATCACGAGCTTCGGCTCGAGCCCGAACGCCGCGGCAATCAGCACGCGCTGCCGCATTCCGCCGGACAGCTGATGCGGATAGCTCACCAGCGCGCGGTCCGGATCGCGGATCTGCACCTCTTCGAGCAGAGCGCGCGCCCGGACGCGCGCGTCTTTCGCCGAAAGGCCGCGCTTTAATCGCAGGCCGTCGGTCATTTGCGCGTCGATCCGGCGCGCCGGATTGAGCGCCGTCGACGGATCCTGGGGAACCAGCGCGATGTCGCGGCCGAGCACCGCGCGCAATTCATTGACCGACAATGTCAGAAGATCGCGGCCTTCAAAGCCGATCTGTCCGGCCGTGATCTTCACCTGCGACGGAATGATTCCCAGGATCGCCTTGGCGATGGTGGATTTGCCTGCCCCGCTCTCGCCGACCAGACCGTGCACTTCGCCGGTACCGACGGCGAGCGACACCCGGCGCAGAATCGGCCGGTTGCCGTCGCGCACTGAAATCGCGCTGAGCGCTTCGATGGCCAGTCTCGGCGTCATCGGCGTCATCGGCGCAACACCGGATCGAGGCTGCGGGCCAAGCCGTCGCCGAGCTGATTGAAGGCGACAACGGTGGCGAACAGCGCGGCGAGCGGCACCGCCAGCACCCACCAGGCCTCGTGCACGATCTGGCGGCCTTCGGCGATCATGCCGCCCCAGGTCGGCGTGTCCGACGATACCGAGAGGCCGACAAATGACAGGATCGCTTCGACCACGACGGCGATGCCCATCTCCAGCGTCAGCAGGGCGATCAGCACCGGCACGACATTGGGGAGAATTTCGCGGAACAGGATCGCCGGTCGCGGGAATCCGATGGTGCGGGCCGCGATCACGTAATCCATCTGCGCCTGATTCATGGTTTCAGTGCGCACCACCCGGCAAAACCGCGTCCAGTCGATGACGACGATGGCGATGATCACCGAATGCAGCCCGGTACCGAGGACGGCAACGAGCAGAATGGACAGCAGCACCGGCGGGAATGCCATCCAGATGTCAACGAGCCGCGAGATCAGCGCATCGACCCAGTGGCCGAGAAAGCCGGCCAGGAGCCCGAGCAGCGATCCGATCAAACAGGCAAGCCCGGCGGCGACGAACGCAACCGTGAGCGAAACCCGGGTGCCGAAGATCACCCGCGACAGCACGTCGCGCCCGAGCCCGTCGGTGCCGAGCAGAAAGCCGGGCTCGGCATCGGCAAAGCCCGCCGGCGGCAGGGTCGCCATCAGCAGATTCTGCGCCAGCGGATCCTGCGGCGCGACCAGCGGCGCCGCAACCGCGATGATGATCAACAAAAGAATGAAGCCGCCCGCGACAACGACTTTGGGATCGCGCGCGAGTCGCGCCGCCACCGACGGCGGTTGCGGCCCGGCGTCGGTTATCGAAGTCGTCGATGCTGGTGTCCAGTGTTCCACGTCGCGCCGGTTCCGCTTCAAGCATGCCGCAGTCGCGGATTGAGGGTCGCGACGCTGAGATCGACCCCGATATTGATGAGGATGAAGATCAGCCCGAACAGCATGACCAGACCCTGGATCAGCGGGAAATCGCGATTGATAACGGCATCGATCGCGAGATTGCCGATGCCGGGATAGGCGAAGATGCGCTCGACGATCACGGTGCCGCCGATCAGGAACGTGAACTGCACCCCGGTGAGCGCCAGCGTCGGGCCGACCGCGTTGCGCAGCGCCTCCTGCAGCACCAGGCGAAGCTCCCCGAAGCCCTTGATCCGCGCCAGCAGCACGTAATCCTGCACCATGGCTTCCTTCAGCGATTGCTTGAGCAGCCGCACGATCACGGCGGCCAGCGGCAGCGCCAGCGCCAATGTCGGCATCGCCATATGACTGATGATATTGCCCGCCACGGCGAAGCGGCCGGTCAGGATGCTTTCGGCCAGGTAGAATCTGGTGGTGAAGCCTTCCGCCAGCGCCGGGTCGATACGGCCGGTGAGCGGCAACACCGGAAGCGCGACGCCGAACAGCAGCACCAAGGCCAGTGCCCAGATGAAGTCGGGCACGGCCAGCATGATCGAGTTCAATCCGTCGATCGCGGTCTCGCCCGCGGTGCGCCGCATCAGCGTCCCCGCGACCGCAATCCCGCCGCCCAGGACGACCGCGACCATGAGCGCCGCGATGGCAAGCTCGAGCGTGGCCGGCAGCCGTGAGGCCAGAACTTCGGTCACCTGAAGATGCAGCGTGATCGAGGTGCCGAAGTCGCCGGTGACGATGCCCTTGATCCAGATCCAGAATTGCGTAAGCAGCGGCGCATCGAGGCCGTAATGCGCTTTCAGCGCGGCGATATCGGCAGGGCCGGCGCCCGGCGAAATCATCATCGCCACGGGATCGCCGGGGACCACGCGCAGCAGCACGAACACCACGACCGCCACGCCCGCGAGCGTAACCAGCGCCATGGCTATGCGATTGACGACGACGGCAAGCAACATCAACGGTCCTTGAATCTGACCGCGCCGATGGCCGCCGCGCCCCGGCGCGGCGGCGGACCGCATCGACGAGATTTAAGAGCATGATCCTCCGGAAACGCGCTCACCGCTTTCCCGAAACGATCATGCTCCCTGGAGAACCTTAGGCCTTCGAGACCAGCGTCGCCGGCTGCAAGGCGCCCGAGACGTTCGGAGTGACCTTGAGAGTGGACTTGTAGAGGATCGGCTGCGCGTATTGCAGCAGCGGCAGGATGTAGCCCTGCTCGGCGATGTAGCGGTCGACGTCCTTCCAGCCCTGGATGCGCTTCTTCTCGTCCTTCTCGCCCCAAAGCGGACCGATCTTGGCGTCGAGATCGTCGGAATGCCACGCCGAGTGCGGCGACTTCGAGAACATCGCGAACCCGGTCGAGGTGGTCGGATCGCCGATCGCGTTGCCCCAATTGTAGAACGCCGCCGGCGCCAGCTTGTGCGACATGCGCAGTTCGAAGTGCTTGGCGATTTCGTAGATCTCGATATTGGCGTCGATGCCGACATTGCGCCACATGCCGACGATCGCCTGGATCATCTCATAATCCTTCGGCTTGAAGCCGCGCGTCGTCTGGATGGTGAATTTGAGCGGCTTTTCTTTCGAATAGCCGCTGGCGGCAAGAAGCTTGGTGGCCAAGGCCGGATCGTACGGCACTTTGATCGAGGGATCGTAGGCCGCGTATTCCGGGGCCTCGAGCGTAGCGATCGGGACGCCATAGCCGCGCAGCAGCCGCTTGATGATCGTGTCCTTGTCGACGGCGTGACACATGGCGAGCCGGACGTTCTTGTCGTCCATCACCCCGCCATTGGTAATGAAGATCTGGGCGATGTCGGAAATCGGCGTGCAGACGCCCTTCAGACCCGCCTTGCCCTTGAGCCGGTCGAACTCCTCGTACGGCACTTCGAGCGTGATGTCGGAGGAACCGCTTTCGATTTCGGCGACGCGGCTGGTGGCATCGGGCACGAACTTGAAGACCACGGTCTCGAAGGCGGGCTTGCCGCCCCAATATTTCGGATTGGCCTTGAGCCGCAGATAGGCGTTGCCCTCGTAGGCGTCGACCATGTACGGGCCGGTGCCGATCGGCTTTTTCTCAAAGCCTTGCGGGCCGACTTTCTCGAAATAGGCCTTCGGCAGGATGTAGCCGGTGAGGAACGCCATCCACTTGAAGATCACCGGATCGTATTGCTTTACGTCGCCGGTGATGCGCTTGCCGTCGATCTTGAAGTTGTCGATGCCGGCCCAGATGAATGCGACCGGATTGCCGCCGTCGGGCTTGCCCTCGCGCTGGATCGACCACACCACGTCTTCCGGCGTGAACGGGGTGCCGTCATGCCAGACGACGTTCTCGCGAACGTCCATCCAGACCTTGCTCTTGTCGTCGCTCCAGCCCCAGCCGGTGAGCAGGCCGGGCTCGAACGCGAGGTTGGGCTTCTGGCCGATATATTGATCGAAGATCGAGCGGTAGATCGCCTGGATGGTCGGATTGACCGAGGAAGGTCCGACATCGGGATCGAACGACGGCAGATTGACGTTGTAGGCGATATTCAGCGTACCGCCCGCGGCCGCGCTGGCAAAGCGCTGAGGCGCCAGCAGCGTTGCAAGGAGGCCGCCGCTCGTCGCGAAGGCCTGACGACGCGTGACATTGAACATGTTTGACAACTCCCCCATTGTGTCCGCCGCAGGCGGCAACTCTGCACTCGACCTAAACGCTGCACGTGTAGATCGCACTTTCCCGTCTCAGGGAGATACTTTAAACCTAAAGCAACAGCCGGACAAGCTGACGCAATGGGCTTTTTTCCGCAATTTTAGGCACCATTTGCTGGGCGTTATGCCATCGCTCGAACCACACCGGCGGCCCGGTTTCTCGCGTCAGCGGGCCGTTGCAAGACCGATGGGAAGGTTTCATAAATGTTCGATCGGCCGGCTTCGTTTTAATTGATTAAGCCGGCTTGGAGGCTTTCATGGCGGAACGGTCATTTGCGCGCGAAGTGCAGGACCTCAAACTTGGCGACGGCGACGAATTCCGCGGCGAGGGAATTCTGGCCATCACCAAGGCGCTGCTGCAATCGGGCGTGTCATATGTCGGCGGCTACCAGGGGGCGCCGATTTCGCACCTCATGGACGTGCTGGCTGACGCCAGGGACGTGCTCGACGAGCTCGGCGTCCATTTCGAGAACTCGGCCTCAGAAGCGGCCGCTGCGGCGATGCTCGCGGCTTCGGTCAATTACCCGATCCGCGGCGCGGTCACCTTCAAATCGCCGGTCGGCATCAATGTCGCCTCCGATGCGATCGCCAATCTCGCCTCCGGCGGCGTCACCGGCGGCGCGCTGATCATCATCGGCGAGGATTACGGCGAAGGCTCCTCGATCATGCAGGAGCGTTCCCACCCCTTCGCCATGAAATCGCAGGTCTGGCTGCTCGACCCGCGCCCGAACCTCCCCACCATCGTCAAAGCGGTCGAAGACGGCTTTGAATTGTCCGAAGTCTCGCACACGCCGGTGATGCTCGAAGTGCGCATTCGCGCCTGCCACGTCCACGGCCGCTTCATGACCAAGGCCAACAAACAGCCGAGTTTCTCTTTGCGCGAAGCGCTGGAAAACCCGCGCCGCGATACCGAGCGCGTGGTGCTGCCGCCGGCCTCCTATCTGCACGAGCGGGAAAAGGTCGAGCAGCGCTGGCCGGCCGCCGTCAAATTCATCAAGGAGCGCAAACTCAACGAATTTTTCGGTCCCGAGACCGCCGATGTCGGCATCGTGGTGCAGGGCGGCATGTACAATTCGGTGATGCGCTCGCTGCAGCAGCTCGGCCTCGCCGACGTCTATGGCGAGACTGCGGTGCCGATCTACGTGCTCAACGTCACCTATCCGCTGATCGACGATGAGGTCGCCGCCTTCGCCGCCAACAAGAAGGCAATCCTCATGGTCGAGGAGGGCCAGCCGGAATTCATCGAACAGGCCCTGAACACCATTCTGCGCCGCCGCGACATCCAGACCAAAGTCAGCGGCAAGGACGTGCTGCCGATGGCGGGCGAGTACACGCCGCCGGTCGTCACCAAGGGCATCAAGGCGTTTCTCGAACTGCATGCGAAGAACCTGCTCGGCAACGCGCCGCCGCCGCCCGATGCCTCGGCGGTGCTCGGCGATCCGGTGGTCAAGCTCCTTGCCAAGACGGTGCCGCCGCGGCCGCCCGGCTTCTGCGTCGGCTGCCCGGAGCGGCCGATTTTCGCGGCGATGAAGCTCGTCCAGCAGGAATTGGGCCCGCATCAGATCGCCGGCGACATCGGCTGCCATTTGTTCGCCAGCCTGCCGCCGTTCAACATCGGCGCCACCACGATGGGTTACGGGCTTGGTCCGGCGTCATCGTCGGCGTTCAACGTCAAGGCCGACAAGCGGCCGATCTCGATCATCGGCGACGGCGGCTTCTGGCACAACGGCCTGTCCACCAGCGTCGGCAATGCCGTCTACAACAAGCATGACGGCTTGATCATGGTGGTCGATAATTTCTATTCCGCGGCGACCGGCGGCCAGGACATCATGTCGTCGCGGGCGCTTAATCCGGCGCGCTCGACCAACAACACCATCGTCAGCGCGGTGAAGGGCATTGGCGTGAACTGGGTGCGGCATCTCGACCGCACCTACGACGTCGCGCGGATGCGCGACTTTTTGCGCGAGGCCCTGACCTCGAAAGAAGACGGCCCGAAGGTGATCGTCGCCTCCTCCGAATGCATGCTCAACAAGCAACGGCGGGAGAAGCCGCTGTTCCAGAAAGCCGTACGCGACGGGCAACGCATGGTGCGGGAGCGGTTCGGCGTCGACGAGGATGTTTGCACCGGCGATCACGCCTGCATAAGGCTGTCGGGCTGTCCGTCGCTGTCGGTCAAGCACACCGACGATCCGCTCAAGGACGATCCGGTCGCTGCCATCGATCAGAACTGCGTCGGCTGCGGCAATTGCGGCGAGGTGTCGGAGGCCGCCGTGCTCTGCCCGTCGTTCTATCGCGCCGACATCATTCACAACCCGAGCCGGTTCGACCGCTTCGTCTCCGGTCTGCGCGGCGCGGTGATCGGCTTCTTGCAGGGCCGGCGGGAAGCCCGCCGCGTCGCGTTTGCCGATTGAGCTTGCGGATGCGGTTTGATCGTTCCTCCGAGCAACTGCACTATTTCCCTCCCCCACAAGGGGGGAGGGAAAATTTTGGCTTCGGTGGCGCATCATGAACGACCTATCCGGCACGCCGACGAGGTTCAACACGGAGCGGCCGATTTGCGTCGCGGTCATGGCCATGGGCGGCCAGGGCGGCGGCGTGCTCGCCGACTGGATTGTGGAGCTGGCCGAATCGCAAGGCTGGCACGCGCAATCGACCTCGGTGCCGGGCGTCGCCCAGCGCACCGGCGCCACGCTCTATTATGTCGAGATGCTGCCGCCGAAGGCCGGCCGCGCCCCGATCCTGTCGCTGATGCCGGCGCAGGGCGAAGTCGACATCGTGCTCGCCGCCGAGATGATGGAGGCCGGCCGTTCCATCCTGCGCGGTCTGGTGACGCCCGATCGCACCACGCTGATCGCCTCGACCCACCGCCTGTACGCCACCGCCGAGAAGGAAAGGCCGGGCGACGCCGTCGCCGACCCGGCCGTGGTCGTTGACGCCGCCGGCGTCGCGGCCAAGCGCACCATCGCTTTCGACATGGAAGCGCTGGCGACCAAGAACAACAGCCACATCTCCGCCTGTCTGTTCGGGACGCTGGCCGCCTCCGGCACCCTGCCGTTCGGGCGCGACGCGTTCGAAGCCATCATCAGAGCCGGCGGCCGCGGCATCGAGCCGAGCCTCAACGCCTTCGGCGCCGCCTACGACCGGACGACACAGCCGCCGGCCAAGGCTGTCGCCGTGGTCCGTCGCCCGGCAAAGCGGTTCGCGCCGCTGCCGGCGTCCGCCGGGCGTCCTGATCTTGACCGGCTGCTCGCGCGCATCCGCGAATTTCCGGCGCCGCTGCACGACATTCTGTTCGCGGGCGTCAAGCATCTCACCGACTTTCAGGATCCGGCCTATGCGGGTGAATATCTCGACCGCGTGACCAAGCTCTACAAGCTTGATCGCACTCACGGCGGCGCCGCCAAGTCGTGCGCGCTCACCGCCGCCGCCGCCAAGTATCTTGCCGTGGCGATGGCCTATGACGACGTGATCCGCGTCGCCGATCTGAAAACCCGGCGGAGCCGTTTCCAGCGCGTGCAGCGCGACAATTTGGTGGGTGAAGGGCAGATCGTCTATACGACCGAATACGTGCATCCGCGCCTGGAAGAAGTGGCCGGCACCCTCCCCGCTCCGCTCGGCCGCTTCCTGGAATCACATCCGACTGTGTTCGGCTGGATGTTCCGCAAAGGCCGGCGCGTCCGCTCGGGCACGATCCGCTGGTTTCTGATGCTTTACGTGCTGTCGATGCTCAAGCCGATCCGCCGCACGACGCTGCGCCACCGGCGCGAGATGGCGCAGATCGAGCCGTGGCTCGCGCTCGCCGCCAGTCAGGTTGCGACCAACTACGACGTCGCCGTCGAGATCATCAACACACGGCGTCTGATCAAGGGCTATTCCGATACTCACGCCCGCGGCGAGTCAAAATTCGATCGCGTGATCGGCGCCGTGCCGCTTCTGGCCGCACGCCCCGACGGCGCTGACTGGATGCGCCGGCTCCGCGACGCTGCATTAATGGACGAGCAAGGCATCGCGCTCGACGGCGCGCTGAAAACCATCGCGACGCTGTAAGATCTCGCCCGCCATCGAGAAGCCGCCCGCGCGCTCACTCTTGAGGGCGTGGATTCATTAACGCGCAGCCACAACCTGATCGACGCGAGCTGGATGAAGGCGAGGCAATTGGCGGTGCCTTGACCCACTGGTTTTCAACGGCTCGAACGAGACCAACCGGATGTCCGCTTTTTGAGGCCAAGGCCGACATCCAGCCCGAGAGCCGGAAATGACGTTAATGACCGATTCTGTTGAAAAACTCGCCGGTTGAAACGCTGAAAGCACACTGATTCAGTGCTGTTGAGAAGCAGGAACTGAGTCGATGATGGGACCACGGCAAATCGAACAGGGTGTGCTGTTCTACAACTTCTCGCTTGATGCGCATGTTCCGGCGGATCATTTGCTAAGATCGATCGACCGCTTTGTCGAGCTGTCGGAACTGCGCCGCGAGCTCGCGCCGTTCTACAGCTTGATGGGTCGCCCGTCGGTCGCTCCCGAGCTGATGATCCGGATGCTGATCGTCGGCTATTGCTTCGGCATTCGGTCCGAACGGCGCCTCTGCGAAGAGGTTCACCTCAATCTGGCGTACAGGTGGTTCTGTCGGCTCGGGCTTGACGGCGATGTCCCCGATCATTCGACCTTCTCGAAGAACCGGCATGGCCGTTTCCGCGAGAGCGATCTCCTTCGACGCGTCTTTGAGACGGTGCTGCAGCGCTGCATCCGCGAGGGACTGGTCGGCGGGGAAGCCTTTGCGATCGATGCCAGTCTAATCAAGGCGGATGCCAATCGGCAGAAAGGGATCGAGGGCGAAAAGGGGCTGCCACCAGAAGCGACCGGCCGGGCGGTCAAAGAGTATATGGCTGTGCTCGACGATGAGGCCTTCGGCGCTGCGACCGATGTCGTGCCCAAGTTCGTCTCACCGGCCGATCCGGCGGCGCGATGGACCGGAGCCCATGGCGGACAAGCATTCTTCGCCTATTCCACCAACTATATGATCGATGTCGACAACGCGATCATCGTTGATGTCGAAGCCACAACCGCGATCCGGCAGGCCGAGGTCCTGGCCGCAAAACGCATGATAGAACGCTCGCTCGATCGCTTCGATCTTTATCCCGCCCGCCTCCTCGGAGACAGCGTCTACGGCTCAGCCGAGATGCTCGGATGGCTCGTCTACGAGCATGGCATCGAGCCACATGTGACCGTGTTCGATAAGTCGACCCGTCAGGACGGCACCTTCTCACGCGACGACTTCACCTATGACCATGTCGGCGACGTCTATTCTTGCCCCGCCGGCAAGATGCTGACGACGACCGGCTCACGTGTGAATGACGGAGCGACATTACGCTACCGCGCGAGCAAGTATGACTGCCAAGCCTGCCGCCTAAAGCCCCGATGCTGTCCGAAGGAGCCGGCCCGGTACGTGCCGCGATCGATCTATGAAGGCGCCCGTGACATGGCGCGCCAGATCGCAGGCTCGTGGCAAGGCCGCACCGCGCGACGATTGCGCAAGAAAGTTGAAATGCTGTTCGCCCATCTCAAACGCATTCTCAAACTCGATCGGCTCAGACTAAGAGGACCAAACGGCGCGCGCGATGAGTTCCTGCTCGCAGCAACCGCCCAAAACCTCCGAAAGCTGGCGAAGCTGATACCAATGCCAAGCCCTCACCCAGCCTGAGACCACCAGCAGTTTGCAATCGAGGGTCTTCGAACGGCCAGGCTGATTCATCTCCAATTACTCACCGACTTCTTCAACAAAATCGACCCGAAACGGTCATCTGCAGCAACGCCGGCGACGGCACCGCGGTTCATCTGTCAGCCCCCGGGGCCGTCCGTCATGATGTAGCCCATCAGGTCGCCCACGTTGTGCTCCAAATTTCGGATGATGTCCTTGACGACGTCTCCAATCGAGATCACGCCCACTACCTTGCCCGCGTCCAGCACTGGTAGATGGCGAAAGCCGCGCGCGGCCATCATTGCCATGCAGCCTTCCAGTTGGTCGTCCGGCTTGACCGTCACCGGGTCGCCCGTCATCACTTGGCCCACCGGAGTCTGCTTCGCATCGAGCCCGGGCAGCAGCACTTTTATGGCGCAGTCACCCTGGGTCACGATACCGACCAGGACGTCGTCGTCGATGACCAGCACCGACCGGACCCGGTTGTCGCGCATCTGGCGCAAGGCTTCGACGACCATGTCGCCGGAACGAACATGGATCAGGGCGCCACTCTTCTGGGCCAGAGCGTCTTTGACTGTGTGCAACGCGGACACCGGTTCCAGCGCAAGGCGGACAGCATTCCGGTGATTGCGGACAGCAGGTGATGGCGTCGTAAGCGGCGCTCCCGTCGACAGTCAATGAGCTGATCGGGCTCCCTGGCAACCAGGGAGTGACCGATGCCAGCGGAGAGAATGTCGATGAGGAAGATCCGTGACGCGCTGCGTCTGACGTCGCACGCGATGGGGATGAGCCGGCGGTTGGTCGGCGAGGCGACGGGGATCGGCAAAACGGCGGTTGGCGAGTACGTGCGGCGCGCGGCTGCGGCGGGTCTCAGCTGGCCGATCGCGGACGAGATTGATGATGCCGAGCTGGAGCGGCGGTTGTTTCGGCCGGCGGATGCAGGTTCGTCTGCGGCGCACGCCGATCCGGATTCATTGGCGATTCATACGGAGATGAAGCGGCGCGGCGTTACGCTGGCGCCGCTCTGGCAGGAGTATCGAGGCGAGCACGCCCAAGGCTATGCCTACAGTTGGTTCTGCGAGCGGTACAGTGACTGGCGAAAGCGCATCACTCCGACGATGCGCCAGACGCGGTGTGGCGGGCAGAGCTGTTCGTCGATTGGGCCGGCGATGCCATCCCGGTATTTGATCCCATCACGGGCGCCGAGCATGGTGCGCGCATTTTTGTCGCGGCGCTCGGCGCGTCGAACTACACCTACGCGGAAGCGCGTTGGACCGAGACGCTGCCGGACTGGATCGGCGCCCATGTGAACGCGCTCTCCGCGATCGGCGGCGTACCGAAGGCGATGGTGCCCCCCGACAACCTCAAGGCCGGCATCACCAAACCCTCGCGTTACGAGCCGGGCATCAACCGCAGCTATCAGGATTTGGCCGACCACTATGGCTTCGTGGTGCTGCCGACGCGGGTGAGAAAGCCACGCGACAAAGCCAAGGTCGAGGTCGCGGTTCTGATCGTCGAGCGCTTCGTGCCGGCGAAGCTGCGGAACCGACGCTTCTTCTCGCTCGACGAGATCAACGTGGAAGTTCGCGAATGCGTTGCCACGATCAACGCCAAGGTGATGAAGAAACTCGGCAGGAGCCGGCGAGAGCTGCTGGAGACGATCGACCGCCCGGCACTCAACGAACTGCCGAGCGAGCCCTATCGATATGCCGAGTGGAAACGCTGCGGTGTCGCGCCGGACTATCACGTCGAGATCGCCGACCATTACTACTCAGTGGCGTCCGATTGTTGCGCGAGACGGTCGAGGCCCGGCTCACCGACACCACGGTCGAGGTCTTCCACAAGGGTCTTCGGGTTGCCAGCCATCCCACGATCGAGCCTGCGTCATCGGCACACCACCATACCCGGCGCCATGTGAGGCTCGCATCGCCGCTACGCCGAATGGACGCCGCAGCGCATGATCCGCGAGGCAGCCTCGATCGGCCCGGCGACCATCGCGTTGGTCGAGGCGATTATGAAAGCCAAGCCCCATCCCGAGCAGGGCTTCCGATCGTGCCTGGGCATCATCCACCTGGTGAGGACCTATGGATCCGAGCGCGTCGAGGCCGCGAGCCGGCGCGGCAACGATATCGGCGCCACCACCTACCACTCGATCAAGTCGATCCTGCAGAACGGGCTCGATAAAGCCTACGCCAACTCGAAAGCGCCGGACGGCCCGCCGATCCGGCACGCCAACATCCGTGGTCGTGGCTACTACCACTGACGCAATTGGATGCCAGCGGGAACCCTGCGGGTGAAAACGAAAGGAGAGACGATGCTCACGCATCCAACACATGACCGCCTGGTGGCGCTGGAACTCACCGGCATGGCCAAGGCGCTGGAGGAGCAACGCCGAGCAATCCGACATTGCAGCGCTCAGCTTCGAGGAGAGGCTCGCGCTCATGGTCGACCGCGAAGCCATCGAGCGGGAGAACAGAGAGGCTCATCAGCCGATTGAAGTTCGCAAGCCTGCGCCAATCGGCCGTCGTCGAGGATGTCGACATGAAGGCGGCGCGCGGTCTCGACAAGGCATTGTTCGCCAAGCTCGTCGCCGGCGATTGGATCGCACGGCATCAGAGCTTGCTGATCTGCGGCCCGACCGGAACCGGCAAAAGTTGGCTGGCCTGCGCGCTCGGCCACAAGGCGTGCCGCGACGACCGATCCGTACTTTATCATCGCGTGCCAAGGCTGTTCGATGCCCTGGCCCTTGCACGCGGCGACGGGCGTCATGCAAGGCTCCTCAAAAGCCTGGCCCGCGTCGAGCTGTTGATCCTGGACAATTGGGGCCTCGCCACGCTCACCCAAGAGCAGGGGCGTGATATCCTAAAATCAGTCGAGGACCGGCACAATCGCGGCTCGACGATTGTAACCAGCCAGCTACCAGTCGATCACTGGCACGAAGCGATCACCAATCCGACCATCGCCGACGCGATCCTCGATGAACTCGTACACAACGCGCACCGCCTCACCCTCAAGGGGGAGAGCATGCGCAAAACCGCCGCTAAACGCGACGGACTTGACGTCAAACCAAACGCGTGAACCCATGAAGCCGTCGACGGGAACCGCTGTCCGCCTTCACCGGAATGCTGTCCGCGATCGACCGGATTCACTGTCCGCCTTCAAATGGAATGCCTGTCCGCCTTC
>CAVPXZ010000006.1:0-103039 GCA_963709825.1 uncultured Alphaproteobacteria bacterium
AGCGGTTCCCGCGGGCGGGGGCTCGTCACCGCCGCTCCCGGGCGGCTCCGGGAATTACGCCCGGCCGGCACGATGACCGGTCTGCGGGGAAACTCGCTGGACTGGGACAGGAAGGAGCGGGTAACGCCCGCTGGTGACGCCTGAACTTGCCGGTTTTCCGGATCAGGCGTTGCAAAGCGCACGGTCTTTCGAACCATCGGGGTCGTGCGCCCGACCAAGTCCCATATGTGGACGGCCCCCTGCTTGCAAGGTTCGGCGCAGAGTACGGGTCGAAGCGATTGCGATCATATGTCCGGTCTGTTGTCGCGGTCGCACATGACCGCTGCCAAGATGGGTTCCGCGACGCGAGTTCCAAACAGGAAGGCGACCTTTTTGCGAGTAGGCCACTGGGACTCTCGGAGTGTCTCGCGTCTTGGGATCGATCGATCACGCCATCTGCTCCGTCTCGAGCAAGCTCCGGCTTCGACAGCAGGACGCCAATGGGCCTGCCGGTGAAGAGGTTATGCGGCGATGCTCGCGGTGTGCACAGCTGCCCCACGGATGCGATCGTAGGGCTCGCCGCTGACCATCAGCTTCCAGGCAATGCGCGCCGTCTTGTTGGCGAGCGCCACGGCGGCAAGCTTCGGCGGCTTGCGCTTGACGAGCGCTGTCAGCCAGGGCGACGGGTTCCCACGCGCCTTCCTGGCGTGCTGGATCACCGCGGTGGCGCCGACCACCAAAACGCCGCGCAATGCCTCATCGCCGGCTCGCGTGATGACCCCGAGGCGCTGCTTGCCGGCGGTGGAGTGATCCTTCGGAGTCAACCCGAGCCAAGCCGCAAAATCCCGGCCAGTCCGGAAAGCGCGAGGATCGGGGACCTTCATGACCAGCAGCGATGCGCCGATCAGGCCGATCGCTGGAACCTGCGCCAACCGCCGGCTCAGTTCATTCTGCCGGTGCCAGGCCAGCAGTTGCGCTTCGGTCCTTCGAAGCTTGGGCTTGAGTTCGGCATACTCCTCGGCGAGCGTGGTAAACAGCTCCTTGGCGAGTTCCGGCACGCCGGGGTCGGTAGCGATCCGCGCCAGCAGCGGCTCGATCTTGTCGAGCCCGCGGGCCGCTGTGATCCCGAACTCGGCGGCATAGCCGCGGATCATGTTGCTCAACTGCGTGCGGCGGGCAATCAGTTGATCGCGCACGCCAACGAGCATAAGTGCCGCTTGCTGCTCGGCCGTCTTCACCGGCACTAACCGGATGCGCGGCCGGCTCATGGCTTCGCAGATGGCGCTGGCATCGGCGGCGTCGTTCTTACCGCGTTGCACATAGGGCTTCACATATTGCGGCGGCAGCAGCACGACTTGGTGTCCCAGCGCCATCAATTCGCGCGCCCAATAATGTGCGGCCCCGCACGCCTCCAACCCGATCCTGGTCCGCTCCAGTGCGCTGAAGAAATCCAGCACCTGCCGGCGTCGCAGCTTCTTTCGAAGCACCGGCTGCTCGGACGCGTTCACCCCGTGCAGCACAAAAACAGTCTTGGACGTGTCGACGCCAATGCGGATAATCTTGTCCATGGACGGCTCCTTCGTTTGAGATCTGCAACGACCTCATTCTGGCACAGCGATGCCGTCGGGGGCCGTCCACCCCAACAGGAAGCGCGTATCTGGAGCTGAGCTGTGGCGTTCGCTCGCTGCAGCAAGCGCCGTGGTGGAACGCCGGAAGGCGAGCGCGCTGCGCTTCAGCGCGCGCCGCGCCCGTAAGGCGCGGAGGATGGACCAAAGCGCCTGCCGGCGTTCCGCTTCCTTTTGTTTGCCGGAAGCGAACCTAAAAGAAATTCTTCCGGTGCTTGGTTGCGAAACGGGTTTGGACGGCTCGCTTCGGATGCATACGCCGGAGCATGATCGAGCCGAAAGCCGGTCCCACCGCCGGCTTGAGGCGTGACGCGATCCTGCTCTGAGGCGATTTTGGGAATGGTCTTGGCATAGCTCGGACGCGAATCGCGCCGCGAGAACGGATGCACTTATCCGCCCCCGCGAAGCGGGGGAGGGGGACCATGCGGAGCATGGTGGAGGGGGCGCGCAGCAGGGAGGCTAACGTTGCCGCTGACGCAAACTTCGCCGCCGTCGCCCCTTCCACCGCCCTGCTACGCAGGCATAGCCGACTCTTCGCGTCGGCGTGCTTTACGTAAAGTACGGCGGCTGAAGGCCGCCTATGCCCCCTTCCCCGCTTCGCGGGGCAGGGTGCAGCGAGGGGGCCTCTCCGCGATTCTGAGCGCCGTAATTCTGAGCCCGGCGGAGAGGCCCCCTCATCCCGACCTTCTCCCCGCGTGCGGGGAGAAGGAGTGCGAGGCGGCACGGACACGAATTTCTTATTACCTCTCCTCGGGTGCGGGGAGAGGATCCGTCGCGGGCTTTCGCCGAGCCCGGCGACAGGATAGAAGCCGAGCGGCCATGCCCCATTCCGCCATTCTCAACGTCATGATCAAAGCTGCGTATCGCGCCGGGCGGAGCCTCAAGCGCGATCTCGGCGAAGTCGAAAACCTGCAGGTATCGCTGAAGGGCCCGCGCAATTTCGTCACCGCGGCCGACCGCCGCGCCGAAGAGATCGTGCGCGAGGAACTGGCCAAGGCGCGGCCGGATTACGGCTTTCTCGGCGAAGAGGGCGGCGCCCGCGCCGGCGCCGACAAGAGCCACCGCTGGATCGTCGATCCGCTCGACGGCACCACCAACTTCCTGCACGGCATCCCGCATTTCGCGGTCTCGATCGCGCTGGAGCGCAACGGCGAAATTGTCGCGGCGCTGACCCTCAATCCGGCCAACGACGAATTGTTCATCGCCGAACGCGGCAAGGGCGCCTTCCTCAACGACCGGCGCATCCGCGTCGCCGCCCGCCAGCGGGCCGCCGAAGCGGTGGTGGCCTGCGGCTTGCCGCATTACGGCCGCGGCGATCTGGTGCTGGCCCGGCATGAGATCGCCGCCGCGCAGCAGCATTACGCCGGCTTGCGCCGGTTCGGCGCGGCCACGCTCGATCTCGCCTGGATCGCCGCCGGCCGCTTCGATGCCTATTGGGAGCGCGACCTGTCGCCGTGGGACCTGGCCGCGGGCATGCTGCTCGTTCGCGAAGCCGGCGGCTTTATCACCGATCTCGACGGCGGCGACGCTGTGCTTGCCAAGGGCCAGGTCGCCGCCGGCAACGACACCATGCACCGGGAACTCCTTCGCCTGCTCAAGGAAGCCGGCAAGGAAGCGGCCAAGGCGGAAGCAACCTCGTGATCCGCCATCAGGGCGCCACGAATATTGCCGCAGCTTGCCTCGCGACAGCGTCATTTTTATTCGATCGCGGCTGTGTCATATTGGGCTAATCCCGGGCATTGAGCAAAAGCCGATGGCGAGCACTCTCGAAGAAGCCAAACTGTCCTCGCCCCGCATCTTTCTGTTTCGGATGCTGGTGTTCCTCGTCCTGTGCGGGCTGATCGCGTTTGTGTTGCAGCGTCAGATCCTCAACGCCTTCATGGCCAATCCCTGGCTCAATGGATTGATCGTCGGCGTGCTTTTGATCGGCATCATCCTGTCGTTCGCGCGGGTGATCCGGCTGTTCCCCGAAGTCTCCTGGGTCAACCGCTTCCGCCGCGCCGATCCGGAGCTTGCCAAGGCGCGGACGCCGACGCTCTTGGCGCCGATGGCCGCGATCCTTGGCGGGGAGCGGCCCGGCCCGGCCGGCCGCGTCGCGATCTCGGCGCAAACCATGCGCGCGTTTCTCGACTCGCTCGGCACCCGGCTCGACGAAGCCCGCGACATTTCGCGCTATCTCACCGGTCTCCTGGTGTTCCTCGGACTGCTCGGCACGTTCTGGGGCCTGATCGAGACGGTCGGCTCGGTCGGCAACATCATCAACGGCCTCAAGATCGGCGGCGACGCCGACGCGGTGTTCGATGCGCTCAAGGAAGGGCTCGCGGCGCCGCTCGGCGGCATGGGCATTTCATTCTCGTCGTCGCTGTTCGGCCTCGCCGGATCGCTGGTGCTCGGCTTTCTCGACCTGCAAACAAGCCAGGCGCAGAACCGCTTCTACACCAACCTCGAGGATTGGCTGGCGACCACGGTGCAGGACCTCGGTGCGGTCGGCACCGCGGGCGCCGCCGTCCCGGCCGCGGTCATGGACGCGATCGACCGGCTGCGCCATTCGCTCAGCGATGCCGGATCGGGCAAGACGACGGCGGCGATGGCGAACCTCGCCGAGGCGATCCAGGGCCTGGTTCAGCACATGCGCGCCGAGCAGCAGATGATCCGCGACTGGGCCGACGCGCAGGCCAAGCTCAACGCCGACATCCGGCGTTTCATGGAAGTCATGTCGCGCGAATCCGTCGACCGATTGAGGTGAGACAGGCGTAACGGGTATGGCGCGCTCCCGCAGCCGAGACAGCGGCATGAATTATTGGCCGGGCTTCGTCGACGCCCTGTCGACGCTGATCCTGTCCATCATCTTTCTGCTCACCGTATTCATGGTGGCGCAGTTCTTTCTGTCGCAGGAAGTCGCCGGTAAGGACACCGCGCTGGCCCGGCTCAACGCGCAGATTTCACGCCTGTCCGACCTGCTCTCGCTGGAGCGGACCGGCAAGACCACCCTCGAAGACGAGGTGGCGCAGTTGCGCGCTTCGCTGTCCGCCGCCGAAGGCGAGCGCGACCGGCTGCGCGGCGTGGCCGAAGGCGCGCAAAAGGCCGATACCGGCAAGGCCGAGGTCGGCAAGCTCTCCTCGCAGCTCGATATCGAGAAAGACGCAACCGCGCGCGCCGTGGCGCAGATCGAGATCCTCAACCAGCAGATCGGCGCGCTGCGCCGCCAGATCGCCGCGCTGGAGACCGCGCTCGGCACTTCCGAACAGAAGGAGAAGGACGCGCAGATCCATATCGCCGATCTGGGCCAGCGCCTCAATGTCGCGCTGGCGCAGCGGGTGCAGGAATTGTCGCGCTATCGGTCGGATTTCTTCGGCAAGCTGCGCGAGATCCTCGGCAATCGCCCCGACATCCGCGTCGTCGGCGACCGCTTCGTGTTCCAATCGGAGGTCTTCTTCGACAGCGGCGCGGCGACGCTGCGGCCGGAGGGCCGCGCCGAGCTCGACAAGCTCGCCAGCGCGGTGCTGGAACTGGAAAAGCAGATTCCCTCGGAGATCAACTGGGTGCTGCGCGTCGACGGCCACACCGATACCCGGCAGCTGTCGGCGACGTCGGCGTTCAAGTCGAACTGGGACCTGTCCGCCGCCCGGGCGATCTCGGTCGTGCAATATCTGATCAGCAAGGGCGTGCCGCCGCAGCGCCTGGTCGCCGCCGGCTTCGGCGAGTTCCAGCCGATCGATCCCGGAACCACGGACGAAGCCTATAGCCGCAATCGCCGGATCGAGCTGAAATTGACCGAGAAGTGAGGCGACTTCAAAGCGTGACGCTGCGCCGCTACCAGCCGCGCGATGAGGACGCCGCCGTCGCGCTCTGGCTGCGCAGCTGGCAGGCGGCCTATCCCAGCCTGAATTTCGCCGAGCGGCTCGACTGGTGGCGCGCGCGCTGGCGCAACGAGCTGGTGCCGTCGGCGTCGATCACGATTGCGGAGGCCGAAGGCGCCAAAGAACCTGAAATTATCGGCTTCGTGACGGTCGATCCACGCTCATTCTATCTCGATCAGATCGTGGTCGCTCCCGAGCATTGGGCATCCGGCGTCGGTACAGCGCTGATCACGGAGGCGAAGCGGCTCTCGCCGGCCGGGCTCGATCTCGACGTCAATACCGACAACGCCCGCGCCGTCCGCTTCTACCAAAAGAACGGATTCTCAATCACCGGGTCCGGCGTCAACCCGACCTCCGGCAAACCGGTTCACCGCATGCGTTGGCGGCCGCAAGCGTGCGAGGGAAAGAATGGCTTCCTCAGTCGAACCTGAAGCCCGAGGCCATTGCCAAATAGCCGGTCCGCGGCGAGGCGCGCCGCAACGGCACCACGCGAACCGGTATTGTGCGAACATCGGCGGGCCGCGCGCAGCGAACGAACAAGCGCACGACCTGCATCCTGGCATTCCTCAACGCTTGTTGCCGCGGGATACCGCCCGGACGTCCGGTCTTCTTGTGGAAGCTTGTCTCCAGCGGAAAGATCGATGCGTCGTCGCTGTTGGCGTCTGCCACGGCGCTAAATGCTCGGCGGGCAAAACCGCCGGCGTTTCGATCGTTTTTCTCAACTTGCTTCGCGAACACGGGTCTGCCCTCCGCAACATCGTTTCCGCAACTTTGCATTCGAGGCGCTACGGCCTCGCTAAGCCGGTAGTTCCATTTATTCTCAAATTGTCGCGACACGCATCTGGTTGCAACAACCGGCGGTTTGCCGCCGGCGCCTTCGTTCACAGATGGCGTCTTCATCCGATGCCAGGATCGGTCGCGCAATCGTTAGAAACCTTCCGATTGGCGAAATCGTTTGGTGCCGGTGCTTGTGAGAAAATGCCGATGCCGGGGTGACCGACCCAAAGATGCGGCCGTTCTCTTTGAGCCAACGCGAGTAAATGCATCATGCAGGTCGGAGCGATCCGTTTTCAGACGGCCAGCCGTTCGCAGAGCGGCGGACGAAACCGCAAGCCGGTGATTGCCGACACGGCCGCGCAACTCGCGGTCTTGCGCGCAATCCTCGACGAGTTGAACGTCGGAATTGTGCTCCTCGATAAGGAGCACAGGGTTCAGTTCATCAACCGCGCCTTCCGCCGCTTTTGGCGCGTGCCCGAAGCGATGGTCGCAAGCGAGTTGACGTTTGCCAGGCTCATGTATCACGGCCGCGGCCTGAAAACCTACGCGGTATCTCACGATCGAATGAGCGAGTATGTTGCCAAACAAATGAACTTGATTCAGACCGGCGAGGAAGGCCCGCTCCAGATACGATTCGCCAACGGCGCGGCAATCCAGTTCAGATGCAAGGCGCTGTCTGATGGCGGCCGGCTTTTGACTTACGGCAATGTCAGCGAGCTGGCGCATCAGGCCGACCTGCTCGAGCAGCTCGCATCCGTCGATGGAATGACCGGCCTGAACAACCGGCGGAATTTTATGCTGCTGGCCGAGAGCGAATGGTCGCGCTTCAAACGCTACGGACGATCGCTCGCTCTGCTGATGATCGATATCGACTTGTTCAAGTTGGTCAACGACACCTACGGTCACGATGCCGGCGATGAAGTCATCAAAGCCGTGGCCGAAATACTGCAAACCCACAAGCGCACCTCCGACATCGGCGGGCGTTTGGGTGGAGAAGAATTCGCGCTCATCTTGCCCGAAGCGACGCTGGACCGCGCGGCGAGCGCCGGCGAACGGTTGCGGCAATTGGTTGCCGACCGCGTTGTCATTACCGAAGGCCATTCCATATCGGTCACGATCAGCATCGGCGCGAGCGTCTGCCACGCCGACACGCGCGGCATTGATGAATTGCTGAAGCAGGCCGACGTCGCGCTTTACCAGGCCAAACGCTCAGGCCGCAACCGCGTTTGCCGGTTCGACCCCTACAAGCCGGCGGAACTGGCGATCGCGAGCACTCAAACCCCCTGAAACTGCAGCCTCGCCAGTCGCGCATAGAGGCCGCCCGCGGCGACGAGCGTCTGGTGCGTGCCTTCCTCGACGATGCGGCCTTCGTCAACAACCAGGATGCGGTCGCACGACAGCACGGTCGCCAGCCGATGAGCGATCACGATCGTGGTGCGCTGCTGCATCAGCTTTGCCAGCGCCGCCGCGACCTGCGTCTCGCTTTCGGCATCGAGCGACGAAGTCGCTTCGTCGAGCAGAAGAAGCGGCGCGTCGCGCAGAATAGCGCGGGCGATCGCGATCCGCTGGCGCTGACCGCCTGACAGCGTCACGCCGCGCTCGCCGACTTGAGTGTCCATTCCCGCCGGTAGCGCGGCAATGAACGCGGCAGCATTGGCGTGCTCGGCGGCGCGCGCAACCTCGGCATCGGATGCGTCCGGGCGACCGAAGCGAATATTGTCGCGCACCGAGGTCGCGAACATCACGCTGTCCTGCGGCACAAGCGCAATCCGCGCGCGCAAATCCACCGGATCGAGATCCGAAAGCCGTACCCCATCAAACGTGATGCGCCCGGCAACGGGATCGTAGAAGCGCAGCAGCAAATGGAAGATCGTGCTCTTGCCGGCGCCGGACGGGCCGACAATCGCGACCTTCTCGCCCTGCCGCACCTGAAACGACACGCCGTTCAGCGCCGACACGTTGGGACGCGTCGGATAGGAGAAACGTACGTCGGCGAAGGCGACTTCGCCGCGCACGGGCGATGGCAACGTGAGCGGATGCGCCGGGCGCATGATAGCCGGCTTGATCGCGAGAATCTCGAACAGCCGCTCGGCCGCGCCGGAGGCCTGCGCCACCTCGCCGCCGGTTTCCGACAGCGAGCCGAGCGCGGCGGCTGCGAGCACGGCGTAGAGAACGAATTGTCCGAGCCGCCCGGGCGTCATCTTCCCGGCCAATACGTCCTGGGCGCCGACCCAGAGCACGACGACCACACTGGCAGACACAAGAAAAATGGCGATGCCGGTGAGAAAGGCACGCGAGCGTATGGAATTGCGTGCAGCGTCGAATGCACGTTCAACGGCATCGCGAAAACGCGCAATCCCGAGGCGCTCGCTGGTGAAGGCTTGCAGGACGCGCACCGCGCCGATCAGCTCGGTGGCGTAAGCCGAAGCATTGGCCAGTGTATCCTGAGCAAAGCGCGAGCGGCGGCGCACGGCCCGGCCGAAGGCATAGAGCGGCAGCACGATGATCGGGATAGCCGCGAGCACAAAGGCCGACAGCCGCAGGCTGGTCACGACCATCATCGCGCTCGCGCCGACGAACAGCACGAAATTGCGCAAGGCGACGGAAACCGAGCTGCCGACAGCGGCCTTGATTTGCGTCGTGTCGGCCGTCAGCCGCGAGATCACCTCGCCGGTCTTGGCCTCGTCGAAGAAAACGGCGGATAGCGATGTGATATGGGCGAATACGTCGCCGCGCAGATCGGCGACGATGCGCTCGCCGAGCGTGGTGACGAGGTAGTAGCGGAGCGCGCTTGCCAGCGCCAACACCGCCGCGACGCCGATCATGACCAGGAAATAGCTGTCGATCAGCGCCACGCCGCGGGCGGTGAAGCCGAAATCGATCATGCGCCGCGCCGCCAAGGGCACGACCAACGTCGTCAATGCCGCCAGGATCAAGGCCCCAAGCGCGGCAATGGCCCGCCAGCGGTAGCGTTTGACATACGCCAGGAGCGAAGCGAGCGGGCGCAGATTAACCTTGCGCTCCGCGGCCGCGACGTTCGGCGCCGCCGCAACAGCGACCGCAGCCAATTCCGTCGGCTCGGGCCCAGCCGACGAGGATGACGCCGCTGCCGTCGGCATTGCGTCTTTTTCGGCGCGGAAGTTCATGCGCAGCAATCCCTTTTCGCCCGCCCCGCCGCCGTGTCGCCCGGACAATGCCCCGCGCGCACCGAACTGGCAACGTGCGGCAAGATCGCCGCATCGCTTGTGTCACCGGTTCCGCCGCGCTATAGAGCGGCCAAATTTTTCACCGGACACGGCGCCCAAGCGGCGCCACAAAAGGCCTCGATAACCGCCATGAAAGCCGACACTCACCCCGATTACCACCTGGTCAAGGTGGTCATGACCGACGGTACCGAATTCACGACCCGCACGACCTGGGGCAAGCCCGGCGACACGCTTCATCTCGACGTCGACCCGAAGTCGCATCCGGCTTGGACCGGCGGCCAGCAGCATCTTGTCGACCGCGGCGGCCGGCTGTCGCGCTTTCAGAAGAAGTTCTCGGGCTTTCTCAAGAAATAGCCGGCCGCGGCCGCTATTGCGCCGCTCGCGGACTAGGCAAGTCTGCGTCGTTTGGTCCGCGCCATTGCAGCTGATCGCGCAGCCAATAAGCTCCGATCAACAGCTTCGGATCCTCGATCGCGCCTTGAGCCAACCGATCGAACAGGTCGTCGATCGCCATCTCCACGATCTTGATGTCTTCGCTGTCGATGCCGCCACCCTGCCCGGTCCGATCGGCGTTGCCCACTTCGGCAAAATACAGAAACACGCGCTCCGAGGTCCCGCCCGGCGATGAGAAAAACCTGCCGATCGGCTGCAGCTGCCGAATTTGATAGCCCGTTTCCTCGAAAGTCTCGCGAATAGCGGCCGCTTCCGGCGTTTCGTTTACGTCCACCATTCCCGCCACCGGTTCGACGATCCATCCGTCGGCGGTCGAAGGATCGTCACGGCGGCGGCCAACCAAAGCCGGCGCTCTGAATTGCTCAACCAGCAGAACGGCTTTTCGCTGCACGTGCAAAAGCAAGATGGCGACCGAGTCGCCCCGTTCGAAGACCAATCGATTTTGGACGGCGCTCATCGTGCCGTCGATTTGCTCGTGCGCGACCAGAAGCTCGTCGATTTTGAAGAAATCGTCGAATACCCGACGTTGCCGCTCAATGAAGGCCCGGCCCGGCATCGTGGCCTCCGGCGTTCGAAGTTCGCAAGCTTGGCGAAGCGCTCAGACCCCGTCCTGCTCGAAAGCGGCCTTTAAGAGCCCCAACTGCCGCTCGACCGGATTGCCGACCGCAACTTTTACCAGCGGCGGCGCGTGCATCGTCGCATCAAGCCGGCGGACCTCAGCCTGCAGCTTGGTCGAGCGCGCGATGAGTTCCTGTAATCTGGCGGGCAGAAGCGCGATTGATTTGGCGTCGCCGGGGTCGCAGGCCGCGAGCCTGACCTTGCTCTTTTCCTTGTTGGCCTGCGCCAGCGTCATTTCGCCTTCCTTAACGGCGCGGTGCAGCAGCAGCCACGAGGCGAGCTGCATCAAGCGCGTCGTCAACCGCATGCTCTCGGTCGCGTAGACCAGAGCGGCGCTGCGTTCGAGCTTCTTGGATTCGGTTCGGCCGGAGCCGTCGAGATAAGTCGCGGTCTCCTCAACCAAAGCCATGCCGTCGCGAAAAAGGGTCGCAAAAAACTGGGAACTCGCCAGCCGCTCGCTGAAAGACACCGCGCCGGCTTCACTCGCACGCTTATCAGACATGGTACGCCTCACACCGGAAGCAGCATCGCCCGCCGCGGCCGTTAAGTCCAGCGGGCGAGACGACCAAATCGCCGACATAGTTGCCGGCGCGAGCGCGCAGGGGTGCGAAGGCAAAAAAGAGCCGCCGTTGCCGGCGGCTCAAGGTGATAACAGGGAGGCGTCAAACAGAGTGGACAGGAGCCACTCGATGTCCAGAAGTTGGACGTTATACGTAATGAAGGAGAAAGCTTAACCAAAGGTTAAGGGGTTGCAGAAAGTTGGCAGATCTTTTTGCAGTTCTGCGGGAGCCGGTGATTGCGGAGCGCAGCCAAACTCCGGAATGACGTTTATTTCTTGAAGAATGCGTCCGCGGCTTGTTGCGAGGTGCGCTTTCTGGACATTTCCCCCTCCAGCCGGCTGATCTCGTCCTTGAGCAACCCGATACGCTCGGCGAGTTCGCCGACAGAGAGCAGCGCCAAATCCTGTCCGTTCTCGTGCGTGATCTTCTTTTTCGGCAGATCGTCCGGGTCAATACCGGGCATTTTTGGCCTCCGTCGCCAACAAATTAGCGGCCCTGGCCACGATTGTCACATGCGGGCGCAGCCTCTAAGAGTGGCCGCCTCGCCCTTAAGCCAAGCTCGCAGGCCTATCGATGATCACGGTACCCGACCGCATGACCGTTATTGCAATCCGTGCGCCCGGCGGACCCGATGTGTTAACGGCCGAGCCGCGCCCGGTGCCCAAGCCGGCCGCTGGCGAAATCCTGGTCAAGGTTACCGCAGCCGGCGTTAACCGGCCCGACGTCATGCAGCGTATGGGTCTTTATCCGCCGCCGCCTGGCGCTACCGATATTCCAGGGCTCGAAATCGCCGGCGTCGTCGTCGGATGCGGACCCGGCGTGACGCGTTGGAAGGAGACCGACCAGGTCATGGCGCTGGTCGTAGGTGGCGGCTACGCTGAATTCTGCATAGCGCATGAAAGCCATGCGCTGCCGGTGCCGGCCGGTCTTTCGCCGATCGAAGCTGGTGCGATCCCAGAGACTTTTTTCACGGTTTGGTACAACGCCTTTGAGCGCGGCCGGCTGAACGCGGGTGAGACGATCCTCATTCATGGCGGCTCTTCCGGTATCGGCACCACCGCCATCCAACTCGCCAAGGCCTTTGGCGCGGGCGTCGTCACGACCGCCGGCTCACCGGAAAAGTGCGAAGCCTGCCGCAAGCTCGGCGCCGATGTCGCCATTAACTACAAGACTGAGGATTTCGTCGCTGCAACCAAACAGGCGACTGAGGGACGTGGCGCGAATGTCGTGCTCGACATCGTCGGCGGCAACTATGTCGATCGCAACTATGAAGCGGCGGCCGTGGAAGGCCGCATCCTGCAGGTCGCCGTTCAGGACTCCTCGCGCGCCAATGTCGATTTTCGGCGTCTCATGTTCAAACGGCTGACCCATACCGGTTCGACGCTACGCGCCCGTTCGGTTGCGGACAAAGGCGCGATTGCGCGGGCCGTCGAGGCTAAGGTCCTGCCCCTGATCGCTTCCGGCCGGGTAAGGCCGGTGATCGATTCGACTTTCCCGCTACGTCAGGCCGCGGCGGCGCATGCCCGCATGGAGACCAGTCAGCATATCGGCAAAATTGTCCTGACCCTTTGAAAAGACAAAGGAAAATTCTTGCGCTCGCGCCGCCCAACCTTTACTCATCGGGTAGCGCCTGCCTGGAAGAGACGCTTGGAACAGCGGGCCGCTAATTCGGCGTAAAGCCGGCCAATTGGTTTACGGGGAACTCGCGATCACGCGCGCCGTCGGCGCTGGCGGGACCGAGCTCGGAGGTCGTCTCTTGGTGTTTTTTCGCGCCGCCACGGCGCTCGCGGCTCTTGCGTTAGCGGCGCTGCTCGGAATCGGCAGTGCTGCCGCCGTCGAGGCCGTCAATATTCGCCTTGACGCGGCCGCCATCGACCTCACCGACGCGGTGGAGTTCCAGCACACCGACGGCGACCGCGTCCAGGTTTCGACCGCGCCGGGCCCCGACGGCATCGTCCGCCGCATCGAGGTGCGCGCGCGCGAAGCCGGAACTAACTGGGCGGTGTTCGCGGTCGCCAATAATGGCGACGAGCAGATCGATCGGCTGATCGTGGCGCCGCATTATCGGATGGTCGGTTCCGGTCTTATTTGGCCCGATCTCGGGCTTTCGCGCATCGTCAGCATAACGCCGTCGTCCGGAGACCCGCCGGAGCGGCTCGACAATTCTAACGCGGATGTTTTCCGCGTCACGCTTGACCCCGGCACTGTGATCACATTCGTCGCCGAGCTGCGCGCCCCGAACCTGCCGCAGCTTTATCTGTGGGAACCGGACGCCTTTAAGGACAAGGTCAACTCGCTCACGCTTTATCAAGGCATCGTCATCGGCATCGCCGGATTGCTGGCGTTATTTCTCACCATCCTGTTCGTGGTCAAAGGCAGCGTGATGTTCCCCGCCGCCGCGGCGCTCGGCTGGGCGGTCTTGATCTACATCGGTATCGACTTCGGCTTCTGGGGCAAGGTATTCGACATGTCGTCGGGTGCCGAGCGTAACTGGCGCGCCTCGGGTGAAGCGATCCTCGCCGCGACGCTACTGGTGTTTCTGTTCGCTTATCTGAACCTCAACCGCTGGCACGTGCGCTACGCGCATATCACCGTCGGCTGGCTCGCCTTTCTCGGCGCGCTGGTGGCGGTCGCGCTGTTCTCGCCGGCGGTCGCCTCCGGCATCGCCCGCATGTCGCTGTTCTTTGTTGCCGTGCTGGGCTTCGGCCTCGTGGTCTATCTCTCGACCCATGGCTTCGACCGCGCCGTCATGCTGATCCCGACCTGGTTTCTTCTGGTCGTGTGGGTATTCGGCGCCGCGTTGACGGTGTTGGGATTTCTCACCAACGATATCGTCGGCCCTGCTTTGCTGGGCGGCCTCGTCCTCATCGTCATGCTGATCGGCTTCACGGTGATGCAGCATGCCTTTGCCGGCGGCATGGCGCAGGGCATCGTGTCCGATGTCGAGCGCCGCGCGCTGGCGCTCACCGGTGCCGGCGACATGATCTGGGACTGGGACGTCGCCGCCGACCGGGTGTTCACCAGCCCGGAAACCGAAACCCTGCTCGGCCTCAAGAGCGGATCGCTCGACGGTGCGGCCGCGACGTGGCTCGAAATCCTGCATCCGCTCGATCGCGATCGGTTCCGCGCCACGCTCGACGGCATCATCGAGCAACGCCGCGGCCGCATTGCGCGGGACTTCCGCATGCGCACCGCCGACGGACACTATTTATGGTTCGCGCTGCGCGCACGCCCGGTTGTTGGCTCCGATGGCGAGGTGATCCGGCTGGTCGGCACGCTCACCGACGTTACCGAATTCAAAACCGCCGAGGAGCGACTGCTGCACGACGCCGTACATGACAACCTCACCGGCCTGCCCAATCGCGAACTGTTCCTCGATCGGCTCGAGGCGGTGCTCGGTTTCGCTGCCGGCAACACCGCGATTCGCCCGACGGTGATGGTGATCGACATCGATCGCTTCAAGCAGGTTAACGATTCGGTCGGCATGGCGCTCGCCGATTCGATCCTCCTCACAGTTGCGCGGCGGCTCGGGCGTCTCATCAAGCCGCAAGACACCCTCGCCCGCCTGTCGGGCGATCAATTCGGTCTTATCGTGGTGTCGGAGCGCGACTCCACCCGCATCACCGCGTTTGCCGAAACCGTCAGCCGCACGCTGCGCGCCCCGATCACCTTCAACGATCGGGAAATCTTCCTGACCGGATCGATCGGACTGGCGCTCGGCGAATCCGAGCCGCAACGCGCCGAGGAGCGCCTCAAGGACGCCGAGCTCGCCATGTTTCACGCCAAGCGCCTCGGCGGCGATCGCATCGACGTCTTCAAGCCCGCCATGCGAGCGCGCAAATCCGACCGGCTGTCGCTCGAATCCGATCTGCGGCGGGCGATCGAACGCGAGGAGATAACCCTCCTGTATCAGCCGATCGTGCGGCTCGACGACCGCTCGGTCGCCGGCTTCGAAGCGCTGGCGCGCTGGAATCATCCGCGCCTGGGCACGATGTCGCCCAATGAATTCATCACCATCGCCGAAGAGACCGGGCTGATCGTTCAGCTCGGCCTTTTCGTACTGGAGCGCACCGCGCGCCAGTTGAGCACCTGGCAGCGCACGCTGCGGCCGCGCGAGCCGCTGTTCGCCAGCGTCAACGTTTCCTCGCGGCAATTGCTGCGTCACGATTTGATTCAAGATCTGCGTACGGTGCTGGCCCGTGCGCCGCTCAACCGCGGCTCGCTCAAGCTCGAACTCACCGAATCGGTCGTGATGGAGAACCCGGAACACGCCGCGCAAATGCTGCATCGGATCCGCGAGCTCGGCGCCGGTCTGGCGCTCGACGATTTCGGAACCGGCTATTCGTCGCTCGCCTATCTGCAGCGTTTTCCATTCGATACCATCAAGATCGACCAGTCCTTCGTGCGGATGACGTCGAAGGGCACGCGGCCCGTGATCCTGCGCTCGATCATCACGTTGGCCCACGATCTCGGCATGGATGTGGTCGCCGAAGGGGCCGAAACCGATTCCGACGCCGTCGAGCTTTTTCAGCTCGGCTGCGAATATGCACAAGGATTTGTGTTCGGCGAGCCCATGACCCCGGAACGCGCCCGCGAGCTGCTGCAGCCACACGCGCGCCAGGTATCAGTGGTCGGCGGTCGCTAATCAGCAATCAGAACGGCCTGTGCAATTCTGTCTGATTGCTGATCGCAGCTAGGCGTGCCCGGCCTCGCTCGACAGCATGCCGAGATCGATCCCGATCTTCTTCAGCGCCTTGTCGTATTTAGCGCCGATATCGGTGCCGAAGATAAGGTCGGCATCCGGCGCGCAATGCAGCCAGCCGTTTCCTTGAATTTCCGTCTCGAGCTGGCCGGGGGCCCAGCCGGCATAGCCGAGCGCCAAAATCGCGCTCGCCGGCCCGTCACCGCGCGCAATCGCCTTGAGAATATCGAGCGTCGCCGTAAGACAGATGCCGTCGTCGATCGGCAACGTCGAGTTTTCGATAAAGAAATCGGCCGAGTGCAGCACAAAGCCGCGTTCGGTCTCTACCGGACCGCCGCGCATGACTTTCACTACCTCGGCGCGCGATGGTAGTCGGATCACATCGGCCGCCGGGATCACGTCGAGCTTCACCAGCAGATCGGAAAAATTGATATTCGGCGCCGCATGGTTGACGACGATGCCCATAGCGCCTTCGGCGGAATGCGCGCAAACGTAGATGAGCGAGCGGGCAAACCGATCGTCGAGCATCGCCGGCATGGCAATCAGCATTTGGCCATCCAGATAGCCCCGGCCCCGACCCTTATTCTTTGCGGACGCGCCGCGCGGTAATTTCATGGCCGAAAGGTTAGCCGATCGATCCACTTTTGCAAACGAACGGTGGCGACAAAAGTTCGCGGCATGGGTTAAGTCCCTGACGCAGGGACGACGCCGGTGGCGATTACCGGGCTGTCACGTGTCGATTTTCCGCTGGCTGCGGCATTCCGTTCTCTTTGCAAAATACACGCACCAGGTCACGATCATGTCAGTGGCGCACCTGGACCGTTCGCCCTACACAGCGGCCATGATGCCTCACACGGCGCAACGATTAACGGCTGCGACCATCTCCCTGATTTGCGTGGGCGCCATCCCCACGGCACGGGCACAAGACGCTTCCGCCTGGGAAGGCGAACTCCACGCCGCCGCACGACTGATTGCTGGCGCGGCGTCGCACTCCGCCGAGACGACGTGGCAGCGGGCCGGCATCGAAATTCGGCTCGACCCCGGCTGGAAAACATACTGGCGCTATCCGGGAGATTCTGGCGTTCCGCCGACGCTCGATTTCGATGCTTCCGAGAACGTCAAATCGGTGACTACGCTGTGGCCGGCCCCCCAGCGATTTTCTGACGGCGCGGGCGGTCACTCGATCGGCTATCATGGCGATGTGGTCTTGCCGTTGCGGATCGTTCCGAAGGACGCAACCAAGCCCGCATCCCTCCATGTCAAACTCGGCTTCGCGGTCTGCGGTAAGCTATGCGTACCAGCGCAAGCCGACCTCGGCCTCATCGTGTCCGGCAAGCCGAGCGCCGAAGAGCCGGCGCTGGTCGCTGCGGAAGCGCGCGTCCCGCGGCGTATCCCCCTTGGCGCAAGCACCGGTCCTGGCGGCGGTTTGTCCATCCGTTCCGTCCATCGCGAAGCGGTTGGCACCCGTGAGCACGTCGTCGTCGACGTCGCAGCGCCTGAAGGTGCGCCGGTCGATCTTTTCGTCGAGGGACCGACGCCCGACTGGGCGTTGCCGCTACCCGAGCCCGATCACCCTGCCCCCAACGGCGCACCGGGAATTTGCCGGTTCAGATTCGACCTCGATGGCCTGCCGCCCGGCGCCCGCGCCGCAGGCGCGACATTGACCTTGACTGCGGTTTCACCCGCTGACGCCATCGAGGTCGAAGCCCATCTCGACTAATTCGCCCGGTGCGCTAATTTACACCGGAACGAAAAAAGCCCGATCTGGATAACGAAAGGATACGATTATGCCGATCAAAATTGGTGACCGCTTGCCCGAGGCGAAATTTCGCGTGATGGGGCCTGACGGCCCGGCCGTGAAAACGACCGACGATGTATTTAAGGGAAAAAAAGTCGTGCTGTTTGCCGTCCCCGGCGCGTTCACGCCAACCTGCAGCAACAACCACCTGCCCGGGTTCCTCAAGAACGCCGATGCGTTCAAAAGCAAGGGCGTCGACGCCATTGCGGTCACCGGGGTCAATGACGTGTTCGTGTTTGACGCCTGGAAAAAGTCGACCGGCGCCGGCGTCAAAATCGAATTTTTGGCCGACGGCAATGGCGAATTTGCCAAAGCGCTCGATCTGGCGTTGGACGGCTCGGGGGCCGGGCTTGGCCTCCGCTCCAAGCGTTACGCCATGTTGGTCGAGGACGGCGTGGTGAAAAAGCTCAACATCGAGGACGCGCCCGGCAAGGCCGAAGCCTCGAGCGCGGACTCGCTTCTGAGACAGATGTGACGAGCTTGTTTCGGCCGGCGAGAAACCGGCCGACCTGCAAGTAGCTTCAATACTTGTTCGAGACTGCTTGGCGCCGCTTCAGGTTGAGGGCAGCGATGGCTGCGGCGGTGGCCGCCAGCTCGTGCGGCTGTGCGCTCTGCTCAAAGTCAGGCGGCGGAAAGTGCTCTGGCGCGAGCGATACCGACGGGTAGCGGCGGTTCGAACGTACGAAGACAAACAGGAGGACTTTCACGAGCCTCCTGACGACATTTTTGCGCACTTCCTCGCGCGCCCGTAGCGCCAGGATCGTTGCCGCCTTTTTGTCGAGTTCGATCTGGAGGCGATGGACTTCCGCGTTGTGCCGACCGACCGCGCCATACTGCGCGGCGGCCTTCGTGCGCATCTCTTCCATGCCGATCTCGAGCCGCCGTACCGACATGGCAAATTCGGCGCGCAATTGATCCTTGTCCGCTTGAATCTCGTTGACCGCCATTGGCGTGGTTTGGTCAAGTTGCTGTTTGGTGAGACGGACCGCCCGCTCATGCACGAGCGGGAAAAAAACCACCATCAGCAGGCAACCTGCCAATAGCCCAATGCCGCACAACATCAACGATTCGATCATTCAGCGCCTACAACGGGCCGGCGAGTTTGGGGCAGGTGAATATCAGAAGCGTGATGGCGAATAAATCGACGTCGCCATTAACGGTGAACTCGTTAACGCCACCGAAGTGCTCGTCTTGGAGAGCTTTCTGTCCGGCAACAGCGGCTGCCGGTCTGGTATTCGTTCGTTGGGCGCACGTTATTGCGACGCCGGTGGCACTACCCGACTGCCCGCCCGCCGTTGCGGAGCTCAGCGATCGCCTGGCGGGAGAGGACATCCGCGCGTTCGTTAAGATCGTGGCCGGCATGCCCACGCACCCAATGCCAGCGCACTTCATGCGCGCCGAGCGCGGCATCGAGGCGTTTCCACAAATCGACATTCTTGACCGGCTTTTTGTCGGACGTGCGCCAGCCATTGCGCTTCCAGTTGGAAATCCACGACATGATGCCGTTACGCAAATACTGACTGTCGGTGTGGATATCGACGCGGCACGGGCGCTTGAGCGCTTCCAGCGCGGAGATCGCCGCCATCAGTTCCATCCGGTTGTTGGTGGTGTTGGCCTCGCCGCCCTTAAGCTCCTTCTCGTGATCGCCGAAACCGAGGATTGCGCCCCATCCGCCGGGGCCCGGATTGCCCGAGCAGGCGCCGTCGGTGTGAACGACGACATGCGGCAGCGGCGCGGTCATGGCGCCGTCACTCCATAATCGCGCGCGCTCTTGACCTGCTGGTGGAAGCGCAGCTTGCGCAGATACTCGATCGGATCCTTGGGCCGCACCAGCGCGCCGGGCGGTACGTCGAGCCAATCGACCAGCCGCGTGAGCAAAAAACGCATAGCCGCGCCGCGCGCGAGCAAAGGCAACATCTCCCATTCCTGCGCCGAAAACGGGCGCGTCTTGGCATAGTTGGCGAGCAGCGCGCGCCCCTTGGTGACGTTGTAGGAGTGATCCGGCTCGAAGCACCAGGCATTGAGGCAGATCGCGACGTCATAGACCAGCGTGTCGGTGCAGGCGAAGTAGAAATCGATCAGGCCCGACAGCTTGTCGCCAAGGAAAAACACGTTGTCGGGGAACAGGTCGGCGTGGATGACGCCCTGTGGCAGGCCGCGCGGCCATTCCCGCTCGAGCAGGTCGAGCTCGGCGGCGATGACGTCCTTCAGGTCTCGCCGGACGGCATCCGCGCGCTCGCCGCACGCCGTGTAGAGCTGCCGCCAGCCGGCAACCGAGAGTGCGTTGTCGCGCCGCATGGCGAAATCGGCCCCGGCGAGATGGAGCCGCGCCAGAGCTTCCCCCAACGCCCCGCAGTGCGCAGCACTAGGCCGGCGAATCCACATGCCGTCGAGGAAGGTGACCATCGCCGCCGGCCGCCCAGCCAGCCGGCCCAGCGTCGCGCCGGCGCGATTCTTCACCGGCTGCGGGCAGGTGATGCCGCGGCTCGCCAGATGCTCCATCAGCGCCAGGAAGAACGGCAGGTCGCGCTCGGCGACGCGCCGCTCATAAAGGGTGAGGATGAAATAGCCGCGGCTGGCGTGGACCAGAAAATTCGAGTTCTCGACGCCCTCGGCGATCCCCTTATAGGCCAAGAGCTCGCCGACGTCGTAGCCGGCGAGGAAGGGTGCGAGTTCTTCCGCCGCCACATCGGTATAGACCGCCATGAAGTTCTCCAGCCTTGTCGCGGCTAGCGTGCCATCCGTAGCGCAGTCAAGAGAGGTTTGCCCATCCGCCATCCCGAGGCGCGACAACGCGGCCTCAACGGACGAACCGGCCAAGAAACCGGGTCAACGCGCCGCGAGGTTCGCGAGGCCTGTCATCGCCGGGCCGTTTCGCCGGCCCGTCGCGTCAGGCTTGCGACGCCGAAGCTACCGTGCCCAGCTTTGCCTGGTCTCAACCGTGCGGCCGTTAGCACGGCCCGAGCGGCATCGCTCGCCCCTGCCACACTATCGGCGGTATCCGCGTGGCGGTATAATAACCTGACGAGACCGCGGGCAAGCGGGGCGCGCGCATGAAGACCATTCTCGTTCCCACTGAACAAAACGCTTCGATGCTTTCGGCGTTAGACGCGGCCCTGCTGCTGGCAGAGAAATTTGGCAGCTGCATCGAGGGCTTTCCGCTGCGTCCGGCCATCGCCGACATGGTGGCGATGGATCCCGACGCCGGATTGACCATGGTTGCGGTCAAGGAGAACGACGCCGAAATGGTGCGGCAGGCCGAGGACCTGTTCCGCTCGTTCATGGAGCGCCATGGCGTGAAGCTGCGCGGCGACGAGGTGGTGGCAGCGGCAGCAGCAGTGTCATCATCGCCATCTTGGGCCTGGCTTTCCTCGGCGCCGAGCGGCCAAGATTTTGTCGGCAGCTATGGTCGCGTCTTCGACATCATCGTGCTGGCCCAGCCGGGAGAGGAATGGCAGAGCCCGTCCATGGTCTCGCTCGAATCCGCCTTGTTTGAAAGCGGGCGTCCAGTACTGATTGCGCCTCCCACCTCGCCGCGCTCGCTCGCGACTAACGTGTTGATCGCCTGGAATCGCTCGACCGAGCAAGCACGCACCATGGCGTTCGCCATGCCGCTCCTGCGGCTTGCCGAACGCATCACCATCCTGACCGTCGAGGGCTCGACCGTGGCTGGGCCCGACGGCGTTGAAATGGCGCGCACCCTTAGAATGAATGGCATCGCCGCCGAGCCCATCACTGTCGCACCCGGAAAAATCAGCGCCGGCGAGACCATCCTGGCCAAAGCCGCAGCGCTCGGCTGCGATCTCATCGTCAAGGGCGCCTATACGCAAAGCCGTCTGCGACAAATGATTTTCGGCGGCACCACCCGGTACATCCTGGCCAACGCCAAGATTCCCGTGCTGATGGCGCACTAGACTGGCTCATCCCTCGCCCCGCATCGCGGGGGCAGGATGAGATTCTACCTCAGATCTTTGCGGATGATTTTGCCGACATTGCTCTTCGGCAAAGCGTCGACGAAAACAATGATCTTGGGCACCTTGTAACCGGCCAGCCGTTCGCGCGCGAATTTAGTCAACTCCGCCTCGGTGAGCGCCGGATCGCGCTTGACGACGAAGAGCTTCACCCCCTGCCCCGTATGCGGGTCGGCGACGCCGATGACGGCGGCTTCCAGCACACCCGGATGTTGCACGATCACGTCTTCCACTTCATTGGGAAACACCTTGAAGCCGGAGACATTGACCATGTCCTTCTTGCGATCGAGGATTTTCAAGAATCCTTCGGCATCGAATGCGCCGATATCGCCGGTATGCAGCCAGCCGTCCGCAGTCAGGACAAGCTTGGTCTCGTCGGGCCGTTGCCAGTAACCCTGCATGACCTGCGGCCCGCGCACGCAGATCTCGCCTGCTTCGCCGACGGGAAGATTGTTGCCGTGGTCATCGCGGATAGCGACTTCGGTGGAGGGCACCGGAAGCCCAACAGTGCCGAGCTTGGGACTACGAACCGGATTAAGGCACACGACGGGTGACGCCTCGGTCAGGCCGTAGCCTTCGACCAGGTCGCTGCCGGTGATCTCACGCCAACGCAACGCCACCGCACTTTGCACCGCAGCACCGCCGCCAATGGCAAAGCTGAGCCGGCTGAAATCCAACGCCGCGAAGTCGGGCGTATTGATCAGCGCATTGAACAGCGTATTCACGCCGGTCATCGTGGTGACCTGGGCGCGGCGCATGGTGCGGATGAGCCCCTTGAGATCGCGCGGATCGGGAACGAGCACGCTCAATCCGCCCATCAACGCGAACGCCAGCAGGTTCGCGGTGAGCGAAAAGATATGATAGAGCGGCAGGGGCGTAAGCACGCTCCCTTTCTCCTCGGCGATATACGGCGCGATCACGGCGCGGCACTGCAACGTATTCGCGACCAGATTGCGATGGGTCAGGATCGCGCCCTTCGGCACCCCCGTCGTTCCGCCGGTATATTGGAGCACGGCGGGCGAGGTCGCCGGCGGCTGCGCGTCGGCATAGCGCGCGCTCGGGCGCCGGTTGCAGGCATCCTGCAGCAATGTGAAGCGAGGAAAGCGCCACGCCGGCACCGCGCGTCTGACATAAGTGTTGGCGAGGTTGAAAAGCGTCCGCTTGAGCGTGGGCATGAAATCGCCGAGCCGAGCAACCACCACCTCGCGGATTTGCGTCTCGGCCAATACCGATTCGAGCTTGTGCGCGAAATTTTCCATGATGACGATGACAACCGCGCCGGAATCCGCGAGCTGCTCCTTCAACTCGCGCGGCGTGTAGAGCGGATTGACATTGACGACGGTCAGCCCGGCGCGCAGCGCGCCGAGAAACGCCACCGGATAGGCGAGCAGATTCGGCAGCATGATGGCGACGCGGTCCCCGGGCCGGCACTTTGCCTCTTCGCAAAGAAAAGCCGCAAAGGCGCGGCTGACGCGTTCCCACTCGGCATAACTCATGCGCACGTTGAGGCACTCGAAGGCCGCGTGCGTCGCGTGACGGGCGCAGGCGTCGAGCAGCATCGCCGGAAGCGACGGATAGCTGTCCGGGTCGACGCTCCTGGGGATCCCGGGCGGGTATGACGCGTACCAGTAAGGCTCTATCGCGCCGGCCGCCCGCGGCGCCGGGTCGCTCTCGGTTTGCAGCGTCATCTTATTTCCTCGGGGCCACGACGGCCCTTCGCCGGCACTTTACGGCAAATCTGCCCACGACGGAATCTCGTGAATACCCATGGCGCGCCTAACGCGTTGATAAACTTATAATTTTTTTCTCCAACCCCGTCCCGCCACCGCCAATTAACCCTCTTGTGCCTTTCGGTCCGTCCGACAGTCTCCCGGGCAGGGATTGCAAGAACCGGCCATTTTTTGCCACAGTGCAACGTTAACTCTTGTTCATGTCGGGGTGGGGTGAGCACTAAATTCGCGTTAACCCTTCCCAGAAACACTGCGTTAGGGTTGTCTGCCGCGGCTGGGGAGCCGGGCGGGTGACACAAGTCAACGTGTCGATGCGGGGACGCTAGTGCTCGTTCGTGGGGCGCGCCTGACCATCTCTCGTATTTTCGCGGCGCGCGCCTTCTATTCGTGCGCAGTTGCCGGTCTTCTCCTCCTGTTCGGCTCGCGCGGCCTGCAAAACGCCATCGCCGAAGGCGACACCCGCACCATTTCGCTGCATCACATTCACACCGATGAAAACATCACAATTACATTCAAGCGCGACGGCCAATACGACGAAGCGGCGCTTGAGAAGCTCAACTGGTTCCTGCGCGATTGGCGGCGTTCACAAGAAACCCGCATGGACCCGCACCTGATCGATCTGATCTGGGAGGTGCAGCGCGAAACCGGATCGCACGAGCCGGTCTGGGTCGTGTGCGGCTACCGTTCGCCGGAAACGAATGCCATGCTCCGCCGGCGGAGCAGCGGCGTCGCGCGCTTCAGCCAGCATATGCTCGGCCACGCCATGGATTTCTACATTCCCGGCGTCCCGCTCGAAGAGCTTCGCGTCATCGGCCTGCGCCTGGAGCGCGGCGGCGTCGGCTTCTATCCGAGTTCCGGTTCGCCGTTCGTGCATATGGACACCGGCGGCGTGCGGCATTGGCCGCGCATGACGCGAGAGCAGTTGGTCCGGGTGTTCCCGGACGGTCGTACCGTCCACATCCCGACCGATGGCCGCCCGCTCCCTGGCTATGCACTGGCGCTCGCCGATATCAAAAAGCACGGCGGCACCCCCTCCGAGATGTCGATCGATGCCGCACGCAGCGCCGGCGTGGATGTCACCGACGCCGGCGTTGAGCATCGCCACGTCAATCCCATCGCCAAGTTGCTCGGCTTAGGCCGCGATGACGAGGACGAAGACGCTGCGGCCACGGCCTCCGCCGGCGAGCCGTTGCGCGCGCGGGCCAAGGCGGCCGTAGCCGCGGCAATCGATCGCGCAGAAGACAAGCTCGCGGCGGAGAAAGCGAAGCTTGCGCAGGTCGCCGCTCACGCCGGGGATAAGCTTGCGGCTGAAAAGACGAAGCTTGCGCAGGCGGCCGCTCATGCCAGCGATAAGCTTTCGGCGGAGAAAACGAAGCTCGCTCGGGCCGCCGGAAAGGTGCATGTGATCAGCCGCGCCGAGGCGGCTCCGCTGGCGGCGCAGACGCCGAACCAAATCATTCTCGCCCGCGGCTTCTGGCAGGGCCTCCCAGACGGCATGACCGCGGCCCGCCCGACTCAAGCGTTCGCCAATCCGCTCGCCGTCCTGCCCCATCCGCTTCGCACTGAGGTCGCCAGCGTCGATTCCGACATCAGCGGATCGGTCGGGGCAATTGCCACCGCGCACGAGGATCGGGCTGCGCCCGCACTCGCGCTGGCCTACGCCGAGCAGACCGAGCGTGAAGCGCCGGCCCAGACCGCCGCGGCGACGGGTCTGTCGACGCCGCGGGCGGCCATAAGCCACACCGTTGCCGTGCAAACCGGCGACAGCGAGGTGACCGTCGCGGTCAAACGCGTCAGCGGCCGGCCGGCCTCGACAATCCTTACCGTGGCCAATCAGAAGCTCGCAACGGCGCTAACCGAGGGCGCAGTCATCGATGATCCCTGGCTGCGCGCAGTCATGCTGTCGCCAAATGTGAACCGCTTTCTTTGCATCACGACCCTCGGCGCGCGGGACTTCCGCTCTCTCGCGGAGCTGATGGTAAAGCCGGCAAATTCAGTGATGATGACGTTCGCCGCCGACCCCGATGCCGACCTTGCGCATGATCATTTCAGCGGCAGCGCAATCGTGTTCGTCTCGATGGTGACTTACCCGATACGCACCGCCGATTTGCGGTAGCGGTCCGTTTTTGCAAGGGGCGAAGCGACGAAGCAATCTAACGATTGCTTCGCTCAGCCTGTCATCGGGCCGGTCAGTCGCGCCCGGAGCCGCTGGTTTGCACTGACGAGTTACCCCAACATTCCCAACGCGTGCAGGTAGGTTTCGAGGACAGCCTCCTGCTCCTTTCGCTCGTTGACGTCCTGCTTGCGCAGCCGCACCACCGTGCGCAGCGCTTTGACGTCGAAGCCATTGGCCTTGGCTTCGGCGTAGACGTCGCGGATGTCGTCGGCGATGGTCTTTTTTTCCTCTTCAAGGCGCTCGACGCGTTCGACAAACGCCTTGAGGTGATCCTTGGCGAATCGGTGGGCGGCCTGATCGTCTTTGACAGCGGCGGCGTTGGCGGCAGTGGCCATCGGGTACTCCTGGCGATGCGGAGCATGATCCCACCCGAACCTAATCCGGGGCGGCTTTCGGAAAAGATCATGCGCAAGTTTGTCGCCGAGAGCATTCGAAAGCGCGGGCCCTCAGGTCAAGGCGCGTTTGCGCTCATCCACAGCACTGCACAGGCGCTCGGCTTCACACCAATGCATCAATGTTTTTGGCTTGCTTTTTCGAATGCCGCCTTTTGACCTGCTGACGCCTCCTTCTGATACTTGGCGCGCCATTCGTCGTACGGCATGCCGTAGACAAGCTCGCGACTTTCTTCTTTGGTCATCAAGACGCCTTTGGCGTCGGCAGCGTCCTTCATCCAATTGGAGAGGCAGTTGCGGCAGAAGCCGGCCAGATTCATCAAATCGATATTCTGAACGTCGGTGCGGGTGCGCAGGTGCTCGACCAGCCGGCGATAGACGGCGGCTTCGAGTTCCACTTGGCTTTTCTCGTCGGTAGCCATGTCTTCCTCCGCGGATTAGTCTAAGCATAACCTGGAAAAGTGTGCCCGGTTTTCCGATAAGATCATGCGACACTGAGTATTGGGAAACATAAAGACGCGCCGCGCTTCTTTCCATACTGCGGCTTATCCTTTCGCTCTCAAACGATCCTAGCCACGATGGCCACGCCGGCGCGCGAATTGCTCGAATCGTTGTTTCGCACCGCAGTCGCTGCTGCACACCCCGCCGGCTGCCTGCCGTCCAACCTGCCGGAACCGCCATCGCGCGGGCGCCTCGTGATCCTTGCCGCCGGCAAGGCCGCCGGCTCAATGACCGAGATTGCCGAAAGCCACTACGGGCGGATGCCGCGGAACCGGATTGCCGGGCTGGCGGTGACACGCCATGGTTATGGCCGCTCGACCCGGCTCATCCCGGTGATCGAAGCCGGACATCCGGTGCCCGACAAAGCGGGAATCTCCGCGACCAAGCGGGTGCTAGCGCTTGCCGACGCAGTGGACGGCGACGATCTCCTCCTGGTCTTGCTTTCCGGCGGCGCCTCGGCGAACTGGATCGCGCCAGCCGGCGGGCTCACGCTCGAAGAGAAGCAGGCGGTGACACGCTCGCTGCTCAAGAGCGGCGCCGTCATTGGCGAGATCAACGCGGTGCGCAAACACCTTTCGCGCATCAAGGGCGGCCGCCTCGCGAAACGCGCCTTCCCCGCCAAGGTGGTGACGCTCGCGATTTCCGACGTGCCCGGCGACGACCCTGCAGTCATCGGATCGGGGCCGACGGTGTCCGATCCGACAACGCTCGCCGACGCACGCGAGATCGTGCACCGCTATCGCCTCGACTTACCTGCACCCGTTGCGTTTGCCCTGCAAGATCCGGCCAATGAGACACCGAAGCCGGGCAATAAAGTGTTCGCCGGATTGGAATATCGGATCATAGCGCGGCCGGACGACGCGTTGCGCGCAACCGCCGAACGCGCCACGGCAGCTGGCTATGAATGCATCGTGCTCGGCGGCCGGCTGCAGGGCGAGGCACGGGAGGTGGCCGCAGAGCATGCGCGGCTTGCCCTTGAACTGCACGCCGAGGGCCGCCGCGCCGCCATCCTGTCAGGGGGCGAGCTTACGGTCACGTTGCGCGGCAAGGGCCGCGGCGGTCCCAACCAGGAATACGCGCTGGCCCTTGCCCTGCATCTTGCCGGCGCCCCCGGCATTGCTGCGCTCGCCGCCGATACCGACGGGACCGACGGCGGCGGCGGACGGCCGGACGATCCGGCGGGCGCCTTTGTCGATCCGACGACCATAAGCCGGGCGCGTGCGGCCGGCCTCGATCCCGCCGCCTTTCTCGCCAATAACGATTCCACGGGGTTTTTCAATGGTATCCGCGATTTGTTTCGGCCCGGTCCGACGTTCACCAACGTCACCGACTTCCGCGCCATCATCGTTGACAGCCACTAAGCATTGACCGGATTCTGAACCGGAAATGAGCGAAGCGACTTATCCCGATAGGCTCGGATTGCCGCTCGTCCCCGCGCGAGCGAGGGCCGCGCAGTGGGTTCCCACCGTCGAAGGAATCGGCGGAGCCTGCGCGCTTGCGCTGGCAGTGCTGGTTCTGGCCGCGTCGGCCAGGCCGGCGGCGGCCGATTTCCGGTTGTGCAACAACACCGCAAGCCGGGTGGGCGTGGCCGTCGGTTATAAGGATGCCGACGGCTGGACCACGGAAGGCTGGTGGAATCTGCCCTCCCGCACCTGCGAGACCGTGCTCAAGGGTAATCTCGTCGCGCGTTATTATTATGTCTACGCAATCGACTACGATCACGGCGGCGAGTGGATGGGGCAGGCCTTTATGTGCACCCGCGACAAGGAGTTCACGATCCGCGGCATCAGTGATTGTCTCCCACGCGGCTATGACCGTACCGGATTTTTCGAGGTCGATACCGGCGAGCAGCGGGCCTGGACCGTGCAATTGACCGAATTGAGCGAGCAATCGCCGCAACATCCGCTGCCGCCGGGCAATCCGTTTGGATCGTCGCCTCCACCGCCGGCGACCGGTGCCCGCGCGACGCCGAGCACACCGAAGCCTCCCGTCTCCATCACGCCGTCGGGAAGCCAAAACCAATGAGACGACAGCGCCGCACCAAGGTGGTGGCGACGCTGGGGCCGACCTCTTCGAGCCACGCGGCAATCAGCCGGCTGTTCCAGGCCGGCGCCGACATCTTCCGCATTAATATGAGTCACACGCCGCAGGACAAGATGCGCGAGCTCGTGGAGACGATCCGCGCAGTGGAGGCCGAATGCAACCGGCCGATCGGCATTCTCGTCGATCTGCAGGGACCTAAATTGAGGCTCGGCAGTTTCAGGAACGACTCCGCGGAGATCGACAACGGCCAGGACTTCATCTTCGACACCAATCCGACGCCGGGTGACGCAACCCGCGTTAATCTGCCGCATCCGGAAATCTTTGCCGCCATCAAGCCGGGCGATGCGCTCCTGATCGATGACGGCAAGCTGCGCCTTGCCGTCATCGAAGCCGCGCCGCAGCGCATCGTTGCCCGGGTAAAAATCGGCGGCAAAGTGTCGAACCGCAAGGGCGTCAGCCTGCCGGAGACCGTGGTCCCGGTCGCAGCAATGACGCCGAAGGATCACGCGGACCTCGAAGCCGCACTCGATGCCGGCATCGATTGGGTAGCGCTGTCGTTCATCCAGCGTCCCGAAGACGTCGCCGAGGCAAAGAAAATCACGCGCGGGCGGGCGGCGGTCATGGCCAAGATCGAGAAGCCGCAAGCGGTTACGCGGCTTAACGACATCCTCGATGTTGCCGACGCGTTGATGGTGGCGCGCGGCGATCTCGGCGTGGAGATGCCTCTGGAAAAGGTTCCGGGCGTGCAGAAGGAAATGACGCGCGCCTGCCGCCGCGCCGGCAAGCCGGTGATTGTCGCCACCCAGATGCTGGAATCCATGATCAACAGCCCGGTGCCGACGCGCGCCGAGGTCTCCGACGTCGCCACCGCTATTTTCGACGGCGCCGACGCGATCATGCTGTCGGCGGAATCGGCCTCCGGCCAATATCCGGTCGAAGCCGTGGCAACCATGAATCGCATCGCCGAAGAAGTCGAGGGCGAGGCAATGTACCTCGCGTCGCTCCACGTCCTGCATACCGAACCGGAGGCGACCGGGGCCGACGCTATCGCCGCGGCGGCGCGGCAGGTTGCCGAGACGCTTGACCTATCGGCCATCGTCTGTTGGACCTCATCCGGCTCGACCGGAATGCGCGTTTCGCGCGAGCGACCGAAGCCGCCGATCGTTGCGATTTCGCCGTTGGTGGCCACCGGGCGGAAACTGTCGCTGGTTTGGGGCGTCCACTGCGTAATCGCCGAGGACGCGCGCGATCAGGACGACATGGTCGAACGCGCCTGTCAGATCGCGTTCAAGGAAGGCTTCGCCAAGGCCGGCCAGCGCGTCATCGTTGTTGCCGGCGTCCCGCTCGGCACGCCCGGCGCCACCAACATGATACGGGTGGCTTTCGTCGGCGCGCAAACGGCCGACGAACAGTGATCGGAACTCAGCGAATAGGTAATAGCGAAACGTGATCGCAACGATCCGCTATTCGCCGCTCGCCATTCGCCGTCTGGTATCCACCGACCTTGCCACCTCCTCAACGGCGGCGGCGACGCGATCGGCCGCAGCGTGGTGCAGCATGTGACCGAAGCCGGGCAGCACTTCGACCCTCGCAACGGGCGCCGCAGCGGCAAGTTTCATGGCATGGCGCTCCGGCGGCACAAGTGGATCCTGATCGCCGGTCAGCGCGACGGTCGGGGCGGTCAGCGTGCCGTAGCGGCTTGCCTGTCGGGCGAGAAATTCATCAAGCGAGCCGACATCGGCCCAGTTGGCCAAAAGCGTTGCCGGCCGCAGCACCAACGCCGTTGCGCTGCGCTTGACGTACTGGTCGGGCATTGACTCCGGCAGGAACGCGCTGCGGCAGCCGGGATTGATCAAGACCGCGCCAAACGGCAGCGCCAGCGTATGAGCAAACAGCCATCCAAGCGGCGTCGCCAGTAAGCCGTTGAGCTTGGTGACCCGCCATAGTCCGGGATGAGTGGGCGGCGCGATGAGGACGAGCCCGGCAACGTGTTTCGGATAATCGAGCGCGAAGGTCAGCGCCAGCGTACCGCCCCAGGAATGGCCGACGATGATGGCGCGTTCGATGCCGAGCCGGTCCAGCAGTCCGCGCAACACGGCAGCCTGATAGGCGGGCGAGCTTCCCGCTTTGGTTTTGCGAGTACTAAAGCCGAAGCCCGGCCGGTCGACGAGGATGACGCGATGCTTGACGGCGAGGCGTTCGCCAAGCGCAAGATTCATGTCCTGAAGATTGGAGCCGGCGCCGTGGAGAAGAACGACCGGAGGGTCTGATGAATTCGCGCGACCGCCCAACTCGATCACGTGCTGCCGCAAGCCGTCGATCTCGATAAAGCGGCCGCGCGGCAAATGCGTCCGCTCGATCAGCCGCGCGCCGATGAATGTGATCACGGCGCCGGCGCAGAAGACGGCGGCGACAATGGCGAGCGTAGTCATAAGCTCGTACGATCCGGATGCCGTTGAGAATACCGAGGGTCCGACGCAAGCGGAACCAGCGGAATATTCGGAAGTTGTCGGCGGCGATTACGAGAAAATCATGGCAAGTCGCGTTGCGATGGGCTCAGAGCGGGTCCCCGTTCAGCCAGCGTGTCCCTCGCGCATAAAGTTTATCGAGTTCCGGCCCCTCGATACCGGGCATATCGGGTTTAACCCTATAGCCGATCTTGCTCTGCAGATAGGCGAGGTGACGGTAGCCTTCGGGAAAGCGCGTGAGCAAATCCTGGTCAAGGACGAGCTTCGCCGATGGATCGACCGGATCGAGCCGGTCCTTCTCGTAGATCGGTTGGCGCAGCACCAGGCCCCAGCGGCCGTCGCGGTTGGCGAAAAAGTCGTAGAAGCGGCCGGTGCAAACCACGTCGCAGATCACACCTTCGACCGGCGCGCGCTGCGAGATCGTCATCTTGGTTTGCGCCACCGCGCGATCACCGGAGACATCGATCGAGCTGCCGCCGAGGAAGTGCAGGATACGCACGCCGCGCGCCCAACCTTCGTCGTTAACCTTGATGAACTCCTCGAAGCTGCCCTGGAACCAGGTCGCCATCATGCGGCCGTCGGCGTGCCAGACGGTGCGGAACCGGTCCCACAGGCGCGCATCGCGCCACACAGCCCAGTTTTCCACGAGTTCGCGGATGGCGGCTTTATCAGCGGCGACGTCGGTCATGGCACGTCCTCGGCGTTGTCACCCGGCAAGCGCAACGCGCCGAGGCCTCGGTGATGCTTCTTATTGTCAGAGAGAAAAATAGATGAATTGCCGCGTCAAGCCGGCCACCACGATCTGGCTAGATCAGATATCGCGGCCCTCAACCTTTTCGCGCAACGTCTTGATGACGTCGCCGATGTGCTCAAGGTGAGGGTCGACCGCCAGCGCCCGGCGATAGGCTTCGAGCGCATGTTTGTCGTCGCCGATTTCTTGCAGGATCAGACCGAGGCCGGACAGCGCCCCGAAATGACGCGGTTCGCGCGCCAATACCTCGCGAATATCGGCGAGCGCGTCGCCGTAATCCTTCTCCAGGTAATGGACCGTGGCGCGCCGGTTCCAGGCTTCGGCATAGTCCGGCTTGAGCGCAATGATGGCGTCGAGCAGCTTGACGGCGAGGTCGAAGTCCTTGTCGTCGGTCGCCGCTTTCACCCGTCCCATGAGCAGATTGCAGGTGTCGCTGCCGGAGACCATCCACAGCGCCCAAATCCGATCCTCGATTGCCTTGGCGCTCTCGGCATCAGGCGCGATCTTCAAGGCACCGAACAACGTATTGAGATCGAACGTCCGCTCGCCATGCTCGGGCCGCCGCAAATCGCCTGGCGGTGCTACCCAATTCGGCGCCGGCGTACCCCCCGGTGCGTTTTGCGCAAACACCGGTACTGCGCCCGTCGTTAGCAGGACGACATCGAGGGCAAGGGCCGGGAGGAATCGGAATGCCATGATTATTTAAGTGTAGTCACGGCGCACGGCGCAGCAAGGCCGAAAACCGCTCACAGACGCGTGAATAACAGGCAATAGACGCCGCCACGTGACCAGTTCGGCCGCGCAGGCTCGCTCAATCCACGTTCAATATCAGCCTTGCCGGGCCTTGAAGCGACGCTGCGTCTTATTGATGACGTAAACGCGGCCCTTGCGGCGCACAAGGCGATTGTCGCGGTGGCGACCGCGAAGCGACTTCAATGAATTACGGACTTTCATGGCAATATCCCGCGTTTGGCGGTTGCTTACGGACGCGCCGCAGGCTTGTCAATAACGGCGCACATTCATGCCGGCTAAACGGACGCGAGGCGAGCACCCTCGCCTTGCGCGGCGTCGCGCCCAACAAGCTTGCCCTTGATCGCGGAAAACCCGGTCAGTCGGTCAATCAGATTGTTCCACACGCGCAGCAGCGTGCCGAACGGGCGCGGAAGTTTGTGGCGGCACATGGCCAGCTTTCTCACCTCGAGCGGAACATGCCATACGCTGCGGGCGCCGGCAGGAAAGAAAGCCATGTCGCCCGGCCTAAGCCTGCGGACGGCGCCTTTTTCGTCGGTGACAAAAACCTCCCCGGAGATGATGTGCAGCATCTCATCGACCTTGTAGCACCAGACAAAGCGCCCGGCGGTGCATGACCAAGCCATTACCGAGGACGCCCCGTCCGCGCTTCGCGCCAGGTACTTGGAGCGCACCTGCGGCCGGCCCTCGATAATCCAATCGGGATTGATCGGGTCAGAGGTAAGTTCGACATCGGCTGGAGCAGCAAAGATGACAGGCTGTGACATAGTTCCCCCCTAAAACATCCACTGGGTTACCCCGTCGACGAAGCGTCGCCGACCGAGGCCACGGTACCTGCGCGCCAAGAGACGCGCCGGCGTGGCCCCGGAACCGGCAACGCCCGCCGTTCGGATCTGCGGTCTTTCAGAAAATCAATCCAGTACGCATAGATCCCGATCGCCGATCGGCGCCAGGTATTTTCGACGCCAGCTTCGAGCCCGCTCATCGGGAAATCGGCGACGGAGCTCTGGCGAACATCGCAGATTGCGCGTGCGCGAAAGGCTTCGGCCAGCGCCGCCACGTCGTCGTTGAAATAGCCCTGCGGCATCTCCGGGTAGTGCTCCTGCTCCCGCCGCAGGAAGCGGCCGATATCGCGGCGGTATTCGCGCAACAGCGTATCGGCCTCGTATTCCGGATGGCCTTGGAAGCAGACGAACAGCGAACCGCCTGGTTCCTCCCGGGCGAACGCGTCCACGCCCGTCGCCGCGGACCTGGTGAGAAGCTGATAGCCGCTCGCTACCAGCGCCGGCTCGGACAGCCCGTTGTAGCGCGAATGCGGCACTTGCAGCCGCGGCGGCGCACCCGCCATGAGCGAATGAGGGGCGAGCACTTCGCAATCGAACACGCCGAACAGTTTTTGTTTGAGCGGCTGGCGTTCGATGCCGTCGGCGTGGAGAACGGCCGCATGCGCCGCGAGACACGACCAGATGGTCGAGGCGGTATGTTCTCGCGCCCAGTCGATGAGCTTGGCCAATGCAGGCCAATACGGCTCGTCCTCCAGCTTTGCGGCCCGCGGCTCAGTGCCGGTCACGATCAGCCCGTCGAGGCGCGTGTCCCAGAGCTCGGAAACATCGCGGTATCGTTCGGCGAGTTTCGCCCGCGCAGCATCGGCGCGCGGGAGCTCAGAAAGAGAAAACAGCTTGAGGCGAACGACCACATCGGCTGTCGCCGCCTTGATCAGATCGAGGAATTGCCGCTCGGTCGCTTCCCACGCCGAATCGGGCATGTTGTTGACGAGCCCGATGGTCAGGCAATTTCTCCCCCGCAAATCGATGGCGGAGCCGGATCGCATGGTGTCGAGAAGAAGCGGCATCGCTCTCGCGCTCCGGAAACTCTATTCCGCCGCGATCAATGGCGTGGCGCGATGCGCTTGCGCCGCAGTCAGCGCATGGTCGAGATCGGCCAGGATGTCGTCGATGTGCTCGATGCCGATGGAGAGACGGATCATCTCCGGCTTGACGCCGGCCTGTTCCTGTTCGCGCGCCGACATTTGGCGATGCGTTGTCGACGCCGGGTGGCAGGCAAGCGACTTGGCGTCGCCCATATTGACCAAACGCTTGAACAGCTTGAGCGCATCATAGAACGCCTTGCTCGCTTCGAACCCGCCGGCGGTTCCGAAGGTCAGGATCGAGCACGCGCGGCCGCCCAGATATTTCTGCGCCAACGCCCAATAGGGACTGTCGGCGAAGCCGGCGTAGTTGATCCATGCGACGCGCGGATCGTGGCGCAGGAACTCGGCGACTCGGCGCGCATTTTCGACGTGGCGCTCGACCCGCAGCGCTACGGTCTCGATCCCTTGCAGCAAGAGGAAGGCGGACATGGGCGCCAGCACGGCCCCGGTGGTCCGTAGATAGACGCTGCGGCAGCGCGCGATGTACGCGGCCGGGCCGAAATGCTCGGTGTAGACTAGACCGTGATAGGACTTGTCTGGCTCATTGAACATCGGAAAGCGGCCGGCATGCGCCTGCCACGGAAAGCGGCCGGAGTCGACGATGGCGCCACCGAGCGTGGTGCCGTGGCCACCCATGAACTTAGTCAGCGAGTGCACGACGATGTCGGCGCCGTAATCGATCGGACGCAGCAGGATCGGCGTCGCCACCGTGTTGTCGACGATGAGCGGAATTCCGTGCCGTGCGGCGACCTTTGCCAGCGCCTCGATATCGCAGATGTTGCCCGCCGGATTGCCGACACTTTCGCAGAAGATGGCGCGGGTTTTCTCGTCGATTAGCTGTTCGATCGCTCCGGCCTGGTCGGTTTCGGCGAAGCGGACGTTCAATCCCTGGCTCGGCAGGATATGGGCGAACAGCGTGTGCGTCGTGCCGTAGAGCTGCGGTATCGAAACGATGTTGCTGCCCATTTCGGCGAGGTTGAGCACCGCATAATTCAGCGCCGCTTGCCCCGAACTCACGCACAGCGCCTCGAACCCGCCCTCGAGCGCGGCTACGCGGCGTTCGAGCACTGCAGTTGTCGGATTGCTGATGCGGCTGTAACGATGGCCCTCGGCTTCGAGGTTGAACAAAGCGGCGGCGTGGTCGGCGCTGTCAAACTCGTAAGCCACGGTCTGATAGATCGGGACCGCGACGGCCCGGGTGGTCGGATCAGTTTCGTAACCGCCGTGGACGGCCACCGTATCGCTTTTCATACTTCCCGCCGCGCGATCTTCATCCCTCGCCGACACTACCCCCTTTTGGTTTCTTATCCGTGGCGATGAAGTCGGGCAACGCGGATGCACAAGATTAGAAAGAATAACCTTAACGGTTTTGCCGCGGAGCGTCGCGCCTCACATCATCAGCGAGTGCGAAAACGGGGAACCTAAACTTTTATCCAATGTCGAAGCGAAGGATTCACTTTATTGCGCGATCATCACTGAAATGGTGCTGATCGAGACCGACCGAGAGACGCGAACCAGCGTCGGCAAAGACACGGCGCTGCGCGATTGGGTTCGTGCGCTCGAAGCCACTGCGCCGATCGCCGCTAATCCGCGCCGCGTTCTTCCCGACGTCGTCGCAGAAATGGCGCAGTCGCAACCGGACGCCCCGGCTCTGCTTGCCGTCGGCGAAAACCTGACCTACGGCGCGCTGGTCGCGCGGCAAAACCGGTACGCCCGTTGGGCACTCGATCAGGACCTCGCCAGAGGCGAAACCGTCTGCCTGATGATGCCGAACCGGCCGGAATACATGGCGATTTGGCTCGGCCTTAGCAGCGTCGGCGTCGTCGTGTCGCTGATTAATACGCAGCTGCGCGGCCCATCGCTCGCCCACTGCGTCGACATCGTGACGCCGAGACATCTCATCGTCGCTGCGGAATTCTGCCAGGAGTTCCGCGCCGCGGATGCGCTCCTCAGCCGGCCGAAAATCTGGTCGCACGGTGCGAGCGGCAACGGCGCCGATGCGTTCTATCGCATCGATCATGCGGTCGAACAGCTTTCCGCCGAACCACTGACGCAAATGGAGCGCCGCGCAGTGACGATCGCGGATCGCGCGCTCTTGATCTATACATCCGGAACGACCGGCCTGCCGAAGGCGGCCAATGTCAGCCATCGGCGGCTCCTGCAATGGAGTTTTTGGTTCGCCGGGCTGATGAACACCGGCCCCGTCGATCGTATCTACGATTGCCTACCGATGTACCACAGCATCGGCGGCGTTGTGGCCACCGGCGCCGCGCTGGTGCACGGCGCCTCAGTGCTGATCCGTGAAAAATTTTCGGCGCAGCAATTCTGGGACGACATCGTCGACGGAGATTGCACTCTGGTTCAGTATATCGGAGAACTCGCCCGCTATTTGCTCAACGCGCCAAAACATCCTCGCGAGCGCGCGCACCACCTCCGACTATGCTGCGGCAACGGGCTGCGCGCCGATGTTTGGGAAAAATTCCAGGCCAGGTTCGCCATTCCGCGAATCCTGGAATTCTATGCGGCGACCGAAGGCAATGTTTCGCTCTACAATGTCGAAGGCAAAGTCGGCGCCATCGGCCGCGTCCCCGCCTTTCTCGCGCATCGCTTTCCGTTGGCGCTGGTGAAATTCGACGCCGTTTCCGGCGAACCGGCCCGCGACAGGAACGGCTTCTGCGTCCGCTGCGCGACCGGCGAGGTCGGCGAAGCGATCGGCAGAATCCGCAGCGATTCGTCGCTCCCGGGCGGCGAATTCGAAGGCTACAGCAACGCGGCGGAATCGGAGCAAAAAATCCTGCGCGACGTGTTCGCACACGGCGATGCCTGGTTTCGTACCGGCGACCTTATGCGCATGGATACGAGCGGCTTCTATTATTTCGTCGACCGCGCCGGCGATACCTTCCGCTGGAAGGGCGAGAATGTCTCGACCGCCGAAGTTGCGGTAGCGATCGCCGCATTCCCTGGCGTCAGGGAGGCAAACGTCTATGGCGTGCGCGTGCCGGGAGCCGAAGGCGCGGCCGGCATGGCGGCGCTCGCCGTGGACGGCGAATTGGATCTCGGCGAATTCCACAGGCACCTCGTGAGCCGGCTGCCGCCTTATGCGCGGCCGCTGTTTCTCCGTATCGCCGACCGGATCGAAGCGACCGGCACCTTCAAACACACCAAGCGCGATCTTCAGCGCGAAGGCTTTGATCCCGCGGCGATCGGCGACCCAATCTATTTCGACGATCCGGCCAAGAAGGCTTTCATACCGCTCGATCAAGCTCTCTACACGCGCATTGCGGCCGGCGAGCTGCGCTTGTAGGGCGTGCATGAACGATCGTCGCAGGCAGCGATGCCGAAGGCTGCTTAAACGGGATCGGCGCTGACCAAGATGGCCGCGACGATGCAGGGCTCGTTGCCGCGCACGCTCCAGGAGTGGTTGGTGCCGCGTTGAATCAGAATGTCGCCGGCCTTGAGCAGCGTCTCGCCCTGATCCATGAGGGCATAGATCTCACCCTTGAGCACGATGATGTAGTCCACCGTGTTGGTTTTGTGCCGCATCGGGTCGTCGCTGGCGCGATCGGGCGCATGGCCGGCGCCAATCGACTCGAAGGCGCGGCCCGCATCGGCGCGGCCGCGCCAATGCGAGTCGGGCGGGAATTCGACGATACGAAGGAGCGTTCCCGCCTGCGGCGGTTCGAGCCGCACCGGCCGCGCTGTTGCGTCCGCGCTCCCTTCATTGCTGGCCGGTGAACTGGTGGTCTCCCACAAGTCGGTCAGCGCCACGCCCGGCATCGACGCCATTTCTTTGATGTTGGGAGCAACACCGTCCATGAGAAAGCACGATCGTCCTTTCTCGTTGTGACCAGTAACGACCCGTCTCACGCGCCACGCCATGGTGCCCCCTCCCTGACTCATTATCGTCGGACGATAAGTGGGGCAAACAAGCCTGACAATACCGGGCGCCCTCGGAACGGGTGGCGAAAGCGATAGTTCCGCTCAGACGTGTTCAGCCGCTTGCACCGCTAGGAATGCATCGGCTTCGGCTTTCGCGCCCAAGTTTGCGACGCCGTGCATAAATAGGTTGCGGGGGGCAGGCAGGGCGCCATTGGCAAGGGGCGCGCCGCGGTTCGGTGCAGTGGTGTCAGGCTGCGGGGTGCAGCAAAGCGCCAATGGCGGCAGCTGCAAGCGCGAGCCAAGCAGCGATCAGGATGATGCCGCCCGTCGGCGCGGCAAAGGCAAACAGCCGATGCCCTGCGAAAGCGCGCAGCGCGATATCGCCCGAGAACAGTAACGCACCGACAATCCACGCAACGAGGACCACCGGCATGAGCGGCCGCCACACCAAACCTTGCTGCACGAGGGCCGCTCCGCCGAGCAACGCCGCCGCATGGAACAACAGCATATAGGCGGCGTTCTCCAGGCCGGCGTTAGGCGCAGCGTGCGCACCGGCCGCAGCAAGGATGATTCCGCCCGCTCCCATCAGGCCGGCGAGCGCGATCAAGATCGTCAAAGCCATGGCTTGCCGCCGTTCACGCTGCTTCCGTCCACCGGACTCCGTCCACCGGACGATATTACGCCGTGGCGCCGGCGTCGACCGTCAGCACCGTGCCGGAAATGTTGCGCGCCCTTTCGCTCAGCAGGAATTCGACGGCGTTTGCAACATCCTCCACGTCGGCAAGGCGATGTAACGCACTGCGGCGTGCGATCTGCTGACGGTGTTCGTCAGTCAGCGCCCGCGTCATGTCGGTTTCCAGAACGCCGGGGGCCACGGCGTTCACGGTGATGCCGAGTGGCCCCACCTCACGCGCGAGTGAGCGGGTGAAGCCGAGCATCGACGCTTTGGTCGCTGCATAAGCGGCTACTCCGCTGGCACCGGCGAAGCCGACGATCGAGGCGACGTTGATGATGCGGCCGCCGCCGTCTGCCATCATCGCGCGCACGACGTATTTGGTCAGCACGATCGGAGCGAGCGTGTTCACGCGCACCATCTCTTCGATCCTGGCGTTGTGCATCAGCGCAAGCGCCCCGTCGTGTCCAAGCGCGGCGTTGTTGACGAGGCCATACATGGGGCCAAATTCCTTGCGAACGCTGCGTACCAAGTCGGGGATCTCCTCGATCTTGCCGAGGTCGAACGGCACGAAACGGAGCGCTCCCTCGCATACGTGCCCAACTTCCGCGATCGCTGCCGTCACGGCCTTGCTCTTTTGCCGCGCGACTGTGATCACGCGATAGCCCGAAGTGGCGAGTTTCCGCGCAATGGCAAGGCCGAGGCCACGGCTACCGCCGGTCACGAGCACGCTACGCGTCGGCTCACGTTTTTTCTTGGCCATTGGCTCATCCTTGCCGGCGCACCAGCTTGCCGGTGGCAGCGACCGGAAGCGCAGGCACGAAACTGATTGCGGCGGGGACCTTGTAGCGCGGCAGCGCCGCGCGGCAGAACCTTAGAATATCATCCCTGAGCTCGATTTGCGCCGCGCGCACCCCTTGCTGTTCCGACTTGAGCACTACATCCGCGACGACAATGGAGCCGGTGATAGGGCTCTGCTTTCTGCGCACCAGCGACATGCGCACCTGCGGATGCCGGTTGATCACCGCCTCGATCTCTTCGGGATGAACCTTTAGTCCACCGACATTGATGATGCCGCCTTTGCGGCCGACAAAATGGTAACGCTCGCCGCGAAGTTCTACGATGTCGCCGGTATCGACAAATCCATCGGCGTCGGCCAGTGCTTGTTCAGTGCCCAAATAGCCGCACGACGTCCCGGGCGAGCGGATGCGCAGCGAGCCATCCAGAACCTTCATCTCCACGCCGGCGCGGACCGGGCCTACAGACGCGGCGGGAAAGCCGGCAAGACCGTCGTTGACGTCGAAACCGACGCCAGCTTCGGTCGTGGCGTAGGCATGCCCGATCGCGGCTCGCGGAAATGCCGAGCGCAGACTGTCGAGGATCGCCTGGTCGGCAATCTCACCGGAGAGCCGCACATAGCGCGGTGCGATTTGGCGAATCGTGGGATTCATCAGCGCACGGCGCCATTGTGACGGCGTGCCAGAGAGATGCGTGACGCCATGCTCCGCCAATCTCGCCAGGTGATCGGCAACCGGCTCGCCGGCACTGGAGAGAACGAGCGAGGCGCCGCCGTTCACCGCACGGAGGAAGATTTGCAAGCCGCCATAACGGCGGATGTCGTAGAACGTCCCCCAGACGGCGGCGCCGTCCGCGGGGCTGTGGGCCTGCATGGCCGCGGTCAGGCTGGCGAGGTCGTGCCTGACCATCTTCGGCATACCGGTTGTGCCCGAGGTCATCAGCACCCACTCGCTGCGCGCGCCAACGGAAAAGACTTCGGTGCTTATAACGATCGACGGCGCGCAGGTGACGCGGATGGCAAGATCAAGCGCCGCGCATGGCGGCGAGCCGTCATCGATCACGACGGCATCGATCTCGGCCGCGGCGATCACGGCGGCGAGATGGGCGGGATCGAAGTCGGGCGGCAGGATTGCAAGGCGCCGTGTGCGACCGTCGAGCTCGATCAGCGCCAGCGCGGTCGTCAGCTGGCTCGACGTCGCCAGCAGAACCGACCGGCCCATCAGCTCCGCGAGCCGACCGCCGAGAGTTGTTCCGCGATCGAGATTGGTGAAGCGGACCGACGCGAAGCGGTCCCAAAGAAAACGCGGCGCTTGCGCGTTCGCGACAAACTTCCGCAGCGATGGCGCCTTAACGCCCACCATGCTCATAGACTTTCACGAACTCGCCAAGCGTCACGGGAAAAATTGCGTCTTCAGCGGCCGTGAATGGATCGATGCCCAAGGTATCCTCAAGCCGCGCGACCAGCACCGCAAAACCCAGCGAGTCGAGGCCGCAATCCGCGAGCACGAGATCCTCCTTGAGCGGCGGCAAAATCTTGCCATGCTCGCGCGCTATCTGTTCCATCTGCTCGATTATGGTTAATTTCACCGACATTGCCGCGCCTACGTTTTGTTCATTCCGCGTCGGTATATTCACTCAACAATTACGATCAAGTTCACGCGATGGTCGTGGTCAACGCGAATGGCTTTCCCCGTGACGGGACTGCGCTGCCGTCAAATCGATGAAACCGATATCGGCGCCGTCGCGTCGCTGTTGGCGCGTGGGTTCCCGACCCACAATCGCCGCTTCTGGCTGGGCGCCTTCGCGCAACTGACCCGGCACGAGCCGCCGCCGGGTTTGCCGAAATATGGTTATCTGTTGGAAAGCAATGGCATTGTGGTCGGCGCCATCCTGCTCATTTGCTCGACCGTGCCGGCGGGTGACTCCGTTGCCACCCGCTGCAATCTGTCCAGCTGGTATGTCGATCCTCCGTTTCGCGCCTACGCGCCGATGCTCGTGTCGCAGGCCCTTCGGCACAAGGACGTCACCTATATGAACGTTTCGTCGGCGCCGCACACGCGGCCGATCATCGAAGCCCAGGGATTCTCGCGCTATTCCGACGGCATCTTCATCGCGGTTCCGATGTTCCAAGGCCTGTTCGGCGGTCCCAAAACCGCGGTGTTTGAATTGCCGCGGCAGCCGGAGGTCGAATTTGATCGCTTCGACCGGGAGATTTTGCTGCAGCATGCCGCGCATGGCTGCATCAGCCTGTGGTGCGCTACCTCGGAGCGCGCCTATCCCTTTGTGTTCCGCCCGCGCATGGTCAGAGGTTTCATTCCATGCGCGCAGTTGATTTATTGCCGTGACATCGGCGACTTCGTCCGTCTTGCCGGACCTATCGGACGCGTTCTGGCTGGGCGCGGCCGGCCGTTTGTGATTATCGACGCGAACGCTCCCATACCGGGTCTGCTCGGCTGGTTCAGCCGTGGCAACATGCCGAAATATTTCAAGGGACCGCAGCGTCCGCGCCTGGGCGATCTCGCCTATACCGAACACGCCGTGTTGGGGGTGTAGGAATTCCCGCCCAAGCCCGACGTTTTTTTCACCGTCGCCCTGAGGCGGGAGGTGAGTATCGCGTCACATCGCCAGCGCCTTGCGCACCGCCGCGGGCCAGCCCGGCAGGTCGAGACCATGCGTGGCGAATAGCGCCAATGCCAAGCGATCCATGCCGAAGGCGACGCAGCCGGTGTGCATCACTTGGCCGGCCGCATTGCGCAGATTCCACGCGTTACCGAAATGGTCGCGGTGATAGTTGAAGCTCATGCATGCCGTCGGCTCGCTCGCCGAGCGCACCGGAACCAGCAGTTCGAATTTCAACGCCTGCTCGATCTGGCTGATCGCCATCAGCTTGCCGCCGCGCCCGAAGAACGCGTCGCTCGCCTGTTCGATGCGATAAGGAAGACCCAATTGGTCGGCGATACCCTGCGCCCGCGTCATCCAGCGTCGGCGGAATTCGTCGACCTGGTTCGGCGTACCGATGCAGACGTATTCGCGCATCCGGAACGACTGCAGCCGGTCGAGATCCTTCGACGGCTCGCGGCGGAAGCAGTCGCTGCTGACGTCGATCAACAAACCTTCGGCCGGCACCTCGCCGCGGCTCGCGACTAACGGATAGACCGGATAACAGGCGGCGGGGGTGAGCACGAGATCGGCAGCCGACAGTGCCGGCGTCCACTCCTGGCCGGCCTCGAAGCGCTCGACCGCGCCCCTGATCTCCGTTTCGGCGCCGTTGAGGCAACAGACGCAGCCGAGAAAGTGCGGAAAGCTGTTCAGGTAACCCGACTTCTCCAGTTGCCGGCGGCTCATCACCGGCGGAAACCGCAAAACCTCGGTCCCCGGCTCACGCTGCCGCGAGATCAACGCCGTGAGCCCGCCGATAACGTCCTCGAAGGCGGCGGTGCGGGCGTAGACGCCGTCGATGCCCGACGGCAGCAATAGCGCTTCGGCGATCGCATCGAGTGAACGGGTCGGTTTCGGTTCCTTGAATGCTACGTTCATGAACGGCGTTTCACTTTCTTTCGGGAGGCTCGTTTGACGCTTTAGTCGCGCAGCGATGCCGGAGGGCCGCTCAACAGCGACGCCATGCCGAGATTGGCGAGAATGCGGTCATTGCTGATCATGACCGGCGACGACAGGACGTCGCGCAGATTGCGGCCAATGCTGAATTCGCCGTCATTGCGGTAGCCGGCAAGGCCGCACGCCTGCATCGCACTCATTACGGTTGCGACCGCGAGCTCGGATGCATTCACTTTGAGGAGGTTCATGCCGGTCTGAAAGTCGACGCTCTCGAGCGCGATCGGATCGACCGCAGCCGCTTCGAAACGCTGCAACGCGCAGGCGACGAGGCTGCGCAGTCTCTGCAGCGAGGCGATGGCGCGCGTCAGGTGCGCGGCGCCGGGCGGCAGCATGCCGTCGGCGCGTTGCGTTGCCTTGCGCACGAAGGCGCGGGCGCGTTCGACTGCCGCGGCGGCAATACCGGCCCAAGCGCTGCTCCAGACAAGATGCGCCACCGGCATCATGGTCCGGGCGTGAATCTCGTCGTAGCTCACGGGCAGAATCTGCTCCCTGGCACCGGAAGCGACCAGGTTGAAGCCGGCGCTGCAGGTGCCGCGCATGCCGAGCGCATCCCAGCCGATCTGCCGCTCGAGCGTGTAATCCTGCTTGAGGAAAACGACGAGGACCTGGTCGCCGCTCGCCGCATCGGCGGAACGCCGCGCCGTAGTGACGATACCATCGGCCGCCTCGCCGTACGAAATGACGGTTGCGTTTCTTTCCAGCGTAATACGCGAACCGCGTCGCTCGATCGGGGCAGCGCTGTTGCGAACGTCGCCGCCGCGTTCGCCCTCAGTGGTCGAAGACGCGAGCAGCATTTGTTCGCCGCAAAGCCGCCGCAGCAGCAGCTGATGCCAGGCGCTGCCGCGGCCATGCCGCGTCAGGCAAGCCACCTTGGTCTGGTGCATCGCGTAGATCATGGCCGTAGAGGCACAGGCGCGGCCCAGCACATAACAAACATCGGCAATGTCAGAGATGCTGGCGGCGTCGCCGCCGAATTCGCGCAGCACCGCGGCGCCAAGAAGCCGCTCGGCCCGGGCGGCGGCGATTGCTTCCGCCGGGAACCGCGAATCAAAATCGACCGCCGCAGCATGTTTCGCCGCAATCGCCGCGACCTTCTCGGCGCGGGATGCGAGGCTTTTCCCGCCCCCATGCCGAGAGTTCCCGGCCGTAACGCCGCGCTCCGCATCACGTGGAACAGCAATGCCTTGCAGCGTCGCGGGTCGCATCGTCATCGATTTACCTCACTGCGCACTCACGCTTCCATCGCAATCGCTATGCGGCAGAGGTAGCGTAAAACTTCCAAATCATGATGGCGTTCGTCTGTAATTGCCGCTGTTCTTTTGTATAAAGGTTACCAACCGCAGACCGTTGGCATGCCGAATCCGAGTGCCGCGGTAATCACCGGATAAGCATTCGATGCGATGATCATTGGAGCTCGAGACTTCAACGCGCAGATGGGGACTATTAACCGTGCTTGATCGCGCCAACATTGATCCGACGGATCGCGTGGCTGTCGTGGTGCGCCAGCTTATGGGCAAGCGCTCCATCTTGCGCTCCGTCGGACCTGACGACGATTTGCGCGCCAGCGGCCTCTCCTCGCTCGATCTCGTCAATCTGATGCTTTCCGTCGAGACTGAATTTGCCGTCAAAATTCCCGAGCGCGACATGACCCCGGCGAACTTCCGATCGATCGCGCGTATCGCCAATCTCGTCGGCGCCCTACTTCATCAATCGGCTGCCTGATCACCCCGTGCGCCTGGCGCGACCATAACGCCGCACAGTCGCATCCGAAACGGCGCTCCGGCGAAAGTTCAACTGAACGACATCGATGGCCGCTTGGCGCCTCGCAATGCCGCGCCAGCGTTGCTATGAGTTCCTGCACCAGCCGGGAACCATGACCGGTCCGGGAGGACGTATGGAATTCGGCATTCTTTTCACCTCGCACCCCAACACCGAGGCCGAGCCCTATCCCCACCGCGACGTGCACGCGCGGGTGACCCAGCAAATCCTGCGCGCGGACGAACTCGGCTTTGATTACGCCTGGGTCGCCGAGCACCATTTCAGCAATGAATACGGCATCATGCCTGACGTATTCGTCTATGCGGCCTATCTTGCGGCGCTGACAAAACGCATCAAGATCGGCACGGCTGTGGTCACGCTGCCGCTCGCCAATCCGGTGCGGGTCGCCGAGAACACCGCCTTCGTCGATATTTTGAGTAATGGCCGTTTCGCCCTCGGCCTTGGTTCGGGCTATCGCAAGTATGAATTCGACGGCTTCGGCGTCGACTTTGACACGCGGCGCGACATCCAGGAGGAGGCGCTACCGCTCCTTCTCGACCTGCTTCATCACAAACGTGTCGAACACGACGGGGCCCATTTCCGCTTCAAGGTAAGCGGCCAGTACGAGCTGTTTCCGCATGCGCTGCAAGTTCCGCATCCGCCGGTCTTTCTCGCCGGCGCTACTGCGCGCTCGATCGGCGTCGCCGCCCGGATGGGTCTTGGTCTCTTTCTCTCAAGCTGGACGCCGTTCGCCGAATTGGCGCGGCAGAGCGCCAGCTACCGCGCGCTGCTGGCGGAAACGCCGCAGGCGCTTCGCGCCAATCCGGCGCGCGGCCACGTCGATGTGGCACGCTGGGTCTACGTCGCGGAGACCGACGCCAAGGCGAAGCGTGACAGCGAGGCCGGCATCATGCGCAATCTTGCGCATTTCGGCAGCGGGCACACATCGGGCTACCTGGGCACGGTGTCGCAGGATGTCGGCGCGGCGCCGCGCGGCTACGACGCGCTCGCCCGCGACATTATCCTGCATGGCTCGCCGGGAACCGTGATTGCAAAGATCGAAGAGTTGCAGTCGATGGCTCACAATGCCTCGATCATGCTGCATTTCCCGCCGTGGTACGGTGCGGAGAAGGCGCTCGCTTCGCTCGAATTGTTCGCCGGCGAAGTCATGCCGAAATTCCGCGAACCGCCCCGCGCGCAAAAAAGCGCGTAGCGGTTAAGCGGCACGGCTCGTCGGCGCGGCAGTCGATCGGAGCCCGGAGACCCGGGCCCGGGGCATCCGCCGGCGCGACGATCTAACGCGCCGTCGGCGGATCAACGCTCTCCGGATGGTGCGCAAAATCGGTTGAAACGCGCGATAATATCGCGTTTGCTTAAGCAAGGGCGATGTCTCTCACGATTTTGGGGAGCGAGTGACCATGCAGCATCACCGGCGCCAGCATGCGTACCGCGCAACGATTGTCCTCGCAGCCGGTTGGTCGCTCGGATTTTTGCTTGCGGCGGCGGGCAGCGCGCGGGCCGAGGAGCCTGCGCCGATCAAGATCGGCTTTGTGACTTTCCTCACCGGGCCGGCCGCCGCCCCGTTCGGCATACCCGATCACAACGCCGCCGAACTCCTGGTCGATCAACTCAACGCTGGCAAGGTCCCGGCGCCCTATAACCGGATCGGACTCGGCGGCGCCAAGATCGAGCCCAAATTCCTCGACGAGGCCGGTTCCGCCACGGACGTGGTCACCCAATTCCGTAACCTCGTTGAGCGCGATCACGTCGACGTGGTGGTCGGCTACGTGTCGTCGGGAAATTGCCTCGCGGTCACGCCGGTGGCCGAAGAATTGAAACAGCTTACCGTGCTCGACATTTGCGGCACGCCGCGCATCTTTGAGGAAAAGCCGCGCCACTACGTCTTCCGCGTCAATCCGCACGCGACCATGGACAACGTATCGACGGCGAAATACGCCCTGAGAAAGTTCAAAGACATTTCTGTCTATTCCGGCATCAATCAGAATTACGCCTGGGGGCAGGATTCCTGGCGCGATTTCCGCCTGGCAATGAAAGACCTCGACCCCAAGGCGACCGTCGACAAGGAACTGTTTCCAAAGCTTTTTGCCGGCGAGTACGGCGCCGAGATTTCCACCCTGCTCACCTCGAATGCGCGATTCATCCATTCCAGCTTCTACGATGGCGACCTCGAAGCGTTTATCTACCAGGCCGGCGCCCGTGGATTGCCGCAGCGTATCCCCTTGGTGCTGACCACGGGCGAATCCTCGCTCTGGCGGCTTGGCCCCAAGCTTGCCGACGGCGCGATCATCGGCGCGCGCGGGCCGCATACCTTCTTCGCCCACGACAGCGAATTGAACACCTGGTTCCACAAGGCCTATGTCGACCGCTTCAATGAGCAGCCGATCTACCCGGCCTACGACCTCGCGCAATCGCTGTTCGGACTCAAGACGGCGTGGGAAAAAGCCGAGGCGAAAAAGAGCGGCGCGCGGCCGACGACGGAAGAAGTGATCGCCGCGTTCGAGGGCATCTCGTTTCCGACGCCAAGCACGACGGTGCAGATGGCGCTCGGCAATGGCCACCAGGGCATCAGCGATACGGCCGTCGGCACCTACAAGTTCGACAAGGCGGAAGGTAAGCCCGAGATGGTGGACATCGTGCGCTATCCAGCCGCCTGCGTGAACCCTCCGGCGGACGTCAATTCAGTACCGTGGCTCGAGGGCGGCATGAAAGGCGCCAAGTGCGATTGATCGTGACGAACAGGGCTGCGTGCTGACCGCCTTTGCCATCCTGACTGACGGGCTCGTCTACGCGGCCTATCTGTTCCTCGTCGCCGTAGGTCTCTCGCTGATCTTCGGCGTCATGAAAATCCTCAACGTCACTCACGGCTCGTTCTATGCGTTCGGCGCCTACGGCGCTGCGATCGCGGTCGGCGTCTACTTTGACCGCGGCCTGCCGGCGGCCGGCGGATTTCTGTTGATGGTCCTCGTCGCCATGGCGATCGGGCTCATCCTTGGCTTGGTGATCGAGCGCGGCCTCCTGCGCCTGGTCTATGGCAAGGACGAAGTCGTCGTCGTGCTCGTCACCTACGCCGCCTTCCTCATCCTCGAAGATGTGATCCGTCTGATCTTTGGACCTGGCTCCTACGCGCTTTACCAGCCGCTCGGCGTGGCCGGAACCGTGGACGTCGGGGCGCTGGTGCTCTCCGGCTATGACATCGGTCTCGTCGTTCTCGCCGGGCTCATTGCAGTCGGCGCAAGCTTTGCGCTCAAACGCACGCGATGGGGCCGCCTGCTCACGGTGGTGATTTTCGACCGGGAGCTCGCCGCCGCATTCGGCATCAACGTGTCTCTCGTCTACACGATCACCTTCGTGATCGGCGCCATGCTCGGCGCGCTCGGCGGCGCGGTGATGGCACCGAAAATAGCGGTGACACTGGGCATCGGCGTCGAGGTCATCGTGCTCGCTTTTGCCGTAGTGGCGATCGGCGGCATGGGCTCGATCGGCGGCGCCTTCATCGGCGCGCTCATCGTCGGCGAAAGCCGCGCCGCTGCCGTGCATCTGATGCCTCAGGTCGAATTATTCGTCATCTATGCGGTCATGGCACTGGTGCTGGTGTTCCGGCCGCAAGGCCTGTTTAGACGCGTTGCGCCGCGAAAGATTTAGACGATGGCGTGGCGCTCGATCGCTACCGGGACACTCGCCTTCGTGATCGTCGCAGCGGCGGCCCCGGCGCTCCCGACGTGGCTTGTTTCACTCGCGACCGTCGCATTCGCCAACGCGCTGGTGGTGCTCGGGCTTGTCGTTCTCTGGCGCGCCGGGCTGGTGCCGTTCGGCCAAGCCTTGTTCTACGCCATCGGCGCTTATGCCGTGGCGCTGATCGCCCGCTACACCGGAATACACGACGCGCTGGTATTGATCGCCGCGGCGGCGGTGCTTTCCTCCTTCGCCGCCTTCCTTGCCGGCTTTTTGCTCGCGCGCTATCGCGAAATCTTCTTCTCGATGCTCAGCCTCGCCATGTCGATGATCTTGTACGGGGTACTGGTGAAGACCGAGACGCTCGGCTCGACCGACGGCTTCAGCATCGAGCCGCCAACTTATTTCGGCTTCGCGCCGCAGGGCAAGATACAGTTGTTGGTCTTGTTCTGGCTGGTGCTGGCGTTCTGCGCCGTGGCGGCCTTGCTGATATCGCTCTATTTGCGTTCCGTCGCCGGTTCGCTTGCGGTCGCGGTACGCGACAGCGAGATCCGCCTGGAGTTCCTCGGCGTCTCGGTCAACCGGCTCATTCATCTCAACCTTGTTATCTCCGGCGCGCTTGCCGGAGTCGGCGGCGCCCTAGCCGCGCTGTCGATCGAGCACGTCGACCCCAACATGGCGTATTGGACGACGTCCGGCGGATTCGTGTTCGTGACCATTTTTGCCGGCGCCGGGTCCGTTGCCGCGGCGTTCGTCGGGTCTTTTGTTTTCGAACTGCTGAAGTCGATTGCTTATGACATTCTGCCGGGCACCTGGCAGATATTTCTCGGCACGGTGCTCCTGCTGACGATTCTGTTCCTGCCCGAAGGCATCGGATCGCTCTCTGGCCGCCTGCGGCGATTGGCGCGGCGCAAATCGACGAGCGCCACGCCATGAGCGCAATCCTCGTCGTCCGCGACGTGGAAAAGACCTTCGGTTCGGTGGTCGCCGCGCGCAACATCAACGTGTCGGTGCCGCCGCTGCAGACGGTCGGCATCATCGGCGCCAACGGCGCCGGCAAGACCACCTTCGTCAACATGATCACCGGCCACCTGCGGCCGAGCCGAGGCACGATCCTGTTCGCGGACCGCGACATCACCGGCCGGCCTTCTCGCGAGATCACGCGGCTGGGGATCGCCCGTTCCTTTCAAGTACCGCAAATCTTCTCCTCGTTGACCGTAGTGGAGAACATGTGCGCGGCAACCGCGATTGCACATGCTTCGGGCGGGCTGCTGAACCAGGCGCTCACGCCATTGCATTCGCCGCGAACCATGGCCGAGAGCGAAGCTGCGCTCGAATTGTTTCGCATCGCCGCCTACCGCCATTCGCCGGCGGCGACCCTGCCGCAGGGCGTGCGCAAACTCCTCGACATCGCCATGGCGGTAGCGGCCGCGCCGCGCGTTCTGCTCCTTGACGAACCCACCAGCGGCATCTCCATCGAGGAAAAATTCGGCTTGATGGATGTGGTGATGACGGCACTGAAAGATCGGCGCATCACCGTGCTGTTCGTTGAGCACGACATGGATATCGTCGAGCGTTACGCCGACCGCGTGCTCGCGTTTTACGACGGCGCGGTGATCGCCGACGGACCTCCGCTGGAAACGCTGGAAGATCCGCGTATCCAGGAGCTGATCAGCGGATCGAAACTCAAGGCCACGACGCCGGACGCGAGCGATGCTTAAAGTCGCCCATCTCCACGTCTCGATCGGTGCCGAGGTCGTCATTCGCGACGTATCGCTTGAGCTCGACGCCGGCCAAATGTGCGGGCTCATCGGCCGCAATGGCGCCGGCAAGACGACCCTGATGCGCGCCCTGATGGGCGCGTTGCCGGCGAGCGGCACGGCCGAGTTCGCCGGCGTCGACCTGCTGCGGCTGCCGCCGCATCGTCGTGTCGCGCACGGCATCGGCTATATGCCCGAGGATCGCCGGCTCGTGCCCGAATTCACGGTGGAACAGAACATCCGGCTGCCGAGCTGGGCGGCAACGCTTTCCGACGTCGGCGAGCGGCTCGACTGGATTTTCACCATCATGCCGGAGGTGGCGCGCGTTCGCGACCGACACGCGCTCGCACTCTCCGGCGGCCAGCAAAAGATGGTGGCGCTGGCACGCGCGCTCATGGCCGGCCGGCGCATGCTGCTCCTCGACGAGCCGTTCGAAGGGTTGGCGCCCGCGCTCGCCCGGCGGCTTGGCGAGGTTTTGGCGAATCTGAAGGCACAATCGGTTTCGGTCCTGCTCTCGGAATCAAACGACGTGCACGTCGCCGATTTGCTCGGTCGCGCTTATCGGATCGAGCGCGGCGCGGTGACGCGGGCGTGACAGAGCTTCAGTTATTACCGCCTCTGCCTTTGCGGAGGGGTTAAGGGTTCAGCGATCCGATCCCTTGCGCAGAAACGCCTTCAGCGCCTCCACCTCCACCTTGTCAGCGGCGAAATCTTCGGCGATGCGCCCGTAAAAATGCGCGGCACCCTCGTAGAGCTCGCGCGCGGCAGGGTCCTCGCCGACGAAGCCGGCGATCTCCTGCATCTCCGCGATCCATCTGTAAGCCTTCGCGGGCATCATCGGCAGCTGCTGCCTGAACTGGGCGAGCATCTCCTTTTGACTAAAGGCAAGCTCGTCGAACAATGCCTCGGCGGAGCCGGCGCGCGTCGCCGCCAGCATCATCGCCGCGCCGATTGCCTGGGTGCCCTTGGTGATGCCGGCATAGGACATTTTCAGCGCCGAGGCGGCGCTCAGCGCACCCTCCAGCACGCGCACGTCGAGGCCATATTGGCGCAATGTGCCGAAGCGCGGCGCCGCTTCACCGGAAGCATAGAATCGCGGCTCGGAGACCCTGCCCTCCGCCGCGAGCGGGGGAGCGTTGGCGGGAGGCGGCGGACCGATGATCCCGGCGTCGACAAACGGACAGTCGGTCGGCGCGATCGCCGCCGCGACGCGGGCGACGGTCGCCGGATTGATGGCGTTGCAGTCGACATAGACCGGCTTTGCGTTACTTGCGGTCAGCGTTGGCACGAAGCGTTCCGCAAGCCCTAAAGCATCACCGGGCGGCAGAATCGAAAGGATGAAATCAGCGGCAGCTATTTCCTCATCGCTCGCCGCGATCATTCCGGCAGCACGCGCCCGCGCGACGGTAAACTCGCTGCGGCCGGTGAGCGAGCTCAGCACTTTCACGCCGTGATCGGTGAGCCTCTTCCCGACCGCCGCACCCATGGCGCCGGGCGCGATCACTGCAACAACAGGAGATGTCATGTCCTTAACTACCACAGTCCGGATCGAGCAGCGCGAATTCCGCCGCTAAGCCGTTCAGCGGCTGGGCCCAGACCTTGGAAACGAACAACGTTTATATGGCTTTTCGCACCGTCACGTCAGGAGCGTGTTGCAGCCGCTGGCGCAGCGCCGGCAGCCGGCCGTCGGCACTCGGCTGATAGAACACGCTATAGCGCGCCGCGGTTTCGGCAAAGACGTGCGCGTCGGTAGGCTTCTTCACCTCGAAGGAATCGAAGCCGGCACGCAGAAGAAACTGGAACTGGTCGCGCAGCACATCGCCGGTGGCGCGCAGCTCGCCGCGATAAGAGTAGCGCTCGCGCAGCAGCCGCGCCTGACTATAGGCGCGCCCGTCGCGGAATTTAGGAAAAACGAGGGCGATGAGCGCGAGATGGCCGAGCCACGGCTCCAACTCCGCCACGCGTCGGTCGTTCGGCCACAACACGCCCAGCGAACCGTCGCGACGGATCAGCGCGTCTGCTTCCGCCAGGAATTGCTTCCCGGAGACAATGACCGGCACGCGGTCCGGCAAAGGCTCCTCATCGGCGATGCGAACAAAACGGTCCTCGACGATCTGACCTGCCCTAACGAGCGGCATAGACGCGCTCCCTGAATGGCTCGATGCCGGTGCGCTTGACCGTATCGATGAACAACTCGTCCGGCCGCTGGCGCAGCTCGATATAGGCGGCGGCAATGTCCTCCACGACGTCAGCCACTTGGGCGTAGGGGACCGCCGGCCCGATCAATGCGCCGAGTTTGGCGTCTTCATCGGCCTTGCCGCCAAGCGTGATCTGATAAAATTCCTCGCCGTTCTTCTCGACCCCGAGAATGCCGATATGCCCGACGTGGTGATGGCCGCAGGCGTTGATACAGCCTGAGATATTGATGTGCAGCCGGCCGAGATCGTGGGCCAGATCGAGGTTGCGGAAACGCCGCGTGATCTCCTGCGCAATCGGTATCGAGCGCGCATTGGCGAGACTGCAATAGTCGAGGCCGGGACATGAGATGATGTCGGAGACGAGGCCGACATTGGGCGTGGCGACGCCGATCGCATCGAGCGCGCGCCACAGCGACACCAGGTCGCGCTGGGCTACATGCGGCAGAACCAGGTTCTGCTCGTGGCCGACGCGGATTTCGCCAAACGAATAGCGGTCGGCAATGTTTGCGATCGCATCCATCTGCTCGGCGGTCGTATCCCCGGGCGTGCCGCCTTCCGGCTTGAGCGACAGCGTGACGATGGCGTAGCCCGGGACCTTGTGATTGGCGGCCGAATTGCTCATCCAGCCGTCGAAGCGGCGATCACCGCGGCGCGCCGCGGCGAGCGCCGGCGGGCCGTCGTCGAGCTTCTCATAGGCCGGATAACGGAACCGGGCGGCGATATCGGCGAACACCGCGGGATCGAGCGCCAGCGCGCCGTCTTTGATGCTTTGCCACTCGGCTTCGACTTCCTTGGCGAAGGCGTCGACGCCAAGTTCATGCACCAGAATCTTGATGCGCGCCTTGTAGATGTTGTCGCGCCGGCCGAACTGATTGTAGGTACGCAGCACCGCTTCGACATAGCTCAAGACGTCGCGCTGGGGCAGGAACGGCTTGATGGTCTTGGCGAGAAACGGCGTGCGCCCAAGCCCGCCGCCGACCATGACTTCGAAGCCCAGCTCGCCGGCGCTGTTGCGATATAGCCGCAAGGCGAGATCGTGGATGCGTAGCGCGGCGCGATCATGACTCGACGCGCCGACCGCGATCTTGAACTTGCGCGGCATGAACGAAAACTCAGGATGCAGCGTCACATGCTGCCGGATCAGCTCAGCGGAGATGCGCGGATCCTCGATCTCGTCGGGCGCCACGCCGGCCCATTGGTCGGTGGTAATGTTGCGCACGACGTTGCCGCTGGTTTGCATGCCGTGCATGCCGACGCTGGCGAGATCGGCCATGGCGTCGGGCAGTTCTTCCAGTTTGATCCAGTGATACTGGATGTTCTGCCGCGTGGTAAAATGGCCGTAGCCGCGATCATAGCGGCGCGCGACATGCGCCAGCATGCGCAATTGCGCCGACGACAGCGTGCCGTAAGGAATCGCAGTCCGCAGCATGTAAGCGTGCAGCTGCAGATAGACGCCGTTCATCAGCCGCAACGGCTTGAACTCGTCCTCGGTCAATTCGCCGGACAGCCGGCGCGCCACCTGGTCGCGGAATTCCGCGACGCGCTCGGCTAAAAGCGTCCGGTCAAGATCGTCGTAGACGTACATGCGCGCTCCGGCTTTTATGTTGGCGCGTGAAGCTGTTTCGAGAGCACGTTCTTAACGGCGGACATCGCCGGCAGATCGATTGTCGGACCGCGCAGCCGAATACGCTCACGCAGATTGCCCGGCTGCACTTCGCCATCGCGGGTCAATCTAACCGGCGCGACATAGGGGCCGACCGCACCTAGGTCGTCGGCCAGGGCGGCGTGCATCAGCTCACGAGCGTCTGCGGCATCGCTCGTGACGGCGGCGTCACCAAGTGCGGTGGTCCAACCGCCGCCCAAGCGGAGATATATCACCGCGCCGTCGCCGACGCGGTTGGCCGTAACGACGACCGGCCCGATGATTTTGATCTTTTGTTCCAGCGGCGAGGTCATGGGTGCCTCTTAATTCTGTCCGCGTCGCCGGCAATGACCGGCACCGCGGAAGCATGGCCAAAGGGCTCTCAAACCCTTCGCGAGAAATGATCTTCTATATAGAGGCCAAGATGGCGCGGAAAAAGAAGATTATTCTACCAAATAGGACTATCGAAGGAGCACAATATCGCATCGTACCGCCTAGTTCGAGAATGTCCTTGTTTTGGACGCCGTCCGGCCAGTATTGGGCGCCGGTGGTTTAGGGCGCAATCCGCGCCGGCACAAAATCGGCCCAGCGAAACTAACCGAGTCTGTATGGCGCGTGACCGGTCGCAATTGCTGCGATTTCTGCGGCATTGTCGGGCGGCTCTTGGCCGCGCCAGACCAGGTGCATGTCGGGCCGCAGCAAAATCAGATTGTAGCCGTAGACGCCACGGGCGATGCAGTCGGGGACGTCGACCATCGTCACCGGCGCCCCGTGCGAGCGGATGGCGCCCCCGAGACCCCTCGCATCCGCGCCGGTGCCGCCGAGCTTGAGGATCGTAAAGCCGTCGGGAATGTGATCCTGCATCGCCGTACCGTCGTCGAGCCACACGTGCGGCAGGCGGGCGCCCGGCCAGGTGGTCGGCTGATAGTCGCGGAACAGATGCTCCGGACCGCCCGGCAAGTTGCAGATGATCGGTGAACCGACATAGCGATAGCCGAGTTCCGCGCCGATCATTTCGTTGCTCTTGCGCTGTTCGATTGCGGCGACAGCGCCGAGGTTTCGCCGCGTCTCTTCGCCCGCCGGCGTGTGGTCGCGGATATCCGGGCGCCACATGGCGCGCCACTTGCGCCGGCCGAGCGTGGCGTAGCGCGACGCGCCGACATTGCGCTCGCCCACCTGGCGTCGCTCGATTTCGTAGGATTGCAGCAGACCCGGCCCGCCCCAGCCGCGTAATGTCGCGGCGAGCTTCCAGGAAAGGTCGATGGCGTCGCCGACGCCGGAATTCATGCCGAGGCCGCCGGCCGGGATCATCAGATGCACCGCATCGCCGGCGAGGAAGACGCGGTCCTTACCATAGCGATCGGCGAGCAACAGATTCTGCCGCCATGGCGCACAGGACAGCATCTCGTATTTGATCGGAACGCCGATCGTCTTCTCGAACTGGCGGTTCATTGCAGCGGCGGTTTCGACCACAGAGTGGAGCGTCCAGTGTCGGGTCGAATCCTGCATGATCAGAAACGTGGCCTTGTCATCGGCCACGTGATAATGCCGCCCCTTGCCGGGGCCATTGCCGATTGGCAGCCGGTCGAACAGCTCATCGCAGCGGTAGAGCGCCTGCTGCAACTCCAATAAATTTCCTTCACCGCTCAGCTCAATGCCGAGTTCCTTGCGCACCGCGCTGGCACCGCCGTCGCAGCCGACGAGATAGGCGACGCGCAGATTTTGGATGCTGCCGCCGCTTGTGCGCACGCCCGCGGTGATACCGTCGCCGTCCTGCCGCAGCGACAGAAACTCGCAGCCGAAGCGAACGGTGACGGCGGGAATGGCCTCGACCGCGGATTTTAACAGCGGCTCCAGCGTGTATTGCGAGATGAGCTGATAGGGCTCAAGCGGCAGGCTGCCGTCATTGGTCGCGCGCGCGTCGGCCTGCGCTTGTGCGACCGAGGGATAGGAGAGGTGCAGTAGCGGAGGCTCGTTCAGCGCCAGAACGATATAAACGTCCATCGGGCAATCTGACCGCAATCCGGCGGCGCGGATTTGTTGCGCCAATCCCAGACGCCGGTAGATCTCCATGGTGCGCGCATTTACGCGCTCCATTTTCGGCAGAAAGGCCGGACGTTCTTTTTGCTCGATGAGGATGCACTTTATGCCGCGCCTGCCCAAATCGATGGCAAGCGTCAGTCCGGTGGGTCCGGCACCCACAATCAGAACTTCGCTATCCATCGTCTGTCGATCAACTCTCCGGCGCCGGGCCGCACCAGCCGGGCAAGTAGCCGGCATCGGTGCTCTTGGCCAATTGGAGCGCCTTCTCGATCGCGCCGTCGAAGTCGCGTTCGACCAGCTTGCGCTTCATGCGCCGGCGCAGAAAATCAGCCCAGAGAAATTCACTGAACGGCGTGGTATCCTTGGCGAAGCCGCCGGCGCGCCGCAATTCACCGGCGAGCGAGCGGAACGGATCGTCGACCAGCGCGGATACCGACGCCGGGATGTCGCTGTAGGAGCGGCGGCGACCTTCGGCGTCGAACGGATGCATCCAGTTGCGATTGTCCATCACCGTCCAGAACGCATCACGATCGAGCGGGCTCAGATCGGCAATGACGGTCACGGCCAAATCCTTGACGCCCTCCTCATGAAGCGCGCGGGCGAGGTGGTGATGATCAACGATGTAATGCCGGAGCTTCGGCCCAAGGATCACCGGGATCATATGCTTGCCGAGGAATTCTCCCCCTTTCTTTGAGCGGGTCTCGCGCCAGTGTTTGCGCTTGGCCAAAACTTCGCGCATGCCGACGGTGATCTGGGTCGGGCGCAAGGCGGCAATGGCAACCGTTGTGAGGACCGGCTCGCGAACCATCGTCATCTCCGGTCCGGATCACGAGCAATTTGAGATACAATCGCCCGATCGAGCCCGGCGGGTGTTGTTTGGTACGACACGAGCCCGCCGCGCACAAGTGCGAGGCGCCGTACCATGGGTGCGTCGTCGTTCGGCTCCCGTCCCGTAGACATGAAACCGCTTTGATAGCCGGAAACGAAGCTCGCCGGGCGACTGCTAACCATTATAATGTCGAGAATCGCGGAACCTCGGTCACGGGCGTCATGAGCAAGCGGCTTACCCGAACGACTGCCTTCGTCATAGTCTCGATCTTGCTCCTTTGTGCCGATCGGCATCCGGCGCACGGCCAGCAGCGCGTCTTGTCGGCAGCTAAGCCAGCGCACGCGATCTGCGAGCGTGCCGGGTTCCGCGTCGTTGTCGATGTGGGCCATACGGCCGAGGTGCCCGGCGCCGATAGCGCCCGCGGCATTCCCGAATACACTTTCAATCTTCGTCTTGCCGACGAGATCGAGCAAGCGCTCGTCAGTGCCGGTTTCGACAAGGCGGTTCGGCTGATCACCGCCACGGCCCCCTGGCAGGGCCTCGTCGAGCGAGCCGACCGCGCCAACAAAATACACGCCGATCTCTTCATCTCGATCCATCACGATTCAGTGCCGGATTATCTGATCGAAACCTGGGATTACGAGGGCCAGCAGCATCAGTTCAGCGACCGCTTCACGGGCTACGCGATCTTTATCTCCAATGACAACGCCGATCGCCAAGGCAGTCTGCAATTTGGCGGGCTGTTGGGCAAAGAATTGCAAGCCCGCGGTTTGCATTACACGCCGCATTACACGTTGCCTTTGATGGGCCGCCACCGCCACGAACTCCTCGACCCCGCGGCCGGCGTCTACCGGTACGATCAATTAATCGTGTTGCGGCACACCGAGATGCCGGCGGTGCTGCTGGAGGCCGGATCGATCGTCAATCGCGAGGAGGAGCTCGAATTGGCAAGCCCCGAACGCCGCGCACGCACCAGCGCGGCAGTCGCCGCCGCGGTCGAGGATTTCTGCGCGGCGCGGGCGAACGTCCAGCAGGTGAAGCGGATGCCCGCGCGAAATGCAGTAGCGGCGCCGGATCGCGCCCATCCCGCCTCGCTCGCGCGCTGACAATCGGCCCGCGAGAAAAAGTTCAAAAGCCCGGGAATAAATCGCGCCCTCGCTCGATCTCATCCTCGGAAGCCGCATTGGGTTGGCTTCGAGGAGACAGGCAGATGCGCAAATTCGATGGTGAAGACGGGATAAACCGGCGGAAGGTGCTCGAATGCATGACCTGGACCGGCACCGGCGTGCTGTGGACCATTTCCGGCGGCGTACCCCATTCGCTCGGGCTGATCGACAAGGCCGTGGCGCAGGAGGCGCGCGGCCTGACGTTCCTGCAAATCAGCGACAGCCATGTCGGCTTCGACAAGCCGGCCAATCCGCATGCTCTGGGTACGCTCGAGGAAGCGGTGGGCCGGATCAACGCATTGCCGGTCAAGCCGGCCTTTATGATCCATACCGGCGACATCAGTCATTTGTCGAAGCCGTCAGAATTCGATGATGCCGACCGCATCATCTCGCAGACGCGCCTCGACGTGCATTATGTGCCCGGCGAGCACGACTTCCTCGACGGAGAGCGGAAGCTCTATCGCGAACGTGACGGCCGCGGCAGCAAAGGCGCCGGCTGGTACAGCTTCGACGCCAACGGCGTGCACTTTATCGGCCTCGTGAATGTGGTCGATCTGAAAGCCGGCGGGCTCGGCAATCTCGGCACCGAACAACTCGAATGGCTCGAAGCCGACGTGAAGGGGCGGTCGGCCTCCGCGCCGATCGTCGTATTCGCTCACATCCCGCTGTGGACCGTGTATCCGGAATGGGGCTGGGGCACCGATGACGGCGGCCGTGCCCTCGAACTGCTCAAGGGCTTTGGTTCGGTCACGGTGCTCAACGGACACATCCACCAGGTCATGCAGAAGGTGGAAGGCAACGTGACCTTCCACACGGCCCGCTCAACCGCATTTCCCCAGCCGGTGCCGGGCACCGCGCCGTCGCCGGGCCCGCTCAAAGTCGCCGACGACAAGCTGCGCACACTGCTTGGCACCGCCAGCATTACATTCCGGCGAGGCGCAGAACGGCTGGCGATCGTCGACACGCCGCTGCAAAGCTAAAGGAGAACGTTAGCCGTGCGAACTAAGCTTCGCAGCTTGATCGTCGCGGCCGCGCTGGGCGCGGCCGCTGCACCTCTCCTTGCGGCAATCGTGCTGCCGGTCCAGGCGCAAGATGAAGCCGGCACAGTCGCTATCGACAATTTCACCTTCAATCCGCATCAGCTCACGGTGAAGGCCGGCTCAACGGTCATCTGGACCAACAAGGATGATATTCCCCACGCGATCGCGGCGGTGAACAAGGAGTTCAAATCGAAGGCTTTGGACACCGGCGATGCTTATTCGTTCACCTTCGCCGTGCCCGGGACTTACGCGTATTTCTGCTCGCTTCATCCGCACATGACCGGAACGATCGTGGTAGAAGCGGCGACGGGCAACGCTGCGCATTGATGCTCGATCGGCCGCAGCAACAAGCCGCGACAGCATCGGGGACGGCCGCGCACACGACGATGACAGCCGATGCAGATACCGACCAGGATAGAGCGCGGCGGTTTCGCGACGCCGCGCTGCCCCATCTCGACGATGTCTTTGCGCTTGCAAGCTACCTCTTGCGCAACCCCACCGACGCCGAGGACGCCGTTCAAGAGTGCTACCTGCGGGCGCTGCACCATTTCGACAGCTACCGCGGCCCGGCGATGAAACCTTGGCTGCTAACAATTCTGCGAAACGTCTGCAATGCGGAGTTCGTCCGGCGCGACAAACAGCCGGCGCCGGCCGATCAAACCAGCGAAGAGGCTGCGGAAGCCGCACCGTTGTGGCAGGGGCCGCAAGCCTCGCCGGAATCTCTGATGCTGCGTGAGCATGACGGCACCACAATCCGCCGGCTCGTAGCCGCATTGCCGCAGCCGTTCCGCGAGGCCATCGTACTGCGTGAGATCAATGAGTTGTCCTATCAGGAAATCGCCCAGGTGGCCGGTGTGCCGGTGGGAACGGTGATGTCGCGCCTTGCCCGCGCGCGATCGATGCTGCGCTCGGCATGGAACGTTGCAGGAGGAGCGACGGCATGAACTGCGCCGAATGTGAAATCCTCATTCATGCCCTCATCGACAATGAGCTCGATGCCGGCCACGCCCGCGATGTTGAGGCGCACGTAGGGTCTTGTGCCGCTTGCGCGGACAAGCTCAAGTCCTTCGGCGCGATGCGCGCGACGATGGCGCAAGCGAATTTGAAAGAGCCTGCACCTGCGGCCTTGCGCAGCCGCATCGAGGTCGCGCTGCCTTTGCCTTCGGCGCGGGTGATCGCGCCGCCCAAATTCTTTCAGCCTTCCCGGCGTGCGTTCTTCGGCGGTTTTGCTGCCGGCACTGCGCTCTCGGCCGCGATCGCGGCAAGCCTGGTGCTCACCGTTTTCCGCGGCGATCAGGAGCAGGTAGTCGCCAACGAGATCGTCTCGGCGCATATTCGCTCGTTGCAGGCCGGCCATCTGATGGATGTCGAAACCGGCGACCAGCACACGGTCAAACCGTGGTTCAACGGCAAGCTCGACGTAGCGCCGCCGGTCATCGATCTCACCGCCCAGGGCTTTACTCTCCTTGGCGGCCGCCTCGATTACGTCGATGGCGAGCCGGTAGCCTCGATCGTTTATCAACGCCGCAAGCACGTCATTAATCTGTTCGTCGCCCAGCGATTGGGCAAAACGCATGGCGGCCCCAAGGCCCAGACGATCCAAGGCTACAGCGTTCGCCATTGGTCGGAAAAAGGCCTCGACTTCTGGGCAGTCAGCGACCTCAATGCCGGCGAACTCGATGAGTTTTGCCGAACATTTGCCGCTGCATCGCAGCCCTCTCCGGGGCCTTCTTGACTGGCTTCCGTGTCCATTACGGGCTAAATCAACATTCCGAGTCGACCGCATTGACCGCTTTTGCCGGCGAACGGGCCAACGGAAACCCATCCCGCGCCGGACGTTTATCCCAATCATGGATCAGCGCACCGACAACGAACGTCGCCAGGAGACCGCGCCGGGTCGGGAGACGCGGAAGACCCGGTCATGGATCGACAGGCTGCGGCAGCGGCGCCGGGCGCTCCTTGTCGTGACTGCGCTGATCATCGCTGCGCTGGTCGCCGTCGTAGTCTGGTGGGTCAGCCTGAGCGGTTATGAAACGACCGACGACGCCTTCATCGACGCCCGCACGGTGTCAATCAGTTCGCAGGTCAATGCCGCCATCGTCGATGTGCCGGTGACGGACAATCAGCTGGTCGAGGCAGGCGCCGTCCTCGTGCGCCTCGACGATCGCGACTACAAGTCTCAGCTTGATCAGGCCAAAGCGCAGGTCGATCAGGCAGCGGCCAATATCGCCAACATCGACGCCCAGATCGTCGCGCAGCAGGCGCGCGTCGAGCAGGCCCAGCAGCAGACCGTGCAGGCGCAAGCGGCACTCGTCTTCGCGCAACAGCAAAACGAACGCTATCAAAGTCTGGTGAAAAACGGCGCCGGGACGGTGGAAGCTGCGCAGCAATACGCGTCCGGTCTGCTGCAAGCCCAGGCCAACTATTCCGCCGCACAGCGCAACTCAATCGCCACCGAAAAGCAGCTTCCGGTACTGCGGGCGCAGCGGACGCAGGCCGACGCGCAATTGGAGCAAGCGCGTGCCGCGCAGGAGCAGGCTGAAGTCAATCTTTCGCGGACAATCATTACCGCGCCGGTCGCAGGACGTGTGGCGCGGCTGACCGCCGCTAAAGGCAACTACGCCGCGGTAGGTCAGGCGCTGATCATGTTCGTGCCGCGCGATGTTTGGGTCACGGCGAATTTCAAGGAGACGCAACTGCGGACAGTGCGGCCGGGCGATCCCGTCGATATCGAGATCGACGCCTATCCGCACCGCAAGTTCAAAGGCCACGTTGACAGCATCCAGGCCGGCAGCGGCACCGCTTTCAGCCTGCTGCCGGCCGAGAATGCGACCGGCAATTACGTCAAGATCGTCCAGCGCGTCCCGGTCAAGATCGTATTCGACCAACCGCCCGACGTGCTGCTCGGCCCCGGCATGTCGGTGGTGCCGACCGTCAGGATAAAATGAGCGATCAGCGCCAGCACTCCGGCCGCGAGAGCCGCTCGGCGGCAGGCGATCGGAGCCCATGGCTGATCGCCATCGTCGTTTCCATCGCCACCTTCATGGTCGTACTCGACACCGCGATCGCCAACGTGGCGCTGCGCTACATCGCCGGGAGTCTCGCGGTCAGCGTTGACGAAAGCACCTGGATCGTCACCACCTATCTCATCGCCAACGCCATCATTTTGCCGGTAAGCGGCTGGCTCTCGAATGTGATCGGCCGCAAGCGCTTCTATATGATCTGCGTCGCGCTGTTCACGATCGCGTCGCTGCTCTGCGGCTTGGCCTCCAGCCTCACTGCACTGATTGTGTTTCGCATCCTGCAAGGACTCGGCGGCGGCGGCATGCCGACCAGCGAGCAGGCGATGCTGGCCGACACGTTCTCTGTACGCCAGCGCCCACAGGCCTTCGCCATTTATGGCATTGCCGTGATCGTGGCGCCAACCGTCGGTCCCACCATCGGCGGCTGGATCACCGATAACTACTCCTGGCATTGGATTTTCTTCATTAACGTCCCGTTCGGCATCCTCTCGCTGGTCCTCGTACAGTGGCTGGTCGTCGAGCCGGAAGTGATCGAGCGCGAGCGCCGCGAGCGTCTTGCCGGCGGCCTCAAAATCGACTGGGTAGGATTTGTTCTGATCGCGCTGACCTTTGGCAGTCTTGAAATGGTGCTCGACCGCGGCCAGATCGATGACTGGTTTCACTCGACAACGATCGTCGCTTTCGCGACCCTTGCCGCTTGCTCATTCATCTTCTTTGTCCCGTGGGAACTTACCCGCGACGATCCTATCGTGGATTTGCGGCTGCTATTCCAGCGCCAATTCGGGATGGCCTTCATTGCCATGCTCGCCGTGGGCGCGGTCCTGTTCGGTTCGAACCAGATTACACCGCAGCTTATGCAGACGAATTTTCCCTACACGGCGATGCTGTCGGGCCTCGCCATGATGCCGGGCGGCCTGGCGATGCTGCTGATGATGCCCATTGCCGGCCAACTCATCCCCCACATGGAGCCTAAATATTGGATGGCGATCGGCTTCACGATCATTGCGCTGGCCATGTGGTATTCAACCTCTCTCGTTCCTGATGCAAGCTTCAGTTATTTCGCTACGGTGCGTGTCTTCCAGACGATCGGAATGCCGTTCATGTTCATTCCGATCAATTCGGTTGCCTATACCGGACTGCCGCCGCAAAAGACCACCGAGGCGTCCGCGCTCATCAACGTCGCCCGCAACTTCGGCGGCAGCATCGGGGTGTCGCTCGCGAACACCGAATTGGTGCAGCGGTCGCAATTTCATCAGGCGCGACTGGTGGAGAATTTGATTCCCTCCTCGCCAGTATTCCAGTCCACCCTCCACAATATGACGCAGTATTTTGCGCATAGCGGCGCCGCCTCCAACGCACAGAGCAGGGCAATCGGTTATATCGGTCAGCTGGTCAGCAATCAGGCGGCGCTCATGGCCTATATCGATATTTTCTATAGCTGGGCGATCTTCGCCGCCGTGCTTGTACCGATCATGCTGCTCCTGATCCGGCGCGTGGGGCCGCTAAGCGGTCAGGCGGCCGCGGGTCACTGACGCGCTCCGCCACGGCCATTGCCGCCGTTATCGTGCGCGGGCCGATGAATAATTGCGCCCAAGCCCGGACATAGCCGGCAGCAAGGCAGCTTCGCGACGTTATGGGGGATACGGGAAAAAACCTATCGGCAGCGAGGCACGCGCAAAAGAAAAGGCCGAAGGCATAATTGCGTCACGCTTCTGCGGTCAAATGTCATCGGAGCATCTCGGCCGGCACCAATCTTGCTTGAAGACGTTGTCGGAGGGGTGGAGGGGGGCTGTCATGAAGGACCCCGGACCCAATGCCGGGAAGAAAGGAGTCGCCAATGTGTGACTTTAGCCTCCAAAGCGTGCGGTCGCGACCGGCGAAAATCGGCGATAAGCTTGTGACGCGTGATTTCGGCACCGGAACGCGCGGGTTTGCCGCCTCCGATGATCTCGGAATGGCGGTGTGTTTGTTGCCGGGAACGGAGCTGGCGTTCAGCGGCGAGGTTGCTTGCCTCCCCGCCGGCCTGCTCGGTTGGAAGACCAAGACGATCAATCACCAGACCGCCATCTTTCGCCAGGTCAACAAGGAGAAGTTGGCCGCGCATCACGACGCGCTCGAATTTCCTGATGGGCGCGCCGTGTTGCTGACGCTTCTGTGCGAGGGCCAGGCGGCAACCGTTCTGCAATTGCCGGCGCAACCGAAGACCGAGGCCGGGGCGCGCGAACAGGAACGGGTTGGTTTCCTCGGCTGACGCGTACGGCTTGCGCACCCCCCTGTCGCACGGCGGGCGGAGTGCAGAGAAGGCCACGAAGCCGGCCGCCCAGGCTGGGGCGGCCGGTGCTTGCGAGCGGCTAACGGTCTTAAGGCCGCACATCATTGACGCAGGTCAATGGATGCGGAGTGACATCCGCTTATCTTTTTTTTAAATTGCTTATTAAGTTGGACTGTTTGGGCGGCGAGCCGCTCGGCTTTATTTATTTACGGCGTTTTAGGCGATTGCCAGTTTCCCGTCATGCTCCTCGCCGGTCCCGCAGCGGCCGGACACAACAGATCAAGCGCCGCCGCCGGGGACGAAGCAGCGAATATAGACCGACCCGTTATATTCGCTGTACCAGACCACCGCATCGCCGGTTGGATTACCTTCGTCGTCGACCACGGCCTCCGGCGGCACGATCATCCATTCGCCGTTGATCGGAACCCAATATTTGTTTTCCCGCATGTCGTAATCGGTCGGATGACCGTCGGCGATGTCGCAGCAGGGAAGACCGCTGTGCGACTTGACGGCTTTGAACCAGGCGCGGACGTTGGCAGGGACGTTGCCGAATTGGCCGTTGTCGTGCGCCAAGGCCGGCGTGCATATGACAAGGACGGTGACTACGATTCGCCAGCTCATACGGTTCTCCCAAACAACTGAGCCACGCCGACCGCACCGTCGCAATCCGGGGTACCGCTTAGTCTGTGCAATCCCTTCGCCTGGAAGCGGTCGCGGTGCGCCGCGCGGCCAGCTCGCTTTCCAGGCTCGCTCGCAGCAACACTAACGCCGACTCCGCGCAATCGTTCCGGGCATCAGCCGCAACTGGTGCCGCGCGCCGATCGGCGAGCGGGCAGCGCTGGGCTTGCCCGCCAAGTGATCATTGACCAAGACCTTTTTAGTGGAAATGCTGTAGTCGGCTTATCCATGAATGAAAATATCAACCGCGCCGAAGCCGAAACGCCGCCCACTGCCGCGGCACATGGTGCAGGCAGGCCTTCATCGCGCTTTCTGTTTTGGACGGTCTTTCCATCGATCATGCTGCCGATGTTCCTGGCGGTCGCGGATCAGACCATCGTCGCCACCGCGCTACCTACCATCGCCACGGATCTCGGCGAGGTCGAGCGGATATCCTGGGTGGTAGTGTCATATCTGATCGCCAATACCATCGCCGCGCCGGTCTATGGCCGCCTTGGGGATTCGTTTGGCCGCCGGCACATGATGCTGGCCGCACTGTTCCTGTTCATCGTCGGCTCGGTCCTTTGTGCACTTGCCCCTAACATCGAGATCCTGACGGCGATGCGGGTGCTGCAAGGCTTCGGCGGCGGCGGGCTCATGACGCTGTCGCAGGCGCTGGTCGGCGAAACCATTCCGCCGCGGGAGCGTGGCCGGTATCAGGGCTATCTCGCAGGCGTCTCGGTCAGTTCCAGCACGTTTGGCCCAGTCGCTGGCGGCTATCTCACCCAAGCGTTCGGTTGGCAGTCGATTTTCCTGATCAACGTTCCGCTCGGGCTGATTGCCGCGCTTCTCGTCATGCGCCTTAAGACACGGCCAAGCGACCGGCGGAGGACCACATTCGACGCTCCGGGCTTAGTGCTGTTCATGATGTTCGTAAGCCCGGTCATTTTGGCCCTTGAACAGGTGCAGCGTATGGACGCCCGCATGCTGCCGATGATTGTCGGCCTCGCAGTCTTCGGGGCGGCCGCTCTGCTTGCGCTCATCTGGCAGGAGAAGCACTCAAGCGCGCCACTAATCCCGCCCTCTCTGTTCAAAGAGCCTTCGGTTTGGCGCAGCGACGGCTTGGCGGCCTGTCACGGCGCCTCGCTGGTGTCGTTGATGACGTTTCTGCCGCTTTATCTGCGCGCGGTGCGCGGCGCCTCGCCCGCGGAGACCGGCCTCCTGCTGTTGCCGCTGATGTTCGGCATCGGCATCGGTTCGCTGGTCACCGGCCAATTAGTGACGCGGACAGGCCACACGGCTGTGTTCCCATCCTACGGATATATCGCGGCAACCGCAGGTTTGTTGTTCCTTGCTTTCTGGGTGCCGCACTTAAGCCTGTTGCAACTGCCGTGGGTACTCGGCGGTACCGCAGTATTTATGGGCACCGTCATGGGTGTGGTCCAGGTCACGGTGCAGGCCGTCGCCGGACAGCGGATGCTGGGCGCCGGCGCAGCCATGGTGCAATTTTCCCGCTCGGTGGGAGCCGCCTTCGGCACCGCCACGGTCGCCGCAGTCTTGTTTTCGGTTCTTGCGGCGGGCGACCGAGAAACGGCAAGCCTGTTCGGGAGTCTGATTGACCACGGCCCGGATGCCCTTGCGGCGCTGGCACCGGCGCGACAGGCCGTGGTCCAGGCTGCGATCGGCGAAGCATTCCGCGCCGCATTCTTGACGGTGGCGGCTTTCACGGGCGTTGGCGCATGGCTCGCCTGGTCGATGCCGTTGCGTCGGGTGTAGCAGCGGGCCGAGGACATGACCAAAATCCTCCTCATCCGGCACGGCCACGTCGAAGGCATCGAGCCTGAAAGGTTCCGCGGCCGTGAACAACTCGCGCTCACAGCGCAAGGCCACGCCGAAGCCGCCGCGGTTGCCCGTCGCATCGCCGGCTCCTGGAAGCCGAGTTACATCTACACGAGTCCAATGGACCGCTCGATGCAGACGGCGGAAGCTATCGCGCGCGCGTGCGGCATCGCCGCTCCGGAGACGTGCGCGGATCTTAACGACATCGACTACGGTGCCTGGCAGTTCAAGACCTTCCCGGACGCCAAGGCTGAAAATCCCGGGCTGTTCGCCGCCTGGTTCGCGACGCCGCATCTGGTCCGCTTTCCGAACGGCGAATCGCTGCAGGACCTTGCCTCGCGGGCCGCCAATGCATTGCGGCTTGTGCTGGCACGCCATCCCGCCGAAACGATGGTGCTCGTCGGCCATGACAGCGTCAACCGCGCTTTGCTGCTGCAATTCCTCGATCTGCCGCTGTCGTCCTATTGGCGCATCGCTCAGAGCCCCTGCTGCATCAACGAGATCAACATCGCCGACGGAAAGGCTTGCGTGCTGCGTCTCAACGAGACTCACCACGTCGACCAAATTGGGGATGCAGAATAGCGAATAGCGAAAATCTAATCGCCGCTCACCCCTCGCCATTTGCTACATTGCATTGACGCGATCGCACTACCAAAGATAGGCTCTGCGTCACGCCGCTTGAAGGAGGCGTCACAAACACGACGGGGAGGTTCACATGCCGAAGGTCAACGCGAACGGCATCACCATCAATTACGAGCAGCAGGGGACTGGGGAGCCGCTCGTGCTCATCCCCTATCTCGCCGCCGACAATGCCTGCTATGCGTTCCAGGTCGCTGACTATGCCAAGAATTTTACTTGCATCTCACTCGATCCGCGCGGTGCCGGCGAAAGCGACAAGCCTACCGGCGCCTATTCCATGGAGTTGTTTGCCGATGACGTCGCCGCCTTCATGCAGGCGATCGGTATCGAACGCGCACATGTCAGCGGTCTCTCGCTCGGCGCGGCGACCGGACTCTGGCTCGCCGGAAAGTATCCCCAGCGGGTGAAATCGCTGTCGCTGCATAGCGGCTGGACCAAGAGCGACCCGTTCCTCAAAACCGTGGTTGAAGGCTGGCGCACCATCGCCAAAGGCCTCGGCAGCGTTCAGGAAATGATCATCCAGGGAATCTTCCCATGGTGCTTCACGCCCGAGCTTTATGCGGCGAAGCCGGATTATATCGACCAGCTCGCAGCTTTCGTGCGCAGCCGACCGAAACAGCCGTTCGACGCGTTCATCAGCCAGTCGGCTGCGGTGATTGCCCATGACGCGCTCGGCCAGCTCGCGCGCATCAAGGCGCCGACGCAGATCACCTTTGGCCGCCACGACATGGTGTGTTCGACCCGCTTTGCCGACGCGATGACGAACGGCATCAAGGGCAGCGAGCTCGTGGTGTTCGAGACCTGCGCGCATGCGCCGATCTACGAAAGCGTAGCCGAGTTCAACGAAAAGAGCTTGGCGTTCCTAAAGCGGCAGGTCGGCTAGGCGTTCATGCCGGCGGCCGGTGCGCGAGCCAGCGGCCGGCCTCGGCGGCGGCGAACAATTCGGCCAGCGCGGCATTGACTGCGGTCGGCTCCTCGCTGGTGATGGTGTGGCCGGTTCGCGGAATGACCAGCAGTCCCGCGGTCGGCACCGTGCGTTTGAGAAAGAGGCTGCCATCGAGACAGGTCTCATCCTCATCGCCGACGATGACCAGGAGCGGCACGGAGAAATTGCGCAACTTGGCTTCCATGTCCCACAGCGTCGGGCGCCGCGCTTGCAGCATCGACATGGTCAGCGAGTGCCCTTCCGCTGAATGCTCGGTCAGCATGCGGGCGAATTCCGCGAATCCGCGCGGGTCCTTGTATTTGTAGGTCAGACGGCCGAGGCCTTCGGCGTAGCTCGCCCCCGCTTCGACCATCCCTTTCTCGGTGAATGTGAGCGCGGTCGCCGCGGCGAGCTTGCGCATGGCTTCGCGTGCCGCCGGGTCCGCCAACGAACCCCAGCCGCAACCCGCCGCGGTCACCGAAATGCAGCGCTCGCGATGCCGGATGCCGACATGCAGCGCGGTATAGGCGCCCATGGAATGGCCCACCACATGGGCCTTGTCGATGCCGAGCGCGTCCATGATCGCGATCACGTCGCCGCGGACGACGTCCTGGCCGTAGCGCGCCGGATCGCTCGGTACCTCGCTCGGCGGATAACCGCGCGCGGAAAAAGTGACGCAGCGATGCGCGCGCGAGAAGAACCGCATCTGCGGTTCCCAGGTGCGGTAATCGCCGGCAAACTCGTGGACAAAGACGACAGGCGTGCCGGTGCCGGCTTCTTCGTAATAGAGCCGGGTACCGTCCGTACTGGTAATCATAGGCATTTGTAGTGACTCGCTTTTGCGTGACGCGATGCGGAGAACTTTTAAGCCGCCCTCGGCTGGAATTCGAGTTCGCAGATCTGTGTCACCCGCTGCGGCAACGTGGCGCCGGTCGTATCGTATCCGGCGGCGCGTAAAATTCCCCGGGCTGGGCTCATGGCAATGGCAAGACGCGTGTAAGGATTGAGCACCGGCTCATGCACCCAGTCAAATTGGCTGGCCGACAACGAACCAGCCCAACCCGCCAGCGCTTCGCGCCGCGCCCGGCTCAAGCCCGCCGCGTCGGCGAACGAACTCACCAGAAACCGGCGCGTGCCGATACGCCCCTCCCAACCCGCCCGGCACGGTACCCAATCATTCGCCGCGCAAGTGTCATCCCCGCGGGTGAGGAAATCGGTCTCCGTTCGTTCGATCACGCAGCGCTCGTTCGCCGTGCAACCGACAAGCGTGTAAATCACCGGCCGCGCGACGGGCGTTTCCTCCAGGAGACTCCGCGCCGCGGCGAAATCGTCGCAGACCTCGAACGCCCGGCGCAAGAGCTGATCCGGCGGCATGCGATCGGCGCCCGCCGCTGCCCGCAGCGCATTCGCCGCGTAGTCGTAAGGCCGCAGCCAGGGATGCCGGGTTCGGCGCCACATCGGCGCCTGGTTGAGAGCCGCCGCGAAACGCCCCGGCGCCATCGCGGTCAGAACGCCCACATAGCCGGGCCAGGTCACGCTGTAGAAATCGCCGCTCGCGCCGTTCATGTGCGCGATTTCGGTATGGTGTCCGAGGCCGCTGAAGGGCCAATCCAATGTACGCACGAGCCAGGGCACGCCATCTTGTGCGCCGGCGCGGGCGGTGCAGCCCCATTGATATGAGGCGTTGAGCAACCATACTCCGGAAAAATCAAGCGCCGCCGCAATTTGCGCGATCTCGGCAAAATAGGGCGAGCGCGAACGCTTCAGCGACCGGTGCGAAAGCCAATCGAGCGCGGGTATCAGCGGGAGCGCCCCGCGCGGAAAAAAACCAAGACAAGCATCGCGCAGCGCGCGGGCCCGCTCTGCACTTTGCCGCGCGTGACGCGGTGGGCCGCCGTCACGAATATCGACGACGGGAATCGCCGGCAGGAGCACGCTCATCTCAAGCTTCATGTCCTCCATCATCAAGCCACCAGCAGCATCGTCTTCGCGTCCACATGGCCGCCGCGCGGGCCGCGCCAAGTCTCGGCCTGCCCATATCGCGCAGCGCGCCTGCTTGCGGATAGCATCGCATCGACCCAATTAAACTTGAAACCTAGAGTCGATCTCGTCCCGCCATCATCACCGTGAAAGTCAGATATATGACAAATCGTAAAAGCATTCCCAAACGTTCCCTAGGTTCTTCCGGCATCGAAGTCTCGGCGATCGGGCTGGGCTGCATGTCGCTCTCCGGCGTCTACGGCGCGAGCAGCGATGAGGACGGCATAGCTTTGATCCATGAGGCCCTGGATCGCGGCATTACGCTGCTCGACACCTCCGACATGTACGGCTTCGGCCATAATGAAGAACTCGTCGGCAAGGCGATCAAGGAGCGTCGCTCCGAGGTGGTTTTGGCGACCAAGTTCGGCAACCTTGGCGGGCGGGGCGGCAAGATCGCCGATGGCCGGCCCGAATACGTCCTGAGCGCATGCGAGGCGAGCCTCAAGCGCCTGGGCGTCGAGGTCATCGATCTCTACTACCAGCACCGGATCGATCCGACCGTGCCCGTTGAGGATACGGTCGGCGCCATGGCGCAACTGGTCAGGGAAGGCAAAGTTCGCGCGCTCGGCTTGAGCGAGGCTCGTCCCGAGACCATTCGCCGTGCCCATGCCGTGCATCCGATGGCAGCGGTGCAAAACGAGTTCTCGCTGCTCTATCCGGAACGGAAAGCGCACACGACCCTCGGCGCGGTTCGAGCTCAAAGCTCGGACAGCTTGGCCGAAGGCGACGCGCGTCGCCGCCACCCGCGCTTCGCGCCGGACAACCTTTCCCACAACGTGGCGCTGGTCCATCGCATCCAAGATATTGCGCGCGCCAAACACTGCACGCCCGGGCAGCTTGCGCTGGCCTGGTTGCTCGCGCAGGGCGAGGATATCGTTCCGATCCCCGGCACCAAGCGAAAAGCAAAACTCTTGGAGAATTTAGGCGCGCTGGCGATTGACTTGAGCGAGGATGATCTCGCACAAATCTCCGATGCAATTCCGGTCGGCGCTGCCGCTGGCCTGCGCTATCCGGAAGCACAGATGAAGGGCGTCTATCTCTAAGGCGGAATCGAACGTCAACCGCAAGGCAAGTCAGGCATTATGCAAACGACAACACTTGGATGGAATGGACCCACAGTCAGCGAGCTTGGCCTCGGCTGCATGGGCATGTCACCTGGCACTTATGGACCGGCGGATGAGGCGGAGAGTATCGCCACCATCCGCGCGGCGGTAGAGGCCGGCATTACACTGATCGACACCGGCGACTTCTACGGCATGGGTCACAACGAGATGCTGATCCGCCGCGGGCTCGAAGGCGTGCCGCGCTCCCGCGTCGTCATCTCGGTGAAATTCGGTGCGCTCCGCGATCCGGCCGGCGCGTTTGGCGGCAACGACGGCAGACCGCAGGCGGTCAAAAACTTCCTGGCCTATTCGCTGCGCCGCCTCGGCACCGACTACATCGACATCTACCGCCCGGCACGTCTGGACCCGGCCGTTCCGATCGAAGACACCATCGGCGCTATCGCCGACATGATCCGTGCCGGCTACGTCCGGCATATCGGCTTGTCAGAACTGGGTAGCGAAACGATCCGGCGCGCGCATGCGGTGCATCCGATCGACGATCTGCAAATCGAGTATTCGCTGATGAGCCGCGGCATCGAGGCCGCAATTCTGCCGACAACACGCCAGCTTGGGATCGGGATTACCGCCTATGGTGTGCTGTCGCGCGGGCTCCTGAGTGGACGCGTGCCTGCGGCTGCTACCAAAGGCGATCTTCGAATCGTGCGAATGCCGCGTTTCCAGAAGGGCAATTTGGAAAAGAACTTGCGTCTCGTCGAGACGCTGCAACAGATCGGGGATGAGAAAGGCGCGACCCCGGCACAGCTCGCCATAGCTTGGGTGCGCTCGCGCGGTGCAGATATCGTGCCGGTGCTCGGTGCCCGCCGGCGCGAACAACTCAAGGAAGCGCTCGGCGCGCTCGACCTCAAGCTCGACGCCGCCGATGTCGCCCGCATCGATGCCGCAGTGTCGCCGGAGCAGACCGCCGGCACCCGCTACGACGCGCCGCAGATGGCCCACCTCGACAGCGAAGCGCACGCCTAAGGTGCGCAGCTTCAAGTAAGCATGATCGTTAAAACCGAGCTCCCTGTTTATTCGGGTCACGCTCGCTTGATCCGAACGGCTGTCCGCTGAGATAATGACCCCCAAAAGGGCGCGCCCTTCGCGGCGTCGGCCGAATCATTTTGGGGGGAAAAGCGGTGGCTGATTATGATTACATCGTTGTAGGCGCTGGTTCGGCCGGATGCGCCATTGCGGCACGGCTTTCCGAGGATACGTCGGTCGGGGTCCTGCTGCTGGAGGCCGGCGCTGCCGATGATGACGAAAGGATTTCCGCACCCCATCGCGCCTGGGAGCTTTGGACCACGTCGTTCGATTGGGCCTACAGCACCGCGCCTCAGGCGGCGGTGCTAAATAGGTCGCTCTACTGGCCGCGAGGCAAAGTGCTCGGCGGATCGAGCTGTCTCAATGCGATGGTCTATGTGCGCGGCGCGCCGGCGGACTACGACCATTGGGCCTATCTCGGCAATGCCGGATGGGACTACGCGAGCGTCCTGCCTTATTTCAAGAAGTCGGAGGACTACTACGGCGGCGCTTCGCGCTATCACGGTGCGGGCGGGCCGCTTTTGGTGTCGCGCCATACCGCGCCCAACCCGCTGACCGATGCCTTCATCGAGGCCGCCGTGCAGGCCGGCCATCCGATCAACTACGATTTTTCCGGCCCGGAGCTGCTTGGTGTCGGCTACACCGACACCACGACGACGCGCGACGGCCGGCGCTGCAGCGCGGCGGCGGCGTTTCTCAAGCCCGCGCATAACCGGAGAAATCTGACGGTGCAGACCGGGGCGCGCAGCCACCGCCTCCTGATCGAGAAAGGGCGTTGCCACGGCGTTGTCTACGAGCGCGAAGGCAAGCTCCACACCGCCCGGGCCGCACGCGAGGTGGTGGTCTGCGGCGGCGCTATCGGCTCGCCGCATCTGCTGCTCCTGTCCGGAATCGGTCCGGCCGACGATTTGAGGAGATTAGGTATCGAGGTGAAAGCCGACTTGGCCGGTGTCGGCAAGAACCTGCACGATCATCTTTTAACCTTCGTGATCGACGAAGCCAGCCGGGAAATCCCCGCTCCGAATCACAACGTCCTCGAAGCTCACCTCTTCGCCAAGAGCGATCCGCGCCTAGCGGGGCCCGATCATCAGCCGCTGTTCATGTGCAACGCGCCGCCGAAGCATGGGCTTGATATCCCGCCGAACTCCTATGCAATGGCGCCAGGCATCATTCGACCGGTCTCGCGCGGCGAACTGAAATTGACTGCTGACGATCCGACGGCGCCGCTCCATCTCGATCCGCGCTATCTGAGCGAAGCAGCCGACCTCGATACTCTTATCCACTCGCTGGAAGTCTCGATCGAGATCATGGCGAGCCCGGCGCTTGGCAAATGGCGCAAGCGCTCGGTCTGGCCCAAGGCGAAGACCCGCGCCGAGCGCATCCAATGGGTGCGCGAGACGTGTGAGACGTATCACCACCAAGCCGGCACCTGCAAAATGGGCATCGACCTCATGAGCGTCGTCGATCCCGAATTGCGAGTCTACGGCATCGCAGGCCTGTGTGTCGCCGATGCCTCGATCATGCCCGCCGTGATCAGCGGCAACACCAATGCCGCTTCGATAATGATCGGCGAGAAGGCTGCCGACCTTATTCGCGGCGTCAGCGCCCCTCACACCGACGCGTAAGCGCCTGGACTGGTTTCGATCACCGGCGCTTGGGGCGGCGGCCGATTGATGCCGAGACCGCGCCATGCCGCGTCGACAATATTCTGCGTGCCGAGCCCGTACTTTGCGAACAGATATTCGCGGCTGCCGGCTTCGGCAAACGTGTCGGCAATGCCGACGCGGCGCAACGGCGTCGCAATACCGGCCTCGGCCAAGGCCTCGGCGACGGCCGAGCCGAGCCCTCCGACAATGGTGTGGTTCTCGGCCGTGATGACGATGCGGCTGCCGCGCGCCATTGCCGTGATGGTCGCACTGTCGAGCGGCTTGATCACCGGAACGTTGATCACGACGACCCCGACCCCGCTCTCGGCGAGCGTTCGCGCCGCGGCCAATGCCGCAGGAATCATCATGCCCGAGGCGACAATGCAGGCGTCGCTGCCATCGCCGCCGGTCAGGATTTGCGCCCGGCTCAAATCGAGCCGATGAGTGTCGTCGAAGATCACGGGAATCTCGCCGCGCTTGAGGCGCAGATAGACCGGCCCGGAGCGGTCGGCGATCGCCGCCACCACCTGCTTTGTCTCGATGGCATCCGCCGGCTCGACTACCGTAAGGTTGGGAAGCGCTCGCATCAGCGCGACATCCTCGATCGCCTGGTGGCTTGGACCGCCGGGGCTTGAGAGGCCGGGCATGAAGCCGACTATCTTGACGTTGAGGTTCGGATAGGCGACCGACATGGCGATCTGGTCAAAGCAGCGGCGGGTGCAGAACACGCCGAAGGTATTGACGAAGACGACGTGGCCGGCGCGGGCGAGGCCGCCGGCGATGCTGAGCATGTTCGCCTCGGCCATGCCAATATTGATGAAGCGATCGGAAATTTCGTCGCGAAACAGATCGGTCTCGGTCTGCCGCGTCAAATCGGCGCCGAGGCAGATAATGTCCGGCCGCTGCCGCGCCAGTCCGACGAGCGCAGCGCCGTAAGGCTTGAGCACAGTCTGATAGGGCGGCTCACGCAAGGGCGGCCTCCAGTTCGGTCAAAATGGCCGCCTGCAGCGCGCTGTCGAGCTTGACGAAATGCCCGTCGACCGTCGGCGGAATCGCGCGGATTCGACCCAATATCTCGGTGCGCGCGATGACCACCAGCGGCCCCGCGGCGTCGCGCCGTGAAGCGACTGCGCGCCATAGCGCGTCGACATCGTGGCCGTCCACCTCGGCAACCCGCCAGCCGAACGCGCGCCATTTTTCGCCGAGCGGCTCAAGCGTGGTGACGGACGTCACCGGACCGTCGACCTGCGAATTGTTGGCGTCGATGACGGCGATCAGGCGATCGAGCCGCCGATGCGCCGCGAACATCGCTGCCTCCCATACTTGGCCTTCCTCCATCTCCCCGTCGCTGAGAAACGCGAAAATATCGCGATCCTGGCCGGCAAGCTGTGCCGCCAAAGCGAAACCGATTGCCCCCGACAACCCTTGCCCGAGCGACCCGCAAACCAGATCGGCGAGCGGGGTGCGCTCGCTGCCGATCGCCTCGAGTTCCGCACCATCCTTGCCGTAACTGGCAAGTTCTGCCGGATCGAGGAGGCCGGTTTCAGCGGCAGCCGCAAACAGCGAGATCACGTAGTGGCCGGGCGAGATTACGAAGCGGTCATGGCCGTAGCGCATGGCACCGCCAAACAGCACCGCGAAGATCTCCGCCGATGACAGGGCTTGTCCGAGATAGCCGAAGCCCTGGATCGCGACCATGTTGGTCGCGCGCATGCGAATTCGCGCCGCAAGACGGCGGAGCCTTAAGGCGTCAAAACCGGATTCGTCACCCATCTCCCCGCCCCTAATAAAGACCGCGCCACTGGCTCATCGGCGCCAGTCCTGCTTTTCGTGGAGCTGAGGGTGTGATCGCTACCATGGCGATAGCGACTTCGTCGACGTTGCGATCTGCGCAGGTGTCATTCCCACAACGCACGCGTAGCGGCGTCTTTCGCCGCCCGCGGCTCGTCGGCGGCGACAAGCCGGTGAAGCCGGTAGGAGTCAAGCCTCTCGAAGGAAGCGGCCCGTTCAGTCCTTAACACTGATCGGGACCACGTCGCCGCCGCCGAACTTGTAATTCACGCCGAAGCGAATCTGGCCGATGGTTTCGGAGGCGATCGTCGTGTTGCGCGCTGACAGCGGGAAGGTGTAGCTCTCCTTGCCGAGACTGATCGCGAGAAATTCGAAGCGTGCAGTCCAGTGCGAGGCGAAGGCGTATTCCAGCCCGGTCCCCGCGGCATAGCCGATGCCGTCTTTCGTCAGCGTCTCGACGGTACCGGGGCCGGCGCCATTGACCGTGCCGGTGACCTGCGTCCGGGTGAACTGGTTCTGCGCCCAGGCAAATCCGCCGGTGACGTACCACAAGAACCGATCGGCGGTGAGGCCGATCCGCGCACGCGCGGTGGAAACGAACTCGGTTTTACCGGCTTGCGTAGAGCCGTCCGCAAAACTCACCGTGCCCTTGTTGCTCAGCGCATCAAAATCGGCCTCCGCTCCGACGATGAAATTCGGGGCGAAAAACCAATTGGCACCGATCTGGCCGCCGCCGGCGATCCCCCAGTTCCAAACGCCGCTCGGCGTCGTCGAGCCCACAGCCGCGCCGGTGATGGCGTCGGTCGTCGCGGCATTATTCAGCGAGGCCCAGGCCGCGCCCAGGTTCGGTCCCAGATAGACTCCCGTCCAATCGTAATAAGGATAGGGCGCCGGCGCGGCCACCGGGGCATAGCCGCCCGGTCCGGGAGCGACGGCCATGTCCGCCGCGGATGCGGTGCACCCGAGCGCCAAGGTCACCCCACCGGCAAGCAACAGGCGTTTGAGCACAGCGTCCCCCACACAGCCCAGCATTGGTCCCCAGTTGGAAGCATAGCGCAGAAATGCTGCGCTCGTTGTGCTTTCCACGTCACAAGTCACAAGATTCTCGCATCTTCCGCCAAGTATCCGTTGTCACGGAGTTTTTCCGTCCCCTCCCGCCTTTGTCTGCGCGCCACAGCGAGCCTGCACTCGCTCTTTAACCGAGCCTCCTCGCACCATTAAGGAATCGCCTGGACGCCCCGGCGAGACGGCCATCCCTCGTTCTTGCCCCGCACTCTTTACACCGGCGGCTGGGCTTCACCTTATCGCCCGGAAGGCTTCGCGGGTGATTGGAACGGAGAAGACTGTGCTGCGCATCACATCCCGGACGCAGGACAAAATGTACCTTAACCTGCGTTTCCAGATGTAGAGCCAGCCATGAACACGATGTATCCGGGCATCTCGACAGCCGCTGCGAAATCCAAGGTGCCGGCGAGCACGAAGAAAAAAGCCGTGGGCCGGACCGCTAAGTTGAAATCAAGCAAATGGTATAAAGGCGCTGCCCAATCGATCGGGATCACCAAAGCAAAAGCGCCCGAAAAACCACGATGACCGGCGCTTTGCCGGCCCGACCCGGCCGCGCGCGGTCCGACTTCTTCCAGCATCAGCAAGGAGGAGTCGTCATTCACCACGGTCGTGCGTTCGATGCGATTGCTGTCGTTGATTGCAATCGCATCGAACACGGCCCCGCCGACGGCTAGGAGTTCCAGTCGAGCGATCTCGTCTAAGCCGTTCTGACTAAGGTGCAAGAATGGCCACACATCGAGCCGCCCCCGCTACGGTCGACCTGCGCCACGCCCGTCCCGGCCAGGTGAGCGCGGTGCAATCTTGAGGCCGCCCCACCGCTCGGCCTCTTACGAGCACAGGTCCGCCGGCCACGCCTCGAACAGATTCCATTTCAGATCATTGATTTCGATCACGAACCCGGGAAGCTGCGCGTCGTGCGCGGCGTTGAAGCAGGTGTTCTCGCCGGTCACGCCGGTGAAGCGCACGCCCTGAAGCCCATCGCGGATTGCCGTGCGCTCCTGCGCCACTTTGGCGGGGTCGCCGGTCACGCCGGCCTTTTCCATCACCTGCTTGAGCAGATAGACGATGTCGTAGGCCTGCGCGTCGGTGTGGTGCGGGATTTTCTTGACGGCAAGACCGCGCTTGGCGTTCTCCTCGCCGAATTTTTTGGTAAAGGCGCGCGTGGCGTCGTTGCGGTCCCACCAAAAGCCGGCGACGATCAGCAGGCCGTCAGCATCGCGTCCGAACAGATCGAGCGAGTTGGGATCGGCGAAGATCTGCGACCCGATCACCCGGCCTTGGAAGCCTTGCCGCCGCAATTCCTTGATGACCTTGCCCGCGCTGTCGGGCGTCGCCGCCAGCGCCACCACGTCGGGCTTGCGCTCCAACGCCTGAGATACCTGCGGCGAGACGTCGAAGGTGTTGTACTGGAACGCAATCGGATCGCCGAACGAGATGTTGTTGGCCTTGAAGATCGCCGGGTAGAACTTGGTGCCAGAAATGTTGGAGACGCGCTCGTCGGAGAGGTAGATGATCTCCGCGGTGTCGGATTTGATCAATTTCTTCTTCAAGGTCTTGATGAGGCGCGTGAACTGCTTGCCTTCGTCGGCGGTGAGCCGCCAAGCGTAGCTGTAACCTTTGGTCAGGCCCGGTTGCGAGGCGGCATTGGGCATTTGCACAATGCCAAGCCGCTCGCCGGCCGGGAATGCGACCGCCGCCTCGCCGGACGAGAATGGGCCAATGATGGCGAGCGCCTTGTCGTCCTCGGCGAATTTCGCCGTGGCGATGGCGGCTTGCTTCGGGTCGCCGCCGGTATCGAATTTGATCAGTTTGATCTTCTTGCCGGCGATGCCGCCTTCGGCGTTGATTTCATCGACAGCGATGTCGACCGCGGTTTCGGTCGCCTCGCCGACGTTTTTGAGTGCACCGGTCTTCACCATGCTCAAACCGATAACGATGTCCTGCGCTTGCGCCGGAATTATTGCCGCCGCCGCGGCAAGCGCCGCCGTAGCAGCCAAGAAAAAGCTTCGCATCCTCGTCATGATTGGGCTCTCCTGTTTTGAACCTATGTGATCTATGCGTGCCCCAGATAGGCGTGGGCCAGGCGTTCGTTGTGCCGCAGAGTTTCCACCGGACCCTGCATCGCGACGCGGCCCAATTCCATGACCAGCCCGCGCGACGCTACTTCCAGGGCCATCTGCGTGTTCTGCTCGACGAGCAGAATGGCAAGGCCTTCGTCGCGCAGGCTGACGATCAGGTCGAAGAGCTTGTCGACCAGCACTGGCGACAGCCCCAAAGACGGCTCATCGAGCATCATCAATTTCGGCTTGGCCAGCAGCGCGCGGCCGATCGCCAGCATCTGCTGTTCGCCGCCGGAAAGCACCGAGGCGGGCATCTTTCGCCGCGCCGCGAGATTGGGAAAGCGATCGTAGATGGCGTCAATATCGTGCGCGGCCGCGGCGTCGGTGCGGCAATAGGTGCCCATCTGCAGGTTTTCGTGCACCGACAGACCGAGCACGATCTGGCGTCCTTCGGGCACCAGCACAAGCTGCCGGCGCAGCCGTTGCGGCGGCGACAAAGCGGTGATGTCATCGCCGTCGAAACGGACGCGTCCGCCCGCCGTCGGCGCCAACCCCTGCAGCGCGCGCAGCAGCGAGGTCTTGCCGGCGCCGTTGGCGCCGAGCACGGCCACCAGTTCGTCGGCGGCTACGGTCAACGACATACCCTTGACCGCGTGCGTGCGGCCGTAGCGAACGTCGAGATTATCGACCTCAAGCAGCAGAGTGGGCTCCTTTGCTCGCAACCCGCCGGTTGCCAAGATAGGCCGCGCGCACCTGTTCGTCGTTCTGCACGCCGCCGGTCGGTCCCTGGTAGATCAGCCGGCCGAAATTGAGCACGATGGTTCGTTCGCACAGATCGTGCACGAACGACATGTCGTGCTCGACCACAAGCAGCGTCAGCCCCTCCCAAGCCATCGATCGGAGGAAGATGGCCAACTCCGCCGTCTCGCGCGGATTTAGTCCGGCGGCCGGTTCGTCGAGCATCAACAGCCGCGGCCGGCTCATCAGCGCGCGCACGACCTCGATTTTCTTGCGCACGCCGTAGGACAGCGTGGCGACATCCGAATCCGGATCGACGTCGATTCCCGCACTGCGCAGGCTTTCCTCGGCGAGCCGCCGCCAGCGGCTGTTGCGCTGCCAGGCCAACGGGCTCAGCAGCGGTCCGAAGCCCTTGATGAGCGTGTGCTGCCCAAGCATGACGTTCTCGACCACTGAAAGATGCGGCATCAGCCGGATGTTCTGGAACGAGCGCGACACGCCGGCGCGCACCCGCAGCCGCGTCGGCATATCCTCAACTGCCGCGCCGTCGACGAGGATGCTGCCGGCATCGACGCGAAAAACTCCGGAAATAAGATTGAACAAAGTCGTCTTGCCGGCGCCGTTAGGCCCGATCAAGGCCATGCGCGCGCCCGCGGGAACCTCGAAGCCGACGTTTTCGATCACGGAAAGGCCGCCGAAATGCTTGCTCACGCCATGGAGCGCCAATGCAGGGCTAGCCGCCATGCCACGCCCCTGCTCCCGCACGTTGCAGCACCCAGCGGCCTGGCGACAGCCGTCGCACCATCTCGCGCGTGACCACGCCTTGCGGACGCAGCATCATCATCAGCACGATGGCGATCCCGAAGACCACAAAGCGCCACGATCCGCCAATGCGCAGCAGCTCCGGCAGCAGCGTGAAAAACACGGTGCCGACCAGCGGTCCCCAAGCCGTCTGCGCCCCGCCGATGAGCACAAACAGCAGCACATAGATCGACAGGAACGAATTGAAATATTGCGCCTCGACGAAACTGAAATAATGCGCGTAGAGCGCACCGGAAAGGCCGGCGAAGGCGCCGCCGACGGTGAATGCGCTGACCTGAACCGCGCGTACGTTGATGCCCATGACCGTCGCCGCGGCTTCGTCGTCATTGATCGACCGCATGGCGAGGCCGAGCCGGGTGGCCATCAGATAAAACGTCAGCAGCATCACTGCGGCGGCGCAGCATACCAAGAGCGGCAATTCCACGTGCGCCGGCACCACCATGCCGATGGCGCCGCCGAAGAAGTCCGAGCGGAGCAGAAAGCCGGCGACCACTTCGCCGAACGCGAATGTCGCCAGCACCATATAGACGCCGCGCGTGCGCAATACCAAAAACGAGATAACAAAGCCGATCAGTCCAGCGGCCAGCATCGCCACGGGGATGGTCATCCACAGCGGCAAGCCGGCGATGCTCGACAGCCAAGCCGTGGTATAGGCGCCGATCGCCTGGAATCCGGCGCCGCCGAGATTGATCTGACCGGCCGCCATCGGAACAAAAATACCGTACGCAAATATCAGGTTGATGCACAACACCGCCAAGACGCCAGAAAGATAGCCGCTCATCGCCGGCGCGCTCCTGTTGGGCGTCGGGCCGTCGAGGGCCTCGGCATCACATCTTTCCCTTACCGATGGCGGCGGTTGCGAACAGCCCCTGGGGCCGGACCACGATGAGCGCGAGCAAAAGGCCCCAGACCACCATCTGCACGGAATCACCGCCGAAAAAATAAATCGACAGCGTTTCGGCAAGTCCGACAATCAGACCCCCGGCGATGGCGCCCCAAACAGAGCCGATGCCGCCCACGACCATGGCGGCGATCGCCTTGGTGCCGATATTGTCGCCCATGAACGGCGACACGTTGCCGTAATTGACCGTGAACAGCGCGCCGGCGATTCCGGCCAACAGCCCGGTCAGGATGAAAACGAGCGGCACGATCTTGTCGACTTCAACGCCGAGTAGCGCGGCGGTGTCGGGACTTTCGGCGATGGTCCGCAACGCGCGGCCGGTCCTGGTGCTTTTCAGAACAAAGCTCAGTGCGGCGACCACGCCGACGGCGAGCGCGCAGCTGATAATCTGCGGCACGCCGACAACGACGTTCGCCACGTGCACGTCGGCTCTGAACGGAATGGCGAAGCGCTCGGATTCCGAACCCAGCGCGATCAACACCAAATGCTCGAAGATCAGCAGGAAGCCGAGGGAAGAAACCAGCGGAATAGCATGTTCGATGGCGTCGCCGTGTTTCATCTTCAAATAGCGGAAGGTGAAGCGTTCCACCAGGAGCGACGCCGCGACCGCCGTCGCCACGCCGGCGGCCAGCGCCGCGAGCCAGGCCCAGCCGCCGGCGAATTTGACATAGCCGTTTGCGGTCAATCCCCACGCCACCATTCCGGTCAGCATGAATAACGACGGGATCGTGAAATTGAGGAAGTTGAGGACGCCGATCGTCAGCGTGAACGCGACCGCGACCATCATGTAGATCGAGCCGAGCATGACGCCGGACACGACCTCGCGAAACATTCCGCTGAAAGCGGTTGCTGCGAACAGCAGCGCCACGACGAAGACGGCGGCGACGGCCGGCGATTGCAGCGCGGTGCGGAACTTCGCCGGGACGGATCCTGCCGTCATGACGCCTGCTGCGGCGGAATGTGAGTGGCATGCTGCTCGCGATAGCAGGCGGCAACTTCCTCGCGGGTCGCCCACCAAACCTGGTCGAATTCTTTGGCGTAGGCCAGAAATTTGCGCAGGATGCCGGCGCGGTGCGGCACCCCGGTCACATGCGGATGCAAACCGACGTTCATCATCATCCCGGTGCGCGCGGCTTCCGCATAAAGCGCGTCGAATTGCTCCTTCATGGCGTCAAATGCGGCCTCGTTGGTCAGGCCGCGGCGCAGCAGCAGGGTGAAGTCGTTCATTTCGATCGAATAAGGCACGCCGACGATTGAGCCCTTAGGCGTTTCAATCATGTAAGGCTGGTCGTCGTTCATCAGATCGCACCAGAACTTCACGCCGTTCTCGACCAAAATCGAGGCCGTGTTGGTCGTCCCGCGCAACGACGACGACAACCAGCCTTGCGCCCGACGTCCGGTGACGCGCTCATAGATTTTGAGAGACTCCTCGATCACGCGCCGTTCTTCGTCGGGCTTGTGCTGCAGATGACACAGCAACTCGCCTTGCTCGTAGTTGTGGGCGATCAGCTCGAAGCCGCGTTCGAGCGCACCGTCGATGACCGCGCGCCGCTCCAATGCCATTTTGGCGTTCATCGTGCAGCTGGCGCGCACGCCGGCTTCGACGAAGGCGTCGAACAGCCGCCAGACTCCCAAGCGCTGGCCATATTCGCGCCAGGAGAAATTGGGGAAATCCGGAATGTTCCCGGGCAACATGTCCGGCAGGATCGCCGGCCCGCCCGCGTAATACGGCGCCGGCGACTCCTTGAGCAAATCCCAATATTCGAGATTGATGGTGATGATCACCGCCAACCGCTTGCCTTGCGGCCAACGCAGCGGGCCGCGCGAGGGAAACGGCACGAAGGGATAACGCATGCGTCTCTTTCCGGCTGACCGCGGCCAATGATCACTTGCCCGGTGCGGTAAAGCCCGCCATCTTTGTCCGGACAACTCATGATGAACGACCCGCCGCCCGAGTCAAGAAAGCCGATGCCCGCTCAGCTGAGCCAAAATGTCCTCATTGTCGGCGCCGGCCCGGTCGGGCTGGTAGCCGCCGTGCTCCTGGTCGCGGAGGGAATTCCGGTCGTTGTCATCGAGGCCTGCAACGAACTGCCGCACGATTTGCGCGCTTCGACGTTCCATCCTCCAACCCTCGACATGCTCGAACCTTTGGGCGTGGTCGGCGCTATGATCGACCAGGGATTGATCTGCCCGACATGGCAATTCCGCGATCGCCGGGACGGCGTGGTGGCAACATTCGAGCTGTCGCGGCTGCGGCCCGACACCAATCATCCCTATCGCGTGCAGTGTGAGCAGTGGCGGCTTGGCGACCTGCTTTATGCGCAACTGAAATCCAATCCGCTGGCGACCATCAGGCTCGGCACTGCGGCGACGGCAGCGCGTCAGACAGCGGACGGCGTTGAGGTCGATGTGACCGTGCCGGGCGGCGCTACCGAGACGCTCACCGGCTCATTCGTAGTCGGCGCCGACGGCATCGGCAGTATCGTGCGCAAGGCGATGGGAGCGGCCTTCGACGGCATCACCATCCCGGAGATTTTTCTGAGTTTGTCGACCACCTATGATTTTCGCGAAGCCATACCGGACATTGCCAATATCGCCTATCTCTCCGATCCCGACGAGTGGTTCGTGCTGATCCGCACGCCGCGCGTATGGCGTGCGCTGTTCCCGGTCGATTCGTCGCTCTCCGATGCCGACGTGACGTCACCCGAACGCGCCGAGCATTTGCTGCAGGGCGCTGCACCGCGCGGTCAGCGGTACGAAGTCACGCACCGGACGGCCTATCGGGTGCATGAACGGGTGGCGTCAAGCTATGTGCAGGGGCGCGTTCTGATCGCTGGCGACGCCGCGCATGTGAACAATCCGCTCGGCGGAATGGGCCTCAACGGCGGCATCCACGATGCCTTTAATCTCAGCCGCACCTTGAGAGACGTGATCCACGGGGCGCCGCTGGCGACGCTCGAACGTTACAGCCGCCAGCGCCGCAAAGTCGCGCTGGATGTCGTGCAGCAAACGACGCTGCGCAATCGTGCCATTCTCAACACCCGCGAACCGCAGGCGCGGGCAAAGTACTACGACGATCTGCGCCGTATCGCCGCGGACCCGGTGAAACACCGCGACTATCTGATGCGCACGTCGATGATCCAGTCGCTGCGCGATTCAGAACAAGTCACCTGACGTCTTTACGGCTCGATGGCCGGAACAAAAGCTCCGCTTTTCTCGGCGATACGCATACCGGCTCCCCGCAGGTGCGCCGGCAGCAGCAATAAATCCTCGCTCGCGGCCCGTTGCAGCAGCATCCTGCGCGTATCTACCGCTTGAGCGCGATCGAAGCAGAAGCCGCTCGACCATTCCGGGTGAAAGACCTGGGCCGGGCTGTGGATGGCATCGCCGCAAAACAACAGGTTCGGTCCCGCGGCGGTAGCGACATCGAGGCCGATTTGGCCCGGCGCATGGCCCGCCAAATCGACGATGGTCATGCCCTCGGCGATCTCGTCGCCGGCCTGCGCCACCTGGGCAAGGCCGGCATCGAGGACCGGCAAAACACTGTCCTGATAGCTGCCGTGATTGGCTTGCGGGGACTGCGCCGCGTCGCGCGCGCGCTGATCGATCTCGCGCTGACTCATGACGTAGCGGGCGTTGGGAAAGGTCGGCAGCCAGCGGCCCGATTCCAACCGCGTGTTCCAGCCGACGTGGTCGGCATGCAGATGCGTGCACATGACAATGTCGATATCTTCCGGCGCGCATCCGGCCGCAGCCAGATTGGCGAGATAGCGCGTGCCGGAGCGGGCGTTCCACTCTGGCCGTAACGGCCGCGATTTATGTTCGCCGACGCAGGCATCGATCAGAATGGTCTTGCCGGCGAAGCGCAGGAGGTGACTCTGGATAGCGAGCAGAATCTTGCCGGCGGCGAAATCCACGTGGTCTCGCGCCAGCAGGTCGGCGACCGGCAGAAGCTGCGCCAGCGTCGCGCCCGGAAACAGCATGTCGAGCGGCAGGGCAAATGGATCGAGATCGATCACCCGATGGACGGTGACGTTACCCACCGTCAGCGCGGCTCTGCCAGTCATGCCAAGCCTCAAAATTCCGCCAACAGGCGGCCGAAGCCTTCCATTCGGTCCTCGATGCCATTGGCGCGCAGCGCATGCCAGTAGGTGGCGGTATTGATGGCGATGATCGGTTTGCCGAGCCACATTTCGGCGGCTGCGGCCAGCCGCACCATGGATAGATTGGTGCCGACCTGGACGATGGCATCGACGTCGTCACCATCGAGCTGACGCAGAGCACCGCGCAGGGTTTCCGTCGTTTGCTCTGCGATCGCAATCCACGACCCGCATTGCAGGCAGATGTCGCGCACCACTTCAAAGCCCATATCGGTGAAATAGCGGATGACCTCGATGTTCATCACCGGCCAGTAGGGGGACAGAATGGCGATCCGCCTCACGCCGCCGTGACGACGCAGTGCTGCGGCGCTGGCGTGGCTGCCAATGCTGATCTTGACGCCGGAGGTTTCTTCCACTTGCCGAGTGAAAATGTCGGCCCCTTTCGCCCCGTTGATGAATGTCACCGCCGACATGCCCATCACCAGGTAATCCGGTTTGCAGGTCATGACGCTGCGCACGGCATCGAGCACGTTGCCGGCGATGACCTCGGTTGCCGCCCTGAAGCTGTCGTTGCTCACCGCGTCGGCGTTGGGCGTGAAGATGCGGCTGTAATGGTTGGTGACGCCGAGCGGACGCATGGCGTCGAAATCGGGCTGCACGATAGTGTTGGTCGATGGTCCCAGTACGCCGAATTTGCGCCGCCAGCCCAGTGCGTCGGTCATGCTTACGGTCCCTCCATCTTCGGCGCCCGCGGGCGGGCGACGCTTTGCCGACACCCCGGGCGACATCCTGTCTGTACACATTCGGCCTGCATTCCGGCAATATGTCCGGACAAGCCGGTAGGTCGACGCGGCACGGTATGCGGGCGAAGGGAGGATGATGCAGTGACAATGGAGGCGCCGCGCTACCTGCAGATCCTCGACGTACTCAGCCGCCGCGTGGAGACCGGGGAATACCCGCTTGAGGAGCGCCTCCCGACCGAGAGCGAATTGTGCGACGAATTTGGCGCCAGCCGCTTCACCGTGCGCGAGGCGCTACGCCGTCTGGTCGATCGCGGGATGGTGCAGCGCCGGCAAGGCGCGGGCAGCGTCGTAGTCGCCGCGAGCCCGGAGGCGCGCTATGTGCACTCGCTGTCTTCGCTCGCCGATCTGTCCCAGCTGGCGCTGGACACGCATTATCAGATGCTGTCGAGCCGCCAGATCAAGCTTGCCGTCGACGTTGCGCGGCAAATCGAGGGCAAACCGGATTCGCGATGGTGGCTGATCAAAGGACTGCGCCGAAGCGAGGCCGGCGGCAACGTGCTCTGCTACGTGCACTCCTACATACCGCAGCGCCTTTCCCGCTACGTGCGCGAATTGCCCGGTTGCGTCGGGCCGTTTCACGCGCATCTGGCCGCGCGCGCCGGCGAGGACATTATCGAGATCGAGCAGGATCTGCGCGGCGAAACGATGAGCAAGGACATCGCCGCTCACCTCCAGCAGAAAGCCGGCACGATCAGCATTTGCGCGTTGCGCCGCTATATCACCCGGCGCGGCACGCTCATCGCCTCATACAATTGGCATGTGGCGCAGGATTTCCATTACCGCATGAAGCTGTCGCGGAATCGCTGAGCGCGCCGCGGTGCCGGAGTCATTCTCCGCGAATTGGAGCTATCCGAATAAACGGGAAATCTCCGCGGTCGGCGAGATGCATGGTGGAGGAGGCAGTCGACCGCTAACCCGTCTCCACGCCAAATTCCCGGCTAACAGGGAAATAAACAGGGAATTTCGCCGTTTCAAGCGCGCTGGCGAAGTTTTTACGCCCAGACGGCGAGTTAATTCAAACGTTTACGGTCAAATTCCCTAGGCAACGGAACAGGGAATTTTCAAACGTTTTGCAGGAAAGATTTGTCGAAGAACAGGGAAATTGTCGCTCGACGGGGAAAGAATGGGAAAAGCCCGAGCGGACGAGCAGTTACGGCATGGCGGGCGCGCGTGAATAAATGAAGTCGGCGATCCGGCCCGGCGTCGCGATCCAAAGTTCGTCTTTTCTCCCCATAATGTGGGCAAGGGCTCGCCGCAACGCGCGCAAGCGGAACGGCTGGCCGATGACAAATGGGTGGAGCACGATCGTGAATACGAGCGGCCATTTGCGCGATTGCAGCAGTATCTCGTCGAATTGGTCTTTCATCATCTGCTCAAAGTCGACGGTGCCCTGCTGGCGGAAGACCATTGAAGGCGAGTCGTTCACCTCGATCGAGTACGGCACCGAGAGTATCGGCCCGGCGCGCGTGCCCATCCAGAATGGCTGGTCGTCGGCCGGCCAGTCCAACACGTAGTGATAGCCGGCCTCCTTCAGCAAATCGAGCGTGACCGGAGTTTGCGCAAGATAGGGGCCGAGCCAACCGGTAGCGGCCTTGCCGGCGTAACGGACAATCGCCGCGGTCGCCTCGCGGATCAGCTCGCGTTCGTCGGCTTCGTTCAGGCTGTCCTGCCGCTCGGCATTGGTACGGCCGTGGCCAACAAACTCATCGCCGCGCTGAATGATGCGGTCGGCAATCTGCGGGCATTCCTCAAACAGCAGTGAGTTGAAATTGTGCGACGCGGGCAGGCCGTATTCATCCAGCAGATCGAACAGATACCACTGCCCGACGCGGTTGCCGTAATCGCGCCAAGCGTAATTCCGGCTGGTTTGCGGCGCCGTGACGGAGGCGCTGTCGCTGCCGAGTCCGTCACGAAAGCTGAACACTTCGATGTTGTTGCAGACCGCGAACGCGAGCCGCTTGCCGCCCGGCCAGTCGAATACCGGCCGCTCGACGATGGGGCTGTAGTCGTACCGGCCATGGCGTTTGAGGGAAAGGAGGGTCATGCGTTCATGGCATTTTGCGCGGTCCGACGTGCTGTCAGCTCGCCCGCAACGGAGCGGACCGCGTTGACGATGTTCTGGTAGCCGGTGCAGCGGCAGAGGTTCGACGAAAGGATCTCGATCAGCTCCTCGTTGGCGATGTCGGGATCGCGCGCGAATGCGCCCACGACCAGCATCAGAAAACCCGGCGTGCAGAAACCGCATTGCAGCGCATGGTTGTCGATAAACGCCGTTTGCAAAACATGCAGGCGATCCTCCTTGGCAAGGTCTTCTACCGTCCTGATGTCGCTGTGCACGGCCTGGTGCGCGAACATCAGACACGAACGGATCGGCGCGCCGTCGACCAGAATCGTACAGGCGCCGCAAACACCGTGCTCGCAGCCGACATGCGTGCCCGTCAGGCCGCAATTCTCGCGGATCGCATCGGCCAGCGTCTTGCGATGCTCGACCTCGACATTATACACGGTGCCGTTCACGCGAAGTTCCAAGGGTACTCCCTTCATTGGCGGCTCCTCAACTGTGGCCCGCGAGATTGGCGCTGGCGGCTTGCAACGCGCGCCGAACGACAACCGGCGTCAGGCTGCGACGATAGTCTGCAGTGGTGGCCGGATCCTCCATCGGCTCGAGACCCTCGGTGGCAGTCGCCGCCGCGTCGCGAAATACAGCGGGCGACGGTGGGCGACCTTCAAGCGCAGCCTCGACCGCCAAAAGACGGCGTGGCGTGTTCTCGATGCCGCCAAGACCAATGCGCACTTTTGCCATAGCACCGTCGATGATCGCGAATGTAGCGAGGCACATGCCAAGTGCGAAGTCCCCGGCCCGCCGGTTGAACTCGTAAAAGCCGAACGTCACATCCTCGGCCAGAAGCGGAAGACGCGCCTCGACCAACATCTCGTCCAGCTCGCGCGCCGTCGTCATGGCGCCGAGCAGGTAGTCAGCGGCGCGCATCGTGCGCCTTCCCCCCTTGCTGGCCAACACGATCTCGCCGTCCAGCGTAACGGTGACGAGGCACCATTCGGACGCTGGATCTGCATGCGCAAGGCTGCCGCAGAATGTGCCGCGTAGACGAATTGGGTAATGCGCGATGTGGCGCGAGACCTTGGCAAGAATTTCACCGAGACGATTTGTCGTTGCCGGACGATGAAAGAAGGCGTGCCGCGCGGTGGCGCCTATCGCAAGGTGATCGCCGTCCGTGCAGACGCGATCGAGCCCCGCGATGGCATTGATGTCGACGAGATCCGGCGGGTAGACGACGCGAAGGGCCATCATCGGCACGAGACTTTGCCCACCGGCCAGAATAAGCCCACCGTTGTCCGCCACAGCGGTCAGCAAGCTCACCGCCTCCTCGACCGAGGATGGCCGATGCAGCGTAAAGGCTGGAGGCTTCATCGCCTGCCTCCTGCCGAAGCGCCAGATGGCAAACTCGTATCTGCCCTAGCCACGAGGATAGTCGCCACGTTCCTGTGCCGTCCTAATCCGCTCGCAAAGTGCTTGCGGCGAGATCGGAGCGCAATCAATATGGATGTCAAGATCGCTCAGCGCGTCGTCGATCGCTGACATAATTGCGCCGGCGACCGGGATGACGCCGGACTCGCCGACGCCTTTCACACCGAGCGGATTGAGCGTACTCGCCGATTCCAGATGCAGGATATCGATAAGCGGCATCTCCGCGGCGGTCACAAGCAGATAGTCAGCGAAGGTGGTCGTCAGAGGTTGCGCCGAATCGTCATAGATCATTCGTTCGAACAGCGCATTGCCAAGCCCGTGGGCGATACCGCCGGTGATCTGGCCGTCGACCATGATCGGATTGACCCGGCGGCCGCAATCATGCGCGATTGTGAAGCGCAGAACGCGGATGCGACCGGTCTCCTCATCCACTTCCACCTCCGCCAACGCACTGCCGTTAGAATAAGTCATGTCGTTGATAACGACCTGCTCCGACGCTTCGAGGCCCGGTGAGTCGAGACCGGGGAGCAAGAAGCCCGGCAGCCCAACCGCTGCCTGCGCGAGCTCCGCGAAGCCGAGTTTCAGCTCCGGGACACCTTTCACCACCACCTCGCGGCCGACGATGTCCAGATCGCTCTCGTCGGTTTCCATCAGGTGGGAAGCGACTTTCAGGATCTTGCGGCGTACGGCGACTGCCGAGGCGTGCGCGGACGCTCCCGCCATCACGGTTTGCCGGCTGTTGAAGCCGCCAAACCCGAGCGTTCCTTCTGTGCTGCCAGTGCGCACAGTGATGTTGGAAATGTCACCGCCGAGTTGTTCGCCGACGATCTGCGCGATCATCGTCGCCGTACCCTGCCCCATCGCGCTCGCTCCGGTCGTGACGACGATCCGACCGGAGCGGCCAATCCGTACGTCCGCAACCTCGTAGGGGCCGCGGCCGGTACCTTCGACGTAATTCGCGAGGCCGAGGCCGATCCGGCGGCCTTCGCGCCGCGCCACTGCCCGGCGGGCCGGGAAGCCAGTCCAGTCGGCGTGCTCGACCGCCAGCGCCTGGGTTGCTGGATAGTTGCCGCTGTCGAGGATGACATTGGTGCCGCCGCGCAGCTTGAGCGGTTTGCGGCACGGCATTTGGTCGGCACGCACCAGGTTCCGAACCCTGATGTCGTCGCGTCCGAGGCCGGTCGCCCGCGCGGCCCGATCAAGAAGCCGCTCCATCACGAAGGCTGACTGCGGTTGACCCGCACCGCGAACCGGCGACACTGGAACCTTATTTGTCAACGCTACGGCGATGTCCAGCCGATAGGCCGGCACATTGTAGGCGAGCGGAAGGCTGACGCCGGAGCCGTAGGGCACGTTGAGGCCGCGCACATTATAGGCGCCATGGTCGTGCACCAGCCGTCCGCGGACGCCGAGGATTTTACCATCCACGTCGAGCGCAAGCTCGGCGTCCCAATACTGGTCGCGCTCCTGCGTCGTCGAAAGGAAATGCTCCCGCCGGTCTTCGACCCATTTTACTGGGCGTTGCAGCAGTAGCGCGCTCGTCGCGACGGCTATCTCTTCCGGATAAATGACGAGCTTCGGTCCGAAGCCGCCGCCGACGTCGGGCACCGTGACAACGATTTCCGCATCGCTGAGATCGAGCAGCTCGCAAAGCATTTGCTTAAGCGCCTGCGGCGTCTGCGTCGAACTCCACACCTGCAACTTGCCACTCAGCTCATCTGGAACAACAAGGACGCCGCGCCCTTCCATCGAATGCGATCCACCTCGATGCAGCGTGTAGGAACCCTTGACGCAATAGCGCGCTGCGGCGAACGCCGCATCGGTGTCGCCATAGGCGAAGCCGAACTCGGCGATACAGTTATGCGGCAGCCGCGAATGGGCGCGGGGCGCGTCCGGCAAAAGCGCCTTGCAACAATCAACAACGGGGGGAAGCTGCTGGAAATCAATGGTCACTGCGTCGATGGCGTCCTCCGCCAGCGATCAACTCTCGGCGATGATGATCGCCACCGGCTCGCCGACATAAACGACTTCACCGTCGGCGAGAACCGGCCGGTCGGCTTGTAGGCGGAAACTGGGGCTGGGTAGCCCGGTCGAGAGATGATAGGACACCAGCCGCCGTTTCAAGTCCTCGGACGTAAAGGCGGCAACGACCCCCGACATGGCCCGCACGGCAGTCAAGTCGACCGTGGAGAACAATGCGTGCGCGTGGCTACTGCGGACGAACGCAGCCGCAAGGCAGTTCTTCGGCTGCAGGTCGTCGAGATAGCGCCCGGCGCCGACGACGAGGGCGCGGTCTTCTATGCGGCCGACGGATCGGCCAAACAGCTGGGCTTCAGCCGGCATTTGACCGCACCTTTTCCGCGCCGGACGAAACCGATCTAAACCGCGCGAGCCGTTCTCTGAGATACTGCGGCGTCATTGGCAGCCGATCGACAAAGCCCGGCATCTGCAGCGCATCGTCGATCGCCGACGCGATCGCCGCTCCGACGGCATTGACGCCAGACTCGCCGGCCCCCTTGATGCCAAGAGGATTGAGCGGACTCGGCGCGTCCTCGCAGATCAAAACTTGAACCGGCGGCATCTCCGCCGCCGTCACCATCAAATAGTCGGACAGCGTGACCGAGTTTGGCTGACCGGCTTCATCGTAGATGAAGTTTTCCAGAAGCGCGCCACCGATGCCTTGGGCAAGCCCGCCGACGATCTGCCCTTCTATGAGCGCCGGATTGATGGCGCGGCCGACGTCGTAAACTACGGCATAATGTTCGACCTTGGTGCCGCCGGTTTCCCGATCAACGCAGACTGTCGCGATATGAACGCCGTACGGATAATTCATGTGTCTGTTGTGATACCAGGCGATGGCGGACAGGCCGGGTTCGTGCTGACCGCGCGACGGCGAGGTCGGCCCCAGCTGCTTTGCCAACTCGCCAAGCGAGATCGACGGCCCGCTGTCGTCTCCGGCGACCACGCGACCATCCACTACGTCGAGCTCGTCAGGGCTGCGCTGTAGCAGCTCGGCGGCAAACTTCACCGCCTTGTCGCGGAGCTTCAGCGCACCGAGCCGCGTCGCCTCGCCGGTCATTACCGTGACGCGCGAGGCATGCGCGCCGAACCCGAACGCGATCCGATTGGTGTTGCCGTGCAGGACACGGATGCGCCGGTAGTCAACGCCGAGCGTATCGGCGCAAATCTGCGCCAGAACCGTCTCCATTCCCTGCCCGAGTGAGGCGGCACCCGTGATGAGTTCGACGATGCCGTCGGTATCGATCGAGATCGACACCATCTCCGCCGGACCAAGCCCGCTCTTTTCGACGAAGATCGCGAAACCGACGCCGACATTTTCGCCGTCGGACCTGCGGTCGGCCGCACGCTTACGCAGTTGATCCCAGCCGGCAAACGCCAAAGCCCTGTCGACCAGCATCGGATAGTTGCCGGAATCGAGAATGACTTCCGTCTCCAGAGCCGTGAGGTTGCGCGCGTAGGGCATTTCGGCAGAGGTGATAAAGTTGCGGCGTCGCACCTCGATCGCATCGAGGCCTACGCGCTGGCCGATCGCTTCGATCAGCCGCTCGCGAACGAAAGACCCTTCGAAGCGACCGGGCGCACGGTAGGTCGCAGCGGGCGTCTTGTTGGTCAGCCGGAAATGCGCTACAGCCCGATAGTTTGGTACCCGGTAAGGCCCGAGCAGAAGACCAATCGTCATGTCTGCGACACGCGCGCCATGCGTTCGTACGTAGGCGCCTTGGTCATGAAAGACGGTTTCGTCAATCGCTAGGATCCGGCCATCGCGCGTTACCGCAGCCTTAATCTGATGGTGCTGTTCCCTCGACTGGTTCGCGGACATCAGGTGCTCGCGCCGATCCTCGATCCACTTGACTGGACGGCGCAGCTTGAGTGCGGCGAAGCACACCAACAGGTCTTCCGGGTAAAGCTCGCCGCGCACGCCGAAGCCGCCACCGACGTGGTTCTCGTAAAGCTCTATCGTCGACGGCGCGAGCCCGAAGATCTCTGCCAACTGGTCGCGGTTCCAGTGCGGCCGCTTGGCGGCGCCGTGCAACTCGAGGACGCCGCGCGCCGTGTCGAAGCGCGCCAGCGCACCCCTCGTCTCCAGCGGAACGGCCGAGTGCCGACCGACCGTGAGCGTAAGCTCGACGACCGCGTCCGCGACCTTGAAGGCTCCGTCGACATCGCCGTAGCCCTTTCTGATCACGGTTGCCTCGCACGACAGACCGGGACCGAAGCTCGACGGTTCCAGCGTCGCATCGAGGTAGGGATCGCCTGGCTCGACTTCGACTTCCACGAGGTCCGCGGCGTCTTCGGCCACATAGGGGTCGGTGGCGATAACAATGGCGACCGGCTCGCCAACGTAGCGGACGAAGTCCTTGGCCAGCGCCGGCTGACGATAAGGTTGCAGACCTTCGATCGAGGTTGCGCGGTAGGGAATCGGCTTGAGATTGCCGAGGTCGGAATTAGCCCATGCGGCGACGACGCCCGGCAGGGCGCGCGTCGCCGAAAAGTTGATGCCGACGATGCGGCCGAACGCCCGGGAAGAGCGAACAATGCGCGCGTGAAGCTGATGCGGAAAATTGATGTCGGCAATGAACGCGCCGGTGCCGGTTACGAGCGGTCCGTCCTCGAGCCTCGTCACCGATGCGCCGATGAAGCGGCGCCGCGTCGGCGCCGGCGGCAGGGTCTGCGAATTCACCGGACCCAGCCCTGGCCGGCTTCCGCGCCGCCATTCGGCTTTGACGCACTTGGCATTTGACCTACCGCACGCTCATTCGAATTCGAGAAGAAATCAGAAAAGGAAACCGCCTTCAAGGCGGTTATCCCAATTTTTTTATTTTGTCCAAAATTTGGCCGTCGGTTGGCGGCTTGCTATTTTCGGCGGCCATCGACCGAAGCGATGAGATTCCGCAGGTATAGGGCCGCGTCCTTGCCCTTGAGCGCGCCTCGCCACATTTCCTCGATCACCTTCTCATGAAGCGAAACGGCCTCCTCGGCGGATGTAATCATCGCAACACCCAGCCGAATATTCGGCTGCTCGCCGAGGCGAAATGGACTTATCGACAGCGTCTTGGCGTCGCCGCTGCGGAAAATTTGGAAACCGGTGTGCGGCAAGGTTCCGGTCACGAGCCCGATCTGGACGCCGATCGGCTCGCTCTCCAGCAGTGTGGCAAAATGCTCCGCTTCAGCGCGAGCGCGTTTCTGTCGGATCTTGACCTCTTTTTCCGGGATAAGCGGCCGTCCGACGAAGCCGGAGTGCAGCAGCCTCTCGATATCGAGGGCGGAGATGAGGTTGACGATCGCCGGCCGCCTTATCGCATAGTTGCGCCTGCGCTCGCGCAGGATGGCAAGGGTATCCTGAATGGTTCGGATCAGTTTTTCTTGATCCGCGACTTCGTCCGCCACGCTCTCCTTCAGCAGATCTTCCAGCAAATCAGCAAAGGCGTCCGATGCGAGCAGAAACGAAATTGGACCTGCCAGGATGACAATACGGTCGGCAACCTTCTCAAGCTGACGAAGCCGCTCAAAGTAGGCTACGGGGGAGGAAATATATTCGATCTCGACCCCAAGCAGCGTAGGCAGGGAAACACCCAGAAGATCAGCCAGGCTGCTTAGGGTCTCAATCTTGACGACTTCGCCCTTCTCGAAGCGATAAACCGCCGTCCTCGAGATTCCGATCTTATTGGCGATCTCGTCGGCGCTCAGGCGCGAAGCGAGCCGGAAAGCGCGAAGCCTCTGGCCGATATCGTCGTAGCGCAACGCCAAGTTCCGTCTCCGTGTCTCTTATCCACGGCCCGAGCTCCGCCCCGACAGTAACAGGGTTGCCGCCAGGGCGGATGGTGCCAAATTTTGCATCCTATTGCAGAAAATGCTGCTTTGTCCCATAAGTCGTATTGGGCGACGAGGCCGAGCCGAGCCACGCGAGCTCCCGGTTTCGCATCGGGCTTAAATCCGTGCTGAACACCCTGCAGGTCATCGACATCGTCGACGGAATTCGGACCGGCCGCTTCACCGCTGAGGACGTCGTCCGTAGCTGCCTCAATCGCATCAGCGAACGCGACGGGTTGATTCAAGCGTGGGCGCATCTCGATGCCGATCTGGCGCTGCGGCAAGCGCGCGCGACCACCGAACGCAAGGGGCCATTGGCTGGGGTTCCGTTCGGCGTCAAGGATGTCATCGATACGGTCGATCTGCCGACCGAGATGGGCTCGCGGGCCTATGCGGGACACCGGCCGCGGTATGATGCGGCGTGCGTGGGACTTGCGCGTAATGCAGGCGGCATTGTTCTCGGCAAGACGATTACCGCCGAATTCGCCGGCGCCCAGCCAACTCTGACCGCAAATCCACACGATACGACGCGCACGCCGGGCGGCTCGTCGAGTGGGTCAGCCGCGGCCGTCGCCGATTTCATGGTTCCGTTCGCCTTTGGAACACAAACCGGCGGGTCGATCCTGCGACCGGCCGCCTTCTGCGGCATCGTCGGCTACAAGCCATCCTTCGGGCTGTACAGCACGGCAGGCGTAAAGGTCGCCGCGCACAGTTTCGACACGGTGGGACTGCTGGCCCGCTCGGTCCGCGACATTGCGACAATTCATGGCGCCATGATGAGCGAAGACGCGGCGCCGTTTTCGGGGCGCACAACCCCGCCGCACGTTGGCTTCTTTCCTTCCCATCTCTGGGACACAGTCGACGACGACATGAAGGCGGTGGTGGAGCGGGCGCTCGAGCGGATTTCCGCGGCCGGCGCCAAAGTTTCGCGGATTGCGACCCCCGCCGGGTTCGAGACCGTCACCCATCACCGTGCCATCATTAACGCCTTCGAGCGAGCCCGCGGGCTTGCCGGCGAAGCGCTCTCACACCTTGAGATGTTCGCGCCGCAAAGCCGCGAAGTCTATGCGCGCGGCATCGCGATTTCGGGAGAGCAATACGCGCAAGCGCGCCGCGCGGTGGGCAACTTTCGAGCTGGGGTGGAGGATGTCTTTACCGGCGTTGACGCCCTGATCATGCCCACGGCCCCGGGCGAAGCGCCCGAGGGACAAGCCTACGCCGGAGATCCGCGGCTGCAGGAGCTGTGGACCTTGCTCCATCTGCCGAGCATCACTTTGCCTGCCGGACGCAGCCGCCACGGACTGCCGCTCGGCCTACAGCTCATCGGGAAACCCTATTGTGACCGGGGGTTACTCGCACAGGCCGCCTGGCTTGCGATGATCCTGACCGAGCTGTGACATCGCGCTGTCCGGCCTGCTGATTCGCGAGCTCCTCGCCGGTCCGACCGGTCACTGATCGATAAAAGGGGTTGATGCTGGAGGGCGGTTCAATTATTGGAATTTTTTCTGATAATGGAACTGATCGCCTTATATTGGTAATGAATGCATCGGGAGAAGACATGGGTGCTGAGCCGCACGTCGCGCAAAATCTTCTGACACGGCTTACCCCGGACTCCGGGTTGGATTTCCGCAGAGCCGGTTTATGGGGTGATGCAACAATCTACCACGCGGTTCGCGAGCATGCCCGCGCGAACCCCGGACGAACGGCGATCCGCGACCGGTTCGGAGTTGTCAGTTACGCCACGCTTGTTGATCTCGCCGACCAGGCCGCGAGCGAGTTGGCTCAGGCGGGGCTCCGTCCCGGCAACCGCGTCGCGGCATGGCTTTCCACGCGCGTGGAAACGATCGTGTTTCTTCTGGCCTGCTCACGCAACGGCTACGTCTTCTGTCCGTCGTTGCATCGCAATCAAGCTGTCAGCGAGGTCAATGAGCTGCTTGAACGCATGCGTGCGAGTGCCTTTGTGGGCGAGGAACGCTACGGCTCACAAGCTGGGACGGTCAACATTTTTGCGATGATTGGCGGCATCAAAACGCTACGAAAAGTCTATCGTCTGCCTGCCCCCGGCGCCCGGTTGGAGCGGAGCGCCGCAACTCGATCAACCGCGCCGGTGGCAAACGCTCCAGCATTCACTGATGCGGACGGGATCGTCTATCTCGCCTTTACCTCCGGCACGACTGGAAAGCCGAAGGGCGTTCTGCACAGCAACAATACGTTGCTTGCCAACGCCCGCGCGCTCGCCGCCGACTGGCGTTTCGACCGTAACTCGGTGATCTACAGCCTCAGCCCGCTCAGCCACAATCTCGGATTCGGTGCCGCGGTACTCGGTCTCTTCGTCGGCGGGGAAATGGTTCTGCACGATTTGCCGAAGACCGCCAGCCTGCTTACGCGGCTGCGCGCGACGGCGGCCACGTTCGTCTTCGGGGTACCTACGCATGCCGTCGACCTGTTGGATCAGATCAAGACGAACGGCGGCGTCTCGCTGCCGCATCTGAAAGGCTTCCGCATCTCGGGGGCAGCGGCAAATCCGAATCTCGTCAACAGGCTGCTGACTCACGGTATCGTCCCGCAGAGCGGGTACGGGATGACGGAAGCTTGTTCGCACCACTACACCATGCCGACCGACCCGCCCGAGGTAATCGCCACCACATCCGGCCGCGCCGCTCGGGGCTACGAGGTCGGGATTTTTGACGTCGACGATAGCGCAAAATTGCTACCCGCCGGCGAAGTCGGCCAGATTGGCGGCCGCGGCGCGAGCCTCATGCTCGGTTATTTCGACGATCAAGCGGCCACCGAGAATGCATTTAACGCTCAGGGCTGGTTCATGACCGGCGATCTCGGCCGCGTCGACGAACGCGGTTATCTCCAGATCACCGGCCGGCTCAAAGACGTCATCATCCGCGGCGGCCACAACATCCATCCCGCCCGCATTGAGATGCTGGCGATGCTGCATCCTCAGGTCGAGCAAGCCGCAGCCATTGCGGTGAAGGACGAGCGCCTCGGCGAGAAGGTCTGCATTGTCGTCTCCGGCCGAGACGGTGCTAAAATTGAACCTGAGCGGCTACTGTCGCACCTATATGCGGAAGGTTTATCGCTGCATGACATGCCGGAATATTTTCTTCAGGTCGACCGTCTGCCGCTGAGCGCGAGCGGCAAGGTCCTGAAGCGCGCGCTCGTCAACTCGGCAAGCAAAAACTTTCAACCGCAACCGGTCCGCTGGCCCGGCCGTCATCCGTAGCAATAACTCCGGTAAACCTCGTGAAAAGCGCATTCGACAGGCTGGTCGCTGAGCTAGAACGACCCCCGTTCCACCAGTGGCTGCGACCGAGCGCAAGAAGCGTCGACGAGGAGCGCAAAGAAATCCAGGTGGCGGTGACCTATCGGACCGAACTCAGTCACAATTCCTTCCGCGAGATCTTCCACGGCGGGATCGTCGCCGCTTTGGTGGATATTGCCGGCTACGCGACGGTCGCGATCTGGCATGAGACACCGACGCCGACGACGGCGCTTCACGTCGAATACCTCCGCCCGGCAGTCGGCAAGGAACTTGTCGCACGCGGCATCCTGCGCCGCATCGGCCGCACGGTCGCGCGGGCCGATATCGAGGTGAGCGCCGCGGACAAACTGGTCGCGCTCGGCCGCGCCACCTACAGCACATCGAGGGTGCCGGAATGAAAGCGATCGTGCTGCATGAATTCGGACCCATCGGGTCCGCAGCCTTGGAGGTTCTGCCGACGCCGCAACCGGGCCCGCACGAGATCCGCATCGATGTAAAGGCCGTCGCCGCTAACTTCGTCGACATTCTAGTGATCGAAGGGCGCTACCAATTCCTGCCGGAACGGCCATTCGTGCCGGGCAAGGGTCCGGCAGGCGTCGTGGCGGCACTCGGCACTGAAGTGACGCGGTTCAGACCTGGCGACCGGGTGCTCGCGATGTGCGAGCAGGGCGGATATGCCGAGGCCGCCTTGGCGAGCGAGGAACAGTGCTACTTGCTTCCTGCGGCCATGACCTTCGAGGAGGCGGCAGCCGTATCGCTTGCTGCAGATACCGCCTGGGTCGCGCTCATTGAGCGGGGCCGCCTGCGGCCCGGCGAGAGCGTGCTTGTGACGGGAGCGACGGGCGCTGTCGGCAACGCTGCCCTCCAGATCGCAAAGGCAAAGGGTGCGACGGTCATCGCGGCGGTCTCGGGGGCCGCCAAAGTTGCCGCCGTTCGGCAAGCCGGCGCCGACCACGTTGTGGATCTCTCGGTTGCCAATCTTCGCGCCTCTCTGCGAGAGCAAGTTCAGGCCGTCAATCAGGGGCGGGGAGTCGATGTCGTCATCGATGCGCTCGGCGGCGACGTCTTCGACGCCGCTGTGCGCGCGCTTGCTTGGCGCGGCCGGCTGGTGGTCATCGGTTTCGCAGCTGGACGTATCGCCACGCTGAAAACGAACTACCTGCTCCTGAAAAACATCGAGACCAGCGGCTTACAGATAAGCGACTATCGCAAACGCATGCCCGGTCTCATGCGGGAGTGCTTCGAAGATATCTTCAGCCTTTATGCTGAAGGCAAGTTAAGGCCAGCTCGAACGGAACTTTACCCGCTGCGGGATTATGCGCGCGCGCTGACCGACCTCAGTGAACGCAAGCTCGCCGGGCGTGCCGTGCTGATCCCGTGAGCCGCCAGATACGCTGATCGCGTTACGTTTGCCGCCACCGCCCTCGGATCGCCCTCAGTCGCCGCAACAGATAAGGCGCATCGGTGATCGCAACGGCGAGCAGGATCAGCCCCGACGCGACGTCGTTCATGTAGGGCGGCGCCCCGAGCGCATTCAAGCCCGACCGCAGCAGCGAAAGTGTGATCACGCCGGCGGCCAGCCCGAGTGGGTTTCCGGCCCCGCCGGAGAGGGACACCCCGCCAAGGATCGCCGCGGTAATCGCTGGCACCAACACGTCGGCAAGGCCGGCCGGCGAGGCCGAAGCCAGGCCGTAGCTGAGGAGCGCACCGCCTAGCGCAGACATCGTGGCGGAAAACGCGAACGACGAAACGACAATCCGACCGACCCCGACGCCACTGATGAGCGCGGCGCGGCGGTTGCTTCCGGTCGCAATCAAGTCGCGTCCGATCCGGGTCGCCGTAAACACGAAAATTGCGATAGCGAAAATGGCCAGCACCACGAGACTGCGAATGGAGAAGACGCCCGCAATCGGCTCGTTGAGCGCGAGGGCGAGATCGATGTTGTCGAACGATACGGTGCGGTTCATCGTCAGCACGTAAGCGAGCCCGTTGGCGGTGAGCAACCCGCCAAGGGTGACCGGCACCGACCCGACTCCGAACCGGGTGATGATCAAGCCTTGGGCCATCCCAAAGAGGATGCCGATACCGAACGCGCAACCGACGCCGAGCCAAGCGCTGTCATTGCCGTAAAGGACCGCAACGCATCCGCCGAGACCGAAAACGCCGGAAACCGAAAGATCGAACTCGCCGATGATCATCGTCAAGCCAAGTCCAAGCGCGACCGGCCCGAACGTCGAGAACGACTGCAGCGTGCTGAAGACCGTCACGCCCGTCAGAACACGGCCAGCATCGGCGTCGACGAGCGCAAGGCCCGCGAGCATTAGGGCGAAGACGACGTACGGACGAAGATCGAGGCTAGTAAGACGGCGCAGGGCCTCCAAGCCGAAGCGCCGCCGCTTCAAACTGAAGCGATCTCGGCTCCCTTGATCAAGCCGCATCGTTTTGGAAGCCGGGCTTTCATCTTTGTCGGTCATACGTTAGCGCCGCCGACGGCGGGAGTAGAGGATCACGACGGCGAGGACGATCAGGCCGGCGATGAAAAGCCGCCACTCTTCGCGGAACCCGTGCAGCAACAAAACGACCTAAATCGTGCTTACTGCGGCGACGCCAGCAAAGGTGCGCAGCATGGAGCCGCCGCCGCCTTGAATGGCTGTCCCGCCCACAAGTACGGCGGCGATTGCGTCGTAGTCGTAGCGGAGCGCGAATTCCATATTTGCTTGGTTGAAGCGCGACGCCAGCAAGATGCCGGTCACCGCGGCAAACGTACCCGCCCAGACATAAGCGCCGATCGTCGTGCGGATGGTCGGGAGCCCCACCGCCTCGGCGGCGCGAAAACCGCTGCCAATATAGAAGAGATTGCGGCCAAACACGGTGAAGGAGAGCACAAGCTGGCCAAGCGCGATAACGCTAAGGAGCACCATGAATTCGACTGGCGCTCCGAGCAATTTACCCTTGAGCAACGAGTGAAGCGACGCCTCGCCGATCTGTAGGGTCTCGTTGTTGGTTATCTTTTGCGCCACGCCGTATATCAGCACGTTGGCGGCGATGCTTACAATGATGGGATTAGCCCGCAGGACGCCGATCAAAGCGCCCTGGGCTGCGGTTATTGCTGCGCCAGCTACGAGCGCCGCGAGTATCGCGGCAGTGATGCCCGCCACGTTGATAACAAAGACGAAAATCATCGCCGAGACCGCGGCGGCGGCACCCAGCGCAAACGACATGACGTTGCCGCCGATGGTGATGAACGTCATCCCGGCCGCGAGGCAGCCGACAAACGACATCGTCGTCAGCAGCGTGGTCAGGCTTGGCGCGGACAGAAAGCTAGGCGTCGCTAGCGCTATGGCGATGAGCCCGAGCGTGACGCCGGCGCGGACTAGCAGGAGCCGCGAGGGAAGCTTCATCCGAAGCCACGTGATACCGCCCGCGGCCGAAGGAGATGCCCACCACATTATGCGGCTTTGGTGGTGACCGGGTGGGTGATGTCGGCCAGGACATCGGCCATTTTGACTTGCGCGTGCTGGTAGGTCGAAACGATCTTGCCGCGATAGACGGTCACAATCAGATCGGAAATGCCGACGACTTCCTCCAGATCGGACG
>CAVPXZ010000007.1:0-230168 GCA_963709825.1 uncultured Alphaproteobacteria bacterium
TCCCGCTCCACCAGCCGGTGTCGCCGGCTGGCGTCCTTTCGGTGAGCGGAGATTCTTTGCCTGGTAACGGAAAGAGGGACGATTGTCAAGGAAAATGTGACGGCGGCGATGTGGCCGGTCCTGAGGAACAAGCCATAGCCAGGCGCATGTGGCCTAACCAACCAGCTTGGTGAGCGCTACGGGTGCATCGACGAAGGCAAAAGCGTTCAGGAACTGACGCTGCCACATGAAATTCCGGTCAACCTCAGGAAGCGCGGCGGCATCACAGACTTCCCTCCAGAATTTCTTGATGGCCTTGACTTGGTTGGCGACAAGGGCGCTTGCGTCAGCGACGTCAAGCAAGAAGAGGGGAGCCGCCTTGAGACAGAGTCCGATTTGGCTCGTCCGCTGCTCGCCCATGATCAGCATCGCCTGGCTTGCCTCGCCGCCGGCCCTGGATTGGGGGCAGATGTCGTAGGCGGGCGTCAATGACAGCTCACTTCCGTTCCAGAATGCTGCGTGGTTGCGGGCATGATCGTCCGTATTCCCGCAAAGAATGTTGAACACCATCCGTGCGAACAGTTCCTTGAGCGTCTCCTTCGGCGACACGAACCGGTGACGGATGATTGTCGCAAGGTCCTCGTAGCTTGCATAACGCCCCATCAGTTCGTCGAGCTCAAGGAGCGTCAACGCAGAGACCATCGCGCGGCGCTGCCAGCCGTCGGCCGCCTTTTGCCGATCAAAGCGCTCGATGAGAAGCACGTCCTTTCCGGCCGCGCGCTCAAGGCTGACGGAAGTCGCGGCAATGCCTGCTTTCTGTGCAAGCCGCATGGCGATGAATTCGGCCTTCACCACGTTGTAAAGGTCGTTCTGCGAAGAGAACTTGGCGACGAACTTTCTGCCGTTGGACGTGATCACCGTCTTCGGCCGGGCTCCACCGATCGAGCTTCCGTGAAGCAGAGCGCGCGCAAGCTCTGGCGTAAGCGGAAGGCCTTTCTCGACGAGGGCTGTCGCGGCTTGAAGCTCTTCAAGGGACGCGGCCGACGCCTCCCGCGGCACGTAGGTATCGGCCGAGCGCTGGAAGTCCAGGGCGCCGATACGATCCGAGCCAGACTCCAAAAGATAAGTCAGCTCGTCGATCTCCGCGGTGTCGGTGTCCTTGCCGCTCTTTCCGAGTATGCGGTTGATGATGACGCGACGGCCCCAGGCATCGGGAGCGGCATCCCGCAGCCAATTCGGCATCGTCAGTCCCGGCGTGAGCGGCAGGACGCCGGCTCGCAACGGCAGCTCGGGCTCGTAGAGGGAGATCGCGTTATTACGACCGAGATAGCTTCGCCCGTAGTTGAAGAGCAGTTGATTGCCCGCAGCGAAGAGGCGGCCGGCGACGACCGGCTTTGTCTCGTCGGGCAGCCAAACCCATACGAAGGCTTCAGACGGCTTTTTCTCAGAAATTGTCATTGAGCTTTACGCGGGACGCACGAACAGACTTCGGCATGAGCGTCATCATGGCCGTGTTGGATGTGACGGCACTCGTGAGCGCCGGTTCATCGGCATCAAAGAGACGCACGCCGGCGACAGCGGCGGCCTCGAATACGGCGCCGAGCGTGCAGCCGAGATCGCCGTTCTCGATCCGCCGCAGCAGGCCACGCGAAAGGCCGGCCCTGTCGGCAAGCTCTTCGGTCGTCATTTTTCGGTCGATCCGCGCCTTGCGGATGAACTGGCCCAAAAGCACGGCGGCGGCCTTGGCGTAGTGGGAATGGGGGCGGATTTTCTTTGACATATTTGATCCATTAATAGACCACAGAGGCTCATATGGTTCATTTATGAATTAAATCTAGCATGGCATCGACAAATAAGTCCATTAATGGATCATTTGCATCGATGTGGCCCATTAATAGATCGAACGACAAATCGCCCCAGCCGGATAGGGTTCCTTTGGCCGCTTCGAACGCCGTGAACCGTGCGGAGGCGCATACCAGAACCAGTCGCGTCTTCGCGTCTACAGCGCTGCCCCCGGACACTCAGAAGGTATGACAAATTCAGACGAAACTATTCGAACGTTTGCTGGGATGACCGATGATGCCGCCTTCGAGCGGTTGGTCATGGCGGTGTTGCGTCAGTAGCGCCGCTGCGGATCGAGATCGGTATTGCGCGGCCAGCGCAGTTTTTTTGATCGCCTTGTCGTCGTCGGCAATGAGCTTCTGATTTTCCGCGGTCGGAATATTCTTCCGCTTGGCTTCCTTGTGTTTGTAGCTCTCGACGTCGGCTTCGCCGGCGGCTTGCCGCGTCCGTATCGTCACGCGCGCCTTTGATCTCGGACATGCCGTGCCCAAGCCCGACGCGCCGTGCGGCGCTTGCGAGTTGAGTGCGGCAGCGCTTGCTGGTCTGCATGTAAAGGGCGCGAGATTTTGGCTGTGATCCTTTGCTCTCGGGCCTACCGCCCAAACTCCCGGGCATCGAGGATCGTGCCGCTCTGCGCGCCTTCGACGGCGGCGACGTAAGCTTTGGCCACGGTGGCGGCGGCGAGTTCCGGCGTGGGGTCCATGCCGAGCTTGACCATGGTCTCCTTCACCCAGGGCGGGCTCACGGCATTGAGCCGCAGCCGGCGCGGCATTTCCAGCGCGGCCGAGCGCACGAAACCTTCGAGCGCGGCATTGACCATCGAGATCGAGGCGGCGCCGCGCATCGGCTGCATCGCGAGAGTGCCGGTGGTGAGCGTGATCGAGCCGCCATCGCAGAGCGTCGCCGCCGCGGCGCGCGCGACCGCGACCTGGCCCATCAGCTTGCTGCGCAGGCCGAGCTCGTAATCGGCATCGGTGAGTTCGGCGAACGGCTTGAACACCGCGTTGCCGGCGCAGGAAATCACGGCGTCGACATTGCCCAAGTCGGCGAACATGGCGCGGATCGAGGCCGGCTGGTCGAGATCGACCTTCACCGCGCCGTTGCGCGAGGCGCGCACGACCTCGTGCCCTTTGGCGGCGAGCGCGTTGGCTACCGCGGCGCCGATGGTGCCGGTTGCTCCGATGACGATGATTTTCATGATGCCTTTGACCTCTCGCTTGGCGTTCCGTTGATGGCGTTCCGTTGGTGCGGGGAGTTTAAAGCGATTTTTCGCGCCGCGCCGCCGGGGCAGGAGGGAAGGCGACGATCGCTTTACCCGCTCGGGGGCGCCGTCTCGTACACGGACTGCGGCGTCACGCGCTAATCTTAAGTAGCAAGCGGCGCGATGTGCGCTTAATATCCGCGTTTGCAGACTTATCGTGCCGCGGGCTTGGGGGAGAACGCAGCATGCCGAGGATCGACGATTACGGTCGGGGGGCGCTCGACTTTATCGAGGGGCTGGAACGGCTCCGGACCGTGGATTCGGTGATGGACGCCATGGAGCGGGCGTTCAACCGCTTTGGCTTCGAAACCATCATCCTGACCGGGGTGCCCAATCCCGAGCAGCGGCTGGAGCAGGTCGTGCTGGCGAAGCGCTGGCCAGCCGAATGGTTCAAGATCTACACCGCCAATGAGTATGTCCGGGTCGATCCGGCGGTCCGGCATTTGCGGCGAACGGTCAATCCGTTCGAATGGTCCGAGGCGCCCTATGATGCGGCGAAGGAACCGCGCGCCGCCGAGGTGATGCGCCGCGCGGTCGAATTCGGCATGGCGCACGGCTTCGCGGTGCCGATTCACAATCTCACCGGCTATGAGGCTTGCGTCTCGCTCGGCGGCAAGCACCTCGATCTCAACGTGCGCAGCAAGGCCGCGATCCATCTGATGGGGATGTACAGTTTCGACCGCGTTCGCCGCATCATCGTGCCGCCGATCAAGGCGCATCGGCTGACGTCCCGCGAGCGGGAGGTGATCGCGTGGTCGTCGCAAGGCAAGTCGGCCTGGGAGATCGGCGAAATCCTCCACATCAACCAGCGAACCGTCGAGGCCCATGCCGCCAGCGCGCGCCAGAAGCTCGGCGCCACCAACGCCACTCACGCGGTGGCAATCGCGATCCGCGAGCGGCTGATCGAGCCCTGAGACCGACCCCGTAAATTTCCCAATACTCGGCACCGGCGTGTTGCGTCAGCCTTTCCCTGCCATCGGCAGAAGGAGGGCGCCCCATGATCCACGTCATATCGGCCGCCAATCGGCATCTCTACGAAGACGTCATCGAAGCCCATTACCGGATTCGGCACGAGATTTTCTCCGGCGAGCGGGGCTGGAAGGCGCTGACGCGTCCGGACGGGCGCGAAGTCGACGCCTACGACAATCAGGACACCGTCTATCTGCTCGCCATGGAGGACGAGCGGATCGTCGGCGGCAATCGCCTATATCCGACGCTGCGGCCGACCATGATGGAGGAGGTCTTCCCGCAACTGGCAAGCGTGCGCGGCATCCCGTCCGGTCCGACCATCTGGGAGTGGTCGCGGTTGTTCGCCATCAAGGAACGGCGCGAAAGCCAGCTCTATTTCGAGCTGATGGCGAGCCTGCACGAGTTCTGTCTCGACGAGGGCATAACCGAGCTGAGCGGCGTCATGGAAACCTGGTGGCTGCCGCGCCTGCAGCAGCTGGAATTCACCGTGCATCCGCTGGGCCTGCCGGATCTCGTCGAAAATCAGATGACGATGGCGGCCCGGTTCGTGATCAGCGCCGACACCCTCGATCACATCAAGACGATGGCCAATATCAAAGGCTCGGTGCTGGTGCGCCGCGGCCCGCAATATTCTCTGCTTGATCGCGCTCGCGAGATGCAGCGCCTGGCTTCGGCGAAAGCCTCATGAGTAGGCGCGCGCGCCGAGCCGTGTTGCCTTTGGATCGGCGAGCTGCTCGGCAAAATCGACAAGAGCTTCGCGAAGCACGGGATCTTGAATTTGCAGGAACGCTTTGACGAGCCGCAAGCCTTCGGCAATCCGGTCATTGGCGGTCACTGACCCGGAAACATTGATGATCTCTTCAACCGGATCATTCTTGGACATGGCACCAAACCCGCGCGAAAGACGCGCGTCTGACGATGGGGGCGAACAACAATGGCACGAAACCGGGACGAAATTATAGTCCTGTTGGCAACAATCGACCATGCCCTCGCCGAGGCGGAAAGACTGGAACTGATGACATCGGCCTATCTCCTGCGCATGGCCCGGCTGGACATCACGACCATATGCTACGGCAACGGTGGAGGCGGTCATCGCGCCCGTCAACCGGTCACGCGCTTAGCCGATGTCAAACGCAAAGCTTGAGAGGCGAGGGAAGATGCGCGCCCTTACGACTTCGGGCGGGCTTTGAGCGCGTCGAGCCAGGGCTTGGCCGCCTTCTCGCCGGCGGCGCGGGTGTCGGCATCGAGGCTGTTGACGAAGTCGTCGAGCATCAGATCGGTCTCGCCCGCGGCCTTGGAGATCAAATGCCATTTGGTCGCCTCGACCGGATTTTTCGGCGCGCCGCGGCCGTCGGCGAGAATGCGCGCCAGCCGATCCTGCGCGACCGGGTTGCCCTTGATCGCCGCCTTGCGAAACAACGCCGCGGCCCCGGCCTCGTTCTTGGCGACGCCGCTGCCGTTGAACAGCGCGATCGCGTACTCGACTTCGGCGTCGGTATTGTCGGCGATCGCCGCCAGCCCCCACAGCCGCACCGCCTGGGCGAGGTCAAAAGGCACACCGCGTCCCATTTTGTAGAAGGTGCCGAGCGCGTATTGCGCCTCCGGATTGCCGGCCGCCGCCGCGATGTGAAGAAGCTCGGCGGCGCGCTTGAAATCCTGCGGAAACAACTGGCCCTCGACGTAGAGCAGCGCCAGATCGTAGGCGGCGGCCGGGTGGCCGAGCTTGGCGGCGGCGGCGAGCCATTTGGCGCTGGCGTCGCGGTCGCGCGGGCCGGCGCGGCCCGCCACGGCGAACATCGCCAGCGCAAACATGGCGTCGCGGTCGCCGCGGGCGGCGGCGAGCTTGTACCACTCGGCTGCCTTGGCGTCGTTCTGCGGCACGGCCAAGCCCTCGGCATAGAGCTCGCCGAGCAGCGTCATCGCCTTGGCGTCGCCCTTGTTCTCGGCGCGGTGCGTCGCCAGCGCGAAGGCGGTGAGGAAATATCCGCGCTGGAACGCGCCATAGGCCATGTCGTGGGCCATGTCGTGGTTCATGTCGTGGTCCACGTCGTGGGCCATGTCGTGCTCGTCGGCGTCGGCGCCTGCCGCGGTCGCTGCCGGAGCTGGTTCCGGCGTCGCCGGCGCGGCGGCGACGTTGGGTGAGGGGGCGGGCTTGGCGGTTAGCTGGTGCGGTTTGTGGTGGTCCGGCGCCGGCTTTGCCGGCGGGGAGGTGCCGGGAGTCTGCGCCGACGCCGGCGCCAACGTCGCAGCGAGGATCGCGGCCAGCGCCAGCGTTGCAGCCGCAATGCCGCTTGCGATCCGGATCATCGATCGGCTCCGGCGACTACCGTAGCGATTTGCTCGGCCGCGATGTGCACGGCGGCGATAGGGCCTTGCGGATGCGTCCATATCCAATCACCGAGCGCGACGAAATCGGCGCCGGCTTGCGCGAGTGGCGCCACCTCGTCGAGACTTGCGACATAGCCTACGCACGGCTGCTCGAACACTTCCGCCCACCAGGCAATACGTTCCTCGACGGCGTCGAATGGCGGGCGGCCGTGCAGGCGAACGGGCTCGCCGAACATCACGTAGTCGGCTGAAGCCTTGCCCGCGAGCATGGCATCATGACGGCTGCGCAAGCCGCCGGCGCCAGCGATGCGGTCGGGCTTCAGCGTGCCGATCGCGGCGGTCAGCGCGTCGATGCCGGTGAGATGGGCGCCGTCGGCGCCGGCACGGATCGCGATCTCCGGATAACCGTCGAGGAGAAGCGCGACATCATGGCGCTGAACCACGGCCGCAACCGTTTTGGCGCGATTGACCAGCGTGCGCTCATCGCTTGGCTCGAGACACAGAAGAACGGCGGCGATGTCGCCGGCTTCGAGCGCCGCCGCAAGCTCGCCGGCGAATGCGGCCGGTTCGCCGAGCTGCGGCGTGACCAGATAAAGCCGCGGGCGAGGCCGCTGCGGTTTCATCGCCGCGGATCAGAACTCTCGCGTCGTCCCCGCGAAAGCGGGGACCCATAATCACCGCCCATGCAAGACCTTCTTCGACAGTGGATATGGATTCCCGCTTGCGCGGGAATGACGGTGACCGATGCCGCTATTTTCAATTCGGGTCACGCCGCTTTCCGTTCGAGATCGGCTTTCCACTCACCCAGCGTGGCGAGGCCGTTCATCCGGGCGCGGTGGCCCAAGGCGCGCTGCGCTGCCGCGACGTTCTCCGGCTTGCCCGCCCATATCTTTTGCGGCGCGGCCTGCAGTGCGCGGCCGTAGGAGAAGGTCACGCGCCAGGGCAGCGGGCCCAATTTGTTGATGGCGTCGAGATGCGCGGTCGCTTCCTCGTCGGACTGGCCGCCCGACAGGAAAGCGATGCCGGGAACGGCGGCCGGCACCGTGGCCTTGAGCACGCGCAACGTCTTTTCGGCGACCTCCTCGACCGAAGCGCGCTTCGGCGACTTTTTGCCCGGCACCACCATGTTCGGCTTGAGCACCATGCCTTCGAGCGGCACGCGCTGGTAGAACAGCTGCTCGAACACGGTGTTGAGCACCCATGCGGTGATCATGGCGCAGCGGTCGATGTCGTGGTCGCCGTCCATCAGCACTTCGGGCTCGACGATGGGCACGATGTCTTCGTCCTCACACAACGCCGCATAGCGCGCCAGCGCGTGCGCATTGGTCATCAGCGCGCCGTAGCTCGGGATGCCGGGCCCGATATCGATCACCGCCCGCCACTTGGCGAATTTGGCGCCGAGCCCGCGATATTCCACCAGCCGCTCGCGGAGGCCGTCCAAGCCCTGGGTGACGACTTCGTTCGGATGGAACGGCAGCGGCACGGTGCCTTTGTCGACCTTGATGCCGGGAATCGAGCCGGCCTGTTCGATCACCTTGACCAGCGGCGTGCCGTCCTTGGCGTTCTGGCGGATGGTCTCGTCGTAGAGGATGACGCCGGATATGTGTTTCGACATCGCCTCGGCGCTGCGGAACAGCATTTCGCGGTAGTCGCGCCGCGAGATCGGCGTCGACTCCACGCCGATGGCGCCGAAGCGCTTGGTGATGGTGCCGGTCGATTCATCGGCGGCCAGGATGCCGCGGCCCGGGGCGACCATGGCCTCGGCGACTTTGTTCAATTCGGTGAGGTTCATCGCGCCCTCCTTGATTGTCAGCGCTGTTCAAGTTCCGGCAGCGTTGCCGTATTTTACCCTATCCGCGTGCGGCATTGGGAGTCTCGGCCAGCGTCAGCACCGCGACCCCCGGCAGCGTCTTGCCCTCCAGGGATTCCAGGAAGGCGCCGCCGGCGGTCGATACGTGGGTGAGCCGGCTGGTCACGCCGGCAATGTTGAGCGCCGCCACCGTGTCGCCGCCACCGGCAAAACTGACAAGTCGCCGGTCCTGCGTGAGTTCCGCTACCGCCTCGGCGACTTCGATGGTGCCGTTGTCGAACGGTTCGTATTCAAAGGCGCCGAACGGGCCGTTCCAGACCAGCGTCTTGGCGCGGGCCAGCACCGAGACGACATATTCGATGCTGCGCGGGCCGATGTCGAGGATCATGTCGGTTGGGCCGACCTCGTCCACCGCAACTACCCGTGACGGCGCGTGCTCGGCGAGCTTTTGCGCCACCACGACGTCCACCGGCAATACGATCTCCCGGCGCAGCGATTTGGCCTTGGCGAGGATGTCACGCGCCGAGGCGATCAGATCGTTCTCGGACAGCGACTTGCCGATCGGCTTGCCCTGCGCCGCGAGGAAGGTGTTGGCCATGCCGCCGCCGATGATCAGGGTCTCGACCTTGACCAGCAAATGGCCGAGGAGTTCGAGCTTGGTCGAGATCTTGGCGCCGCCGACGATCGCGACCACCGGGTGCTGCGGCGTCTCGAAGGCGCGATGCAGCGCATCGAGCTCAGCCTTCATGGCACGGCCGGGATAGGCCGGCATGCCGGAAACCGTCACCACCGAAGTGTTTGACGCGTGCTCGCGATGCGCGACCGAGAAGGCGTCATCGACAAAGATGTCGCCGAGCGCGGCAAGCTTTTTGGCGAAGCCTTGGTCGTTGTTTTCTTCCCCGGGGTGAAACCGGGTGTTTTCCAGGCAGAGAATGTCGCCGTCGTTCATGGCGGCGACCGCCGCTTCCGCTTTCGGGCCCACGCAGTCTGTGGCGAAGGCGACCGGCCGCTTTACAATGCGCGCCACTTCGGCCGCGACCGGCCGCAGCGAATTTTTTGCATCGGGGCCCTTGGGCCGTCCCAGATGCGAGAGCAGGATCACTTTGCCGCCCTTGGCGGCGAGCTCGACAATGGTCGGCGCGATCTCTTCGATGCGGGTCGAGTCGGTGATCTTGCCGTCAAGCATCGGCACGTTGAGATCGACGCGCAGCAGGACGCGTTTACCTTTGACGTCGGCGTCGTCGAGATTGCGGAAGCGCATGGCGACGCGTTCGGCTAGAGCTTGCCCATCGCCACCGCAGTATCGATCATGCGGTTGGAGAAGCCCCATTCATTGTCGTACCAGGACATCACGCGCACCAGCGTGCCATCCATCACCTTGGTCTGGTCCATGTGGAACACGCTGGAGTGCGGGTCGTGGTTGAAATCGGTCGAGACGTTGGGCGCGTCGGTATAGCCGAGAATGCCCTTGAGCTGCTGCTCGGCGGCACGTTTGACCGCGGCGTTGATCTCGTCCTTCGAGGTCGCGCGCTTGGCGACGAACTTGAAGTCGATCACCGAGACGTTCGGCGTCGGCACCCGGATGGCGACGCCGTCGAGCCTGCCGGCCAGTTCCGGCAGCACCAGGCCGACGGCCTTGGCCGCGCCGGTCGAGGTTGGAATCATATTCAGCGCCGCCGCCCGCGCCCGGTACAGATCCTTGTGCACCTGATCGAGGGTCGGCTGGTCGTTGGTGTAGGCATGGATCGTGGTCATGAAACCCTTGTCGATGCCGACCGCGTCATGGAGCACCTTGACCACCGGTGCGAGACAATTGGTCGTGCATGAGGCGTTGGACACGACGGTGTGCGCCTTGTCGAGCTTGTCGTGGTTGACGCCGTAGACGACGGTGAGGTCGACGCCGTCGGCCGGTGCCGAAATCAAGACCCGCTTGGCGCCGGCTTTAAGATGCGCCGCCGCCTTCTCCTTCGAGGTGAAGATGCCGGTGCATTCGAGCGCGATGTCGATGCCGAGTTCTTTCCATGGCAGCTGCGTCGGGTCCTTGATTGCCGTGACTTTGATCGGGCCGTCGCCGCAATCGATGGTATCGCCCTTGACCGTCACCTCGCCGGGAAAGCGGCCGTGGACGGAATCGTAGCGCAGCAGGTGCGCATTGGTCTCCACCGGCGCGAGATCGTTGATGGCGAGGACTTCCATATCGTCGCGCCCGGCCTCGACCACGGCGCGCAGGATATTGCGGCCGATGCGGCCGAACCCGTTGATGGCTACGCGAACCGACATTCCCGGTCTCCTTAATCAATGCCCCAAAATCAATGCGCCAAGCGCGTCAGCGCTGCTTCGGCCACCTTCTCAGGGGTAATGCCAAAATGTTGGTAAAGCTCCTTGTACGGCGCGCTGGCGCCAAAACCCGTCATGCCGACAAAAGTTCCGGCTGAGCCGATGATGGCGTCCCAGCCCTGGCGGATGCCGGCTTCGACCGCGACGTTGACTTTAGCCTCTCCGACGATCGCCGCCCGCTCGGCGTCTGGCAGGGCCAGGAAAAGCTCGAAGCACGGTACTGAAACAACCCGCGCCGCAATGTTGCGCGCGGCCAGGAGCTTTTGCGCCGCCACCGCAATGGCAACTTCCGAGCCGGAAGCAAACAGCGAAACCGACGCGGCGCCGTCGCCTGCTCCAATCAACTCGTAGGCACCGCGCGCGCAGCGATTGCCGGCGTCAAAGCCGTGGCGCAGCTGCGGCAAGTTCTGCCGCGTCAAGGCGAGCACGCTCGGTCCGGCGTCCGACTCCAGCGCCAGCTGCCAGCATTCGATGGTCTCGACCACGTCGCAGGGGCGAAAAACCTTGAGATTGGGGATCGCGCGCAGCCCGGCGAGTTGCTCGACCGGCTGGTGCGTCGGTCCGTCTTCGCCGAGCCCGATCGAGTCGTGCGTCATCACATGGATGACGCGCTGGCCCATCAGCGCGGCAAGCCGGATGGCCGGCCGGCAATAATCGGAGAACACCAGGAAGGTGCCGGAATAGGGAATGATGCCGCCATGCAGCGCCATCCCGTTCATGGCCGCCGCCATGCCGTGCTCGCGCACGCCATAATGGATAAAGCGCCCGGAATAATCCGCGGCGTTCAACGCCTTCATCGCTTTGGTTCGCGTGTTGTTGGAACCGGTCAGGTCGGCGGAGCCGCCGATCATTTCCGGCAGCACGGCCGTCAACGTTTCGAGCGCGAGTTCGGATGCGGCGCGGCTCGCGATCTCCTTCGGCGCCTCGGCGAGCTTACGCTTCGCCGCGCCCACCGCCGCGGTGAGTGCTTCCGCCGGCAGGACACCGCGCGTGCGGCGCTCGAACTCGGCGCACTTGTTCGGGTCGAGCGCGGCAAGGCGGTTCTGCCAAGCGAGCCGCGCCGGCTGACTGCGTTTGCCGGCGGTTCGCCACTCCTCGCGGATTTCCGCCGGAATCTCGAATGCCGGCGCGCTCCAGTTCAGCTTGATGCGGGCCGCTGCGATCTCGTCGGCGCCGAGCGGCGAGCCGTGGCACTTCTCGGTGCCGGCCTTGGTCGGCGCGCCAAAGCCGATGGTGGTGCGGCAGGCGATCAATGACGGCCGGTCGGATTTTTTGGCCGCCTCTAATGCCGCGGCGATGGCGGCCGGATCGTGGCCGTCGATGCGCGTCGCCGCCCAGCCGGCGGACTCGAAACGCTGCACCTGATCGACGCTGTCGGCGAGTGCGAGCGGGCCGTCGATCGAGATGCCGTTGTCGTCGAACAGTACGATGAGCTTGTTGAGCTTCAGGTGCCCGGCCAGCGCGATCGCCTCCTGGGAGATGCCTTCCATCAGGTCGCCGTCGGAGACGAGCACATAAGTCGAATGGTCGACGATTTCGGCCCCGAACAGCGCGGCGAGATGGCGCTCGGCGATCGCCATGCCGACGGCGTTGGCAATGCCCTGGCCGAGCGGACCCGTCGTGGTCTCGACCCCGGGGGTGTGGCCGTATTCGGGATGGCCGGGCGTGAGCGAACCGAACTGACGGAAGCGCTTGATCTCGTCGATCGTCATCTTCTCGTAGCCGGTGAGATGAAGCAGCGCGTAGAGCAGCATCGAGCCGTGGCCGGCCGAGAGCACGAAGCGGTCGCGGTCGGGCCAGGCCGGATCGGCCGGGTCGAATTTCAGGAAGCGCGTAAACAGGACGGTGGCGACGTCGGCCGCGCCCATCGGCAGGCCGGGGTGGCCCGCCTTCGCCTGCTCGACCGCATCCATCGCCAGCGCGCGGATGCCGTTGGCCATACGATCATGTTCCGCACGCGACGCCGGGCCGGCGCCCGCGGCGGAAAAACTGGCGGTCTCGGCGAGGACAGTGCTCGCCGCAAGCAGACGGTCCGGCATCGTCATGGAGCGGGCCAAGCGCGGCGCGAATGTAAGTAACCGCCGCGATCACGGGAACAGGCGGGGCACAGATAGCATGCGAGACCTTGAAGTCAAATGTGCGGAAGGCCGGCCAACGACGCCATGCACAGGGCTCGACGACGATTGCTTTCGGCGTTGACGCTCGTCCTCGATGCGACGTAAGCTTCCGTTGGTAAATAATTGCCATCGCACAATTTTCGCCTGCGATGCGTCGGTGCGATGGCTCCGAGCCGGATGGCCGAAATGAGCGAGACCGAATCGGTCGAGATCGCCAGCCGTCGCCTCGCGCTTGCGCTCGATGCGCTCGAAGCGGCGGCCGAGCGGCGCGGCGAGACCGACCGCAGCCACGAGGAACTGGCGATGCAGATCCAGACCCTCGGCACCGACCGCGCGCGGCTCGCCAGCGAGCTCGATCAGGCGGCGGCGCGCTCGCGCGGGCTCGAAACCGCTAATCGCGAGGTCGCGCAGCGCATCGGGCGGGCGATCGAAACGATCCGCGGCGTGCTGGAGACCGAGGACTGAGAAAAATCTCTCCGCGGATAAGCCAAGACCGGCGAGGCTGCGCGAGCGTAGGTGGGGGTGGGCATGGCCCAGGTCAGCGTTACCGTCACGATCAACGGGCGGCAGTTCCGGATGGCCTGCGAGGATGGTCAGGAAGACCATCTGATGCATCTCGCCCGCGAGCTAGACGCCCGCATCGCCGGCCTGCGCACCAAATTCGGCGAGATCGGCGACACGCGGCTCACCGTCATGGCCGCGCTCACCATTGCCGACGAACTTGCGGAAATGGGGCTGCGCATCAAGCGGCTGGAAGCCGACCTTGCAGCGGTGCAGGAAACGCAGGTGGCCGCTGCCGATCGCGGCAAGCTCACGCAGGCGGCGGTCGCCGCCGCGCTTTCGTCCGCCGCCGAGCGCATCGAAAGCGTGACCAAAAAACTCAATCAGACCGTCGGCGGCAACGGCGGCGTCGCGCTGGGGTAGGACGCGTTATTAAAGATCACTGACGCCGCTGATTGCGGCGTGCATTTGGCTCACGTGGGGACCGGCGAACCCGATCCCCACGCACACCCGTCGTTAGCCGCAGGTCCAGACAAAGCCGATCGGGGATGGCGCCCAGCATTCGCCGACACCGTAAGGCCACCAGCGGCCGCCATACCACCGCCGGGCGTGACCGTACCAGACGCCGCCATAGTAGCGGCCGCCGACGCGATACGCACCGCCGTGCACTACGACGTGGCCGCGCGGGCCGACATAGACGTGACGCCCGCGATAATAGACCGGCTCGACATTCGAGGCCGGCGCGAGCGTGGAGATGCCTTGCGGTGCCAGCGGCACGGCGTCGGCCCGCCCAAAAAACAGCGGAGCGATCGTCACAGCGATAGCGATCAGTAATACCTTGCGCATATCGAAAAACCTCCTTGGCTCCCGGAGCGGAGTAGTTCTGCCGGAGGGAAAGCTTAGGCTGGCGCGGGAGGGGTGTCCATCGGGCGGCATAAAGCTGGGACGTAGCGGAGCAAAGGTGGCGTCGCCCGGCGTATCGCACTACATTGACAACGCGGGGCTGCCTGGTGCGTAGGAGACAACACCTCGGGGCCTTACGATCTCGACGGGAGCTGTCCCTGCCGGACCCCTGGGTTCGGACACATGGCGCCCACCTACTTATGTAGGTTCCCGGGATCAGCGCTCTTACGGCCGGCGCGGCTCCGCACTTATCGGCTATGACCTCATCAGCCCGCGTTGAAGAGTCCAAGATCGCGCTTCGTCGCGAGGCGACCGCGCGGCGTGACGCATTGCTGGCGGACGCGCGCAACGCTGCCGCCGAGGCCATCGCAGCGCGGCCGTTTCCGCTGCCGATGACACCGGACGTCATCGTCTCCGGCTTCATGCCGCTCAAGACCGAGATCAACCCGCTGCCGCTGCTGCGCAAGCTTGTGGGGCAGGGGGCGCGGCTGGCGCTGCCCGTGATCGCCGGCCGCGGTAAGCCGCTGATCATGCGGGCCTGGCATTTTGACGATCCGCTGGACCGCGGCCAGTGGGGCATCCGCGAGCCGACGGCGGAAGCGCCGGAGATAGAGCCCGATATCGTGCTGGTGCCCCTGCTGGCTTTCGATCGTGCCGGGCAGCGCATCGGCTACGGGGCCGGATACTACGATCAAACGCTGGCGCAACTGCGCGCGCGGAAGACCGTGGCGGCGGTCGGCATCGCCTTTGCCGCACAGGAAGTTCCGACCGTTCCTTCGACGCCGCGCGACGAGCGGCTCGATCTTGTGCTAACCGAGCGCGAAGTGATCGATTTGCGGGTCGGTTGAGCATGCGCATTCTGTTTGTCGGCGATGTCGTCAGTCGCAGCGGCCGGACCATCGTTACCGAGCGCCTGCCCGGCCTCGTGCGCGACTGGAAGCTCGATTTCGTCGTGGTCAATGGCGAGAACTCAGCCGGCGGCTTCGGCATCACCGAGGCGATCTACCACGAACTGATCGAGGCCGGCGCCGACGCGATCACGCTCGGCAATCATGCCTGGGACCAGAAAGAAGCGCTGGTCTTCATCGAGCGGGCGCCGCGCCTCATTCGTCCGCTCAACTATCCCGCCGGCACGCCCGGCCGCGGCGCGGCGCTGATCGAGGGCAAGACCGGCGCCCGCGTGCTGGTCGTCAATCCCATGGGCCGCATCTTCATGGACCCGCTCGATGACCCGTTCGGGGCCATCGACCGCGAACTGACCGCCTGCCGGCTGCGCCGAGACGCTGACGCCATCATCGTCGACATGCACGCGGAGACGACGAGCGAGAAGCAGTCGATGGGCTTTTTCTGCGACGGCCGCGCCAGCCTCGTGGCCGGCACGCATACCCACGCTCCGACCGCCGACCTGCGCGTCCTGCCCGGCGGCACCGCCTTCATCAGCGATGTCGGCATGACCGGCGACTATGACTCGGTGATCGGCATGGCCAAAGAGGAGCCGCTGCAGCGCTTCACCCGCCGCATCTCATCGGGACGGTTCGAGGCGGCGTCGGGCCCGGCGACGTTGTGCGGCGTTGCCGTCGAGCTCAATCCGCTCACCGGCCTCGCGGTGCGGGTGGCGCCGGTCAGGCTTGGCGGCTGTCTGGAGCAGGCGGCGCCGGGGTTCTGGGCGTAAAGGGCCCGCCGGCGCATCTTTATTTCCTCGCAGCGCATCTTTATTACGTCGTCATTGCGAGCGGAGCGAAGCAATCCAGTCCGAGGCGCACAGCACTGGATTGCTTCGTCGCTTTGCTCCTCGCAATGACGAAAAAGACGAAAGACGGAAGCGATGGCCGGGCATTCACAGTTCAAGAACATCATGCACCGCAAGGGGCGGCAGGACGCGGCGAAGTCCAAGCTGTTCGGCAAGCTCGCCCGCGAAATCACCGTGTCCGCCAAGATCGGCCTGCCCGATCCGGCGATGAATCCGCGGTTGCGCGCCGCCATCATTGCGGCGCGGGCGGAAAACATGCCCAAGGACAATATCGATCGCGCCATCAAAAAGGCCTTGGGCGGCGACGCCGAGAACTACGAGGAAATCCGCTACGAAGGCTACGGGCCGGGCGGTATCGCCGTGATCGTCGAGGTTCTGACCGACAACAGGAACCGCACCGCCGGCGAGGTGCGCGCGGCCTTCACCAAGTCGGGCGGCAATCTCGCCGAGACCGGCGCGGTCTCCTTCATGTTCGACCACGTCGGCGTCATCGAGTACGACGCCAAGGCCGCGAGCGCCGAGGCGATGTTCGAAGCCGCTCTCGAAGCCGGCGCCGACGATGTCGTCTCCAGCGAGAGCGGCCACGAGATCTACGCCGCGCAGGATCGGTTCGCCGCGGTCGCCAAGGCGCTGGAAGCGAAGTTCGGCGAGCCGCGCAAAGCGTCGCTGGTATGGCGGCCGCAGAACACCGTCGCGCTCGACGATGAGCAGGGCGAGAAGCTCCTCAAGCTCATCGAGAACTTGAACGAGCACGACGATGTGCAGAACGTCTATGCCAATTTCGAGATTTCCGACGCGCTGGTCAGCCGGATGAGCGCGTAGCGCCGGCGGCGCCGCTCCTTAATTCCCGGCGTGCTATCTTTCCGCCGCCATGACGCGCCCGATTCGCATTCTCGGCATCGATCCGGGGCTCCGCCGCACCGGCTGGGGCGTGGTCACGATTGCCGGTAACCGGTTGACGTTTCTCGGCTGCGGCTCGGTGACGACGCGGGATACGGACGCGCTCGCGGCACGGCTTCTGGCCATCCATGACGGTCTGATGCGCATCGTTGAGGAGTTTCGCCCGGACGAGGCGGCGGTGGAGGCAACCTTTGTCAACAAGGATGCGACGGCGACGCTCAAGCTCGGCCAGGCGCGGGGCATCGCCATGGTGGTACCGGCCAAGGCGGGCGTGCCGGTCGCCGAATACGCGCCCAACCTGGTGAAGAAGAGCATCGTCGGCGCCGGCCATGGCGATAAGGCGCAAGTCCGCATGATGATCGGCGTGCTTTTGCCGAAGGCCGATCCGTCCTCCGACGACGCCGCCGATGCGCTCGCCATCGCCGTGACGCATGCGCATCATCGGCAGAGTATCGTGCTGCATGCGGCACTGAAGGTGGCGGCACGATGAGGGAGACAAATAAAGCTTTCCGCCCCCGCGGAGCGGGGGAGGGGGACCGCGCGAAGCGCGGTGGAGGGGGCTTCGGCATGGAGGCTTGCTCAAGCGTCAATACTTGCCCCTACCGGCTTGCTTCGCTCGCCACCTTCCCCGCAATCGGGGGAGGAAAGAGGCCCGTGCCATGATCGGCAAGCTCAAGGGCGTGATCGACTCCTACGGCGAGGACGCCATCATCCTCGACGTCAACGGCGTCGGCTATCTCGTGCATTGTTCGGCGCGCACGCTGCAGGAATTGCCGCGCGTCGGCGAGCCGGCGACGCTCGCGATCGAAACCCATGTACGCGAGGACCAGATCCGCCTGTTCGGCTTTACCAGCGACGTGGAGCGGGAATGGTTCCGGCTGTTGCAGACCGTGCAAGGCGTCGGCACCAAGGTCGCGCTCGCCGTGCTCGGCACGCTCAAGCCGGCCGATCTCGCTTCGGCGATCGCCATGCGCGACAAGGCGATGGTGGCGCGCGCGCCCGGCGTCGGGCCGAAAGTGGCCGAGCGCATCGTCACCGAGCTTAAGGACAAGGCGCCGGCCTATACCGATGTCGATCCGGCGCTGGTGCGGCTCTCCGGCGCGCTCGACGACAAGCGGGCGCCGCAGCCGATCACCGATGCGGTCTCGGCGCTGATCAATCTCGGCTACGCGCAACCGCAAGCCGCCGCCGCCGTCGCCGCGGCGGCGCGCAGCGCGGGCGACGCCGCCGAGGTGAAGACGCTCATCCGGCTTGGCTTGAAGGAGCTGGCGAAGTGAAACGGCCGGCCAAATTGCGCCAGGCGGATCGCGAATTGATCGCGGCGGCGACTGCGGCGATCAAGCGGCGTTATCGCGACGACTGGCAGGAGGTCGGTGCGGCGCTGCGCACCCGGTCGGGGAAGATCTTCACTGGCGTCAACCTCGATGCCTATCTCGGCCGCATGGCGGTTTGCGCCGAAGCGGTCGCGCTCGGCCGCGCCGTCGTCGATGCGGGCGATGCCGGCATCGACACCATTGTCGCGGTGCGTCATCCGCCGCCGCAGGAAAAGGATCAGGCCATCGCCGTGGTGTCGCCCTGCGGCGCCTGCCGCGAACTGATTTTCGACTACGATCCGAAAGCGCGGGTAATCGTGCCGAACGGAAAATCGCCAACGGTGGTGCCGATCGGCGATCTCCTTCCCAACAAATACAGCCGGGGGTCGGAGGGATGAACGGCGGCGCCGGACGCAAGCTCGTGACCGCCGAGCGCCGCGAGGAAGACGCGGCGGAGGCGAGCTTGCGTCCGCAACGTCTCTCAGAGTTTATCGGCCAGGAGCAGGCGCGCAAGAATCTCGGCGTGTTCATCGAAGCGGCGCGGGCGCGCCGCGAAGCGCTCGATCATGTGTTGTTCGTCGGCCCGCCCGGGCTCGGCAAAACCACGCTGGCGCAGATCGTGGCCCGTGAGCTTGGCGTCAATTTCCGCGCCACGTCCGGGCCGGTGATCGCCAAGGCCGGCGATCTCGCCGCGCTTCTCACCAATCTCGAAGAGCGCGACGTGCTGTTCATCGACGAGATTCACCGGCTCAATCCGGCGGTCGAGGAAATCCTCTATCCGGCCATGGAGGATTATCAGCTCGACCTCATCATCGGCGCCGGGCCCGCGGCGCGATCGGTCAAGATCGATCTCGCCAAGTTCACGCTGGTCGGCGCGACCACCCGGGCCGGGCTTCTCACCAATCCGCTGCGCGACCGTTTCGGCATTCCGGTGCGGCTCAACTTTTATTCCGAGGCCGAGCTCGAGCAGATCGTCAATCGCGGCGCCCGCGTGCTCGGCATCGTCGTCACCGCCGACGGCGCTAACGAGATCGCGCGCCGCGCCCGCGGTACGCCACGCATCGCCGGGCGGCTGCTGCGCCGGGTGCGCGACTTTGCTTCGGTCGACGGCGCCGCCGCGATCGACCGCGCCGTTGCCGACAAGGCGCTCGCCGCGCTCGAAGTCGATGCCGCCGGCCTCGACGCCATGGATCGCCGCTACCTGACGACCATTGCGGTGAACTATGGCGGCGGTCCTGTCGGCGTGGAGACGCTCGCCGCCGCGCTCTCGGAGCCGCGCGACGCGATCGAGGACATCATCGAGCCTTATCTCATTCAGTGCGGGTTTCTGCAGCGGACCCCGCGCGGCCGGCTGATCACCGGCCATGCCTTCCGGCATCTCGGCCTCGCCGAGCCCGCGCGCGATCCGGCGCAGTTCGGGTTATTTGGTGCTGATGAGGATGCCTGACGAAAAAGCGCAAACCTACGAAGGCGGCTGCCATTGCGGCCGCGTGCGCTTTCGCGTGACTGCGGACCTGGCGCGCATCACCGACTGCAATTGTTCGATCTGCACCAAGAAGGGCTTTCTGCATCTGATCGTGCCGCCGGAGCAGTTTGAACTCGTAAGCGGCGCCGACGCGCTGACCACCTACCGGTTCAACACCGGCACGGCCCGGCACACCTTCTGCGCCACCTGCGGCATTCATCCGTTTTACGTTCCGCGCTCCGACCCGGATAAGATCGACGTCAACGTCCGCTGCCTCGACGGAATCGATCTTGCCACGCTCACGGTGCATCGTTTCGACGGCCGGAACTGGGAGCACGCGATCGCCGAGCGGGTGCCGTGGAGATAAAAAATCATATGCCAACGGAAATAGCTCCAGAGAAATTAGCTGCCGCGCTCGATCTTCTCCCTGAGGAGATGCGCGAGTCCGCTCTTACTTATTTGCTCGCGCAAGCTAAGAAATTTCACGCCGTCAAAGGGCAAATTGCCGAGGGAATGGACGATATTACCTCAGGTCGTGTCACCGTGTGGAATGCTGAGGAATTTCTGCGCGAAGCGAAAACACTCCATCGAAAATAAAATCCCTCAAAACGTGAACGCAGAATTCCGGCGATGAATGATACGCGCAAAATTTCCCTCGACGGCGAAATCCGCGACGGCCGGCATTTCCTCACGGTGCGGGTCTATTACGAGGACACCGATTTCACCGGCATCGTCTATCACGCCAACTATCTGCGCTACATGGAGCGCGGCCGAACCAACTATCTGCGCCTGATCGGCGCCGATCACCGCGCGCTGTTCGAGGCGGCGGAACAGGAAGCACCGGGATTTGCCTTTGTCGTCCGCTCGATGACGCTCGACTTTTTACGGCCCGCGCGCATGGACGACGTGCTCGAGGTCGTCACCGAGCCGGAAGAGGTCAAGGGCGCCTCCATCACCTTGCGGCAGCGGGTGATGCGCGGCGACGAACTTTTGGCCGAAGCGCATGTGCGCGTCGCCTTCATCAGCGAGGGCCGCGCGCGGCCAATTCCGAAGCCGCTGCGCGCGGCGATGCAGGCGGACCGCGCGGCGCACGGCGATGCCGGCCACGGTGCGGCGGATTGGCGACCGGCGTGAAGCGCCCGCAGAATTCGCCGATACTGCCGGAAATGGTCCGCGCATTGAGAAGCATCCATTGCCGGAGCGCAGGTGCCGTGCGCGGCTTGGCTGCGCTGGCGCTCTGGTTGCTGCCGCTCGCGGCGGCGGCCGATATTGGCGACCCGCCCGCGGTGACCTATCCGGTGCTTGCGGCGCACGCGCGCGGCGCCGAAGGCTTCGTGCCGGCCGCCTGGGCGATCGAGACCAGCCAGTCGGGCGACCTCAACGGCGACGGCGTCGCCGATCTTGTCCTGGTGCTGCGCGAGCACGACAAGGCCAATGTGCTTGCCAATCCCGGCGGGCTGGGCGAGTCGACAGTCGACACCAATCCGCGCATCCTTGCGGTCGCCTTCGGCAAGCCGGCCGCGCCGGCCGGCGGCTTCGACCTCGTGCTGCAGAACCACGAGCTGATCCCGCGTCATGCGATTCCGGAAGCTGACGACTATTTCGACGGCGTCGCGATCAAGCGCGGCGCGCTCCAGGTTTCCATGCACCTGTTCATGAGCGCGGGCGGCTGGACCGCGAGCCACATCGTTTACACGTTCCGCTTTCAGCGCGGCCGGTTCGAGATGATCGGTTACGATTCAGTACAGACCCAGCGCAACACCGGCGAGATCACCGAGGCCAGCATCAACTACACGACCGGCAAGGCAAAGCTGACCACCGGCACGATCGGCGGCAGCGTTGGCGACAAGGTGCAGTGGAAGTCGCTGCCGGCGCATAAGCTTTTGAGCCTCGACGAAATCGGCGACGGCATGGAATTCGACCCGGGCGTGGCTTTCCCGTAAATGCGGCGCGTTCGCTTTACCGCGAAGTCCGATGATGACGCCCGATGTCGCGAAAACGGGTCGGCGCGCGCCGGCTGTTTCACTATATAAGCCGCATGAACGGTCCAAGCTTTGTACTCTTCGACACAGCGATCGGCTGCTGCGGGATCGCGTGGAGTTGCCGCGACATCGTTGCGGTGCAGCTCCCCGGCTCAAGCAAGCGAGCGACGCGACAGCGTTTGCTGCGCCGCGTTGCGCAAGCGCGGGAAGCTCCGCCGCCGGCCGCGGTGCAGCGCATCATTGATGACATTGTGGCGCTGCTCGGCGGCGAGCGGCGCGATCTGAGCTATGTCAGCCTCGATACCGCCGGGCTCTCAGATTTGCAGCGCCGCGTCTATGCAACGGCGCGCACCATTCCCGCCGGCGCGACCCTCACCTACGGCGAAATCGCGGAGCGGTTGGGCGACCGCGCGCTGGCGCGCGAAGTCGGCGAGGCCCTTGGACAAAATCCATTCCCGGTCATCGTGCCCTGTCACCGCGTGCTGGCCGCCGGCGGGAAGTCCGGAGGGTTTTCGGCGCCCGGCGGCGTCGAAACCAAACTTCGCCTCCTTTCCATCGAGCGCGCGCGATGGGGCGGCCCGACCTTGTTCGACGATCTTCCGCTGATGACATCGCCCCGCCGCCGCGCTTAAGCGCGCGTTGGTCAGCATCGACGGCAGGGCCGGACTCATGTAAGGGTTATTTACATGAGCTGGTCGAAAGAAGAGAAGGACAGCCCGCGCGGCTACCACCACGGCAATCTGAAAGAGGCGCTGCTGCGCGCTGCGCTGGAGCTGATCGCGCAGAAGGGGCCGGCCGGCTTCACCTTTGCCGAGGCGGCGCGGTGGGCGGGGGTGAGCCCGGCGGCGCCGTATCGGCATTTTCGCGACCGCGACGAGCTTTTGGCCAGTATTGCGCTGCGTGGCTTCAACCAATTCGAGGCGGTGCTGGCACGGGCCTGGGATGACGGCCGCCCGGATATCTTCGCCGCGCTCGATCGGTTCGGCAGGGCGTATCTCGACTTCGCCCGAGCCGAGCCGGCTTACTATTCGGCCATGTTCGAGGCCGGTATTCCGCTTGCCGCCAATGCCGAACTACGCGAAGCGGGCGATCGGGCCTTCGCCGTGCTGCGCGCCGCGGCCGACAAGCTGTGCGCGTTAACGCCGGCGGGGACGCGGCCGCCGGCGCTGATGGTCGCGTTGCACATCTGGGCGATGGCGCATGGCATTGCTTCGCTGTTCGGACGCGGCGATGCGGCGAAGCGCTCTTTGCCGATGTCGCCCGAAGAGCTTCTGGAGGCCGATATGCTGATCTATTTGCGCGGCCTCGGCGTGCCGTTGGCGAAATAGCCAAGGGGTGGTTTCACGAAATCGCGAGCCCCTTGACAGGTCAAGGCGTGATGTTAATGTTATTTACATTCACACTTGGGAGGTCCCTTATGGTCCTCGTAGACAAGATCGATGACCTCGGAAAACCGGCCTGGATCGCGCTCATGATCCTCGGCTTCATCGCCTGGTGGCCGATCGGCCTTGCTGTCCTCGCCTTCTCGATAGGGAGCGGAAGAATGGGTTGCTCGCATCGTTACAATAGCGGCCAATGGCAGAGCCGTTGGCAATCGAAGATGGAGCGCATGCAGGAGAAGATGGACCGCATGCGGTCCAAGATGGACGGCGCCCGGACCGGCGACTGGTGGGGCACTGCGCCCTCAAGCGGCAATCGGGCGTTCGACGATTACCGCACCGAGACGCTCAAGCGGCTCGAAGACGAGCAGCGCGAATTCAAGGAATTCCTGGAGCGGCTGCGGTTTGCCAAGGATCGGTCGGAGTTCGACCAGTTCATGAACGAACGCCGCAACCGTCCGCAAGGCGAAGCTTCCGAAGCGCAGCCGCAGAGCTGATTTCCTCTCGCTCAGTATCCGTGGCCTTGGGGGCCGTCCATCTTGCGACAAGGTGGGCGGCCCGCGCTTTTTGGAGGCGGCCGCCATGCCGACCCCGCCATTAACGGCGCATTAAGGATAACCGGGCTTCGTTAGGCGCGTACGACCGGTGTTGCGCCCTAGTTTGGACAAGTTTCGCGATGATTTCGAGCCGGCCGGAGACGGGTCCGGCTTGGGTCTTCGCGAAATCTTCGGGTCGTGGTCGGCGCGCGCGATGCGGCTCCGCCCGCTGCCTTCGGTCCCGGCGGCGGGGCGCTCCTCCGGTCATTGGCCGCGGTCGGATCGCCGAAAGGATGCGCCCATGAATCCTGCCGACATTGCCTCGTCGGCCATGCCGTTGACGTCCTCCGATCTGTCGCTGTTCCACCTGTTCTGGCAGGCCCATTGGCTGGTCAAGACGGTGATGACCGGCCTGATCGTTTGTTCGGTGTGGGTGTGGGCGATCGCCATCGACAAGACCATTCTGTTCGCGCGCTTTCGCAGAGCCGCCGATAGTTTCGAGCAGGCCTTCTGGTCGGGGCAATCGCTCGAGGATCTCTACGCCTCGCTGGCAGCCAAACCGGGCCATTCGACCGGCGCGCTGTTCGTCGCCGCCATGCGCGAATGGAAAAAGAGCTTCGAGGGCCACGTCCGCTCGCTCGCCGGTCTGCAGATGCGCATCGAAAAGGTGATGGATGTCGCCATCGCCCGCGAGGTCGAGCATATGGAACGCTGGCTGCTGGTGCTGGCGACCGTCGGCTCGGCGGGCCCGTTTATCGGCCTGTTCGGCACGATTTGGGGCATTATGACCAGCTTCCAGTCGATCGCGGCGTCGAAGAACACCTCGCTGGCGGTGGTCGCGCCCGGCATCGCCGAGGCTTTGTTCGCGACCGCAATCGGCCTCGTTGCCGCCATTCCGGCGACGATTTTCTACAATAAGTTCATCACCGACGTGAACCGCCAGGCGCAGCGCCTGGAAGGGTTTGCCGACGAATTCTCGGCAATCCTCTCACGTCAGATCGACGAGCGCGGGTAAGGGGCGATCATGGCGGGCAGCGTTGTCAGTGCGGCGCCGTCCGGCCGTCACCGGCGCCGCCGGCGGTCGGTCATGAGTGAAATCAACGTCACCCCGTTCGTCGACGTCATGCTGGTGCTGCTTATTGTGTTCATGGTGTCGGCGCCCTTGCTCACCGTCGGCGTGCCGCTCGATCTGCCGCAGAGCCAAGCCAAGTCGCTCGATCAGGATCGCGAGCCGCTCACCGTCTCGGTGAACGTGCAGGGCCAGGTCTTTCTGCAGAACAGCGAGATCAAGGTCGATGACCTGGTGGCCAAGCTCAAGGCCATCACCGACGCGCGCGGCGGCGGCGCCGACGAGCGCATCTACGTGCGCGGCGACAAGAAAGTGGATTACGGTACGATGATGCGCGTGATGGGGCGCCTGTCGGCGGCCGGCTATCATCGGGTCGCGCTGGTGACCGAGGTCGAACAAGGCGGGAAATGAGGCGCAGTCTGACCATATCGGGCATCGCGCATGCGGTCGTGCTCGGCTGGGGCCTGGTCGCGTTCGCCGCGAGGCCAAACGACGCGCCGCCGACCGAGCCGCTGCCGGTCGAGTTCATTTCCGCCACCGACTTCACGCAGCTGACCAACGGCGTGAAGAACGCGCCGAAGAAAGTCGACGAGCCGAAGCCGCTGGCGGACAAGGTCGGAGACGTAAAGCCGGTCAAAGAGCTCGCGCCTAAAGTCGCGGACAAGCCCGAGATCAAGACCGAATCCAAGCCCGCAGCGGAATCCAAACCGGAGCAAAAATCCGAGCCGAAAGCGGCGCAGAAGATCGAGAAGCCGAAAGAGCCAAAGCCGAAGTCCGACCAGATCGTCGAGGAGTTGAAGAAGGACGAGGCCAAGAAGCCGCCCAAGAAACCTCCGGAGTTCAAGCCCGATCAGATCGCCGAGGAACTCAAGAAAGACGAGGCCAAGAAGCCGCGCCCGTCGCCCAAATTTGATGCCGACCAAGTCGCGGCGCTGCTCGACAAGCGCGAGCCGCAGCGCCAGCTGGCGACGGCCGAGACGCTCAACGGTGCGGTTCCGCTCGGGGCGCCGAACGCTCACGCCTCCCAACTGTCGCAGAGCGAATTGGACGGTTTGCGCGCGCGTTTGAGCCAGTGCTGGTCGCCGCCGGCCGGCGTCGATGCTACCTCCAATCTGTTCGTCGTGCTGCACGTTCTGTTCAAGCCCGACGGTTCGCTGGCGAGCGAGCCGGCCGTGGTTGAAGGTTCGGAATCCGTTTTGGGACCGGCGCTGACCGAGAGCGCGAAGCGCGCGCTGTTGCTGTGCCAGCCGTTCACGATGCTCAAGCCCGAGCACTACGACCAGTGGAAAGATATTGAAGTCAAATTCGATCCCCATGAGCTGCTTGGCGGTTGACCAGGCGAGTTTCAACGATCATGACCTTTGCACCCATGGCTGATGTTTCCTTGACCCGCCGGCGGGCGCTCACGCTCGGAGTGCTAGCCGGAAGCTTGACGCTGTCGGCCCGTTATGCCGCCGCGGTCGTGCGCCTCGACGTCACCGAGGGCAATTTCCAGCCGATGCCGATCGCGATTCCGGATTTTCTCGGCGGGACGCCGAGCGACAACGATACTGCGGTCGGCGTTTCGCAAATCATCACGGGGAACCTCAAGCGCAGCGGCCTGTTCGCCCCGATCGATCCCGCGGCCTTCCTTGAGAAAATCGCCAACGTTGACGCCGTGCCGCGGTTTCCCGATTGGCGGACCATCAACGCGCAAGCGCTGGCGACCGGGCGGGTCACGCGCCAGAGCGACGGGCGGCTGAAGGCGGAATTCCGTCTCTGGGACGTCCTCGCCGGCCAGCAGCTTGCCGGCCAGCAATATTTCACCACCCCCGACAACTGGCGCCGCATCGCTCACATCATCTCGGATGCGATTTACGAGCGGCTCACCGGCGAGAAAGGCTATTTCGACAGCCGCGTCGTGTTCGTGGACGAGACCGGGCCGAGGGAGCGCCGCATCAAGCGGCTCGCCATCATGGACCAGGACGGCGCCAATGTGCGCTATCTGACCCGCGGCGACGAGCTCGTGCTCACGCCGCGGTTCTCGCCGTCGACGCAGGAAATCACCTATATGGCCTATGGCGAGGGCGATCCGCGCGTTTATCTTCTCAACATCGAGACCGGCCAACGCGAGATCGTCGGCAACTTTCCCGGCATGAGCTTCGCGCCGCGGTTCTCGCCCGACGGCCAGCATGTCGTCATGAGTTTGCAGGAGGGCGCCAACTCCAACATCTTCGTCATGGACCTGCGCTCCAAGGCGATGACGCGGCTGACCGACACGCCGGCGATCGATACCTCGCCGTCCTATTCACCCGACGGCACCAAAATTTGCTTCGAGTCCGACCGCGGCGGTCATCCGCAAATCTACATCATGGCCGCATCCGGAGGGCAGGCGCAGCGCATCAGTTTTGGCGACGGCACCTATTCGACGCCGGTTTGGTCGCCGCGCGCCGATTACCTCGCCTTCACCCGGCAGGCGGCTGGAAAATTTGCCATCGGGGTCATGAAGCCGGACGGCAGCGGCGAGCGCGTCCTGACCGAAGGTTTCCACAACGAGGGCCCGACTTTTGCCCCCAATGGACGGGTGATCATGTTTTTCCGCGACCCCGGCGGCACTGCCGGTCCTTCGCTGTTCACCATCGACATTTCCGGACGCAACGAGCTGAAGGTTCCAACTCCCAGCTTCGCCTCAGATCCGGCCTGGTCGCCGCTTCTGTCGTAAGCTGCCGCCTCACGCCGCTTCCGCGGCAAGCCGCGCCTGGCGCAAGCCCATCTATCAAAAGCCCATCTGTCAAAAGCGTATCTGTTACAAATATGTCACAGGGCTGACCGACTGACCCATACTTGCCTCATTCACATCCTATTAACCATTGCAAAAGCTTTCCGCGTGGTGGGTAGGTCGGGGACTTTTTTGCAAGGCTGCATCAAGGTTGACGGAACCTTCGCTTAACGAAGGCGCTGCTAGATCGCTCGTGGGACCAGCCATGTCCGGTTACGACGGAACAATGGAGGCACCGGAAATGAACGTTATGAGCATCGTCCGCGCCGCCAAATTCGCGGCTCTTGTGCTGGGTGCGCTCGCGATTGCGAGCTGCGCCAAGCCGCCTGAACCGACGCCGATGGCCAACGCCGCGGCGCCCGGCAGCCAGCAGGATTTCATCGTCAATGTCGGCGATCGGGTGTTCTTCGACACCGATTCCTCGGAGCTTTCCGAACAGGCGCGGGCGACGCTCGACAAGCAGGCGCTGTGGCTCAATCAGTATGCGCGTTACGCCTTCACCATCGAAGGCCATGCCGACGAGCGCGGCACGCGCGAATACAACATCGCGCTCGGCGCCCGCCGCGCGCAGACCGTGCGCGAATATCTGGTGTCGCGCGGCGTGTCGGCGCAGCGCATGCGCACCATCTCCTACGGCAAGGAACGCCCGGTCGCGGTCTGCAACGACATTTCGTGCTGGTCGCAGAACCGCCGCGCCGTCACCGTGCTCAACGCGAACTCGTAGCGCACGCCTTCGGCCGCGTTCTCCACGCGACTTAGCAGCATTGCACCGACCGGTCGCCGCTTTGGCGCCGGTCGAATTTTCGCGTAATGTTCAACCCGTCAAGCGCTGGTGAAAATCGGAACGTAACCTTGCTGCCTTATCTTGACGGTATTTCGCTCGGCATTTTGCAAAAATCCAGCGAGGTTGGTTCATGACCACGGCGGCGATTGTTCGCGCGATGCCTGTTCTCGCCGTCGCGCTCGCGGTCGCCGCCTGCGATCAGGGCAACCGCTATGCGGCCCCGCCGCCGCCGAAAGTGACTGTGGCCCCTCCGGTCGAGCAGGAGGTTACCCGCTATTTCGAGTCGACCGGCAATACCGCGGCGGTCAATACCGTCGATCTGGTGGCGCGCGTGCAGGGCTTTGTCCAGGCCATCAGCTATACCGACGGCGATTATGCGAAAAAGGGCACCTCCTTATTCACCATCGAACCCGAACCGTACCGGCTCAAGGTCGAAGCCGCGAAGGCCTCAGTCGCGAGCGCCAACGCCAATCTGAAGCAGGCCGAAGCGGAGTTTCAGCGCCAGGCTGATCTGGTGACCAAGCAGGTCTCGACCCAGGCCAATTACGACAAGGCGCTGGCGCAGCGAGACTCCTATCAGGCCGACTTGCAATCGGCGGAAGCCAACGAGCAACAGGCCGAGATCAACCTCGGTTATACCAACGTGATCGCGCCGTTCGATGGCGTCGTGTCGGCGCGGCAAGTCTCGATCGGCCAGCTCGTCGGTGCCAACGCGACCACCGTGCTCTCGACCATCGTCCAGCTCGATCCGATTTACGTCAATTTCACCGCCAGCGAGCGCGACGTTCTCCAGGTGCGCGCCGATCTCGCCCGCACCGGGCGCACGACGGCGGATCTGCTCGGCATTTCGGTCGAAGTCGGGCTGCAGACGGAAACCGGCTATCCGCACAGCGGCAGGCTCGACTACCTGGCGCCCACGGTCGATGCTTCGACGGGAACGCTCGCCGCCCGCGCAACCTTGCAGAATGCCGACCGGGCTTTGCTGCCCGGTTATTTCGTGCGGGTGCGGGTGCCGTCGCAGCCTCAGGCGGCGCTGCTGGTGCCCGATGTCGCGCTCGGCAGCGATCAGGGCGGGCGGTATGTGCTGGTGGTCAACAAGGACAACGTCGTTGAACAGCGACGGGTCGAGCCGCGCCAGCTGGTCGGCGAATTGCGGGTGATCGAGAGCGGTTTGACGAAGGACGATCGCGTCGTTGTCGGCGGCATCATGCGCGCGATCCCGGGACAAAAAGTGGCCCCCGAGCTGCGGGCAGCGGTCAATTGATGCGCACTGCTTCTATGGTCGCAACATGATCTCGAAATTCTTCATCGAGCATCCGGTACTGGCGAACGTCATCGCTGTCCTGATGATCCTGCTCGGCGCTGTCGCACTTTACGCTCTGCCGATCTCGCAATATCCCGACGTCGTGCCCCCTACCGTGCAGGTGACGACCCGCTACCCCGGCGCCAGCGCGCGCACGCTGATGGAAACCGTGGCGCTGCCGATCGAACAGCAGGTCAACGGCGTCGAGAACATGCTCTACATGCAATCGACCAACGCCAGCGACGGCTCCTATTCGCTGACCGTCACTTTCAGGATCGGCACCAATCTCGATACCGCGCAGATCCTGGTGCAGAATCGGGTGGCAAGCGCGCTGTCGTCGCTGCCGCAGGCGGTCCAGTCGCAGGGCGTGACGGTCAAAAAACGTTCGACCGCGCCGCTTCTGTTCGTGGTCCTGACCTCGCCCGACAAAAGCCGCGACGGCCTCTATCTGGCCAACTACGCCACCATCAATCTGGTGGATGAGCTGTCGCGTTTGCCCGGCGTCGGCGAAGTCAAACAGTTCGGCGCCGGCCAGTACTCGATGCGCGTCTGGCTCGATCCTGACAAGCTCAAGGCGCGCGGCCTCAACGCCCAGGACGTGGTTCAGGCCTTGCAGCAGCAGAGCGAGGACGTGGCAGCGGGCCAGGTCGGCACGCCGCCGGCGCCGCCGAGTGTGGACTTCCAGTACACCATCGATGTGAAGGGCCGGCTCACCGATGTCGGCGAGTTCGCGAACGTGATCGTGAAGACCGGCAATGCCGGCGCCGTCACGCGGATCCGCGACATCGGCCGCGTCGAGCTTGGCGCGCAGACCTACAGCCAGGCGTTTACGCTCGATGGGAAGCCGGGTGCGGCCATGGGCATTTTTCAGACCCCGGGCGCGAACGCGCTCGAGGTCGAGCGCGCGGTCAAGGCAAAAATGCAAGCCCTCTCGCGTAAATTCCCGCAAGGCATTGTTTACTCGACGCCGTATGACACCACCGTGTTCGTCAATGCATCGATTCAGGAGGTCTACAAGACGCTCGTCGGCGCGGCGGTTTTGGTGCTGATCGTGATCCTGGTCTTTCTGCAGGATTGGCGCGCGATGCTGGTGCCGGCGACCACCGTTCCGGTCACCATCATCGGCGCATTCGCAGCCATGTGGGCGCTTGGTTTCGGGGTGAATTTCTCCACTTTGTTCGCGATCGTGCTGGCGATCGGCATTGTGGTCGACGATGCCATCATCGTCGTCGAGGGAGCCTCGCATAACATCGAACGGGGCATGAACGGCCACGATGCGGCGATCGCAGCCATGAATACGCTGCTGGCGCCGATCATCGGCATCACGTTGGTGCTGATGTCGGTGTTTCTGCCGGCAGCGTTTCTGCCCGGTCTGACCGGCCGCATCTATGCACAGTTCGCGCTGGTCATCGCCGCGACCGCGCTGTTGAGCGCGATCAACGCGGTGACGCTGAAGCCGACGCAAGCCGCTTTGTGGTTGCGCCCCGCGGTGCCGCTCGAGCGGCGCAATGCATTCTATCGCGGCTTCAACGCGGTCTATGCGCGCACCGAGCGCGGCTATGCCGCTCTGATGGCCCGTCTGGTTTCGCGCGCCGGTTTGATGACGACGGCCGCCCTGGCGATCATCGCACTGACCGGCTGGGGCTTGGCGCGTGTCCCTACCGGGTTCCTGCCGATCGAGGATCAGGGCTATTTGCTGGTCGTGGTTCAGCTGCCGGATGGTGCGGCGCTGGCGCGCACGCAGCGGGCGCTAGATCAGATTTCCGGCATCGCCGGGGCGGATACCGCCGTCGATCATGTCGTCGCCATTGCCGGCGTTTCCGCGCTTGACGACAGCGCCCCGCTGGCCAATGCCGGCGTCGCTTACGTTGTGCTCAAATCCTGGGACGCCCGGGACGACCTGCGGACGGTGTTTGCCCGCCTGGTGCGGGAACTCGACACCGTCGACGGCCGCGTGATTACGCTGCCGCCGCCGCCGATTCAGGGTATCGGCAATGTCGGCGGATTCACCATGCAAGTCGAGCTGCGCGACGGCAGCGCCGATTTCGCCAAGCTGCAGAGCATCACCAATACGATCGTCGCCAACGCCCAGTCGCAAAGCGCTTTGCAGCGGGTTTCGACCACGTTCCGCGCGGTCGCGCCGCAATTGCGCGTCGAGGTCAATCGCGTGAAGGCGCAGACGCTACACGTATCGGTCGACCAGGTGTTCGCAACGCTGGCGACCTATTTCGGCTCGACCTATGTCGAGGAATTCAACAAATTCGGCCGCGTGTTCCAGGTCTACGCGCAAGCCGACGCGCCGTTTCGGCTGCGGCTGCGCGATATCGACAATCTCCAGGTGCGAAATCAGCAAGGCAACATGATCCCGCTGGGCACGATCGTCGAGACCTCTCCGACAGTCGGGCCGCCCCTGGTCAGCCTCTACAATCTCTATCCGTCGTCGAGCGTGCTTGGACTTCCGGCGCCGGGTTACAGCTCCGGCGAAGCGCTTCGATTGATGGACGAGGTCGCGGCGCGGACGCTGCCGCCCGGCGCCGCCACCGAATGGACCGCCATGTCCTATCAGGAGAAGGTCGTCGGCAACCAAATGTACTTTGTGTTCGCCATGGCCTTGCTGCTGGTTTATCTGGTCCTCGCCGGTCAATACGAAAGCTGGTACATGCCGCTGTCGGTTATCCTTTCGGTGCCGCTGGCGCTGGTCGGCCCGGTGCTGGTGCTGTCGCTGCTGCGGATCGACAACAATCTCTATACGCAGATCGGCATCATTCTGCTGATGGCGCTGTCCGCAAAAAACGCAATTCTGATCGTCGAGGTCGCGCGCGCGGGTCGGGTAAGCGACGGCAAGACCATACTGCAAGCGGCGATCGACGCGGCGCGGGCGCGATTCCGGCCGATTGTCATGACGTCGTTTGCCTTTATCCTCGGCGTGGTGCCGCTTGTGGTAGCCAGCGGAGCCGGCGCCAGCGCAAGAAAATCAATCGGCATCACGGTATTCAGCGGCATGATCGCATCGACTTGTCTTGCGGTTTTATTCGTGCCGTCGTTATTCGTGGTCATCCAACGCTTCGAGGAGTGGCGGGCAAACCGCCGGCAGGCCGGGGTTCAGCCTGCACATGGATGACGCCCGGGTAGATCAAAAGCAGATGTCGCAATGAGGGCTTCGTTCAGACAAACTGTCACAATTTCGACGCAGGCAGGGCTATGGTAGATATGGACTATTCACCGAAATTGTCGCCGGCGATGAACCGCTCCGCCCTTTTGCTCGTGGTCGTCTTCGCGTGCACGCTTGGGGTCCATGGCGCGCGCGCGCAGGACTCTTCGTCCGAGCTGTTGACGCGCCTTGATCGCCTCGAAAGCGCGCTCCGCACGCTCACCGGATCGGTGGAGCAGCTGCAATATCGCAATCAGCAGCTCGAACAGCAGGTGCAGCGTCTGCAGGCGGAGGTGCAAGGCAGCACGCCCGCAACATCGGCTGTGCCGCAGCGGCCGGCGGCCCAGTATCCGCCGCCCGCGGCCGCGCCCGTTGTCGCCGCTGCACCGCCGCCCGCGGCCGCGCCCATCGAAGCGGCGCCGCCGGCAGGCCATCGCGGCGACGCCTTCGATCCGACGCTCAGTCCCGCCGCACCCGGGGCGCCGCGTCCGCTGGGGGCCAGCACGGCCGCGAACGAGCCGCCGCCCCCGGTGTCAGACGCGCCGGCGCCCGGACCGCGGCAGCTCGGCGCGCCGCTCGATCTCTCGAACCTGTCAGCACCTTCGGGTTCTTCCGCGCCGGGCGGCGAGTTGCCGCCTCCGCCGCCCGCCAATCCCAGCGCGACCGGCACCATGCAGGCGACGCTGCCGCCGGGCAACACCGCCAAGGACGCCTACGATCTCGCCTATGGCTACGTTTTGCACAAAGACTATGCGCTCGCGGCGGATACCTTCCGCCTGTTCTTGCGCCAATATCCGAGTGACCGGTTGGCGCCGGAAGCCCAGTACTGGCTGGGCGAGAGTCTCTATCAGCAGCAGCAATATCGCGACGCCGCCGAGTCATTTCTGGCCGTGTCGACCAAGTATGACACCACCCCAAGGGCGCCTGAGGCGCTTCTGCGCCTTGGCCAGTCGCTCGCGGCCTTGGGCGAAAAGGAAGCGGCCTGCGCCTCGCTCGGCGAGGTACTGCGCAAATATCCGCGCGCTTCGCAGACTATAAAGCAGGGCGTGGAGCGGGAACAAAAGCGTGGCCATTGCTGACGAGGCAGTTCGCGACGAGGAAGCGAGCGCGCTATTCAGCGGTCTTGAAAATCTGCGCGGGCTTCTTCTCGCTGTCTCCGGCGGCTCGGATTCTACCGCGCTGCTCCTGATCGCGGCCCGCTGGGCCGAGGGACTTGAGAAGCGGCGCAAACAGCCGCCAAAACTTATCGCGGTAACCGTCGACCACGGCCTGCGACCGCAGTCCGCGCGGGAAGCGACCGCGGTCAAGCGCCTTGCCCGCCGGCTCGGCGTCCCCCATCGCACGGTGCATTGGCGCGGCCACAAGCCGAAAACCGGCTTGCAGGAGGCGGCGCGCAACGCGCGCTACCGGCTGCTCGCGGAAGCCGCGGTGCGCGCCGGATACGAACATATCCTGACTGCGCACACCCTGGACGATCAGGCCGAAACCGTATTGTTTCGCCTCGCCCGCGGCAGCGGGTTGACCGGGCTCGCCGGCATGGCGGCCGCCAGTTTGCTGCCGGTCTTGATCGCCGCTCCCTCGACTCGCAAGCGAAGTGGCGAACCGAAGACATCGGCGAGCCCGGGTGCTGATCGGATTTTTCTGGTGCGGCCGCTGCTCCGGGTTTCCAAGCAGCGTCTGGTGGCGACGCTCAAAGTTCATGGCATCGACCACAGCGAGGATCCGACCAACCAAGATCCGCGCTTTGCGCGCACGCGGCTGCGCGCGTTGTTGCCTGATCTCGCGCGCGAGGGGCTCGATGCGAAGAGCTTCGCGCGTCTGGCGGCACGCATGCGGCGCGCGGAAGCCACCATCGAATTTGCGGTTCTCGCCGCGCGCGCGGCGTTGGCGCCGGGACCGTGGCGCGAACGCGGTCCGATCGCTTTCCCAACCGGACGATTTGGCGACCTGCCGGCCGAAGTGGCGCTTCGGCTCCTCGGCCGCGCCATCGCGCACGTCGGCAACGAGGGCCCGGTCGAGCTTGGCAAGCTTGAAATGCTTTACGATGTATTGCGGCGGTCGCGATCGCGAATCCGCCGGACGCTCGCCGGCGCGCTGATCACGCTGACCGCCGAGTGGCTTAGCGTCGAGCGCGCGCCGTCGCGACGAACCCGGACCGCACCCGCCGCCGGCAACCGGAGCTTTACGAAACGACAGTAGAATAAACGGCTTGCGCATGGCCCGCTTCCCTTGGCAGCTGCGGGCTCGACGCCTACATTGCCAAGGGTGTGGGACCTTAAGCCGCCACGATTCGCGGGCATAACTGGACCGTCGGGCGCCGGCGGAGCGCCGGCCGAGGACAAGCGATGAATGCTAATCTTCGCAATTTCGCCCTGTGGGTCATCATCGTCCTGCTGTTGCTGGCGCTGTTCACGTTGTTTCAGAACCCGGGCCAGCACACCACCTCGCAAGACATATCGTTCTCGCAGCTCCTGAGTGAGGTCGATCAGGGCCGCGTGCGCGACGTTCTGATCCAGGGTCCGGAAATCCACGGCACCTTCACCGACGGGCGGACTTTCCAGACCTATTCGCCGAGCGATCCTTCGCTGGTGCAGCGCCTCTACAACAAGGGCGTTTCGATCACGGCGCGGCCGCAGACCGAGAATGTGCCCTGGTTCGTGTCGCTGCTGATCTCGTGGCTGCCGTTTGTGGCGCTGATCGGAGTGTGGATTTTCCTCTCGCGCCAGATGCAGGGCGCGGGCGGCAAGGCGCTCGGCTTCGGCAAGTCGCGCGCCAAGCTTCTCACCGAAGCGCACGGCCGCGTTACCTTCGAGGATGTCGCTGGCGTCGACGAGGCCAAACAGGACCTGCAGGAGATTGTCGAATTCCTGCGCGATCCGGGTAAGTTCCAGCGGCTCGGCGGCCGGATTCCGCGCGGCCTCCTGCTGGTCGGCCCGCCCGGTACCGGCAAGACCTTGATCGCGCGCGCGGTCGCCGGCGAGGCCAACGTGCCGTTCTTCACCATTTCCGGTTCCGACTTCGTCGAGATGTTCGTCGGCGTCGGCGCCAGCCGCGTGCGCGACATGTTCGAGCAGGCCAAGAAGAACGCGCCCTGCATCATCTTCATCGACGAGATCGACGCCGTCGGCCGCCACCGTGGCGCGGGCCTCGGCGGCGGCAACGACGAACGCGAGCAGACGCTGAACCAACTGCTCGTCGAGATGGATGGCTTCGAGGCCAATGAAGGCATCATTTTGATCGCCGCCACCAACCGGCCGGACGTGCTCGACCCGGCGCTGCTGCGCCCGGGCCGTTTCGACCGCCAGGTGGTGGTGCCCAATCCGGACGTGGTCGGCCGCGAACAGATTCTGAAAGTCCACGTGCGCAAAGTGCCGCTGGCGCCCGACGTCAACCTTCGGACCATCGCCCGCGGCACGCCCGGCTTCTCCGGCGCCGATCTGATGAATCTCGTCAACGAGGCGGCCTTGATGGCGGCGCGGCGCAACAAGCGCATGGTGACGCAGGTCGAGTTCGAGGACGCCAAGGACAAGGTGATGATGGGCGCCGAGCGCAAGTCGCTGGTGATGACGGAAGAGGAGAAGCTTCTCACCGCCTTTCACGAAGGCGGCCACGCCATCGTCGCCGTCAACGTCAAGGCGACCGATCCGGTGCATAAGGCGACGATCATTCCGCGCGGTCGCGCGCTCGGCATGGTCATGCAGTTGCCCGAGCGCGACAAGCTGTCGATGAGCCTCGAACAGATGACCTCACGGCTCGCCATCATGATGGGCGGCCGGGTCGCCGAGGAACTGGTGTTCGGGCGCGAGAAGGTGACCTCGGGGGCTGCTTCCGACATCGAGCAGGCGACCAAGCTCGCGCGCATGATGGTCACGCGCTGGGGCCTGTCCGACGCGCTCGGCACCGTGGCCTATGGCGAGAACCAGGAAGAGGTGTTCCTCGGCTACTCGGTGTCGCGCCAGCAGAACATCTCCGAAGCGACCGTGCAGAAAATCGACGCCGAGATCCGGCGGTATGTCGAGGCCGGCTATCAGGAAGCGCAGCAGATCCTCACCGAAAAGCGCGGCGATCTGGAAACGCTGGCCAAGGGGCTGCTCGAGTTCGAGACTTTGAGCGGCGACGAAATCAAGGACTTGCTGATGGGCAAGCGGCCGACCCGCGAAACCGTGATCGAGCCGTCGACCGCGCGCACCCCGACCGTGCCGACCGCCGGCGCCGGCCGCAACCGGCCGCGTCCCGAGCCAGGCCCGATGGAGCCGCAGCCGCAGGCGTGAGCCGGCGGCGGACCGGCAACGCCCGCGACTGGCGGGCGTTTTGCTGACTCGGGACCGACGGCGGTTGATCCTTCCGATCAAAAAATCAAATGAGGAAATGGTGCAGGTGAGCCGCGCCGGCATCGAAGTGCGGGATCGGCGCGTCCGCGGCGTCGGTATGGTGGGTGATCGCCTCAGCATGAATTTGATTGGCGACTGCTGCACTCGCATTGGCGACGGCGGCGTTGGCCGAATTGTCGATCGTCAGCCCAAGATCGGCGGCATAGTGCGAAAGCTCATGAAACTGAAAAGCATCCGGCAGGTTGCCGGATAACAGATCAGCCACCGCGACCGCCGCATCGGCCGGCGAGCCGACGAATTCCACCGTACCGACATGATTTCCGGTCAACGACACAGCGGCCAGCTCGCCGTCATGCGCGTAATTGCCGACCGGATCGCCGTAATCGACAAAATCGGTGAGTTTGCCGAAGCCGCTGGGACCGAAGTAGCCGGGAACGCCGGGAGCGCCGAAGGTGACTCCGCCGGCAATCGATAAATCAGGACTGATTGCCGCGAACAGCGCGACGGCTTCTGCTTCGCCGCCGCCGAGCGAATGCCCGGTGAGATAAATTGGCGTCGATCCGGCGAGCGATTGCGCGCCGAGCGCAAAAAGGATTGCGTCGGTGAAGGCTGCCGGCCAGTGGCCCTCCAATATTTGCACGTCGGCGGCAATCGACTCTCGTCCATAGGCGGACAGATTGAATTGGGTGCCTTCGAATGCGACGAAGACGACCCCGTTGTTCTCGTACGCCATTCCGAAAAAGCCGTTGGTGTTTTTGTCCAATGCAGTGAGGAACGTGCTGTCGAGCGCCGTCGCGCCGGCCGGCACGGTGCGCGCGTACGCGGCGTTGGCGCCGTCGATCTCCAATTGCAGCAGGCTTGGCGGGACCGGTGACGGCGAAGATTCAAGCGAGCCCCCGGGTTCGCCTTGAAAGCCGGCGATGTGCTCCAAGCCGTTAGCGCCGTTGGTACTGAGGCCCACGAGCACGATTGTATTGGTGCCGAATGGATTGTTGGGCGAAGTTTCGTCGTTGCCGGCGTGGATTGCATAGAGTGATACGTCCTCTATGGACGCATAGCCGGCAATCTCGCTTGATTGAAATAGTCCGCCGCTGAATGTGACGAGTACGCCACCGGAGCCAACCGCTACGGCAACGGGCCCGATATCGTTGTCGTCCATTTCTGGAATTGCGTCTGCGAAAGGATCGGCGTCGGGATCGGCGATCGGATGAACCTGGACGGTCTCGCTGGCGTCAGTGAAGCCCAACGCCGCCGGGATGCGGTCGGACGTAGCGTCGACAGTCGCGGCGGCGTCATCGGCCATCATGACCCCCGATCCGCGCCATTATACCGGGACAGGTCACAAGACTAAAGCGTGCCTCTACTCATCCAAAACGACGGTTGCGAGCGACTCCTGGCCGTGACGCGCGACTTCGAGTTCGAGCAGCGTTCCGCAATCGGCGCAGACGAACTCCCGCAGCTCCAGCTCTGCGTGCAAGGTGAGATGCGGGCCGCAGGCTGATGGCGCCACTTGGCGCCGGTAGGCGCGCGCTTTCCAATCCTCGGTCGCCGGGCCGAGATCGGTGCCGCACAGGCAACGAAAACGTTTGCCGTCGTCGATCCGCGGGCAGACAGCAGCCAACCCGGTATTCTCCGGCGGCTCGGCCTTCCGGGCGTGCCCGCCAAGACGCTCGCTGCGGATGTCGCGCCGGCGTGTGCGGGTGGCCTCGGCGTCGACGGCGCCATCGTGCAGCACGACGCCATAGAGCGCAGCCGCCCAGGGCGGCGTGACCAGCCCATTATGCACGTCGCGGGCGACATGGCCGGGATCGCGCCGGATCGGATCGCCGTAGCCGCCGCCGCCTTGAAACGAATATGCCAGCACATCGCCGCGATGCAGCGGAAAATGGCCGGGCTTGGAATCGAAGCGACGGACGCTGCCGCCGGCGTCCAACAAATCATGCATGTGCGCGTTGGCGTCGATCAACTCCGCGATACCTCCTCCCATCCCTCCGCCGCTTGCGGGGGAGGGTAGGGTGGGGGCGCGCAGCAGATGATAGGCGCAGGCGCCCGGCATGCCGCCGAACTGGCCGACCGAATTCGGTACCTGCACGCCGTGGCCGACCACCATGGTGTGCAGTTCGTCGGCGTCGTGCGGCGTTACCGCTAGCCCCATGGTTACGCCGCCGCGCATGGTGCCGGCGCCGGCGGTGTCGGCCATGAACGAGCGGAACAGGTAGAGAAAGGGGCCCGACGCCTCGTTGGACTCGACATTGCCGATGCGCGGCCGCGGGATCGAATGGTCGCCCGACCCGTCGAGGCCGTCATGGTCGATATAGGCGCCGCCGCCGCCGGCCATCGCGTCCATCAGCAGAATGCCGAAGGGCCCGCCGTCGCGGTCGGGCCCGGCCATGGTCAGGACCGAGAACTGCCCCTTGGTGACGGCCTGGCCTTCCTGCACCAGCTCGGGCACGCACGCCACCATCCGCGACAGCGCGGCGACGGCGACGTTTTGCACCACCCAGGCGGTGGAGACGGTGGCGCCGGAGACCGGAGACGGCCAGCGCGCGTTGCAGATGTTGGCCTCCGGCACCTTGATCGTCACCGGCTTGAGCACGCCCTCGTTCCAGCGGATGTCAGGCGCGAGGATCGGGAGCAGACCGGTGAACAGCGCGCCGCGCAATCCGGAGCGGGTGCAGTTGATGAAGCCCGGCGCCTGCGGCGAGGAACCCTCCATATCGAGGACGAGCGTGTCGCCGTGTTTGATGGCCGCGACTTCGATCTGGTAGAGCCGGTTGGCGTGGCCGTCGTGATCGAGGAAATCGCGGGCGCGGTAGGTGCCGTCGGGGATGAGCTTGAGGCGCTCCCGCAGCCGGGCTTCCGAGGTATCGATCTCGGTGCGCATGACCTGATCGACGGTTTTGGCGCCGTAGCGCTGCATCAGTTGATGAAACCTCCGGGCCGCGACGTTGTTGGCGGCGATCATGGCCTTGAAATCGAGGCCGACGACATGGGGCAGCCGGGTCATGCCCATGATCATTTGCCAGATGTCCTCGCGCAGCACGCCGTTCTCGACGAGCTTCACGCCGGGCAGCAGCATCGCCTCCTGCTGCACGTCGGTTGCGGCGAACGCCCAGCTGCCGAACGTCATGCCGCCGGTATCGAGCTCGTGCGCGCAGGAGCCGGTCCAGGCGATGCGCCGGCCTTCGTGGAAGATCGGCATCACGATCGAGACGTCGGGCTGATGAATAGCGCCGCGATAGGGATCGTTGAGGATGAACATGTCGCCCTCATTGATCCCGGGATTGGCGCTGAAATTTTCGATGATCGAGTAGATCACCGTCGACATGGTGCCGGCATGGAAGATCACCTGCGGTCCCATGTTCACGATGGCGCCGTCGGCGAGATAGATGCCGACGTTGAAATCGGTCGCTTCGGTCACCACCGGCGAGCCCGATACGTTCTTCAGCGTGATCGCCTGCTCCTCGGTGATGGCTTCGAGCTTGTGGCGGATCACCTCGAAGGTGATCGGATCGATGGCGGCATTGCCGCCGGATTGGCCGTTCGGGCGCTGGGTGTTCATCGGGCTGACTTCAGGTGAGATCGATGGAGAGATTGCCGGCTTGGTCGAGGCGAGCGGTCTGGCCCGGCCCGACATAGACGGCGGTTTCAGGATGCTCGATGACCGCGGGACCGGAGACGGCAAATCCCGCCGGCATATCGAGCCATTGCCAGACGTCGGCCTCGGTCGACTTCAGGGTCGCCGGTTCAAAAATGCGCCGCTGGCTCGGTTTCGGCGCCGTGGCGGCGCTCGGCTTGCGGATCGAAGGCTTGCGCACGCGCCCCACCGCCACGACGCGGAAGGTGGTCAGCTCGATGCCGGCGAAGCGGAAACCGGCGCCTTTGCCATACACCGCCTCATAGGATTCTTCGAACGTCTCGACCAGCGTGCGCGCAGTCGCCGGCGTCACCGGGCCCTCCGGTATCGCCACCATCAGATCATGGGTCTGCCGGCGGTAACGCATGTCGATCGAGCGGGCGAGCTCGGACTGCGAGGCGGCGAATCCGGACTGCGTCATGGCTGCCAGACAGCGCTGTTCCAGTTCCGCGAACACGGCGGTGATGGCCGCGCAATCGAGACCGTCCCATGGATCGCGGGTGCCGCCGCCCGCCCGCAGCAGCAGCGAGCGCTCGGCGGAGTGCTGGATGTCGGAGGCGAGCGCGCCATAGGCCGAATGCGCCATGCTGGTTGCCGGAATGAGAATCCGCGGCACCCCGAGCTCGGCGCCGTAGCCGATGCAATGCACCGGCCCGGCGCCGCCATAGGCGAGCAGCACGAAGTCGCGCGGATCGTGGCCGCGGCCGATCGTGACCTCGCGCAGCGTGTCGGCCATATGTCCGTCGACGACGCGGCGGATGCCGGCGGCAGCCGCCTCGACGCTCATGCCGAGCGGCGTGGCGATCTGTTCGCGGATCGCGGCGGTGGCGGCGGCGAGGTCGAGTTTCATGCGGCCGCCGAGAAAGTTCTCGGGCGAGAGAATGCCGAGCACGAGATCGGCGTCGGTGACGGTGGCAAGCTTGCCGCCGCGCCCATAGCAGACCGGGCCCGGCACGGCGCCGGCGCTGTCCGGTCCGACGCGGAGCAGTCCTGCCTCCACCCGCGCGATCGAGCCGCCGCCGGCGCCGATGGCGCGGATGTCGATGACCGGGGTGTTGAGATGGAATCCGCCGGCTTCGTGAGTGCCGGAAACGAGTGGCTTGCCGTCCACCACCAGCGCCACGTCGAAGCTCGTGCCGCCCATGTCGGTGGTGATGACGTTGTGGTGGCCGATCTCCTGCGCCAGCTGCAGCGAGCCCATGACGCCGCCGGCGGGCCCGCTCGCGACCAAGAGCACCGGCTTGCGCGCTGCCTCGCGCGCCGGGATGACGCCGCCGGCGGAGTTGAGCACGTTGAACTTGCCGCGAAAGCCGCGGTCGCGCAGCAGGCTTTCGATGCGGTCGAGATAGTCGGCGACCTTGGGCGCAAGGTAGGAATTGAGCACCGTGGTTGCGGTGCGCTCGTATTCGCCGATGATCGGGGAAACCTCGCAGGACAGGCTCACATAGGCGCCGGGGCGCATCTCGCGGATGATCGCGCCGACCCGTTGCTCGTGCGCCGGGTTGCGGAACGACCATAACAGCGTCGCCGCAAACGTCTGCGCGCCGGCATCGATCAATTCGCGCACCGCAGTGCGCACGCTGTTCTCGTCCAGGGGGACCAGCACATTGCCGGCCTGATCGACCCGCTCGCGTACTTCGCGGACGAGCCGACGCGGCACGATCGGATCGGGATAGCGCCGGCGGCTATAGCGGCCGAGATGCTCGACCGGGATGCCGGCGGTGAAGCCCATCAGGCGCTGCAGGGCGAGCGTATCGCCGAAGCCGCGGGTCGCGATCAGGCCGGTCGCGGCTCCGGTGCGTTCGATGAGCGCGTTAGTGGCCTGGGTGGTGCCGTGCCCGAACGCGGTGATGCGGCTTAAAAGCTCCTCGGGCGCCAGGCCCTGGCTGCCGGCCACAATTGCGACGGCGTCGAACACGCCCTTTTCCAATTCGCCCGGCGTGGTCGGGGCCTTGGCGGTCGAGATATTGCCGCCGTCGTCCATGAGAACCAGATCGGTGAACGTGCCGCCGATATCGATACCGAGATACATGCTGTGAAAGCTGCTTTTCCTTGCGGCGCCCGCCCACAACCGGGATCGTGGCGCCGGAATTCCCCCCTTGGACACACGTCTGGTCCAATTGCCGCCACAGCGATAGCATACTCGTTCCACAGGTGAGGCGCGATTCGTGCGGATCAGCTCGGTTGTTGGCGTAATGCTCGCCCTGGTGGCGGGATCGGCTAGTTCGGCTCTGGCGCAAGTCGCCGGTCAACCGGCTTTGCTCGATCCGCACCCGGCCATCCCCAATCCGCGGCTCGCTCCGGCCAAGCCGCAAGCGGCACCCGCCAAGCCGCAGACCGCACCGGCCAAGCCGCCGCGGGCCGCTAAAGCGCCCTCAACGCCCGAGTCGCGCTCCGCCGCGGCGCTGGCGCTGTCAGCCGAGCCGGTGTTCGACGAGGGCACCTACCAGCGCATCAAAGAGACGCTGCTCTCCTATGCCGCTATTGAAGTGCGCGGGGGCTGGCCCGCGCTGCCGGCCGATGCCAAGCTCGCGGCCGGGGTCAGCGGCGCCGACGTCGCTCTGCTGCGCCGGCGTCTGGTCGTGGGCGACGATCTGGCGCCCGAGCTCGAGGCGGGCGATGTCTACGACGCGGCCGTGATCGACGCGGTCAAGCGCTTCCAGTTGCGTCACGGACTTGACGCCACCGGCAGCGTCGACGCCCGCACCTTCCGCGCGCTCAACGTTCCGGTCGCGGCCCGCATCAAACAACTCGAAGCCTCGATCGAGCGCCTGCTCGGCATGGATTTCGTGTTCGCCGAGCGCTACGTCGTGGTGAATATTCCGGCGGCCTTCGTCGAGGCGGTCGGCCACGACAAGGTCGAGCGGCGCTATCGCGTCATTGTCGGCAAGATCGACAAGCCGTCGCCGACGCTGACCGCCTACATCACCGCGGTCAACCTCAACCCGACCTGGACCGTACCGCTCTCGATCACCAAGACCGAGATCTTCAGGCACATGCGCAAGGACCCGAGCTATCTGAGCCGCATGCACATGCGCTTGCTCGGCGCCCGCGACGAACAGGTCGATCCGGGCTCGATCGACTGGTCGTCCGACCGCTCGCCCAATTTTACCGTTCGCCAGGATTCCGGCGGCTTCAACGCGCTCGGCAATCTCAAGATCGACATGCCGAATCCCTATTCGGTGTACATGCACGACACCAATACGCGGAACCTGTTCGCCGACGATTACCGGTTCGATTCGCACGGCTGCACCCGGGTCGACAATGTGCGCGACCTGGCGACGTGGATTCTCGAGGACGTGCCGGGCTGGAACCGAGCCGCGATCGACGCCGGCATCGCCGCAGGCGTGCTCAAGATCGTCAACCTGCCGCACAAAATGCCGGTGGCCTGGGTTTACCTCACCGGCTGGGTGACGCGCGACGGCACCGTGCAGTTCCGCGAAGACGTCTACAAGCACGACGAGGCGCTCGATCGCAACGCGCTCGCCGACGCCGCGGCCGGCGGCTTCGTCGCGCCGGTGCCGCGCGACGTCAAGCAAGTCTCCAATCTCGACAGCCGGTGAGCTATCTTCGGTCAGCCTGACGCGGTCGCCGGCGCAGGCGGCGAGCCGCGGCCCGCGGAAAGCCGGCAAGGAGTCGCAATGCCCGAGTCTCTTTTGCGCCAGTCTTTTTGGACCAAGCCTCTTTGGCTGTTATCGCTGCTGTTCGCCGGCCTCGTCGCGACGCCGCTGCACGCCGGCGACGAGCCGGACCTGATCTTCAAGCGTTCCACGGTGTTCAAATTGCTGACGCCGAACGACAAGCTTGCCACCTATGGCCTCGACGATCCCGACGTCGAGGGTGTCGCCTGCCATTTCACCGTTCCCGAGCGCGGCGGCGTGAAAGGCTGGGTCGGCGTCGCCGAACAGGTGTCGGACATTTCGCTCGCCTGCCGGCAGATCGGCCCGATCCGCTTCAAGGAGAAATTCGCCCAGGGCGAGGACATGTTCCGCAAGCGCCGCTCGCTGTTCTTCAAGAAGATGCAGATCGTGCGCGGCTGCGACACCAAGCGGAACGTGCTGGTTTATATGGTGTACACTGACAAGCTGATTGAAGGCTCGCCGAAGAATTCGACCTCGTCGGTGCCGATCATGCCCTGGGGCGCGAACGACCAGATCCAGAAGTGCGAGGACTTCGTCGAGAAGTAGCGAGCGAAATCCGGTCCGTGCAGATGCTGGGCCCCGGGGCCGTGCTGTCGCTTCGCGTGCTCGCGCGGCCCGGACGCCTATTCGCCGACAATGACGACGATCTTTTTCGTCCGCGGATCGACGATAAGAACCTGGCCCTGCAGCAGCCCATACACATAGCGTCTGATTGGCGGTATGTTTTTGCGAAGCCTGCGGTCGAACGGCAGCAAATGCATCGTGGCCGGAACCACTTCGCCGACCTTCAAGCCTGCAGGGATCTGCGTTCTCATCGCATCTTGACCCAGGCTGCGCCAAATCGCGGCGCGGTGTGCGGAGCTCAGTGCCAGCTGGTGCCGCCTCGCGGCCTTCGCCGGCGCTTCGGCGCGGGCGGCAAACGGCCAGGCGGCGATCGCGCCGGCAAATAATTGGATGAAATCGCGTCGCCTCATGAAATGACCTCGTCGGCACCCCTGGCCGGACGACGCGCGGCGACATCCGGGCCAGTCGTTCAACCATACCACATGACCCTGCTGTACCAATGATGGCGCGAGCCGGAATTCGTCACGCTAAACGTTCGTATTCGTGCTTCATTTGGCGAAAAGTTGCATGGCTTCGTCCGCCAGCACACTGCCGGTGATCGCGATCGGTGCGAACGGGGCCTTGGCGGCGATCTCGGCGCTCGAGATCATGATCTGATTGATCTTGGTGGCCAGCTGCTCGACCGACGCGGCAAAAACCAGCCGGCCAAAGTGGCACCAGAGGATCGCGCCCATGCACATCGCGCACGGCTCGCCGGAGGTATAGAGCGTGCTGCCGCGGAGCGCCGCACCGCCATGGGCGGCGAGGCAGCGGCGAATGGCGACCATTTCCCCGTGCGCGGTCGGGTCGCCGTTGGTTTTGCCGAGATTGCGGCCGCGTGCAATCACCCGGCCATCGCGTACGATCACCGCGCCGAAAGGGAAATCGGCTTTGCGGGCCTCATCGATGGCCATCCGCATGAAGCGCTGGTCGTCGGCGGCCGCGTGCGTCGCCGCAAACGAAGGACTTGCCGACAGCACGGCAGCCGAAGCCAGCGCCGTGATGACGCTTCGGCGGCTGCGAAAAGAGGTTTTGGCATCGGCAACGCAATGGTCGTGATGACAGGTCATGTGCGGCTCCGCTTACGTCGCCGAAATTGCAGGTGGATGGCCGGCGATCATTGTCCCGGCAAAACAACGTGTCCAGGGGCGTGTTGCTGCCAGCGTCTGGAATGGTTTTCGGTAGGCGAGTAAATGAGTATGATAGGTATGATCGCAAAATGGAGCAGGATCATGCGTACCCTTACGCTACTGGTCGCGTTTTTAATCAGCTCTGCCACGCTCGCCTGCGCCGGCGAAGATGTTGCCGCCGGACAATCCGTCATCCGCTCGCAGGAACAAGCCTTTAGCCGCGACGACGGGGCGGAGGCGTAGACCTTTGCCGCGCCGGCCATCAAAAGCTGGTATCGGAGCCCGGACGTCTTCATGGCCATGGTCCGCAACGGTTATGCGCCGGTCTATCGTCACCGGAGTTTCGAGTTTGGGAAGGCGACGATTGCGGACGGCAAGCTCCAGCAGGAAGTCCATATCATCGACGCTGCCGGCGTGGCTTGGGAGGCGCTCTACACCCTGGAGCCGCAGTTGGACGGAAGCCTCAAAATCAGCGCGTGTGTTCTGAAGAAACTGGTCGGAGTTTAGCCGGGTAGCAAGCAAGACTCTATGTCCTTCCCCGCGTGAGGCGATATTCTCCCATCCAACCCATGAGCAAGCACGAAACGGCGATGACCGAGGGTTTTTGGCACTCCTACGCGAAAGGAGCTTTTTTGCCGGAATATCCTCTCGTGTGGGCTCAGACTGATCGAGCGGTTCGTCGCGCAGATGCCGTCATCCTACCGGACGAGCCCGACAGCCGAGCGAACGTGCGTGACTATCCCTCCCTATCGGGCCGCAAAGTCATTGTTGTTCAGACCAAGCCCGGGCGAATGGGAATGTATCTTATGGGTCAAGCACTCTTTTCGGCTCGTCTCGTAATGGCTCAAGGAGCAACCAGTGTTCGCTCCATATTGCTGTGCCACCGCACAGACGCTGCACTGCTTCCGCTCTTGGAGCCGTTTCCAGAGGTCGAGGTCTGGCTATCCGATCCGGATGACCCGGAGCGGGCGAAGCGAGTTAGCCATGACTGACATGACGCCGCGCCGGATCGGCTGGCGGCGGTTACGGTGACGATGCACTGAATTGATCCGCTGAGCGCGCGCTTTACCCCACCGCATCCCGCAGCCCCGCTTGGTTGACCAGTGGCAGCGTCACGTCGCGGAACTCGATCATGCCTTGCTCGAACCGCGGCCATGACGGCAGGGCGCCGTCGAGGTCCATGCGCGACAGGCCGGCAAGCCCGCTTCGGGGCGCCGGCATCCGACGAGGGCAAAAATTGAACACCACCGTTTCGCTCCGGCAGTTGCGGGTTCGCGACGGGTACTTTACACTTAAGGTGCTGACTGGGAGGAAAACCATGTTGAAGACATTTGCGATCGGTTTGTTTGCCATTTCGATGTTCGCGGGCACGGCGCACGCGAAAATGATGGCCCACAAGATGCCTGCCTGCACGGACGGCCAGGCGAAAGTAAGCTGCACATGCAGCTCAATGATGTCGAAGCAGTCTGAGATGTGCAAGGCGGGCCAGTGGTGCCACACCATGATGGGCAAGTGCTCGCAATAGGCGCGAAGCACAACAACGCGTCCATCTGGCTTGCGGAATTCTGCTTGGATCAACGCGGGCTGGGCTTAGGGGCTATCTGATCAGATCCCTTAGTCCTGCCTGCTTGACCAGTGGCAGCGTGGCGTCGCGGAATTCGCGCATGCCTTGCTCGAACCGCGGCCACGACAGGAGCACGCCGTCGAGGCCCATGCGCGAAAGCGCGGCGAGCCCGTCGACGATCTGCTCCTTGGTGCCGATCAGCGGATGGCCGCTCCAGCCGGCGATGAACATTTCGGCCATCGCTCGCGCCCGCTCGGCCGAGTAATTGCGCTCGTTGACCTCCGCTGCCATGGCGGCGACGACATTGCCGGCGGCGGCCCAGTCGCCTTTCTCGTGCACATAATAATCGTAGAACTTGCGCGCCTCCTGCTCGGTCTCGCCCTGTACGACCGTGGCGAGCGTCCAAACCCGGATCTCGCGGCCGTATTCCTCGCGGGCGAGCCGGTGATAGGCCGCGATATGGGCGGCGCAGGCGTCGGGATCGTGGGTGCGCAATTGCGTGTAGACGATGTCGCAGTTCCTGGCGGCGAAGTGCCGGCCGCGTTCGGACGCGCCGGCATTCATGACGGCGGGGTAGGGGGCCTGGATCGGCTTCGGCTTCAGGGCGCCCTTGTTGATCCGGTAGAAGCGGCCTTCGTGATCGACGTCGCCGTCTTCGGTCCATAGCCGCTTGACGATTGTCAGCCATTCCTCGGCGCGGGCGTAGCGGTCCTCATGCCGCGCCAGCGTCATGTCGAACATTTCCATTTCCGGGCCGTTCCAGCCGCAGACCACGTTGAGGGTGAAGCGGCCGTTCGAAATATGGTCGATGGCGGCGCATTGCTTGGCGGCGATGATCGGATGATTGAGCGACACATGCGAGGTCGAGACCACGCCGCTTTTGGTCGTTGAAGCGGCAATGCCGGCCGCCCAGGTATAGGCCTCGAAGCCCGCACCCTGCGGATCGGTCGCGCCGCCAAAGCCGCGCCAGCGCGCGACCGGGACGATCGCTTCGAACTCCATCTCGTCGGCGAGTTTCGCCAGCGTCACGGTGTTCGGCCAGGTGATGTCGAGCCGGCCTTCGAGGTCGGACATGACGCAGCCAGAGTCGAGATTGGTCTGGAAGGTGCCCAGTTTCAGCTTGCGGCCGCTGAATACCGGATTGGTCGTGCGCCGATCCTGCTGCATCACGCCACAGCGTCGCGCAGTCCGGCCTGCTTCACCAGCGGCAGCGTCACGTCGCGGAATTCGCGCATGCCCGTCTCGAAGCGCGGCCACGACAGCAGCACGCCGTCCATGCCCATACGCGAAAGGCCGACGAGCTTGTCGACGATCTGCTCCTTGGTGCCGACCAACGGATGCCCGCCCCAGCCGGCGATGAACATCTCGGAAATCGCCTTGTGGCGCTCGGGCGAAATTGCTTTTCGTTGATGTCCGCCGCCATGGTGGCGATGATGTTGCCGGCGGCTTCCCAGTCGCCCTTCTGGTGGACGTAATAGTCGTAGAAGTCCCGCGCTTCTTTCTCGGTCTCGCCCTGCACGACGCAGGCATGGGTCCACACCTTGATCGGGCGGCCGTATTCCTCGCGCGCCAGCTTGTGATAGGCCGCGACGTGGGCGGCGTTGACGTCGTAGTCGTGGGTGCGAATGAGGGTGAAGACGATATCGCAATTTTTCACCGCAAAATGACGGCCGCGCTCGGAAGCACCGGCGTTCATGACCGGCGGCCGCGGGGTCTGGATCGGCTTCGGTTGCAGGTAGCCCTTCTTGATCTGATAGAAGCGGCCGTCGTGGTCGAACTCGTCATCTTCAGTCCACAGCCGCATGACGATGTCGAACCATTCCTGGGCACAGGCGTAGCGATCCTCGTGCTGGCTCAAGGGAATGCCGAACATGTCCATTTCCGGGCCGTTCCAGCCGCAGACAATGTTCAGCATGAAGCGGCCGTTGGAAATGTGATCGATCGCGGCGCATTGCTTGGCCGCCATCAGCGGATGATTGAGCGATATGTGCGAGGTCGAGACCACGCCGCTTTTGGCGGTCGAGGCGGCAATGCCGGCGGCCCAGGTGTAGGCCTCGAAACCCGGCCCTTGCGGATTGTGTGCGCCGCCGAAGCCGCGCCAGCGCGCCACCGGCACGATCGCCTCGAAATCCATCTCGTCGGCGAGCTTCGCCAGCGCCACGGTGTTCGGCCAGGTGATGTCGAGGCGGCCTTCGATCCCCGACATGCAGCAGCCGCTGTCGAGATTGGTCTGAAAGGTGCCGAGCTTCAACTTGCGGCTGCCAAGCACCGGATTGCTGTCGTATCGATCGCGCGACATTCCGTCTCCCCCCGTTTTTCTCAATCTTAGCCGCGCGATCTCTCCCAAGCGAGAGCAACGATGCCCGCCATGATGACCTGCACGGCAATGATCGCCGCCACGCAGCCGTCCCAGCCAGCGGCTTTCCAGACCAGCCCGATCAGGAAAGCGCCGGCGCTGCCGCCGATATAAAAGCTCGAGGCGTAGAGCCCGGCGGCGGAGGAGCGTCCCTCCTTGGCGGTGGTGATGACGTAACCGGTCGAGACCGCCTGGCAAATCATGCCGCAGGTGGCGCAGAGCAAAAGCCCGACAATGATGACGCTGACCGGCGGGGCCAACAGCATCGCCGCGCCGCCGATCCAGATGGCGATGATGCCGAGTATGAAGCGGCGGCGGCCGAACAGCAGAATGGCGCGGCCGACCCACGGCACTACGAAGCTGCCGCCAAGATAGGTGGCGAACAGCGCGCCGAGCAGCGTCGACGAAAACAGATAGGGCGGCGCCGCCAGATGAAAGCTCACATAGGTGAAGGTGGCGATGAAGTTGAACAGCACGCCGAAGCCGACCGCATAGATGGCGAGCAGCCGCGGATCGCGCAGGTGGGCCAGCATTTGCCGCACCGAGGTGAGGAAGCCGCCGGAGCGGACGAAGCGCCGCTCGCGCGGCAGCGCCAGCGTGACAATCAGCGCCCCGGCCAGCGTCAACAGCGCCACTGCGACGAATGAGGCGCGCCAGCCGAACAGATCAGCGACGGCACCGGTCACGAACCGGCCGGAAAATCCTCCGATGCTGGAGCCGGAAATAAACAGCCCGGCCACCCGGGGAACTTCGGCCGGCGGCCATTCATCGCCCACATAGGCGACGGCGACAGTAAAAATCGGCGGCAGCAACAGCCCCTGGGCGAAGCGCCAGAACACGAGCTGCGGCACCGTCGATGCCAGCGTCATAATCAGCGTCGGCACCACCACCGCGAACGAGGCGGCCGTGATTAGGCGCTTGCGGCCGAGCACATCGGCGAGCGCCCCGGTAAACGGCGCAGTCAGTGCGATCGCCGCGGTGCTCGCGGTCATCAGCGCGCTGATCGCGCCGGCGTCGACGCCGAATTCGCGCGACAAATCCGGCAACAGCGCCTGGGGCGAATAGAGATTGACGAAAGCGGAGAAGCCCGCCGAGGCGATGGCGAGCGCGCGGAGGTCGAAAGCCATGCGGCATTATGGGCGAGCTTACGGGCGAAAGCACCAGCGCATCACCGCGTCAATTGGCTTGACCGCTTTCCGGTGGAGCATGCCACGCATGCGTGAATCGAACGCCAGTAGAGGCCACGCGTCTCAATCTCGACTATTGGAATAGTTTCGAGGCGGCCAATCCGCACATTCCGGAACATGTATCTGTTCTTGCTGCGGAAGAATGAGTGAGCATCGCCTTAAAAGCGACTCATCGCCGACCGAACGAATCAGCTCGCGGGCAGCAGGGAACTTTCAGATGATCCCAAGCTATCGAGCCTGAGCGGAATGATGGTATAGTTGCGCAGCGGCCACGGCGAGAATCGTCCCGCGATGAAGACAGCAGGAACCGGCGAAGCTGGAATCTCCGTTCTTCGCAGCGTTCCAAACGCCGCAGCCTACGCGCTCGAACTGGTGTTGATCGCCGCGAGCTATGTTGGCTTCGCCGAGCTTGAACTCGTCCTGCCTTCGATCAATCCGTCGGCAACACCGCTGTGGCCGCCGACCGGGTTGGCGCTGGCGCTGCTGTTGCTGCGCGGTTACCGAATCTGGCCGGCGATTTTATTCGGGTCGTTTTCCGCGAGTGCGCTGACGGGCGCCTTGTTGTTGGTTTCCGGCTTCATCGGCATCGGCGCGGTGCTCGCGGCGTTGGCCGGTGCCTGGCTGATTAATCACTGGTCGCACGACCGCAAGGCGTTCGAAACGCCTGTTGGCGTCGCCAAGTTTGCGTTCGTTTGCTTTACCCCGACCGCGATCGTGAGTTCTGCCTTCGCAATCGGAGGATTCATTCTGGCCAATGACGTCAGCCTCGCCAATTCCGTCACCTGGGCGACGTGGTGGCTGGCCGACGGCGCCGCGAGCTTGATCATTGCCGCGGTCATTGTGCTCTGGGCAATGACGCCGCTGCGGCCATTCTCCAGATGGAGTTTGCTGGAGACGGTCGCGATCTTCACTCTTACGGCGGCAATCGGCATCATTGCTTTCGGGCCGCCGGCGGACAGCCCGCTGCTGAACGGCCTGCAGCCTTATCGTGGCCTGCTTGGGTTTCTCGTTTTAATCCCGCTGATGTGGGCCGGCTTGTGCGGCAACCGGCGCAACGCCGCGACGGCCGCGTTGATTTTTTGCGCGACAGCGATCTCGGGTTTCGCCATCGGCAGCAGCCCATTTCCGCGAGCGGATTTGAATGGATCGCTGCTCATGCTGTTGGCGCTTTCGACCAGCGTTTCGTTGGCAAGCCTCATCTTGAGCGCGGCCGTTGCCACCCGTCGCGATACCGAGTCGCGGCTGCTTGCCGTGCAGGACCAATTGACCCGTGAACTGACGCAGACCAGCCTGGCCCTCGAAGCGTCCAGGCGTCACTACCAAATTCTGATCGAGGGCGTTGCCGACTATGCTATTTTCGTGCTCGACCCGGCGGGACGCGTCGCCAGCTGGAACAGCGCGGCGAAACAGATCATCGGCTATACCGCCGACGAAGTCGTCGGCCAGCATTTCGGCATATTTTATCGGCCGGACGAGCGCCGTGCTGGCGAACCGAACCGTGCGCTCGAGCTGGCGATCCAGAGAGGCAAGCACGAGGTCGAGGGCTGGCGCATTCGCAAGAATGGCACGCTGTTCTTTGTCACCGGCTCGGTCGCCTCGATCCTCGACAACAAGGGCGATCTGGTCGGTTTTGCCAACATCATCCGCGACGCCACCGAGCGGAGGGACGCGCAGGAAAAGCTGGTGGAGGCGCGCGAGCAGCTGGCGATGGCGCAGAAAATGGAGGCGATCGGCAAGCTCACCGGCGGCATCGCCCATGACTTCAACAACCTGCTGATGATCATCGGCGGCAATGCCCAGACCTTCAAGCGGCTGCTGGATCCGAAATTGCCGAGAGCGATCGAAGCCATCCAGACGGCGGCGAAACGCGGCGAAAGCCTGACCCGCCAATTATTGACGTTCGCGCGCCGTCAGCATTTGAGCCCGACGGTGGTCGATTTGAATGACAGCATAACCAATATGCGGACGATGATCGAAAGCTCGCTGCGCGGCAACATCGTGTACAACGAAAAGAATAATCCGGACGTCTGGCCGGTGAAAGTCGATCTTGCCGAGCTGGAACTCGCCATCGTCAACATTGCGGTCAATGCCCGCGATGCCATGCCGAACGGCGGCACTTTCAGCGTATCGATCGGCAACGTCACGGCTGTTGACGGCGGCGATTATCCCGACGGCGAGTTTGTGGTGCTTGAGTTCAGCGATACCGGAACCGGCATTCCACCGAATCTCCTGTCCAAGATTTTCGATCCGTTCTTCACGACCAAAGAGGTCGGCAAGGGTACCGGGCTTGGCTTGTCGCAGGTTTACGGCTTTGCCCATCAGGCCGGCGGCATGGTCAAGGCCGACAGCAAAGTCGGGCAAGGCACGACGATCACGGTATATCTGCCGGCCCTGCCGGCCGCCGAAATCGTCGGTGAGGACATGTCCGCCCTGGACGACCCGCATTCGCGGCGCCCGGCGGTTCTCATTGTCGACGACAGCGCCGAAGTCGCCGAGGTGACGTCGTCGCTGTTTGAGCATCTCGGCTACGACACGCTCTATCGCGAGTCGGCCGAGGCGGCGCTGAAACTGCTGGCGGATGGCGCCAGGATCGATCTGGTGTTCAGCGACATCGTGATGCCGGGGACCATCGACGGCGTCGGGCTGGCGCGGGAAGTCCGCTCACAGTATCCGGATTTGCCGGTGGTACTGACGACCGGCTATAGCGATGCGGCGCGCGCCGCGCCGGCGGATTTGCGGATCTTGCGCAAGCCGTTCGATACCGACGCGCTGCGAGGTTTTATTCGGGACGCAATGGACATGCGGTTGACCGGCTAACGATTTGAGATACTTAGCATCGCGCTAAACGTTCCCACATACTATGTCTTGGGCTGCTGCAAGCGGGCCTGAACTCAAGCATTTGATGCCCCGATAAGGCGGCGCGACAAGGCGTAACTAGGCGTATGGCTCCTCCGCTTCTGCAACTCAAAGACATCGCACTGACCTTCGGCGGCACGCCGCTGCTTTCAGGCGCGGACCTGGCGGTCTCGCCCGGCGAGCGGGTGTCGCTGGTCGGGCGCAACGGATCGGGAAAATCGACCTTGCTCAAAATTGCCGCCGGCCTGGTCGAGCCGGACCGCGGCTCGGTCTTCGTGCAGCCGAGAGCGCTGGTGCGCTACCTGCCGCAGGAACCGGATTTCGCCGGCTTTCTTTCGACGCTGGCCTATGTCGAGGCGGGGCTCCGCCCGGGCGATGACCGCCATGCCGCCCGCTATCTCCTCGAGCAGCTGGGATTAACCGGGCAGGAAAATCCGTCGCATTTGTCTGGCGGCGAGGCGCGGCGCGCCGCGCTGGCCCGCGTGCTGGCGCCGTCGCCCGATATCCTTCTGCTCGACGAACCGACCAATCATCTCGACCTGACTACGATCGAATGGCTGGAGCGCGATCTCGATGCCCGCCGCAGCGCGATGGTGATCATCAGCCACGACCGGCGCTTTCTATCGACGCTGTCGCGCAGCACGGTGTGGCTCGACCGCGGCCAGACGCGGCGGCTGGAGCGCGGCTTTGCCCATTTCGAGGAATGGCGCGACGCCGTGCTGGCGGAGGAAGAACGCGAGCTACACAAGCTCGGCCGCAAAATCGTCGCCGAGGAGCACTGGCTGCGCTACGGCGTCACCGGCCGGCGCAAGCGCAACATGCGCCGGGTCGGCCAATTGCAGGCGCTGCGCGAACGGCGCCGCAGCTACCGCGGCGCCGCCGGCAACGCCACCATCACCGCCGGTTCGGCGGCGCCGTCCGGCGCGCTGGTCATCGAGGCAGCCGGTATCGGCAAGAGCTACGACGACCGGGCCATCGTCGACGATTTCTCGATCCGCATTGCGCGTGGCGATCGCATCGGCATTGTCGGGCCCAATGGCGCCGGCAAGACCACGCTGATCGGCATGCTGACCGGTGCCATACCGCCCGATGCCGGATCGGTGCGACTGGGATCGACGCTTGCGGTGGCGACGCTCGATCAGCACCGCGACAGTCTCGATCCTGATGTTACCGTCGCCGAGGCGCTGACAAGCGGTGCCGGCGACACCGTCATGGTCAACGGCCATGCCAAGCACGTCGTCAGCTACATGAAGGATTTTTTATTCACCAGCGAACAGGCCCGTACGCCGCTCGGCAAGCTGTCGGGCGGCGAGCGCGGCCGCCTGATGCTGGCGCAGGCTTTGGCCAAGCCGTCAAACCTGTTGGTGCTTGACGAGCCGACCAACGATCTCGATATGGAAACGCTCGACGTGCTGGAAGACACGCTCGCCGACTATCCCGGAACCGTGCTGCTCATCAGCCACGATCGCGATTTTCTCGACCGTCTGGTGAGCGGCGTGATCGTGCCTGAGGGTAGGGGCCGCTGGGCCGAATATGCCGGCGGCTATAGCGACATGCTGGCGCAGCGCGGCACCGATCTGACCCGGCAGACGCCCAGCCAGGAGCCGCAGAAAGCGGTCAAAGAGCCCGCGCCGGCCGTTGCCACGCCGCCGCCCGCCAGGCGGCGCTTGATGTTCAAGGACAAGCACGCGCTGGAAACGCTGCCTAGGACCATCGCCGCGCTGCAAGCCGAAATGAATGCGCTGCAGGCCAAACTCGGCGATCCGCATTTCTATGCGCGCGACCGCGCCGCTTTCGAAAAAGCCACCGCCTCACTGGACGAGCTGCAGCGTAAGATTGCCGCGGCGGAGGAGCAATGGCTCGCGCTTGAAATCCTGCGCGAGGAGCTCGCCGGAAGCTGACCGGCCGCGGCTCAGCTCGCGGGCTTGCGGCGGTGAATGTCTTTCACGTCGGCGAAGGAAATGCCGGGATTATGCTCGCCGGTATATTCGAGGTTGAAGGCGTTGCGCGCCAGGAACACGAGATCGCCGTCGAAATCCTCGGCAACGGCCGAGTGATAGCTGGTCACGAATTGATCGAGCAGCTTGCGGTCGTCCGCGGCGATCCAGCGCGCGAACGAAAATTCCGGCATATCCCAGCCGATGTCCAACCCGTATTCGGCGGCGAGCCTTGCCTTGAGCACATCGAGTTGCAGCGGGCCGACAACGCCGACCAGCGCCGGCGAGCCATCTGCCGGGAGAAACACCTGGGCGACGCCTTCCTCGGCCAGTTGCTGCAGCGCCTGCTTGAGCTTCTTGGCCCGCATGGCGTCGGAGAGCCGCACCCGGCGCAAAATCTCCGGCGCGAAGTTCGGCACGCCGGCAAAGTTGAGGTCTTCACCTTCGGTCAGCGTGTCGCCGATGCGCAGCGTTCCGTGATTGGGGATGCCGACCACGTCGCCAGCATAGGCGTCCTCGGCGAGCGCGCGATTTTGCGCGAAGAAGAATTGCGGCGCGTGCAGGCTGATGGTCTTTCCCGATCGCACCTGCTTGACTTTCATGCCGCGCGTCAGCTTGCCGGAGCACAGCCGCACGAAGGCGATGCGGTCGCGATGGTTCGGGTCCATGTTCGCCTGAATCTTGAAGACAAAGGCGGTCAAAGCGGGCTCGGTCGCGGACACAAGCCGCTTGTCGGCCGCCTGCGCCCGCGGCGGCGGCGCCAGCGCAGCCAGCGCGTTAAGCAAATCGCCGACGCCGAAATTCTTTAGCGCGCTGCCAAAGAAGATCGGCGTCATATGGCCTTCGCCAAAAGCCTCCTGGTCGAACGGCTTGCAGGCATGCCGCAGCAAGTCGAGCTCGCCGGTGAGCGTCGCGGCGTCGAGATTGGGATTGAGCGCGGAGACGTCCGCGATGGTCATTTCGCGCAGCCGGCCGGCGGTGCCGGCATCGCCCTCGAGGAGCCGCACGCCGCCGGTCGCAACGTCGATAGTGCCGACGAAATCGCGCCCGCGCCCGACCGGCCAGTTCACCGGCGCGGCGTCGAGCGCCAGCGTCTTCTCGATCTCGTCGATCAGGTCGAACGGATCGCGGCTCTCGCGATCCATTTTGTTGATAAAGGTGATGATCGGAATGTCGCGCAGCCGGCAGACCTCGAACAGCTTGCGGGTGCGCGGCTCGATGCCCTTGGCGGCGTCGATCACCATCACCGCCGAATCGACCGCCGTGAGCGTCCGATAGGTGTCTTCGGAAAAGTCCTCGTGGCCGGGGGTATCGAGCAGATTGAAGACGCGGCCGTCGTACTCGAACGTCATCACCGAGGTGACGACGGAAATTCCGCGCTCGCGCTCGACCGCCATCCAGTCGGAGCGGGTCGCGCGCCGGTCGCGCTTGGCCTTGACCTGGCCGGCCAGCTGGATGGCGCCGCCGAACAGCAGGAGCTTTTCGGTTAACGTGGTCTTGCCGGCGTCGGGATGGGAGATGATCGCGAAGGTGCGCCGCCGTTCCACCTCGCTGGTAAACAGCGACTGAGCCGACGTGACTTCGGGGGCGCGGACGGGCTTGTTCATGGCGGATGGGATGTGGCAGTTCCGGCGATCGCTATCAAGGCCGCGCCCGGGTCACTCGCCGAACGGCTTGATGCTGGCGGCGACGGAATCGGCGATGTGCTCCTTGGATATGATGCCGACGATCTCGGACGGGCGCCCGCGGCCTTTGCCCTTGACCACCACCGCCATGGCGGCGTCGTGGCGCGACATGCGCTGGACGACATCGAACATGATGTCGGCCTCGCGGGCGACGGTGAAATTGCGCTGCGCGACGTCGCCGAGATGCACGCCGCTATAGGCTTGCTCGACGCCGCGTCGCAACGTCGTGTTGACGCGGACGACGCCGGCGATGTGGTTGCTGCGCGTCACCACCACATGCCGAAAGCCGGGCGCATTGGCGTGCTGGCGCAAGAAGGCGTCGAAATCGGCATCCGCCGCCAGGATGGTCACGTCCTTTTCCATAACCTCGCCGGCGCGGCGGACCAGGAACATGTTGGCGTGCAGCGCCTTCGGCACGAAATGGCCGCGGCCGACCAGCTTGATGGTGTAGATGTTTTCCTGCGACAGCAGCCGGCGGACGCCGATCGCCAGCGCCACCGCGATGATGCTCGGCATCACCAGGTCGTAGTCGCGCGTCATCTCGAAGATCATGGTGACCGCGGTCATGGCGGCGCCGGTGCCGCCGCCGACCATGGCCGCCATGCCGATGATGGCGCACGTGGTGACGCCAAAGCCTTCCAGCGGGAAAACCGCGTTGACCAGCACGCCGAACGCGCCGCCGATGGTCGCGCCCATGAATAGCGAGGGGGAAAAAATGCCGCCGGAGGCGCCGGAGCCGAGGCTTACCGAGGTGGCGGCGAGCTTGGCGACAAACAACAGCAGCAACAGGCCCGGCATGCTGAGGTTGCCGGTCAGCGTCGCCTGAATGGTGGAGTAGCCGACGCCCTCGACGTAATAGTGCCCGAACCCGACAAACAGCGCGTAGATCAGCACGCCGATGATCAGCATGCCCACGACGTTGCGCAGATAGGGATTGGCAATGCGGGCGAAGACCTCCTCGGCGAAACTCAGGCCGCGGACAAAGCTCGCCGCGGCAAGCCCGATCAAGGCGCCGAGCAGCGCATAGAGCAACAGCGCCGCCAGCGAGGCCGGGGCCTGTGCCGCCAACAGCGCGTCCGGAATCGCGAAGGCCGGATAGATGCCGAAGAAGATGCGGCCGATGAATGTCGCGGTGCCGGTGGCGAGCGCGACCGGCAGAAACGTACGCGCGCTCAATTCCGGCATCATCAGCTCGATGGCGAACATCACCCCGCCGATCGGCGTGTTGAACGTGGCGGCAATGCCGGCGCCGGCGCCGGCCGCCACCAGCGTGATGCGCTGCCACGGCGCCATGCGGACGATCTGCCCGAGGGTGGAGCCGATCGCGGCGCCGATCTGGATGATCGGCCCTTCACGGCCGACCGCGGCGCCGGTGCCGATCGAAATTGCCGAGGCCAGCGACTTGATCACTGCGACGACCGGCCGGATCAGGCCTTCTTTGTAATAGATGGCGTCCATGACTTCCGGTACGCCGTGCCCGCGCGCTTCCGGAGCAAAATTAGTGATCAGGAAGGTGACGATCAGCCCGCCGATCACCGGAACGAAAATGATGAGCGCGCCCCACCGGCCGGCCGGCGTGAACACGCTGGCTTCGTATGGAATCGAGAATACGCCGAGAAAGGCGATGTTATGGATCAGGCCGATCAGGGCGCGGAAGGCGACGGCGCCAAACCCGGTGATGATGCCGACGATGATCGCCAGCAGCGACAGCCGCACCAAGCCCATCCGCTGTGGCAGCTTGATCTTCATCGGCCGGCGCTAGCGAACGCGGCCGCGGCTTCAGAGTTGCCGGATCGAGCCGAAATCCCAGACCGAACCGCTCGGATTTTCGCCCACTCTGATCGTCGTATCGCTGATGAAGGTGTAGGGCGGCACCGGCAGATTGTAAGGCGCCGGCACCCCGCTATAGACCCGGCCTGCCGGGTCGTATTTGGAGCCATGGCAGGGACAGAAATAGCCGCCCAGCCAGCCGGAGACCGGGGTCGAGGCGCTCGGCTGCGGATAGAACATCGGGATACAGCCGAGATGGGTGCAGATGCCGACCAGGATGCCGTACTCGGGCTTGATCGAACGATGCCAGTTGGCCGCGTAGGGTGCCTGCTGCATCTGCTGGGAATTCGGGTCCGAGAGCTGCGAGGTGAGCTTGCTCTCCTGCAGCGTCTTCAACGTCTCCTGGGTGCGGTGGAAAACGAAGATCGGACGCTCGCGCCAGCGGATCACGACCTGTTGGCCGGGCTCGATCTTGCTGACATCGAGATCGACTGGCCCGCCGGCTGCCAAGGTCGAGGCATCGGGATTCATCTGGGCAACGAGCGGCACCAATGTCGCTGCGGCGCCCACCGCGGCGACGGTACCGGTTGCGATGTAAAGGAAGTCACGGCGCGTTGCTTCGGGCCCATGGTGCCCCATCGATGCCGTCGCGTCACTGCTCGCCATGACCTCGCCTTTCTGCCCCGGATTCACCCGCGCTTATATTGGCGCAGCCCGGCGTCAGTCAATCAAGCGATCGAAAAAGCTCGAAAATCCAGGTTCATCCGGCACAGTCGCTGCCGGAGCAGCCGGGCTTCGGAGCGATCGGCGGAAGCTTGGTACAATTGCTGCCGTCACAAACCGCGGCCGGATGTTGGGCAACCGGCTTGGCGGCGCACGCGCTGCCTTTGCAGTCCGGGGCGACCCAGGACTCGATAGCGCCCATGTCGCACGCTTTGGCCGGATGGGTCGCCAGCGTACCGAGCAGCAAGGCCGCCACAATGACCAGCGTCTTCATGGGTCCCATCACCTTTCGACGTGAAGTAGTCGAAATGAAATAACCGCCCCCATAGTTACGCCAAATCATGACGGCTGAACAGAGCCCTCTGCCCTCGTCAGCGCGGCCCGCGTGCGCGTCAAGGTGGCTTCGGATGTTCCGGAGGCATTGATCGCCGTCCAGTCGAGGGAACCGAGGTCGTAACGCTCCTGGGCCTGCGCGATGGCTGCGTCGGCATCGGAGGCATCGCGCGCGCGCGTGCCGACACGGCCCATCCTGGTCTTCAGATCCGCGGTAAGGAACAAACTCCGCAGGGGACAATCGCCGGATTTGGCCACTGCGGCGATGGCGGCGCGTTCCTGCGGCTTGGCGAATACTGCGTCGACGATGACCGAATGTCCGGCGGCGACGATGCGCCGCGCCTTGTCCGTGAGCGCCGCGTAGACGCGGTCCGTGACATCGTCGGCGTAGGCTTCCGCCGGCAGCTTCTCGGTCTCGGCGACGCCGAACAGCGCTTTGCGCTCGATGTCCGAGCGCACGATGACCGCCCCGGGCATCGGCAGGATTTCCGGAGCCAGCGCCCGCGCGAGCTTGCTCTTCCCGGTGCCGGAAAGCCCGCCGATGGCGACGAATTTCGGCTTTGGCGGCGTGATCGCTTGCCGCGCGAAGGCGAAATAGGTGCGGGCCGCGCGCGCGATCGCTGCGTGCTCCGGCTTGGGCGCCCGCTCCATCCGCATGGCGGTGACCTTGGCGCGGATCGCGGCGCGCATCGACAGGAAGAACGGCAGCATCGCCAGCGCCTCGAGGTCCTCGATCCGCCGGGTCTCCGCGAGGTAACGGTTGAGCACGGTATTCGCCGCCGGCGCCAGTCCGCGCTCCAGGAGGTCCATCAGCAGGAAGGCGAGGTCGTAGAAAACGTCGCCCGAGGCGATGATGTCGCTGAACTCGATGGCGTCGAACAGAACCGGGTTGCCGTCGATCAGCACGATGTTGCCGAGATGAAGGTCGCCATGAATGCGGCGGACGAAGCCGCGCCGGGCGCGCTCGCGCAGCAGCGGGACGATGCGTTGATAGGCCGCGCGGCTGTCGCGGGCGAAAGCCTCGTTTTCGTCGGCTGGAAAGATCTCCGGATGCTGCCCGAACGCTTCGGAGTGTTCGTCGATATAGGAGCCGAGCGCCGCGATCCACGGTTCGGCGTCGACTTCGCGCGCCTTGGCATGAGCGGCGGCGACGGCGTGGCCGAGCGCGTCGGCCAGCGCGTCGTCGATGGCGTCGGCGAGGTGGTCGAGGGTGCGGGTCTCGTCGAAGCGTTGCATCTCGACCGCCCATTCGACGATGGCGCCGGAGCCGCCGATCGCCAGCTTCCCGTTCGGCTGGCGCGTGATGGCGACGACGCCGCGATAGATTTCGGGCGCGTAGGGGGCGTTGACCGCAAGCTCGGCCTCGCAGGCCTGCTTGCGCTTCTCCAGCGTCGAATAGTCGAGAAAGGCAAAGCGGACCGCGCGCTTGATCTTGAGGGCGCGGTCGCCGGCGAGGAACACCGACGCCGCGTGGGTATCGATCCGCTGCACCTTCCGCCCGCCATGGGCGGCGGGATCGCCAAGAAAGGCGAGGACCTCGTCCTGCCCGTCCTTTTGGCCGTTCGTTCCATCGCTCATGCTGGCGAAGCCCTTTAGGGCAATTTCACTTTTGTCCCCGATTGTGCAAGGGGACTCTGCGCGCGAAGGAGGCATCGATGCGCGGTAAGGACAACGCTCGCACCGCCGCCGAGGTTCTGGTCGATCAGTTGCGCATTCACGGCGTGCGCCACGTATTCTGCGTGCCCGGCGAGAGCTATCTCGCGGTGCTCGATGCGTTCCACGACAGCGATCTCGCCGTCACCGTGTGCCGGCAGGAGGGCGGCGCCGCGATGATGGCGGAGGCGGTGGGCAAGGCGACCGGCCGTCCGGGCGTGTGTTTCGTCACCCGCGGGCCCGGCGCCACCAACGCCTCTCCGGGCATTCACATCGCCCGTCAGGATTCGACGCCGCTGGTGATGTTCGTCGGCCAGGTGGCGCGCGACATGCGCGAGCGCGAGGCTTTTCAGGAACTCGACTACCGTGCCGTGTTCGGCTCGATGACCAAATGGGCGACGGAGATCGACGATCCGGCCCGCGTGCCGGAAATCGTTTCGCGGGCGTTCTACACCGCCGCCAATGGCCGGCCGGGTCCGGTCGTCGTGAGCTTGCCGGAAGACATGCTGACCGAGCGCATAGCGGTTGACGATGCGCCGGCGTTCACGCCGGTCGAGACCTCACCGGGGTCCGCCGAGATGGCGAAATTCGCGCAGCTTCTCGGCGCTGCGCGCGCGCCAATCTTGATCTTGGGCGGCAGCCGTTGGTTGCAACAGGCCTCGGATAGCGTGGCACGGTTCGCGCAGAAATTCGCGCTGCCGGTGTGCACGACGTTCCGCCGCCTGCATCTGTTCGACGCATTGCATCCGTGCTACGCGGGCGATCTCGGCATTGGCCCCAATCCGAAACTCCTGGAGCGGATCAAGTCCGCCGATCTCGTCGTGCTGATCGGCGGGCGCATGGGCGAATTGCCGTCGCAGAGCTACACGCTGTTCGCTATTCCCCGGCCGCAGATGACTTTCGTGCACGTGCATCCGCGCGCCGAGGAACTCGGCCGCGTCTACAGCCCGCATCTGCCGATCAACGCGACGCCGACGGCGTTTGCCGCCGCGCTTGAAAGTCTTGATCTTCCCAGTGCGTTGCGCGGCCAGGCCGAGGCCGCGCACGCCGATTATCTCGCCTGGACGGAAAAGCCGACCGAGCAGCCGGGCGCGGTCAATCTCGGTGCGGTCATGGTGTGGCTGCGCGAGCACCTCCCGGCCGACGCCATGATCTGCAACGGCGCCGGCAATTACGCGGCCTGGATTCATCGCTTCTTTCGCTTCCGCCGTTTCGGCCAGCACATCGCGCCGACTTCCGGATCGATGGGTTACGGCGTGCCCGCCGCGGTCGCCATGAAGCGGCTTTATCCGGAGCGGCCGGTCATCTGCATCGCCGGCGACGGCGACTTCCTGATGAACGGCCAGGAATTCGCCACCGCCGTGCAATATGGCCTGCCGGTCATCGTCATCATCGCCGACAACGGCATCTACGGCACCATCCGCATGCATCAGGAGCGCGAATATCCCGGCCGCATCTCGGCGACCGCGCTGCATAATCCGGATTTCGCCGCTTACGCCCGCGCCTTCGGCGGCTTCGGCACCAGCGTCGAGCGCACAGCGGATTTCCCCGCGGCGTTCAAGGAGGCGCAAGCCTCCGGCAAGCCGGCCATCATCCGCCTCGCCATCGATCCCGAAGCGATCACGCCGGTAACGACGCTTGCCAAAATCCGCGCCAAGTCGCTGGCGGGTAGGGGCGAGTAGGCGGCACTGCCTTCCCTCTGAATCGCAGTTCACTTTTTGCTATGATGCCGGTCTGATTCCATTTTCAGCTGCCGCCGATGCCCTATCGCCGTACCGATAACGTCGTCCGCCGCCTGGTCGCACGCCATGATGCCATCATCGCCGCGGCAGGGCAGATCGCCAGCGAAGGCGGTCTGGCGGCGGTGCAGATCGCGGCGGTTGCCGCCCGCGCCGGCATCGCGGCTGGCACCGTCTACCGCTACTTTCCGGCCAAGACCGATCTCGTGGCGGCGCTTATTGAAGAGATGACCGAGCGCGAGATGGGCGCGCTGCGCCGCGCCGCCGCGGGCGCTCCCGGCCCGCTGTCGGCGCTCTCGGCGGCGATCATGACCTTCGCCGCGCGCGCCTTGCGCGACCGCCGGCTCATCTATGCGGCGTTCGCGGAGCCGGTCGACGCCGAGCTCGACGCTACGCGCATCAGCTTTCGCCAATCGCTCGCGGCGGAATTTTCCGGACGCATTGCCGCCGCCGTGACCGAGGGCCGGCTTCCCGAGCAGGACCCGGCGCTGGCGGCGGCAGCGCTCACCGGCCTTCTGATCGAAGGTCTGATTGGTCCGCTCGCGCCCGACGCGTCGGGCCGCGAACGCGACGTCGTGCAATCGCTGACGCTTACGGCGCTGCGCGCGCTCGGGGTCGCCGATGCGCGCGCCCGCGGGCTCGTGGTGCAAACCGCGATGCCGGCCGAGCCTGTTGCGTCTTAGCTGCCGGAGCCGGACAGCACCTCGCCGAACAGCTTCCAGGTCTGGCCGTCGAACTTCATCAATTGCATCTGCTTGATCGGCGCGAAATCCGTCGCGCTGGTGGACAAGGAAATCCCCGGCAGCAGCATCGGCAGCTTGAGGTCGTGAATGCTGGCCGCCTGTTTCATCAGGTTCTCGCGGGTGAGATTATTGCCGCTCGCCTTGAGCACGGCTACCATAGTCTGCGCCGCCGAGTAGCCGTAGACGTTGTTGGTGTCGGCGAGGTTGCCGCCGGGATTATACTTCTTCGACCATTCCAGCCAGGCCTTGTACTCGGCCGTCTCCTGCCATTGCGGGTCGGTGGGCTCCTTGAGATAGCCGGCCGAGATGATGCCGACGCCTTTCTCCGGTCCCGCTGGCCGCATCACCGCGCCGACCGAAACCGACACGTTGGTCAGAAAGTGCGTCGGCTTCCAGGCGATGTCGAACACCTTGCGGATGGCCTGGGCGGCGAATTTCGGCGTCGCCGCGGTCAGCAGCACATCGGCGCCGCTGCCTTGCAGCGCGACGACCTGCGAGTCGACGGTCGGGTCGGTGGTCTCATAGGTCTTGCTGGCGACGATCATCTTGTCGGCTTTGTCGCCGAGCCCTTCGCGCAGGCCGATCAGATAGTCCTTGCCGAAATCGTCGTTCTGATAAAGCACGGCGATTTTCGCGTTCGGCAAATTCTTCAGGATGTAGCGGGCATAGATGCGCGCTTCGATCCGGTAGCTGGGCTGCCAGCCCATCGTCCAGGGATGGTTTTTGGGATCGTTCCACTTGTCGGCGCCGGTGGCGACGAACAGTTGCGGCACCTTGTTGTCGTTGGCGTAGCCCTGAATCGCCGTGTTCGGCGGCGTGCCGAGCGTATTGAACAGCGCCAGCACTTGATCCTGCTCGACCAGCTGGCGAACCTGCTCGACGGTCTTGGGCGGCGAGTAGCTGTCGTCGCGGCTGATGAAGTCGACCTTGCGGCCGTTGACGCCGCCCTGTTCGTTGATCATGGCGAAATAGGCCGCCTCCGCCTTGCCGATGGCGCCGTAGGCCGAAGCCGGACCGCTGTAGGGCATGGTGTTGCCGAGCTTGATCTCGGTGTCGCTGGCGCCGGGCCCATACTGGCCCGCGGCGAAGGCCAGGCCGCCGGCGAGCAGGAGACTGGCTGCCGCCGCTCCCGATGAGGTTATCCGCTTCATTATCATGACGTTCCTCCTCTGCGTTTTTTGGAATTTCTCAAGCCTGCGCATCAGCTGCCGGACGCCGCGATTACGTCGCCAAACAGCTTCCAGGTGGTGCCGTCGAACTTCTCCAGCTGCATCTGCTTGATCGGCGCGAAATCGGTGGCGCTGGTCGAGAGCGTGATGCCGGGCAAGAGCATCGGTAGCTTCACATCGTGCAGGCTCGCCGCCTGCTTCATGATGTTCTCGCGGGTGAGATTGCTGCCGGAAGCCTTGAGCACGCCGGACATGGTCTGCGCCAACGAATATCCGACGATGCCCTGCACATCGGCCATGTTGGCCGACGCGTTGTATTTCTTCATGAACGCCAGCCATTCCTTGTATTCGGGCGTGTTCTGCCACTGCGGATCGGTGGGATCCTTGGCGAAGGCCGCCGAGATGATGCCGACGCCTTTGTCAAACCCCGCGGACTTCATCACCGTACCGACCGAATTCGATACCGAGGTGAGGAAGTGGGTGGGCTTCCAGCCGATATCGTAGACCTTGCGGATCGCTTGCGCGGCGAATTTGGGGATTGCCGCCGTCAGGAGCACATCGGCGCCGCTGGCCTGCAGCGCCACGACCTGTGAATCGAGCGTCGGATCGGTGGTCTCATAGCTCTGGGTCGCGACGATCAACTTGCCGGCTTTGTCGCCCAGCCCGTTGCGCAGGCCGTTGAGATAATCCTTGCCGAAATCGTCGTTCTGATAGAGCACCGCGATCTTGGCATTCGGCAGGTTCTTGAGAATGTAATTGGCGTAGATGCGCGACTCGGTGCCGTAACTGGGGATAAATCCCATCGACCACGGAAAGTGCTTGGGATTGTTCCACTGGTCGGCGCCGCTGGCGATAAACAGTTGCGGCACCTTGTTGTCGTTCAGATAGCCGTGAATGGCGGTGTTGGTCGGCGTGCCGAGCGGCGAAAACATCAACAGCACCTGGTCCTGCTCGACCAGTTGGCGCACCTGCTCGACCGTCTTCGGCGGGCTGTAGCCGTCGTCGCGGCTGATGAAGTCGATCTTGCGGCCGTTGATGCCGCCTTGCTCGTTGAGCATGGCGAAGTAGGCGGCTTCGGTCTTGCCGATGATGCCGTAAGCCGAAGCCGGGCCGCTATAGGGCATGGTGTTGCCGATCTTGATCTCGGCGTCGCTGGCGCCGGGTCCGTATTGACCCGCGGCGAAAACCACGGCGCTTGCGAGCACGAGGCCGGTGACCGACAGGCCCGCGGCGATCGCGTGTTTCATTGCCATGACATCCTCCCTTGTTGCTCTTTGCTAACGAACAGGCTCTAGCTGCCGGATCCCGACATCACGTCGCCGAACAGCTTCCAGCTATTGCCGTCGAACTTCTGCAGCTGCATCTGCTTGATCGGAGCATAATCGTCGGCGCCGGTCGAAATGACGATGCCCGGCAGCAGCATCGGCAGTTTGAGGTCGTGAATGCTGGCCGCCTGTTTCATCAGGTTTTCGCGGCTGAGATTGTCGCCGCTTGCCTTGAGCACCGCGATCATCGTCTGCGCGGTCACGTAGCCGTAAACGTTAAACGCGTCGGCGACATTGCCCGACGGATTGTATTTCTTCATCCAGGCCAGCCATTCCTTGTATTCGGGCGTGCCCTGCCATTGCGGATCGGTGGGGTCTTTGTTGAAGGCCGCCGAGATGATGCCGACGCCTTTCTCAAGGCCGGCGGGCTTCATCACCGAGGCGACCGACGTCGACACCGAATTGAGGAATTGAGTCGGGCGCCAGCCGATGTCGTAAACCTTGCGGATGGCGAGCGTCGTGAATTTGGGGATGGCCGCGGTCAAGAGAACATCGGCGCCGCTGGCCTGCAGGGCGACGACTTGCGAATCGACGGTCGGATCCGTGGTTTCGTAGCTCTGCGAAGCCACGATCATCTTATCGGCTTTGTCGCCGAGCCCGTGGCGCAGGCCGGTCAGGTAATTCTTGCCGAAGTCGTCGTTCTGATAGAGCACGGCGATCCTGGCATGCGGCAGATTTTTGAGGACGTAGCGGGCAAAGATGTGCGCCTCGGTGCCGTAGCTCGGCTGCCAGCCCATGGTCCAGGGATAATGCTCGGGATCGTTCCACAGGTCGGCGCCGGAACCGACGAACAGCTGCGGCACCTTGTTGTCGTTGAGATAGCCGCGGATCGCGAGATTGGGCGGTGTGCCGAGCGTCTGGAACAGGAACAACACCTGATCTTCCTCGACCAGCTTGCGCACCTGCTCGACGGTCTTCGGCGGACTGTAGCTGTCGTCGCGGCTGATGAAGTTGATCTTGCGGCCATTGACGCCGCCCTGGTCGTTGATCATGGCGAAGTAGGCGGCCTGCGCCTTGCCGATGGCGCCGTAGCCTGAAGCCGGGCCGCTATAGGGCATGGTCTGGCCGATCTTGATCTCGCTGTCGCTGGCGCCCGGGCCGTATTGGCCGGCCGCCCAAACCAGACTGCTCGCGAGCGCGAGGCCCATTGCCGACAAGCCGGTCGCGATCGTCCGCTTCATCGTCACGATGTCCCCCCTTTGCAGTCCTCGTCGCCGCCAGCGAAAACGTCGCGGCGCATTTTAACGTGCTGCATCCAGCGGGTGAGCCAGGGCCCGAGGGTGCCGACGACGCCGCGCGGCATTGCATACATGAACAGCAGCATGGCCAGTCCGTAGATTGCCCATGGGGCGGCGTCGGAAATGTCGTTGGCGAGATTGGGCACGAATTGAATGAAGAAGCCACCGACGATGGCGCCGCCAATCGTCGCAATGCCGCCAATGGCCGAGCCTACCAGAAACGAGATGGAGAGAAACAGGCTGTAGCTCTCGGGCGAGACGTAGCCGATGACGATGGCGGCCAGCGCCCCGGCGACGCCGGTGAACAGCGTCGAGATGCCGAACGCCAGCGTCTTGTAGCGGGCGGTGTCGATACCCATTGCGGCGGCGGCGATCGGATGGTCGCGGATCGCGACCCAGGCGCGACCGGTCCGCCCATGCAGCAGGTTGGCGGCGATCCGGATCGCCACCAGGAGCACGACGAGCACCACGAAATAGAGCCATCGATCGCGGTCGAGGCCGAGCCCCGGCGGCGGCAGCGGCTTGACCAGGTTGATGCCTTGCTGGCCGCCGGTCCAGGTATCGAAATATTTGAGCAGTTGCGGCGTGGCGAGCGCCATCGCCAGCGTCACCAGCGCAAGATACGGACCCTCGAAGCGCAGCGCCGGCAAGCCGAACAGCACGCCGAGGATGAAACAAATCACGCCCGCCGGCGGCAGCGTCGCCCAGTACGGCACGCCGTAGCGATGCATCAGGATGGCGGCGGTATAGGCGCCGGCGGCGAAGAATCCGCCGTGGCCAAGCGAGATCTGTCCGTTGTAGCCGGTCAGGATGTTGAGGCCGAGCACGGCGATGGCATAGATCATCACCATCGTCAGTTCGAACACGTGATATTTGCTCAAGCCGAACGGCAGCAAGACCGCCAGCACGATCAGTGCCAGCGCGCCGATCCATCGCCAGGTGTCGACGCCGAGCCCGGCATAGCGGTCGGCGGCAGGTGCCTCGGGCGCGATGAAGGCGACGGGCTTTTCCATCATCAAACCCGCCGCACGATCGCGGTACCAAACAAACCGTTCGGCTTGAACACCAGCACCAGAATGATCAGCGCCAGCGCCACCGTCAGCTTGAGCTGGCTGGCGATCAGATAGGTGCCGACCAGATTCTCGGTGACGCCGACGATCAGCCCGCCGACCACCGCCCCTACCGGGCTGGAAATGCCGCCGAGCAGCGCGCCGGCGAAGGCGTAGAGCAGCACGCCGCCCATCATGTTGGGATCGAGGAACAGGACCGGCGCCACCATAATGCCGGCGGTCGCGCCGATCGCCGCCGCCAGGCCCCAGCCGATTGCCAGCATGCGGCCGACACGGATGCCGCACAGCCGCGCCGATGCCGGATTTTGCGCGGCGGCGCGCATCGCCAATCCGGTCGTGGTGAAGCGGAAGAATGCGAACAGAAGAACGAGCATCACCAGCGTGACGCCGATGACTCCCAGATCGCGCGTCGTCATCAGCGCGCCGAGCAGCGGCCGGTCGGGAAACGGGCTGGGGAAATCCTGTACCGTATAGCTGTAGATCCAGCCAGCCAGCGAATTGAAGATCAGTAAAAGTCCGATAGTCACGATCACAGCGGCCAGCACCGGCGCGTTCTCGACCGGCCGGATCACCACGCGTTCGATCACCATGCCGCCGAGGAACGAAACGATCAGCGTCAGCAGATAAGCGCCCCAGAACGGAATTCCGGCGTTCACCAGGGTCCAGGCGATATAGGTGGAGAACATCGCCATCTCGCCCTGCGCGAAGTTCACCAGGTCGGTCGCTCGGTAGATCATCACCAGCGCCAGCGCCACGCTCGCGTAGATCGCGCCGGCGGCGAGGCCTGAGAAGATCTGCTGCAAAAACTGATGCATCGTTAAACCGTCAATAGCCGAGATAGGAACGGCGGATTTGCGGATCGTCGGCCAACTCCTTGGCGCTGCCGGAGGCGACCACATAGCCGGTTTCGATGAGGTAGGCGTGATCGGCCAGCTCCAGAGCGAGGCTCGCGTTCTGCTCGACCAGCAGCACGCTCACGCGCTGCTCGCGCCGGATGCGCTCGATGATCGTGAAAATGTCCTCGACGATGCGCGGCGCAAGCCCAAACGACGGTTCGTCGAGCACCAGAAGCCGCGGCGCCATCATCAAGGCGCGGGCGATGGCCAGCATCTGCTGCTCGCCGCCGGACAAGGCGCCGGCCTGCTGCCGCCGGCGCTCCGCAAGAATTGGAAAATATCCGTACATGCGCTGCATGCTCTCGTGCGGCTGGCCCTTTCGGTTATAGCCGCCAAGCCGCAGGTTCTCTTCGACGGTGAGGCCGATGAAGGTGCCGCGGCCTTCCGGCACGTGGGCCACGCCCAGCCCGGCGATCGCTTCGGTCGCGCGGCGATCGAGCCGCTGCCCGGCGAACAGGATCTCGCCCTCGGTGCGCACCATGCCGCAAATGGCGCGGAGCGTTGTCGTTTTGCCCGCGCCATTGGCGCCGAGCAGCACGGTCATACCGCCTTCCTCGACCGCGACATCGATCCCGTGCACGACTTCGGACTGGCCGTAGAAGGCCTTGACCGAGCGCAGCTCCAGGATCGGCGCCATCAGTGCCGCGTTCCGAGATACGCCTCGGTCACCGCCGGGCTGCTGCGTACCTCGTCGGGGCGCCCATCGGCGATGACGCGGCCGAAATTGAGCACTACGACCTGATCGGACAGGCTCATCACCAGGCCCATATGATGCTCGACCAGGAGCACGGTGATTCCGAGCCGGTCGCGGATCGATCGGATCAGCGTGCCGAGGTCCGCCACCTCTTCGTGATTAAGCCCCCCCGCGGGTTCGTCGAGCAACAACAATGACGGGTGGGCGGCGAGCGCGCGCGCCAATTCGACGCGCTTGCGCGCGCCCAAGGAAAGGGTGGCGGCCGGCTGTCTTGCCACGTTCTCCAGCCCGACGAAGGCCAGCATTTCGCGCGAGGTCTGTTCGAATTCCAGCTCCTCGCGCCGGGTCAGTGGCAGCGTCAAGGCGTCGGCCAGCGGACCGTTGTGGCCGCGGGCGTGGGCGCCGACTTTGACGTTGTCGAGAACCGACATCGACGCGAACAGGGTCGGGGCCTGGAAGGTGCGCCCGATGCCGAGAGCAGCAATATCCGCCGCCGCGCAGCGGGCCAGTGAGCGTCCATTCAGCCGGATGTCGCCGCGCACCGGCCGATAAAGCCTGCTCAGGCAATTGAACAAGGTGGTCTTGCCGGCGCCGTTGGGCCCGATCAGGCCGACGATCCGCCCTTCGCCGACCGTGAAGGTGACCGATTCGAGCGCAACAATGCCGCCGAAGCGCATGGTCACATCCGCGATCTCCAGCAACGAGGGCGCCGGGCCGTCCTGCGGGCCGACGCCCGCGGTTGGCGGGATTTCGGTCATGCGGCTCGGCCCGCCATTGGGACTTGATCCTCCTCGACCGCGTTCCTTGATTTTCTAGCGCCCTTTGGCGGGCGTCTCTGCAACTGTCGGCTTCCGGCGAAACCAAGACCCGTCAGGGGTGACGAGCGTCGATGAAAACGTGACACGCCGCATGTTCGGCCGTCAATAACACGAACGCAGGAATCGGAGACCAGGAAGCAGGATGAACCCTCCGTTTCCTGATCCCTGACGCCCGATCCCTGATTTCCCGATTAGTGCGACATCAGCACCGGGGCGGTCATCGAGCGAAAAATGCTCCTGGTCACGCCGCCGAGCACGAATTCGCGCAGCCGCGAATGGCCGTAGCCGCCCATGACGATGAAATCGGTCCCGGCGTCGGCGGCATGCGAGAGGATCACGTCGGCGACGTCGATATCGCCGAGGACCGTGCGCTTGACCTCGACATTGAGCCCATGCCGGGCGAGGTGGGCGCCCATGTCGGCGCCTTCGATCTCGTCCTGCTTGCCGGCTTCGTTGGCGACGATCACGACCTCGACGCGTCCCGCCCGCTCAAGCAGCGGCAAGGCATCGGCTATGGCGCGCGCGGCCGCCCGGCTGCCGTCCCAGCACAGCATGACGCGATCGAGCTTGAGCGGCTCTTTCTGGATATAGGGCACGATGATGACCGGCCGGCCGGACTCGAACAACGCGGCCTCGGCGATGATCTCTTCCGCCGCGCTGGTCTCGGGCTCGGCTTGTCCGACGATCGACAAATCGAAGCGCCGCGCGATGCGGCCGAATTGATCCCCGACGCCGCCGAAGCTGGCGCTGAGCGTGAGCGGCTCGGGTGTGACGCCAGCGCGCGCGCTCGCTGCTACGAAGCGATCAATCGCGGTCTTTGCCGCGGCGGCATTGTCGCGTTCCTGCACTTCGATCACTTCGGCGGGGATATAGCCTGCACCCGAGACTGGAATGATCGGATCGTAGAGGAACGCGATCCCGGCGAGATGCGCGTCGAATGCCGCGGCGACGGAGACGGCATAGTCGCTGGCCGGGCTCGGCCGTTCACCGACGCTCAGATTGACGATGATGTCTTTGATCATGGCGACGTTTCTCCCCCTCGGCGGCGTGTCACTCACTATAACGATTATCCGACGATCACGCCGGCAGGTTTGAGCGAGATCAAGGGTCGCGCCGTACCGGCTACTTCTTCACGTTGCCCTCGGCGTCGAACTGGCTGACATAAGCCCACAGGTCGCTGACGTCCTGCTCGTTCTTGATGCCGGCGAAGGTCATTTTGGTCCCGGGGACTTTGCCCCGCGGATCCTTGATGTACTCCTTGAAATTAGCCTCGTTCCAGACGATGCCGGAATTCTTGTTGGCGTCGGAATAGCTGTAACCCGGAACGGTGCCGGCTTTGCGTCCATTGAGGCCGTTGAGCTCGGGGCCGACAAGGGTCTTTGCGCCGGGGCCGATCCGGTGGCAGGGCAGGCACTTCTTGAATTGGCTCTCGCCCTTGGCGACATCCTGCGCCAGTCCGGTTCCCACCGAAGCAGCGGTCAAAACGACGGCCACTATCAACGTCCTCGTCATCGGCAATTCTCCCCTTTTCCCTTTGGCAACTGGTCGATGGGCGCTCTGACGTCGGGCCCCGCCCACGGCACCGCAGCTTTGAAGCGGCCCCGGCGCAGCGTGTCAACGGCCAATTCGCCGCTCCGGCTTCGTGCGAACCCGGTGCGAGTCCGTGTGCCCACGGAATTTGGGACCAAGTTGCGCGCAAAAACTATCGTAAGTCCGGATACGTTTTGATCTGGGTCAATGCTTTCCGGATGGGGCAGTCAGAAATTTCCCTAAACAATGAGGCTGACCATGTCCTCTCAAGAGCTCAATAAAGCGCCCGAACCTTCGCGCCAGTTCCTGGACTCCAGTCTGCTGTTTGGGTGCATGGATTTGCTGCAGATCGATCGAAACGCGCTCGCGAGCGACGATCCATTGCTGTTTCGCGAACTTCAGGGGGTTTGTGCGTTATGCTGCTGCAAAGAGAAGTGCGTACGCGACCTCGCGCAGCAATTCGACAATGTCCGTTGGGATCGGTGGCGGGCGTATTGCCCGAATTCTACGATGCTCACGACGATCGGCGCGGCGGAAAACTGTGGCCGCGCGAGACAATATTTGAAACCCCTGTCGGCTACTTTGTCGCACCTCCGATGAGCTGCCGAAGTTCACCGTGCCGCCGTTTCGGCGAAACTTCGCGGTTTATTTGATGAAGCTGAGGTATGAGGCAAGCGCCTCAATCTGAGCTCGGGACAATTTGCTGGCAATCCGAGGCATCGGGGGTAGCGCGGTTGCGTGATAGCCCTCGCCCCATTGCTCAAGCCTTCTTTTCAAATAAGTGTACGCCAGCCCACCCAACCGGGGGATTTCGCTAAACCCCTGGGCATTCGGCCCATGACAGGCGACGCAGGCGGCAATATTGGAATCCGGAAGTCCCTCCTGATAGATGGTGCGCCCTTTCGCCGCGATCTCTCTGTCTCCGTCATTGGCCGCGGCGGCGGGCAGCGAGGAGAAATAGATTGCGAGTTCGTGCGCTGCCCTGGGGCCGAGGTTTGCTGCTGCTCCCCACATGTATTGTTTTGAAAATGGATTATCCCGCGTGTGCGCGCGAAAGCTTATAAGCTCGTTCACGATATATTTTGGTTTCTGTCCGGCCAGTCGCGGGGCCGGCGTGTAGCCTTGGGCCGCCGCGCCATGGCACCAGGTGCAATTGCGGATCGCGAGGCTCTCGGCGTTGCCAAACGACGGCGAAATCGCACAGGAGACGATCGCCAAAGCCGCTATTTTTAGCCAGGTGCGTCTCATGATCTGGAATTCCACACTTCCTGCTATCGCGCGCCGGACAAAACGCGTTACTTCAAATAACTGAGGTAGGCCGCGACCGCTTCGACTTCGGATTTGGTCAAGCTGTGCGCAACCGGCGCCATGATGAACGACGTATCTGGATGTGCCGGAATTTGACCCCGCTCTTTGCCCCAATTCGTCAACTCTTTGACGAGGTAGGGATAGAGCTGTCCCGCCAGACGGGGAATTTGGTCTTTCCCCGTTGCATCCGGACCGTGGCAGGCGGCGCAGGCCGCGACGTTGGCGTCGGGGACGCCGCCTTCGAAGATTTTTCTACCCTCGGCCACGAGTCCCCTTGGCGCGCCCCCGAACGGCGGGGGATTAAGCGATCGAAAGTGGGTGGCGAGGGCCGTTATCATCGCCGGGCTCAGGACGTGCGCCACGTTGGACATAATTGCATTTGGCCGCCGGCGCTCGACAAAGGCGCGTAGCTGATTCTCTAAATACTCGGACTGTTGTCCCGCGAGTCGCGGTATGGGGAAAAATCCCCGATAGCCCTGACCCGAAGGTCCGTGGCAGTCCTGGCAGTACTGCAGCTTGGCTTCGAAGCCGCTGATGGAAGCGGAGTTGCCGGTGCTGTCGGCATGACCGGTAGCCAGGAAAACAAGGGCGAGGATCGCTGTCGGCAATGCCAACTGCAAGCCGCCGGTGCGAAGGCTCCAACATGACGTGATGCGCTTGATGATCCAGGCCACTGCACTAATCCAGATAACTGACATAGGCTGCGACCGCTTCGATTTGCGATTTGGTCAAACCGTGCGCAATCGGCTGCATGATGGTGGAGGCGTCCGGGTTGGCCGAATTTTGACCCCGTTCTTTGCTCCAGTTCGTCAGTTTGTTGAAGATGTAATCGTTGAGCTGACCCGCCAGGCGAGGAAATTGCCCGTCGCCTTTCGCTTCCGGGCCGTGACAGGAAGCGCAGGGGGGAATGTCGGTATTGGGAATGCCCTCTTCGTAGATTTTCTTGCCCGCGGCCGCGAGGTCCCTTGGCGCGCCACCCAGCGGTTTGGGATTGAAAGCCTCAAAGTTGGCGGCAAGCGAAGCCAGCATCGCCGGTCTCAGGACGTGCGCCACACTGAACATGATCGGGTTCACGCGCCTGCGCTCGATAAAAGCCTGCAACTGATTCTCGAAGTACTCGGGTTGTTGTCCGGCCAGTCGCGGTATCGGATAATATCCGCGAAAACCTTGCCCCGATGCCCCGTGGCAGACTTGGCAGTACGCCATCTTGGCTTGAAGCTCTTGCTTGGGAACGCTGGCCGCGTTCTTGTCCTCCGCGCGGCCTGCGGCGACCAGAGCAGTAGCCAAAATCGCCAACGCCGATGCCGACCGCAAGCCGGTAATCCAAATCATGTGGCGTCCGCGCCCCTTGTCTGGCGATGTAGATCGAGAATGCCAAAACTTCGGGGCCATCATTTCCTCACCACCTTGATAGGGAGGTTGCTGGTCCGGCAAAGACGTGGAAATTCAGACCGATTTTGACGACCTGAATGTTCTGATTGATATTCAAAGGGCCTACATTGCCAGTGTTCGCGTCGATGAACGTCACGCTGCGGCTGCCGAAGCCGTAATAGTCGTATTCGAGCTTGACCGACCAATCATTGCAGAACGCCCATTCGATACCGGCGCCCGCCGTCCAGCCGAAGCGATTTTCGGACGCTTCGAAATCAAATGGCGTTCCGAGAAACCCTCCGCTCGCACTGTATCGGTCGTCCGCCCAGGCAGCGCCGCCTTTGGCGTAGAGCAACCAGCGATCCCACGCATAGCCGACACGCGCGGTGACACTGGTCAGAAGGTCGGTCGTGTCATGAAAGCTTGCGCTGTCGCCGGGAATTCCTCCGGGCTGCGCGACTGCCGATTTGCCGCCGATGTTTCCGCCCGCCGCCGCGCCTTCGATGCCGAGCACCCAATTTGGCGCGAATTGATAATCACAGCCGATTTGTCCGCCGAGCGAGTAACCGCTGATGGCAAGATTGGCCGAAGCGAAACCGGTTATCGGCGAGAGAATTCCGGCGTCGTCCGTCAGATTTTTTTGTCCCCAGCCGCCGCCGGCCTGACCACCGGCGTAGCAGCCGGTCCACGTAAACGGCACCGGCGCCAGCGGCGCCTTGCGCGGCATTTCCGGTCCGAGATCAGCGGCTACCGCAGAGACGGTCAATAGCGAAAGCGCGGCGCCTCCGAGCAGTATTTGTTTCATCGCGAGCCCTCAGGATTTGATCCTGCTACATCGCCACCCAGAGATAGAGGAACAGAGTATTGTTAGCCGTGGCACCGACCGTGGTTCCGTTAAACTCGGTGTAATAGGTGTATTGCAGCCCGACGCGGGCGTTGAACCACGGCCATCCCGGCGCTTGGCTGTCGATGAACGGAATGTAAGCGATCTCGGCGATCCAGCCGTTGGTATTCGGACTGCCGCCGTACAGCAGAAGATCGGGGCTTCCCCAGCTCGTGAAGTACTGGCCGGTGAGCACGACGCGATTGCTGTTGCCGTAGGCGAGCGAGGCATAGGCCCGCGCTTCGTTCAGCGTGTCGCTCGGGTTGGCGGCAAATCCGTTGGTGAAGCTCGCGTTCAACGCTTGGAATTCATGGATAAAACTGCCGCGCACGGTGATCCAATAATTGCTGCCCTGATACTGATACTGCGTGTCAAAGCCGATGTCGGTGTAGTTGTCCGTTTGGCCGAACGTACTTGTTGTCATCGTTCCCGGCATCGTCCAAGGACGGACCGGTGCGTACATGCCGAACGTTCCGAATTCGAGCCAGTTGTTGCCCCAGTGCGGCTCATAGGCTGCGCGCCAATAGGGAGCAGCATCGAACAGGCCTGGCGCATCAAATGGATCCGTGCCCAGGTCGTTTTGCGCATTGGCACTCAGTGTGGTGTAGACGGAGGCTTCAAGGTAGAGCGCGTCGTTGATGAATGCGTAGGCCCCTACGCTCGCAACATGGGCCGCGAAGGCGCCATCGATGATCGGGGTGGGTCCGAATCCGGCGCCAAAGGTCGATGCCGCGTAGGGGAAGGCCCAAGCCGGCGTCGTATTCCAAGGATCCTGGACGGTGGGATTATTGTTCGCCGTAATGCCGTAGGTGACATGGAGGCCGGCGAGCTGCGCTTGGTCGGCGTAGCGGATGTCGGTGTTGTCCCAGGTCCAGGTATGCCCGAACGGATCGGTACCGAAGCCTCCGGCCGGCGGCGCGTTGTAAGTCACTTGAGCGAAGGCGCCGATGTGATCGGTCACGGCGCCGCCCCAAAAGAGACTGATCGGCGACACCACGACATTGTTATTGGCGTTGTACGGTGCGGTCGGTGCCGGTAACGGCGCTTGCGTGTTGGTGAAGCCGACGATCGCCATCATCGAAACCGGCGGCACCCATTCCTTCTGATTCTGACTGCTGCTGGCCGTGCCCGAGTTGCTGAAATCGGGGAACAGATTTGTGCGGTACGGACCGCCGCCCAGAGTATAGCCTTCGATCTTGAAACGGCGGCCGTAGGGGGTAAGGCCGGCAAAATCGGTATGGCAGGTACCGCATGGCTGTCCAGTCTGGCGCGCGTAGCTTGGCAAGGCTTTGGCGGGCGGTGCGTAACTGATTGTGAGGAAAGCTGCGAGCAACACGGCGGAGGCTGCGGACACGAAATGCCACGCAGTGCAGCCAAACCGATCGGCATCGCCGCTCATCAGGCCATCCGCCGTACTCCACGCGGACGCGCGGGTACGAAAGCCGGTTCAACGACGGGGGCAATTACACGATAGGGGACAAATACCCGCGGGGCCAATCCAAAACCGGGCGGCGATCAGATTCCGGCTGAACGGTGCTTTTCAGCAACACGACTTCCGGCGATTAGCTCGCTGCGCTGTTTCCGGCTATAATGCTTGGCAAAACAATGGGAAGACGCGGAGAGACTTCGATGCCCGTTGCAATGCCCGCATCCGACGCGGCCGTGCTCGCGCGTCGCGTTGAGATCGTAGCGGCGCTCAAGCGCATCGTGCCGGGCGAGGGCGTCATCGCCTCCGAAGCGGCGATGCGGCCCTATGAGAGCGATGGGCTGACCGCTTACCGCCAGCTTCCCATGGTGGTCGTGCTGCCGGAAACTACCGAGCAGGTCGCGGCGGTGCTCGGCTATTGCCACCGCGAAGGCATCAAGGTCGTGCCGCGCGGGGCGGGCACCTCGCTGTCGGGCGGCGCGCTGCCGCTCGGCGACGGCGTCCTGCTCGGCATGGCCAAGTTCAGTCGCATCCGCGCCATCGATTTTGACAATCGCGTCGCCGTGGTCGAGCCGGGGGTCACCAACCTCGCGGTCAGCAAGGCGGTCGAGGAGGCCGGATTTTATTACGCGCCCGATCCGTCGTCGCAGATCGCCTGCACCATCGGCGGCAACGTGGCGGAGAATTCCGGCGGCGTGCACTGCCTCAAATACGGCGTCACCACCAACAATGTGCTGGGCTGCGAACTGGTGCTGATGAGCGGCGAGATTGTGCAGCTCGGCGGCAGCCATCTCGATGCCGCAGGCTACGACCTGTTGGGCATCGTCACCGGCTCGGAGGGCCTGCTCGGCGTCGTCACCGAGGTGACGGTGCGCATCCTCAAGAAGCCGGAATGCGCGCGGGCCGCGCTCCTCGGCTTTGCCGCCTCGGAGGACGGCGGCGAGTGCGTCGCCCGCATCATCGGCGCCGGCATTATTCCGGGCGGCATGGAGATGATGGATCGCCCGGCGATCCACGCCGCCGAGGAATTCGTCCATGCCGGCTACCCGCTCGACGTCGAGGCGCTGTTGATCGTCGAGCTCGACGGGCTGCGCGCCGAGGTCGACCATCTGCTCGAACGCGTCGAGGCGATTGCCCGGCAGTGCCGCGCGGTAACCTGCCGGATTTCCAATTCGGAAGAGGAGCGGCTCCTGTTCTGGGCCGGGCGCAAGGCGGCGTTCCCGGCGGTCGGCCGCATCTCGCCCGACTATTACTGCATGGACGGCACCATTCCGCGGGCGAAGCTGCCGTTGGTGCTGCGCCGCATGCAGGAGCTTTCGGCGAGATACGCGCTGCGCGTCGCCAATGTGTTCCATGCCGGTGACGGCAATCTGCATCCGCTCATCCTCTATGACGCCAACAAGCCGGGCGAGCTCGATCGCGCCGAGGACTTCGGCGCCGACATTTTGCGGCTGTGCGTCGAGGTCGGCGGTGTGCTCACCGGCGAGCACGGCGTCGGCGTGGAAAAGCGCGATCTGATGCCAGTGATGTTTTCCGAGGCCGATCTCAATCAGCAGCAGCGGCTCAAATGCGCCTTCGACGACATGGGCCTGCTCAATCCGGGCAAAGTGTTTCCGACCCTGCACCGCTGCGCCGAGCTCGGCCGCATGCACGTGCATGCCGGCAAGGTGGCGTTCCCCGACATTCCGCGGTTTTGAGCGCCGTAGGGCTGGCTAAGCACGAAGCGGGCCGCCAATGCGCAGCGATCGAAAGGGCGCGGTGCCGTGATGAGATCGAGCGTGCGCTTGGGCCGCTCGGCAATGTTCTGCCTACGACATTGCGTTCTGCGACTGCTATCGGGAGTAGCAGTAAAGCCTGGATATGCTATATTGTTTTCAATGAATCCGGGTACAAAAACGCTTCTCGAGCAAGTGGAATCCTGGCCCTCCGAAGACCAGGAGGAACTCATGGAGTATGCGCGCGAAATCGAGGCGCGCCGCAGCGGCGTGTATCGCGCCACGCAAGCGGAACTTCAGACGATTGACGAAGCGGAACGCAGCGGCGTTGCCGCTGACGAGGAAGTGGAAGCGGCGTTCCGCACATTTCGCCGGCGATGAAGGTTGAGTATTCGAAGCGGGCTGTCGCCGACCTTCGCAAGATGTCTGCCGAAAGTCGTCGGGAGTTCGGCGGGCAGGTCGCGGAAGGGCTTGAAGCTCGCATCCGGGCGGTCGTTGACCGCATCAGCCGCGACCCACTGAGCGCGCCGAAGGTCGAGTAGCGGCCGGGCATTCGCGTCGCGCCGCTTATTCGCTATCCGTTCAAAGTCTTTTATCGCGTGTTCGATGATCGCGTGAGAATCGTGCACATCAGGCACACTGCCCGACGACCATGGCGATAAGAGTATTTCAAAGGTCCGGCGTGCGGCCCACGGCCATACGCTTCTGGTGTTATCAGAAGTGAGTCCCACATGGCTCATCTCCCTCTCGCCGCTTGTCGGCAGAGGTGATACCCACACTTCCGATGCAGGACACTCTCAAACCGCGCGATGCCGCGGAGGTCGAGCAGGCGATCCAGTGGGCGCTGGCCGACCGCAAGACGCTGGAAGTTGTCGGCCGCGGCAGCAAGCGCAGCATCGGCCGGGCGGCGCAATGGGATACGACCCTCGACCTCTCCGGACTTTCCGGGGTCACCCTCTATGAGCCCGAGGAGCTGGTGCTGTCGGCCAAGGCCGGCACGCCGCTGGCCGAGATCGAGGCGCTGGTGGCGGCAAGCGGGCAGGAGCTTGCCTTCGAGCCCATGGACTACGGGCCGCTCCTCGGCGGTGCTGCCGGCGCCGGCACCATCGGCGGTGCGCTCGCGGGGAATCTTTCCGGTCCGCGACGCATCAAGGCCGGTGCCGCGCGCGACCATTTCCTTGGCGTCAGCGCCGTGTCCGGGCGTGGCGAGATCTTCAAATCCGGCGGCCGGGTGGTGAAAAACGTCACCGGCTATGACCTGTGTAAACTCCTCGCCGGCTCCTGGGGCACGCTCGCGGCCATGACCGACGTGACGATCAAAACGCTGCCGCGCGCCGAGACCGAGACCACGCTGCTCGCGTTCAACCTCGACGATGCGACCGCGGTGAAGGTCATGACGGCAGCGATGGGCTCGTCCGCCGATGTCTCCGCCGCCGCGCATTTGCCGGCGCCAATCGCCGGGCGGATCGCCGGGACCGGAAGCGCGGGCGGCGCTGTCACTGCTCTAAGGCTCGAAGGCGTCGGCCCGTCGATCGTCGATCGCAAAAGCATGCTGGAGAGGATCGCTGCGCCGTTTTTTGCGCTCGAGGCGCTGGACGAAGCGGCCTCGCGCGCGCTGTGGCGGGCAATCCGCGATGTCGAGCCTTTCGCCGCCAGCGGGCCAACAGGCGAGCGTTATGTCTGGCGCCTCTCGACGGCGCCGTCGCGCGGCGCGGAAGTCGGCCAATGGCTTACCGGAAGCGCAGAGGCCGAGGTTCTGTATGACTGGGCCGGTGGGTTGATCTGGGCGGCGTTGCCGCCGACCGACGACGCCGGCGCAAGGCGCGTGCGCGCCGCCGTTAGCGCGGCAGGCGGCCATGCCAGGCTCATCCGCGCACCCGCCGCCGTGCGCGCCGCGGTCGACGTTTTCGAGCCCGAGGCTGCGGCGCTCGCCGCCTTGACGAAGCGGGTACGGGAAAGTTTCGATCCGCGTGGCGTGCTCAATACCGGGCGCATGTGGGCGGGTGTTTGACGATGCAGACCTCTTTTACTCTGGCGCAGCTTGCCGATCCGCAGGTGGCGGAGTCGGAAAAGATATTGCGCGCCTGCGTGCATTGCGGCTTTTGCACCGCCACCTGCCCGACCTATGTGCTCGACGGCAACGAGCTCGATTCGCCGCGCGGGCGCATCTACCTCATCAAGGACATGCTCGAAAACGACCGGCCGGCGACGGCGGAGGTCGCCCTGCACATCGATCGCTGCCTGTCGTGTCTCTCCTGCATGACGACGTGCCCCTCGGGCGTGCATTACATGCACCTCGTCGACCATGCCCGCGTGCACATCGAGCAGACCTACCGTCGGCCATTGCACGAGCGGGTGCTACGCACTGCTCTCGCCACGGTGATGCCCTATCCGGGCCGTTTCCGGCTGGCGCTCGCTGCGGCGCTGATCGGCAAGCCGTTCGCCGCGCTGGCCGAGGCGATCGGGCTCCAGCGGCTCGCCGCCATGCTGCGCCTGGCGCCATGGCGCGGCCCGCATCGCCCCGTTGCCCCGCAAACCTTCCCGGCGCTCGGGCCGCACAAAAGGGGCCGTGTTGCGCTACTCGCCGGTTGCGTCAACGACGTGCTGGCGCCGCAAATCAACGCGTCAGCGATTCGCGTGCTCACGCGGCTTGGCGTCGAAGTCGTCCTGGCAGAGGGGGCGGGATGTTGCGGCTCGCTGGTCCATCACATGGGCCTGGAGGACGGGGCGCTTGCACAGGCGCGCATCAATATCGCGGCGTGGACTGAGGTCGAGGGCCTCGACGCCATCGTGGTCACCACCTCTGGTTGCGGCACCACGATGAAGGACTATGGCTTCATGCTGCGCACCGATTCGGCCTATGCCGAGCGCGCCCGCAAGGTGGCAAGCCTGACGCAGGATATCAGCGAATATCTGGCAACACTGCCGCTCGAGGCAGGCCAACACAGCCGCGGACTTGTGGTCGCCTATCACTCCGCCTGCTCGCTGCAGCACGGGCAACGGATAACACGGCAGCCGAAGGACCTGCTCGCCAAGCTCGGCTTTGTTGTGAAGGACGTGCCGGACGGCCATCTCTGCTGCGGCTCGGCCGGTACCTACAATATTCTACAGCCGGATATCGCAAGAAGGTTGCGCGAGCGCAAAGTCGGGACTATCGAGAGATTGCGACCTGATGTTATTGCAGCAGGGAATATCGGCTGCATGACGCAGATCGCCGCGGGCACGAACATCCCGGCCGTCCATACGATCGAGCTGATCGACTGGGCAACGGGGGGGCCATGTCCGCCTGCACTTTGGGAGCATCAGCCGCGTTCGGCGATGCGCTCAGCTGTAGCCGCGGGCTAAACGGGGGGCCCGGTCGGTATTGTGGCGTGAACCCGGTCTCCAGTGGGGGCCGACCAGTTTTTCTTATTGAGCATGGATCGGGAGGACGATCATGGCGAAGAAGTCGAAGGTGAAGAAGAAGAAAAAGACCGCGAAGAAGAAGAAGGCGGCTCCAGCGCGGAAGAAGAAGAAAACAGTAAAGTCGGCGCCGAAAAAGGCTGTGAAGAAAGTTGCCAAGAAGGCGGCTCCCAAGCGCAAGGCGCCGGCCAAGAAACCGGCCCCGATGCCGGCGGCCGAACCTGCGCCCGCTCCATCCTGGCCTCCGCCTATGGATTCCGACGCCGGTGGCGGTAACCCCTAGGGATTCCGGTTAGACCGGAACGACGGCCGCGCGCCAAACCCGGCGCGCGGGCCGTTCGGCGTCAGGGTGCCGCGCGACGCCGCCAGCTTTTTGCAGTCGGTCGCTCCGACCCCCGCATTGCATCGCAGGGGTCAGCCTCATAGCATTGGTGCGACGTGGCGGCCGACGGCGAGCAAGGCGCCGGTCGAGCCCGGCCGTCGCGGCATGGTGATGCAGGAGGCGTGCGATGGCGGCGACTTACAACATCCTGATTATGGGCGCGTCCTATGGGTCGCTGCTCGCGTCGAAGCTCTTGTTCGGCGGCCATAACGTCAAGCTCGTGTGCCTCCCGGCCGAGGCCGACCTGATCAATGCCGAGGGCTTTCGCGTGCGCCTGCCGGTGCGGGGGCGCAAGACGCCCGTCGAACTCGACTCGCGCAAGCTGCCGGGCAAGGTCAGCGCCGGCGGCACGTCTGATGTGGATACGAAGGCGTACGATCTCGTCGGGCTCGCCATGCAGGAGCCTCAATATCGCTCTCCGGGCGTGCGCGAACTCCTGGACGCGGTCGCGCGGGCAAAAGTGCCCTGCATGTCGATCATGAACATGCCGCCGCTCGCCTATCTGCGGCGCATTCCGGGGCTCGATACCGAAGCGCTCAAGGCGGCCTATACCGATCCCAGTGTTTGGAACAACTTCGACCCGGCCTGCATCACGCTGTGCAGCCCGGACCCCCAGGCGATCCGGCCGCCCGAGGAAAAGGTCAACGTCCTGCAAGTGACGCTGCCGACCAACTTCAAGGTCGCGCGCTTTCCTTCGGAGCAGCACACCGCGGTCCTGCGCCGGTTGCAGGACGAGATCGACGCGATCCGGTTCGATACGCCCGAAGGTCCGACCGAGCTTCCGGTCAAGCTCAAGGTCTATGACTCGATCTTCGTGCCGCTGGCTAAATGGGCGATGCTGCTCGCCGGCAATTATCGCTGCGTGACCAAGGACGGCATGCGCACCGCCCAGGAGGCCGTGCATAGCGACATCGAGACTTCGCGCTCGGTCTACAATTTCGTGGTCGACCTCTGCGTCAAGCTCGGCGCCGATCCGGGCGATATGGTGCCGTTCGACAAATACGCCGCCGCGGCGCAGTCGCTGACGCGTCCGGCTTCGGCGGCCCGGGCGCTGCAGAACGGCGCGCCGAACATCGAACGGGCCGACAAACTGGTGCAGCTCATCGCCGCGCAGAAAGGGCTACGTCATCCGGCGATCGATGCTCAGGTCGCCTTGGTCGACGCGCGACTCGAGGCCAACCGGAAGAAGGCAGCGGCGGCGTAAAAGGGCGCAGCCCTGGCTCACGCCACCTTAACGTCTTCCCAGAAGCCGAACCGTCCTCCGACCTGCGCCATTTCCGGGCGGGGCTTTTCGTACGACCAGGCGGTGCGCTTGTGCCGTTTGCCGTCAACGACGACGTCGTAGAACTGCACGCCGTGGGGACACTTGAGATCGTCCGCGGTCTTTTCGGTTTTTTCCAGCCAATCCATGCGCACCGCGGCGCGCGGAAAATACTGGTAGTCGTGGGCCACCACGATGTCGTCGCTCTGGGCGACGACCTGCCCGTCAACGCTGGCTTTCATGCTGCAATCTCCTTCGACAGCCTCGCAAGGCGGCTTCGCCTCTGCGGACGATAGTCGCAGCCTGGCTCTCGGTCACAACAGCTTTTTCGTCCATTCCTTGCGTGGAATCTTGAAATTCTGGCCGCCGCAGCATCGACAGCCCGCGCTATGCGCGGGGGTCGCCGAGAATTGTGAGGGATCGGCGCGCGTACCCGCGGCACGCGTCGAGAGCGCCGGGAGGCACAATACCGCACGCGGCGATTCGGCCGCGCAATTGGGACAGGGCATCGGCAAATCATACTCCGCTAGCGGCCGGAAATCGGAAAATGGACCGCAGCGTGCGCAGTCGTACTCGTATTTCGGCATGCCATTCCTCGCGCTACGGCCGACGCAGGGATCATCGGTGATCGCCGGACAGATGAAAGGAGGGGCGCGTGGCCCCGCCTCCATCTTCCAAACTAGCTGCTGACGCCGGCGAAGATGTTCTTTCGGATGCTGGCGTGGACACCCCAGTTGCCATCGACGACTTGAGTGACGCCAAAATCCACCCCGACCGACATCAGCGAGATGGCTTCGTCTTCGCTGAGCTTCTGCGTGTTCATCAAGAACTCTCTCATCTTGCGAAACGCATCGCGCATGGCGTGATCGACCGAGGATTTCTTGAAAATCTCACTTTGGGCGTTGGGTCCTAGATCGGTCAGATAGTTCGGATAGCTGAAGCCATGGACCACCCATTCTTCCTTCGTCTCCAGCAGCGGCCAGTTGAGACGCGACAGCAAGGTACCGGCCGCGATGTCGTTTTTCTTGTGCAGGATGAACTGAAATACGCCGGTCCAGGAGGATTCGATTGCGGTGCCGGAAACCTCGCCATCTCCCATGGCGGCATGGGTATCGCCGACCGAGAAGAAGGCGCCATCGATGGACACTGGGTAGTAGAGAGTGGCGCCCTTGCCGAAGCGCCAATCGTCGACGTTGCCGCCGATGTAGTCGGGTGGAATTGAGTTCACGATGTCGGCCTCTTTTTGCGTGAGGCCGAGACAACCGAAATGCGGCCGCAAGGGCACCCGTACACCCTTCAGCACCCCTTGTTTGGGATTCCATTTTTGCGGATCGACCACCAGGCCGGGATAGTCGTAAATCTTGTGCTCGACGCCGTTCGGATCGGTAAACGGTCCCCAGCGATAACTGTGGACCGCTGTTGCCCAGTCATGGCTGCCGTCAGACTCCAACTCGTAGATGGTCACAATTTCGCGCGGCTTCTCGCCGCCGACCCAATCGTTGTATTGATAGCCCCACCACGCTGCGATGTTGGTCCCGAAGGTCTTGCCCTTGAATTGCGGATTGGCACAAGGACGCGGATACATGTCGAGTACCCGGACTTCGAGGATATCACCCTCTTTGGCACCGCGGACAGCGATCGGCCCGGTCATGATGTGGACGCCGTAGCCCGCGCCGGCCCCATTGGGAGCATCCATCGGGCCCGCGCCACGCCGGTCAACGTTCTTCTTGCCCTTGGCCCAGTAATAAACGCTTTCCGCTCCCGGATCGCCCTTGATCATGCGTTCAGGATCGTCGCCGGCCTGGTGCGTCAAGCATTCGATTGTCGCGTAGTCCCCTGAATCGATCTCGATCAAGGGCGTCAGCATCTTGCTGAAATATCCCCAATGGACGGTTTTGTCCGACGCCGGCACGTACCAGTGGTTCGCCTTGCCGGGCATCGTCGCCATGCCCGGCAGCGGCATTTGCCGAGGAGTCAATTCCTGCGCTTCCGCGGGAGAGATTAATGGCGAGGCGACGGTCCCAAGTGCCGCCGCGCCTCCGACCAGCGTCGCGGTTTTTAGGAAGTCGCGGCGGCTTTCGTCGGCGCCGTTTGAGTGTGCATCGTCTTCACGTTGCGTGCTCATTGCCATGCTCCCTGTGAAGCAGTCCGGCGCTGCGATTGTCATTCTTTAGAACTGAGCTTTTAAAGGCTAGCCACCATGTTCTGGGCTGTCAATTAACGCCAGAAGGCTGAACGCAACCCAGTGCTCAACCTGATGTGGCGGCCGCGCTTCGGCCTAACAGGACGGTTGAATGCGCAGCACGATTCGGATTACTCGCCCGATGCAGATGTACACGCGCCAGCGTCACTCGGCCGCGGAGACCCGCGGCACCTCCCGCACTCGCGAGTAAGGCTCGTCCGGCACCACTTCGACGCGGCGGCGGTGGAAGGCGTTGAGTGTCGAGCGATGGCCGATTGAGATGATGGTCGTGCCCTTGAGCCGCTCCTGCAACAGGCGGTACAGCGCCGCCTCCGAAGCCTCGTCGAGCGCAGCGGTGGCCTCGTCGAGAAACAGGTAGTCGGGGGCGTGCAACAGCGCGCGGGCGATTGCCAGCCGCTGCTGCTCGCCCTGGGAGAGGATGCGGTTCCAGTGCGCCTCCTCGCCAAGACGTTGAACGAGTTCCGGCAGCCCGACCGCGATCAGGGCTTCGGCGACGCGGGCATTGTCGAACGTGCCGCCTTCCGCCGGGTAACCGACGGCCGCCGCCAGCGTCGCCAACGGAAAATACGGCCGCTGCGGCACCAGCATGACCTTGGCGCCGTCCGGCACCATCACGCGGCCCGATCCGAACGGCCAGATGCCGGCAATGGCGCGGAACAGTGTCGATTTGCCCGAGCCGGACGGCCCGCTCACCAGAACACGGTCGCCGGCCGGAAACGCGATGTGCTCGGCGGCGACCAGCGGCTCGCCGCCGGGCAGGCGGACGCTGAGACGATCGAGGGCGAACGGGCCGCTGCCCGGCCGCGCCAAGACCTCGACCGCCGGCGGCGTCACGGCGGCGGCGCGGCCGGCCGCGATCGCCTGCTCGAATCCGGTCAAGCGCGTGATGACGGCGCGCCATTCGGCGATCTGCCGGTACGCGGTGATGAAATAGGACAGCGCATTCTGCACGCTGTTGAAGGCGGATGCCGTCTGCATCAAGCCGCCGAGCTGCATGGCGCCGGAAAAATAGGCGGGGCTCACCACGATATAGGGAAAGATCACCGACGCCTGCGAGTAGCTTTGGGTGAAGAAGGTGAGCTGCTTCTGGCGCTGCATCAGCGCCAGCCAGTTCGCGACCACGAAACCGAAGCGGTAGAGATGGCGCTCGCGTTCGGCCGCCTCGCCGCCAAGCGCGGCGATCTGCTCGGAGTTTTCCCGCGAACGCACGAGATTGAAGCGGAAATCGGCCTCGAAGTGCTGTTGCTGGAAGTTAAGCGGAATGAGCCGCCAGCCGATCAGATGGGTGAGCACAGTGCCGATCACGGCATAGATCAGCGCCGCCCATACCAGATAACCGGGGACGTTGTAGCTCGCGCCGAACAGGGTGAGCGGCGCGTGCGCCGACAAGGTCCATAGGATGACGACAAACGAGCACAGCGTGACGATGGCGTTGAGCAGGCCGATGCCGATCGAAAGGGTGTATTGCACGAACATCTGCAGATCATCGGCAATGCGCTGATCCGGGTTGTCGGCGGTGTCGCCGAGCAGCTGCATGCGGTAGTGATTGGCGGCATCGAGCCATTGACGCAGATAGGTTTGCGTCATCCAGCGCCGCCACCGGATCTGCAGCCACTGATTGAGATAGGTCTGATAGACGGCGAGGACGGTATAGACGGCCGCTAGCACGCAGAAGAACAGGATGGCGCTGACGAAGGCGTTCCAGTTGTGATCCTGCAGCGTATTGTAAAAGCGATTGTACCATTCGTTGAGGATGACCTGGGCGGCCACCAGCGAGAGCTCGATCGCAATCACCGCGCCGAGCAGCAGGCACCCCGCGCGACGGTCCTCCGAGCGGAAATAGGGAAGCGACAGCCGCCAGATGGTGGCGATCGTCGAAGCAAAATTTCTCACGCAAATCCTCCGGTAGGTGGGTGAATGTGGGCCAGCACTAGGCAATCAACGCAGGCAGAACGTCATCGACACCGCCCTCGACGCAGGCGCACGCGGAGGCTCCATGGTGCAATGCAGTACGCCGATATCGCGCATCCGGGAATGGCTTTCATTGGGCAGCGGCCCTTATGCCTACTGCAACTCCGCCATGGCGGTTGCCGCCAGACTCGCCTAATCTGTAGAGGGTGACAAAAAATCTCGTTCGTTTGATGTCTTAGAGGGCGCATCATTCAACCTTCGGGGCATCGGGCCGATACATCGAAGCAATAGGCGCCGCCTTAAGGCGCTGCTTGGGGGGACCGTCAATGTTTACGCAAATCCTCGATCCTACTGGAAATCTGTTCGTGACCTGGCTGGTCGCGCTGGTTCCAGTCGTCCTGTTGTTGTTCCTGCTCGCCGGGTTGCGCATGTCAGCGTGGCTCGCGGTGCTGATCGGCTCGATCGTCACGTTTCTGCTCGGCCTGTGGGTGTGGAAGATGCCGCTCGGCGGCGGCGTACGCGCCTATCTTTACGGCTCCGCCACCGGCGTCTGGTATGTTGATTGGATCACATTTTGGGGAGTGATGCTGTTCAACACCCTGGTCGCCCACGGGGCGTTCGACAAGCTCCGGCGCTGGCTGGTGCAGCAGGGCACCAGGGACGTAAGGGTGCAGACCATCCTGTTCGCCTGGGCCTTTGGCGCCTTGCTCGAGGGACTGGTAGGCTTCGGCTATCCCTGGGCCTTTGTCGCTCCGATCCTGATTGCCATCGGCATACCCGATCTCGATGCCATCAGGGTTGCGGCCATCGCCAACAACGCCCCGGTCTCCTACGGTGCATTGGGGGCGCCAATCATCGCGCTGGCGACGGTGACCGCCGGCACCCTCGGCGTGAGCTTCGTCGATCTGCTTCCGATTTACTCGGCCTCGGTCGGCAAGATTGTCGCCATCCTCGCACTGCTGCCACCCTGGATCCTGCTCTATCTGGTGTCGGGCAGCAAAGGCATGTGGTCGGCGTGGCCGCTCGCCATCGTCGGCTCGCTCGGCTACATCGCCGGGCAATTGCCGACCGCGGTTTACCTCGGGCCGTATCTGCCGGACGTCATCGGCTCCATCGTCTGCTTCGTGGTGCTGCTGCTGCTGCTTAAAGTCTGGCGGCCGGCGCAGGTGCTCGGCTACGGCGGCGTGCCGGTTAGCGGCGACGCGCGGGCGGAAGCGCACGGCATGTCCGCCGCAGATGTCGGCGTTGCCTGGCTGCCGATCGCGGTATTGGTGGCGGTCGTCGTGGCCTGGACCGGACCCTGGTCCAATCTGCCGAAGATTATTCTGCTGCACTTGGCCGTCGCGGCGGACTCGGCGATCACGCCCGGCGCCAAGATCAGCGCGGTGTTCAATTGGACGCCATTTGTCGGTGGAACGGCAATTCTGGCGTCCTGGATCATCACGGTGATCCTGCTGCGCGTTAAGCCCTCGGAGATCGGCAGCATCTTTGCCAAGAGCTGGTCGCAGATGTGGGGCGCCTGCCTGGTCGGCGTGTTCATCTTCGGGCTCGCTTATGTCTACAATTATTCGGGCATGGCCGGATCGCTGGCGAGCGCCTTCTCCAAGCTCGGGCCGGCCTTCATTGTTGTGGCGCCGGTGCTCGGCTTCATTGGCGTGGCACTGTCGGGAAGCAACACGTCGACCAACGCCATGTTCGGCACGTTCCAGGCGCTGGTCGGCAAGGTGCTCGGCTTCCCCTTGCTGCTGTTGCCGACGCTCAATTCGGTGGGCGCCGAAGTCGGCAAGCCGATCGCGCCGCAGACGGCGAGCGTCGGCGTCTCCACCAGCCGCTTCGTCCGCAATGAAGGCGCGGTGATCCGCCATAATTTCGGCTGGACCATCGTGCTGCTGGTCTATCTCGTGATCATCGGCGTGGCTTGCTATCTGTTCTTTCCGCAGATCGCCATGTTGCAGCACTAGAACATGATCCGGAAAAGTGGAAGCCGGTTTTCCGAAAGGATCATGCTCCACCAGAAAGTCAGAGCGCCAATCGATTCAATCCGAAGCGATTGCGCTCTAGGAAGTCCGCGAATGGTGAGTGGCGAATAGCGAATTGCCGGTCTTGAAGTTTTTGGCCGCCTCGCTATCTCGCCATCCGCTCCCTCAGTCCCCGCCTTGACCCAATCGATCCGAGGATCAGGAATGTTAAGCCTGCGCCGGCGCTTCGCGTATTGTCTCACTTGCGTGGTTCTATCGGCTGCGATTTGGCCCGCGCTGGCCAGCGACGCTGCATTCCCGTTCGACCGCGAGCTCATGCTCGACGCCGCGCCGATGCGCGGCTCCAAGCGCATCCCAAGTCTCGAAATCGCCGAAAACGGGGTCGCCTCGATCCGGCTGTGGTGCACCAGCGCGCGCGCTCAAGCCAATGTCGGGGCGGGTTCGATGACCATTGTTCCCGGCCAGGTGCAATCGGCGCCGTGCGCCGCGGAACGCCAAAGCGGCGATGATAGTTTGCTGGCGGCGCTCGCGGGCGTCACGAACTGGCGGCGCCAGGGCGACGTCATCGAGCTTTTGGGCGCAAGGACGCTGCGGTTTCGATTGATGACCAACTAACTCAATGCTGCATGTGCAGATTCATCAGATCGCCTGTCGGCATCATATTGGCGTTCAGATTGGCCATGATCCAGATCGAGCCCGCAACCACCAGGAAAACGATGAGCATGCCGAATGCAAGCGCAAGGACGTTGTTGGTGTTGTCGCGTCCGGTGGTGATGTGAAGGAAGAACACGAGGTGAACGCCCATCTGGGCGATCGCAAGTACCGCTAGCCCCAGCGGAATGCCGGGCGCCCAAAGCGATGACGTGTTGGCGGCCCAGAACGACGTCGCGGTCAGGATCACGGCGAGCACCAGGCCGATGCTGTAGACCAAGAGGCCGGGCAGAATCGCCTCGCCGCTTTCATCGAGTGCCGCGTCGTCGCCGGGCGCGCGATCGTCGTCCAAAATGCTCATCACTCGATTCCTATCAGATAAACGATTGTGAACAGGCCGACCCAGATGATGTCGAGCGCGTGCCAGAACAGGCTGAAGCAGAGGAGACGGCGCTGCACGGTCGCGCGAAAGCCTTTGGTCGCGACCTGCGCCATCATCACCGTCAGCCAGAGCAGCCCGACGGTGACGTGCAGCCCGTGGCAGCCCACCAGCGTGAAGAACGCCGACAGGAAGGCGCTGCGCTCCGGCGTCGCGCCTTTGGCGATCATGCCGGCGAACTCATGGAGCTCGAGCGCGAGAAACGCGGCGCCGAGCATGAAGGTCACCGCAGCGCCCAGATAGGTACCGATGCGGTTTTGCGAATTGATGGCCAACGACATCAATCCGCAGGTGTAGCTCGAGAGCAGCAGGCAGCCGGTCTCGATCGCTACGCTGGTTTGGTTAAACAGCTCGGCTCCGTTCGGGCCGCCGGCGGTGGCATTGACGAGCACCGCATAGGTGGCGAACAGCGCCGAGAACATTACGATGTCGCTGAGCAAAAAAATCCAGAAGCCGTAGGCGACCACGATCCGCTTCGGCGCCGGGCCCTGGTAGATTGCCGCGCCCGGGGCGACGGCGTCCTCGCCGAAAACCGCGGTCGTGCTCATGCGGCCATCTCCGCGCGATAGGCGCGGTCGACCCGGGCGACCTCCGCGGCCGGTATCTCCACCTCTTCCTGCTCGCGCCAGGCGAAGACCAGCATGGTGCTGAAGGCGCCGAACAGGCCGAGGCCGACCATCCACCAGATGTGCCAGATCAGCGCAAAGCCGGTGACGACGGCGAAGAAAGCGGTGACGAAGCCGGTCGCGCTGTTCTTTGGCATTTCGATCGGCGCATAATCGCGCATCGGCGTTTGCGTCGGCGCCGGCTGTCGCGCACGCGCCCGCTGCTTGCTGGTCCAGAAAGCGTCGATGCCGGTGACACGCGGCAACACCGGGAAATTCCACGCCGGCGGCGGCGACGGCGTCGACCATTCCAGCGTGCGGCCGTCCCAGGGATCGCCGGTGGTGTCGCGACGCAGCTCGCGGGTACGGATCGAGACCACGAGCTGCATGATCTGACAGACAATTCCCATCAGAATCACAAGCGTCCCGAAGGCGGCAACGATCAACAGTGGCCGCCAGCTGGGATCGTCATAGTGCTGCATGCGCCGGGTCATCCCCATCATCCCCAGCGCATAGAGCGGCATGAAGGCGAGATAGAAACCCACCAGCCAGCACCAGAACGAGGCCGCGCCCCAGCGTTCCTCGAGCCGAAAGCCGAACGCCTTGGGGAACCAATAATTGTAGCCCGCCATCGCGCCGAAAACGACGCCGCCGATGATCACGTTGTGAAAATGCGCAATCAAAAACAGGCTGTTGTGCAGGACAAAATCGGCCGGCGGCATCGCCAGGAGAACGCCAGTCATGCCGCCGATGGCAAACGTCACCATGAAGCCGATCGACCACAGCACCGGCACGGTGAAGCGGACGCGGCCGCCATACATCGTGAACAGCCAGTTGAAGATCTTCACGCCGGTCGGCACGGCAATGATCATCGACATGATACCGAAGAAGCCGTTGACGTTGGCGCCGGCGCCCATGGTGAAAAAATGATGCAGCCAGACCAGGAAGGAGAGGATGCAGATCGCCATGGTGGCGGCGACCATGGAGCGGTAGCCGAACAGCGGCTTGCCGGAAAAGGTGGCAAAAACCTCGGAGAAGATGCCGAACGCGGGCAGCACCAGGATGTATACCTCCGGGTGCCCCCACACCCAGAACAGGTTGACGTACATCATCATGTTGCCCTGGCCGCTGACGGTGAAAAAATGGAAGCCGAGATAGCGGTCGAGCAGCAGCATGGCGAAGGTCGCGGTCAGGACGGGAAAGGCGGCGACGATGAGCAGATTGGTCGCGAGCGCCGTCCAGCAGAACACCGGCATGCGCATGTAGCTCATGCCCGGAGCGCGCATTTTCAGGATGGTGGTGACGAAATTGATCCCCGTCATCAGCGTGCCGACGCCGGAAATCTGCAGCGCCCAGAGATAATAGTCGACGCCGACCCCGGGGGAGTACCGCAGCTCGCTGAGCGGCGGATAGTTCATCCAGCCGGTTTTGGCGAACTCGCCGATCACCAGCGACATGTTGGTCAGGAGCACGCCCGACGCGGTCAGCCAAAGACTGACCGAATTCAAGGTTGGAAAGGCCACGTCGCGGACGCCGAGTTGCAGCGGCACAGCGAAATTCATCAGCCCGATCATGATCGGCATCGCCATGAAGAAGATCATGATGGTGCCGTGTGCCGAGAAGATCTGATCGTAATGCTCCGGCGGCAGATAGCCTTGCGCGCCGCCGGCGGCGACAGCCTGCTGTGCGCGCATCATGATGGCGTCGCTGAAGCCGCGCAGCAGCATCACCAAAGCGAGCACGCAATACATCACGCCGATGCGCTTATGGTCGACCGAGGTCAGCCACTCGCGCCAGAGATAGGGCCAATGTCCCTTCACCGTGATCCAGCCGAGGACCAGGACGACGACCGCGATCACCAGTCCGGATGCGAACAAGGGGATCGGCTGGTCGAACGGGATTGCATCCCAGTTCAGCTTGCCGAGTAAGCGCAAAGCACGGTCCTCCGAGCTCAATTGGCCTGACTGGTGTGGCAGAGGGCGTCGGATGTGACGCCGGCGCTGACGATATTGTCGAAACGGCTGCCGCGGACGGCCGCAGTCGCATCGGCGCCGACGATCTGTTCGAACAGGCCGGCGTCGGCCGAGCCGTAGGTGAACGGCGCCACCGCTTCGCTCGGCTTTTCCAGTTCGGCGTAACTCTGCGCGTCGAGCGCAGGGCCGGCGCTCTTGGTCTTCGCCGCCCACGCGGCGAATTGATCCGGCGGCAGGACGTGGACGAGAAAGTGCATGTCGGAGAAGCCGTCGCCGCTGAAATTGAATGAACGGCCCTCGTAGGTGCCCGGCTTATCCGCCTGCAAATGCAGCCGCGTCGCCATTTTCGCCATGGTGTAGATCTGGCTGCCGAGCTGCGGCACGAAGAAGCTGTTCATGACGCCCGAGGACGTCAGCGCAAAACTGATCGGCGTCGCCGCCGGGATGGTCAGCGTGTTGACGCTGGCGATGCCTTGCTCCGGGTAGATGAACAGCCATTTCCAATCGAGCGAAACGACCTGGATGGTCAGCGGCTTTGCCGCGGAGCCGAGCGGCCTGCCTGGATCGAGGTCATGCGAGCCGACCCAGCACAGGCTGCCAAGCAACATCACCGTCATCGCCGGAATTGACCACACGATCATTTCGAGCCGGCCCGAATATTCGAAGTCCGGCCGATAGCGGGCGCGCGTGTTGGAGGAACGGTACCAAAAGGCGGCCGCGAGCGTGGCCAGGATTGTCGGGATGACAATCGCCAGCATGATGCCGAGCGAATTGAAGAGAATTGTCCGTTCTGCGGAGGCGATGGGGCCTTTTGGATCGAGGACGCCTTCCGAGCAGCCGCCGAGCGTCGCCAGCGCGATTAGCGCGAAAGCCGCGGCTGCGAGCCGCAAACTCCCGAAGGGCTCCTGATCCCTCACGCCGATGACGGGTTCGGACATCGCAATATCTCAGGAAAGCGCAGCAATAATCCCCTTCGCGCGTTCAAACCAGCGTAACGATCTGGATCGTGGCGCGCCACAGGCCGCTTCACAATGCGTCATTAATGCGCGCATGCCTGCGTTACGCGCCACGCCTGTCACACGCGCTCGGCCGGAAGCGCAGCGGGAAATGTCAGAATAATCCTCGCCTTCTTTGGCGATGCAACGCCCGCAGCGGAAAAAGGTTCATTCGCCACTCGTGAAGTTGATTTACGTCTTGATCGCGCGGGCCATGAGGAACGGCATGCGGATGGTGTTGTCTTCGAAAATGTCGGCCGCCAAGGCGTCGAACTCGGCGCGCAATTGCGCAAGCTTGTCCGGATCGCTCTGCAAAGCGGCAATGAGCTTGGTCAAGGGGCCGATGGTCGCTTCTTGCGCCGCGCGGAAGTGTTGCAGGCTCAGTGCCGGCCCGATCAAGGTATCGCGGGCAAATTTGAGGTCTGCCACCGAAGCGCCGAGCCGCTCGCGAATGACGTTCGGGTCGCCCCATAATGGCGGCGGTGCCGCTGCAGCGCCAGGCGGAGGCGGGGGTGAATTGCGGGCGATGAACGCGAACATGAGTCCGGTGAAATGTTCGGGCGGCCACGTCGAAAAGGCAATCAGTCCGCCGCTCCTGAGTACGCGCAACATCTCTCGTACCGCCACCGCAGGACGCGGCGCGAAGATGTGGCCGAATTGACTGAGAACGACATCGAACGAGCCATCCGGATAGGGGAGCGCTTCGGCATCCCCTTCGATGAACTCCACGTCGACGCCGGCGATTGCCGCGTTCTTGCGCGCACGCTCCAACAGCGCGGGCGTCAGATCAAGCCCCGAGACCTTCGCGCCGCGGCGTGCGGCGGTGACGGCGACGACCCCGGTTCCGCAGGCGACATCGAGCACTCGCTGTCCCGGAGCCACCTGCGCGAACTTGATCAGTTTCGCCGCCGGCGGGGTGGTCATAATTTCGACCGGTACGAACGACGCCCAAGCTTCGCGCTGGGCCGCTTTGAATTTCGCAAACGGGTCGGTGTCAGCAGTCATTCCCGGCTCCACGATCTTTGGTCGCTGCCAAGCAAGCAACATGCGCGAAAATCCATGTCCGAGCCAGACCGAAGATATTGGTCGTGGTGGTGTGGTCCGCTGATCCGGGCTGCATGCGTCGGTTCAACAAAAAGGGCGCGGTTTGCACCGCGCCCCTTTCGATTGAGCGACGAGCGAAGGGATCAGAAACCCATCCCGCCCATACCGCCGCCGGGTGGCATCGGCGGCATCGCCGGCTGCTCCTTCGGCATTTCGGCGACCATGGCTTCCGTGGTGACCAAAAGGCCCGCGACCGAGGCCGCATCCTGCAGCGCCGCGCGCACCACCTTGGCCGGGTCGACAATGCCCTTCTCGACCATGTCGACATAGTCCTCGGTCTGCGCGTCGAAGCCGAATGTCTCCGACTTGTTTTCGAGGATCTTGTTGACGACGATCGAGCCCTCGACGCCGGAATTCTCCGCGATCTGGCGCAGCGGCGTCTCCAGCGCTTTCAGCACGATGTTGATGCCGGCTTGCACGTCGGCATTGTCGTTGTGGAGCCTGCCGATCGCCTTTTTGGCGCGGAGAAGCGCAACGCCGCCGCCGGGCACGATGCCTTCCTCGACCGCAGCGCGGGTGGCGTTGAGCGCGTCCTCGACGCGATCCTTCTTCTCCTTGACTTCGACTTCGGTGGCGCCGCCGACGCGGATTACCGCGACGCCGCCGGCGAGCTTGGCGAGGCGCTCCTGCAGCTTCTCGCGATCGTAATCGGAGGTGGTCTCCTCGACCTGCGACTTGATTTGCTGCACGCGCGCCTCGATGTCCTTTTTCTTGCCGGCGCCGTCGATGATGGTGGTCTTCTCCTTCTCGATCACCACCTTCTTGGCGCGGCCGAGCATGGCCACCGTGACGTTTTCCAGCTTGATGCCGAGGTCTTCGGAAATGAGCTGACCGCCGGTGAGAACCGCGATGTCCTCGAGCATGGCCTTGCGGCGATCGCCGAAGCCCGGCGCCTTCACCGCCGCAACCTTCAGGCCGCCGCGCAGCTTGTTGACCACCAGGGTCGCCAGCGCTTCGCCTTCGACGTCCTCGGCGATGATCAGGAGCGGCTTGCCCGACTGCACGACCGCCTCGAGTACGGGGAGCAGCGCCTGCAGTCCCGGCAGCTTCTTCTCGTGGAGCAGCACGTAGGCGTCCTCGAGCTCGGCCAGCATCTTTTCGGCATTGGTGATGAAATAGGGCGACAGATAGCCGCGGTCGAATTGCATGCCCTCGACGATTTCGACGTCGGTCTCCAGCGCCTTGGCTTCCTCGACCGTGATCACGCCTTCATTGCCGACCTTCTGCATCGCGCTGGCGATCATCTTGCCGATGGTGGCGTCGCCATTGGAGGAGATGGTGCCGACTTGGGCGACTTCGGCGGACGAGCCGACCTTCTTGGCGCGCTTCTTGATGTCGGCGACGACTGCCGTGACGGCAAGATCGATACCGCGCTTCAAGTCCATCGGGTTCATCCCGGCCGCCACCGACTTGACGCCTTCCTTGACGATCGCGGCCGCGAGAACGGTTGCGGTCGTGGTGCCGTCGCCGGCCTGGTCATTGGTCTTTTGCGCGACCTCGCGCACCATCTGTGCGCCCATGTTCTCGAACTTGTCCTCAAGCTCGATTTCCTTGGCGACAGTGACGCCGTCCTTGGTGATGCGGGGGGCGCCGAAGCTTTTCTCGATCACGACGTTGCGGCCCTTGGGGCCGAGCGTGACTTTGACGGCATTGGCCAGGATATCGACTCCGCGCAGCATGCGGTCGCGGGCCTCGGTGGAAAATCGTACCTCTTTCGCGGACATTTCAACTTGCTCCTTGAGTTGCTTGGAGGAGCGCTCGTTCTTCCTTCGTCATTGCCGGTCTAGACCCGGCAATTCACGTGGCCGGCTCGGCACCATGGATGCCCGGATCAAGCCCGGGCATGACGATCGAAAAATTGACGCGTCCTTCGCATGTGTGGGTGTTTCAGGCGATCACGCCCATGATGTCGGACTCCTTCATGATCAGGAGCTCGTCGCCATCGAGCTTGACCTCGGTGCCGGACCATTTGCCGAACAGCACGCGGTCGCCAACCTTCACGTCGACGACAATGAGCTTGCCGTTCTCGTCGCGCCCGCCCGGACCGACGGCGACGATCTCGCCCTCCTGCGGTTTCTCCTTGGCGGTATCGGGGATAATGATGCCGCCTTTGGATTTCTCCTCGGCCGTGATGCGCTTGACCACGACCCGATCGTGCAGGGGACGGAATTTCAGCTTCGCCATGACTACCTCATTGCCGCTGGACCGAGCGGCGTTTCGCGCTGGTAAGAAAGGCTTGGGATTTCAGTTACTTAGCACTCATCTTAGTCGAGTGCCAACAAGCCGCAAGGGACATAAGTTGCGGGATGGGAGCTGTCAAGGCGCCCGAACGGATCGGTACTGGATTCCGCTGGCTTCGGGATCGCGGCAAATGGCCCACGAGGCCGCGCCGGTCTGGCTCTTAAGCCGCAATCGTCGGGTCGGTTGGATTGACGCTATAACCTTTTGGTGGTGCATGATCTTTCGGAAATCGGTTTCCACTGTTCCGGATCATGCGCTAGTCCGAAAGCCGTCACCATGCCGGCCAAATGTTTGGTCAAGAGAGCGCCCGCCGTCCGCAGCATGGTCGTTCGCGCATGCTGTTCCGCTGTTCACCAAGTTATCGAGGGAGGCCTTTTCATGAGCGCGCTGCTACGCGATCTCCGGGTGCTTGCCAGCGTCGCCGGGCTCGCGCTCGTGCTCCCGAACTGTACGATGAACCGGCCGCCGGCTGAGGCGCCGCCGCCGGCGCCCGCGGTCGCTCCGGAGATTCCCTCCTCGATCCGGCCCGAGGAAATTGTCGGCCGCTGGGGTTACGGCGCCTATCACAACGAGGTCGACCGGGCGCGTACGGAAGCCGCCGCCCGCGGTCAGTGCGGTCAGCCGGTGTTGATCAATCGCGGGCCGAATGGCGGCGTCTTGATGTACCTTGCCGACAGCGCGCAACTGCAGGAGCTTTATCTCCGGGGCGGCCCAGGCGGCAGGAACTTTGTCGGTCCGCCCGGTCCCGCCGGCGGCCCGCAGGATCGGGAAATCGTTGCCTTCGATGGCCGCGTCATGGTGCTGCGCTGGATGAACCCTGAAGTCGCCAACCGTTACGGCACCGGCGTCTATGTGCGCTGCGCAGCAGAAGGAACGGCCCGGCGGCGGTAAGGCCCATTCAGGCCGATCGAGCGCCGCCGCCGAACATGGAATCGACCTCGCGCTGCGAGACATGTCCGCGATCGTTTTCCAGTCGCGGGCCATGCATCGGCGGGGCCGGGTCGCGGGTGAGTTCATCGAGAACGCGGGCAACCTGCTGCTCTATGCCGCCGAACGCCGCCAGCACTTTGGCCACGCGCTGGCTGGTGAGATCCTGAAAATTGCAAGCTTCGAAGATCGAAATCACGCGATCGCGGATGTCCTGGGCGAGCCCTTGCTCGCTGTCGCCTTTGAGCACCGCCGACAGGTTGTTCGCCGCCTGATCGATCTCTTCGGCCGCTGCAAGGATCTTTTGTGTCGCCTGCTCGCAGCCCTTGATCACGGCTTCCAATTCCTTGGCGATGCGCGTCGTTGCCGCCGTCGGCGAGCGCGATCCGTTCAGGCCGGCGGCTTCCGGCTCCGTGCCAGCGATGGCGGAACGGATGAGACGCAGTTTGGCGGTAACGCGCTCAATTTCGTTATGCGGCACTGAAGCGGCTGCGGCTGTTTGCCGGGGTGGTGCGGCCGCGAGCAAGCCGCGAAGTGCGGCCAGTTCGTGCATGATCTCGGCATGGAGCGGCGCACGCGGGTCATCGATCTGCGGTTCGAGCCCCGGGCCTATCATCTCTTCTTCGATGCGGAATACCCTGCGCGGCCCGGTCATATTTTCACCGAATGCAGCCCGGGGATCCGATCGATCCGATGCTGCTGAGACTGGCTCCAGAATTATGTTTGCGCATGATCGGCTCCGAAAATCGGCGTCCACTCCCGATCAAATCCGGGGCAGGCTTTCTCGGGATCATGCTTCATCCCGCGCCAGATTAGAGGCACGCCGCTTAACGCCGCGTTCACGGATGGGCCACCACCGCGGCGGTCAGGCGAGCCGACCGCAACATCTTTTGTTAATCATAACCGCGCGCATTTACTCAAAATAAACTCTAACTTGATGAACAATGTACGAAGAAAGCGCTTGCCCAAGGCGCGCGGCAAGAAATTAACCAAACAATCGGGGTTTGCGCCTGTACTCGTCGCGCCGGCGAACGTGGCGTTCGGCGCGGCGTGAAAGTGTGTGGGAATATAGAGTTCGGGAATGCAGCGTATTTTTGCATCGACGCGCGTGACGCTCTGTGTTGCGGTCTGCGCCAGCCCCCTCCTGATCGGTTCGAGCACCCCGGCGGCGAGCCAGCTGCTCGATCCCGGCTGGCAGCTCGTCTATGCGGGCCAGCCCAATAGCGGCGTTAGCGTTCCCGGCGGCGATGGTGGCTTCATCCAATCCACGTTCGGCGATGGAGTGGGGCAGCGCGCCATCCAGCGCCCGTATCAGCGCGCGCCCGTATACTACCAGCAGGTTCCGCCGCAACCGGCCCGCGGCTACCAGCCGGCGCCCGCGTATTATCAGCAGCTACCGCCGCAACAGCCGCGCGCGTATCCGGGCGGACCCGTGTACTATCAGCAAGTCCCGCCGCAACAGCCGCGCGCGTACCCGGGCGGACCCGTATACTATCAGCAAGTCCCGCCGCAACAGCCGCGCGCGTACCCGGGCGGACCCGTGTACTATCAGCAGGTCCCGCAGCAGCAGGTCCCTTTGCAGCAGGCGCGCGGCTACCAGCCCGCGCCCACCTCCTATCAGCAGCAGCCGCCTGAACAGCGGGGCTACCAGCCGGCGCCCGCGTATTATCAGCAGGTGCCGCCGCAGCAGGCGGGCGTCCAGCCGGCACCGGTCTATTCTCAGCCGACGGCGCTGCCGCAGCGCGCCCCGGCGCCCGTGTACTACCAGCAGGGCCCGGCACAGCGGCCGGGCGCCTATCAGCCTGCGCCCATGTCCTACCAGCAGGCACCGGTGCAGCAGCCGGGCACCTATCAGTCTGCGCCGATGTCGTATCAGCAGGCGCCGACCCAGCAGCCGGGCCTCTACCAGCCGGCGCCCGCGTACTTTCAGCAGCCACCGCAGCAGGCGGCCTATCAACCGGCCCCTGCGCTGCTGCAGCCCGCGCGCAATGATCCGGTGCAAGGCTACGCGCCGTCGAGTTATGGCGACATGGCGCACCCGCCGGCCGATCCGCAGTTCGAACGCCAATTGGTCGACTATCAGGGCAACGAACCGCCGGGCACCGTCGTCATCGATACGCCGCACTACTTTCTCTACCTGGTCCTCGATGGCGGCAAAGCGATTCGCTACGGCATCGGCGTCGGTCGTCCGGGCTTCACCTGGGCCGGCGTCAAAGAGATTTCGGCCATGCGCCAATGGCCCGATTGGTATCCGCCAGTCGAGATGCTGCAGCGCCGGCCGGATCTGCCGCGCTACATGCCGGGCGGGCCGGAGAATCCGCTCGGTGCGCGCGCGCTCTATCTCGGCTCCACGCTTTATCGCATCCACGGCTCCAACGAGCCCTGGACCATCGGCACCCAGGTTTCGTCGGGCTGTATCCGTTTGCGCAACGAGGATGTCATCGACCTTTACGGGCGGGTCAAGGTCGGGACCAAAGTCGTCGTGATCTGAGAGTTTGTTGTTCATCCTCCCGCCTCGCGGCTGAGGATGAAATCCGGCTCACTCGGCGGCGGTGCGGGTATCGCTGTCGGGCTGTTTTGCTGTCTCGGCCGTCTTCACTGCATGCTCGGCGATGAAATAGACCGGCCGTCCTTTGATCTCGGAGAGGATCTTGCCGATATACTCGCCGACCACGCCGAGCATGATGAGCTGGACGCCGCCGAGCACCATGACGCCGACGAACAGCGATGGATAACCGGGAACCCGTTCGCCATAGACGAATGTTTCATAGACGATCTGCGCGCCGTAGATGAAGGCGGTCAGCGCGAAGATCAGACCAAGCATGGTGGCGATGCGCAGCGGCGCCACGGAAAACCCGGTCAATCCGTCGATCGATAGTCCGATCAGCGAACGCAGCGTCCAGGTCGTGCGGCCGTCGGCGCGCTGCTCCGGCTGGTAATCGATGCGGATTTGGCGAAACCCGATCCAGCTCGACAGTCCCTTGAAAAAACGGTTGCGCTCCGGCAGGCGGCGCAAGGCGTCGGCGGCGCGCGGCGACAACAGCCGAAAGTCCCCGGCATCTTCCGGGATCTTGGCGCGCGCGCCCCAATTCAGCAGCAAATAAAAACTCTTTACCAGGACGCGCCGCGCCACCGGCTCGTTGGCGCGATGCGCTTTGGCGGTATAGACCACGTCGTAGCCGTCATCGAGCCAGTGGCCAACCAGAGTGTCGATCAGCGTTGTTGGATGCTGGCCGTCGCCGTCGATAAACAGGATGGCGCCGAGCCGGGCATGATCGAGCCCGGCAAGGAGCGCTGCTTCCTTGCCGAAGTTTCGCGACAACGAGATAACCTGCACATCGAGCCCGTCCGCCGGCAGCGCGCGGGCGATGGCGAGCGTATCGTCGCTGCTGCCGTCGTCGACATAGACTACCTCGCAGGCGAGCGAGCGCTTGGCCGCGAGCGCTCGGGCGACGTCCACGAGCTGGGCGTGGACGCGCGCCAGCGAGGCCGCTTCGTTGTGAAGCGGAACCACGATCGACAGGCCTCGTGCGGCGGTCATGTTGGTCAATGGGCTTTCCATACGGCGCCGATCTATAGCGTACCCGGTTCCCGCTGTCGCGCAGCGGTCTGGCCGCGACGAGCCGGTCCTGAACAAGACCGGGCTGGCGGATCGCCGCGGACGTGATATGCGGTGGCGGCAATGACCGGGGCTTCCCGCTTCGACCGGACCCGCGCCAGGCTCTTTGCCGGCTGGCCTAATCGCGCGCTCAGCTTCAAGGCGATCGCGTTCGCCCTCGTCGGCGTCGTCAACACGGTTATCGACTACAGCGTATTTCTCCTCGCGCGCGCGGCGTTGAATGGCTCATCGGCCGGGCTCGTGGCGTTCGCGTCATTCTCGGATTTCTGTCAATGCGGCAATGCCGCGACCGTTTCTTTGATCGCCGCCAACACGCTGTCGTGGATCGTCGCCGTCAGCGCCTCCTATGTGATGAATTCCTCGATCACTTTCGCGGCGGAAACCGGACGCAAGCTCACGCTGCGTGCCTACTTCGCTTTCGTCGCCTCCGGTGTCGCCGGATGGCTCGCCAACACGGCAACGCTGCTCGTCGCCGCGGAAATTCTGCTGTTACCCGTGTGGGCGGCGAAGGCCGTCGCCATCCTGGCGAGCTTCGTGGTGAATTTCTCGCTGTCGCACTTCGTCGTGTTCCGGGTGCGCAGGCATCCGCCAGGCGACGTAGCGAACGACGTTTGAACGCGCCGTCGAGCTTCGCGGCGCGCTACTCGCTCCGCTGGCGTGACTTCCGGGCGGCGAGAAATTCACGCATCGCGGCGGCGGGCTCGTCGGTCTCGTAGGCAGTGGCGAACGCCTCGATGCCGGCTGCGACGGCGGCGCCGAGCGGCAGGTTCTCCCACTGCCGGATCAGCCGCTTTTGCAGCCGCACGGCGCGCGGCTTGGAGGTCAACAATTTGCCGATCCAGGTTTCGACCGCGGCGTCGAGTGCCGATGCCGGCACGACACGCTCGACCAATCCCCAAGCCAGCACCTCGTTCGCGCTGAACGTCTCGCCCAAGAGCATGATCTCTCGCGCGCGCCCCCAGCCGACCAGAAGCGGCAACAGCGCCGCCTCGATGACGGAGGGAATGCCGAGCTTGACTTCGGGCATGCCGAACGACGCCGCATCGGAAGCGATACGCGCGTCGCACGCGGCCGCGATTTCGAGACCGGCGCCGAAGCAATAGCCGTGGATGCGGGCAATTACCGGGACCGGAAGCGTGCGAATGGCGTCGCAGCAGCGGTGCAGGAGCGTAATGAATGTCTTCGCCTGCGCGGCGGTTTCGATGCCGGCCATCTCGTTGATGTCGGCTCCGACGATGAACGATTGGGGTCCCGCGCCCGCCAGCACGACCGCGCGCAAGCTTTCATCGGCGGCAAGCTGCGCCATGGCGCCGGCGAACTCGCCCATCAAGGCGCTGTTCATCGCATTGAGGTGGCGGGCGTTGTTGATCGTCACGTACGCGACAACGCCCTGCGGTCGTTCGTCGCGACGAATTTCGATTTGCCGATCGTCGGAGGTGGCCAAACGCGTGTCCTCGACGGCCTTCGCTGCCGTCATAACGCCGAGCTAGGGATTGCCCGCGACGCCGTTGCGATCAAGCTCGGCGACGAGCCGCGCATAGAGCGGATTGTCTCGCGCATACACGTATTCGAGCGCGGCGACGGAGACCGCCTCGGCGCCGTGCTCGCGCAGGAAGCTCGCGAGCGCAGGCACGTGCTTGGGCGGGCAGTGCAGGGTGAGCATGCCGGAGGAGGTCGGGCCGCCGAACGGCGCGGCGACGCCGAATTGTTCCCGCGCGGTATTGAGCAGCGTGTCATTGAGGCCGGCAAAGCGCGTGCGCACTTCGCGATAGGCGTGGGCGCGCTTTTGCGCGGCGATGCGGTCGAGCAAAAGCCGCGCGGTTTCGCGCTGCGCGGCGTCCCAGGCCGCCGCCCGCGCGGCGATGAGGTTCGCCTGCGAGCGCAGGATGACGCCATCCTCGATCACCTTGAGGCCGTTGGCGGCAAGGGTCGAGCCGGTGGTGGTAATGTCGACAATCAATTCGGCGGTGCCGGCTGCGGGTGCACCCTCGGTCGCGCCGGGGCTGTCGACGATGCGGTAATCGGCGATGCCGTGGTCGGCAAAGAAGGCGCGCGTCAGATTGGCGTATTTGGTGGCGAGCCGCATCTTGCGCTCGTGCTTGATGCGGAACGCGGTGGCGACATCGTCGAGATCGGCCATGCGGCGGACGTCGATCCAGGCCTGCGGCACGGCGACGGCGACATTGGCGAAGCCGAAGCCGAGGGGATCGATGAATACGACAGCCTGGTCGGCGTTGGCGATCATCTCGCGCACCAGGTCCTCGCCGGTAACGCCGAGATGCACGGCGCCTTGCGCCAATTGCGTGGTGATTTCCGCCGCCGAGAGATAGGCGATTTCCACGCCGTCGACGCCGGCAATGGCGCCGCGATAGTCGCGGGCGCCGCGTGGCTTGACGAGTTCAAGCCCGGAGCGCGCGAACAGCGCTTCGGCGTTCTGCTGCAGGCGGCCCTTCGACGGCACGGCGAGAATGAGCGGCGCGCTCATGCGGCGCCTCCGCAGGCCGCCAGCTCCTCGATCGAGGCCGCGAAGCCGACCGCCGGGATCGGCTCGCGGGCGCCGAGCCGTGTCAGCAGCCCGTCATAGCGGCCGCCGGCGATCAGCGGACCCCTGGCGCGCGGGTCATGCAGCTCGAACACAAAGCCGGTGTAGTAGTCGAAGCCGCGGCCGAACGCGGTGGAAAAACGGATCGCGCGCACGTCGACGCCGCGGGCGGCGAGAAAGCCGGTGCGGGTCTCGAACAGATCGAGCGCAGGGCCCAGCGAAAGCCTGGCGTCGGCGGCCAGCGTGCGCAATTCGCTCGCCGCTTCGTCGGGATCGCCGCGCACGCCGAGAAAGCGTTCGATCAGCGCGCGGGTCTCGCGCGGCAGCCGGGTCCCGGCGCCGAGCGCGGCCTGTTCGAGAAACCGCTCGGCGATCTCGGCGACGGAGCGGCCGCCGACCGCGGCAATGCCGGCGATGGAGAGAAGATCGGTGACGAGGTGATGCGCGGCCTTGGGATCGGAGCCGGCGAGCGCTGCGAGCACGCCCTGATACTCCGGCGGGCCGCTGGCGCCGGCCAGCGCAAGCTCATCGAGATCGTGCGCCAGCGACCATTTCCTGTTCAGATCCTTGACCAGGCGTCGTTTCCACGCCGGCGCGAGATCGAGCGCGGCGACGAAGGCGGCGAACAGGCCGACATCGCCGACGCGGATTTCCGGCGCGGCCAATCCGTAGAGCGTCGTCGCCTCAAGCCCGAGCGCCAGCATCTCCGCATCGGCCGCGGCCTTGTCTTGCCGGCCGAAGGATTCGATGCCCGCCTGGACGAACTCCGCGGCCAACCCCTCGCGGTGGCGAAACACCGCGCCGTGATAGCAGAAGCCGGCGACTTTGCCGGCCGCGGGCGATTGCAGATAGGCGCGCGAAACCGGAATGGTGAGGTCCGGCCGCAGGCACAATTCGCGGCCGTTGGGATCGCTGGTGAGAAACATGCGCCGGCGGATGTCCTCGCCGGACAGGTCGAGGAACGGCGCCGCCGGCTGCAGCACCGGCGGGTCGATCGGGGCGTAGCCGGCGCGCACATAAGAAGCGACGAGTTTCTGCGCGCGCTGGTCCGGTCCGTTCATCGCCACGCTCGACATGCTGGTCTTATCCGCGCCGCCGTATGGTTAATCCATTGTGTGAACGCACGGCGATAGCCCTGATTGCACGGCCCCTTAGCACGACAAGCGTCGCTATTCGATAAACATCGCGGCGGGCCGTTAATGCTGGGACTGAGGCCGTTAATGCTCGCAATGAAGGCGTTCAGGCGGGAGATGAGCTCACTTCGGCAAATCCGCGCCGCGTATGGCGGCGGCGATGGCCGGAACGGCGCGCGCGTCGGTGGTGATCTCGATATGGCTTAAGCCCGGGACGACGGTGACCGGAATGTCGGTCCTGATCGCGTGAATGGTGGGAGCAAACTTGTCGGCGGCAAAAAGCTCGTCGTTTTCGCCAACCAGCACCGCGATCGGGGAAGAGGCATTGCGCAGGTCGGCGGCATAATCGTTGGTGCCGAAGGCCCGCATCAGCGCGAACGAATAATGCGCGGTGAGAATATCGGCGCGGCGCGGGTCGATGGCGAAGGCGAGCACGGTCAAATGGTTGAAAGCGCTGATGCCGACGCGATTGAGCAGCATGAGCGCGATGATCCGCGGGATGAACGGCTTGGCCCAAGCCTGCGCCGGCTTGACGGTCGGAGATTGCACGCCGAGCATCGGCGACAACAGCACCGTGCGCGCGAATATTTTCCCGAGCGGCGTGGCCGCGGCGTGCAGCGCATAGCCGCCGCCGGAGGAGAAGCCGAGCAGGACGAGCTGCGCATCCGGCTGGCGTTTAGCGACAGCGGCGGCAAAATCAGCGAGATCGTCGTCAAGCTGGCCGGGATAATCGATGTCGCCACGCACGCCGGTGGCGCCGTGGCCGCGAATGTCCGGGGCATAGACGGAGATGCCCTGCGCGCTGAGGCCCTTGCCGAGCGCATGCAGACTGGCGCTCATCGCCGACGAGCCGTGAATGGCGATCAGCGCGCGCTTGGGATCGGACACCGACGGGCTTGCCGGCCAGACCCGGAACGCGATCGGCGTGCCGTTGCGGGCGGGCATTTTTTCGAGCGGCGGCAGATCGCTGAAATCGACGCTTTCGAACGGCTTGCCGATGGAGCGGAGCGCCGGCGGCGGATCGCCGGTGCCGAAAATGATCATGCCGCCGACCACGGAGACGGCGGCGATCAAAACACCGCACAACGCGATCAGAATGGTCCGAAGCATGTGATGTCCTGCGCCTCCGTCACGTCCGGCCGTGACGGGGCCGATGCGTTGCGGGGCTTTTCTCAGTCGGTCTTCAGTCCGTGGCGCGCCAGCACTTTGCGCACCGTGTCGACAAGCTCCGTTTCTGGGACGGATCGTTGCGCTTCGGCCTGCTTCTGCAAGTGCTCCTCGCGGCCCTTTTCCAGCTTCGCCAGCTCGGCGCCGATGATCAAATCCTTGATGGTGACTTCGCCTTTGGCCTTTTCGTCCGAGCCCTGGATGACGACGCAAGGCGCGTTGCGCTTGTCGGCGTATTTCATCTGCGGCCCGAATTTGCCGGAGCCGAGATAAAGCTCGGCGCGGATGCCGGCGTTGCGCAGCTTCGCGACCATGGTCTGGTAGTCGGCGAGGCGATCCTGGTCGAACACGGTGACGACCACCGGGCCGGGCTCGGGCTTGCTGTCGAGCTTGCCAAGGTGTTGCAGCGCGGCGGCGAGCCGCGACACGCCGATGGAAAATCCCGTCGCCGGCACCGGCTCGCCGCGAAAGCGCGAGACGAGACCGTCATAACGCCCGCCGCCGCCGACAGAACCGAAGCGCACGGGCTTGCCGCCGTCTCCGGCGATCGGAAATGTCAGGTCAACTTCGAAAACTGGACCGGTGTAATATTCGAGGCCGCGGACGACGGAGACGTCAATTTTAATTCGGTTTGTGCCGTACCCCGCGCCCCGGACGAGCGTTGAAATAGTTTCAAGTTCACCGAGTGCCGAAAGAACCAAGGGATTATCTCCAAACACTTTCGCATATGTCTGCAAAAATTCCGGGGCGGCAACGACGTAGATGTGACCACCTTCACCGACAAGGGTTGCATCATCGTTGGAAGCTGCATCGCGCTTTAAGCGCCGAAGGAAAAAATCCTGCGATCGTCTTGTTTGGTGACCGTATAGCTTTTCCAAGGTTTCAATTTGCGGGCCGTCTAATCCGGCGCCCTTGGTGAAATCTCCGCTCTCGTCTTTACGACCTTTGCCGAGCAATTGCCGTACGCCGTCGACACCCAACCGATCTAGCTTATCAATGGCACGCAGCACCGTAAGCCTTCGTCCGGTATTTGTTTCGCCGCCAAGCCCTATCGTCTCTAAGACCCCATCAAGCACTTTGCGATTATTGACCTTGACGACGTAGTGCCCATGAAGGCCCAGCGCCTCCATCGTATCCGCCGCCATCATGCACATTTCGGCGTCGGCGGCGGGCGATGAACTCCCGACGGTGTCGGCATCGAACTGCATGAATTGCCGGAAGCGGCCGGGGCCGGGCTTCTCGTTCCGAAACACCCAGCCGAAGCGGTAGCTGCGATACGGCTTCGGCAGCGCGTCGAAGTTCTCCGCCACATAGCGGGCGAGCGGCGCGGTCAGGTCGTAGCGCAGCGACAGCCATTGCTCGTCGTCGTCCTGGAACGAGAACACGCCTTCGTTGGGCCGGTCCTGGTCGGGCAGGAACTTGCCGAGCGCGTCGGTGTATTCGATCGCCGGCGTCTCGACCGGCTCGAAGCCGTAGCGCTCGTAAACCTGACGTATCGTCTCCATCATCCGCCGGGTCGCGGCGATCTCCGCCGGTCCGCGGTCGGCGAGCCCGCGCGGCAGGCGGGCCTTGAGTTTGTTGGTGTCTTTGCTCTTGTCGGCCATCCGCCGTCTCGATGCGTCGCGCTTTCAAAGGATGGCGCGGTTGGTATCGCAAGGGCGCGGCAGCGGCAAGGGAGCGGCCAACTCGCGAAACCAGCGGCGCGCCGAGCCCTAGCCAACTCAGAGACGAATGGCTACGTATCCGCAGGGCATTTTTCAGCGAGGATTCGATCATGATTTCCCGACGCAATGCAATCGCACTGGCGGCCACGGCTCTGCTTGGGGCGGCGACCCCGGCGCTCGCACAGAAGAAGAATTCCACGCTGGTCGGGCAGTTCGACACCGACAATGACGGCACGGTCGATCTCGCCGAAGCGAAAAAGGCCGGCGCCGCCATGTTCGACACGCTCGACACCGACAAGGACGGCACGCTCAGCCTCAAGGAGCTGCACGGCCGGGTCAGCCACAAGGAATTCGCCGCCGCCGATGCCGACCATGACGGCACGCTGAGCAAAGAGGAGTATCTTGCGCTGGTCGAACAGCGGTTCAAGGCGGCCGACAGGGACCATGACGGTACGCTGACCAATTGGGAATTTCACAGCCACGCCGGCCGCGCCCTGACGCGGCTGCTGCGCTAGCCGTCGGTTCCGCCGACGCGCTTTTGCCTCGCGAGGCCGCTATTGCGTCATGTCGGCGGCCGCTGCGGCGAAGTCGGTTGTGATGCGGTCGACCATGACGGGATCGGGCAGGAACAGAGCCACATTGGCGCGGAAATTCTCGCGCCAGGACGGATGCGCGCGATAGAGCGTGGCAATGTCCTGGTGCGCGCGCAGCGGGTCGCCGCTTTTGCTGGCGACGAGAGCGTCCAGCACCAGCCCGGGCGGTAGATAAGGGCTCGCGATCTGACTGGTATCGATGGTCGCAGCTTTGAGGTCGCCTTTCAGATAGGAGGCGAGCCCCAGGACCAGGTGGTATCCGATCCACGTCGTCGCCGTTCGCGCCGAGTTCTCGCGCAACAGCGCAATGCCTTCGTCGAACTGGCCGAGCATGATCAGCAGATAGGCGTGGCCGAAGATGATCGAGCCGTCATAGGGGTTGAGGCGGAGCGAGGCGTCGCCGGCCGCCTTCGCGCGCGCAAGGTCGCCCTGCGCCAGCAATACGTCCTGCAGGGCGTATTGCGCGGGCGCGCTGTTGGGCTTGAGCTCGATGGCGCGCCTGGCCATTTGCGACGCGCGATCGAGCATGGCGCGGTCGCCCGGTTGACCGACGATGCCGAACCGGTAATTGCGCAGATAGAGCCGCGCCAGCGCGACAAAGACGCTGACGGCGGGCGGCTGTTCGGCGGTCGCGTGAACCAGGCAATTTTCGACCGACGGATATTGCGACGGATCGAAATTGCGCAGATTGGCGTTGGCATCGAGAATGCAGCGATAAGTGTCCTGCAGATTGCTGGCGGCGGCGCGTTTGGTACGCTCGCGCGCCTCGACGACGCCGAACGGCTGCAGCAGCGATCGCCCGACATCGCCGGCGACAAACTCGCTTTCCCAGTTCGGATCGGGATTGCTGTTGCTTTGGTAGGTCTTCGACCATGCAGTGGTGCCGTCTGCCGTATCGACCAGGCGCACGGTCATGGTGATCGCATTGCCTTGGTCGTATTGGGCCGTGGTCGCAACGCGGTAATGGGACGGCGGTGCCGCTCCGGATTCGGATGCGGACCTGGGGAAAGCGCCTGTCGAACCGGCTGGTGGCGGGCTGCCGACGACCGTCACATCGTCGAAGCGGGCCAGCACATCGATCATCCGATCATGGATCGCCTCGGCGGAAATTGCGGTCGCCGTCGGTTGGCCGAGCAGCGTCGGCGGTTCGACGTAAATGACCGGCGCGGCTTCGCCGTGCGTCCATTGCCCGCAGCCGCGAACCACTTGAAGAACAGGCCGTGACTGGGACCGCCATGCAACGGGCGATCAATATCGAAAACAACTTCCAAGACCGCAAGAACGCACACGGCAAAAACCACGCATTTGAAAATTCGCCTGTGGCGCCGCACGCAATCCATGGCCGCGTTTTTGAGGGCGCGGACGCCGCTGTTGATCCAATCTGTGCGCGACTGCTCCGGCTGCTGGCGGAAAGCCGGCACCGCCACTTGTTCAGCGTCCGCCGGCGGTTCGGCATCGTAGTTGACCGGCGGCTTGGCCGGCATCAGCGGCAGCGCCGGGTCGCGAGCGACGTCCGTGTCGCTTTGTTGGCGCAGCAGCACCCGGGAGTCCTGCAGAGTGTCGCGCGCGATCAGCATTTGCGCATGCAGTTCGATGAATTGCAGCTGCACCGTTTCCCGCAGCCGCTCGCTTTCGCGGCGCCGCCCGAGCGGATCCGACCAGTGGCTAGCGACGCCGACTGCCGGCAATTGATCGATTTTGGAAGGCGCCGGAGGCTCTTGGCTCTCAGCGTCCGATCGGCGGAAGACCGGGACATAGGTGCCGCGCGGCATATCGATCGCGACAGGATCGTTGCGGCCGGTATCGGCGTAATACCGCGTCAACGCGTGGCGCAGTCTTCCGGCTTCGACCCGCACGATCGGGTCGGTCTGCGGATCGAAATTGCTGCCGCGGCCGAGCGCCCCGAGGGCGATCGTGTAGGCCTTGATCCTGGCACTGTCGCCCGCAAGCGTCGACTCGACGACGAACCTGAGAAATCGCGTCAGACGGAGCGAATCGCGGAACACGGCGCTGCCGACGATACGTGCAAGTTGCCGGCGGATTTCTTGGTTGTCGGGCGCATGGCTGTCCACACCAGGTCCATTGCGCGTCGGTGAATTCATGCATCCCCAATGCCCGAAGGCGTTGCTGAAGCCGGCTCGATCCGGGGATCATCGAGGCAGCTTGCGTTAGGAACCTGCCGCAAACTGCCACACAATCGGGCATTGAGATGTCCACATCTGTACACCGCCGGTCTGTGGGCAGGCCTGTGGATAAGCCGGCTATGGCTCGAGCAGGAATTTACGCAGCCCTTCGCGGACCCGCAGGCCGCCGTCGCGCCGGTATTCGATCAGGCCGTCGCGCTTGAATTTGTTCATGAAAAAGCTGACGCGCGGCCGCGTGGTGCCGATCATGTTGGCCAGGATGCCCTGGTTGATGGGCGTGGTAATCGGCCGCGGGTCACCGCCGCCTTCGGAGTTGGCAAGCTGCAACAGGGCGCGTGCCAGACGCTTTTCCGCCGGATTGGTCAAGTGGTCGACCAGATTTTCCTGGTCGTGGATGCTTTGGCACACCAAGACCTTCGCGAACATCACAGCGAAGTCCGGCTCCTCGCGCAGCAGCCGGATCAGAGCCGACGTGGTGACCCGAATCACCGTGCAGGCGGTCAGCGTGGTCGTTGTGCCGGTGCGGCGGGCAACCAGGCAGCGCGTGCCGAAGAACTCGCCCTCGCCGCGAATTGCGATGACCGCCTCCTTGCCGCTTGGCGACACCGCGCTGATCTTGATCCAGCCGCTTTCGATGTAATAGGCCGCGTCGCCGCTATCGCCTTGCGAGTAGATGACCTGGTTCGGCGCAAACGTCACGCGCGATTGGCCGGCGCCGCGCCCGGTCACTAAATTCTTTGGATCGAAATTGGTCTGTTTTCGTTTATCTTTCGCCATCCTCGACCACGTTTGGGTAAGACAGCTTTGCTGGCGGAGCGCGTCGCCCCGTCGGGCATCCGCGCTGAAATCGACGTAATGAAATTTCCCGAGCCCCCCACGGCCCCTGTTCGTTACATTGGTAGCATTCAAAAGTGTGACAAAATGTGGCAGCGGTGGTTGGTCAATTTTGAACTTCAGCACTGAAGCCGGTAAGACCAAACAGTGCGTTTTTTGTTGCTCTGTGGTTTTTATTGCTCACGGCGGGCGATAGGACAAGCGGCCATGACGGAAACCATCGATTTTGCGCGGCAGACCAACGATCTCGACGCGTTTTGGCTGCCGTTCACTCCTAACCGAGCCTTCAAGCGCGCGCCGCGGCTGATCGCGCGCGCCAAAGACATGCATTATTTCACGCCCGATGGCCGCGCCGTCCTCGACGGCCTTGCCGGCTTGTGGTGCGCGAATACCGGCCACAACCGCGATTCGATCGTGTCCGCGATCTCGCGGCAGGCCGCCGAACTTGACTATGCGGCGGCTTTCCACTTCGCCCACCCCAAAGCCTTCGAATTGGCAAGCCGGGTTGCCGCGCTGGCGCCCGGCGATCTCAACCGGGTGTTTTTCTGCAATTCAGGCTCGGAAGCGGTCGACACCGCGCTCAAGATCGCGCTCGCCTATCACAACGTCCGCGGCGAGGGCGCGCGGACGCGTTTGATCGGCCGCGAGCGCGGCTATCACGGCGTCGGCTTCGGGGGCATTTCGGTCGGCGGTATTGTCAACAACCGCAAATTCTTCGGCACGCTGCTGGCCGGCGTCGACCATCTGCCGGCGACCTACAGCCGCGAGCACCAGGCTTTCACCAGGGGCGAGCCGGAATGGGGCGCGCATCTTGCGGATGAGCTCGAACGCATCGTCGCGCTGCATGGCGCTTCGACGATTGCCGCCGTGATCGTCGAGCCGATGGCCGGCTCGACCGGCGTGCTGCCGCCGCCCAAGGGTTACCTGCAGCAGCTGCGCGCAATCTGCGACCGCCACGGCATTCTGCTCATTTTCGACGAGGTCATCACCGCCTTCGGCCGCCTCGGTCACGCTTTTGCCGCCGAACGCTATGGCGTGATCCCCGACCTGCTGTGCTTCGCCAAAGGCATCACCTCCGGCGCCGTGCCGATGGGCGGCGTGATCGCGCGTCAGGGTCTCTACGACGCCTTCATGCAGGGACCCGAGCACTTCATCGAGCTGTTTCACGGCTACACCTATTCGGCGCATCCGCTCGCCTGCGCCGCAGGGCTCGCGGCGCTCGATCTCTATCGCGACGAAAATCTGTTCGAGCGGGCGAAGCGGCTGGAGCCGCGCTTTGCCGACGCGGCCATGGCGCTCAAAGGCCTGCCCGGCGTGCTTGACGTGCGCACCGTCGGGCTCTCCGCCGGTATCGATCTCGCCGCCCGGCCCGGCGCCGCGGGCGAGCGCGGCTACGAGGCCATGGAGCGGGCATTCCAGGACGAGGACCTCGTCATCCGCATCACCGGCGACACGCTTGCGATCGCCCCGCCCTTGATCGTGAGCGAGGCGCAGATCGCCGAAATTTTCGAGAAGGTGGGGCGGGTGATCAAAGCCGTGGCTTGATCTTTCTCTCCCGCAACAACGGGAGAGGGGGTAAAACGCGCGGACTTGCGGCGGCGCGGCGCTTGTGGACATTGATACTGGCGAAGCGCGAATCGCAATTCGGGTCTAGGGTGCGGGAGTTTCTGCAAAGCCTTGTCCGGGCTTTGGAAACGGCTTCGCGCGGGGGCTAACGGGGTCTGGAATGGTGCGCATCAGCGCCATCTTCATCGCGCTTTGCATGGTGCTGATCGCCGCCTCGCTCGGCTTTGTGCTCTATCTTCGTTTTGGCGTTGCCGCGACCGATGCAGCCCTGGCGGCGCTTGGCGTCCTGACTGTGCTCGCGATCTACAACGCCATCGCCGGCCGCAAGCGCGACCGCGCCGAGGTCAGCGATCAGGTTTCCAATCTCGCCCGCGGATCGGGCGATCTCGCCCGCCACGTTGGGGAATTCGGCCGCCGCCTTGGCATTGTGGAGACCAAGCTCGAATCGGTCGTCGGGCGGGCGATGTCGACGGCGCAACCGCTGGCCGCCGAGATTGAGGAGCTCTCGCGGCTGGTCAAGCAGCTCGCTGAATCCGTCGCCCTCCACGACATTGCGCTGGGCGGGTCGCACTTTGACGATCATGGGACGCAAGCCGGCGCCGTCGAGGCGACCGCGAACCGGCCAGCGGAGTCCGCCTCAGCGCCGGCCGCTCCGGGCGTACGCAAGGTTGCCGCCTTCAGCGGGCTTGATCGCGACGGCATTATCGGCGTGGTTCGCAGCGGCATCGAGGCGCAGCGGATCGATCTCTACCTGCAACCGATCGTGACACTGCCGCAGCGTAAGGTGCGCTATTACGAGGCGATGTCGCGGCTCAACGCTGGCAACGGCGAAATCGTCGCTGCCGCGGATTTCCTGTCCTATGCCGAAGCAGGTTCGCTGCTGCCGAAACTCGACAACCTGTCGGTGCTGCGATGCGTGCAGGTGGTGCGCCGTCTGTTGCTCAAGAACCGCGATATCGGCTTGTTCTGTAATCTTGCCGCCGCCACGCTGACCGACGCCGGTTTCCCGCAATTCCTCGAATTCGTCGAAGCCAACCGCGCAATCGCACCTTCGCTGGTGTTCGAGTTCACTCAGAGCGCGGTCCGCGGCATGGGACCGATCGAGCACGAGAGCCTTGCGGCGCTCGCCGACCGGGGCTTTCGGTTTTCCATGGACAATCTCACCGACCTTCGTGTCGAGCCGCGCGAGTTGACCGAACGGGGCTTTCGCTTCATCAAGGCGCCGTCGGCGCTGCTGCTCAACCGCGTCGGCAGCGCTACGACCAATATCCATCCCGCCGATTTTTCCGACCTGCTCGGCCGCTTCGGCATCGATTTGATTGCCGAACGAATCGAGAGCGAGGCAACGGTGGTCGATCTTCTGGATTACGACGTCCGCTTCGGGCAGGGCTTTCTGTTTTCGCCGCCGCGCCCGGTGCGCGCGGAAGCGCTGCAGGGCGTCGCCGGCGACGCCGGCGGTAAGAGCGAGCCGGCCAGGATCGAGACGGCCAGCGCAGCGTCGACCGCTGCCGTGTCTGCGGCGCAAGCCGGCGGCATCGCCCAGCTCATCCGCAGCGGCGGCGGTCGCGCTTGATGCGGCGCGAGCCTCTTGCCTAGCGTCATCGAAGGATTTGCGCCGCTCGCGCATGCCTATGACGTCCTGCTCTGTGACGTCTGGGGCGTGGTGCACAACGGCATTGCCGCGTTTGCGCCGGCTTGCGTCGCGCTCGCGCGCTTTCGTGCCGAGCGCGGTACGGTGATCTTCATCACCAATGCGCCGCGGCCGGGCGCCTCGGTGCAGAGGATCATCGACCGGCTCGGCGTGCCGCGCGACGCCTATGATGCGATCGTGAGCTCCGGCGACGTCACTCGCGGAATCGTCGAAAGTCGGCTGAGCGAACGCGTTTTTCATCTCGGCCCGCCGCGGGACCTGCCGATCTTCGCCGGGCTCGACGTCAGTTTCGCGCCGGTCGAGAACGCCGACTATGTGGTGTGCTCCGGGCTGTTCGACGACAGCAAGGAGACGCCGGAGGACTATCGCGGGCTTTTGGCGGCGATGCGCGAGCGCTCGCTGTTTATGGTCTGCGCCAATCCCGACATCGTGGTCGAGCGCGGCGACGAACTGGTGTACTGCGCCGGCGCGCTGGCCGATGCCTATGTGGAGCTTGGCGGCGAGGCGCTCTATTGCGGCAAGCCGCATGCGCCGATCTATGAGGCGGCGCTCGGCAAGGCCGCGGCCTTTCGCGGCGGCGAGATCCCGCCGCTCAAGCGGGTACTGGCGATCGGCGATTCGGTCAGAACCGACCTCAAGGGCGCGGCTTCCTTCGGCGTCGATTGTTTGTTTGTCATTTCCGGTATTCATGCCGATGACGTCGGCTCTCGCGAAGCGCCGGATCTCTCAGCGTTGGACGCAATCTTCGCCGCTGCCGGTGTGGCGCCGAAGGCGGTCACCCGAAAGCTGGAGTGGTAATCGGGGATGAGAGCGGAGGTAGTCGCGAGCTTATGCGGGCGCGCCTTCGTCGGGCGGGGCGAACACCGCCTCGATCTTGGCTTTCAGTGTCTGCGCGTTGAACGGCTTGACGATGTAGTTATTCACGCCCGCCTTCCGCGCTGCGATCACGTTCTCGGTCTTCAATTCGGCCGTGACCATGATGAAGGGCGTTTGCTCGAGGCTCGGATCCGAGCGCACCTCGCGCAGCAGCTCGAAGCCGGTCATCGGCTCCATATTCCAGTCTGAAATCACCAGGCCGTAGCGTTTAGCGTGCATCTTGGCGAGCGCCGCGGCCCCGTCTTGGGCATCGTCGATGTCGGCGAAGCCGAGCTGGCGCAGCAGATTGCGGATAATGCGAACCATGGTGCTGTAGTCGTCGACCACCAGCACTGGCATTGACGGATCGAGAGCCATGGCTCTGCTCCTTGGCGCGGGCAATTGCGCGGAGTCGAGCGTCGTCGGCTCCTCATCCCGAGGCGATGCCGCCCCGTTCACTTTCTCCCCAGCGGGCCGTCATTAGCATCGGGATTTGAACATCGGGTTAATCACGTATTCGGCCGTGGCCGCGCTGCACAAATATTTGCCTTAGCCTTTAGCCGCTTGACTTGGGCTCGCCGCGACGGCACCTACCTGCCCCGCAGGTTTTATTAACCATTGAAGCTCGATGGCGCCGAACCGCTTTCTCGTCGTGCGCGATGCTGCGCCCGATGACGCGCTGTCGGGCGCCGTCATCGCCATGGGCAATTTCGACGGCGTGCACCGCGGCCATCAGGCCGTGATCGCGATCGCGCGCGATCGCGCCAAAGGGCTCAGCAAGCCGGCTGCCGTGCTGACCTTCGAGCCGCATCCACGGGCTTTCTTCAGACCGGACGAGCCGCTGTTTCGGCTGACCGACGAGGCCTCCAAATTGCGGCTGCTAGCCTCCACCGGGCTCGACGGGGCGATCGTCCTGACCTTCGACGCCGCACTGGCGAACCTGACGGCCGAGGATTTCGTCGCTCGCATCCTGGTCGGGCGCTTCGCCATCAGCGGGGCGGTCATCGGCTTTAATTTCCATTTCGGCAAGAACCGCGCCGGCTCGCCGGATTTTCTCGCCGCCGAAGGCCGCAAGCGTGGCTTCGCCGTCGATGTTGTTGCTCCGTTCGAACTTAACGGGCGTCCGGTCTCTTCCGGACCGATCCGCGATGCGCTCGGGGCGGGGCGCCTCGACGCCGCGGCTGCGCTGCTCGGCTTTCCCTGGTTCGTATCCGGCGAGGTGATCCACGGCGATAAGCGCGGGCGCGAGCTCGGCTTCCCGACCGCGAATTTGCGGCTCGATGCCGCCTGCGGATTGCGCCACGGCGTCTATGCGGTGCGGATCGCCGTCGGCGGACGCCGCTACGACGGGGTGGCTAATTTCGGCCGGCGGCCGATGTTCGATACCGGCGCGGTGCTGCTCGAAGTCTTTCTGTTTGATTTTTCCGGCGACCTCTACGGCCAGCGCATCGATGTCGCCTTCATCGAATGGATCCGTGCTGAGGCGGTATTCGGCTCGGTCGACGAACTCGTGCGCGGGATGAAGAACGACGCCGATCAAGCGCGCGCCGCGCTCAAGCGAGCCGGCGATGTGTTTCCGCCGGTCTAACGAAGAACATTGATTCGCATCGTCACGCAGGCGGGCGGTCTGCGGCGGTCGGCCCGAACGGCAATCTCAAAAATGCCTGCTAGGGTTTTCGGCTTGACGACTGCAGAATGAAATTAAAATGTCATCGTAAAACTAAACTTGTCGTCCATAGGTATTTCCCCAGTGTGGGCCCGACATTGCGAGGGCCCAAGGTTCGACGCTGCAAGGCTGCTGCAAGCCAATTGAATCTCAAGAAAATAAAAACCGAAAAAACGGAATCGGCCGAATGATTTGTTCAGGCGCGGCTCCCTTTCGGAAGGTGAGGAGGGACACATGTCGAATGTCGGCTTTGATCTTGAAGTCTTCAATAAAGTTGCTGCTGCCGTAGCGCCTCCGGGAGGGAGCGCCAATAAACCGTTTGCGGCGCTCGGCGCGATCGGACCCGACCTTTATCAATACATACCAATCTCGAGCGCGCTGAGCGACGCGCTCGATGGCGTCGTCAAGCAGGCGATCCAAAGCCTCACCCCCGCTCAGATCAACGCCCTTACCCCGCCGCCGGTCGATTTTACCCCCATACAGAGCAATCCGGCGCTTGCGTCCGAAGCGTTCGAGAAACCGTTGATGGCGGCGTATTCGATCGTGTTTCGCGAGATGGTCGTACCGTTCTGGCCGATTTTTCAGAGGGATACCGCTCTGCTCAATCAATTGCAGACCGCGGCGAATAACCAGGACAGCAATGCGCTTCAGTCGCTTGCCAGTTCGACCAATCAACTCACTACCGACGGCGCCCAGTTGAAGCAGCTCACGCCGACCCTGTTGGGCGTGCTGTCGGCGCTCACCGCTGTCGTGGCGTTGCCGCCGGCCATCGAGACCGTCGGTACGGGTGCCAAGCCGTGGCTGCCGCAGGGCAACAGGCCGTTCGAGTTTCTCCGTTGGCACCTCACCGACAAGTTTGCGCAACAGCTGGTCAGCACGGCGAGCACGGATGGCCAGAAGGCGTATGCCTATGGGCACCTCTGCCATGTCGCAGCGTCGGTCACTGCTAAGCCGTTCATCAACAACATCGTCGGCGGACCATACCGGACTCACTGGTGGCGCAACCGTTGGGTCTCCAATTACGTCGACGCCTGGACCTATGGTCGCTATCAAACTCCGGCCACGATGGGAGGACCGAACGGGGATACACCGACGCCGGCCTATTCTTCTTGGAGCAGCATCCGTACGGCAAATCTCCAGGAGCAGTTCAACGTCGCCGGTTTTACAACACCGGCGAACGCTCTCCCCGATGCCTTGAACGCGGTCGCCACTGGACAGCTCGGTACCCTTCCCGGAGCGTTTCCGGCCGACCTTGCCACGTACGTCAATCAGGCGGTCCAGAACGCTTATCCGGCCATGCTGATCCCGGCGGGGTTGACCATGGATGCGGTCAGCGAAGCCTTCGCCGGTCTGTACGCCGTGGTCTGGTTCATGACGTCGGGCTTCGGGCCGATGACGCCATTCGACCTGGGATCGGCGCCCAGTTCTTGCACAACGGCGCCGGGCTGGGTGACAAGTGGCGGTTCGCCGCCGTCTCCGCAGCAGTCCGGCCCGTCCACCGCCGCCACCGTATGCGGCGTGGTGCTCGCCATTCTCGCCCTTGTCCTTTTCATCTTTCAACAATGGGCCCTCGGCGCGGCCGCCGTGGCCGGCGCAATCGCCGCCTTTGCTTCGGGCGGCGGCATCGATTGGGACCAGCTGGCGTGCAATCTGTACTGGTTGCGAAAGAGCCTGCTGGACGGCGGCAACGCGATTGTCGACGCGCTCGTCAAGTCGGGGCTTGCCTATCCCGCGCCCGCGCAGCTTGGCATCGGCAGCGGCGATCAGCCCGCCGTCGACAACGGCCCCAACGGGGGAATGCCGCTGACAAAATCCAATCCGAGCGGGAGCCTGTGGGCACCGGCGATGGCCTTCCCGCATCAGTTGGACACGTCGGTCAGCGGTTTCGCCGATCTCGACTTCGGAAAGTTTCCGACCTCGGACCCGGAAACGCCACAGACGATGAACTTCCCGCTCGATCCCGGTTACGCCGACCAGGTCGTTGACGGCGCCGGCCTGCAGAACGGCGGCATGCTGAACGGCAACACATTCCCAAGCGCCAACCTGTTTTTCGGCGATGCCTTGTCCAACGCCCAACAACTGATTGCCGCTCAGGCGTCGAAGCTGCCGAGCTACAACCTTGACGCCGACCGCGGCTACGGATGGCTGACTTGGGGTCCGCCGGTAAACACGTTCCCGGGCAATGGGACAGTCAACAATCCCATCAAAGAGTAGCGCGGGAGGACCATGCAATGAACAGTCCCAGTCGTGTGCCTACCCATCCGATCAGGACCCTGCCCAATCCAGGCGTGCCCAGGGGTAAGGACGATGGCAACGGAAGGGGGCCGCATTACACCCCGTGGCTCCTGCTGCGCTATCAGAACGGCGATACGGGTGATCGTCCGCTTCCACCCGGCACCGTGTTCTGGGAATCGCCGGACATATGGACACAAGGTTCGCAAGGCATCAATCAGCCGGTGGTGAACCAGGCGACGCAGGTCTTCGCCCGCGTCACCAACCTCGGAATGGAGGACGCGACCGGAGTCACCATCCAGTATTGGTGGGAAAATCCCTCAATCGCTTTCGTCCAGAGCCCGACGAATCTCATCGGACAAATAACCGGGGCCACCATCCCCTCCAACAATTCCGTGGTCTTTCAGTGCCCGAATGACTGGGTGCCGATTGAGGTCAACGACGGCCACGAATGTCTGGTCGTTGAGGCTTCGATCCCGGTGTTCGACCCGCTGACGGATCCGATGCAGCCCGTGGACGACCGTCACGTCGGACAAAAAAACGAACAACTCCTGACTCTCCAGGCCGGCCAGTCGTTCAAGTTCAATTTGAGTGCTCACAACTTCACCGCCGCGGATCAGCAAGTCGTGGTCGAGGCGCGGCCCGGCGTCATTCCGCGAAATTTCGCGCAACGCTTCGGGACACCCGGCATGTGGCGGACGGAGTTTCTCGATCCCACGCTTCCGCTGGCCGTGGAAATCCACGTCGACGCGAAACCGGTACGGACCGCGGCGCCCGCGGAGCGCGCTACCCGGCGCCTGGCCGAGCCGCGACGAACGTTAGACATCGGCTGTCTCGGTCCGGCGCAGGCGAGCGCGGCGCAACTTTTTGGACCAAGAGAGGTTCGTAACGTCACGATCACCGGCGCGCTGCCGCACAGCGCGCGGTTCGGCGAAGTTTACGTAGTCCGGATCATACAGAGAATCGGGCAGGTCGTTGCCGGCGGCTATACGCTTTACATCACGCTCAAGGCCGGCTGACGCGCGGTTGGCGACGGCGGCCCGATAAAACGGGTTACTCGGTGTCCCCGTCCGGCTTTCGCCGGCGTTCACGCGCCCATTGCGCCGCCAGGAAACCGAGCAGCGCGATCGGTATGATGCGCTCCCAGCCGAGCGTGCGGCCGGCCTGCAGCGCCACACCGAGAATCTTCGGATCGAGCAGCCACGATGAGGCCCCGTGCGCTCGCGCGGCGCGTTCGAGGATGGCACGCTCCCTGGCGCGGCGGCGCCCGATGGCGCCAGCGAGCGCGGCGAGCAACGCGATCAGCACAAATATGCCGGCCATGATCAGTCCGGCAACGACGGCGTCGACTTGCAGCGAAAGCCATTGGTAGGCCGCGACACTGAGGAACGCGAAGGCCGTCAGCGACGCCAGGAAAATAATGGCGGCCCAGACCAGCAAGGCCGGCGTGACGCCACTCCTCGCCCGGATCGCAAGGGTGATGTCCTCCATCCAGCCTTTGAGCATGCAAGCCTCGCCATCCGCGTGGCGCCTGTTGGCGGCGCCACGTCCTCATCAGCCCGTTAGCGCCGCCAGGTTGCTCCGAACAGGAACGCCAGACCGGCGACGAGCGCGAGCGTGGTGTAGGGCCGTGTCTTGATCAATTCATCGATCGCATCGACGAAATTGTCGGACACCTCGCGCACGGCGCTGGCCGCCTCGCGGCCTTTGTCCTGGGCGTCGGAAACCGCATCATCGAGGCTCGATCTGGCGCGGCGCCACGCGGCGTTGCCGGTATTGGCGAGGATGTCGGCGACCTGGTCGGCGAGGCGACCGAAATCCTCGCGCAGCGCCTTGAGATCGCTTTCGAGATTGCCAGAGGCCTCGGCAGCCTGTTTGCGCACTTCGCGTACGGCCTCGCGCGCGTCCTTAGCCGCCTCACGCATGTCGTTTGAAGCCGTTGACGCGGTGTTCATGCCTACTCTCCATGGCTGGAATGGCCCAGGTGCCGCGACAATTATATAGAGGCGCGAAAGTTCCCTTCAATCGCAAGTTTGGCGCCTTCTGGCAGGGGACCTGGGTTGAACGCCGTTTGCGCTTTGCAACAAGAGCCCTTTGCGCGGTGCAAACGGCTTGTTAGAAGGCGCCGTCATGAACGATACGCCGGCAAAAGCGCGCGATTACAGCGATACGCTGTTTCTGCCCAAGACCGACTTCCCGATGCGCGCCGGCCTGCCGCTGAAAGAGCCGGAGCTGCTGGCGCGCTGGAAGAGCCTCGATCTCTACGGCCGGTTGCGCGCCGCCGGGAAGGGCCGGGCGCGCTTCGTCCTCCATGACGGTCCGCCCTATGCCAACGGCAACGTTCATATCGGCACCGCGCTCAACAAGATCCTCAAGGACGTGGTGACCAAGAGCCAGCAGATGCTCGGCTTCGATTCCAACTATGTGCCGGGCTGGGACTGTCACGGCCTGCCGATCGAATGGAAGATCGAGGAGGAGTACCGCGCCAAGGGCCGCGACAAGGACAAGGTGCCGGTGATCGAGTTTCGCCGCGAGTGCCGGGCTTTCGCCGAGCACTGGATCAAGGTGCAGCGCGCCGAATTCGAGCGCCTCGGCGTGATCGGCGACTGGGATCATTACTACAGCACCATGACCTACCCGGCGGAGGCGCAGATCGCGCGCGAACTGATGAAGTTCGCGGCCAACGGCACGCTCTATCGCGGCAGCAAGCCGGTGATGTGGTCGGTGGTGGAGAAGACCGCGCTCGCCGAGGCGGAGGTCGAGTACGAGGACTACACGTCGGATACGGTGTGGGTGAAGTTTCCGGTGCGGCAAGCGCCAGTAGGCAACATCCATGGAGCTCTTGACGCAGGACAGGTCGAAAAAGTAATCGCGGCGGAAAGCGGTCTTGCGTCCGACCTACGCCGTTCGTCTGTTGTGATTTGGACAACCACCCCTTGGACCATTCCGGGCAATCGGGCGATTAGCTTCTCGCCGAAGATTGAATACGGCCTCTATGAAGTCGTCGACGCTCCGACTGATAATTGGGCAAAGGTCGGCGATCTGTTTTTGCTGGCCGATAAGTTAGCAATAGATGTATTCCGCCAAGCTCGCGTGACGGCATTCAAGAAAAAATGCGCCGTCACCAGTAAGCAACTAGCGGTTCTTGTTTGCGAGCATCCGCTGAAGAAATTCGGTGGCTATGGGTTCGCAGTGCCACTCCTCGCCGGAGATCACGTTACCGAGGACACCGGCACTGGCTTCGTCCACACTGCGCCTGGCCATGGCCGTGAGGACTTCGACATCTGGACCGCAAACGCGCCAAAGCTTACCGCACGCGGAATCAACACAGTTATTCCCTACACCATCGATGCCGGCGGCCGCTTCACCGATCAGGCGCCCGGCTTTACCGGCAAGCGCGTGCTCACGGAAAAAGGCGAGAAGGGCGACGCCAACGAGGCGGTGATCAAGGCCTTGGTCGAGGCCGGCATGTTGATCGCGCGCGGGCGGCTCAAGCATCAATACCCGCATTCGTGGCGCTCGAAGAAGCCGGTGATCTTCCGCAACACGCCGCAATGGTTCATCGCGATGGATCAGCCCATCACGCTCTTGAGCCGCACCGGCCAGCATGGCCTCACGCTTCGGCAACTGGCGCAGAACGCGATCGAGGCAACCCGCTGGGTGCCCGAGCAGGGCGAGCGGCGCATCACCGGCATGATCGAAAGCCGGCCCGACTGGGTGATTTCGCGCCAGCGCGCCTGGGGCGTGCCGATCACGGTCTTCATCAAGGAGAAGCCGGACGGCGCGGTCGAGATTCTCAACGATCCCGAGGTGAATGTCCGCATTGTCGAAGCCTTCGAGGCGGAGGGCGCGGACGCCTGGTACAAACCCGATGCGCGCGAGCGCTTCCTCGGCAAGCTCGCCAACGAAGGCTGGCAAAAGGTCGACGATATTCTCGATGTCTGGTTCGACTCCGGCTCGACCCACGCCTTCGTGCTGGAAGATGCCGTGCATTTCCCCGGCCTCGCCGGGATCAAGCGCAAGGTCGATGGCGGCGCCGACACCGTGATGTACCTTGAAGGCTCCGACCAGCACCGCGGCTGGTTCCAGTCATCGCTCCTTGAATCCTGCGGCACCCGCGGCCGCGCGCCGTTCGACTTCGTTGTGACCCACGGCTTCACGCTCGACGAGCACGGCCGCAAAATGTCCAAGTCGCTCGGCAACACGGTCGCGCCGCAAGACGTGATCGCGCGATCGGGCGCCGATATCCTGCGACTGTGGACGTGCGCGACCGACTATTGGGACGACCAGCGCATCGGCCCGGAAATCCTGAAAACGTCGGTCGAGACCTATCGCAAGCTGCGCAACACCCTGCGCTGGATGCTGGGCAATCTGGCGCATTTCGAAGCCGCGGACCGCGTTGCCGTGGCGCACATGCCGGACCTCGAGCGGCTCATGCTGCACCGGCTGACCGAGCTCGACGCGCTCATTCGCGGCGCTTACGGCGATTTCGACTACAAGCGCATTTTCGCCGCGCTCAATGTGTTCATGACCGTCGACCTTTCGGCGTTCTATTTCGATATCCGCAAGGATGCTCTGTATTGCGATCCGTACTCTTCGGTCACCCGTAAGGCATGCCTTAGCGTGCTCGATCATTTGTTTCGCTGCACCGTCACCTGGCTTGCGCCCATGCTGTCCTTTACCGCCGAGGAGGCCTGGCTTGCCCGCGATCCTTCCGCCGCCTCGGTTCATCTTGAACTATTCCCCGACGTGCCGCCCGGCTGGCGTGATGAAGCGCTTGCGGAAAAGTGGCGCAAGGTGCGCGAGGTGCGTCGCGTGGTTACCGGCGCGCTCGAGATTGAACGCGCGGCCAAACGGCTCGGATCCTCGCTCGAAGCGCATCCGATCGTCCATGTCGCCGATCCCGATCTCTTCTCCGCGGTGGTCGACGTTGACCTCCCGGAAGTTTGCATCACGTCCGGCGCGGCGCTGGTCGAAGGCGAGGGGCCACCTTCGGCATTCCGGCTCGACGATGTCGCCGGAGTTGCGGTCGAGCCGCGCCGCGCCGAGGGCCGCAAATGCGCCCGCTCCTGGAAGATTTCACCTGCCGTCGGCCTCGATCCGCAATATCCCGACGTGACCCCGCGCGATGCCCAGGCGTTGCGCGAATGGGACGCCGTGCGCAAGGCGGCGGAGTAGGCGGCATGGCCGACGCGGCGCAAAGGCCGGTACACCGCGTTTACGTTTGGGGGCCGCTGAGCTCGTTCGGCCTTGCCGTTGCTGCGCTCTCCGTGGTCGTCGATCAGGCGTCGAAGCTTTGGCTTTTGTACGTGTTCGACCTTCCGGGTCGCGCCCGGGTGTCCGTCACGTCATTTGTCGATCTTGTGGTCACCTGGAACGCCGGTATCAGCTACGGCCTGTTCCAACAGCGAGGACTGTTCGGGACCTGGGCGCTGCTCGCGTTCAAACTCGTGGCGGTCGTATTGCTCTGGATCTGGCTGGCGCGGGCGTCGTCGCGGCTGACCGCGGCTGCGCTCGGGCTGATTATCGGCGGGGCGCTCGGCAACGCCATCGACCGGCTGCACTGGCCGGGCGTCATGGATTTTGTGTTCTTTCACATCGATGCCGCCAGCTGGAGCTTCCATTGGTATGTCTTCAACGTGGCCGACGTGGCCATTGTGGCGGGGGTCGCTGCGCTCCTTTATGATTCCCTCCGGGCCGGGGTGCCGCAAAAGCGCCCCGATCAGGGATGAAAGGACGCTGGGTTTAGGCCGTGCTCGGGTGAGGGGCATGTACCAGGATCGAAGTTCCGGCCGCGAAGTCGGCCAATCGGCGGGTATGCGCGCGAGGCTTCTGCGCGCGGCCTTCGGCATCGCTTTGGCCGGTCTCGTCGTCGGCCTCGGTACGTCCATGGTGCGCGCCGGCGACGACAACGCTGCTACTGAAGATTCCGCCTGGACCAAGGTCATGCAGAAGCTCGGCCTGTCGAAGCCGGCCGGTGCAGAGGCGGAAATTAACTATACCGAACGTTCGCCGCTCGTCGTCCCGCCCAGCCGCGACCTTCCGCCGCCGGCCGCGGCCGCGCTCCCGCCCGTCCCGGACTGGCCAAAGGATCCGAACAAACCGGGTAAGCGCGCCAAAGTGAAACCGGGCGTCGTTCCCGCGACGGAAGTCCAAACCCCAAACCCGCCGGTCGCAAAGAAGCCCTGGTACGATCCGACGGGTTGGTTCGACAGAGAAGAATACGCCAAGTTCAGCGGTGAACCGGTGCGCGAGGACCTGACCGACCCGCCCGCCGGGTATCGCGTTCCGTCGCCGGATCAGCCCTACGGCGTCGGCGCGCCAAAAAGTTCGGGTAAGTCGCAGGCGAGCCCACAGGACTTCAATTTGGGCTCGGCGACGCCGCCGCCGTCAGGGGGCCAGGGCGGGAAATAGCCGCGAGCGGGTTTGAAGAGCGCGCCGCGGCCTTGGACCGTCATCTCGCGTTCGTGGGCGCATCGTTGGCAGAGTTTACCCGGGCTGTGCGTGCCGGGACGGCTGCAGCTCGGGTTTGGGGAACAGCTTGGAGATTCCATTGGTGCCGAAAATTCCGCTGCTCGCGCTTGCGCTGGTCGCCACTGTGGCGGCTGCCGCTCGCGCCGGGGCCGACCCCCAAGTCAGTCACTTCACGCTCGGGAACGGCCTCGAAGTCGTCGTGGTGCCCGATCATCGCGCCCCGGTGATCACCCACATGATCTGGTACAAGGTCGGCGCCGCCGACGAGACTCCGGGGAAGTCCGGCCTTGCCCATTTCCTCGAGCATCTGATGTTCAAAGGCACCACGAAGAATCCCGGCAACCGATTTTCTCTGCAGGTCGCCGCGATCGGCGGGCAGGAGAATGCCTTCACCTCCAGCGATTATACCGGGTTCTTTCAGCGCGTTCCGCGCGAGCACCTCAAAGAGATGATGGCGCTCGAAGCCGACCGCATCACCGGCCTCGTGCTCACCGACGAGGTCGTACGTCCCGAGCTCAACGTCGTGCTCGAAGAGCAGAACATGCGGGTCGCCAACAATCCCAACAGCCGGTTGGCCGAGCAGATGGACGCGGCGCTCTATCTCAATCACCCCTATGGCCGGCCGGTGATCGGTTGGCGGCCTGAGATCGAAAGTCTCACCCGCGATGATGCGCTGGCATTCTACCGGCGCTTCTACACCCCGAACAACGCCATTGTGGTCGTCGCCGGCGATATGAGCTCGGAAGAGGTCAAGGCCGACGCCGAGGAAACCTACGGCAAGATTGCCCCGCGCGCCGAAATCGGGCCGCGACGGCGGCCACGAGAACCGATGCAGGAGGCTTCGCGCACAGTCACGCTTGCCGACGCCAGGGTCGAGCAGCCGAGCCTCAACCGCTACTATCTCGCGCCGTCGCGGATCACGGCCAAGCCGGGTGAGAGCGAGGCGCTCGAAGTGCTGGCGCATGTGCTCGGCAACGGCGCCAACAGCCGTTTCTACCGCACGCTCGTGGTCGAGCAGAGCGTGGCCCTCGATGCCGGCGCCTATTACGCGCCGACCGCGCTCGACTACGGCAAGTTCGCCGTCTACGCCTCGCCGAAGCCCGGAAAAACTCTGCATGACGTCGAGGCGGCGATCGACGTCATTCTTGCCGACGTCAGCGAACATGGCGTCACCGCCGATGAACTCACTCTCGCCAAGAACCGGCTGATCGCAGATGCCGTCTATGCGCAGGACAACCAGGCGGCGCTGGCGCGCTGGTACGGCGCCGCGCTTGCGACCGGCGAGACCGTCGACATGGTCCGCAACTGGCCGACGCGAATTCGCGCCGTGACTGCCGACGCGGTGCACGAGGCGGCGCGGACTTGGCTTGATCGCCGGGCGTCGGTAACCGGCTATCTCGTGAACAGCCGGCAGGCTGAGGAGAAGCACTCGTGAATTCGCAACCGCCAGCCTTTTGTAACCCCCACGCATCCCTCCCACGCAAACGGGGGAGGCTAGAGTGGGGGCTACGCGCCGCCGTCGCGCTCGCAGCGCTTGTCGTTTTCGCCGCGCCGGCGCTGGCCACCACGATCGAGCGTGTCGTGAGTCCCGGCGGCATCGAAGCCTGGCTGGTGCACGAGCCCGCGGTTCCCTTGATCGCCATGGACTTTGCGTTCGTCGGCGGCGCTGTCCAGGATCCGGCCGGCAAGGGCGGTACCGCCAATCTGGCCGCGTCTCTGCTTGACGAGGGCGCCGGCGATTTCGACTCCAAGACCTTCCACGACCGGCTGGAGCGCAAGGCCGTCGAGATAGCCTTTCAGGCCGAGCGCGACACCTTGCGCGGTTCGCTGCGCACGCTGACGGAAAATCGCGACGAGGCATTCGAGGATTTGCGCCTTGCTCTGACTGCCCCGCGCTTCGATGTGAGCGATGTCGAGATCAACCGCGCGCAGCTCCTGTCGATGCTGCGGCGCGCCACCACCAGCCCGACCGAAATCGCGAGCCTTCGCTGGTGGCAGACCGCGTTCCCCGGCCACCCCTATGGTCACCCGGTCGGTGGCACGCTGGAAACGGTGCCCGCTATCACCGTCGATGACCTCAAAGATTACACGCGGCGGACTCTGGCGCGAGCCAACCTGAAAGTCGCGATCGTTGGCGACATCGACGCCGAGACGGCAAAGACGATGCTTGACCGAGTTTTCGGCGCACTCCCAGCGCAACCGGAGTTGAAGCCGGTGGCGGCGGTCTCGCCGCAGGGGCTCGGAAAGCGCATCGTCATCAAACTCGATGTACCGCAGGCGGTAGTGACCTTCGGCGGCCTCGGCATTGCGCGCAAAGATCCGGACTTCATGGCCGCCTACATCGTCAACCATATTCTCGGCGGCGGCTCGTTCTCCTCGCGGCTTTATCAGGAGGTGCGCGAGAAACGCGGCTTGGCCTATTCGGTCTACGACAGCCTGGTCTGGCTCAATCACGCCGCCTTGTTCCTCGGCGGCACCGCCACACGTGCCGACCGCGCCGAGGAAACGCTCGATATCATCCAAAAGGAAATCCACCGGCTGGCCGAAACCGGGCCGACGGCGGACGAACTCGCCAAGGCCAAGGCCTATCTCAACGGCTCGTTCGCGCTCAATCTCGATACCTCGAGCAAGATCGCCGGGCTCCTGGTGCAATTGCAGCTCGACGATCTCGGCATTGATTACTTCACCCGGCGGCCGGAGATGATCAGCGCGGTGACGCTGGACGATGCGCGGCGCGTGGCCAAGCGTCTCCTGGACGGCGGCCTCCTCGTTACCGTCGCCGGCCGCCCGGAGGGGATCGTTTCAACCAGCGCGGACTAGCCGCCGCGGTGCCGGCGGGCGCGGAGCCGCTCCCAGGTTTCGCCGGCGCTTCACCCGGGCTACCTTCCCGTCATGATCCGGGTCACCGATCAGATCAGCATTGACGAGCGCGAGGTTGAAGAAACCTTCGTGCGCGCTTCCGGGCCGGGCGGGCAGAACGTCAATAAGCTCGCGAGCGCGGTGCAGCTTCGCTTCGACGTGCGCGCATCGCCGTCGTTGCCGGCTGGGGTCCGGGCGCGGCTCGAGCGGCTCGCCGGCGCGAGGCTCACTCGCGACGGCGTGCTGGTGATCATCGCCCAACGCCACCGCACCCAAGGGCGCAATCGTCAGGATGCGCTCGACCGCCTGATCGACCTTATTCGCCGCGCGGCGATCGCGCCGCGGCCGCGGCGGCCGACCAAGCCAAGCAGGGCGGAGCGCGAGCGCCGCGTCGAGGCCAAAAAGCATCGCGCCGGTCTCAAGCGACTGCGGCGCGCGAAGCCGTCGCTTGATTGATCGAATCTATTGATCGAATTTTGGGCTTGGTTGCACCATTGACCGAATCTTAGGCTTGATCCAACTCATTGCGTCAACGTCGGCAAACGCGTGCGAGACAAGCGGGCGATTTTGCGACGCGTGATTCAATTTTGTAATCACTGAATCAAATTTGCGTATTGCGCGAGCGAGGCTTGCATCGCCGGTGCCGCGCTCCTAGTTCCAAGTTGGGGAAATGCCCACATAAGAACGGCTCTCGCAGGCCGGCATTGGAGTTTCTGCGTACTTTTCGCAGCTCTTCGCAGCGGTGACGGTAGTGTGGCAACATCGCGTCTGCGCTCGTGTTGACAGTCCAGGAGACGTTAATGAATCAGGCACCTTCCCCCGAGGTCATGGCCAAAGGCGCAAAGCGCATTCATCCTTTCGAGCGCGTTGCGCTCGTTCTGCAGGGCGGCGGCGCGTTGGGCGCATATCAGGCGGGCGTCTATCAGGCGCTGCATGAAGCCAGTATCGACGTTGACTGGCTGTGCGGCACGTCGATCGGCGCCATCAACGGCGCTCTGATCGCCGGCAATCCGCCCGAGAAGCGGGTCGAACGGCTGCGCGATTTCTGGGAGACTGTCACCAAGCCGCCGCTGCGGATTCCCAATGTTCCATGGTTTACCGATCTGCCGTGGAACGGCAACGGCCACGCCCGCTATTGGACCAACCGCATCAGCGCCTTTGCCACGATGTTGCAAGGCGCGCCGGGCTTCTTTTCGCCGCGGCCGTTTCCGCCGGTGAGCTCGGAGGCTGAAAGCCCCGACGTCGTCAGCTATTACGATATCACGCCGTTGAAGGAGACGCTCGCGCGCCTGGTGGATTTTGATCTGATCAATGCCGACCACATGCGGCTCACCGTGCTGGCCACCAATGTCCGCACCGGCGCGCCGGCCTATTTCGACAATCGCGAGCAAAAACTCAGGTCCGCGCATGTGCTGGCCAGCGCCTCGCTGCCGCCGAGTTTTCCGCCGACCGAGATCGACGGCGAATATTATTGGGACGGAGGCGTGGTCTCCAACTCGCCGATGCAGTTCGTCGTCGACACCCGGGGGCGCTATTCCGCTCTGGTCTTCCAGGTCGATCTTTGGGATGAGAACGGCGAAGTGCCGCTGGACATCCCGTCGGCCAATCTGCGGGCCATGGAAATCCACAGCGCTAGCCGCATCAACGTTTCACTCGAGCAGCACCGGAAAATGCAGAAATTCCGCCATGCGCTCCGCAGATTTCTGGATCAGCTGCCGGAGCAATGCCAAAACGATCCCGAGGTGCGATTCCTGTCCGAACAGGCCCGGGTGAAAGTCGCGACCATCGTGCAGTTGAAGTACCAGTCGAACAAATTCGAGACCGGCGGCAAGATGTTCGAATTCTCCCGTCTGGCGATGGAAGAGCATTGGAATGCGGGCTACAACGATACCAAGATCGCGCTCGGCGAGCCGGCGGTTTTCGAGCTTCCCGACGTGAAGGAGGCGGCCCGCATCTTCGACGTGCATCGCGGCTGGGCGGATTAGGAGTGCCGGGTTCTTGCGGGTGACTGCCTTGCAGTAGCGGCGAATAGCGGTAGCGGGTGGTGTGCAACTACTCGCCATTCGCGCGCCGAGCGTCGTCAAGGGCCTGCTCGAAAACGCACGCGATCTCGGTAATTTCTGATTAAGTCGCTGCGGGTCATCGCTAAACTGGGGGTTGTTCAGACCAATCCCCAAACGGCGTTGCCCGCATGCCAAGAGCCATCACGCAATACCGCGTTTTCATAGCTTCTCCCGGCGGCCTGCAGGAGGAACGCGAGCGTTTTCGCGGTTTGCTTGAGAAATACACGAAGCTAAATGCCGAGCCGCGCGGGGTTACGTTCGTTCCGATTGGATGGGAGGACACAATTGGAGGCGCTGGAAGGCCGCAGGCACTCATCAATGAAGATTTGAGCCAATGCGATTACGCCGTCTTCGTACTTCACGATCGTTGGGGCTCGCCAACTGGCAGTGGATATTCGTCGGGCACAGAAGAAGAATGGAAATTGGCGGAGCGGTTGTACGAGGAAACGAAAATTCGAAATATAGCGCTATTTTTCAAAACAGCCGGATCAAGCCAACTGCCAGACCCCGACCAATTAAAGAAGGTTCTTCAATTCAAAGCGGAAATTGAGGCGGGAAAGAAGTATCTTTTCAAGGCGTTCGGAACGGTCGACGCATTTTGCGATGGACTGGAAGCCCACTTAGCGAAATGGCTGAGAGATCACGAAGGGGCGACAGCCGTTCCCGCTTCAGGCACGCGTGGCGTCGGACCACCAACGCCTACTGCGGAAGCAATATCTTCCGGGTCTACGCCGCCCGAATCGCCCGGTTTTGACTTTTGGATCGCCGAAGCTAATCGGCTGCTGAATGCGGAGTCCGAACCTATCAACTACGCGAACGTCTTGTTTTGTGCAGAGCGCGCCCTCGGATCCGCGGGGTCTGATTTGGAATGGGCACAAGCGAAGAACGCGATTGGTATTAGCGGATTCTATTTGAACAACCTCACCAATTCATTGACAGCATTCCGCGAAATTGCCGAGCGGTTCGCCTCGACAGGCGACAAAAAGCCGGCGATATGGGCTGCGAGGGCACTCGTGAACGAGGGTACGACGCTTGGCCAACTTAGTCGAAGCGAGGAAGCGATTGCGGTCTATGACGACGTTGTTGCGCGCTTCGGAACCGCGTCTGAGGCGGCATTGCGCGAACAGGTCGCCAGGGCGCTCTTCAACAAGGGGGTCACGCTCGGCGAACTCAAGCGAAGCGAGGAAGCGATTGCGGTCTATGACGACGTTGTTGCGCGCTTCGGAACCGCGTCTGAGGCGGCATTGCGCGAACAGGTCGCCAGGGCGCTCTTCAACAAGGGGGGCAGGCTCGGCGAACTCAAGCGAAGCGAGGAAGCGATTGCGGTCTATGACGACGTTGTTGCGCGGTTCGGAACGGCCCACGAACCTGCGCTAATACGCCTTGTGGAGGTTGCAAATGGGCACAGGGAACAAGCTAAACAGGCTCCGATTGCGAAATCTTCCCAAAAGCGTCGAAAGAAACGCGGCAAATCGTAGGATTTCTTGTTTTTGGGACAAACGGCGTTGGACTTGCGATATTCGCGCCCGCCAACGAGTCGCGCATGCCTGTCCGCCAGCTCTCCGAGACGACCGTCAATCGCATCGCCGCCGGCGAGGTGGTCGAGCGCCCCGCGAGCGTGGTCAAGGAGTTGGTCGAGAACGCGCTCGATGCCGGCGCCAGCCGCGTCGAGGTACTCACCGACGGCGGCGGCCGGCGGCTTGTTCGCGTCACCGACGACGGCGAAGGCATGACGCGGGCGGACTTGACGCTTGCGGTCGAGCGTCACGCCACCTCGAAACTTGCCGATGACGACCTGGTCTCGATCTCAACGCTCGGCTTTCGCGGCGAGGCCCTGCCGTCGATCGGCGCCGTGGCGCGGCTGTCGATCGCCACGCGCCACCGGCGTGAGGCGCACGCGTGGTCGATCGAGGTTGCCGCCGGCGTCAAGTCTGAGTTAAAACCCGCCGCGCTCGGGGAGGGCACTCGCGTCGAGGTACGCGATCTGTTCTACGCGACGCCGGCGCGGCTGAAATTCCTCAAGCTGGATCGCACCGAGGCGGAGGCGGTGCGCGAGACAGTGCGCCGGCTCGCGATGAGCCGGCCGGACGTCGCTTTCACGCTGGCAGGCGAGGAGCGCGCGCCGGTCACGTTCGCCGCCACGCTTCCCGGCGCCGCCGGGCGTCTGACCCGGCTCGGCGACGTGCTCGGCGCCGATTTCCGCGCCAACGCAGTCGAGATCGCGGCCGAACGCGAGGGCGTCACGGTCGAGGGCTTTGCCGCGCTGCCGACGCTCACCCGTGCCAACGCGCTCGGCCAATATCTGTTCGTCAACGGCCGGCCGGTGCGCGACAAGGTTCTGGTCGGCGCGGTGCGTGCGGCCTATGCCGACTATCTGCCGCGGGACCGGCATCCGCTGGTTGCGCTGTTCGTGACGCTTCCGGCGCGCGAGGTCGATGTCAACGTGCATCCGGCCAAGGCCGAGGTACGCTTTCGCGACGCCGGGCTGGTGCGCGCTCTGATCATTTACGCCCTCAAAAGCGCGCTTGCCCGCGACGGCAGCCGCGCTGCGACGACCGGCGGCAGCGCAACCATCGCGGCGTTCCGGCCGGCCGCCCAGCGAGGCTGGGAATGGCGCCGGTCGCCGGCGCGGCCGAGCGATCCGCGCCGCGCGAATGCGGTTCTGCGCGCAGGCGGCTTTGCCGAGGCCGGGCAAGCCGCATTCGACGTCGGCGCGCCGGCGGCCAATTTCGGCCCGGCTCTCGCTGCTGACATCGCCGCCGAGACCGGCGAGTTTGCTGCGCCTGACGCCGAGGCGCTCGATCACCCGCTCGGGGCGGCGCGCGCGCAGGTGCATGAGACCTATATCGTGGCGCAAACGCGCGACGGCCTCGTCATCGTGGACCAGCACGCCGCTCACGAACGCATCGTTTATGAGAAACTCAAAGCCGCGATTGCGAAAGTGGGCGTCGCCCGCCAGATTCTGCTCATCCCCGACATTATCGAACTCGACGAGGTGGATGTGGAGCGCCTGCTCGCGCGCGCCGCAGAGCTTGCGCAGTATGGCGTGGTGCTCGAATCCTTCGGCCCCGGCGCGGTGGCGCTGCGCGAGACGCCGGCGCTGCTTGGCGAGATCGATGGCATTGGCCTGGTGCGCGACCTCGCCGAGCATATCGGCGAATGGGACGAGACCTTGCCGCTGGAGCGCCGGCTCATGCATGTCGCGGCGACCGTCGCCTGTCACGGCTCGGTGCGTGCCGGACGCCGGCTCAGGCCGGAGGAGATGAACGCGCTGCTGCGCGAGATGGAAGTCACGCCGAATTCCGGCCAATGCAATCACGGCCGTCCGACCTATGTGGAACTAAAGCTCACCGACATCGAGCGGCTGTTCGGGCGGCGGTAGAGTTTACGCCAGCCGCAGGATGATAAACTCGGTATCGTCGTAGCGGCGGCGGTCGAGTTCGGTAAATCCTTCAGGAACGGCGAAGCGAGACTTTACGGCTTCTTCAGCGACAATCAGCGCGTCAGCCGTGAACCACCCTCCGGCTCGCGCCGAGGCGAGCGCCGCTTCCGCCAGCCCGTGGCCGTAGGGCGGATCGAGAAAGACGAGAGAAAACGGCTCGACCGGATGCGCCGGGCCGAGCTTGGTCGCGTCGCGACGGAAAATCCGCGACACGCCGCCGAGGCCGAGTGCGGCGACGTTCTCGCGGAGCAGCGCGCGCGCCTCGGGTCCGTCGTCGACAAACTGCGCGAACGCGGCGCCGCGCGACAACGCTTCGATGCCAAGAGCGCCGCTGCCGGCAAAGAGATCGAGCACGCGGGCGCCGGTCACTGGGTCGTCGTAGGCGTGGACGAGAATATTGAACAAGGATTCGCGCAACCGATCGGCGGTCGGCCGGATCGCCTGCGATTTCGGACCGGCGAGCGTGCGCCCGCGCAGGCGTCCGCCGACGACGCGCATCAGCGCCCCCGCGGACGCGGACCGCCTGTCCTGGGGCGATCAGGCGCGAAACGGCGGCCGTGCCGGCTGCGCTTTGGAGGGGCGCTCTTCGGCCGATCCGGCGGCTTGTTCTGGCCAAATCGCTCGACCAGCACCCGGCGGCCCTTGCGGTCGCTCAGGAGCCCGGCGCGCGCCTCTCCCGGCGATCGCTCACGCGGGACTTTGCCGTCGCGGCGCGAGCCGCGGAATTTTCGCTTGAGCTTCTTTGCCGGACGTTCCTCCTCGCGGGCACGCCAGGAATGACTGGTGGACTGCCGGTTCGCTGCCTTTTTTCTGGCGGGCTTGTCGGGCGTCGATTGGCGGTTGGCGGGGCGTACCGGCTCGCTCCGAACATTCGCGCGCATTCTTGCTCCGCTCTCCTCGCGCGGCGGCGGTGCGGCGACCGGGGCGGAGAAATCCGCGCCGGAAAGCGCGACTAGGCGTTCGCCGAGCTGCTCGCGCACAACGCGGGTGCGCACCTCATCGACCGCGCCCTCGGCGAGATCGCCGAGCTGAAACGGACCGAACGAGACGCGGATCAATCGCGCGACAGTGAGGCCGAGATGGCCCAGCACGTTGCGCACCTCGCGGTTCTTGCCTTCGCGGATGGCGAAGGTGAGCCACAGATTCGAGCCTTGCACGCGTTCGAGCGCCGCCTCGATCTCCCCGTAACGGATGCCATCGATGCTCACGCCGGTGCGCAATGCGTCGAGCTGCGCCTGCGTCACCGAACCGTGCGCGCGCACGCGGTAACGGCGCAGCCAGCCGGTTGCCGGCAGTTCGAGGATGCGCGCGAGCGCGCCGTCATTGGTCAGGAGAATGAGACCCTCGGTGTTGAAATCGAGCCGGCCGACGCTGATGAGGCGGGGAAGGTGCGCCGGCAGACGCTGGAAGATGGTCGGGCGGCCTTGCGGGTCGGTGTGTGCGGTCAAGAGCCCCCGCGGCTTGTGATAGAGAAACAGCCGCGTGCGCTCGCGCTCCGGCAGCGGTTGCCCATCGACGCTGACGCGGTCGCGGCCGGTGACGTTGTGCGCGGGCGAGCGGATCACCGAGCCGTTGACGGCAACGCGCCCGGCGACGATCCATTCCTCGGCCTCGCGGCGGGAGGCGAGCCCGGCGCGGGCGATCACCTTGGCGATGCGTTCGCCGCCCGTTTCGCGCTCGTTGTTACGATCCATGACCCGTCAGCCTCGTCATGCCGGCCTTGTGCCGGGCATCCGCGTCTTTGTACACCTGAACGGTACCGAAAACGTGGATGGCCGGGACAAGCCCGGCCATGACGGCTCATGGCATCGTTCATGGATCTGGCCCTGGAGGAAGCCCGCGCGGCCGGGGAACGCGGCGAGGTCCCGATCGGCTGCGTTGTCATCAACGATGGCGCGGTGGTGGCGCGGGCCGGCAACCGCACGCTCGCAGACCGCGATCCGACGGCGCACGCCGAGATCATCGCCATCCGAGCTGCGGCCGCAGCGCTTGGCACCGAGCGGCTCGCCGATTGCGACCTCTATGTCACGCTGGAGCCTTGTGCGATGTGCGCCGGCGCTGTCTCGTTCGCGCGCATTCGCCGGCTCTATTACGGCGCCGCCGACCGAAAGGGAGGCGCGGTCGACAACGGCGTGAAATTTTTTGCTTCGCCGTCCTGTCATCACCGGCCCGAGGTCTATGGCGGCTTGGCGGAAGCCGAAACCTCGGCGCTGCTGAAGAGTTTTTTCAAGGAACGACGCTGACAGGCTCCTCGAGCTTGCGCCGCAACTCGGGATCAATGGCTCACGTCGTGCTGCCGGGCTTTTCAGGCGATGGCGACGGGTCCGGCGTGCTGGTCAATTTGACAACGATGTCCAGGGCCGAGAGCAAGAACAGTAACGCTACAAACCACCACATCGTCGGCTCCTGTGGCGTGCGTCGTCCTGCGGCGCCGCCGCGTGCATCTGTCGATTGTGCGGCCGTTTGCATGACACGACGATGATGATCGTGCGTGGGGCGCGAACTGCAGCATGACGTGCGGGCATCTCCACCTGCTGACGACAATTGCCTGGACGCGCGGTTGTCAAGGGAATAGCTGCCGCCGCGGCTCAATTTGAATTTTGATAAGTCTTCAGGACTTTTGCGCCGGGTGCTTTTCCAGCCATCGGTCCACCATCGAGTGCGCCCGCAATGTTGCGTATTCGCGCGTCCCGGTGATCACTTTCCCGGCCATTTCCACGCCGGCAGGGTGAATCGCCACGGACCATTGTCCGGGCTCGACCCGAACGCGGATGGTGTATCGTATGTTCCGGTATTCCATAGGATGAAGTTGGACCCAAAAGAGGTCCTGCGCAATCCCAACCACGGCGTCTATCAGGCCTTTAGTTGGGAGTGCGGCATCCAACTCTGCCGCGGCGCGCGCCCTAGTGTTTACGCACAGGCGCGGCTTACTTCACCTTGAGGTTCTCGGCCGAAGTCTTGCCCCTGTTTGCGACCTCTTCGTATTGTATCTGCTGGCCCTCGTTGAGAGTGCTCAGACCGGCCTTCTCGACTGCCGAGATATGGACGAAAACGTCCTTGCCGCCACCCGTCGGTTGAATGAACCCGTACCCCTTGGTCGGGTTGAACCACTTAACGACACCGCTCGCCATCGCGCACGTTCTCCTGTTAGCGCGCTTATGATAACGGGCTGCTGCGGCAATTCCAAGATGGTATGGAGGAGGCTGTTGATGTTTGGCGGGAGCGTCCCGGGTTGAGCTGAACGCCACTGCGCTCGCGGGCATCGCGGCGGTACCAGACCGGGCGGCCTGTCATAAGCTTTGCCGGCGATGCTGCAGGACGTTGCGAACCGCAATCCCGGCTAAACCGCCTTATCCACCAACCTGCCGGTGCCGGCCGGGGGCGGCGACAGCGGCGGCGCATCATCGGACTGGCTGCTGGCGTCGCGGGTATTGCGATCGTGGTCGGGGTTACGCTTGGTCACCCGCCGTGACGCTGCCGTCGTCGGCATGATGCTTTGAATGCCGATGCTTGAGATGCCGATCGGGTCTCGGGTCGCCGTCATGACCCGGCTGGGTAGCGCGGCAAGTCTCAAAACTGCGCAACTGATATGCGCGCAGTTCGAGGCAACGGCGTGAGGCTTTGTTAACCAGCAGCGATCCCGTCATTTCGTCCGGCCGGCGGGATGTCCCTCATCGGCGCGATTTATAACGCCACGCACCGGCCTCACGCCGCGAGCAAAGCGCCCAGGCCCTCTTTCACTTCCTTCTTCACTGCATCGGCGGCGCGCAGGATGGCAGTCGCTCGATAGAAATCGAGGGTGCGGAAGATGCCGACATTCGGCCGGATCACGAGGTCGGGCGCGGCTTGAGCGAGTTTCGCGGCGACGATGGCGCTGCCCATGATGTTGAGCGTGCTGTAGATGCATTCCCATGTGCTCGGGATATCGCCGCGTTCCGCTGGCGGGACGCTCAAGACGTCGACGGCGATGATGCAATCGGCGAGTCCGCTCAGTCGATCGAATGGCAGCGGGTTGGTGGCGCCGCCGTCGATGAGGACGTGGCCGTCAATGATCACCGGCCGCAATAATCCGGGAATCGCAATCGAGGCGGCGAGCGCCGCACGGAGCGGCCCCGAAATCAGCGGCACTTCCTGGCGGCGATGCAGATCGGCCGCCATCACGGTGAGCGGAACGGCAAGTCCGGAAAAATCCGCCGGGATGGCCTCGGGCAGGAACTGCTCACAGAATTTCTCGGCGTTGATCTGCGTCGCATTGCCGAACGCGCCCGCGAACAATTCGGCGAAAGTCCCGGCGCGCGCGGCGATAAGCCGGCGCATGGTTTCGCTGCGGTTGTGCGCGAAGCCGATGACGTGGCGGTGGATGTCCTTGCCGCGCATGCCCGCTGCATAGGCGGCGCCGATCAGCGCGCCCATCGAAGTACCGGCGATCGCGACCGGCTTTAGGCCCATTTCGTCGAGCGCTTCGATTACCGCGATATGTGCGAGCCCGCGCGCGCCGCCGCCGCCGAGTGCGAGGGCAAAGGTCTTCATCCGCGTCGCCGGTTCACACCGCGCCGGCCTGGCGGGCGAATTCCCAGCCTTTGGCGGCAAGCGGGCCGACGAGGTCGGTCTTGGCCGCCGCAAAGGCGCCGGTCGCGGTGCCGTCGCGGACGCGGCCGACGATGCCTTGCAGGATCGCCGCGAGGCGAAAGAAATTGTAGGCGGAATAGACCGGCAGATAGGGCCGCGGATCGAGGCCGGTGCGTTTCACATAGGCCTCGGCATAGTCCTCGAGCGAGGGAATGCCGAGCGCCGCCAGATCAAACCCAACCAGCGAGCCGGTGCCGGCTTCCGCCTGCGGCATGTGCCACTGCATCAGGTGATAGGAGAAATCGGCAAGGGGATCGCCGAGCGTCGATAGCTCCCAATCGAGCACGGCGGCAACGCGCGGCGCATCAGGGGCGATGATCATATTGTCGAGCCTATAGTCGCCGTGCACCAGCCGAGGCGGCTGCTGCGGCGGCAGATGCGCCGGCAGCCACGCCATCAGCCGTTCCATGTCCTCGATCTTCTCGGTTTCCGAGGCGCGGTATTGCTTCGACCAGCGCTCGATCTGCCGCGCCACATAGTTTTCGCCGCGGCCGTAGTCGCCGAGACCGATGGCCGCCGGAACGAAGCTGTGCAGCCGCGCCAGCGTCGCGTTCATCGCGTCATAGACGCGCGCGCGCTCGGCCGGATTGGACGTGGGCATATGCGGTTCCCAGAACACCCGGCCCTCGACATGGGACATGACGAAGAACGCTGTGCCAATAACGTTTTCGTCGGCGCAGTAGAGGAGGGGCTCGGCGACCGGAAAATCCTGGGCGTGGAGCGCGCCGATGATCCGATACTCGCGATCGACCGCGTGCGCCGAAGGCAACAGCTTGCCGGGCGGCTTGCGCCGCAGCACGTAGCGCCGCGCCGGCGTCTCGACCAGATAGGTCGGGTTGGACTGGCCGCCTTTGAACTGGCTGAGCGTGATCGGGCCGGCAAAGCCAGCCACATGCTCATGCAGATACGCTTCGAGCCGGCCGACATCGAACCGTAACCGCTCGGCGACTTCCTTGATCCCGGAGAAAGTGTTTTGCCGGTCGCTGGTGGTCATGCTTTGCTGATATTAGCCGAGGCGCCGTCCGAATGTTCGTTATTTTCCCGCTCCATAGCGCGCCAGCCAATGTCGCGGCGATAGAATCCCTCGGGCCAGCGGATGCGAGCGGCGGCTTCGTAGGCACGCCTGCGCGCCTCGCCCACGGTCCCGCCGAGCGCCGAGACGTCGAGCACGCGTCCGCCATTGGCGAGGATACGGCCGCCTTGTTCTTTGGTGCCGGCATGGAAGATCTCCACGTCTTCGACGGCAGCGGCGGCGTTGAGGCCTTCGATCACCGAGCCCTTGGCGTAGGCTCCGGGATAGCCCCGGGCGGCCATCACCACCGTAAGCGCGGCTTGCGGATACCAGCGCAGATCGAGCGACCTGAGCACGCCGTCGCGGCTTGCCAGTAGCGCGGGGACCAGATCCGACATCAGCCGCAGCATCAGAACCTGACATTCCGGATCGCCGAAGCGCACGTTGTATTCGATGAGCTTCGGCCCTTGCGCGTTGAGCATCAGGCCGGCAAAGAGCACGCCCTTATAGGGAGCGCCCATCTCCCGCATCGCGGCCAAAGTCGGCAGCACGATTTCGTCCATAACACGGGCACTCATTGCGGCGTCGACGATCGGAGCCGGCGAATAGGCGCCCATGCCGCCGGTATTCGGTCCCTTGTCGCCGTCGAAGGCGCGCTTGTGATCCTGGGCAGAAGCGAGCGGGATGGCGGTCGTGCCGTCGCAGAGCGCGAAAAACGAGGCTTCCTCGCCGTCGAGAAACTCCTCGATGACGAGTTCAGCGCCGGCGTCGCCCAGCCCGCCGCCAAGCATCATGTCGATCGCGGCTTCCGCCTCGGCGAGGGTTTCCGCCACGACCACGCCCTTGCCGCCGGCCAGCCCGTCGGCCTTGACGACCAGCGGCGCGCCGCGGCCGCGGGCGTAGGCTTTGGCTGCGGCCGCATCGACAAAACGTTCATAGGCGGCGGTCGGTATGCCGTTTGCCCGGCACAGGTCCTTAGTGAAGCCTTTGGAGCCTTCGAGCTGCGCGGCGGCGCGGCTCGGACCGAAGGCCTTGATGCCGGCAGCCTCCAGATCGTCGACGATCCCGGCGCAGAGCGGCGCCTCCGGGCCGACCACGACAAAATCGACGCCATGGTCGCGGCAAAACGCGATCACCGCCGCATGGTCGGCAATATCGAGCGCCACGCACTTGGCTTCGCGGGCGATCCCGGCATTGCCCGGCGCGCAGAACAACTGGTCCGTGAGCGGGCTCGCCGCCATCTTCCAGGCCAGCGCATGCTCGCGTCCACCGGAGCCCAAGAGTAAAATATTCACGGCAAAATGTTCATGGCTTGAAACACACGGACCGCGGCCCCTGTAGCACGGGGACGTGCCGGTGCAAGGTCATGTCAGCGAGTTGTCCAATGGTCTCGACCACGGGGGTCTGACCAGGGTCTTGACCGGATCGGCGACGGGCAGCACTAACACCGCAATGAATGAACCGCGTCTCAATCTGCCGGAACTGACGGTTTCCGAGCTCTCGGCGGCGCTCAAGCGCACGATCGAGGAGTCTTACGGTTACGTGCGCGTGCGCGGCGAACTCGGCAAAGTCAGCTACCATTCGAACGGCCACGTTTATTTCGATCTCAAGGACGATCGCGCCTGCATCGCCGGCGTCATCTGGCGCAGCACGGCTCCGCGCATCAAGCTCAAGCTCGAAGCTGGTCTGGAAGTGGTGATCACCGGGCGGCTGACGACTTATCCCGGCCGCTCGCAATACCAGATCGTAGTCGAGACGCTGGAGCCGGCCGGGCTCGGCGCGCTCATGGCGCTGCTTGAGGAACGCAAACGCCGGCTGACCGCGGAGGGATTGTTTGACGAGGCGAGAAAGCAGCTGTTGCCGTATCTGCCGGCGGTGATCGGCGTCATCACCTCGCCGACCGGCGCCGTCATCCGCGACATCCTGCATCGGCTAGCCGACCGTTTTCCGCGTCACGTGCTGGTTTGGCCGGTGAAAGTGCAGGGTGAAGGCTCCGCGGCGGAAGTCGCTGCCGCAATCGCCGGCTTCAACGCACTGCCCGAACGAGGGTTCTTGCCGCGGCCCGATCTCATCATTGTCGCCCGCGGCGGCGGCTCGCTCGAAGATCTATGGTCCTTCAACGAAGAGATCGTGGTGCGCGCGGCAGCCGCAAGCCTCATTCCGCTGATCTCCGCTGTTGGCCACGAGACCGACGTGACGCTGATCGACTTTGCCGCCGACCGGCGGGCGCCGACCCCGACCGCCGCCGCCGAAATGGCGGTGCCGGTGCGCGCCGAGCTCGCGCTCGATGTCGAGAGCCTGGAGCGGCGCGCGCTTTCCGGCTGGCTGCGCAATCAGGAGGCCCGGCGGCAAGCGGTGCGATCGGCCGCCCGCGCGCTGCCGGATGCCGACGATGTGCTCGCCTTCCCGCGGCAGCGGCTCGATCACGCTGACCAACGCCTCGCGCGCGCGCTGCGCGCCAATGCGCACATCCATCACGTCAGCTTCTCCCGCATCGGCGGCAGGCTGAGTGCGCATTTGCTGCGCAGCCATGTAGAGCGCCGCCGCGAACGTTATGCCAGCGCCGCGCTGCGACTGCGCGCGAGCCTTGCTGCCAACGCGACCGCGCATCGCATGCGAATTACCGGTGAGCGAAAGCGCGTGAAGATGGCGGCCGAGCGCGCCGAGCTCGCAATCGATAACCTGCTCGATACCGGCTGGGCACGATGGGAACGTGACGCGCAATTGCTCGCGGCGTTCTCCTATCGCGGCGTGTTGGAGCGGGGCTTTGCGCTGGTGCGCGATCGAGGGGGCCGGCCGTTGCGCACGGCCGCCGCCGTGACCACCGGCATGCCGCTCGATATCGAGTTTTCCGATGGCCTGGTCGGCGCCCGCGCCGAAGTCGTGCAGACGTCAGCCGCGCCGCGCGTCGAACCGGTACGGCGGCGGCGCCGACGGGACAGCGATCCCGGCCAAGGCAGTCTTTTTTGAACTTGAACTGAGCGAGGATCTTGGCCGCTGCTTGAAGCTGACTGTTTGTTCATCTGACTGAATATTTGCTCAGATCGGGACTCTGACTTTTTATTCGTAAGCAACTAAGTTCTGTCGCCGTGGAACCGCCATCATGTTTCCAGATTATCGGCATGGCGAACATTGGTTCGCGTCCAAGGAGCACAGCATGGTTCGAACGGTATTTGCGATCACGGTCGCCGCGTTGGTTTTGGCGGCCGTTCCGGGAGTCTCACAAGCAGCCCCGGTCGCACCGCTGCCGGCGGGGGTGGCACACGATGCCGCCGCAGGTAACCTCACTCAGGCGTGGTGCGGCTGGCGCTGCCGTCACTACTATCGATCGCATTACTGGCATCATTGCTATTGGCGCTACGGCTACCGGCATTGCTGGTAGGGATGGCACGGCGCACCGCGGCAGAGCCCCGCTCGCGTCGCGGTGCGATGGAATCGATCCGGCGTCGCGTCGAGGCAGTCGGCGCGGCGCTCGTTGCGTGCGGCCTTGCTGCGGAGCGGGGTGGTTTGATCCTTCCCGCAGAATAATTATGTTGCAATTCGGCGGCCGGACCTGTGGCCGCTGCGCGACGGAGGTCCATTTGCTCAATCGTACTGATCGCCCATCGCCGACGCCCGGTGAGGCCGAGGTCAAATATCTCGATGGCGATTTCCGCGTCGTGCGGCCGGGAGCCTTCGTGCGCTGCGCCGTGACCGGCGTCGCCATTCCGCTCGAGGAGCTCCGATATTGGAGCGTCGACCTGCAGGAACCCTACGTTTCCCCGGAGGCCGTGCTGCAACGCCATGCCGCGGCTTACGCGCGGGGATCATAATCGTTCATTTATTATTCCGCAGCCGAGCCTCGGCTCGAAGCCTTCGGCCTTGATTGATGACCGGCTCCGCGCGCTAGCGCCGCGTTGCCGCTCTGAGGATCATGTCCTGGAACGCGTCCGCTTCCTCGATCACGAGGCGCACCGGCAAGGCGTTGGCGCGCGCGGCAAGGGCGGCAAGAAGGGGATCGCCGGAGAGGCGCGCGAGATCCTTTTCGGTCGTGAGCAGCATGAGGCTCGCGGCATCGGCGCGCGCGATCAGCGTCTGTGCCTCTGTCGCCGTGAAGCGATGGTGATCGGGAAAGCCAGCTTGCTCGGCGACCGCGATGCCCGCGGCCGTAAGCGTCGCGAAGAATTTTTCGGGGTCGCCGATACCGGCGAATGCCAGAACCTTGCGCCCGCCGAGCGCGGCGACCGTGTGGCGGTCCGGTTCGAGGCCGGCGTGGAAGATCGTGACGTTGTGCCGGTGTGCACGCGCAACGACCTCGGCCGCGGCAGCGTGCGGCCCGACGACGACAAGGGCATGGGCGCGCGCGATCTGCATGTCGAGCGGCGCCCGCAACGGGCCAGCCGGAATGATTCGCCCGTTACCGATGCCGCGCCGGCTGTCGACCAGCAGGATCGCCAGGTCTTTTACAAGCGCAGGATTTTGGAAACCGTCGTCCATCACGATCACGCTCGCGCCGCCGCGCCGCGCGGCTTCGGCGCCCGCTACCCGATCGTGCGCGACGATGGTGGGTGCAAGGCGCGCCAGCAGAAGCGGCTCGTCACCGACGGTGGCAGCGGAATGAATGGCGGAATCGACGCGCACCGGGCCGGACAGGCTCGCGCCATAGCCACGGCTCAAAAAGAACGGCCGCTCATGCGCAGTGAGAAGGAGCCGCCCCACCGCCAGAGCTGCTGGCGTTTTGCCGGCGCCACCGACGGTGAGATTGCCGAGGCAGATGACCGGGACGCCGGCGCTGCGCCCCGGTAGCTGCATGCGCAACGCCGCCACCGCGCCATAGATGGCGGCGAGCGGGCTCAGCAAGGTGCCGCCGCCAGGCTGCCACCAGAAGGCCGGTTCGCGCATCAGAGCATGATCCCGAAAAAGTCCGCCCCGGACTTGATCGGGGTTGGATACCGGTTTTCGGAACAGATCATTCCCGCTCTATGACGCCCGCTGTTCGAGCCGAAGCTGTATCAGATAAGGCTCAAGCGCGGCGAGAGTGCGCTCGAGCGCTCCGCTTAATTGCCGTACCGTCGCCATGGCCGCATCGGCTGCAGTTTTGCGCGCCGCCGCATTGGCGAGCCATCCCGCGAGGCAAGTGGTCAATGCTTCCTCGTCGGCGACGAGTTCGGCGCCGTAGGCGGCATCGAGCGCGTCGTAAATCTCGCCGAAGTTCCATACGTGCGGACCATGCACAACCGCGGCGCCCAGCCTGATCGCTTCGATTGGATTCTGGCCGCCGTGGCTTGCGAGCGAGCCTCCCATGAACACGATGGGCGCCAGCCGGTAGATCAGACCGAGCTCGCCCAGCGTATCGGCGACGAAGATATCGACGTCCGGCTTCGGCAGCTCGCCGTGCGAGCGAAGCGCGACGGACAGGCCGGCTACTTTCGCGATGTCGGCGATACTCGAGCCGCGATCCGGATGACGCGGCGCGATGACCGTGAGCAATGAGGGATATTTTGCGCGCAGTCGCCGATGCGAGGCGATGACCGCGGTCTCTTCGCCCGCATGCGTGGAGGCCGCGGCAACGACTGTTCGGGCATCGATGATCGACTTGAGCTTGCGCAAAGTTGCTTGATCGACCGGCGGCGCGGGGACGTCGAGCTTGAGATTGCCGACGCAGGTGATGTGCGGCGCGCCAAGTTCGGCATAGCGTTGGGTATCGGAGCTTGACTGGGTCAGGCAAAGATCGAAGCGCCGGAGCAGGGCCGCGATCACGCTCGGCACCAGACGCCAGCGGCTGAACGAGCGTTCCGACAGCCGGGCGTTGATCAGGATCATCGGAATGCTGCGGTCGGCACATCCCAAGATGAGATTGGGCCACAAATCGGATTCAACGAACAGCGCGAGGTCGGGCTGCCAGTGATCGAGGAAGCGGCCGACAAATCGCGGCGCATCCAGCGGAATGAACTGATGCACGGCGCCCGGCGGCAGACGCTGTTCGGCAAGCGCCGCCGAGGTGACGGTGCCCGAAGTGACAAGCACCGCGAAGTTCATGGCGCGAAGCCGCTCGATCAGCGGGATGACGGCGAATATTTCGCCGACGCTTGCACCGTGCAGCCAAATCAACGGGCCGGCCGGCCGTGGCAGAGCGGTGCGACCATAACGTTCGCCGAGGCGCGCCGGATTTTCCTTGCCGCGCTTGAGGCGCCAGGCCAGGAGCCGCGATGCCACCGGCGGTGCCGCCACGGAAGACGCGAGCCGATAACATCGCAGCGCGAACGGCAGCCGGTCGCGCACGCTCTAGCCTCCCTCGCGCTGCCGATCGGTCAGCTCAGCAGCGTTCCTGATCGCTGCGGCCGGCCGATTGCATCGTTGTCGCCCGATCGTGTTGCACAGCATACGTTACTCAGCGCTGCGGCGCCTGGCCGTCCGGTTCGAGCAGCCGGTGCAGGTGGACGATGAAATAGCGCATTTCGGCGTTGTCCACGGTGCCCTGCGCTTTCGCCTTCCATGCCGCATAGGCGCTGGCGTAGTTCGGATAGACCCCGACGATGTCGAGCTTGTTGAGATCTCTGAATTCGATGTCCGCCACATTGTTCAACTCGCCGCCGAACACGAGGTGGAGCAATTGCTTGGACGTCGGTTTGGGAATGTCCGCCATGATATTCGATCCGCACGCGATTCGCGTTTATCAGGACGCGAGGCGTTCATCCCCAAGAAGTTCCATAAGCGCCGCATGCCGCTCCCGACCGGCTGCGACCAGCATACCGTGCCGCGGCACGGGAAGATTGTAAATGATAAGCCCGCCCCCGCTGGGCGTTATCGATCCGCCAGCTTCGTGCACCAAAAGATCAGCCGCGGCAAGGTCCCAGTCGTGGCTGTCAGCGCCGGCGATGGCAACGTCGCAAGCGCCCTGGGCCACGCGGGCGAGGCGAAGCGCGAGGGAGCGCACCCGCGGCATGACGGTAAAGGGCGGAGCCACCGCCGCTAATCGCTCGAGGAAACGCTTCGGACCGGCGATGCGAGCGTGCGCCAGCGCGGCGCCGTGCGTGGTGGAGATCGCCGCACCATTGCACGTAGCGCCGGCGCCGGCCGTCGCCGCGAAAAATTCCTCGGTGACGGGAGCGTAGAGGCAAGCCGCGATCGGCCGGCCATTCTCGACTAGCGCGGCGGCGATGGTCCAATCCGGCAGGCCGGCCAGATAGGCGCGTGTGCCGTCGATCGGATCGACGATCCAGACGTAACGCGCGGCGAGCCGGGCCGGATCGTCGACGCTTTCCTCCGACAGCCAGCCAAAGCCCGAGTCCCCGTCGATCAGCCGTTCACGCAGCAAGCGGTCGACCGCAATGTCGGCGTCGCTGACTGGCGAAGACCCGGCCTTGGTCCAATTGTTGATCGGGGTTCCGAACATCGACAGCGCGAGCAAACCAGCTTCGCGCACGCACGCCGCGAGCCGTGCGGCTGCAGCTGCGAGGTCGACGGCGTCAGTGGCCGGCAACGGTCATACCCTCAACGCGCAACGTTGGGGCATTGGTACCATAGCGGAAGGTGAGATCGTTCGCCGGCGTAAGGCTCGCGAACATGTCGAAGAGGTGTCCAGCGATAGTGACTTCGCTGACCGCGTAGGTGCATTGACCGTTCTCGATCCAGAATCCCGAGGCGCCGCGGCTATAGTCTCCCGTCACCAGATTGACCCCCATGCCGATCATGTCGGTGACATAAAAACCGTCTTCGATGTCGGCAATCAACTCATCAGGGCTTTTTGCGCCGGGAGCGAGATGAAGATTGCTGGCGCCGGGCGAAGGGGTCGAAGAGACGCCGCGTTGCGCGTGACCGGTCGTTGCCAGATCGAGCTCGCGTGCGGTCGCGCAGTCCAGGAGCCAGCTGTTGAGCACGCCGTCCTTCACCAATTCCAGTCGATGGCCGGCGACGCCTTCGGCGTCGAATGGCCGCGACCGCAGGCCACGCGGACGCAGCGGATCGTCGATGATGTCGATGCCGGACGCGAAAATCCTCTCGCCGAGCTTTTCCCGCAGGAAACTCGTCTTGCGCACGATCGCGCTGCCGTTGGCGGAGCTCGCAAGGTGGCCGACCAGCGACCCGGAAATGCGGCAATCGAACACCACCGGCACGCGGCGGGTGGCGATCTTGCGCGGATTGAGTCGCTTGACCGCGCGTTCGCCGGCGCGGCGTCCGATCGCGTGCGCGCTGTCGAGGTCTGCGGCGTGCAGCGTCGAGGAGAAATCGTAGTCGCGCTCCATGCCGGTGCCGTCGCCGGCGATGGCCGTCATGGCGATGCCGTGGCGTGAAGCGATGGTGGCGCCGTGGAAGCCGTGGCTCGTGACCAGCACCATGCCGCCAATCCCGGCCGACGCCGAGGCGCCGCCGGATTTGGTGACGCCGGCAACGGCGAGCCCGGCCGCTTCCGCCTCGCGCGCGTGGGCTTCCAGCGCATCGACTTCGGGCATCGACGGATCGATCAGGTCGAGCTCGGGAAGTTTGCGCGCCAACAGCGCCGGATCGGCAAGCCCGGCAAAGCGGTCTTCCGGCGCCGCGCGGGCCATGGCGACCGCCCGCTCGGCCAGTGCGTCAAAGCCGTTGTCCTTGAGATCATTGGTCGAAACCACCGCCTGCTTGTGGCCGACGATGACCCGCAGGCCGAGGTCGTCGCCCTCCGAGCGCTGTGATTCCTCGATTGCGCCCTCGCGCACGTCGACGGACAGCGAGACCGAGCGGACGGCGACCGCGTCGGCCTGATCGGCTCCGGCGCGCTTGGCAGCGGTTATCAGGCGTTCGGCAAGATCAGCAAGGTCGGATTGGTCGAGAAGCGAGGGCATTTGCTGGCCGGTTTATGCGGGAGCGGACGCGAAGACAAGCCGAAGATGTGGCCGTCGATGGCGCAATTCAACCCGTGCATCGGTACGTATCGGCGCGCAAAGGGCGTAATTGCCGGCGCCACGGCAACGGCTCGTCAATCATGCGGTGCGTTCGCCGGCACAATACGACCTCTTAACCAGGGATTTTAAGCTGATCGCGACCGCGCTTTGGCATCCTCGCGGCGACTGGGCGGGAACAGCCTGGCAGGGAGTTAGAGCATGATCCGGAAAAGCGGTCACCGGTTTTCCGAAAAGATCATGCTCAACCAAAATGTTAGAGCGGCAATCGTTTCTGTCTGAAGCGATTGTCACTCTGAGTTTCGGGGCGTCAAATGGAAGCCGGCAGGCTCACTGCCGGGTCGAGCCGCGCGTTGCGGCTCGACCCATTCTCTTTGCCTGTGCGTTTCGAAGCCGCCGATGAGGCGGCAGACGAGCGCCGGCGCGTCATCGACCTGCATCGCGAACGCGTCGTGGTGCGCCGCTCCGTCGGCGGCATGCGCATGGCGCTGAACTTGCCGGTCGCCGCATTCCGCGGCGTCGCCATCCGCCTCACCGGGAACGCCAACGAGCCGCCGACCGCGATCTCCGTCGTCCTCGAGCACGGCGATCCGGCGCTATCGCTGCCGCTGTTCTCCGCGAATGGAAGCGACGAGATCGTGGCCGAATGGCAATCCTGGGGCCGTGTCCTCGGCTTGCCGCTCCTTGTCGCCGAGCGCGACGGCAGTCTGCGGGAGCCTTTCGCGCGCATGGGCGCGTTGCGCATCGAAGCGCCGACATGGCGACGCCGCCGGCGCAGCGCCATCGCACGACGCCGGCCTTCGCTCCTGATGCGGCGCCGGGTGGGCGCGCGGGCGAAGACGCCGAACTTGCATCGCGGCGAGCGCGAGATCATCGCCCGGAATTGAGCAGTCCTCTCTGCCGGCCGCGCCGCCGCCGCCTCGCGGATTACGCCATCGCTGTCTTGAGTAGTTCGACAAACGTCGCTGCCGCGATCGGCAGCACGCGTCCGCGGCGGGTCGCGAGAATGAGCTTCGCCTGGAGAAGCGCGGGATCGACCAGCGGCAGGGCAACCAGGTCGCCGGGCGGGATTGGCGTTTCGCCCGTTTTGCGAAATTGAAAACACACGCCGCGGTTCATGCGCGCGAACGCCTTCATGGTTTCGACCGAGTTCGAGACCAAGCGCGGATCCAGATCGAACGACGCTTGCGCCAGGACCTGATCGATCAGAGCGCGTCCCGCCAAAGTGGCGTCGCCGAGCGCCAGCGGATAGGCGAGGCAGTCGCGCAAATGCAGTTCGTTCCGTTCCGCGAGTGGGTGATCGCGAACCATCAGGGCACACAGCGCCTGTTGAGCGACCGCGATGATCGACACGTTCCTTCGTGGCGGAGGGTGATGCGTCAGGATGAGATCAACCTGATCCTCTATCAACGCGGCAACCAATGCTTCGGGCACGCCGATGCGCACGTTGAAGCGGACATTGGGGTGCGCGACCTGGAATTGGGTAATCGCCGACGGCAAGAACTCGCCGGCGACCAATTCGACGGCGGCAATGCCGACCTGGCCGCGCACCATGCCCCGCAATTGCTCGACCTGCAATTCGACCGCCTTGAGTTCTGAAATTGCCTGACGCGCATAGGCGAGAAAAACCTCACCGGCCGCGGTCAGGCGGACGCCTCGGGGCAGGCGTTCAAATAACGCCGCGCCCAAATCCGTTTCGAGGTCGAGGATTTGGCGGTTCAAGGCCGAGGACGCCACGTTGAGCGCATCCGCCGCCTTGCGGATGGAGCCGTGCCGGGCGACGGCGTCGACATAGGTCAATAGGCGCGGGGGCCGCAGCCGCTTGCGCGCAATCGGCGTCTTGCGCATCGCGGCGCGCGCTTGTGGCGGCTGTGGTCGCCGTTGGCGCTGACCGACGCCTCGTCTCGATATGGCCTCTGGCATTGCTGCTCGTTTCCGCCCGCGGCCCGCTATTCTAGCCGGTTTCTCGGCGAGCGAGCGGATTTTCCGCACGCTGCGCCCAGAATTTGCTTCTAGTGGCGCTCGCTTGAGCGGATGCACGATCGGGTTGCCGGGCTCCTGAAGGAGGGCAGCGACCATGCGTTATCGAGCTGTGGCATCCATCATCTTGCTGGCTTTGATCAATCTGTGCGCCACCGCGTCGGCCGATGAGGCGGTTACGCTCCGCCTCAAATGGCTCAATCAGGCGCAATTCGCCGGGTTTTATGTGGCCCGCGAGAAGGGCTTCTATAAAGCCGAGGGGCTCGACGTGAATATCCAGCCCGGCGGCCCCGACTTTCCCGCCGTGCAAATGGTGACCGGAGGCAGCGAGCAGTTCGGCGTGACCGGCGCTGACCAGATCTTGACTGCCCGCAGCAAAGGCGTTCCTGTCGTCGCACTGGCCGTCATCTACCGGCGCAACCCCTTTGTGCTGTTCTCGCTGGCCAAGTCCGGCATCAAGACGCCGAAAGATTACGTCGGCAAGAATGTCGGCGTGAAGATCGGCGGCAACGAGGAGCTGATCTATCGCGCCGTGCTGGCCAAGGCGGGGTTGGACAAGTCCAAGCTTACCGAAGTTCCGGTCAAATTCGACATCACTCCGCTGCTTACGGGCACGGTCGACGTCTGGCCCGGCTATCTGATCAACGAAGTGCTGGCGGCAAAGGAAAAGGGCTTCGACGTCACTATCGTCTATCCGTCCGACTACGGCATCGATCTCTATGCCGACACGCTGTTCACGACGGAAAAGATGCTCAAGGAGAAGCCGCAGCTGGTCAAAAAATTCGTCGCGGCGACGTTGAAAGGCTGGGACACCGCGATCGCGGCGCCGGAGGAGGCAGCGAAAATCACCGTCAAATACGGCAACAAACTGACCTACGACCACGAACTGGCGATGATGAAGGCGAGCGTGCCGCTGCTGCAGCCCGACAGCAAGCCCTTCGGTTATATGGACGAGGCGGGCTGGATCTCGGCGCAAAAGCTTTTGCTTGCCGCCGGTTTCCAAAAGCAGTCCGTCGACGTCGCCAAGGCTTTCACCACGCAAGCGATGCCATGAATGCCATCGTCTTGACCGAGCGCCTCGCCGCCGCGCCGATTTCACCGTCCAGGCCCGTTCTTTCGATCGCCGATCTCAACGTCCGTTTCGGCAGTGTGGTCGCCGTCGAGAGCGTGAGCCTGACGGTGCGACGCGGCGAGTTCGTATCACTGCTTGGACCGAGCGGTTGCGGCAAGTCGACATTGCTCAAAGCGATCGCCCGCCTGGTCGAGCCGACGGGCGGACGGATCGCGCGTGCGGAAGCGGATTTGCGCAGCGGTTTCATGTTCCAGAAGCCGCTATTGCTGCCGTGGCGGACGACGCTCGATAACGTACTCTTGCCGGTCGAGATTCAACGCGGCGGCAACGCCGTCGATTCGGCTGACCGCCAGAACGCGCTGCGGATGCTCGAACTGGTTCGCCTCGGTGACTTCGCGGGGGCCTATCCCCAGCAATTATCGGGCGGAATGCAGCAGCGCGCCGCGCTGGCGCGGGCGCTGATGTGCGATCCCGACGTGCTGCTGCTCGACGAGCCGTTCGGCGCGCTCGACGAGCTCACACGCGATGCGCTCAATGAGGAACTGATCCGTATCTGGCAGAGCAAAGAAACGCGGCTGACCACGGTGCTCATGGTAACCCACTCGATCCCCGAGGCCGTCACCATGTCGGACCGCGTCATCGTACTGTCGAACCGGCCGGCTCGGCTGGTCGAAGATGTCGCCGTGTCCTGCGCGCGTCCGCGCGCGCCGGAAGACGCCGATACCGGCGCGATCATCCGCCGTATCCGCACGATGGTCAGGAGTGGGCAATGATTACGCGCGCGCTGCCCCCGCTGGCATTCGGCTTGCTGCTGTTGGCCGGCTGGCAGGCGATCGTGGTCATCGGTGATATCCCGGAATATCTGTTGCCGGCGCCGACCGCGATCCTCGCCACCGTCGCTCGCTCGCTCGCGGTTCAGTTTGCGGTGACATCTTTCGAGGCGTTTGCGGGATTTCTCATCGCCAGCGTGCTGGCTTTTGCCATCGCCGCATTATTTGTGCGGTTTCATACGCTCGAGGAAGGGCTTTTCCCCATTGCCATCGCGGTAAAGACGACGCCGATCGTGGCGATTGCGCCATTGCTTGTGATCTGGCTTGGGACCGGCTGGTGGTCGAAGATCGTGGCCGCGATGCTGATCTGCTTTTTCCCGGTGCTGGTGAACGCCGTCAAGGGCCTCAAGGCCGCCGATCTTGAATACCGCGAGCTGTTCGAAACGCTGGGCGCGAGCCGCGCCCAGGAATTCCGCAAACTGCGCGTTCCGTATTGTCTGCCTTATCTGTTCTCGGCGCTCAAAATCTCGTCTTCGCTCGCCGTCGTCGGCGCCATCGTCGGCGAGTTCGTTGGCGCTACGCAGGGCCTCGGCTATCTCATCATCATTTCTTCGGCGCATCTGGAGACGGCGACGCTGTTTTCGGCGATCTTCGCCGCGGCCTTCGCCGGTATCGCCATGTTCTACGCCATCGGCTGGACCGAGCGCAGATTGATCTTCTGGTCGAACGGCGAGGGCGAATGACCGTGCGCAGGATTTCCGTCGACGTCATTCGTATTCCGACCAAAGGCCCCGGCGACGTTTCCGGACTGATGCGGCTGATCGAGTCGGGAAAGATCGCGCCGCCATCGATCCTTGCCGTGCTCGGCAAGACCGAAGGCAACGGCGGCGTAAACGATTTCACCCGCGAATATGCCATGGCCGCCTTGTGCGAAGCGTTGTCGCCGCATCTGGGGCTTTCGCCGCATGCGGTCGAAGACAAGATCGCCTTCGTCATGTCGGGGGGCACCGAAGGGGTGCTTTCGCCGCATCTGACAGTGTTCACCCGCAGCCTCGCGGCCGAGGGTGCGGCCGGCGGGACGAACGGCAAGCGGCTGAGCATCGGCATCGCCCACACCCGCGACTTTCTGCCGGAAGAGGTCGGCCGCAAAATCCAGATCGAGGAAACCCTGAACGCGGTTCATCTCGCCATGCGGGACGCCGGCATTGACGATGCCACTGATGTGCATTTTGTGCAGGTCAAATGTCCGTTGCTGACCAGCGAACGCATCGAGGCCGCACTCCATCGCGGGCGCAAGACGGTCACGACCGGCGCTTACGCCTCGATGGCTTATTCGCGTGGCGCCTCGGCGCTCGGGGTGGCGCGGGCGCTGGGTGAGATCGAGGACGTTGGTGAAGACCAGATCTTGAAGAACTGGGAGCTGTTTTCGTCCGTCGCCTCTTCCTCCGCCGGCATCGAGTTGATGCACAACGTGGTCATCGTGATGGGCAATTCGCGTTTCTCGTTGAGCCCGTTCGTGATTGGTCATGCCGTGATGCGGGATTCGATCGACCTTTCGGCGGTGATCGAAGCGCTCAAAAGCGTTGGGTTGGGTCTGGCGGATGCGCGATCGCAAGACCGGCTGGTGAATATCTTTGCCAAGGCAGAGGCTTCGCCCGATGGCTGCATTCGGGGTTTTCGCCATACCATGCTCGACAATTCCGATGTCGGTTCGACGCGCCACGCCCGCGCCGCCGTCGGGGGATTGATCGGTGGATTATCGGGAACCGGCGCGGTCTATGTGTCGGGCGGTGCCGAGCATCAGGGACCGCCCGGCGGCGGCCCGGTCGCGGTGATCGCGCGGGTATGAGAAGGGCATTGCGGCTTCGGCCGTGCCGCTACAATCACCGGTCCATTCAGACAATCGTGCCGCCTGCTGCCGCCGTCTCAGTCCGCCGTGCCGAGCAATACGCCGCCGTCGATCACCATTTGCGATCCGGTCACATAGCTCGCCGCGGGCGACGCCAGGAACAGCGCGATGCCCTGGATTTCGTCGGTCGAGGCCACGCGATGGAACGGCGTGAAACGCGCGAAGGCCTCCACCGTCGTCGGGTCCTTCATATGGCCGTCGGCAATATTGGTAACGAACGGACCGGGCGCGATGGCATTGACGAGAATATTGTATTTGGCGAGTTCGAGCGCCGCCTGGCGAACGAGATGCGCGGCGCCGGCCTTGGCCGGCATGTAGGGCATGCCGACGATCGCCTCGCCGCGGATCGCCGCTATCGATGTCGTGACGATGATGCGTCCGCCCTTGGCATTGTTTTTCATGTGCGGAATAGCTGCCTTGATGGTTGAGTAGATCGAGGTCAGGTTCGTCGCCATAACGAGGTCCCAGCGTTCGTCGGAAACGTTCTCGAACGCGCCTTCGGCGTCACGCTCGCCGGTCATGCCGAGAAAGCCGGGCGGCGAGTCGATGCCGACATTGGCGAACACGACATCCAGCCTGCCGTAGTGGTCGGCCGCTGCATCGACACTCGCCCGCAGCGCCGTGCGATCGGTCACGTCAAGAACCTGGCCCCGCACCTCGCCGCCGCGCTCGGCCAGCTGACGCACCGCCGCATCAAGGGACGCGGCATCCTTGTCCATCAATGTCACCCGGGCGCCGTTATCGGCCATGACTTCCGCATAAGCGAAGCCGATGCCGCTGGCCGCTCCGGTCACGATGGTGGCCAAGCCGTTGACGTCGAACAATTGGGCCGCTTTCATTCTTCCCCTCCGGTATGTTTCAGTTGCCCTCTGGTACTTTTTCAGCCGGCAATCGCGCGAGATGGCGAGCGTACGGTCGATGCTCGCGCGATGGCGCGATCTTAGTCAACTGCGGACGTTGGATTGCATCCATACGTGGGTTCGGTACTTCGCCCTGAGCAGAGCCGGTGATAACGTGATCGAGGGCCTCGCGCGCATAACGTGCGCAAAGCGCGGCGTTTGATTTCGCGGATCACATCTCGCACGGCGCCGGTCTTGCCGTCTGCAATCATGAAAAAGAGAGCACAGGGGGAAGCGTGACATGAGCGGTCGTTTTGTTGATCGAAGCGTCCTGGTGACCGGCGCGGGTTCGGGAATAGGGAGAGCGGCGGCGTTGCTGTTCGCCAAGGAGGGCGGCCGCCTCGTTGTCGTGGACCAGAACGAGCCGGATGTGCAGAAGACCGCCTCGCTGATCCAGGACGGCGGCGGCGAAGCGCTCGCCATCCATGCCGACGTCAGTCGCGAAGCCGATTGCCGCGCCATGGTGGAGCGCGCGGTCGCGGCCTATGGGCGGCTGAATGTGGCCTTCAATAATGCCGGCATCGGCGCCAGCGGCTTTGCCATGGCCGACGAGGAAGAAGTGACCTGGGATCGCTTGATCGACGTCAACCTGAAGAGCGTGTTCCTGTCGATGAAATACGAGATTCCGGCGATGGCGGCCGCCGGCGGCGGTGCCATTGTCAACACCGCATCGGCCGCCGGTCTCGTCGGCGAGCGCGGGATCGCCATCTACACGGCCAGCAAACACGGCGTGGTCGGGCTCACGAAAACGACCGCGCTCGATTATATCGGCCAAAATATCCGCATTAACGCGCTGTGCCCGGGCGCGACGCAGACGCCGATGTTGGCCGCGTGGTTCCAGGACCCGAAAGTCGAATCTTTTGTTCTTTCGCGCCACCCGATCGGAAGGGCGGCCCAGCCGGAGGAGGTCGCGCGCGTCGCCCTGTTCCTCGCCTCAGACGATGCGTCTTACGTCGTCGGCCAGGCGCTGGCTGTGGATGGCGGCCTGACAGCGCAGTAGCGGCGTTCGCGCGCCGGCGCGCTTTCCGCAGCAACAATCAGCCGAGATGGCGCACCGCTGCGTCGAGCACCAAGCCGGCAAACAAAATGAGGCCGGCGTCGCGGTTGGATTTGAACAGGGCAAGGCTGCGGTCGGGATCGGCGATATCGAGCCGGACGATCTGCCAGCCAAGATGCCCGGCAAACGCGAGCAGGCCGAGCGCGAAAACCGGCCCGGCGCCAGCGGCGCCTCCAGCTGCGCCGAGGAAGAACACCGCTATCGTGTAAAATACACCCAGCATTGGCTTGGTGCGTTCGCCAAACAAAAGCGCCGTCGATTTGATGCCGACAAGCGCGTCATCCTCGCGATCCTGGTGGGCGTAGATCGTGTCATAGCCGATCACCCAGGCGATCGAGCCGGCATAGAGCAGCAACGCCGGCGCGTCGAGCCGGCCGAAGGCGGCCGCCCAGCCCATCAGCGCGCCCCAGGAGAAGGCCAGCCCGAGCACGATTTGCGGCCAATAGGTAATCCGTTTCATGAATGGATACACCGCCACGATCAAAAGCGAAGCGACGCCGAGCGCGATGGCGAGGCCATTAAATGAGAGAAGCACGGCCAGGCCGACCAGCGCCTGCAGAACGAGGAACATCGCAGCCGCCAGCACGCTCACCTGGCCGGACGGGATCGGCCGCGAGCGCGTCCGCTCGACGCGGCGGTCGAGGTCGCGATCGACGATGTCGTTCCAGGTGCAGCCGGCGCCGCGCATCGCAAACGCACCGATGAAGAACAGCGCGAGGTGGAGAAGGTTTGGCGCGGCTCGGTCGGCGGCCACCGCGGCAAGGGCGGACGACCACCAGCAGGGCAACAGCAACAGCCAGGAGCCGATCGGGCGGTCGAGCCGGGCGAGCCGCAGATAGGGACGTGACCAGGCCGGTGCGAGAGTGTCGACCCAATTGCCGGTCGCATCGGCGACCGAACCGGCCACCGGCTTCATTTTGCCAACGGATTACCGTTCAGCGTATCGAGCGTGCCGCGGCCGGTCTTGGTATTGCCGGCCGTGTCCACGGATGGCGTAGCGATGGCGTCACTCAGCGACGGCGCGCGCGGCTTAGCGGCGGGCGCTTCCGTGCACGCCGCGGTGCGGAATTTCAGCGTGTGTTCGTGATTGGCCTTGCTACTGGTGATCGCCTGCTGGGGAATGGAGCAGGTCTCCTTGTTCTTTTCGAGGAACTTGACCACGGCCTCCTCGGCCGTGGCGAAGCGCTGTACCAGGGTGCAGATATCCTTGCGTTCGGATTTGTGTTCCATCGCCGTACGCACCGCGAGCGCCTTTTGCTCGGCGTCGGTCCTCAGCCCCATGAAGGCATTACACTGCGGCGGCAAGGTTTGTGCCGCTACCGAATGGGATACGCTGGCTGCGGCAAGAAAGGCCAGCGCCACAGCGAGGCTCCGCTTCATGCTAAGTCCTTTCCCGGGTCCCCGTGACTCTTACACCTTCAGTGGTGCCCTATTAAAGGCTCGTTGATTTCGGCGACAAGGGGGCGGAATCTCTCGGTCGCGCAGGGGCGACGCCGTCGCAGCTGCCGATAAGTGACAGACTGAAGCGGTGACCGGCCGCGATGTTGCTCATTTTGCTGGCTTTTTCCCATGCCCGGATATGACTTTCGCAGTCCGCGTCTGTACGTCAAGGCGCCGCTGGAGGAGGGGGCGACTGTCGCGCTGGACCATGCGCAGACCCACTATCTCGGCACCGTCCTGCGCCTGAAGTCAGGCGATCGGGCTCTGGTCTTTAACGGCCGCGACGGCGAGTGGAGCGCAACGCTGGCCGCGCAAAAGCGCGCAGCGTCTTTGGTGGTCGGCGCCAAGACGCGCGATCAGACACCGGCCGGGGATTTGCACTACCTGTTTGTGCCGCTCAAGGCAGCGCGGCTCGATTACATGGTGCAAAAGGCGGTCGAGATGGGCGTTTCGCTGCTGCAACCTGTTCTCACCCGTCACGGTCAGGTCACCCGCGTCAACATCGAGCGCATGCGCGCCAATGCCATCGAAGCCGCCGAACAATGCGGTATTCTTTCGCTGCCGGATGTCGCGCCGCCGCTTCCCTTGGCTCGCCTTCTCGCCGAGCGCGATCCGGGGCGCCGCCTGGTGTTTTGCGATGAAGATGCCGAGGTCGCCGATCCGGTAGCCGCGCTCGCCGGCTTGCCGCGTTCGCAGCTTGCGGTTTTGATCGGGCCGGAAGGCGGCTTTGCCGAAGACGAGCGCGCTGCGTTGCTGAAGCTGCCGAATGTGGTCCGGCTGTCGCTCGGTCCCCGCATTCTGCGCGCCGATACCGCCGCGGTGGCGGCGCTGACGCTCGTTCAAGCCCTTATTGGCGACTGGCGCTGAACACCGGCGGCGACGATCAGTGGATGACCCCGGGACGGTCCATGCAGACGAAAGCAATGTAGTCGCCATACTTCCGATGCACGCTGGTCACGTGCGAAAGGCGACCCCAGCGCGCGCAGTAGTTGGCGGCCATCTCGCGGTACACTCGACTGACGGCCGGCGAATAGGGGATGATGCCGCCGGTGTCATTGCCCCACACCCAAGGCGGGCCGAACCATGGACCGGGCCCCTGCAGTCCTGCCAGCGCGATGCCGCTGGCGCAGGTGCTCAAAACGACGCTCAAGGCGACGGCGATCAAGGCGTTCCTGGTCATTGCAAATGGCTCCCCGCGACGGCTCCCAATCTTAGAGGCTTGCGCCGACATTTGGAAGGCGGCGCGCTCACAACATCGAATAGGCGCTGGCGACCATCCCGACCGGCCGCTTGTCGTGGGCGCCGAGCAGCATCACGCGGCCGAAACTGGTGTTGCGGCCGATGCGTACCACGCGCGCATCCGCCACCACGTCGAACGTCGCCGGCCGCAGGAAATGCGTGGTTTGGTCGATCGTGCTCATCGGACGGTAGCCGTTCCAGGCGGCCGAACAGGCGATGACCATGGCGCTGTCGGCGAGCGCCATCAGCACCTGACTGCAGACGGCCTCGCCGTCGGAGCAGATCTTTTTGGAGAACGGCAGCCGCACGATGGCGCCGGGTTGCCAATCCGGCGACGCGCCTGGCGGACGTATGGGCTCGACGCTTTCCACCAGCAGTGCCAAGTCCTGGATCCAGGGCGCAAAAATCTTGGTCACGAGGCGTCCCGCCGCCTGCAGACCGAACGCCCCTTCGGAAGTTACAAGCTGGTGCACTTCGCCCATATCCAATACCCCCCGCAGCGCCCGTTGCCCTTTCGCGCAGGCCGTCTGGGCCTCGCGTCTGTGCGAGCGGCGGCAAATCTGCGGACCGCCCGCGAGTCAGTTCCGCCGTCTTCGCCCCTCTCCCTTTCTCTTCGCTCTGGCGGAGAGCCGGGCGGGTAGAAGGCCAGGAAGAACAACAAATTGCGGTTGAACACCCCACGCCCGCATGTCCGACGAACGCGCTGTCCGACGAATCAGACGCAACAAGCTCATGAGTGCTAGCATGATGCCGGTGTTTTGGTCGCGCCTTTCGCTTGCTAAAAACTTGTGATGAAATGCGACTGCGGACCCCTGGAACGCTTGTTCGTCAGGCCGAATCGCCGTTGTACCGCCGTGTCTTGGCATGCCCGGGCTGGAAGTGGCGCCAATATCACGTCTGGCGGCAATTTATCGTTTGACGGTACGCCGCCCTTGACCGGCAAACGCCGACGCGGCACGGTTGCTGCGGTTCTGCGCACAGGAACCGGGAAGGGCCGGAGGGGCAATGTCGGGCCGGATCGCGTGGCTAACGCTTGGGTTAGCGCTCAGCTTCATTTTTGTCTCGCAGCCGCAGGCGGCGAGCTTGCTGGAGAAGAATTTCTGGCTGGTCGGTCCGCGCTACGATCGTGTGATGCCGGCCTGCGATTATCCAGCGGCGCTCGACCGCATCATCGGCAATTTCCGCACCAAGGAAATCCGGTTCTGGAGCTCGGAGCTGGAAATTGTCGGCATCGAGCATATTCATGAGAACGCCGAGTTGCCGTGGGCGGCGCAATCGATCCCGCGCCGGTTTTGTAGCGGCACGGCGCTGACCAACGACGGCGCCAAGCATGCGATCTATTACTCGATCGCCGAAGATACCGGCATGATCGGCATGGATTGGGGCGTCAACTTCTGCGTCGTCGGTCTTGATCGCAATATGGCGTCGGGTCCGGCCTGCCGAGCGGCACGGCCCTGATCGTCAGTTCTCCGGACCTCAGCGCACGCCGTGCCAGGGGTCGTACTGCTTGTCCGGCAAATTCCTGAGCGCCGCGTTGTAGGCCTTGTCATTGGCCTTCGCCTTTGGCCCGTCCGACTTGTCATCGCTTAAATGGCCGGCGTGAGCACCGACTTGCTGGGCGGCGTTCATCTGCGAGTTTTGCGGCGTCATCTGCGCTTGTGCGCTCGCCATCATCAGCCCCAGGGCCAGTCCTGCGATCAACAATCTCATCAGTTCACCCCCTTAGCCGTTAGCCTAATCCTTGCCGGCGGCCGCCCGCTCTTTTAGCCACTATAGCGTACGCAAGCACTAAAATCAGGCAATGTTTAGCCGGAACCGGGTGGACCAGCGCTGGCCAACTCACCTCAGGAAAAGGCTGCAGGAGCTAGCTCTGCAGTGCCCGCAATACCGATTCGCGCAAACGATCCGGATCACGTTCACCGCGCTGGGCAAACTCGATGACCTTTTTGGCGACGGCATTCGCCCGCACGTGCTCGCGGTCGTGCACCCCAAGCGTTCGGCACACGTCAGCGTAAGCGCTGGTCATAATCGCGATTGCTTCCGGTCCGAAGGGCTTGTTTTTGAACAGGTGGTGGACAGCCATATGTGGTGATCTCCACCGGCCGATTGGATCGAGCTCTCCGCCAAGCTTCCGACCCCGATAATCCGGTCGCCAGCATGTCGTCGGGAAAGCTAAGCGGTTTCCCTTAGCTTTTAAGATAGGCGCTGCCCCCCTCAGGCCGCCAGAGGACGTTCGAGAAAATCGGCACCAGCCCCGCCCGTCTAGCCGCGTTTGTGGCAGGTGTGCGTGAAGCTCAGGAGGGTGGACCTGCCGGCGGGGGTCCAGCGCCGGGCGGGGGCGGAGGCGCATAGCCGGGCGGCGGCGGAGGGCCATAGCCGGGCGGCGGCGGAGGCCCATACCCCGGAGGAGGCGGCGCATAAGGCCCATAATTCGGTAAGCACCGGTGACCGTAGGGACCCGGATGACTGCCGATCGGGCACGGATTGTAGGGCGCGCACGCGCTCAACGCGAGTGCGGCGATAAACAGCGCAAGAAGAGTGGCGGCGCGAACGTTCATCCCATTCCCCCATCCCAAAGTGCGAAAACAGTTAGCTAATCATCCGGACGAAATTTGGACGCATGGAAGCGACGGAAGGGCGCCAGGGAGCCTAATTGATTAAATCCAAGTATTTGTTCTTGATCTGTTCCGGCAGGCCAGTTATAATGTTAACAGTTTGTTGCTGTCGCGGGAGAGTAACGTGGTGAGGGCCTTTGTTCGCGCTGCGTTGGCTGCTTTTGCTCTCGTCGTCGCCACAACGCAGGCGCCGGCTCAGGACTTGCGGCAGAACGAGGCCGGGCAATTCGACTTCTATGTGCTCTCGCTATCATGGTCGCCGTCATTCTGCGCGGCAGCCGCCGAGCGGGACGCTGCGCGTGCACCGGCGCGGCAATGCGGAGCGCGGCCTTATTCATTCGTCGTGCACGGGCTTTGGCCGCAATATGACAAGGGATTCCCGGAATATTGCCAGGTGCCGCCGCCCCGGCTTGACCGCGGCATCGTTTCTTCCATGCTCGATCTGATGCCGGCCCCGCATCTCATTTTCAACGAGTGGGATCGCCACGGGACCTGCTCCGGGCTCGCGCCACGGGCGTACTTCGAGGCCGTGCGCAAGGCGCGCGCGATGGTGAAAATCCCGCCCGCCTATATCGATCTGCGAGAGCCGCTCAGCGTCACGCCGGCCGCGGTCGAGGAGGCTTTCAAGACTGCGAACCCCGGTCTGTCGCAGAACGGCATTGCGATCGGCTGCGACAAGAAGCGGCTGACCGAAGTGCGGATTTGCCTCTCCAAGGACCTGCAGTTTCGTGACTGCGCGGAGATCGCGCGGCGCAGCTGCCGCAGGGACCAATTGGTCATGCCGCCGCTCCGCGGGAGCTGATGAACTATCGCCACGCGTTCCACGCCGGCAAGTTCGCCGATGTGCACAAGCATGCCGTGCTGGCACGTGTTCTCGTGCATCTGCGCGGCAAGCCCGCGGCCTTTCGTGTCATCGACACCCATGCCGGCGCCGGCCGCTACGATCTCTTTACGAAGGAGGCTAGCCGCGGCGGCGAATGGCGCGATGGAATCGCGCGGCTGTGGGAGGCGGCGCGAAACGGAGCGTCGCCGCCGTTGCTGGCGCCCTATCTCGATGCCGTCGCGGCGCTCAACCCTGACGGCACGCTGCGGGCCTATCCCGGCTCTCCGCTCATCGCGGAACATCTGCTGCGGACGCAAGACCGGCTGATCGCCTGCGAGATCGAGCCGCGCGCCGCAGCTTTGCTTGCCGCAGCGTTGCGCGGTGACGCCCGCGCCAAAGCCTTGGCGATCGACGGCTGGACCGCGCTAGGCGCCTACGTGCCGCCCAAGGAGCGGCGCGGCCTGGTCATTGTCGATCCACCGTTCGAGGATGCGGCTGACTTCATCCGCCTGCCGAACGCGCTTGCGGCCGCGCATCGCAAATGGCCGAACGGCATCTACACGTTGTGGTATCCGATTAAGGAGCGTGCGGCGCCCGACGCCCTGGCGCGGCGGCTCAAGAAGCTTGCCGTACCTAATATCCTGCGCTGCGAGCTGGCGCTTGGGCCGCCGCGCGAAGGCGCTGGTCTCGTCGGCTCCGGTCTGATCGTGGTCAATCCGCCGTTCATGCTCGCAGCGGATCTGCAGATCTTGATGCCCGCCCTCGGGCGGATTTTGTCGCCCGAGGCGACTGTCAGAACCGACTGGTTGGCCCCGGAACGGCGGCCGGGCGGCGGGTAATGGTAGTCTCCTACTTTTCCACACGCAAAAATTGGTTTAATTGAACTGTTGCTGGCTTAGACGTTCCGCCTCCTGTGGGGGGCCGGCGGAGCTGAGGCCGTCTCCGGCTGAAGCCTTACCCGTGTGGATGTCCGGCCAAGCCGTCGCGCCGTGGGGGCCGGCGGCGAAGCAACCACGGGGGAAGGAGTTGCTCGATGGCAATGACCGGTACGGTCAAATTTTTCAATGGCGAACGCGGCTACGGCTTCATCAAGCCAGACGACGGGGGGCGCGACGTGTTCGTACACATCACCGCCGTCGAGCGTGCGGGGCTGAAATCGCTGATCGAGGGGCAGCGCATCAGCTTCGATGTCGAACCCGACAAAAAAGGCAAGGGTCCGAAGGCGGTTAATCTGGTCGTCACCGGCTAGAGCACGATTCGGAAAAGCCCCGGATTTGATTCGGGGTGAACCGATTTTTCCGCAGAGATCGCGCTTTAACAATAAGAACGACGCAGCGGCGTCGCGCGCGAGCCCAGGGTCGCAGCGATACCGTGCGGCAGGCACTCCTGCCGCCGCCGTTGTCATTTTCTCAAATTTATCGTTTCAATGCGGCCGCATGAACCGATGGGAATGGTGCCGTCATGATGATCCTTCGTTCCGCCGCGCCTTCTCCGTTTGGCCGCAAGGTGCAGATCGCGGTGGCGGTACTCGGCCTCGACGATGTGAAGATCGAGCCAACCGACACCATGGACCCGCGCGATACCGTCCGTGAGCAGAATCCGCTCGGCAAGATCCCCGTGCTGATCGCCGAGGACGGCGCCGCCTATTACAATTCGCGGGTGATCGTCGAATATCTCGACTATCGGGCGGGTGGTGGCAGGATCATTCCGCGCGAGGCGGCGCCACGGTTTGCGGCGCTGCGGCTGCAGGCGTTATGCGATGGGATTCTCGATGCCTCGATCCTGACGGTCTATGAGGGACGCTGGCGCGCACCCGAGCACCACGATGCGAAATGGCTCGAGCACCAGGCCGGGAAGGTCACCCGCGCGCTCGCCGTGCTGGAAGCCGCGCCGCCGGCGCTCGGGGCCAACCCTGAACTGCCAAACGTCGGCCAGATCACACTCGCCTGCACGCTTGATTATCGCGATCTCCGCTTTGGCGGAAGTTGGCGCCCCGATCACCCGCGTCTCGTCGCCTGGCTCGACAGCTTCGCCGCACGCGTGCCCGCATTCGCCGCGACGACGCTGAAGGCCTAGCGCTTCGGGCAGGCAGCAACGAAAAGCCCCGGGATTTTCACCCCGGGGGTTTTACGCTTCTCGCGCTACGACGCTGAGTGAAGGTCAGAACCGAAAATTGACGCCGGCGCGGATGATGCTGGTCGTGAACGAGACGTTGTCGGTCGCGGCTCCCGCGGCGCAGCTGGCGCCGCAATTGAATTTGCCGAGGTCGACGTAGAGATATTCCGCTTTGGCCGTCCAATGTCCGGCGATGGCGAATTCCAGCCCGGCGCCGACGGTCCAGCCAGCATTCGTCGTGCTGGCGCCCGGGAGGCCCGGCGTCGAAGCGTTGATGTTGCCGAACGCGCCGCCGCCGGTGACATAGGGCATGAAGCGGTCCGCCGCATACCCCACGCGCCCACGCACGGTCGAAAGCCAGGAATCGTTGGTCGTGCAGCCGGCGACGCAGCCACCGCCGGTGGTCTTGCCGCTGATGTCGCTCCAATCGATGTCGCCTTCAACACCGAAGACCGCCGGCCCCATCTGGTAATTATAGCCGAGGGTGCCGCCGACCAGACCGCCGGTCATGTTGAAGCCGCCGGCCGAGTCCCACGTCGAGGATCCAAAGCCGCCGCCGCCATTCACGCCGAGATAAAATCCGCTCCAGTTATAAGCCGGAGGCAGATAAACCGGTGCCTTGTAATAAGGTCCGGGCCCGGGGGGCAGATCGGCCGCCGCTGCCGCACCGGCCAGCGCCATCAAGCCAACTCCCGCGAGAAATAAACGCTTCATCTGAGAACCTCCGTTACGCGTAGGTCCTTTTGATAGTATTCGCGGACAGCTCTACGTCTAGTGCAGAAAAGACACAGCTCTTTGGTATTTGTTGACAACATTGCGGCGGAAATAGTCTTTGCTACGTCATTATTATACATAATCATGTCTTAACACAGACCGAAGTATGGTTAAATAACTTCTAATTTTGGAAAACACAAATATTGGGAACTTGTAAGGTTGCGAAATCCCGTCCAATTCGAAGCGGGCGCCGGGCACTTAGCGCGGTGCGGGGCTACTGTGCGGCGAACAAGGTGGATGCAATTCCAAACCCTGGCCGTCTACCGCTGCAAACCCTACGTTCGCTTGGTATCCCGATTTGAATTTGCGGTCTCCGCGCGGCGCGCGCACAACATGCGAAGTCGCGGGCCACATGGCCGCACCGCTCCTTCGCAGGCGAACGCCGGGATAGCAGTCAAGGAAGCATGAGCGTTCCGAAGAAAGACATCGAATTCGAGATCGAGACCGTCGAGGACGAGGAGGAGGCGTCGCTTCCGGAATCGGACACGGCCGACGCGGCCCAAAATTGGGCCAATCTGGACGAAGGCTCGCTGGCCGCCGGCCGGGACGCCATCATCCGTTATGCCAAGCTCGCTCCGTCACAGCCCGGCGTGTACCGCATGATCGATGGGCGCGGCGATGTGCTTTATGTCGGCAAGGCGAAAAACGTCAAAAACCGCATCCGCGCCTATGCGCGGCCGGCCGGCCTCGATACCCGCATCGAGCGCATGATCGCCGCTACCCGTTCGCTCGAATTCGTCGTTACCCGCACCGAGACCGAAGCGCTGCTGCTTGAGGCCAATCTGATCAAGCGCCTGCGCCCGCGCTTCAATGTGCTGCTGCGCGACGACAAATCATTCCCCTACATCATGATCACGTCCGATCACTGGGCCCCGCAAATTCTCAAGCACCGCGGGGCGCGGACGCGGCCGGGCCATTATTTCGGGCCGTTCGCGTCGGTTTGGGCGGTCAACCGCACCATCAATGCGCTGCAGCGCGCGTTCCTTTTGCGCTCATGCAGCGATCCGTTCTTCGAGAGCCGCACCCGGCCCTGTTTGTTGCATCAGATCAAGCGCTGCTCGGCGCCCTGCACCAACGAGATCGACTACAGCGAATACGGCGTGCTGGTGCGCGAAGCGAACGCGTTCCTGTCCGGGCGGAGCAAGGCGGTCAAGGACGAGCTTGCCGGCGAGATGGAAAAGGCTTCGCTCGCGCTCGACTTCGAGCGCGCCGCCGTCTATCGCGACCGCCTGGCTGCGCTCTCCGCCATCCAGGCGCATCAAGGCGTCAATCCGCGCGGGGTGGAGGAGGCCGACGTCTTCGCCCTGCATCAGCAGGGCGGCTTTGCATGCGTCGAGGTGTTCTTCTTCCGCACCGGGCAGAACTGGGGCAACCGCGCCTATTTCCCCAAAGCCGACCGGTCAATCGCGTCCGGCGAAATCCTCGGCGCCTTCCTTGCTCAGTTCTATGACGACAAACCGTGCCCGCGATTGATCCTGATCTCGCACGACATCGAAGACCGAGAGCTGCTTGCGGAAGCGCTCGGCACCAAGAACGGGTACCGGATCGACGTCCTGGTGCCGCAGCGCGGCGAGAAAAAGGATTTGGTCGAACACGCTCTGGCCAATGCGCGCGAGGCGCTGGGCCGCAAACTCGCCGAGACGTCCTCGCAGCAGCGGCTGCTCCGCCAGCTCACCGAGACTTTCGGCTTGCCGCGGGTGCCGCGCCGCATCGAGGTTTACGACAACAGCCACATTGCGGGCTCGAACGCGGTCGGCGCGATGATCGTTGCCGGGCCCGAGGGTTTCCGCAAACGGGAGTACCGCAAATTCAACATTCGCTCGGCCGATCTCACTCCCGGTGACGATTTTGCCATGATGCGCGAGGTTCTCGGGCGCCGCTTCAAGCGCCTCATCGCCGAGGGGCCGCTCCAGGTATCGACTCCCTTTGTCGGAGAGGGAGGCGAGCCGCGAAGCGGCGAGCCGGGTGATGGGTCCACAGAAGCCATTCAACTGACAGCCATCCGCCGGCCTTCGTCCGCCGATCTCCCGCCATCCGCTGAAGACGATGATGTGCCGCCCGAGGTCGATGACACTGAATCGCCTTGGCCAGACCTCGTGCTGGTCGATGGCGGGCAGGGACAGCTCGGTGTGGCGCGAGAGTTGCTCGCCCAACTCGGTGTCGAGATACCGCTGGTCGCAATCGCCAAGGGGCCGGATCGCGACGCCGGCCGCGAGACCTTCTTTATTCCTGGCCGCAACTCGTTCAAGCTGCCGCCGCGCGATCCGGTGCTCTATTTCGTGGAGCGGCTGCGCGACGAGGCGCATCGTTTCGCAATCGGTTCCCACCGGGCACGCCGCAAGCGCGATCTCCGCGAGGCCGGCCTGCAGGAGATCGCAGGCATCGGGCCGGCGCGAAAGCGCGCATTGCTGCACCATTTCGGCACGCTCAAAGCGATCGAGCGCGCCGCGGTTGCGGACTTGATGCAGGTCGATGGTATCAGCGTCGAAACGGCGCGGCGCATCTATGAGTTCTTCCATGAGGGGGCGGCGTGAGCAGACCTCAAGGTGACCGGCAGGCAAGGGCTTTCGGTGCGCATGCTGCGAGGCTGGCATGCGCGGCAAGGCTCTGTCGGCCCCGGCGCCGCAGCGTTATGGTGCAGCCATGAATTCGACAACCACGAGGACAGGCCGGCTGCGCGCGCATCCGCTCGCGCTTCCCAATATTCTGACCTATGGCCGCATCGTTGCCATACCGATCGTGGTCGGCTGCATGTTCTGGGAAAGCATTCTCGACGGCGGGCTTTGGCTGCGCTGGCTTGCGCTCGCCATCTTTATCACCGCGGGCATCACCGATTTCCTTGACGGCTATCTGGCCCGTATCTGGGCGCAGCAATCTTCGCTCGGCAAGATGCTCGACCCGATTGCCGACAAGCTCCTCGTCTCATCCTGCCTGTTGATGCTCGCCGCCGAGGACACCATTCACGGCTGGTCGCTGTTTGCCGCGATCGTCATCCTCTGCCGCGAGATCCTGGTTTCCGGCTTGCGCGAATATCTCGCCGAGTTGCGCGTCAGCGTACCGGTGACGCGGCTCGCCAAATGGAAGACGACGCTGCAACTCGTTGCGGTCGGCTTTCTGATCGCCGGCGAAGCCGGTGATGCGATCGTGCCGGTGGTCACCAAGATCGGCATCACGCTGTTGTGGCTTTCCGCCCTGCTGACGATCTATACGGGGTGGGACTACCTCCAGGCGGGGCTGCATCACCTGACCCGGGAGGATGCGTGAAGCTGGTCTATTTCGCTTGGGTCCGCGAGCGCGTCGGCAAGCTCGAGGAACAGATCGATCCACCGGCCGGCGTCGCGACGATCGGCGAGCTCATGGCGTGGCTCGCCCGGCGCGACGAGCAGTATGCTTACGCGTTCGAGAACGCCAAGGTGATCCGCGCGGCAATCGACCACCGCCATGTCCGGTCTGATGCGGCGATCGCAGGCGCAAGCGAGATCGCATTCTTTCCGCCGATGACAGGCGGCTGAGGCTCACGATCTATGAATACGACCATTCGCCTGCAGCGCGAGGCGTTCGATGTCGCCGCCGAAACCGCGGCGTTAACGCGCGGGCGGACCGATATCGGCGCGGTCGTCACTTTCACCGGGGTTTGTCGCGCCGACGAGAACGGCAAGCCGATCGCGGCGCTGACGCTTGAACATTATCCGGGCATGGCGGAAGCGGAGATCGCTCGCCACGTCGAGGAGGCGTGCGCGCGCTGGCCGCTTCTCGGCGCGACCGTGATCCATCGCCACGGGCGAATTGCGCCCGGCGAAATGATTGTGCTGGTTGTGGCGGCATCGAGCCATCGCGAGGCGGCGTTCGCGGCGGCCTCGTTTCTCATGGATTACCTGAAAACGCGGGCGCCGTTCTGGAAGCGTGTGGAAACTCCGGCGGGCACGTCCTGGGTCGAAGCCAAGGCCGAAGACGATGCAGCCATCGCGCGCTGGGCGGGAGCCCCGGCCGAGCGCGAAGCCGCGAAGTAATCCTTGAAATGGGCCTGCTCAAGCGCCTGCGCTTTCGACTGTTCTGGTTTCTGCGTTGGGTTTCGCAGCCCGCTCATTACTGCGGCGGGCCCGGCGACCAAGTGCAGCTTTCGGTCGAGATCATTGCGGTCCGCGGGCGCTAGACTGGCGTGTGGTTTCCGCTATCGTTCGCGCCGATTTCACAGGACAAGAGGTATGACTCGGTGACGCAGGCCACGCAAAAAGTCGCAACAGCCGCTGCAGAAGCACAGACCCCGCTGGTGCGGAAAAAAGGTCCGCGCGTGTTTCTCGATATGGACCAGGAAGAGCTGGACGACGCCTACAACCAGCTCAAATACGCGCCCAACATGCAGCAAATCCTGGCACGCTTTGCCGCCAACAGCGCATTGACGCGCGCCCGGCTGGGCGAGCCGCGGCGTCTGGCTTACGGCAGTGCGCCGAACGAGCAGTTCGATCTCTACGCCGCGCCGGTCGCCAATGCGCCGGTGTGTGTATTTGTTCACGGCGGTGCCTGGCACCACGGCGAGGCCAGGAACGTTGCGTTTCCGGCCGAGATGTTTGTCGGCGCCGGCGCCCATTTCGCGGCGCTCGATTTTGACAATGTGGTCACGACCGGCGGCGACCTGACGCCGATTGCCGATCAGGTGCGTCGCGCGGTCGCGTGGGTTTATGCGAACGCGCCGAGCTTCGGCGGCGATCCGCGGCGGCTTTATGTCTGCGGCCATTCCTCGGGCGGGCATCTCGCCGGCGTCATCCTGACCACCGACTGGGTCCGCGATTTTGGCCTGCCGCCCGATACGGTGCGCGGCGGTCTGGTCATTTCCGGCATGTATGACCTCGAACCGGTGCGGCGTTCTGCCCGCTCGGATTACATCCGGTTCACCGATGCGGTCGTCGAAGCGCTCAGCCCGCAGCGCCGTGTCGATCGCCTGGGCTGCCCGATCATGATCGCGCACGGGACCTTGGAGACGCCGGAATTTGTGCGCCAGGCGCGCGACTTCGCCGCCGCCGCGAAATCAGCGGGCAAGCCGGTCGAGCTACTTGTTGGTGCTGAATATAACCATTTCGAGTTGCTGGAAACGCTTGCCAATCCCTACGGCCTGCTCGGGCGCGCGGCGCTCGGAATGATGAAGCTCGATCGTTAGCTCTGTCATTGGTGTCGCCGCGCCGCGGCGTTATTCCGCGGCGACTTGTGCGGCTTCGGTCTTGAGTTTGGGATTGAGTTCGCAGGCCTCTTCCCAAGTCAGCACGTTGAGGGATTTGACGAACTTGCCGACGCCGTCGACCTCGGCACAGAACAGGCCGAGCTCGATGATCTCGTCGTCGCTGAAGTGCTTGGCGAGATCGGCATAGACCTCGTCCTTGTCGATCGCGTGCTCGCCCTGTTTGAACAAATCGGCGTAATGCAGCGCCGCCTTTTCGCGCGCGCTGAAATGCTTGCTGCCGGCGTAATCAAACAGGTCGCCGATCATGGCTTCGGTCAGCCCTTCCGCCCTGGCGACGTTCGAGCGCACCGTCGAGCAATAGCCGCACTGATGCGCGACCGAGATCTTAATGCGGCACATCTCCTTGAGCTTGTGCGGCAGGACGCCCTGATAGAGGAGCTTGTTCCAGTACTCGACCCAGGCGACGCCGAGCTTGCTGCGCGTCATCAGGCTGACCACGCGCGGATCGGGCGCGCCGGTGCGTTTGGCGGATTCGATCAGCTCGCGCGCGTGCGGGGTCTTTTCGCTTTCCTCGATGTAACGCAGCCTGGGCATTTCCATTTCCTTGCTTGCTCGATCTGAAAAAATCAGCTCGCGTGCTTCCGCAGCCAAACTCGGTTGTCGTGGAAGGCGGCGCCGCCGAACGGCGCGATCGGGTCGGCGCCGGTCAGCGTGTTGATGCCGCGGCCGTCGGCATAAGCGGAATTGGGCCACAGCGATTCCGCGATCAGCACGCCGCGGCGCACGCCATCGAACACCCGGGCGTGCAGCCGTACCGCGCCGCGCTGGTTGCCGAGCCTGACCTCTTCGCCGTCCCCGACCGCGAGCGCGGCGGCGTCGTCCGGATGGATCATCACCGTGGGGCGCTGCTCGCGCGCGCGCGAGGTCGGCGTTTCGGTAAAGCTCGAATTGAGAAATCCCCGCGCCGGCGAGGTTGCCAGGCGGAACGGGTGCTCGTTGTCCGCTTCCTCGATCACGTCCCAGTGGTCGGGCAGGGCGGGAATCGACGGCGACTCGTGGGTCCGGTGCCAGCGCCTGAACGGGACGGTCGGCCAGTCCGGCTTGAAGCGGAACTTTCCGTCTGGATAGGCGAAGCCGTCGAGATAATGCGCGGTGGCGAAATCGGGCTGGCAGTCGATCCAGCGATTGGCCTCGAGCTCGGCAAGCGTGCCCCAACCGGACTTTTGCAAGGTAGCGTTGATCAATTCGCGCGGCGTCATGGCGAAACCCGGATGCTCGGCGCCGAGCCGCGTGGCGAGAGCGCAGATCACCTCGTGGTTCGAGCGGCATTCGCCCGGCGGCTCGATCAGCTTCGGGCCGAACAGTATGTATTGGCTGCCGCCGGCGGTATAGAAGTCGTCGTGCTCGACGAACATGGTGGCCGGCAAGACCACATCCGCCATCTTGGCAGTGTCGGTCATGAACTGTTCGTGCACGCAAACAAACAGATCATCGCGGGCAAAGCCGCGCTTGACCGTCTCCTGATCGGGAGCGACCGACAGCGGATTGGTATTCTGAATGAGCATCGCGGTGACCGGCGGGCCGCCGCGGAGAGCGTCTTCGTCGCCGGTCAGGATGGCGCCGATCCGCGACTGGTCCAGCATGCGGATCGAAGGATCGCGCAGGTCGGTGCCTTCGATCAAAGCGGCATTGAGGTGGAAGACGGCGCCGTTGTTGTGGAAGGCGCCGCCGCCTTCGTAACGCCAGGCGCCGGTGACGGCGGCGATGCAGCTTGCCGCATGCATGTTGATCGCGCCGTTGCGCGAGCGCGAAAATCCGTAGCCGAGACGGAAGTAGGCGCGCTTGTTGTCGCTGACGAGCCGGGCGAACGCTTCGATCGTCTCCACGGGGGCGCCGGTGATCCGCGACGCCCATTGCGGGTCGCGCGTGCGCAGGTGCGTGGCGAGTTCGCGCGGCGCGTCGGTATAACGATCCAGATAATCCCAATCGGCCTTGCCGTCGCGAAACAGGCAATGCATCACCGCGCAGGCGAGCGCGCCGTCGGTCCCGGGCCGGATCAGCACCGGCAGATCGGCCTGCCGCATCGTGCCGTTCATGTAAACATCGACGGCGACGATCTTGGCGCCGCGTTCCTTGCGGGCGCGGGTGGCGTGGGTCATCACGTTGACCTGGGTGTTGACCGCATTGGTGCCCCAGATCACGACCAGGTCGGACTTCGCCATCTCGCGCGGATCGGTGCCGGCGAGCTTGCCGGTGCCAGCAATAAAGCCGGTCCAGGCCGGATTGACGCAGATGGTGGAGAAGAAGCCGGAATATTTCTTGGCATGCCGCAGCCGATGGATGCCGTCGCGCATGACGTAACCCATGGTGCCGGCGTAGAGATACGGCCAGACCGTTTCAGGGCCATGTGCCTGTTCGGCGCGGATAAATTGCTCGGCGACGAGGTCGAGCGCGTCGTCCCACGAGATCGGCGCAAACTCTCCGCCGCCCTTCGCGCCGATGCGCCGCAAGGGCCGCGTCAGCCGATCGGGGTGATGCACGCGTTCGGCGTAGCGCGCGACCTTGGCGCAGATCACGCCGGCCGTATAAGCATTGTCCTCGGCGCCGCGGACGCGCCCGATGCTGTGATTGCCGAAAACCTCAACCTCGAGCGCACAGGTCGACGGACAGTCGTGCGGACAGGCGGAGGCGGCGATGCGTGGGCGGACGGCCTGATTCATTACGGACCGGAGCTTACAGCGTTCCGGTCGCCGCGAACAATGTCACCTTCACCGCCGAGGCCAGCGCGTGCCTTTTTACAGCGGCCTTACGCTGCCGCGGCTTTGCCCTTCGGCTGCACCTCGGCGGTGTAGTCGCTCATCAATTGCTGGGTGATGCGGCCGGGCGTGAACGCCCAGTCGGCGATTTCGGACACGGCGGTCACTTCGGCCGCGGTCCCGGTGATGAAGCATTCGGAGAAGCCTCCGAGTTCCTCCGGCATGATGCGGCGTTCGATAACCTCGATATTGTGCCGGCGCGCCAGCGCGATTGCGGTCGCGCGGGTGATGCCGGCAAGGAAGCAGTCGGCGATCGGCGTGTGGATCTTGCCGTCCTTGAAGAAGAAAATGTTGGCGCCGGTGCACTCGGCGACGCGGCCCTGCCAGTCCAGCATCATGGCGTCGGCGAAGCCGCGCCGCTCGGCGCGATGCTTGGAGATGGTGCAGATGGCGTAAAGGCATGACGCCTTGGCCAGCGCCGGCGCCGTTCGCGGATCGGGACGGCGATACTCCGCGAGATCAAGCCGGATGCCCTTGAGCCGCTGGGCGGGATCGAAATAGCTCGGCCATTCCCAGGTCGCGATGGCGAGATGAATCTGGTTGTTCTGCGCGGAGACGCCAAGCTGCTGCGAGCCGCGCCAGGCGATCGGCCGCACATATGCTTCCATCTGATTGTTTTTTTCGAGCACGAGCCGCTTGGCCGCTTCGATCTCGGCAACGCTGTAAGGGATTTCAAAATCCATCAGCTGTGCCGACCGCTTGAGGCGCTCGGAATGCTCGAGGCTCTTGAAAATTTCGCCGCCATAGGCGCGTTCGCCTTCGAACACGGCGCTGGCGTAATGCAGGCCGTGCGTGAGCACGTTGACTTTGCAATCGGCGGTGGGGACGAGCTTGCCGTCGAACCAGACGAGGTCGGGGCGTTGGTCGAAGGGCACCGGCATGGCATTGTCTCCCTGGACACGGCTGGCCCGCTCCGTGCCTTGAGTTTCGCGCATTCCGCGGGCCTTTGCGCGCGGCCGTGGGCTTTTGCGTCGGGAGCAAACTCCCGCTATGGTCGCATTTGCCCTATGACAGCGCCGTTCGGCGCCCGGACAACGTCGCGCTGTGAAGAAGCCAGGCACGGCGCTGCCGCGTCATTTCGCTTTTGGGGGTATCAATCAAAGCGAAATATGTCAATATGGCTGACATAATGGTACAGCTAACGTAATGGCCGACATCAGTCTCACCACGTCGAATACATCCCGCTCCGCGCCCGCGCCGGTCGAAACCGCCGCCGAAGCGCGAGAACCCTGCTGGGACCTCATCGAGCTTCTGTTCTTCGCGTATCGCGACTTCGTCGGCGATCCCGACCAGGTGCTGGAAAAGCTGCGCTTCGGACGCGCCCACCACCGGGTCCTGCATTTCGTCAATCGCAATCCTGGTATGAAAGTTGCCGAGCTGCTCGATGTCTTGAAAATCACCAAGCAGTCGCTCGGCCGCGTGCTCAAGCAGCTGATCGATGAAGGTTATATCGTCCAAAAGGCGGGCGCCGACCGGCGCCAGCGGCTCCTCTATGCCAGTCCCGCCGGCGAAACCCTGGCGATAAATCTTGCCGGGCTGCAGACCGCGCGCATCGGCCGCGTGCTCGACCAGCTCGGGCCTGGCGCCCGCGAGATGGCACGCCGCTTTCTCGCCGGCATGATCGATGCCGAGGACCGCGAACGCGTGCTGCGCCTGATCGCAGCCGCCGACCGCGTCCGACCGAACGGCAAAGACGGAGCCTCATGACGACGCTCGCCGCGAAGCCGGCCGATGACGCGCCGCATCTGCTCGTCGTCGATGACGATCGCCGCATCCGCGCGTTGCTGTTGCGTTTCCTTGTCGGCGAGGGCTATCGCGTTACCACCGCCGAGAGTTCGCGCGATGCCAGGGCCAAGCTCGAAAGTCTCAACTTCGATCTGCTCATTCTCGACGTCATGATGCCGGGCGAGAGCGGCTTTGATTTTGCCCGCGCGATCCGCGCCGGATCGGCGGTGCCGATCCTCATGCTGACGGCCCGGGACGAGAAGGAGAGCCGCATCGAAGGCCTCGAAATCGGCGCCGATGACTATCTGGCGAAACCGTTCGAGCCGCGCGAGTTGTCGCTGCGCGTCGGCAGCATCCTCCGCCGCGCCCGGCCGCCGAGTGCTCCGGCTGCCGAATCGGTGCGCTTCGGTCCGTTCGTCTTTCACCTCGCCCGCGGCGAATTACGCCGCGGCGAGGAGACGATCCGCCTCACCGACCGCGAGCGGGACATGCTGCGCGTGTTGGCCGGCAATGTGGGCGAGACGGTCCTGCGGCAGGCGCTTGCCGGCAACGGTGACGGCGTCAGCGAACGCACCGTCGACGTGCAGGTCAACCGGCTGCGCCGCAAGGTCGAGAGCGATCCGGCCAATCCCCTCATCGTTCAAACCGTACGCGGCTTGGGCTACCGGTTGGTAGCGGCGCCGTGAGCGGCACCATGACCACGTTAGACGACGGCATCGGACGCATCCGCAGCGCAGCGAGCCAGTTGATGAGCGCCGCCAACGCGGCCGCCGCCGTCGCCGGCTCCATCGCTGCGCCGATCACCAGCCCGTGGGTTCGCTTCACCCAGTGGCTCAAAATGATCATGCCGAAGGGGCTCTATGCGCGCGCCCTTCTCATCATCATCCTGCCCATGGTGGTGCTGCAATCGGTGTTCGCCTTGCTGTTCGTCGAGCGGCAGTCGAGCCTGGTCAATTATTATCTGTCTTCGGCGGTGACGCAGGAGATCGCCACGCTTATCGACGTCTACAAAACCTATCCGCAGGGCGCCGATCGCGCCCAGCTCCGCCGCATCGCTCAGGATCGGCTCGGCCTCGTGGTCGATTTCCTCCCCGAAACGCAATTGCCGCCGCCGGGTCCGAAACCGTTCTTCTCGCAACTCGATGCCGCGCTGTCGGACGAGATCCGCAAACAGATCGGGCTGCCGTTCTGGATCGACACCGTCGGCCGGTCGTCGATCGTGGAAATCCGCATCAAGCTCGACGACACGATCATGCGCGTGTTTGCGCGCCGGGCCGACGCCTACGTCTCCAATTCGTGGGTCTTCGTGCTGTGGATGGTGGCGACCTCGCTGGTCGTGCTCACCATCGCCATTCTGTTCCTGCGCAATCAGATCCGCCCGATCGTGCGGCTGGCCGACGCCGCCGAGGCGTTCGGCAAAGGGCGCGAAGCGGCGAATTTCCGCCCGCGCGGCGCGCGCGAAGTCCGGCGCGCGGCGGCGGCGTTCCTGGAAATGAAGACCCGCATCGAGCGCGCCATCGAGCAGCGCACGACCATGCTGGCCGGCGTGTCGCACGATCTGCGCACCATCCTGACCCGTTTCAAGCTCGAGCTGGCGTTGCTCGGCGACATCCCGGAAGTGGAGGCGATCAAGAAGGACGTCGACGAGATGGCGGGGATGCTCGAGGCCTACCTCGCCTTTGCGCGCGGCGATATGGGCGAGCAGTCGGCCCCGACCGATATCGCCGCCATGCTCGACGAGCTTAAGCTCGACAGCGAGCGTCACGGGCATCAGGCGACCGCTGTCTTTCACGGCCCGCCGCAAGTCAGTGTGCGGCCGGCGGCGTTCAAGCGCTGTCTCGCCAATCTCGTTTCCAATGCGGCGCGGTTTGCATCCACCATCGCCATCACCGGCCATCGCGATCACCGCTGGCTCACGGTGACGGTGGACGACGATGGGCCGGGCATTCCGCCGCCGCTGCGCGAGGACGTGTTCAAGCCGTTCCTGCGTCTCGACGACGCGCGCAATCAGGACGAGGGCGGTACCGGCCTTGGCCTGGCCATCGCCCGCGACATCGCGCGCTCCCACGGCGGCGACATCACGCTTGGCGACTCGCCACTCGGAGGCCTGCGGGCGACCGTCCGCGTTCCGGTCTGATCAGCCGCATCCCGGATGAGTGGGCGCCATTGCTACTTCCGCTGCAGGTCAGCCGCGGCGCGGGCGAGGATTTCGACCAGATGCGATTGGGCCTCGGCATCGTCTTCGAGGCGTTTGCCGACAGTCTCGCGCAGATGCGCCAAGGCGGCGTCGACTAGCGGCGGCAATGTGCGCCGGCTGTCGCGCTCGTCCTCCGCGGCCCGCCGCATCCGGGTCGCGCGTTCGCCAAGCGCGGTGAGGCGGGCGAGTACGACATCGGCGAGATGGCGATTGGCGGCAAGGTAGGCGCGGCCTTCCTCGGTGATGGCGTAAAGTTTTTTGCTGCCCTCGGTCGAGCCGGTGACGTAGCCCGCTTCCTCGAGATAAGTCAGCGTCGGATAGACGATGCCGGGGCTCGGGCTGTACCAGTCCGCGGTCTTTTCCTCGACCAGCTTGATGATCTCGTAGCCGTGCCGCGGCGCGTCGGCGATGAAGGCAAGCGCGATGAGGCGCAGATCGCCCTGCGCCAGCATGCGTCCGGCGCGGATGTCGTCGGGCCCCATGCGGTCCGAGCTCCCATAACCGTGGCGGCCGCCATAGCCGTGGTCGCGCGAGCGGCCCCGCCGATGGCGGCCGCCGCAGTGTCGTTCATCGTGAGATTCGTAGTGTCCGTGCATATTGACGCTCCTGTTAAAAGATATATCGCTAGATAGATCATACGAAGATGTAGCGCAAGATATATCTTTAAATAGGACAAAATCACGTGTTATCAATAACTTGCTGAATATCTTGGAAGGCGAGCGACTGCGATGTAGGCGGATTGGATCGCTCAGGTCTAGAATGCCAGCATGTTTGCGGCCTTCTTCCATGAGCTGAAAGCGGCCGGCGTCCCGGTGACGCTTCGCGAGTACCTGACTTTAATGGAGGCGATGGAGAAGGACCTCGCCGGCCGCCGCATCGAGGATTTCTACTACCTCTCCCGCTCGGCGCTGGTGAAGGACGAGCGCAATCTCGACCGCTTCGACCGCGTCTTCGGCCACGTCTTCAAAGGCCTCGATTTCATCTCCGACGCGCTGACCGCGGACATTCCGCTCGAGTGGCTCAAGAAGCTCACGGAAAAACATCTCACCGAGGAGGAGAAGAAGCAGATCGAGGCGCTGGGCGGTCTCGACAAGCTTCTGGAAGTGCTGCGGCAGCGGCTCGCCGAGCAGAAAGGCCGCCATCAGGGCGGCAAGAAATGGATCGGCACCGCCGGCACCTCGCCGTTTGGCGCCTACGGCTACAATCCCGAAGGCGTGCGCATTGGCCAGGACGGCAATCGCAATTTCCGCGCCGTGAAAGTCTGGGACAAACGCGAGTTCAAGGACCTCGCCGGCGACGTCGAGCTCGGTACTCGCAACATCAAGCTGGCGCTGCGCCGCTTGCGCAAATTCGCGCGCACCGGCGCGCCGGAGGAGCTCGATCTCGACGGCACCATCAAGGGCACCGCGCACAAGGGCTATCTCGATATCCTGATGCGCCCGGAACGGCACAACACCATCAAGGTGCTGCTGTTCTTCGACATCGGCGGCTCGATGGACTGGCACGTCAAGGCGACCGAGGAATTGTTCTCCGCCGCCAAGACCGAGTTCAAGCACATGGTGCATCTCTACTTCCACAACTGTCTCTACGAAAAAGTGTGGAAGGAAAATCGCCGGCGCTGGACTGAGACGACGCCGACCTGGGACGTGATGCACACCTATCCGCACGACTATAAGGTGATCTTCGTCGGTGACGCTTCAATGTCGCCTTACGAAATTGTCGCGCCGGGCGGATCGGTCGAGCACTTCAACGAAGAGGCGGGCAGCGTGTGGATGCAGCGCGTCGCCGCCACCTATCCGTCCTGCGTCTGGCTCAATCCGGTCGCCGAGCGCGAATGGGATTTTACCGAATCGATCCGCATGATGCGGCAACTTATAGGCGGCCGGATGTATCCGCTGACGCTGGAAGGGCTCGACGCGGCGATGCGGGAGCTGGGGCGGTAAGCACTATCGGTGCTTGTAATGATTCAGCAAGGAGCGAAGATAACGGGCGCCGGCATGTCTTCAGAAACATGTTTTGCAGCCTTCCGTGCTTTGTCTCGGTAATTCAACACTGCCAAATAATTTCCAGCGCGATATTTATCCCTTCAAGTATATGGCATTAAACCAGTCCCACGTCTTGCCGGCGGTTCCGACGATCGCTGAAATGAAAACGACAACAATCGGCAAGTGGTCTGGCAGAGGCAAGGAAATCACTCCAAATCCACCCTCAAATTCCTCCCTACTGCGCTCGCCGCCCGCCGTAGCGTCGCCAGCGTCACTGAGGTATTTTCCGGATCCAGCAGCCGGTCCAATTGCCGTCGGCTGGTCTTCATGCGGGCGGCCATGGCGGTCTTGCTCAGGCCGTTTTTATCCATAGCCACCTTGATCTGATCGGCAATGATTTCCTTGATCGCGGCGTCCTCGGTTTCCGCCAGCAGGCCGTCTTTTGCAAGGAACTCGTCGAAACTCTCGCTGCGATCGATTGATCCATTTTTCCTTTTGCGAATCCGTTTCTTCGTCATTCGAGTTCTCGTTTCCGTTTGAGTGCCAGCTGGATATCGTGCGCCGGCGTTTTCTGCGTCTTCTTCTCGAAACCGTGCAGCAGCACCATTTCGCCCCCGACAATGCAGAATATCACGCGCGCGATGCGGCCACCGGCGAGGCCGCTGCGTACTTCCCACAGCCCATGACCCAGCGGGCGGCAGTAGGGCATTCCGATCGGCCAGCCGAACTCAACTTTCTGGATGTCCTTTCCGATGATGCGGCGGTCCTCGCGCGATATTTCCAGCAACCATTCCCGCATGGGTCTTCCGACCACCGCAGTAAGATAGAAGCGCGCAGTGATTTTCTTCGAGCGGTCTACCATGATCGAATATTGTGTCAATAATGGCACACATCCGCAACATGAGGCGCCCATGCCCGCCGAAAAATTCGACTTTCGCAACGCTTGGGGCCGTCGACTGGCCGCGCTTCGCGAAGGTATCCGCTGACGCTGGAAGGCCTCGACGCGGCGATGCGGGAACTGAATCGATGAACGTTCTTATCGCGTTGGTTGTAATGGGTGAGGAGCCGTGCAAACCCGTCTTCCGAATCGCGGAAACGGCTCTATATTGGGGCCGTCGTTAACAACCGAAAGGAGGTGATCCAGTGTCTCATTGTCTATCGCCGCGGTCGCCGGCATTCATGAACTGGATCCTCGCCTCTGCCGAGGCTCCTGCCAGGTGACATAATTCGTCACCGGCTCATGCGCGCGGGGAGATATCGCTCCGCGCAACCGGGCCGCGGCCTGACAATGGAAGGGCTGTCCGCAAGGGCAGCCCTTCTTTGCGTTTGGCGTGGTTGACGTCGGAATCCTACCTTTCCGTAAGCGGTCGAAGCATCCACATTGTCTGGCGATAACCCCGGTAGGAGGCACCGATGCCGGCCGAGAAATTCGATTTTTCCAGCGCCGAGGGCCAAAAGCTTGCCGCGCTGCTCGACCGCCCGGACGGCCCGACGCGGGCCGTGGCGCTGTTTGCGCATTGCTTCACCTGCGGCAAGGACAACAGGGCGGCGCGCCGCATCGCCGAAGGCCTGAAGCAGCACGGCATCGCCGTGCTGCGCTTCGACTTCACCGGGCTCGGCGCCAGCGAAGGCGAATTCGCCAATACGACATTCTCCTCGAATGTCGACGATCTCGTTGCCGCCACGGACCACCTGCGGCGGACGCTGGCGGCACCCGCGATCCTGATCGGTCACAGCCTCGGCGGCGCCGCGGTGCTTGCTGCCGCGCACCGCATCGCCGAGGCGCGCGCGGTAGTGACGATCGCCGCGCCGTTCGATCCTGCGCATGTCGCCGGCCTGTTCGGCGGCCGCCTTCCCGAAATCGACGCCAAGGGCGAAGTCGAAGTGACGCTCATGGGCCGGCCGTTCCGCATCCGCCGGACTTTGCTCGACGACATCGCCGAACAGAATCTCGCCGCGCGCATCGCCAGTTTGCGCAAGGCGTTGCTGGTTTTCCATGCCCCGACCGACGAGATCGTGGGCATCGAAAACGCCAGCCGTATCTTCACGACAGCCAAGCACCCCAAGAGCTTCATCTCGCTCGCGGGTGCGGATCATCTGCTCAGCCGCCGCAGCGATGACGCCTATGTGGCCAACGTCATCGCCGCGTGGACCGAGCGCTATCTCGACATGGCGGCCGATGCCGAGGCCGAAGTGGACGCCACGCCCGGCACCGTCATTGTGCGCGAAACCCGGCATGGCATGTTCCAGCAGGATGTCATTGCCGGCAAACACCGTCTCACAGCGGACGAGCCGGAGCACGCTGGCGGGCTGGACAGCGGGCCTAGTCCCTACGATCTCCTGCTGGCCGCGCTCGGCGCCTGCACGTCGATGACGCTGCGGCTCTACGCCGATCGCAAGGAGCTGCCGCTGACGCGGACTTCGGTTTGGCTCCGCCACAATAAAATTTACGCCGCAGATTGCGCCGAATGCGAAACCAAAGAAGGCATGATCGATCGCATCGAGCGCGTCATTACGCTTGAAGGCGATCTCGACGCCGGGCAGCGTGCGCGGCTCATGGAGATAGCCGACAAGTGTCCGGTGCACCGCACGCTGAAATCGGAGATCGACATCCGCACGTCAGAGGAGCCAGCCGCTTAACCGGCGGCGACGTGCACCCGGCTCTTGGCTTCGGCGATCACTTCGGGAATCGCGGCGTCATTTCCCGGCGCCATAATGTGGACGCCGGCGACGCCGGGAATGGTGGCAAGCTCATCGATCAGTTCGAGGCAGATGCGCATGCCCTCGCGGGCGGGGTCGGCGGCCTTTTCCATGCGCGCGATGAAGGCGTCCGGGATGATGGTGCCGAACAGGTGGTTCTTCATCCATTGCGCCGACTTGGCCGAACGCAACGGATTGATGCCGATCAGGATGGCGAGCTGGCGGGTGAGGCCGGCGTCCGCCAGCACCCCGACATATCGGCGCACGATGGCCGCATCCATGCAGAACTGGGTCTGCACGAATTGGGCGCCGGCGGCGAGCTTGCCGCGCAGTGAATTCGGTTGCCAGCCGGCCGGCGGATCGATCGGCAGATCAGCGGCGCCGAGGAAGAACGCAGCAGCCTTGCCGGCGACCTCGCGCCCGGTCGGTAAGGTATGGTCGTCGCGCAGCCGCTTCGCGGTTTCGAGCAGCGTTTTGGAGTCAACATCGAACACCGGCTTGGTATCGGGCTGATCGCCGGCTTTCGGGTCGTCGCCGGTGAGCACCAGGATGTTGCGGATGCCGAGCGCCGCGGCGCCCATCAATTCGCTCTGCAGCGCGATGCGGTTCTTGTCGCGACAGGTGATTTGCAGGATCGGCTCGATGCCGGCGCCGAGAAGGATGGTTGCCGCCGCGAGCGCGCTCATATGGGCGCGGGCGCCGGCGCCATCGGTGAGATTGACCGCATCCGCAAGCCCGCGCAGCGGCGTCGCCTTGCGCAGCAGGTCTTGAGCGTCGCAGGAGACCGGCGGGGCGACCTCCGCGGTCATGACAAAGCGGCCGGCCCGCAGCCGCTCGGAGAAGCTGCGGGGGAGGGGGGAACTTCCATCGGTCATGGCAAACTCGCTGCCCGGATACGCGTCGGGAGCAAGAGCGCTTATATGCTTTGCGGGCTGACTGCAATTGGGCGTTTCCCGGCGCCGTTCCTGGACAGGAAACACCTGTCCCGCTAGAGAGTTATCGCACATGAGCGGCGTCAACGACATCAGGTCGAACTTCCTCGGCTATTTTGCCCGTGAGGGGCACGAGATCGTGCCCTCATCGCCGCTGGTGCCGCGCAACGACCCGACGCTGATGTTCACCAATGCCGGCATGGTGCAGTTCAAGAACGTCTTCACCGGCCTGGAAAAACGTGCCTATGCGCGGGCGACGACGGCGCAGAAATGCGTGCGCGCCGGCGGCAAGCACAACGACCTCGACAATGTCGGCTACACCGCGCGCCATCACACCTTTTTCGAGATGCTCGGCAATTTCTCGTTCGGCGATTATTTCAAGGAGCGCGCCATCGAGCTTGCCTGGAAGCTCGTGACCAAAGAATTCGGCGTGCCGGCGAACCGTCTATTGGTCACCGTTTATGTCGACGACGATGAAGCGTTCAAACTGTGGAAGAAGATCTCCGGCCTGCCTGACAGCAAGATCGGGCGCATTGCCGGCTCGGATAATTTCTGGGCCATGGGCGACACTGGGCCATGCGGGCCCTGCTCCGAGATTTTCTACGATCACGGCGACCACATCTGGGGCGGCCCGCCGGGCAGCCCTGAAGCCGAGGGCGACCGCTTTGTCGAAATCTGGAATCTCGTTTTCATGCAGTACGAGCAGCTCGCCAAAGGCGGCGACCGGGTCGACCTGCCGCGGCCATCGATCGACACCGGCATGGGCCTCGAGCGCATGGCGGCGGTGCTGCAGGGCACCCACGACAATTACAAGATCGACCTGTTCGGCGCGCTGATCGAGGCGATCGCCGACCTCACCGGCGTCGATCCCGACGGCGAGCGCAAAGCCTCGCACCGCGTTATTGCCGACCATCTGCGCGCCAGTTCGTTCCTTATTGCCGATGGCGTGCTGCCGTCGAACGAGGGCCGCGGCTATGTGCTTCGCCGCATCATGCGCCGCGCGATGCGTCACGCCGAGCTCCTCGGCGCCAAGGACCCGCTGATGTGGCGGCTGGTGCCGTCGCTGGTGCGCGAGATGGGGCAAGCCTATCCGGAATTGCATCGCGCCGAGGGGCTGATCACCGAGACGCTGAAGCTGGAAGAAATCCGCTTCCGCAAGACCCTGGAGCGGGGGCTCGCGATCCTCGATGAGGCAAGCAAGTCGCTGAAGCAAGGCGACATGTTCGACGGGGTAACGGCGTTTACGCTTTACGACACTTATGGCTTCCCGCTCGATCTTACCCAGGACGCGCTCCGGCCGCGCGGCATCGGCGTCGATATCGCGTCGTTCACCGATGCCATGGAGGAGCAGCGCAAAAAGGCTCGCGCCTCGTGGGCCGGCTCGGGCGACACAAAAACGGCAGATTACTGGTTCCCGCTCCGCGAGAAATTCGGAGCAACTGAATTCCTCGGATATGACACAGAGACTAGCGAGGGTATCGTTCAAAATATCATTCGCGGGGGGGCCGGAGTTAGTGAACTCAAAGCAGGGGAAAGCGGAGAATTGATTTTTAATCAAACTCCTTTCTATGCCGAGTCAGGTGGCCAAGTCAGCGATACCGGTTGGCTGATCCGAGGCGTGGAAGGACAGCTAGTTGCACGAGTCCTAGCCGTTCACAAGGAAGCAGGGGACCTTTTCATCCATAATGTTCGTGTTGAAAATGATGCGGTGAGGGTCGGCGATTCATTCCGTCTTGAGGTTGATCATAAGAGACGCACGGAAATTCGTCGCAACCACTCCGCGACGCATCTGTTGCATGAGGCTCTCCGCCAAGTCCTCGGCGATCACGTGGCTCAAAAGGGTTCGTTAGTCGCGCCGGATCGGCTTCGCTTCGATTTTTCCCATCAGAAGCCTATGACGCAAAAGGAAATCGAACGCGTTGAGGATTTGGCCAATGAGCGTGTGTTAGAGAACTCTCGTGTAGAAACACGCCTAATGGCCATTGAAGACGCACGGCAGTCCGGGGCGCGCGCGCTATTTGGCGAAAAATACGGTGATGAAGTTCGTGTTGTCGTTATGGGGGATGGAGACGGCAACCAACTAGGCTGGTCGGTCGAGTTGTGCGGCGGCACCCACGTCCGACGCACCGGGGATATCGGCCTGATCAGCGTGATTGCCGATGCCGGCGTTGCGGCCAGTGTGCGCCGCATCGAGGCGTTGACAGGGTCTGCGGCACGCCAACACGCCAATCATCTCGCGCAGGTCGCCAAGGACACCGCCGCCGAATTGCGCGTCCCGATCGACGAAATGCCGACGCGCGTTGCCGCTCTTCTCGACGAGCGCAAACGCGTTGAACGCGAGCTGTCGGAGGCGAAGAAGAAACTTGCCATGGGGATGCCTGCCGACGGCGGCACCTACGCGAGAAGTTCTGGGTCCGCGGAAGGGACTGTCGCTGGGGCTGTCGGTGACCTAAGTGGTGTGCGCCAAGTTGGCGGAACAAGTTTGTTTGCACGCACCGTAAGAGACCTTGATCTGAAGGATCTGCGCAGTCTGGCTGACGAGGGCAAAAAGAAAGTCGGCTCCGGCGTCGTCGCCATTGTCGGCGTCACCGACGATGGCAAGGCCGGCATCGTCGTCGGCGTCACTCACGATCTGGTCGGTCGTTTCAATGCCGTCGACCTGGTGCGCAAAGGCGCCGAGGCGCTCGGCGGCAAAGGCGGCGGAGGTCGGCCTGATATGGCGCAAGCGGGTGGCCCCGACGGGTCGAAGGCGGAGGCGGCTTTGGCCGTGATCGAAGCGGCGCTCGGCGCCTAGAGCGGATCAAAGCCGCTCACAGCTTGACGATCATCCCGTCCTCGGCGGTCTCGAACGGCAGCTCGGCGCGGCGCGCCAGCATGTCGTCGCTCATATGCGTGAGAATGAGGCGCTTGGGCCGAATCTGGTCAAGGTGGCGCTCGAGCGTGGACAGCGCCATGTGCGTCGCCACTGCCTTGTCGCGGGTATAGGCTTCGCAAACAAACAGATCGGCTTCGAACCCAATGTCGACGAGCGCATTCGTCCATTCGGTGTCGCCGGAAAAAGCGATTACCTTGCCTTCCGCTTCGAAGCGGAAGCCGAGGCACGGTCCGGCACGGTCGTCATGCTGGACGTGGAACGGAGTTACCCGCAAGGCGCCGATCTCGCTGTGCTTGCCGATCTCCAATTCTCTCAGCAGGAACGGGAATCGAAATTCCAGGTTCTGGGTTCCTGGAAAGCCGCCGTCCATGATTTCAGCGTAACGCGCTTTGAGACTCGGCGGTCCGGCGATGGTGAGCGCGCGCTCTCGCTTGGTCACGTAGTTTGCGTCCAGCAGGAAGAACGGCAGGCCGCCGACGTGATCGGCGTGAAAGTGCGTGAGGAAGATGACGCCGACCTCGTTGGGATTGATCGCGAGCTTGTTCATCGAGATCAGCGAACTTGCCCCGCAATCAATGAGCACATTGAAATCCCGCCCGACGAGATGAAAACAGGTATTAAATCGTCCGCCCGAGCCGAAGGCATCGCCGCAGCCGACGAATTGCAGTTGCATAGATTGGTCCCCAGGCAGTTGCGGTTGGCTTTCGGGCGCGGTTTGGAGCGGATGTCAGTATCGTGCCGGCTTGATGAAGAGTCCGTGACGGCTGTCACATTGCTGGGGGCCTGCTCAACGGGCCGAGAAAGCGCCCAAATCCTTGTCCTCTCATCGTTTTTTGTACCTTTACCCGATTCAGTCTATAACGTGCAATGTGGCCGCGGAAGCGCTACCGGGGGCCTGCGCCACGATCACACCACAAACCGGCGCATTGCTCCTTGGGCGGACGGTTACTCTGAGGGGGACGCGTAAAGTGTTGGTTCGATCAAATCGCTGCGGCGCGCTGGCGGCGCTGTCGATGGCTATCGCGCTCTCCGGCTGCGGCGGTTTCGATTTCGATAGCACCGCTTCGTGGTTTAGGAAACCGATGGACGTCTTCGGCAACAGAGGCGGCTACACCTATGCCAATCTCGGCGATGCCCGGCAGGAGCGGCCGATTACGGCAAACGATCTCGTCAACGCCAACGGCGCCTGTCCCGGGGTGCAGGCGGCGGCGCCGGCGCCGCCGCCCGCTCCAGGCACTGAGGCAACCGGCGCTGCGGCCGCATCAGATATGGCTTCACTGCTCGGCGGTGGCATCGCCATCGGCATGAGCGAATGCGACGTGGTGGCGCGCTTGGGGCAAGCCACCGCCGTCAACCTCGGGCGCAATCCCAACGGAGACCGTAACGCGGTCCTGACCTTCAAGACCGGTCCACGCCCCGGCGTCTACCGGTTCGAAGGTGGCCGGCTCACGGAAATGGATCGCGTGGAGGTGCCGGCGCCTCCGCCGGAAGCGGTGAAGAAGAAGGAGGCAAAGAAAAAGCCGCCAAAGTCCCAGGCGCCGCCGAACGCAGATAAAAAGACTTAGCGGGCGCTGCGGCCCAAGGCCCAGCGCCCGATCTGCCGCGCTCGGGCCGCTTGCCCGGCCGATGAGCGGCGGCTATAAGCCGCGCACTTCCACGCCGCATCCGCAATTTCCCAAGGACAATTTGATGGCGATCGAACGCACATTTTCGATCCTCAAACCCGACGCAACGGCCCGTAACCAGACGGGTGCGATCAATGCCATGATCGAGAAATCGGGACTCCGGATCATCGCGCAGAAGCGCGTGATGATCAGTCGCCCGCAAGCCGAGGCGTTCTATGCCGTCCACCGCCAGCGGCCTTTCTTTGGCGAGTTGGTCGACTTCATGATCTCCGGGCCGGTGGTTGTTCAGGTTCTCGAAGGCGAGAACGCTATTGCGGCCTACCGCGATCTCATGGGCGCGACCGATCCCGCCAAAGCGGCGCCCGGCACTATTCGCAAGGAATTCGCCAAGTCGATCAGCGAAAACTCCGTGCACGGCTCCGACGCCCCCGACACCGCCCAGAAGGAAATCGGGCAGTTCTTCAGCGGCAAGGAAATCGTCGGCTAAAGGCGCGCCGGGTTGCGTCGGCGGCGGCGATCGTCTTCCGAGCCCGAACCTTCAGGTGACGGTGCCGCTCCGATCTGAGCGGAACACGGATTGATGATATCCTGTTGCCGATGGACAAGCTGTTTATCGCGCTTCTTGCCTTCGTGCCGCTCGCGATCAGCGCTGCCTTTGCCGGCGCCTCTCCGGTTGTCGTGTTTTTCCTCGCAGCTTTAGCCATTGTGCCGCTGGCGAAGCTTATCGGCCAGTCAACGGAAGAAGTGGCGACGCGAACCACGCCGGCGATCGGCGCGCTATTAAGCGCCACGTTCGGCAACGCAACAGAACTGATTATCGGCATATTCGCGCTGCGAGCGGGACTGATCGAGGTGGTCAAGGCGTCGATCACCGGCTCCATCATTTGCAATCTGCTGCTGGTTTTGGGGTTCGCAATGTTCGTCGGCGGCGCGCCGCGCGAGAAACAGACTTTCAACAGAACCGGCATTCTGGCGCAGAGCTCCACGCTGTTTCTTGCGACCATAGCGCTCGTCGTGCCGGCGATTTTTTTCGAGACGGCAGGCGAGACCGCAGCGGGCGCGGTTGAGGGTCTAAGCATTCTGGTCTCTCTGGTGCTTATCGGCATGTACGGCGCCAATCTGCTTTTCTCGCTGTACACGCACAAGCACCTTTACCTGGAAGAGGCCGGCAGATTTCAGCCGCGCTGGAGTATCGCGCGTGCGGTGACGACCCTTGTCATTGCCACGCTCGCGGTCGCGTGGGTGAGCGATATTCTCGTGCGCGCGATTGAACCCCTGGTCGACAAGCTCGGATGGTCGCAATTGTTCATCGGCGTCATATTTGTAGCGATCATCGGCAACGCCGCTGAGCATCTTTCCGCCGTTGTGGTTGCACGCAGAAATCGGATGGACCTCGCGCTGCAAATTTCAATCGGCTCGGCGACGCAGATCGTGCTGATCGTTGCGCCGCTCCTGGTCATCCTCGGCGCGGCCTTGGGCCAACCGATGAATCTCGTCTTCAACACCTTCGAGCTGGTCGCGACGGTGCTCGCGGTTATCATCGTCAACGTCATCGTGCAGGATGGCGAAAGCAATTGGCTGGAAGGCCTGCAGTTATTGGCCGCCTATCTGATCATGGCTATCGCGTTCTTTCTCCATCCGTAACTTCTGCGACACTTCATTAGCGCTAAAGCCGCAGCTGCGACCGCGGTTGCGCGCAGAGATTCCAGCGTCGACCCGCTTGTCAGTACAGTCATGCTTGCGCCGTATTTGTCGGTTTGTTTTACTCGCAATCGGATTTTGGCCTTCTGGCCGGTGATGTCTTGGCGACGCAAACGTTTCGGACTTTCCTTCAAAATCTGCCTTGTGGCGCGGGACGTAAGCAGCTGCACGCGGCGTGCGGCTGTTGGCTCGCGTCTTCACTGATATCTGGACTGACTTAGGAGACGGACGATGCAGAAGGGCTGCGTCAAGTGGTTCAATCCGACCAAAGGCTATGGCTTCATCAAGCCGTCGACCGGCGACAAGGATGTGTTCGTGCACATTTCGGCCGTCGAACGTGCCGGTTTGCGCACGCTGAACGAGGGCCAGGAAATCGAGTACGAGCTCGTGACCAATCGCGGCAGGACCTCGGCAGAAAATCTCAAGGTCGCGTAAGCGAACGCCGGGGAAATCCCGGATCTTGAATCCCCCGGTTCGCATCCGGGGGTTTTGTTTTAGTGCCGGTTTTCTTCCCCGCCGGACGCAGCGAGGCTTGCGCGGCCTTCGGCCACCGCCCGCAACGCGTCGGGGTAGATGCGGTGCTCGACCTCAAGCACCCGCTCGGCCAGCGTTTCCTCGGTGTCGCCTTCGCGCACCGCAATCCACTCCTGCGCTACGATCGGTCCGGCATCCATTTCCGGCACGACGAAATGAACGGTCGCGCCGTGCCGCGCGACGCCGGCTTCGAGCGCGCGGCGGTGGGTGTGCAGCCCCTTGAACTGCGGCAGCAATGCCGGGTGAATATTGAGCATCCGGCCGCTCCAGCGCGCGACGAACCACGGCGTCAAAAGTCGCATGAACCCGGCCAGGCAGACGAGCTCGATCCGATGCGCCTGCAGTTCGCCGTCAAGCGCGCGTTCGAACGCCTCGCGGTCTTCGCCAAATTCAGTGTGATCGACGATCGTGGTCGCGATGCCTTGTTCGCGCGCACGGGCGAGCCCTGCAGCATCGGGCCGGTTCGAGGCAACGAGCACGATGTCGGCCGGATAGTCTTTCGCTTTGGCCGCTTCGATCAGCGCCGTCATGTTCGATCCGCGGCCGGAAATGAGTACCGCGACGCGCTTCCTGCTCATGCGCGTTACCAGGACAGGTCGAGGTGTCCGCGAAAATCGACGCGAGCGGCGCCGTCAGTGGCAACCACTTCGCCCAGCCACACCACGGTTTCGCCGTTCGCCGTGAACTGCTCGCTCGCAGCAGCGGCGGTCTTCGGGTCGAGCACGGCCACCATGCCGATGCCGCAGTTGAAGGTGCGCAGCATCTCCTGCTCGCCGACCTCGCCCGAAGTGGCGAGCCATTTGAACACCGGATGCACGGGCACACGGTCCAAATCCAGCGACACCGCAAGGCCCGGCGGCAGCACGCGCGGAATATTCTCGGTGAAGCCGCCGCCGGTAATGTGCGCGAGCGCCTTGAGTGCCTTGCTCGTGCGGATCGCGGCGAGGCAGGACCGCACATAGAGCCGCGTCGGCGTGAGCAAGGCTTCGCCCAGGCTTCGTGCTGGGTCGAACGGAGCCGGCGCGTCGAGGGACAGTCCAGAAGCGGCAACGATGCGCCGGACCAAAGAAAAGCCGTTCGCATGCACGCCGGAGGAAGCAAGGCCGATCACGACGTCGCCCGGCGCCACATCCTTCCGCGGCAGCAGCCCGGCGCGCGACACCGCGCCGACGGCGAAGCCGGCAAGGTCGTAGTCGCCGAACTGATAGATCCCGGGCATCTCCGCGGTCTCGCCGCCGATCAGCGCGCAGCGCGACTCCCGACACGCCGCCGCGATGCCGCAGACGACTTGGGCTCCGACCTCCGGATCGAGCTTGCCGCAGGCGAAATAGTCCAGGAAGAAGAGCGGTTCGGCCCCTTGCACGACAAGGTCGTTGACCGACATGGCAACGAGGTCGATGCCGATTGTGTCGTGGCGCGAAGTCTCGACCGCAATCTTGACCTTGGTGCCGACACCGTCGGTCGCGGCGACGAGGAGCGGATCGGAGAACCCGGCCGCCTTGAGATCGAAAAGGCCGCCGAAGCCGCCGATCTCGGCGTCCGCACCGGCCCGCGCGGTCCGGCGCAGCAGCGGCTTGATCAATTCCACCATGCGATTACCGGCGTCGATGTCGACACCGGCAGCCGCGTAGCGTGCCTCTTTCACGGACCCACCAATCGGCAAATGACCCTTCCCCGGTGGAGAGGATCGTTGGCGCCTCCTACGTTGGAATCGCCGGGTGCGCAAGCGCGCGCCGGGGTTATATAGTGGAGGCGGAAAGACGGCGCGCCGAAGCCGGAAGGATCCCGCTTCGACACTCGAACCAGCGAACTCGGGGAAACCAGGTTCGGGAGCGGGGCGCGCCGGGAGGAAGCCGGGGCGCGTTTTGAGTATCCCAAATCTCATCACACTGGGCCGCATCATCCTGGTGCCGATCGTCGTCTGGGCGATCACCTCGGGTCAGATGCTTGCCGCCTTTGCCCTATTTCTGGCGGCCGGGATCAGTGACGCCGTCGACGGCTTCCTGGCTAAGCGCTTTCACATGGCAAGCGAGCTTGGCGCCTATCTCGATCCGCTGGCCGACAAGGCGCTGATCGTGTCGATCTACATCGCGCTCGGGATCGCCGGCGCGTTGCCGCTGCCGCTGATCATCCTTGTGGTGTCGCGCGATATCATGATCATCTCCGGCTTCATGCTGTCATGGCTGGTAGGCAAGCCGATGCCGATCAGGCCGCTGCCGGTTTCCAAAGCGAATACCGTGGCGCAAATCGTGCTCGCGACGGTGGTTCTCGCCGAACAGGGATTCAAGTTCGATGCGCCGCTCGTGTCGACGATCGTCGCCGGCCTGGTCGCGATCTTGACCTTGCTGTCGATCGCCTTCTATCTCGCCGAATGGCTTCGTCATATGAACTCGTTCGGCACCGGGCACTGACCGACGCGTGCGGCGGATGTAAAATACCTGCAATCCAGTCTTAAACATCATAAGAAACTTCAAATTCAGTTTTTCAGTGTCCGTTTGACTTGACGAAGTTCGCTCACGAGCACGCTGCGAATACATGCGAACTTCGCAATCGGGTCACCTGGTCTTGAGGGTTGCGTCATGCGGATCGAGCGGCAAATCGCGTTCTGGGTCGCCGCCCTTCTGGTTTTTGGCGGCCTGCTGTGGCTATTGCACCATATTCTGCTGCCGTTCGTGGCCGGAGCGGCGCTCGCCTATCTGCTCGATCCTCTGGCCAGCCGGCTCACCAGGCACGGCGTGAGCCGGCTAGTCGCCGCGCTCGTCATCCTCGGCGTTTTCGTGCTCGTGCTCGTGGGGCTGTTCGTTCTTATCGCGCCGGTGCTCGCCGCCCAGTTCTCGGCATTCATCGAGCACGTGCCGACTTACCTGCACCGCCTGCAGTCGCTTGTCACCGAGTCGAGCCAGGCTTGGCTCAAAGGCATCATCGGCAGTACATACGCCGGCAGCGGTGGCTCCTTTAGCGTTCTGGTGAACAAGTCGATTGGCTATCTGACCGATATGCTTCCCTCATTGTTGACCAAAGGCGAGGCGCTGCTTTCCGTCTTTTCGCTCCTCGTCATTACCCCGGTCGTGACGTTCTATCTGCTCTGCGACTGGAACCGCGTCGTGGCGACGTTCGATAACCTGATCCCGGTGCATCAACGCGATACGGTGCGAGGCCTCATGCTCGAGATCAACAAGGCGCTCTCGGGCTATTTGCACGGCCAGCTCACCGTCTGTGTCATCCTCGGCGCCTATTATGCCATCGGGCTGACGCTCGCGGGATTGAGTTTCGGCGCCCTGATCGGCGCGTCGTGCGGATTTTTGACCTTCATTCCCTATGTCGGATCCCTGACCGCTCTGGTGGTTTCGTTCGGCGTGGCTATGGCGCAATTCTTCCCGGACTGGACACGGATTCTGATCGTCGTCGGCGTAGTCCTGTTCGGTCAGTTTCTCGAAGGCAACGTGCTGTCGCCGAAACTCGTCGGCGAAAGCGTCGGCTTGCATCCGGTCTGGCTGATCTTCGCCTTGCTTGCTTTCGGCTATTTGTTCGGTTTTGTCGGCCTTCTGCTCGCCGTTCCGCTTGCGGCTACCGCCGGCGTTCTGACGCGGTTCGCCTTAAGCCGCTACCGGGCAAGCCCGCTCTACACCGGAAACCGTCCGGGTTAGAAAGCGCATCATGGCCTCTCGCCCGCGCCAGCTTGCGCTCGCGCTTGAACACGCCGAAAGCTATGCCCGCGAGGATTTCTTGTCCGGGCCCTGCAATGAGGGCCCGCTTCGGCTGATCGACGGCTGGCCGGATTGGCCGGCAAATGCGATCGCCCTCATCGGGCCCGAGGGATCCGGCAAGACGCACCTGGCGATGATCTGGGCGGCGTCAGCCGGCGCCCGGGTCATTTCCGGTCACGCGCTCGGCGAAGTCGCGCTGCCATCGGCGCTCGCGACCGGGGCGCTGGTTGTCGAGGATGCAGCGATCCGGACAGACGACCGCGTGCTGTTCCATCTCATCAATCTTGCCCGCGAGGAAAATGCTTCGCTGCTCTTCACCGCACGCGCGGTGCCGGCAGCCTGGCCGGTCGCCATCCCCGATCTGGTCTCGCGGCTGCGGGCGTTGCCGGTGGCGACGCTGCAGCCGCCTGACGATGCCATGCTGCGCGCGGTGATGGTCAAGCTCGCCGCCGACCGCCAGCTCATCCTCGACGAGAGCATCGTCGGCTATCTGGCGACCCGGATTGAGCGTTCGTTTGCCGCCGCGCGCGCTGCCGTGATCGCGCTCGACAACGAGGCGCTACGCCAAGGGCGTCCGGCTACGCGTGCGCTCGCGGCGGAGATTTTTCGCGACGGCGTCCCGCCCCCCGGCTAGGCCGAGCATCTGCGTGATGATTTCGCCCAAAGCGGCGAAGTCCCCCTTGCGCGGCGAGGTGCGCCGCCAGGCGAGCCCGATTGTGCGCGCCGGTTCCGGTTCCTCGAAGCGCAGGAGCTTCACGCGGCTGTCGCGCACCTCCACATCGGTCGCGACTTCGGGCACCAGCGTCACGCCATAGCCATTCGCCACCATCTGCATCACCGTCGCGAGCGAGGTCGCGCCTAACCCCGCCGGCGTGTCGCGCCGCGTGGCGCAGAACGCCAGCGCCTGATCGCGCAGGCAATGGCCCTCCTCGAGCAGAATAAGCCGGCGCTCGTTGACGTCGGCCGCCGCGACGCGGCGGTCCGCCGGCAGCGGATCGGCGGCCGGCAGCGCCAGCAAAAACCGATCGTCGAACAGGTGCAGCGTCTCCATGTCAGCGCCGTCGACCGGCAGCGCCAACATCACGGTATCCAGGTCGCCGCCCGCCAGTTCCTCGAGCAGCACTTTGGTCTGGGTCTCGCGCACTTCGAGATGCAGTCGCGGATAGGCGGCCTGCAGCCGCGGCAGCACGCGCGGCAAAACATACGGGGCCAGCGTCGGAATGATGCCGAGACGGAGTTCGCCGCTGAGCACGTCGCGGTGCCGCGCGAAGTCGACCAGATCGCGGGTGGCGGCAAGAATGTGCTCGGCGCGCCGTGCCACCTCCCGGCCGATCTCGGTGAGCGCAATCTCGCCGGTCCGCCGCTCCACCAGCTCCGTGCCGATTTCGCGTTCAAGCTCGCGCACCTGCATCGACAGCGCCGGTTGGGTGACCGCGCACTCTTCCGCCGCCCGGCCGAAATGGCGGTGGCGCGCAAGCGCGGCCAAATAGCGAAGCTGACGTAAGGTGATCATGTCGATAAGTTATACTTATCGACATCCGTAGGCAATACGATTAGACGTAATGGCCAAGGCCACCTAGATACGGTGCAACCCCCAACCGCGCCCCCGCACGCGAGGAGCAGACAACGCGCTCCAAAGGGAACAACGCGAAGAAAAAGTACAAAGCACGATCGGAGAGAGACATGGACGCAAAGACTGACAAAAGCGCGGGCAAGTGCCCGGTCATGCACACGAACCGAGATTGGTGGCCGGACCAGCTGAGCCTGCAGGCTCTGCACCGGAACTCTTCCCTGTCCGATCCGATGGGCGAGGCGTTCGACTACGCCAAGGAATTCAAGAGCCTCGACCTCAACGCTGTGATCAAGGACCTCACGGCCTTGATGACGAATTCGCAGGACTGGTGGCCCGCCGACTTCGGCCACTACGGCGGGCTGATGATCCGCATGGCATGGCACGCCGCGGGTACCTACCGCATCGCCGACGGCCGCGGCGGCGCCGGAGCCGGTCAGCAGCGCTTCGCGCCGCTCAACAGTTGGCCGGACAACGCCAACCTCGACAAGGCGCGGCGGTTGTTGTGGCCGATCAAACAGAAATACGGCCGGAAAATCTCCTGGGGGGACCTGATGGTTCTCGCCGGCAACGTCGCCCTGGACTCGATGGGCTTCAAGACCTTCGGTTTCGGCGGCGGCCGCGCCGACGTTTGGGAGCCGGAAGAGCTCTATTGGGGTCCCGAGGGCACTTGGCTCGGAGACGAACGCTACAGCGGCGAACGCGAGCTGCAGAATCCGCTCGCCGCCGTGCAGATGGGCCTGATCTACGTCAATCCGGAAGGGCCGAACGGCAAACCGGATCCGGTGGCTGCGGCCAAGGACATCCGCGAAACATTCTTCCGCATGGCGATGAACGACGAGGAGACCGTCGCGCTGATTGCCGGCGGCCATACCTTCGGCAAGACCCACGGCGCCGGCGATCCGTCGCTAGTCGGCCCAGCGCCGGAAGGCGGGGCGATCGAGGATCAGGGCCTCGGCTGGAAGAGCAAGCATGGTACGGGCTTCGGAGCCGACAGCATTACCGGCGGCCCGGAAGTCACCTGGTCGCAGACCCCGACGAAGTGGAGCAACCACTTCTTCGACAACCTGTTCAAAAACGAATGGGAGCTGACCAAAAGCCCGGCCGGCGCCTATCAATGGAAGGCGAAGGGCGCCGCCGCCACCGTCCCGGACGCCCACGACAAGTCGAAGAAGCATCTTCCGACCATGCTGACCACCGACCTGTCGCTGCGGATGGACCCTGCCTACGAGAGGATTTCGCGGCGCTTCTACGAGCATCCGGATCAGTTTGCGGACGCGTTTGCCCGGGCGTGGTTCAAGCTCACGCATCGCGACATGGGGCCGGTTGTGCGCTATCTCGGTCCGCTCGTGCCGAAGGAGACGCTGATCTGGCAGGATCCGATCCCTGCGGTTAGTCATCCGCTGATCGGGGAGCAGGACGTTGCGGCTCTGAAGGCGAAAATCCTCGCCTCCGGCCTGTCCGTTTCCCAGCTGGTCTCGGCGGCGTGGGCGTCGGCGTCGACGTTCCGCGGCTCCGACAAGCGCGGCGGAGCGAACGGCGCGCGCATTCGCCTCGCGCCGCAGAAGGATTGGGAGATCAACCAGCCGAAGCAGCTAGCGACGGTGCTGGCGAAGCTCGAAGCGATCCAGAAGGAGTTCAACGCCGCGGCGTCCGGCGGCAAGAAGGTCTCGCTCGCCGACCTGATCGTTCTCGGCGGCAATGCCGCGATTGAGAAAGCCGCGAAGGCCGGCGGGCACGACGTGAAGGTTTTCTTCACGCCGGGGCGCGCGGACGCCTCGCAGGAGCAGACTGATGTCCAGTCTTTCGCGCCGCTCGAACCGGCCGCTGACGCTTTCCGCAACTATTACGGCGGCAAGTCACTGATGGCTCCGGAGGAGGCGCTGATCGATAAGGCGCAACTGCTGACGCTGACCGCGCCCGAGATGACGGTACTCGTCGGCGGCCTGCGCGTCCTCGGTGCGAACGCCGGAGAGTCCGAGCACGGCGTCTTCACCAAGAAGCCCGAGACGCTGACGAACGACTTCTTCGTCAACCTGCTCGACATGAGCACGCAATGGCAGCCCGCCGGCTCCGATGGCGTGTACGAAGGCCGCGACCGCAAGACCAATGCGGTCAAGTGGACCGGCACCCGTGTCGATCTGATCTTCGGTTCGCACTCCCAGCTGCGCGCCATCGCAGAAGTCTATGCCTGCGCGGACTCGAAGGAGAAGTTTGCGAAAGACTTCGTGGCGGCCTGGACCAAGGTGATGAACGCCGATCGCTTCGACCTGCACTCCGCCAAGCAGAAGGCAGCAGTATAAGGCGCGGCTTCAATCGCGGCCGGGGGCTTACCCCGGCCGCTTAACCGGCCGGATGTGCTGTCGGCTTTAACGATCTGACGCCGCGAGATTTTCAGGGTTGGAGATTATGGGCCAAAGCGCCCATCGCGTTATCGATTGGAGCCCACGATACCGCCGCCTGACCATTGCGCCGCCCGGACACTTGACGGAGCGGCCCCGGCGCCGCCTTATCTGCCAAACGGGAAGTCATAGAATCGTTACCGAGGGCGGTGAGGGTGGGGCTGGAACAGCAAGGAGCAACCATGGTCGACCGCGGCCAAGCCACCGCCCTCGCGCTGGAGTCCGGTCAGGTCGGGCAACTCGACGCCCCCGAGCGGCTCGCCGAACCGGCGGAACGGCACGCGGCCTCGGCGCTGGCCGCTAGTCCGGAACGCTTCATCAACCGGGAACTGTCCTGGCTCAATTTCAACCGCCGCGTTCTCGAGGAATCCGCCAATCGCGGGCACCCGCTGCTGGAGCGGTTGAAGTTCCTGTCGATCTCGGCGAACAACCTCGACGAATTCTTCATGGTCCGCGTTGCCGGTCTCCGCGCCCAGGTGCGCGCCGGCATCAGCACCAAAAGCCCCGAAGGTTTAACCCCGGCCGAGCAGTTGGTTCGTATCGCCGAGGCGGTGCTGATCCTGGTGCAGGATCAGCAGGCGCAGTGGCGCGAGCTGCGCGCGGCGCTGGCCCAGGCCGGCATTGTATTGATCGACGGTCCGGATGTCGGCAAGGCGGAGAAGCCCTGGCTCGAAGACTATTTTCTTTCCCATATCTTCCCGCTGCTGACACCGCTCGCGGTCGATCCGGCCCATCCGTTCCCGTTCATTCCCAATCTCGGCTTTTCGATCGCCTTGCAGCTCGCCCGCGCCAAGGACGGCAAGGCGATGAATGCGTTGATCCGCATGCCGAACCGCATCGAGCGCTTTGTGCGGCTGCCGCAGGCCGGCGACGGCGGTGAAGTGCGGCTGATTTCGGTCGAAGGCGCCACCAGCCTGTTCATCGGCAAGCTGTTTCCCGGCTATGCGGTGAAGGGGGTCGGCGCATTCCGGGTTATCCGCAACTCCGAGCTGGAAGTCCTCGAAGAGGCCGAAGACCTGGTGCGGCTGTTCGAGACCGCGCTCAAGCGCCGCCGCCGCGGCTTGGTGATCAGGCTCGACATCGAGGCGAATATGCCGGCCGAGCTGCAGCGCTTCGTGCAGCGCGCGCTCGACGCCGCCGACGACGGCGTCTTCAAGGTCGACGGAGTGCTGGCGCTCGACGAGATGTCGCAGATCGCCAAGCTCGACCGCCCCGACCTCGAATTCGTGCCCTACACGCCGCGCTATCCCGGCCGCATCCGCGACCATGGCGGCGACTGCTTCGCCGCGATCCGGCAAAAGGATCTCATCGTCCACCACCCCTACGAGTCGTTCGACGTGGTGGTCGATTTCCTGCATCAGGCGACCCGCGATCCGGACGTGGTCGCCATCAAGCAGACGCTGTACCGCACGTCGGCCGATTCCCCGATCGTGAAGACGCTTGCGGAGGCCGCCGAGGCCGGCAAATCGGTGACTGCCGTGGTCGAGCTCAAGGCCCGCTTCGACGAAGAGGCCAACATCCGCTGGGCGCGCGACCTCGAACGCGCCGGCGTGCAGGTGGTCTACGGCTTCATCGAGCTGAAGACCCATGCCAAGCTCTCGCTGGTGGTCCGCCGCGAGGGCGCGGAGCTTGCTTCCTATGTTCATGTCGGCACCGGCAATTATCATCCGGTGACGGCGCGCATCTATACCGACCTGTCGTTCTTTACCGCCGATCCGGTGATCGCCCACGATGTGGCGCGCGTGTTCAACTACGTGACCGGTTATGCGGAGCCGGCCGGGCTCGAACGCATGGCGGTGTCGCCGCTGACACTGCGCAAGCGCATCCACATGCACATCGACGAGGAGATCGCCAACGCCACGGCCGGCCGTCCAGCCGGCATCTGGATGAAGATGAATTCGCTGGTCGATCCCGACATCATCGACGCGCTGTATCGTGCGTCGAGCGCCGGCGTGCCGATCGAACTGGTGGTGCGCGGTATTTGCTGCCTGCGGCCGGGGGTCGCCGGCCTGTCCGAAAACATCCGGGTCAAGTCGATCGTCGGCCGTTTCCTTGAGCACGGCCGCATCTACTGCTTCGGCTCCGGTCACAGCCTGCCGCATAACAAGGCCGCAGTTTATATCTCCTCCGCCGATATGATGCCGCGCAACCTCGACCGTCGCGTCGAAGTGCTCTGCCCAATCCTCAATCCCACCGTGCACGAGCAAGTGCTCGACCAGATCATGGTGGCGAATCTCAAAGACAACGAGCAAAGCTGGCAGCTCCTTGCCGATGGCTCCTCGTCCCGCATCAAGCCCGGCGCCGACGAGGAAAGGTTCAATGTCCACACCTACTTCATGACCAATCCAAGCCTGTCGGGGCGCGGAAAATCGCCCAAGGATTCCGTTCCCCGATTGCGGCATCGCTCGGAGCGGGCGTGAGCGCAGGGCAAAACGTTGCACCCTTCGCCTCGCACTGATCTCAACCGATGAGCAGCGCCAGGATCGACGCACCCGGACGTTTCGACTACGGTCCGCCGCTTGCCGTCATCGACATCGGTTCCAATTCGGTGCGGCTAGTGGTCTACGAAGGCCTCACCCGCAGTCCGACGGCGTTGTTCAACGAGAAGGCGTTGTGCGGGCTCGGCCGCGAGGTGCAGTCGACCGGATTGCTCGCTGCTGATGCGGTCGAGCAGGCATTGGCCGCGCTCAAGCGTTATCGCGCGCTGTGCACGACCATGGGCGTGAAGAAAGTTTTGGCGATCGCTACCGCGGCCTGTCGGGACGCCAAGAACGGCCTCGCCTTTATCAAGCTCGCCGAGCGTATCGTACGAACCGAGATCACGATCCTTTCGGGCGCGCGCGAGGCGGAATTGACCGCGCTCGGCGTGATCTCCGGCGTGCATCAGGCGGACGGCGTGGTCGGCGATCTCGGCGGCGGCTCGCTCGAGCTCGTCGACGTGCACGGCACGCGCGCGCGGCGCGGCCTGACCCGGCCGCTCGGCGGTCTCGCGCTAGCCGATATTTCGGCAAAATCGGTCAAGAAGGCGGAAAAGTTCGTCAAGAAAACGCTCGGCGCCTTGCCGGTGCTCCAAGGCTGCGAGGACCGTACGTTCTATGCCGTCGGCGGCACCTGGCGGGCGCTGGCGCGGCTGCACATGTGGCAGACCGGATATCCGCTGCATGTCATGCATGGCTATGCGATTGCCGCCGACGAGGCGCTTGAATTCGCCCGTCTGGTGCACCGGGTCGATGTCGAGACGCTGTCGAATATCGAAGTGGTGAACAACGTCCGGCGACCGTTGCTCGCTTATGCCGCGCTGGTCCTCGAATATGTCCTGCGTATCGGCAAGCCGCGCCAAGTGATGTTCTCTGCGCTGGGCGTCCGCGAGGGCCTGCTCTATTCGCTGATCAAGCAAAAAGACAAGGAGAAGGATGCGCTGATCGAAGCGGCGCGGGTATTGAACCGATTGCGGTCGCGCTCGCCGCGCCACGGCGAAGAGCTGATCGGCTGGACCGACCGCTTTATGGCCTCCTCCGGCCTTGATGAAACCGCCGAGGAACGCCGTCTTCGTCACGCCGCGTGTCTGCTTGCCGATATCGGCTGGCGGGCGCATCCCGATTACCGCGGCGAGCAATCGCTCAATATCATCGCCCATGGCGGTTTCACCGCGATCGACCACCCGGGCCGGGCCTATCTGGCGCTTGCGGTGTTTTACCGCCACGTCGGTCTGGTCATGGACGACGAGCTTTCGCCGCGGCTGCGCGAACTGGCATCGACCCGCATGATCGATCGCGCCCGCGTGCTCGGTGCGGCGATGCGGCTCGCCTATGTGGTGTCGGCGGCGATGCCCGGCGTGCTGCCGCGAACGCCGCTCGCGGTCGAGCGGCATCGGCTTGCGTTGCGGCTGCCCGGCGAATTTGCCGCGCTTTCCGGCGAGCGGGTCTTGAGCCGGCTGCGCTCGCTTGCGCGCCTCATCGGACGCGAGCCGGTAATGCTGATGGGATGATCGGCGCGCCCGAGCGGTTAGGTGACGACGAATAACTTTGCGGGTATCAACGAGGACACGTTGCCTATCTCGTCACGGTGCGCTTGAATGCTGCCGCGCGGCGCTAGAGCGCAATCGCTTCAGATCGAATCGATTGGCGCTCTAACTTTTTGGTGGAGCATGATCTTTTCGGAAAACCGGCTTCCACTTTTCCGGATCATGCTCTAAAGGTGACGCGGCGGGATTTTTATCATAACGCACGGCGTACCGCGCTGCCGGCGGGCAGCGACAGCGGGGGGATGAAATGGAAAACCTGAAGCGCTTCTTCTTGGTCATCGCCGTGATTTCCGTGCTCAACGGAATCGGGCTTTTGCTGAGCCCGCAGGCCGTGCTCGTCACGTACGGCATCGAACCCGGCGTCGGCGCCTCGCTGGGCTTTCGGCTATTGGGCCTGACATTGATTGAGTTCGGACTGATCAACTGGTTCGTGCGGAAATCCGACGATTGGACCGCGTTGCGCGGCCTCTTGATCGGCGGCACGGTCGGTTACGTTCTCGGATTTGTGGTCTCGCTCTGGGCCACGCTCTCCCATCTCATGAACGCGGCAGGTTGGGTGCTCGTCATAACCTATGCGGTGTTGCTGCTGGGCTACCTGTACTCGCTTTGGGCCGGCACCAAAAAGTTCGGAACCAAATAGACCCGCCGCATCCGCAAAGGATGAGTTGGTTACTCGCGCTCGACCGTGGCGACCTTGCCCTTTTCTATCGCCAGCGCGAGCTTGCCGTGCTTGAGCGCCAGCGCCTTCTCGCCGAACAGCTCGCGGCGCCACCCTGACAGCGCCGGCACATCCGCGCCGTCGTGGGCGGCGATGCGTTCGAGATCGTCGACCGTGGCGATGACCTTGGCGGCGACATGATGGTGCTCGGATATCATTCGCAGCAGCACCTTGAGCAGCTCGACGACCGCCGCGCCGTTGGCCGCAGGCTGCAGGCGCGCCGAGTGCGGCAGCGTTTTTACATCGCGGGCCAGCCCGCGCGCGACCGCGGCAACGATCGCGTCGCCCCAGCGCGAGCGCTCGAAGCCCTTGGGCAGCGAACGCAAATTCTTGAGCTTGTCGGTCGTCGTCGGCGCCTGCACCGCGATGTCGGCGATCGCGTCGTCCTTGAGCACCCGCGAACGCGGCACGTCGCGCGACTGCGCCTCACGCTCGCGCCAAGCCGCGACTTCGATCAGGACGGCGAGCTCCTTGGGCTTGCGCACCCGCGTCTTGAGCCGCTGCCAGGCGTTCTCCGGGTCCATGCGGTAGGTGTCGGCCGAGGTCAGCACGCTCATCTCTTCCTGCACCCAGTCGACGCGGCCGCGCCGGCCCAGATCGTCGACCAGCGCGTTGTAGACGTCGCGCAAATGGGTAACGTCGGAGATCGCATACGAAAGCTGCGCTTCGGAAAGCGGCCGGCGCGTCCAGTCGGTGAAGCGGTGCGATTTGTCGAGCGCGTCCCCGGTGATGCGCTGCACCAGCTGGTCATAGGAGATGGAGTCGCCGTAGCCGAGCACCATGGCCGCGACCTGGGTGTCGAAGATGGGATGAGGAATGAGCTTGGCGCGGTGCCACACAATTTCAATGTCCTGACGGGCGGCATGAAAGACCTTCATCACCGTCTCGTCGGCCATCAGCGAAAAGAACGGAGCAAGGTCGATATCCGGCGCCAACGCATCGACGACCACGGCCTCGTCGGCCGAAGCCATTTGCGCCACGCACAGCAGCGGGTAATAGGTGGTCTCGCGCAGGAATTCGGTGTCGACGGTGACGAAGGGGTGGGAGGCCATGCGCCCGCAGACGGCGGCAAGTTCGGACGTTGTCGTGATCGGGTGCATTGACAATGTGATAGGAACCAAACCTGCTGCCGACGGCCGAATCCTATCCTAATCCACCGGCGAGTGGCGGAATAGCGCGACTTTCGGCGCCATGGCTCGGGTTCCAACGGCGGTGATTGACGATCTCGATACCTTAAGCATCGCCCGGATTGCCGCTAGCCGCCGCGCACCCGCCCCATCAGAATGAATTCCCACGGACTCGGCACGATGCCGACCGGCACTTCGATGAGGGTGGGGCCATCGCGGCGCGAAAAGGCATGCCGCAGCGCCTGCCGCAATTCGTCGGGGCTCTTCACGCGCATCGCCGCGGCGCCGAAGCTTTCCGCGAACTCCACGAAATCGGGATCGGCGAGGTCGCTGGCGATAAAGCGGCTGCCGTAACGCTCCTGCTGGATGCGGCGGACATTGCCGAACGCGCCGTCATTGAACACCACCGTCACCAGCGGAATGCGGTGACGCATCGCCGTCGCCATTTCGCTTGCGGTGAACAGGAAGCCGCCGTCGCCGGTGATCGACAGCACCGGCACATCGGGCCGCGCATGCTGGGCGCCGAGCGCGGTGGCAAAGCCGTAGCCGAGATTGTCCTGATAGCCAGGCGAGATGTAGGTGCGCGGCCGGTGCACGGGAAAAGCCAGGCGCGAGACAAAGCCAACCTGCGTGACCTCATCGACAAAGATGCCGTCCTCCGGCAATTCGGCGCGGATCGCGGCCAGGTAGGAAAGTTGCGGCTCGAGCTTGGCGAGGCGCTTGCGCATGCGGGCGTGGCGCTCGCGCATGTCCTCCGTGCGCGATGGCCGCCGCATATTGTGCTTCGGCAATACATCGAGCAGCCGGCGCAAGATCGGCGCCGCGTCGCCGATCAGCGCGACCTTGGGCTTGGCGATGCGCGCCGGCTCGTTCGGATCGGCGTCGATGCGGATGATGGCCAGATCGCGATCAAAACCCCAATGCAGCATCGGAGAGTGCAGGTGGGTGCCGACGGCGAGCACGACATCGGCCTCGGCCCACAATTCGCGCCCGAGCGGCAGATTGACCGAAAGCGGATCGCGATTGTCGATGACGCCGCGGCCGCGCCGATAGGAGACGACGGGAGCCTGTAGCATGTGCGCCAGGCTCGTTACCTCGGCTGAGGCGTCCTGTGCGCCGCCGCCGGCGACGATCAGCGGGCGTTTGGCGGCGCCGAGGCGCTTGGCGGCGGCTTTGATCGCGTCTTCATCGATCGGCGGTGCGCGCACGGCAAGCGGCGCTTGCGCGCGCACTGGGCCGGAGCGCCCCCATACGTCGATGGCGCATTCAAGCGCCGCCGGGCCCGGCCGTTCCGTGGCCATCGACTGCATCGCTTTGGCGATCAGGCGTGGCGCTTCGTCCGGTGCGCGGATGCGCGCCGACCAGTCGACCAGCCGCGCAATAATGCCGGCCTGGTCGCGGATTTCGTGCAGATGCCCGAAGCCGCGGCCGATGGCGTCCTGCGGAATCTGGCCGAACAGCGCCAGCACCGGCGCATTCATGCCGTAGGCGGTCAGAAGCGCCGCGGCCGAATTGAGGAGCCCCGGTCCCGGCACCACGCAATAGGCCTGTGGCTTTCCGGTCGCCAGGGCGGCGCCGAGCGCCATATAGGCGGCGCCCTGCTCATGGCGGGTATGGATGGTGCGGATCGCCGCGGCGTTCCTGGCGAGCGCGTCGAAAAAGTCGTCATTGTGCACGCCGGGGAGCGCGTAGATCGTGTCGAGCCCGTGGGGCAAAAGGCTGGCGACGACGGCTTCGGCCGTGGTCATCCGGGTAGCCGCGGGGCTTTTTTTTGCTGTTGGGGTTTTCGCCATGCCGGACTTATCTGCCGTCTGATGTCGAACGGGAAGACCTACCCCCGCATGCGGCGGTACGGAGGCTGACCCAGCCCGCATGGGCTCGCCTTGACAAAGGCCTCATCGCATGCGCTTTCCGCGTTCCGTTTGTAACCGATGCAAAGACAAGACTTGAAGGCGACAATGCACCGCTATCGCAGCCATACCTGCGGCGCGCTCCGATCCAACGATATCGGCAGCGACGTGCGCCTGTCCGGCTGGTGCCATCGCATCCGCGATCATGGCGGCGTGCTGTTCATCGATCTGCGCGATCACTACGGCCTGACCCAGGTGGTGGCCGACCCCGACAGTCCGGCCTTTAAGGTGGCGGAGACGCTGCGCTCGGAATGGGTGGTGCGGGTCGACGGCAAGGTGCGCAGGCGTCCCGAGGGCACCGAGAACCCCGACCTGCCGACCGGCGCGGTCGAAGTCTATATCCGCGAGATCGAGGTGTTGGGGCGTGCCGCCGAACTGCCGATGCCGGTATTCGGCGAGCAGGACTATCCCGAGGACATCAGGCTCAAATACCGCTTTCTCGACCTGCGCCGCGAGCATCTGCACAACAACATCATGAAGCGCGGCGCCATCATCGATTCGCTCCGCCGGCGGATGAAGGAGCAGGGCTTCTTCGAATTCCAGACCCCGATCCTCACCGCCTCGTCGCCGGAAGGCGCGCGCGATTATCTGGTTCCGTCGCGGCTGCATCCGGGGAAATTTTACGCGCTGCCGCAGGCGCCGCAGCAGTTCAAGCAGCTGATCATGGTCTCCGGCTTTGACCGCTATTTCCAGATCGCGCCGTGCTTCCGCGACGAGGATGCCCGCGCCGACCGTTCGCCCGGCGAATTCTATCAGCTCGATTTGGAGATGAGCTTCGTAACCCAGGAGGATGTATTCGATGCGGTCGAACCGGTCATTCGGGGCGTCTTCGAAGAGTTCGGCGACGGCAAGCCGGTGACCCGTGAATTTCCGCGAATCTCTTTTGCGGCTGCTAGACGGGCGTTCGGTACTGACAAGCCTGATTTACGGAATCCACTGATGATTCACGACGTCACGAATGTTTTTCGTGATTCTGGCTTCGGGTTATTCGCTAAAGCGATCGCATCCAATCCGCTAGTTCGGGTTTGGGCAATTCCGGCACCAACTGGTGGCAATCGTGCGTTCTGCGACAGAACGAACTCTTGGGCTCAGAGCGAAGGGCAACCAGGCCTGGGCTATATTTTTTGGCGTGACGGTGATGATGCGGGAGCTGGACCAGTCGCAAAGAATCTTGGTCCTGAGCGAACTAAACAACTCAAGAAGGAGCTAAATGGGCGGCGCGGAGAGTTGGTGCGTGTGCCCTTGCCAGTCGAGGAACAGGCAGGTTTTGATGAACTTTTGTCTGATTTTCTGCCAATCGAGGTAGCAAATGTATACCGGAATCTAAGACCTGACGGTCTTGTCGATGCCGACGCTGTTTTCTTCGTGATGGGCGTGCCAAAGGACATTTACAGGTTTGCTGGCATTGCCCGTACCAAAATCGGCGAAGAACTTGACCTGATTAAAAAGGACCGCTTTGATTTCTGCTGGATAGTTAATTTTCCAATGTACGAATGGAATGAGGAAGAGAAGAAAATCGACTTTTCTCACAATCCATTCTCAATGCCGCGAATGCCTCTTGATGCCTTTCTGTCGCTCGATGTGAATGATCGGGATCGAATCGAATCAATTATCGCCAATCAGTACGACATCGTCTGCAACGGCGTGGAGCTGTCGTCCGGCGCCATCCGCAATCACCGGCCCGACGTGATGAAGAAGGCGTTCGCCATCGCCGGTTATGACGAAAGCGTGCTGGAACAGAAATTCGGCGGCATGCTGCATGCGCTCTCGCTCGGCGCGCCGCCGCATGGCGGCATCGCGCCCGGCATTGACCGCATCGTCATGCTGTTGTGCGGCGAAGAGAACCTGCGCGAAGTCGTGCTGTTCCCGATGAATCAGCGCGCCGAGGATCTGATGATGGGCGCGCCGTCGGAAGCCACGCCCAAGCAATTGCGCGAGCTCCATATCCGCGTGGTCACTCCCGGGCCGGGATAAGCCCCTGCGGCTCGCACGCCGCCCAGGCTCCATTGGCCCTTTGGACGCCAGCATCACTCCGCCGCCGCTTCGGCCGGCATGTCGCATTGTGCCGCAAGCACGGCACTGAACTCGGCCTGCATGCGCTTGAACCGCATCAGCCGCAGAATGAGCCGAAGCTCGCGCAAGACTTCGAGCGAGAGCCGGGTGCCGCAGCCAAAGGCGCTGGCGATCTGAAACGCTTTGCGCTCGTCGCGCCACCAACGCTCCACGAGGGTAATCGCCGCATCAAGGCTGCGGCCAAACAGCATCTCTGCGCGGGTGCCGAAGCGGGCGCGTATGGCGGGATGGTGCGGTTCGAGCCGCATCAGCCGCTCGACCCTGATCTTGAAGCTGTTGATGGCGGCGGTTTCATCGAAGGCCGCGCCGATCTGCGCCAGTGCCGCCGCCATCGCCGGCATTTCTTCGCGGCGCGCCCCAAGGGCCGCGCGATTGATACGCTGACATTCGCGCTGCTCGCGGCGGCTATGTGCTTTGGACCACTCGTCGGCGTGCCGCATAGGGACCGGTTGCAGGGTTTCGCCGCGGGCCGGCAAGTGCGGCCCGCGTAACCAAGTTTGTAACTGAAATAAGGACAAATGTCAAGAGCGCGTTACAACGTTGGTGACGCGCCGCAAATCACGGTTCTGGCGTCGCCGCGGGCGCAGCCTGGCGCTAATCGCACGCGCGACCGCCGATCGGTGGTGTTTCAGTGTGGGGGAGGGCGCCTAGCTCAAAACAGCTTGAGGCAGCAAAGCACCTTGCCGACGATCTCCAATTCGCCGAGCGGGGCTTCTTCGCTCGGATGATTCGGATTGTCGGAGATGACCTTCACGCGCGGCGGGCGGGTCGAGCGCAGCACCTGCAAGCGCTTGACGACGATGCAGTTGAAGGTGTCGCGGATGGCGTACAGCCCGTCGGGAGTCGGCGTCTTGTGGCCGGTATCGACGATCACCCGCTCGCCGGAAACGACGGTCGGCGCCATGCTGTCGCCGGTGGTGTCGAGCACCAGCAGCCGCCCGGGCGAGCTGTGCAATTGCTCGCGCACGAAACTCGTGGGAAACAGCCAGCCTTCGGCCTTGAGCGCGTCGGCATGGCGACCGTCCTTGCGCAGTTCGCGCGCCGGCAGGCCGCCGCCGCCAAGGCCGGCGCGGGTATCGAGTTCGGGCACCTGGCCCGCCGACGGGCCCATCGGCTCGTCGTGAGCCGGCTCCTCGCGCAGGATGTCGCTTGATTCGATGTGGCTGCCGCCGGTGCCGGGGTATCGTCCCCATAGCAGCATCTGCTCCGGCGTGTAGCCGAGCGGGCCGGCGAACGGTTTCAAGTGATCAAGCCGCAGCCTGATGTGGCCGTTCTCGAGCCGCGACAATTGCTGCTTGGAAATCCCCGACAGCCGCACCAGCTCCGAGCGCGACATGCCGCGTGCTTCGCGGGCGTGGTAAAGGCCGGTGTGCGGCGGCGGCTGCTTTGCTCGACGTGCCATGGCGTGATTGTCACGAATCCGGTGTTGCTCGGCTAGCGTCCAAAACGGTGACTTGACAGTCCCATTTCCTGATATTATAGTCATAAACCGTGACGCGACGCAAGTGCGACGGCACGCACCGCAAGTTTTGAAATTGTCTCGACATCACCGGCGCCGGCAGCGCGGGCAACTCATTGGAGTTGGACGATGCGCAACCAATCATGGACCGCTCAGCGCGTCGAGCTGTTGCGAATGTTGTGGGCCGAAGGCGAGACCGCGGTCGCTATCGGCGCCCGGCTTGGCGGCCTGTCGCGGTCGGCGATATTGGGAAAGGTGTTTCGCCTCCGTCTGCACGAAGCTGACGCGGTGGGCCCTGCCAAGACCAAACAAGACGCCGCGACGCAAAGTCAACGCAAGAAAAATGCCCCGCCCGCGCGCCGGCGGCGCGGCAGCAGGCGGCGCAAGCCTGCGCAATCCCCGCCGGCGAAACCCACCCAGCACAAGAAGTTGCTCGAATTGACCAACCACACCTGCCGCTTTCCCTACGTGCCGCCGCCGCAGATGGCGATCTGAAACATGCAGAGCGAAGTTGACCAGCGCGCGGCGGTCGTCGCCGAGGCGCGCTCGTGGATCCCGACGCCGTATCACAACTGCGCCGATGTCAAAGGCGCCGGCGTCGATTGCGGCATGCTTATGGTTCGCGTCTTCGTCGACACCGGCTTGTGCCCGGCGTTCGATCCGCGGCCTTACCCGGCCGACTGGCATCTGCATCGCAGCGACGAGCGCTATCTCGGTTTTGTGTTCGACCGCTGCGCCGAGGTCAGCGAACCGCAGTCCGGCGACGTGATGGTGCTGCGCTTCGGCCGCTGCTACTCGCACGGCGGCATCGTGACCGGCTTAAAGCCGCTGACCAGTGTGCATGCCTATTTCAAGGCGCGGCGCGTGCTCGAGGAGGATGTCGGGCGCAACGGCATGTTGTCCGATCCGGCGCGCCAGCCCCGTTTCTTCAGCTACTGGGCCAAGGCTTCTTCGAATATTGCCCGTGCGAGCGGGGTTGGCAGTAGCGTGGTAACGCGCGTGAACGCGCTATCGCCGGCCGCGAGCACGGGCACAAACCAATGAGCGGCCTGTTCGGCGGCAGTCAGCCGACCACGACGCCGGATTATACCGGGCTGCAAATCCAGACCGCCGTCAACACGCTGCCCGTTCCGATCGTGTGGGGCGAATCCAAGATCGCGCCGAATGTCGTCTGGTACAACGACTTCCAGACCCTCGACGGCAGCAGCAAGGGCGGCAGTACCGGCAAGGGCGGCCTGTTTTCCAGCGGCACGGTCACCGTGACGTACACCGCCTCGCTTATCCTGGCGCTTGCCGAAGGGCCGATCACTGGCATCAACCAAATCTGGAAAAACCAGTCAGTCTATACGCTGAGCGAATTGGGAGCGTCGCTGTTCACCGGCACGACGCCGCAAGCCGAATGGAGCTATCTCGCGAGCTCGTATCCGTCGCAGGCGCTGGCTTACCAAGGAACCGCCTATATCGGCGCCGAGAACTACAGTCTGGGCGACACCGCCACGATCGCCAACCACAATTTCGAGGTCCAGGGTTTTTTCTACGGCAGCGGCGTCAACGGCATCGACGCCGACCCTGCTCAGATCGTCAACGATTTTCTGACCAACGCGCAATACGGCATCGGCTTCCCGTCCGGCTCGATCGACGCGACCACGCTGTTCGGGTCCGGCGGCGACGCCTCCTATCAGACCTATTGCAAGGCCAACGCGTTCGCGCTCAGCCCCGCGCTGGTCGACCAGGAGCAAGCATCGAGCATCTTGCAACGCTGGCTGCAGCTGACCAACACCGCGCCGGTCTGGTCCGGCGGCCAGCTCAAGTTCATTCCTTACGGCGATACGGCAACCGCGGCCGGAACCGTGGTCAGCCAGACGTCGCTGAAGGAAGTCGGGCAGATGGCGTCGGGGGCGAGCAACCCGCCGCCGGTCGTGGTCGCGAATGCTGCTTACTTCGTCGCCGACCAGGGGGTGACCTACGCCAACAGCGGGACCCCGCTGACTTCGGTGGGAGCGTCGGCGCCGACGGCAACCGGCAACTACGGCATGACGCCGAACGGAACCTATCTGTTCGCGCCCGGCGATCAGGGCACCAACGTCGAGATTTCCTACCAGTATCAGATCGCGGCCTCGTTCGTTCCCAACGTGACGCCGATCTATGATCTCGGCGACGACGATTACAAGGTCGAGACTAACGAAGACCCGCTGATCGTTACCCGATCCGACCCGTACCAGGCCTACAACGTCTGGCGACTCGAATGCGCCGAGCGCGACAACGCCTATAACCTGACCAGCGTGGAGTCGCGCGACCAGAACGCGATCGAGCTCTACGGCATGCGCATCGCCCCGATGGTGACGGCGCACGAAGTCTGCGACACCAATGTCGGGCTGATCGCCGGCCAGCTCATGCTGCAGCGGGCGGTCTACATCCGCAACACCTATAAGTTCCGGCTGTCGTGGGAATACTGCCTGCTCGATCCGATGGACCTGGTCACGGTCACCGATAGCATCCTCGGCCTGTCGCAGGCGCCGGTCCGGATCACCGAAATCGAGGAGGATGAGAACGGTTTTCTGAGCGTGACGGCCGAAGAGTTTCCGCTGGGGACGGCCACCGCTACGCTCTACGCGACGCAGCCGGTCAGCAACAATCCGATCAACACGAACGCATCGTGCGATTCGGTCAACACCCCGATCATTTTCGAGCCGCCGGCGGCGCTGGTTGGCGGGACGCCCCAAGTCTGGATCGCGGTGTCCGGCAGCTCCGCGGGCGTCGCCGATCCGAACTGGGGCGGCTGCAATGTGTGGCTGTCGACGGACGGCACGACCTACAATAAGATCGGCACCGTCAACGGCCCCGCGACGATGGGCGCGCTCACGGCGTCGCTCGCCTCCTACAGCGGAACCAATCCCGACACCGGCGATACGCTCGCCGTCAACCTGGCCGAGAGCGCTGGGAAGCTCGCGACCTCGACCCATCTCAATGCGCAGCTCGGCACCACGCTCTGCATCGTCGACTCCGAACTCGTGTCTTATGCCACCGCGACCCTGACCGCGGCGCATCACTATTCGCTGACCTATCTTTATCGCGGCCTGTACGGGACCGTGGTCGCCTCGCATTCGAGTGGGGCGCCGTTCGCCTTTCTCAACAACAGCGCGATCTTCAAATACGACCTGCCGACGCAATTCATCGGCCAGACGCTTTATCTGAAATTCCAATCTTTCAATGTGTTCGGCGGCGGCCTGCAGGACCTCTCGACCTGCGCGGCTTACACCTACACGCCGACCGGCAACGCCATCGATCATCCGGTAGCGGAGGCGATCGAAGTTTCGGGCGGCTCCTGGGACTTCGGCCTGGTCACGACGGCGCCCACGGTCGACGACGACTGGGGTGCCTCGCTCACTCTCTGGGTCGAGACCGACCTCGATCTCGGACCGGCTTAAGGACTTAACGCATGACATCAGCTGTCCAGGTTCAGTATCGCCGCGGCAATGCGACCCAGATAGCGTCCTTTACTGGGGCGCAGGGCGAAATGGTGGTCGACACCACCAATAACCGCGTTGTTATCCAGGACGGCTGCACGGCGGGCGGCTTCCCGGCCGCGAAGCTGTCCGAGGTACAAACAAACACCCGCACCCAGGTCAGCGACGGCAACTACGCGGCGCAGCCGACCGATCGCCTCATCGCCTACATCGCAATCACCGCGGCGCGCACCGTCTCGTTGCCGGCAGCAAGCACGTTTCCGGGCGGGTCGTGGCTTCTCGTGGTCGACGAATCCGGTGCGTGCTCGGCGACGAACACGATCACGCTCTCGGCCAACGGTTCGGACACGATCGACGGCGCATCGAGCGCGTTCATTCAGTCGGCCTTTGGCTACGTCGCCCTCGAATCGAACACTTCAAACAAGTGGACGATCGTCGATGCCACGAACGGCGTCGCCCTCACCGCGCCGACGATCACCGGGGGGACGATCAACAACGCCCCGATCGGGGGTAGCGTACCGGCCGCGGGTTCGTTCACCACTGTTGCGGTCGCCCGCCATGCGGTTGCCGACGCCAATTACACGGTTGCGGCCGGCGTTTCGATCGTCGCTTATACTTCGATCACGGCGGCGCGCACGGTCAGCCTGCCGGCCGCGTCTTCGTTTCCGGCCGGTGCCCGACTGGTCGTCGTCGACGAAAGCGGCGGCTGCTCGACCACCAAAACCATAACGGTTTCCGCCAACGGCTCCGACACCATCGGCGGCGCCGCGACCGCAGCGCTCGCCGCGGCCTATGCCGGCCTCGTCCTCGAATGCAATGGCTCGAACAAGTGGGCGGTGTTGGCGCAGACCACGGCGCTGCAGCTTAATACCGTCGCGCAGGGTCCGAACGGATCGCAAATTCAAATCGGCATCCTCGAGCAGCTGTTGACGCTTTCGGGCGCCTCGACGACGTCCACCATTCAAATTCCGAACCGTGCGATTGTCTTTGCCGTGTCCGAGCTGGTCGTGACGGCGGTGACAGGCGCGCCATCGTTCGGCGTCGGCGTTTCGGGGAATACGACACAGTTCGGCGGCTCGCTCGGCGTCTCGGCCGGATCAAACAACAGCGGGGTCATCGGCCCGACGGCGTTCTACTCGCCGACGTCGATCATCGTTACCGCGACGAGCGGCAGCTTCACCGGTGGCACGGTGCGCATCTCGATCCAGTACATGCTCTGCCCGACGCCGACGTCCTAACAGGACCTTTCCAAAAAGTAGGTGAGCGATGCGAGCTGCTCTCGCCACGGAGATGTTTTGCGCTTCGTCCACGCTGCCGATGCAAGCCGTGACCGAACCGAACCGGGTCGGTGCTGGGGTCGTGTGGCGATACCTCGCTGCCAAAGGTGCGACGCAGATCAGGTGCTTTTTGCCCGGTGCAGGCGCGTGATGTTCGTCACCCTGGTCGTCGTTCTCTGCCATGCGCTCAACGGCGCGCCACTCTGCGTCGAGGAGATCGTCACCGACTCCAACATGGATGCGCGGCTCAACTGGATTTCCTGCCAGGTGCAGGCGCAGCCGGGCATCGCCGAATGGCTCAAGGCGAATCCGAAATATCGAGGCTGGACGCTGCAGCGCTGGAAATGCGTGCCGGGCCATTACGACATCGGGAGAAGAGCATGAGCGCCATAATCTCAGACGACGCCCTCGACCTCATCGTCACCGAGGAAGATTCCGGCGAGGCCTACTACACGCGGCATTACCAGCATTTCGAATGGCCGGAAGGCGCGTCGGGCCCGACCATCGGTATCGGCTACGACTGCGGCTATGTGACTACGGCGCAGGCGCGGGTCGATTGGGACGGCTTTGTCAGCCCCGGCACGATCGAGGCCATTGTCGAGGCGTGCGGGCTCAAGGCCCAAGCCGCGGCCGCTTTCGTGCGCGCGCACGGCGCGAGCGTTACCATCACCTGGGATCAGGCCATCGCGCAGTTCAAGGGTCGCGAGCTGCCGCAGTGGATCGTCAAGGTCCAGGAAGCGTTGCCGAACACCGGCAAGCTCTCGCCCGACAGCCTCGGCGCACTGGTGTCGCTCTCCTACAATCGCGGCTGTTCGTACGATCTGCCCGGCCCGCGCTATGCGGAGATGCGCGCCATCAAGGCGCACATGACTTCGGAGAGCTTCGCAAAAATCACCGCCGACATTCTGTCGATGCAGCGGCTGTGGCCGCGAGGCGGCGATTTGTGGAACCGGCGCGCGCATGAGGCGGCGCTTTATCAGAAAGGGCTTGTCGCGCCGGTCGCCGTGTCGGCCTGAAATCTGGCAGCGCGCCCAACATCAACGTTTTTCTCCTTGCAACCAACCAGGAGGCCGTCATGGCTGACGACGTGAAAGCTGCGACTGTGACTGCGGCGAAACGCTTACTCGACGAACAAGAGGTCGAGCAGGGTGTGTCCTGGCTCGGTGCGCGGCTGCGCGAGCCGTCGACCTATGCCGGGCTCGGCGCAATCGCCGGTGCCGCGGCGTTCTTTCATCTCATTCCGAACGGCAACTCAACCGATGTGGTCAAATATGTGACCACGATCGGCATGGCGCTGGGCGGCCTGATCGCGGTGTTGCTGCCGGAAAGCAAAAGCGGCGGCAAAAAGCCCAACCCGCTCGGCATGGGCGTCGTGATTTTCGCCGCGGCGCTCGCCGCCTCCGCGCCGCAGCCGGCGCGCGCCCAGAGCGCGACCGTCACCGGTGTCAACGCCGCGCTGTCCGCGCAGGCGCAGCAGCTCCTCGGCGTGCTCAATCAGATCGGTTCCTTTGTCGGCCAGTTCGCCAGCGGCGATCTCAATGCCGCGATCGCCGACGCCAACGCGCAGACGCCGGCGAATGCGACGGCGGCCGCATGCTGGCAGACCATCGCCAAGATCGCCCCGGCGCAGATCCCGCAAGGGGCAGCGCTTGCCTATCTCAAGCAGCGGGTGCTCGACCTGCAGGGGCTTTACACGCCGATGCACAGCTATTGCCCCGGCGTTGCGCCTGCCTTCCTCAAGCTTTACGACCAGGCGCTGATGTTGGAGACGCAGCTCAATCTCTGACAGCCGCGAGGTCGCGCTCAAGCATCAAACAACGCATCGACAAGGTCCGTACTAGGGACAAAGCGATGTCCGGAAGACTCGACGAAATCAGCCGAGCCATCGGCGCGATCGAAACCAGCGTGGGTGAATTGCGCCGCCGCGCTGAAGAAGATCGCGAGACCCGCGACCGCTGGTTTGCCGAAAGCCGAGCGGCGATCGCGGCGCTGACCCGGAAGCTCGATCGGCTTCGCTGGCGTCGTCATATTCGGCTGGATCGTGGAAGCAACCGTGAAGGCCGCGGTGACTTGGGCCTGGTCGCACTTTCAATAAGGCGCAGATGACGACAAGTCGTCGTCAGCCGAGTTCGGCAAGTCGCGCCGTGAGGAATCGGCGCTCGGGTTCGAGGTCGGCGCCTTCAAGAGCCTGGCGATAGGCGGCGATCGCCTCGTCGCGCCGCCCGAGCCGGCGCAGCAGGTCGCCGCGTACCGCGGGGAGCATGTGATAGCCGTTAAGGTCGCCGCGTTTGTCGATCGAATCCACCAGGCGCAGCGCCCGCTCGGGTCCGTCGACCATCGAGACCGCCACCGCGCGGTTAAGCTCGATCACAGGGGAGGGGTGGATGCGTATCAGCACCTCGTACAATGCCGCGATCTGCGGCCAGTCGGTGTCCTGATAGCGCTCGGCCCGCATGTGCAGCGCGGCGATCGCGGCCTGCACCGCGTAGCTGCTCGGCCGCTCCGGCGCGCGCAATACGGCTTCGATGCGGCTCAGGCCTTCAGCGATTTGCGCCCGGTCCCAGCGCGAGCGATCCTGCGATTCCAGCAAGATCGCCTCGCCGTCCGGCGTGGTGCGCGCTTCGCGCCGCGCATCCTGCAGCAGCAACAGCGCCAGCAGTGCATTGGCCTCCGCGTGTCCGGGCATGTGCTCGACAAGCAGCCGGCCGAGGCGGATCGCCTCCCGGCAAAGTTCGCCGCGGATCAGGTTTGGACCCGACGTCGCGGCATAGCCCTCGGTAAAAATCAAGTAGATCACGGCAAGCGCGCCGCCGAGGCGGTCCGCCATGATGTCACGCGACGGCACCTGATACGGAATGCCGGCATCGCGGATCTTGGCCTTGGCGCGCACCAGACGCTGCGCCATGGTTTTTTCCGGCACCAGAAACGCCCGGGCGATTTCGGCGGTTGTCAGCCCGCAGATCGTGCGCAGCGTCAGCGCAATTTGCGCTTCTTCCGGCAGCGCCGGGTGGCAGCAGGTGAAAATCAGACGCAGGACGTCGTCGTTCAATACGTCGTCTTCCGACGCGTCTTCAGGAAACCATTGGCCGATTCGATGATCGGACATGAGATCAGCTTCGATTTGCTGGCGCTTGGCCAGAAAGCTCATGTGACGGCGCAAACGATCGATCGCTTTGTGGCGTCCGACATTGACCAGCCAGGCGCGGGGATTGGCAGGGATGCCTTCGCTCGGCCACTGCATCAGCGCCGCGGCGAAGGCATCCTGCATCGCATCTTCGGCGAGCTCGAAATCGCCGAGCAGCCGGATCAGCGTGGCCAACACGCGGCCACTCTCGTTGCGAAACAACAGGCCGATCTGGTCCGCCATCACTTTCGCTCACACGGTCCGAAGGGTTCCATTCCGGAACGCAAGCGCAGCGCGGCGACGCCTGCCGGCGCTAGTTGTACACCATGATAGGACGGACCTCGATTGAGCCGATCTTTGCCGACGGCACCCGGGCCGCGATCCCCAACGCCTGGTCGAGATCCTTGGCGTCGATCAGGTAATAACCCATCAGCGCCTCGCGCGTTTCAGCGAAGGGGCCGTGGGTCGTAATCGGTTTGCCGTCCTTGACCCGAACGGTCGTCGCCGTCGAGGTCGCCTGCAGGGCGTCGCCGGCCTTAAAATTGCCGCTCTCGATGATCGATTTGGTGAATTTACCGTATTCCGCCATCATGTTGGAACGGTCGACGTTCTGGCGGCCGGCTTCATTTTCGTAGATGAGCAGAAGGTACTGCATGGCGGTTCCTTTCGCAGCGTGATGTTGCTACCAGCCTATAGTCGAACGGGCGGCGGCGAAATCGACAGCGAGGCGGAACCGAATCCAAAGGCAGAGACCACTCAATAGGCCGGGATCATCTCGTCGGAAACGCTGACCACGCCGGGCACGCCTTCGGCGAGCGCGAGCAGCGCTTTGTGCTCGTCCGCCGAGCCGACCAGACCCCACATATGGACGATGCCGTCGCTAACGATGACGTTGCGCTCGCCGAAGTCGGTCCAGCCCTGGTCTCCGAGCTGGTCCAGCAGCTGCGCGCGGATCTTGCGGTCGGCATCGGCGGCACTGGCGGCGCCCGCGCCGATCCGCGCCTGCGACGATGCCAGCGCCTGGATCAGATTTGAGCGGCTGACAATGCCGACCAGCTTGCCGCCGCGCAGGATCGGCACCCGCTTGATGCGATGCCGTTCGAGCAGCGTCGCGATTGCGCCCAGCGGAGTATCTTCGGACGCAGAGACGACATCGGTCGACATGATTTCGGCGACGCGGCGGCCGTGCGACTTGGCGAATTCGCCGGCGAGCTTCGAAGCCGGCGTCACTGCTTCGAGCCACCACGGCCGCTGCTTTTCGGTGCCAATCTCCTCGCGATGTAAGAGGTCCGCCTCGCTGATGACACCGACGACATTTTCGTCATCATCGACCACGGGGAGGGCGCTGATGTCATAATCGGCAAGCAGCTGTATCGCGACGGCAACGTCATCATCCGGACTGACGGTGACGACGTCGCGAACCATGACATCCATCGCTTTCATAAAGCCTCCTGCCAAACGGCGGATCCCGCCTAATCGGCGACGGCTCGGTCGCTCCCGCCACCTTCACCTCGCCAGTCTGAAAATCCCTTCCAGAAAAGACCTCCAACATTGCAGTTGTGTGACGCGCTTCAGGTCTTGTTGTAGTCGTAGAGGACGCGTCCATAGGGTAGCAGCATGGTCTCCAATACGCCGCTGCAGTACTTGCTCGATCAAGAGGACAAGCTGAATGCGCTCCTTTTCAGGGCGACCTGTTCAGCGCAAGCAGGGTATTGCCGTGCGATATTCAGGAGGTCGTGGCGCGGCAAAGGCTTTGCACAATAAGAGCCGTCTGCACAAATTTGTCGGGCACCTGCGCAAAAACCTAGACCGGTGATATGATGAGGCTGACTATTCAAAGTAACGGCGGTGTCGCCCTGGATTTGGATTCTATCAGCCTAAACGTAGTATCGCCGCTCGAACGAGAAGAACGCGCTGCAGCAACTCGATTGCTGGTCAGCGCGCTTGCCTTACTCTGTGGTGTATCTACGCGGCCACATTCATCTGCCGCCAAGGAAGCCGCGACGGATGAACTCTGCTCAGAAATGCAACAATATCCCGACGACCGTAAGTCCGGTGTCGTTGTGCGCCTATCAGAACGGCCGGGCATCCTAAATGGAGAGACCACCATCTAATGAGGTCATCCCGCTCGCCTGAAGAATCGATCACGCTATCGCGTACGCACACAACGGCAAATTCAGCTCCCTGTTCTCGTACAAGGGCAACCTGCCATGTTGTCATTGTATATCTCCTCGCTGAATGATGGGGGTTGCTGGCGGCTTCTCAATTGAGCAAGCCGCCAGAGACCTACAATCACGCCGCACGCCTCACCGGGCACTGATCGAGATTCAGGAGATTGTCTCTGGTCGTATCGTCGGCTGCCGTACGGATGTATTTCACGCCGTGCAGGATATAAGTCCTGACCGGAACGTCGTAGATACCGACTGTGACATGGAAGCTATATTGGCCGCTGTCGATCATATCAGCGACCTGCTCGCGCGTTAGGTACCAATATCCTCCATCCGGGTTCACGCCACCAACGTGGGTGATGTGTTCGCGCGGGCTATGGGGATGCGGCTTGGTAATGCAGGTGACTCGGTTAACCACGGCTATTTCTCCGTTATGCGGCATAGGCCGCCTGTAGAGAGCCAGGATTGACCGCGGGCTTCGAACCGATTTTAATCGGATCGCCTTCAAGGGCCTGTCCCGCGCCGGCTCTCGACCGCGCGGGGCGGTATTTCTGGGCTGCCGGGTCTCAACCCCCGGCAGCTTTTAATTTCTTAATTCCCCCCCTGTTTTGAGGGCCAACGGAACGATCCATTGCTGAACACGTTACCGTGTGTTGGCAATGTACATACGGCAACGTATATTCATTGTCAATACAGATTTGTGTTGACGGTGTAAACACAAAATTGTAGTTTGAGTCCCATAAGCTCCGAAACCAGCAACCGAGGGCATCGCCATGTCACAAGCTGTAATGGAGCGTCCGCGGGAGGCAGCTGCGTCCAGTCAACGACGGGATGCGGTGATCAACGTGCGTCTCACAACGAAGCTACGCGACTTAATAGATCGCGCAGCCGCAGTTGTTGGAAAGACCAGAAGCGATTTCATTTTGGAGAGTGCACGCAAGCATGCCGTGGACGTTCTTTTGGATCAACGTCTGTTCTCTTTGGACGCTGCCCAATACGAGGAATTTCTGCGCGTGCTCGACCAGCCGCCGCAACCAAACGCGCGGCTCAAGCAATTGCTTGCGAGTAAATCTCCATGGGAGAAGTAAAACCTTACTCATTGGTGCTGGGGGCATTATTGCCCCCAGCACCTCTCGCGGCCACACACGACACATCCCGATTTGACTGCGGGAAGCTCGCCTTAAACGATTGGCTACGCTATACGGCAGGTCGGTCGGAAGGCCGATCGGCGCGTTGTTACGTCCTCTCTTCGCGGAACGTAGTAGTCGGGTTCTATTGCCTTGCGGCTGGCGCCATCCAACACGACGGCGCGCCGAGAAAACTTCGCAAAAACATGCCCAATCCTACGCCGGTGGTAATCATCGGCCGCCTTGCCGTCGATAAAGCATATCAAGGAAAAGGCATTGGTCGAGGCCTGTTGAAAGATGCGCTTCTGCGCGTCACGAAAGCCTCCGAATTGGTGGGGGCGAGAGCAGTAGTCGTTCATGCCGTCGATCAGGAAGCCATTCCCTTCTACGCCCGTTATGGATTTCGAGCCTTTCCAATAGGCAATCAGACTTTGTATCTGCCGATAGACGAGATCGTGCAGGAATTGTAATTGCAGTGCTGCGCCGACTAGTGGCCTGCGCCGCGCGCGCATTCTCGTTGAGACGATGATTGCATGCACCGGCTATCAGCCCGGCGGCTTTGGACGTTAGTGATTTTTTGTTGCGCGGCGGGAAAGGGCGCCTGAGCCGCGTCGCGGGCTAGAGGCCGCGGCGAAAGCTGCCGCGCATGCCGCCTGCGATCAGCGAGACGAGAAACAGCACGATCGCGATGAAAAAGACGATCTTGGCAATGCCGACGGCCGCGCCTGCGATCCCGCCAAAACCGAGAATGGCCGCAATCAAGGCGACGATCAGTGGCGTGACGACGAGACTCAACATGGTGTACTCCGAATTCCGGTTGCCTAGCCATAAACTCCCGGGCGACCGAAGCGGTTCCGCCGGGGTGTGATCGTCACGCTTGGTCGGGGTCGTTCTTCGGCGGATAAAGCAGGACACCCAGCACCACGATCAGCGCCAGCGTCAGATAAATCTGAAATTCCGCGTCGTGCAACGCAATCGCGATCTGCCCGCAGAGGCGATCGACGTCGCCAAGAAAAGAAGGCACTCCGCTCATCCCCCAAACTTCCCCCACGTTGCAGCGCGCTTAGGACCGAAAGCAATGGGCCATTGCGGGTCCAAAAGAGCGAAAGTGTGGCCCGGATTGCAGGCGGAAGTTCCACGCCAGCCTGCCCAAAATTTCAACTCCTGCCGCCACGATGCGCGGCAAGCGCTCCAACCGGAACTAAAATCCCCAAATTGATTCAATCAGCTATCGGCTGGCACGCTCCTTGCTGCTCTGCAGCATGAGGGAAGCGTTGGCCGGCCGGTGGCTCCGCAAAGGCGTCTCGGCGGCCCAAAGGCATTGGAGCCGAGACATGGACTATGTGAAGCCGGCGGACGTCGCCTCCGCCATGGTGAATGCCGGGCGGACCAAGCTCGCTTTATCCCCGGTCGACCTCGTCATCCGCGGCGGGCTCGCCGGCGGCATCCTGGCCGCGGCGACGAGCCTCGCCATCACCGGCGCGGTGCAGACCAATCAGCCTTTGGTCGGCGCGCTGATCTTTCCCGTCGGCTTGATCCTCATCGTGCTGCTGGGCCTCGATCTCGTCACCGGCAGCTTCGGCTTGTTGCCGCTGCCCTGGATCGAGAGCGACACCGAAGGCAAGACCATGCTCGCCAATTGGGGTTGGGTCTTCCTCGGCAATCTGATCGGCAGCGTCGTCTATGGCGGGCTGTTGGCGATCGCGCTGACCAATTTCGGCGCCACGGCGCCGGCCGGCGTCGCCGCCAAGATCGTCGCCATCGCCGAAGCCAAGACGACCGGTTACGAAGCGCTGGGCTATGCCGGCATGATCACCGTGTTCGTCAAGGCGATGCTTTGCAACTGGATGGTCTGCCTCGCCATCGTCGCGGCGATGACCACGTCCTCGACCATCGGCAAGATCGCCTGCGCCTACATGCCGGTCTTTATCTTCTTCGCCCAGGGCTTCGAGCACTCGGTCGTCAACATGTTCATCATCCCGACCGGCATGATGATGGGCGCCAAGGTCACCGTCGCCCAATGGTGGCTGTGGAATCAAATCCCGGTCACGCTCGGCAATCTGGTCGGCGGCTTCGTCTTCACCGGGCTCGCGATCTATATCACTCACAAACCCCGCACCACGGCGCCGGCACCTCTGGCAGCGCCGTCGCGGGTGCCGGCGGAATGAGCGAGACCGACCTCAAAACGGCGGGGGCCGCCGCAGAGACCGGCGATTTCAACCCTGAACAGAAGCGCTACCTCGAAGGGTTCGTCGCCGGTGTGCAAATTGCCAAGGCGGCGAAAAGCGTTGCCGGTGCTGCTGCGCCTGCGGCCGCCGCTGTTTTTGCTTCGCCCGAGCCAATCGGGCCGGATGCCGCGGCGCTCAAAGCGCAGAACCGTCTGCTCGCTGCCGGCGGCAAACTTTCTGATCAGGAAAAGTTCAAGCGCGAGCAGCATCCGTTCGACACCTATGAGCGGCTGAAGGAGCACGCGGCCAAGCGCGAATATCCGAAGCCTGCGGACAATTTCCGCTGGCGCTTCTTCGGCCTGTTCTATGTCGCGCCGAACCAGAACTCCTATATGTGCCGGCTGCGCATCCCGAACGGCATCCTCAAGGCTTCGCAATTCGCCGGTCTTGCCGACCTTGCCGCGCGCTACGGCGGCGGCTATGCGCATGTGACCACCCGCGCCAATCTCCAGATCCGCGAAGTCGAAGCGCACAATGCGGTCGCCATGGTCGAGGCGATCCAGGATTTGGGACTGTGCTCGCGCGGCTCCGGCGCCGACAACATCCGCAATGTCACCGGCACGCCGACGGCGGGCATCGACCCGCAGGAACTGATCGATACGCGGCCCTATGCCCGCGAATGGCACTTCCACATCCTCAACGACCGCTCGCTCTACGGCCTGCCGCGCAAGTTCAACGTCGCCCTCGACGGCGCCGGCATCATTCCAGTGCTGGAGGATACCAACGACATCGGCTTCCAGGCGGTCCAAGTCAACGACGGCTTCGGGCTCGCGCCCGGCGTCTGGTTCAAGCTGGGTCTCGGCGGTATTACCGGCCACCACGATTTCACCCGCGACGCCGGCGTGCTGGTGCGGCCGGACGACGCCTGCAAGGTGGCGGACGCGGTCGTGCGCGTCTTCATCGATCACGGCAACCGCAGCGACCGCACCAAGGCGCGGTTGAAATATGTGCTTGATGCCATGGGGGTCGAGAAGTTCCTCGATCTCCTGGAGGAGAAGCTCGGGCGAAAACTCGACCGCGCGGTGCCCGGCGCGCTGGCGCTGCGACCGGCCTTCGCCCGCACGGCGCATATCGGCATTCATCCGCAAAAGCAGGAGGGGCTGAACTGGATCGGCATCATCTTGCCGGTCGGGCGCATGACCGTCGCGCAGATGCGCGGCCTCGCCGAGGTCGCACGCGACCTTGGCGACGGCGATCTGCGGCTCACCGTCTGGCAGAACCTCTTGATCTCCGGCGTGCCGACGGAGAAGCTTGCCGCCGCGACCGAGTGGATCGAGGCGCTCGGTCTCGCCATCGACACCAACGCCATCCGTGCCGGCCTGGTCGCCTGCACCGGCAATACCGGCTGCAAGTTCGCGGCGTCCGACACCAAGCGCCACGCCGAAGAGATCGCACGCTGGTGTGAGACGCGCGTGGCGCTCGACACGCCGGTCAACATTCATTTGACCGGCTGCCATCACTCCTGTGCCCAACACTTTGTATCCGAGATCGGGCTCCTGGCCTGCAAGGTGCAGGGGAGCGAGGAGGCCGATCCGGTCGAGGGCTATCACATTCTCATCGGCGGCGGCTTCGGGCCTGACGCCGCGCTCGGGCGCGAACTTTATCGCGACGTCGTCGCCGAGGCGGCGCCGCGGACCATCGAGCGTATTCTGAAAGCCTATCTGACGCACCGCGCCTCGCCCGAGGAGAGCTTTCTTGTGTTCGCGCGCCGGCACGAGATCGACGCGCTCAAGGCCATGGCCGAACGCGAGGCCGCCGCATGAGCATGACGCCGCGGCCGCCGATCCCGTCCTTCATCCCCGAGTCGGCGCCGTTCACGCCCGAGCAGCGCAACTGGCTCAATGGGCTGTTCGCCGGATTGTTTGGATTGCAGGAAAGCATCACGCCGCTCTCCAGCGCCGATGCCGACAAATTGCTCGCGGGACTGATTGACGGCGGCGTTGCGCCGGCGGCCGCGCCGGCGGAGGCCGACGACGGCGCAGATGACGGCACCCCTTGGCACGATCCGGCCATGCTGTTGCCCGACCGCATGAAGCTTGCCGACGGGCGGCCGTTGCCGCGGCGGCTGATGGCGGCGATGGCGCAGCAGGATTGCGGCCAGTGCGGCTACAATTGCAAGGACTATGCGGACGCGCTGTTTGTAAAATCCGAGAAGCGGCTGAATCTCTGCGTGCCGGGGGGCAAAGACACCTCGCGCATGCTCAAGCAGCTTTATGCGGAGCTCGACAGCGCGCCAGCGGCGCCGGCCGCAGCGGACGCCACCGCGCCGGCGAAGCCAACGCTGGCCACGCAGCCCGGCCGCTCGCGCGACAATCCGGTCTATGCCACTTTCCTCTCGCGCCGCCGCCTCAACAAACCGGGCTCGGAAAAAGAAACCTGGCACATCGACATCGATCTTGCCGGCACCGATCTCGATTACGTGGTCGGCGATTCGTTCGGTATTTTTCCCGCCAACGACCACGATCTGGTTGCCGCGGTGCTCGCCGCGCTTAACGCGCCACCGGATTTTCCCATCGGCGGCCGCACGCTACGCGAGGTGCTGACCGATGGCGTCTCGCTGTCGCCGGCGCCCGACATGCTGTTCGAGTTCATCTCCTATCTTACCGGCGGCGACCGGAAGCAAAAGGCCAAGCAGCTCGCCGTCGGCGAGGATCCGGACGGCGATGCCGCGACGCTCGACGTGCTGGCGGCCCTGCACAAATTTTCCGGCATCAGGCCCGATCCGGAAGCTTTCATCGAGGCGCTCGATCCGCTGCAGCCGCGGGTCTATTCGATTTCGTCGTCGCATCGCTGTAATCCCGGGCGCGTTTCGCTCACCGTCGACGCAGTGCGCTACGAGGTCGACAGGCGCATGCGGCTGGGCGTCTGCTCGACCTTTCTCGGCGGCCGCATGACGCCCGGCGACAAGATCAGAGTTTACGTGCAGAAGGCGCAGCATTTTGCGCTACCGGAGGACCCGGGCAAACCGATCATCATGATCGGGCCCGGCACCGGCGTGGCGCCGTTTCGCGCCTTCCTGCAGGAGCGGCAGGCGATCAAGGCGCCGGGCCGCAACTGGCTGTTCTTCGGCCATCAGCGCCGCGATTACGACTTCTTCTACGAGGAGGAACTCGTCGCCATGCGCGCAGCCGGGCACCTGACGCGGCTGACGCTGGCCTGGTCGCGCGACGGCAAGGAAAAGACCTATGTGCAGCACCGCATGCGCGAGGTCGGCCGCGATCTCTGGTCGTGGCTCAACGACGGCGCCCACCTCTATGTCTGCGGCGACGCGCTGCGCATGGCCAAGGACGTCGAGAACGCGCTGACCGATATCGTGGCGGAACAAAGCGGCCGCAACGCCGCCGAGGCGGCGAAATTCATCGCGGAACTGAAGGCGAGCGGCCGCTATCAGGCGGATGTTTATTAGGAGCGTTGCCGCCGCTCCAGGAACATCTTTAGCCCGTAGCGGGGCCGCAGTGTGATCAAGCCTTGCGGCTCGACCGGATGATCGGGTTTCAGATGCAGTCGGTAGCGCTGCGCGATGGTGGCGAGAATGAGGATCGCCTCAGTCATCGCAAACGCCGCGCCGATGCAGATGCGCGGCCCGGCGCCGAACGGAATATAGGCAAACCGCGGCCGCGCCGCCGTGCGTTCGGGCGTAAAACGCTCCGGATCGAAGCGTTCGGCATTCTCCCACAACGACGGCTTGCGGTGAATGAGCCAGGGCATGATCAGCACCTCGGCGCCGGCCGGGATACGATGGCCGAGGATTTCGTCGGCGGCGATCGGTTGGCGCCCGGTGGTGTGCGCCGGCGGATAAAGCCGCATCGATTCCTCGATCACCATGCGCGTATAACGAAGGTCGGCAACGTCGTCGTAGCGCGGGGTGCGGCCGCCAAGCACGTCGTCGAGTTCGGCGTGCAGCTTGGCCTCTGCCGCGGGATGTTGCGACAGCAGGTACCAGGTCCAGGACAGCGCCAGCGACGTGGTTTCATGCCCCGCCATGAAGATGGTGACCACCTGATCGCGCACTTCCTTCGCGGTCATGCCGCCGCCGGTTTCGCTGTCGCGCGCCGCGATCAGACGCGCTAGCAGGTCTTTCGGCTCGGCGTCCGGCGCGCGGCCGCGCTCGGTCAACAGTTGATCGACTTTCTTGTCGAACTCGTCGAAAATTCCTTCGGTGTGCTGCGGCGCCAGCAGGCGCGCCAGCCAGAGCGGGACATGCAGCAGATCGAGCAGGCTTGGCCGCACGATGGTCTGATACTCGCTGACGCCGCCCTCGATGACATCGACGATGGAATCGGAGTCGGAGGAAAACATCGCGCGCGAGATGATATGCAGGGTCGCATGCATCATCGCCGCCGCGGCGTCGATTTCGCTGCCGTCCGGCAGCGTGTCCCATTGCGCCAGCAGCGCCAGAGATTCCTCGGTCATGATCGGCGCGTAGCCGATGACGCTGCGGGGATCGAAGGACGGCGCCATGATGCGCCGATGCTGGCGCCAGGTCTCGCCTTCGCTGGTCAGGAGGCCGCGGCCGAGCCCCGGCTCCAGCAGCCGGCGGCCGATTTCGGATTTGATGTAATTCGCCGCATTGTCCAGGAGCACGTAACGGATCGCGCCCGGCTCGTTGATGATGAACATGCGGCGCCAGAGAATGCGCTGGGCGATGATATCGGCGTTGAAATTGTCGGGTCCGTGAGCGGTCAACGCATTTTCGCGCATCAGGCGGAGCGACTGCCGCAAGCTGGTCTGACCTTGCGGTTGCGGCACGGCCAATGAGGGGATTTGACTGCTATCGATGACGCTCATCGCCGCCTCGCTGATCTGGGGTCTTGTTCGTTGGACCGAGGGTCTCGCCTATCGTCCTGGCCGCTATGGATTTGGCCACTATACCAGACTGTCGGGCTTAACAACCGGCGCTGCGGCGAGGGGTCGTACCAGGCGTTTTCCAAGAGCTTATGACCGCGCCGGCGGCGGCTTTGGGGTCCGGCTGGCCTTGAGAACGACACCATGCAGTTGCTATAAGTCTCGCATGGGGACTCAGGGGTTGCGCGATCACGCCAAAGCTTGCAGGCGGGCCGCCAAACGAGCGCGCCGCTTGCGCTTGTCGCTTGTACTGACTTCGTTGGCGCTGTTGCCGGCGCTGACGGCGTGTTCGGCATCTTCTTCCTCGACCTTTGGCGGGCCGCAACAGTCTGCGGCTGTGCCGCCGCCACCGAATGCCGCGGCAAATGCTGCGGCCCAGCCGGCTTACGTGCCGCCCGGACCCGCCCCGGCCGCGGCCGCCCCGCCAGCTTCGGCCGGACCCGTCAATCAGGGGTCTACGCTCAATTCGATGCGATCGGGTTATGTCGATTTTCTCAGCATGTTCCGGGATCCGCCGTTGGAAACGACCGCCGCACCGCCCGCGGCAGCCGCAACCGGCGCCTATCCATCGCAGTCGCTGGTCGATCTTTTCAAATCCGATTCCGCGCCGAGCTCTACGCCCGCGCCGAACTCTGCTTCCGCCCCGAACACCGCGGCGCCGGCGCGCAACGCATACATGCCGCATCCGCCGAGCACTTACACGCCCTCGGGCCAGCCCTACACCCCGCCGCCCGGTCAGCCCGCCTATGGCGCAGCCCCCGCCGGAGCGGCGCCCGCCGCCGCGCCCCCGCCCGCAAATTCCGATCAGACCGCTGCCGGCGGTGTCTACCCGCAGCAATCGCTGGTCGATATTTTCAAAGGCAATAGCGGCGCGCAGTGAGTGCTGGTGTTGGTGGGGAATCCTATCCGGCCGCCAGCCTCATCCAATAATTCCGTGCGACAATCTCGGTATTTCTGAACGGCCTGTGGCGATGATGTAGCCGACGAGCACACGATCGAAGGTGTGCAATTTCGCGGCCGTCTTCACATCGCGCACGCTCAAAGCGCTCATGAGATCAGCTGCTACGTCTGCTTATCGTTCATCAATGTGTAAGCGGCTGTGGCTGACCTTCCTGAATACTGTTCGAACTGAGCGGTTT
>CAVPXZ010000008.1:0-228713 GCA_963709825.1 uncultured Alphaproteobacteria bacterium
GCTTTGCTGTCGGCTTGAGAACTGGCGTCAATGATCAGGCGGATTGGAAGAGCGTCCTGGAGGAGATGTCGAGGTCGAATAACTCGGCCATCCGTTGACCAGAATTTTGGTTTCGTTGGTCGATAGCAGGTCCGCATAAAGCTCATAAACGGCCCCCAAATAGCGATAAAATTCGAACCGTTTCCTCGAGGCAAAACACTGGCGTTCCAGTTGCTGGAGAGCAGAAACTCGCCGACGAAGTAACTGATTCGCAGTCGTCCTGGGCAACCAGTTCATCTCCGCCACATATGCTCAACGGCAGCCGATATGTCCGTAGGCGACCGCAACTTCTTGGTCTTTGCCCGACTAAATCCCTTCCGGCTTCGTGCCAAGTTCACCTCTCAAATGCGTCGTGAATGAACTCGGGAACAAAACGGCTTCCCTCCGTCAGGCTGCTGACCCATCCGGCTCGGCTGTGAGCTGGTATTGCTGCAACACAATCAGGTCGAGCTGATCCTTGGCTCGGGTCATGGCGACATGCAGTAGTCGCAGTTCTTCTTCCAGATCGTCCGGCGCCGCGCGGCTCAAGGGCATGCAACCGTCCACGACGTTCAATATCCGAACCATCCGCCATTCCTGGCCTTTAGCCGAATGGATGGTGGACAGGATGGTGTAATCTTCATCGTAGTTCGCATCGTTGTCTGCTCGGCAAATCGAGTTCAGCGGATCGAGCGCCAACTCTGAAAGAAATACGTCGCACGAGTCATAACCGGATGCTATCCGCTCCAATTGGTCGAGTTCCGCCACTCTCTTTTTTGGATCATTGTACAGCCGCTGCAAGTGCGGTTCGTACCACCGTCGCACCAGTTCAAGCTCCGCCGGCCATTCTTCCGAGGCTTGGCGCATGCGGCGAATCATCCGGACAAACTTGAGCCAATCCAAAGCTGTGAGCTTGGGGACGGTAAGCTGTGCAAGAGCACCGCCCAGGCGCGGTTCGCCTTCCACCCGGTCAAGTATCTGGACAGCAGTCTTTGATCCGATACCCGGCAGCAATTGCAGCATACGAAGCCCAGCCACCCGATTTCGGGGGTTCTCTTACCAGCGCAAGATGCTGAGCACATCCTTAATATGCGCGGCTTCGACAAACTTCATGCCGCCGTACTTGCGATACGGAATCTTGCGCTTGTCCAGCTCGATCTCCAACTGCGCGCTATGCGACGAAGCGCGGAAGAGCACCGCTTGCTCCTTTAATGGCACTCCCTCCTCGCGCGCGGCGAGAATTTCCCGCGCTACAAACTTGGCTTGGGCGGCTTCATCGAGCACGCTAGTCAAGAACGGTTTTTGCTTAGACCGGCGGTTTGACCAGAGCTCCTTGACGTACCGCTCCTTGGAGTACTCCATGACCCGGTTGGCGGCATGCAAGATGGGTTGCGTCGAACGATAATTTTGCTCCAGCTTGACGATCTTGGCGGGCCGGGTGAAGTGCTGACGAAAGTCCAAAATGTTGCGGACCGTCGCAGCGCGAAACGAATAGATCGCCTGGGCGTCATCCCCGACCACCACCACGCCACGCCCGTCCGGCTTGAGCTTGCGCAGGATTTCGGCTTGGAGCCAATTTGTATCCTGATACTCGTCGACCAGAATATGATCAAACCTGCCACCGACCGCGGCCGCAATCTCTCGATCGTCGAGCATCTTGGACCAGTAGAGTAGGAGATCATCGAAATCGAGCACGTTTTGTCGGCGCTTGGCCGTAACGTATTCTCTGAATAGCTTGCGCAGCTCGTTTTCCCATTTGCCACACCAAGCAAAGTGCTTGGCCAAGACGGTTTTAAGCGGAAGACCCGTGTTGATGACGCGCGAGTAGATTGCCAAGCACTCATCCTTGCGTGGGAATGACGTCTTCCTGTCCGACAAGTTGAGGTGCTGCCGCACCAGATCAATCAGATCAGCGGCATCCGACTCGTCGATAATCGTAAAGGACGGCTTGAGACCGATCTGCTTGGCATAGCGCTTGAGCAACCGCAGGCCCATGGAGTGAAAGGTCCCGGCCCAAGACACTTTCATCCTGCGCGCTCCGAAGACGATCGAAGTAATGGTTTCCACCCGGCCAATCATTTCGTTGGCAGCGCGACAGGTGAAGGTCAACAGCAGGATGCGATGTGAAGGCACACCGTTGGCGAGCAGATGGGCAACGCGATGGACGAGGACTTTCGTCTTGCCGGTGCCAGCGCCAGCGAGGACTAACAGCGGTTTTTTACCCGCGGCATGTTGACCACTAATCCCGTACTCAACGGCGCGGCGCTGCTGAGGATTCAAATCGGCGAGATAATCAATCTTCTTTGCTGCCTTGGATTGAACATTCTTCGCTTTCCGAGGAGCCCAGTCGACTTCCCTGTCATCTTGGCCTTTGATCTTCCACATGGCGCGCTCACTACTGATGACAAATTAGTTGGCCGGTGCCGCGAACTCCGCGTATTGGATCTTAAAAGCCGGAGTAACTCAGCCTTTCAGCATCCTAGATAGCCGAAGCGTCACGAAGAGCCCGACGCTTGGCACGGCGCAGCATCTCGGCGCCTTCTCCACCAGCCATAGCGAGCTGATCGAGATACAGGTCCTTGAGGAGATGGAACAAGGTGACCCGTTCCCCAGGCCGCAAGGGCTGTTTTCTTTGCTGAAACCGGGCCACCAAACTGCCGTCGGGCGTGGGGCTTTTGGTTCGGTAAACCCGGTACGCGTTGACTGGTGCTTTCAAAAGGTAACGAAAGACGGCAGGCAGTCCGTCTTTACGAATGACCCGAAAGTCTGCGCCGGCTAGCCCGGGGACGATGGGGCGGTAGGTGTCCGGCAAGCAATTCATGTCTTCGAAGCGTTGCTTGATTTCCTCCCGGCTCTCGCCCCAACAAATTAAATGCGAGTGCCAAAATACTCCCTGCTTCATCGGGAAAGATGCACCGCGGACAAGATTGACGTAGTAGGCTGGCTCGATCATCCCAAGGTAAGAGAGCCCATCTAGACCCTCCCGCAGCTGTTGCTTGAACCTGGCGATGTCGACGAATTTGGCATCAGGCGACGTTGAACAGGCGACATCGGTCAACGTTGCCAAGTGCAGCTGGTGATCTGGGTACGGATGTTCCGGACCGAGCTGGAAATGAGTAGAAAACTCCCGACAAAGTGCCTCGCCCCAGCGAATTCGGGCAAACCTGTTCGCGGCGCACAAAAATCGTCCAGCGTCTGGCAGGAGAAGTTGGCGGTCAGAAGAGGTCACCGTTTGGCGATTCCGAGCGGTCTCCAAGGCCTGTCGAAGCTGGCTATCCGTGCCCCATTCCTGGGCTCGAATACCGGATTGCTGGAACAACCATTCCATATCTAAGGTGATCAATTTCGGATGATGATCATGTGGTCTCTTTACAAGTGCAAAGCGCGTACAGCATTTTCCCTGATTAGCGGCGCTACGCATGAAATTAGCCGAGGAAACTGGGAAATTGAGCGTTGAAGTGTGCTTACAAAGGAAATTTGGCTCCAATTGTTCGTCGGGGCGTTCTCGCTAGTTTCACTTCGGATGGTGCTTACGGGTGATCCTCGTATCCCCCAAGCCGGTCTAAGGCAGCTTCCACATTTCCTGACGTTTTCCGTTGACTTCGACCACGTCCGCTTCAATTCCAAGATTGTTCCGAGCATGGGTTAAGCTCCGATTGCTAATCCCAACTTGATTGGCCTCGGCGGCTAGTTTCTCTTTGGCGCGCGGACCAGCAGCAATCTGTTGGCGCAAAAACTCTTCCGCTGCCGCGATCTTTCTAGGCGTGCGCCCAGGGCCGTCACCAGCAACTAAAAATTGGGTTGTGGTCGGTAAAACGGGCTTGTCGCTCCACTCAAGTGTGGCTACCGGAGCGCCTCTTCTGCCGCTCTTGGATTTTATACTAAATCCAAGACACCGAGCATCATGCCCCACCAAATTCTTCACCGGGACAAACAGCCATTTCGCGAATCGATTTTCCCTGGTCACCAGTGATACCGAATTCAACGCCGGCAAGGATGCGAGCAACTCAGCGGTCTTCAATAACCGATCCAAGTCGCGGATATTGAAAGCCGTCAAAAAGACTACGACCGGATTGAAAATTTCGCGCGCAAGCGCTTTCAGTTCGTTGAAAGTGCTCGAAAGATTTGCCGCTATTGCGGCAGCCGATTGCGCCTCAGTCGTTAAATCCACAAGAACCAAGACGTCTTCATCAAGGGTATCGGCCGCTGTCGCCAAGCGCGGTCGCTCAAGGGCGGCGTTAAATTCGGCGCCGTCGATCCGGCTTAACAGGTGAATACGCTCCAAATCCGCACCGGCCACGTTGAGCTCAGGCAAAAGCTTTTCAGAGATTTCGGTTTGAGTGGACGCGATTATTACGTCGCAAAGCGGTGCGCGCCGGCGCCTGTTCGGAAAATCACCTGCGACCGAAGCCGTCGAGGCGAGGTACGAGCGCAGCACGCCATTCGCATCTCCGGAATGATCCAAAATCAAGGAAAGCTTGCCGAAGCTAAAATATGGGGGCCAAAAAATCTAACGGGAATGGGATCGAGGGTGGTCGCAGCTATCAGGAGCTTGCTGGCCGTTGGCGACGCAATCGTCGTGCCACGAAACGCCTTCTCAGAGGCCTCATCGGCAGCTCGCGGATCCCGAGGGATTATTGGCCGCTTCTTACTTGTTACGCCCCACGGCATTGTGGGCCTCCGTTGCCTGACGGCCGTGCTGCGACATTTTCGGAGGTCGAATTTCGTACGTTCTGGTCGACCCACTCCGTGAGGTCGTTCTGGCGGTAGCGAATGAGGCGCCCCAGGCGGGCGTAGCGGGGCCCGGTCCCGGCGAGGCGGTGGCGTTCAAGAGTGCGGACTGAGATGCCGAGGAGTCGTGCCGCGTGCTTCGGATTAATTAACGTATCCATGCGTTCTGCCTGTCTGTTGGCAGAACTACAACCACTCAAAATTGCTGGGAATGTCTTGCCAATTTTGGCGTGACGATTCCGGCAAATTTAGTCTGAGGGCGGTTTGCCGGCGGAACGGCGTTGGGTAGCAAATTCAGGTTCCTTGAGGATGTCCATAACCAGTTTCCTTCGAGCAGTTGGCAGTCTGGCCGCTAGAAGGTCCCAGGCTTTATTGACGTTGGGACTATCGCTGCTCGGATCGGCGTAGATTTCTTTAAGGGTCTTTCGGATTTGTGCTTTGGACGCCTTAGCCGTCGATAGTCGACGTCGTTGGTGCCGGTGGCTCGACAGCGGCCAAAGTTTCTGCATAGCAGAACGCTCGACTAGCAATGGCCGATACATCTCGCGGACATTATCCGGCGCGAAACCAGTGCCGATAAGAAGCAATTGTGACGACTGCAAATATTTGGGATCGGGGTGATCCTTTAGCCCTCTCGAATTCTCCCACTGCACGCCAACCATCCCATCACCCATCTCTCGCTTGAGTTGGCGCAAGGCTTCAACAGAGTCGCAGTGTTGAGACATTCGAATGTGCTCAATCGCTTCAACCAAGCTCATCCATTCCTCATATTTTTCATCCGCGGCAAGGCGTATTGATATGATGCTCGCGTTTGAATGTGCTTCTGAAGGCGCAGCGGCCGTGGTTGTCGTTTGGGGCCAGGTCGCTTGAACCGCCGAACGCAGGACTAATAGAGGGCGCAGGGATAGGCCGCTTAGAGCAAGACCAGAGCCTGAAAGCACGAGTTGAGAGCGTTGTAATTTTCGAACGTTCGGCTTGTCATTAGGTCCGTCCGCGTCAGCCCACTTTACCGGGATCACTTGGCACCCAATTCGAAGTTTGATCCGCACCTGGGCTACAACGGAATCAGAGTTTTCGACCGACTGAATGTGGTCAAGCGCTTCGAGCAAGGGCATCCATAGCACCTGTTCGCGTTCGGCTTGGGCTGGGTACATCATATTCGGCTCCACCCGTTCCACGTTGCGCAAGCACTCCGCGCGACCCCTCCGGCGGAAGCCGGAGAGAGCACGGTGTGGTGAGTGACGGGATAAGGCCGCCACAGCCTCAAATGGTTAACCGAGAGAACGCCACCATGGGTGTCAAACGGTCCTCAAACGGCCGGACAACCAGTGGAATTTGCGAATTGGCGCTTAGTTTTAAAGTGCCTCTCTCGTGGGCACTGCTGTGATTGTAACCGGAAACAAACAGATTTCCAACAATTTCCGCTGCCGTTAGGCGACACCCTCAATCCTGCCGATTATTAAACATTGACGAGTCACGCTAGCCACTTGCGATCCACAGCTGGCACCGCTCCAATGCGACCGTGTCGTCTCTGAAAGATGACAACAGCGAGATCGCGGCCAAATGCTTTACCGTCAGCCGCGCAACACCAGTCAATGGCACCCTAAGCAATCCCCGTGATACCCAGGAGATACCCAACGCGGGAAAGCGGGAGTAATTTGAGCCATAACTCGTTGAAATCGCTGGCTGGGGAACTAGGATTCGAACCTAGATTAACGGAGTCAGAGTCCGCTGTTCTACCGTTGAACTATTCCCCAGTATCTTTCGCGCTTCGCGCAACAGTGTGCGCCGCGCGCCGTGCGGCCGGAACAGGCGCTCTGATCTAGGACATCTCGATCCCCTTTCCAAGTCTCGGAAAATTTAGTCCCGGACCCGACCCGGAGCCGGCGCGGCGGGCTGCGGAAATGGCTCATGCCGGCGCGCGCCGCCCGGCAAGATCGCCCGGCTGAATTATACTTTAAGCACGAAGTATAAATTCGTATGCATAAATACTTACGAAGTATAGATTCACCATTACATCTCTAAGTTATTTACTGGCGACCCCGGTTCAATTATGGAGTGCGCTCGGGGGACTGCTCGAATGATCGTTGATCCCTACATGGACCGGCTTGCCCGCGTGCGCATTCGTTTCGCGACAACGCTCGCTGGAAAGATCGACGAGACTTGTGCGGCGATTCCACGCCTGTCCGACGCCGCGCCGGCGGCGGTGGCCGCTGTCGCAGAAGCTTATCGCCGCGTGCACGGCATCGTCGGCGTCGGTCCTACGGTTGGCTTTCCGGCGAGCGGCACCGTCGCTCACGATGTCGAGGACATCCTGCGGCAGCCGCAGCAGGAGCGACGCGGCTTGACGGCCGACGAAACCGCGCAGGTGACAAAAACATTGCAGCAGTTGCGCGAGGTCGCCGCGCGTGAACTGCAATCGTTTCAATCGTTGAAGTCGTAAAACAGGGGCAACGGCTGTGTACACGCGTGTTTGGTCTTTCTTCGTCCTGGTTTTTGCGCTCGGTCCGATCGGGGCACACGCGCAGTCGCAGCCGCCAAGTCAGCAGCAATCGCCGTCACCGCCGCCCGTAACGCTGATCCGGTCGCAATCGGCACCGCTGGCTCTGCACCGGCCGGCAACCGCGTGGGCAAGACACGTCGCCGCCGCGCCGGTCGCCGCGGCGGCGGAGCCGGCCGCCCCTCGGGGAAGCGTTCTCGCCGAAATTACGCTCGCCGATATCGGCTTCACCAACGGTCTGCGTTTCGCCAACCTCGGCGGCCACAACGACCTGTTCGTGCCGATGCCGCTCAACTCCGAGGTGGCTGCAACCGAGCTCGTGCTCGCGCTCGATGATGTCACCGCCTATGAGGCGCGGCGCCATCTCGAAGTGCAGGTCAATGACCGCACCGTGGCTTCGATCGCGCTCGACGGCAAAAGTCGCGATCGGATCATCCGCATCCCGCTGGCCAAAGCCAAACCCAAAGACGGTTACCTCAAGCTAACATTTCTTTATTCCGGCGCGGTCACGCCCGACCGATGCATCGACGTGCGCTCGATCGGCGACAGCGTGATCGTCAGACCCGAGAGCGGGCTCGAGGTCGATGTCGGCCCGGTCGCCCAGCTCGACGTCGCCACCACTGCCAGACTGATGCCGCGGGAGGTGACCGTCGTGCTCCCGGGCCGGCGTGTCACGGCCAACGAGATGACGGCCGCGATCACGGTCGCCCGTTCGCTGATCGCCAGCGGCCGGCATGTATCGTTTCGGCACGGCTTCGAAGGGCTGAAAGAACTTGCCAGACGCGACGAAGCCGGGCGCTGGACGCGCGGCATCGTTCTAGTCGGCCCGCTTGACGAAACCGGCGGCGTCATCGATTCGCCGCTCGCGAGGGTCGCCGGCGCCGTTCAGACTTTCGGCACCTTGGCCGCGGTTCGCATCGGGGGCTCTCCGGCACTCCTCGTCTCCGACGGCGACGCGGTGCGCGCCGGCCGCTTGTTCGGCAGCCCGTTGCTGCCGGCAACCCGCGGCGTCGCGGCGGCATCGGTCGGGGACGCAGCGCCGATCGATCCGGCGACCGATCGCGTGACGTTCGATCAGCTTGCCGTCACTCCGGCCGTCGCCGATGTGTTCGGGCGCGCCGATCTCGTCTCCATCATCGATACCCGCCGCCTGCCGGCCGGAATGCGCCCGACGCGATTGTTGCTCGATGTGATGGTGGCGCCGGACGGCGCCGGCACGAAGGCGGTGATCAGTGCGTTTGTCAACGAGCGCATGCTCGGTTCAACGGTCGCCGCCAGCGGCGAGATCACCCATCTCGATCTCGCTCTGCCGGATGGGCTGGTGGGTACCATCGCCAATGTGCGTGTGCTGATCGAGCGCGAAATCACCCAGGGCGACTGCCGGTTCGGGCCGCAGGGCTATCCGGCGGAGCTGCTCGGATCGTCGGCGATCGGGCTGGCCAGCGCCGAAGGCGCGCCGCACGATTTCTCCGATCTCACCTCGCATTTTGTGCGTGGGGTCGACCTGTTGTTGCCTTCTGCGAGCGCCGACCGGCCCCTGCTCGTTCTCGGCCTCCTTGCCGCGGTCGCCAATCAATTGTCGCCCGATATCGCACCGATCAGCGTAAGTTTCGCCGCCGGCAGCGGCTCGCCGACACCGCAACGTCCTTTTATCGCCGTCAGCGATTGGCCGCCTGCGGGTACCAATCCGCGGGTGCGCTTCGATCGCGGCCGCGTGATCGTGACCGACCGCTCCGGCCGCACGCTTCTTGATCTCGGCGGTTTCGCCGGCGGCGCGGTCGCGCAGCTCGTCGGTGCCGGCGACATCCCGGGCCTGTGGATCAAGCCGCTTGCGGCCGACGGGGCGGCGCCGTCGCCGAGTGAGCTTCGTCTCGATCATGGCGATGTCGCCTTCATCGACAGCAACGGCGTGGCGCTCGCCATGTCGACCGAGCGCGACACCCTGGTGCGCATTTCCTATCCTGAACAGGTCTCGTGGCTGACCGTCGCCGAGCGCTTCCGGTCCTGGATCATCGCCGCTCTCTGGCTGTGCGTGACCGCTGCTCTGCTGTTTGTCCTGCAGCGCATGTTCCGCCGCCGCCCGGCGCACCCGAGCGAGTAGCCGATGGCGCTGTCGCCGTCAGACCGGGCGCTTGGTGATCTTCTCGTCGGCCGGCGCGTCCTTACTCTGCCGCAGCTCGACGAAGCGGTCGCGCTGGCCGAGCGCTGGAACGTCCGGCTCGGCGACGCGCTCTTGTCGCGCAACTGGATCGATCCGCGGCTTTATTACGAGACCTACGCGCAGAATTTCGATCTGCCGTTCGTCGATCTGATCCGCGAACCGCCCGACCGCGCGCTGCTGCGCGCCGCCGACACCGATCTTTATGCGCTGCGGCTGACGATGCCGTGGCAGCGCCGCGACGGCCGTCTGTACATCGCCACCGCGGAGCCTGGACCCGAAACGGTGCTGTTCGCGCGCGGCCGCTGGGGCGCCGAGATCGAGTTCGCAGTGGCGTCGAAATTCGACATCGTCGTTGCCGTGCAGACCGCGTTCGCCAATTCGCTTTCGCGCCGCGCCGTGCTCGAATTGGCGGAACTCGATCCGCAAATGTCGGCGCGCACGGTCTTCACTACCGGGCAAATGATCGCGGGCTATGCGTTCTTGACCGCGATCCTGATCGGGCTCGCGGTTGCGCCGCTCGCCACGCTGATCGCGCTCAACATCGCGGTCAGCATTTTTTATCTCGGCAATTTCGTCTTCAAGGGCATTCTGGTGTCGATCGGCGGCGGCCGCTCCGCCGAGATCGACGAGGCCGTTGCCGTCGAGGCGCGGGCGCTGCGCGACGACGTGCTGCCGGTCTTCACCGTACTGGTTCCGATGTTCCGCGAATCCGCGATGTTGCCGCAGCTCGCGCAGGCGCTGCGCAATCTCGACTATCCGCTCGGCAAGCTCGATATCAAGATCATACTCGAGGCCAACGATCGCGAGACCATCGAGGTCGCGCGCAGGCTCGGTCTCGAAGGCGTCTTCGAAATCATCATCGTGCCGCGGTCCAAGCCGCAGACCAAACCGAAGGCGTGCAATTTCGCGTTGCGCTTTGCGCGCGGCGAATATCTCGTCGTTTATGACGCCGAGGATCGGCCCGAGCCCGACCAGTTGCGCAAGGTGGTGGCGACCTTCCGCCGTTCGCCGCCGAACACCGTCTGCCTGCAATGCCGCCTCAATTATTACAACGCCGGCGAGAACTGGCTGACGCGGATGTTCACGCTCGACTATACGCTTTGGTTCGATCAGGTGCTGCCCGGGCTCGAGCGTCTCGGCATGCCGATACCGCTCGGCGGCACCTCAAATCATTTCCGCACCGCCGTTTTGCGCGAGCTGCACGCCTGGGATCCGTACAACGTCACCGAGGACGCCGATCTCGGTATTCGCATCGGACAGAAGGGCTATCGGGTCGGGGTGGTCAATTCCACCACCTTCGAGGAAGCGAGCTGCCGCGTCGGTCAATGGATCCGCCAGCGCTCGCGCTGGATGAAAGGCTACATGCAGACGCTGCTCGTCCATACGCGGCGGCCGCTGCATTTGATCCGCAAGGCCGGCCTGCTCGGCTTTCTCGGTTTCGTCTTCTTCATCGGCGGCACGGTGCTCGCCGGATTGCTCAATCCGGTGTTCTGGGTGGTCTACGCGATCTGGCTGATCGCCAGCGCCGCGAATTTCGATCCGCTGTTTCCGCAGTTTTTGCTGTTTCTCTGCCTGTTCAATCTGCTCGCCGGCAACGGCGCCTTCACTTACCTGCTGATGCTCGGGCCGATCAAACGCGGTTGGCTTGGACTGATCCCGTTCAGTTTTACGCTATTCGGATACTGGGTCCTGATCTCGGTGGCGGCCTACAGAGGGCTTTGGCAACTGTTCCGCGATCCGTTCTTCTGGGAAAAAACGCAGCACGGACTTTCACAGCATAGCGAGGCGCAGTTCCCCAGCCCGGAAGAAGTAGCATGAGCCGCGCCGTCAGTCGCACGATTGCGGCCGCGCCGATTGCCTCCTTGGCCTTCGTAGCGATGCTGGCGCTTGCCGCCATTGCGGTCCGCAACGGGCTGGTCGCCGACGACACGATACGGCTGTGGGCGGGGGCAAGCACCGCCGCCGACGGTCAGGTACCGATCGGGCGGATCGTTGCCGGCTATCCGACATTACCGTTCCTGGCCACGACCCTGGTTGCCTGGATTGCGCCGGACGGCACGCCGGCGCCGGCGCTGGTGGCGGCGGCGCTTTATTCGATCATGGCCGCTTTCTGTTTCGGCGCGTTTCGCAGAGCCGGACTGCCCTATGTCGCGGCCGTCATCGTCACGCTTCTGATCGCCTTGCATCCGGTACTGCTGCGCGCGGTCATCGCCGGCCCCGCCGATATGTTCCTGGCGATATTTCTGCTGATGCTGTGCCTTGCGCTCTATGACCTGCGGGCGCGCAGCGGCACGTCGGAGGTGATGGCAGTCGGGCTGGCGCTGATGGCGCTGGCGTTTTCGCATCCCGTCGGCGCGGCGATGGCTTTCGCCGCCGTGCCGTTTCTCGCTTTCGCGGTCCGACCGCTACTGGTCGCCAGCTCCGCGTTGAATGTGGTGATCGCGCTGATCTTTCCGACGCTCTTTATGGTCGGTGCCTTCACCTACGTGTCCTGGGTGTTTCCCGGCGACGGCTGGAGTTTCTTTGCCGCTCCGACGCAAAGCCTGTCGTTATGGACCGCGGCCGTGGCGCGGATGTTCGGCAACGGTTTCACCGGAATTGCGGCGATCGATGCCAGCCTGGTGATGGGCGCCGCACTGGTCATGGCGGCGCCGGTCGCGGTGGCTACGCTGATCCAGGTTTACCGGCGGCGTCCCCTCGTCATACCGGCGGTGATCTTTGTCGCCAGTGCGATTGCCGCAACCGCGATCTGTGTGGCAAGCGGCTTTTTCGGTGACCCGACGGCGATCGTGGTCGTCGCACCGGTGCTGGCCGCAACCGTCGTGATCCGCATCCCGAACGCGCGCGAGCGCACCATGATCGTCATCGGATGGCTTGTCGTCGGATGGTTCGGCGGATTGCTGGCGATCGCCTTGGTCGATCCGATTGCCATCAGCCGCCTTCAGGCCGCGTTCGAGCCGGTCGCAGGCGAGCGGCTCGATGCGATCGCGGCGGGCGGCGCTTCCATTGGACACGATGGCATGCTGGCCGACACCAACAATGCTCCGGCATTGGTGTTGGGGCGCGGCCGCGCCCAGGGAATCCTCGGTCCTGAAAGCGAGTCGTACACGCTCGCCATGCTGTTCGGCCGGATTGAGACGCCGTTCATCGCCGTGCCGGACCCGCAAAGCGCGATCGGGGTGAATGACCGGCTGAACAAAGCTTTTCCGTCGCTGTTTCGCCAGGGCCTGGCTGGTTATCGCATCATATACCAAAATAATACTTGGCGCTTGTTTGGGAGACTGAAAGGGACACACGATCTCTCGACGCAGTAATATCTAATATTACAAAATAAAATCCGAAACAACGTAAGTATAAACGCGGATAAAACAAATGCGGATACTCGTGGTCGACGACATGGAAGACTCCCGTGATCTCGCCGAGGGCGCGCTTTTGTCCGCGGGTTACGCCGATATCGTCACCGTGGCCTCGGGCTGGGAGGCCCTCAAGTTTCTCGATGTCGGCCGCACCACCGATGAGGATCCGTCTGTCGATGTCGTGCTGCTCGATATCCTGATGCCGGAAATGGACGGCATCGAAGCCTGCGCGCGCATCCGCAACGATCCGCGTTACGCCGATTTGCCCGTCATCATGGTGACTGCGCTCGACGACATGAATTCGTTGGCCAACGCCTTTGTGGCGGGGGCAACCGATTACGTCACCAAGCCGGTCAACCGCGTCGAACTTGTCGCGCGGGTGCGCGCGGCGCTCCGCCTCAAGCAGGAGCTCGATCGCCGGCAGGCGCGCGAGCGCGAACTGTTGACTTTTCTGTCGAGCTGGGGCGACCGGCGCGCGGGCGTGTGGATCGACGAGGCGACTGGTTTGTTCGTCGGCGAAGCGGCAGAGGCCTATCTCAAGTCCGTGTGCGGGGCCGACACCGAGAAAGTAATCTCCATACTCGCTCTCACGCTCGACCATTTCGACGGCTACCGCTCGGCCAAAGGCGATGCGGCTGCGCGGGGCGTGCTTACCCAGGTCGCGGGCGCGGTGAACCGGCTCGCGGCGACTATTGGGACCGTGGCGGCGGCCTATCGGAACGGCATGATCATCATGGTCGTGCCGGAGCTCGGCGCAGGTTCGGTGCGCGACCTTGCGGAGACCTTGCGCGCGACCGTGCAGAAGCTGCGCCTGCCGAATACCGAATCGGTTGAGTCCGATTATGTCACCGCGAGCGTTGCGGCGATTACCGGGCGCGTCAAGCACACTGTCGACTGGGTCCAATTGCTTACGCAGGCGATGTCCAGCGTGCAGCAAGCCGCGGACGCAGGCGGCAATCGCGTTGTCGCGCTCAGGGCCGATGGCGCGATACCGAACGGCGTAAACCGGATTTCTGAGAATCTCATGCCCAAGAAAGAGATCGGGGCAAGGGCCTGAGAATTCGTGTTCGGAGACCGCGCGGCACTTTGGGGTAGGTGCTGTGTTAGACGAGTATCGGGTGGGGGAAAGCGTGTTGAAGCGTAGTGTAGCGTTGGCGGCCGTGTTGCTGTGCTTGCCTTCCGTGGCCTGGGCGGGTGCTTGGACGCTTCCAGAAGGGACCGGGCAATGGCTCGCAACCGTGACCGGCACCTCGGCGACTTCTTACTTTACCGACAACGGGCTTGCCTCAACTCCGCGCTACAGCAAGCAGGAGCTGGGACTGCTTATCGAATACGGTCTCAATGACCGGCTGACCGCGATTTTCAATCCTGGACTGCAGAACGTCGACATTGCCCCGCCGACAAATGCCGAACGCTCCGGTCTCAGTTACACCGAGTTCGGCGCCCGCTATGCCTTTCTCGAAAGCCAGGATTGGGTGGTATCCGGCCAGTCCACGATGCGAATACCCGGGACCACCGACACGGCGAACCCCGCGGCGATCGGCTACACCGATTTCGAGGCCGACTTCCGCGCCCTTCTCGGTCATAATTTCAAAGTGACCGACAGGCCCGCCTTCTTCGACTTCGAACTCGCCGAGCGCTGGCGCACCGACGGCTATCCGAGTGAGTTCCGGTTCGAAGGGACGCTTGGCGTGAAGGTTTACCCGCGCTGGATGCTGCTGGCGCAGAGCTTCAACGTGGTCTCGGAAGGCCCGGGCATCTCCATCTTCGGCGGCAGCTACGAATACTACAAGTTTGAGCTCACAGCGCTCTATACGGTGGCCGATAACTGGTGGCTGCAGTTCGGCGGCATTAGTACCTATGCCGGCCGCAATGCGCTGCAGGAGAATGGCGTCGTCCTCGGCGTTTGGCACCAGTTCTGATTGGGCACAATCACCCTGCGTTGGCCGGCTGCATGTAATTGCGCACCGAAGCCGCAAGCGTCATCGGGTCGAACGGTTTGGAGATCACGCCCACAGCGCCTAGCGACTTGAAATGCGCGAGGTCCCGCTCCTGCACTCGAGCGGTCATAAAAACGACGGGAATGTCCGCGGTCCGCGGATTTTCCCGCAAACGTGCAAGCGTCGTCGGCCCATCCATGTCCGGCATCATGATATCCAGGAGGATGAGGTCGGGCCGCCACTCAGCGGCGGCTGCAAGCCCATCCGCGCCCGAAGCGCAACCGCGCACCTCGAATTCAGGGTCGAGGTCGAGCGAAGCCGCCACGATGTCGAGGATGTCGGCCTCGTCGTCGATATGAAGCACGCGCAATGTGCTCATGCGGCGTCTTCGTCACGCGACGGCAGGGAGTTACCCGACAGGCGCTTTTGCAGGATGGCGATCAGATTGTCGATCGAAGTCCGCGACTTGATGAGCGCCGACCGGAGCTGGGCGGCGAATGCCGGGTTTGCGTCGTCCGGCGAAAATACGATGAGAGGTATTGCATCGCCTTTGCTGTCACGCAGCTCGTGCAACAGATCGAAGCCGGAACCCGCAGCCAGCGCGACGTCGAGCACGGCAACGTCGAAGCGGTTGGCGGCAAGCGCCCGGCGCGCCTTGTCGATCGAATCCACCGACATGACTTCGGCTTTGGCGCCCAGCGCGCTGGCCACGACACGAAGCAATTCCCCATCGGACTCCACATGCAAGATACGTGGGCGCATGCCGTCATTGCCGGCAATCGCCCGATCGAGCACGCGCACCAGCCGGTCGACGTCGATCGGCTCGTCAAGCCAGTCGACAATGTTCAGGACGGTGGAGGGCCCCTTTTCATCGGAGGCCGGATCAAGGTCCGCGGACAGGACCACAAGCAGCGTGTTATAAATTTGCGATTGCGCCCGCAATTGTTTGATCAAGCTGATGCCGTCGCCATCCGGGCGCTGCAGATCGACCAGAATAGCGGCGTATATTGTCGTCGCCACGCGCGCAACCGCCTCGTTTGCTGAAAGCGCGACGTCGGTGAAAAATCCCTCTTGGCCCAGCCGATCGACGAGCACGACAGCCGCCTCCGGATTGTCCTCGCACAGCAATATACGAAGGTGCGCTTCCCCACTGAAGCGAGACTGTCTGACCGCATGCGCCCAATTCGGGAGATCGACGTGAAAGATGGCGCCGCCGCCGGGGGCGTCGGCAAAGCCGACTTCTCCCCCGAGCCGATCGACGATCTGCTTGACGATGCTCAGCCCGAGGCCGGTGCCGCCCTTCCGGCGCGCATCCGTGCCGTCGGCCTGCGCGAATTTCTCGAAAATGCGGCGCTTGAACTCTTCCGGAACACCGGGGCCGTGGTCTCGCACCGAGATACGGACCGCATCGCTTTTCGTCTCGACCGCCACGACCACTTCTTCGCCGGGCGGCGAAAACTTGATGGCATTGGACAGCAGGTTGGTGATGGCCTGCACCAGCCGATCAGGGTCGGCGCGCACGTCGAATGCGGCGGATGCCGCGTCGAGCCGAATCCGCAGGCTGCGATCCTGGGCAAACGCGCGATTGGCTTCGATCGTCTGCTCGACGAGCGATCGGACCTCGACACGCTTGAATTCGAAGACCGCTTTGCCCGACTCCATTTTTTCGATATCGAGAATATCATTGAGCAGCCGAACAAGCCTCTGGCTGTTCGCATATGCGATCGTGAGCAAGCGCATCGCGGATGCGGGCAGTTTTCCGGCCGCATTGCCGGTGAGAAGACCAAGCGCGCCGGCGATCGAAGTAAGCGGGGTGCGCAGCTCGTGACTGACAGTGGCGACGAATTCGTCTTTTTGACGCGTCTTTTCCTTTTCGGCCGCTCTCATGGCGACCCGCGCGGAATTGTCGATGCAGATGTTCAGATAGCCAATGATCTCGGATCTGTCGTCGCGCAGCGCGGTGATTGACACGTGGGCCGGAAAGCGGCTGCCGTCCTTGCGGACGTATTCCATCTCGTATTGGTCCTCGATTCCGCGCGCGGCCTTGAAAATCAGTGCGCCGAAGCCGGGCGCGATTGTCGTTCCGAACTCGGCGCTCAATTGTTTAGCGCGCGCAATCATGTCTTGCGGATCGCGGAATTCGCTCGGCACCATCTTGTTAATGACGTCGCCGGCGGCGTAGCCCAACAACCGCTCGGCGCCGGCATTAAAAATCCGGATAACGCCGTTGGCGTCGGTCGCTATGATTGCGAAGTCGGCGTCGCCGAGGATAGCCTTCTGCAGAATCTCGCTGGACAGAGAAATCGCCTGGCGCGGCGTGTCCGTGCGGGCTTCGTCGCCGGCGCTCGTCGACCTACCCAAAACGTCGGACAAGGCTAACCTCGCTGGACGCCATGCCGGGCATGGCTAATGGTGAATGCAAATGCCGAATGCAAAACCCCAGATAATATGTCGGGGCTCAATATTAAAAAGCACGTGCGTGCGAATACGTACAACTATGGCTGATCCCGTTTTCGGATCGATGTTTGACGCTACGCCCAGCGTGACCGACCGGCGGTAGTCGAGTGAGTAATGAGCACTCCTGCGGGCAACAGCCGCGATCGACGCTGTCGTCCGGGCTCGGGTGGTTGCGATGGAGTGCGCGCGGCATGGGTCCTGACGCTTCCGGTCAGGGCAATCGGTCGCCCGCATGATCTTCTTCGCATAATTGCGTCCACGCGCATTGCAGAACGCGCGCCGCCGGCTTGCCCTGGACGGTGAAATTGGTATCTGTCGATCCACCGGCATCCGGGTTGGTCGACCACTCCCAGACGAGGATGCCGCTAATCGCCGGACCATCGAGCGCGGCCAGCCAGTCGGCGATCACGTCGGCTTGCAGTGTCGGATCTGGCGCGCTCGTTCGTTCTTCCACGCCCTCCCACGGTTTTGCCGCGGCACCCTCGGCGGAGCGTATTCCGATCTCTCCGACCAGGATGGATTTTCCGGTTCGCGTCGCCAGCGTGTCGAGGCGATGGGCCACATCGCGCATCACATTGCGCCCCTGGTCGCGGTCGTCATCGGGCCCGAGCGGCGGATAGAGCGTAACCCCGATCGCGTCGAGCTGATTCCAGAACGGCACCATTTTCGCTTCCTCGACGTTGTGCGCAAAGTAGAGCAGGCGACCCGAATAAGCGGCGTGCGCCGCGGCGATCAGCTCGTTCCATTCTCGGCGCTGCGTTGTTTGGGTGAGCTCGGTGCCGACAGCGAGCGCCTCCGCCTTTTCATCCGCGGCGATCCGCGCGATGCGCTCCAACTCGCGGCGGTAATTCACAAACCATTCCTGCCAATCCGCCATCGAGCTCATGACGACCGCGCCCGCCCAACTGTCCGGCACCCAGACGTGAGGCTTGACCAGAACCGCCAGTCCGCGGGCATGGGCGTCGCGGATGCCGGCGCGCAACTCTTCATCCGTCATGTCGGTACCGCGCAGCAGGTTCGGGCTCGACGGGGTCAATTGCCAAAAGAACGGAATAATCGCGATCGCGCGCGCACCGAGCGCCTTGGCATTGTCGAGCGAAACCTTGGCGGTTTCGCTGCCGAACGGATGGCCGGCTGCGGCGATGACGTTGAAGCCGTCAAACCGCTGGTCGCCTGCGGAATTGGCCGACACGTTGAACCACGCCAGCGCGCCGAACGCGGCCACGAGCATGAGCGGTAGAGCATGCCACGGGCGCAAATGGCTCATGCACTCGTTCCCCAGGTACCGAACAGCGTTCGGGCGCGTCAGATTCTGTTGAGCGCTTGCAAGTGACTCTGTACTTGCGAAGCCAACGTCATCGGATCGAACGGCTTGGAGATTACGCCGTGTGCGCCGAGCGCCATGAAGTGCTCGATCTCGCGGCTCTGCGCCCGCGCCGTCATAAAGATGACCGGTATCTCGGAGGTTTGCGGATTCTTGCGCAATTGCGCCAGCGTGGTCGGACCGTCCATCTTGGGCATCGTGACATCGAGAAGAATGAGTAACGGCGACCACTCGGTCGCCGCAACGATCGCCTCGGCTCCCGATGAGCACGCCCTCACTTCGAAATTGGGATTGAGAGCCAACGAGATGTCGACGACCTCGCGAATATCGGGCTCGTCGTCGACGTGGAGAATGCGGAGCGCGCTCATGCCGTCACCTTCTTCACCGACCTCAGTTTCGAACGGTCATCGACCTTATGCTTCGATGGCGAGGCGACACTTTTCTTTCGGCGGAACTTTCCAAAGAAAGATCGCGCGTACCGTGGGCAATGCCGGCCATTTCCCCGCCGTCCGTGACGCCTCGATCCTGCGGCAGCGACCGGGAATAATGGGTTAAAAGCGGCGGCTATCAAACAAAAACGCGGATACGTACAAACGTCTAAGAGCCGATCCAAGAAGTTGGGATTCATGAGCAAAGGGTTGGTCTGGTCAAGCGTCTGAGCATGATGCGGATCATGGCGAGGCGGACAAAGGCGGCAACGGTCCTGGCATAGCGCTCGAAGTCGCGCGCCAGACGACGGTTGCGGCTGATCCATGCGATTGTGCGCTCGACGATCCATCGCTTGGGCAAGACGACGAAGTGGTGGGCATCGCGGCGCTTGACGATCTGCAATGTCCAGCACCCGGTGCCGGCAATGACCTTCTCCATCTTCGGCCCCTGATATCCGGCATCCGCGAAGATGCATTCGATGAAGGGAAACAGACGACGCGCCGTCCGCAGCACTTGGCGGGCGCCATCGCGATCCTGCACGTCGGCAGGGTGAACGATCACGCTCAACAGCAGGCCGAGCGTATCGACGAGGATGTGGCGCTTGCGTCCCGTGACCTTCTTGCCTGCATCGAACCCCTGCGGGTCGAGCGCAGAGCCCCTTTTTGAGCGGCCTTGGCGCTCTGACTGTCAATGATCGCCGCCGTCGGGCTTGCTTCGCGTCCGGCCTGCTCGCGGGTCGCGACGTAGAGCGAGTGGTGGATGCGCGCCAGCGTGCCGTCCCAGTCCCACAGCATGAAGTAATAGTGCGCTGTGCTCTTCGGTGGCAGGTCCTTCGGCAAGGCCTGCCACTGGCAGCCAGTCGACAGCACGTCGCAGATCGCGTTCAGCACCTCGCGGACATTCACGTCCCGCGGCCGGCCGCCGTGCTTGGCCGGTGGAACCATCGGTTCAACCAGCGCCCATTCGGCGTCGCTGAGGTCACTCGGGTAACGAAGGCCGTGCCGCTCGGCAGCCTGCCGGTGTTCGGGCTTCCACATCGGGCGCTCCTGTGCAAATCAAGGCGCCCATCAAGGAATCACAACCGACTCATCCAACTCAACATCTTCTTGGATCGGCTCTAAGCAGAACAGCCTAGACGAATGTTGAGGGGCCGGCGCGCCGGCTCAGCGTTGCTCGCGGCCGGAAAATCCGAACACCACCGTGCCGATGCAGAGAATGCTGCAGGCGGCTGAAAACAGGAACACGGCCCGCAGCTCGCCGTGATCCATCAACATTCCATAGATCGTCGGCGCTATCATGGCGCCGATGTTAAATCCTGAAGATACGAAACCGAAGACGCGTCCGTAGGCGCCGAGCGGCGTCACCGCGCGCACCAGCATGTCGCGCGACGGGCTGGCAATGCCGACGAACAAGCCGGACAGCGACGTCGTCAGAACGAGCGCGTAGGAGGAGAAACCGACCGTGCCGACGAGCGCGGTCACGATGCCGGCGCAGGCGAGGCCGAGAGCGGCAACGACCGCATGACGGGTCGTGCGCGAGGCGAGGACGCCGCCGACAAGAACCCCGAGCGCGTTCATCAGCAGCAATCCGGTCAGCGCCACGTTGGCGAGCGTGCCGGACGTGCCATAGAGCGCGCCAAGCGCAACCACGAGGAAGCTGTTGAGCCCGCCCATGATCGAGAGCAGAACGAAGAAACAAAGATTGAGAATGATCGGCGGAGAGAGCAGGAGCCGCCATCCGCCATCGTCGCGCGGCGAAGCGTTGGCGCCGCCGTTAGCCGGCGGCGCGACCCGGCGCTTTTCCGCCAACCGGTCGGCGGGCGTAGGCCGTTGCGCGATCAGGAGCGCCAGCACGGCGCAGCCGAGTATCGCGGCGCCGACAAAGGCGCCGCGCCAGCCGAAGCGGCTCTGCATTGCCAGCAACGTGGCGGGGGCGACGGCGGCGCCGAGAATCCCTGAGAAAGTATGGAACGAGAAGATCTGACCGATCCGCGCCGGCGTGCTGTGGTGGGACAACAGTGAATAATCGGCGGGGTGATACGCCGTGTTGCCGAGGCCGGCGACGGCAAACATGGCGATGAACACGGCGAATGAATTGACCAGTCCGGCAACCGCGAAAGCCGCGGTGCCAAGCGCAACGCCGGCAATCAGCACACTGCGCGCCCCGATCCGATCGACCAGAAAGCCGGCCGGCGTTTGCAGCACCGCCGAGACCATGTTGAACGCGGTGAGCGCAAGCGCCAGGTCGGTATAGCTCACGCCATAGTCGGCGCGCACGAAGGCGAACAGCGGCGCCAATATGATCATGTAATAGTGACTGAGGAAGTGCGCCGCGCATACCGGCGCCACCACCCGGAACTCGCCGAGGCGGCGGGCCGGGACGGAGATCGTTTGCGTCATCGAATCGAACGCCCGGCGCCGATGCTGTCCGCTTCGCGCAGCGCTTGCCAGATGCGAAATGGCGTCAACGGCATGTCGACATGGCGGATGCCGCGACCGGCCAGCGCGTCGAGCACGGCATTCATGACCGAGGTCAGCGAGCCGGCGCAGCCGGCTTCGCCGCAGCCCTTGACGCCGAGCGGGTTCGTTTTTGCCGGCACCGGATGGTCGGCCAGAACGAATGACGGCACATCGGACGCCCGCGGCATCGCGTAGTCCATGAACGAGCCGGTGAGCAATTGGCCGTCGCCGTCATAGACCGTCATCTCCATGAGCGCCTGGCCGATGCCCTGGACGACGCCGCCGTGGAGCTGGCCGGCGACGATGAGAGGATTGACGACCACGCCGAAGTCATTGACGCAGGTGTACTTCACCACTTCGACTACACCGGTGTCGGGATCGACCTCGACTTCCGCGACATGGCAGCCATTGGGGAAGGTCGCGGCGCCGGGTCCATCGCTCACATACGTAATGTCGAGCGATTGCGGCGCGTCCGGCGGCAGTTTGGCGCTGCCGTCGCGCAGCGTTTGCGCCAACTCCATGATCGAAATCGTGCGATCGGTGCCGGCGATTACGAAGCGCCCCTGGCGGAACTCAATATCGGAGGGCGCCGCTTCGAGGACGTGGCTGGCGATCTCCTTGCCTTTCTCGATGATCTTCGCAGCGGCTTCGACGATCGCCGTGCCGCTGTGCATGAGCGATTTCGAGCCGCCGCTGCCGCCGCCCATCGCCATCCGATCGCTGTCGCCCTGAACCAGCGAGATTTTCTCGAAGGGGACGCCGAGCTTCTCGCTTAGAACCTGGGCGAAGGGCGTGGCGTGGCCCATGCCGAAATCGAGCGTCCCGGTCGTGAGCGTCACCGTGCCGTCGGCATTGAAGGCGATATCCGCCAATTCCTTCGACGGCGGGGCGGTGACTTCCAGAAAATTGCCGACGCCGAGACCGCGCAGCTTGCCGCGCCGCGCGCTTTCCCGCTTGCGGCGGACAAAGCCCTTGCTGTCGGCGAGCTCCAGCGCTTGCTTGGTGAGCGCGGCGAAGTCGCCGCTGTCATAAGTCACGTCGGACGCGGTTTTGTAGGGCAGCTGTTGGGGACGGATCTGATTGCGCCGGCGCAACGCGAGGCGATCGATGCCCATCTCGGCGGCGGCCGTATCGATCAATCGCTCCATGAAGTAGTTGCCCTCGGGCCTGCCGGCACCGCGGTAGGGGCCGGTCTGCGAGGTATTGGTGAATACGCATTTGGAAGAGACTTCGATGAGCGGGGTTCGATACATGCCCTGCACATTCTTGACGATATTGACCGTTCCCGGGAACGGTCCCATGGGCGACAGGAAGGCTCCCATATCGGCAAAGCAGTCGATGCGTACCGCAAGGAAAGTGCCGTCTTCCGCCAATGCGAGTTCGGCGGTGACATCGTGGTCGCGGCCATGACTGTCGGAAAAGAAACTCCCCGAGCGCTCGTCGGTCCATTTCACCGGCCGGCCAGTGGCCCGAGCGGCGTGCAGCACGCAGATATATTCCGGAAACACCGCGCCCTTCATGCCGAATGACCCGCCGACCTGACCAGTCAGGATGTGTACCGCTTTGGTATCGACGCCAAGCGCATCGGCGATGTTGGCGCGCATTCCGGATACGCCTTGCGAGCCGACGTAGAGGGTGAAGCGACTGCCGTCGAAGGATGCGAGCGCCGCGCGCGGCTCCATGGCGTTGACGACCACGCGGCTGTTGAGAAGCTTCATGCGCGTAACGTGCGCTGCCGTGGCAACGGCGGCATCGACGGCGGCGGCGTCGCCATAGTGGTAGTCGAGCGATACGTTATCGGGCACGTCATCGTAGAGGAGCGGGGCGCCGTTGCGCGCCGAGTTGGCGGCGGTCGTGACGGCGGGGAGCGCGTCGATTTCGATCTCGACGGCTTCGGCTGCGTCCTTGGCGGCGAGCACGGTCTCGGCGACGACGTATGCCACGGGATCGCCGACATAACGCACTTTGTCTTTCGCCAGCGCGCCGCGCCACGGCTTCCGCATTGGCGTGCCGTCGCGATTTTTCAGCGGCACGACGCATTTGAGCGGGCCATAGGCTTGCAGGTCGGCGGCGGTGTAGACGCCCAGCACGCCGGGCATATTGCGCGCGGCAGCGGTATTGATCGCACGGATGATGCCGTGGGCGTTGCGGCTGCGCACCATCACCGCATAAACCTGCCCGGGCAGGCTTACGTCGTCGGTGTAGTGACCCTCGCCGCGCAACAGCATCGGGTCTTCACTGCGCGGGACGGACTGCCCGATGGCGAATTTCTGAACCGCCAACCTCTCCGCCGCCAGCTCGTTCGCCGCCAATTTGTTCGCCGGCCGGTCGGATGGCTGATGCAAATTCATCGCTGTGCAATCCCGCAAAGAGTCATGCCGAGGTGACATAGTGGACTTGGCGGAGGGCCACAAGCTGGGCGGTGGGCATGGCTCATAGGCGGGAAAGGCACAGTATTGGCCATATTGGCCATGCCGCATCCGGCTGATACATTTGACTCGATTTGAGCTTGGACACAGGCCCGCAGCCGTCGAGCCGCAGAGGCTCCGGCGCGGCAGGAAGGTCTTATGAGCGATGAGGCTCCGCCGCCGGGCGGCCTCGATGGCCATGGAGCGTCGCGACCCCGACCTCGCTGGCCTCGTCGAACGCCGTACGGCATCCGCCGGGATGGTTTCCGGCGCGATGACACGCAAATGCCCGCCAACGAGCATGGCGATGGCACCTACGCGGCGCTCGATCTCGGCACCAACAACTGCCGGTTGCTGATTGCGCGTCCGACCGGACATGGTTTTCGCGTCGTCGATGCGTTCTCCCGCATCATTCGTCTCGGCGAAGGCGTGGCCGCTTCGCGCCGCATCAGCGACGCGGCGATTGCACGGGCGATCGAAGCGCTGCTGATCTGCCGCGACAAGATGCGCGGGCGCGGCGTAAGCCGGGCGCGGCTCATCGCCACCGAGGCCTGCCGCGCCGCGGAAAACGGCGAAGCCTTCCGGGCCCGCGTCGCCGAGAAAACCGGCCTCGAACTGGAGATCGTCGATTCGGCTACCGAGGCACGGTTGGCGGCTTCTGGCTGCACCGAGCTGTTCGACCCCACGGCCGCCGGAGTCATCCTGTTCGATATCGGTGGCGGATCGTCCGAGCTGGTGCGGCTCGGCCGGCCCAACGGCGTCCGGCGCGGGCCGCCGCGGCCCGACATCGTCGGCTGGGTATCGCTTCCCGTCGGTGTCGTCACTCTCGCCGAGCGTTACGGCGGCACCGTGGTGCCGCGCGCGGTTTACGATGCCATGGTCGAGGAAGTCGCCGCCTCTTTGCAGCACTTCGCGGCTGCGCATAGCGGCGACATCGACGGCTTCCACATGCTCGGCACGTCGGGCACGGTGACGACGATCGCGGGCGTGTTCCTGAGGCTCAAGCGCTATGACCGCCGCCGTGTCGACGGCTGCTGGCTTTCCGGCGACGAGGTGTCGCGGGTGGTCGACGAGCTCATGGCGATGAGCTTTGACGAGCGCGCGGCCAATCCGTGCATCGGCGCCGAACGCGCCGATCTCGTGCTCGCCGGCTGCGCCATCCTCGATGCCTTTCGCCGCGCGTTCCCCTGTCCGCGGCTGCGTGTCGCCGATCGCGGCCTGCGCGAGGGCATGCTGGTCGAGATGATGCGCGCCGACGGCGTATGGGGCGAAGCCTGACGGGCCAAGCACAATATGGCGCGGCTCAAGGATGAAAAGCGTCGAAAGCTGTCTTCGCGCGCCTGGCTTGAGCGCCAGATCAGCGATCCTTATGTGGCGCGCGCCAAGCGCGAGGGGTTGCGTTCGCGCGCCGCCTACAAGCTTGCCGAGATTGACGACAAATATCATCTGCTCAAACCGGGCGCGCACGTCGTCGATCTCGGCGCGGCGCCCGGGGGGTGGAGCGAAGTTGCCGCAAGGCGCGTTGGCGCTGGCGGGCGGGTGATCGCGCTCGACATTCTCGACCTAAAGCCGATCGCCGGCGTCGACTTTCTCAAGCTCGATTTTCTTGACGAAACTGCGCCTGAGCGCCTCAAGGCTATGGTCGGCGGCGAAACGCAAGGAAAGTCCCAAGCAAAGGTCGACGTCGTTCTCTCCGACATGGCGGCCAACGCCACCGGTCACCGGCAGACCGACCATTTGCGCATCATGGCGCTCGCCGAGGCGGCGGCGCATTTCGCGCGCCAAGTGCTCAAGCCGGGCGGAAGCTTCCTCTGCAAAGTGCTGCAAGGCGGAACCGAAACCGCGCTGCTGGCCGAGCTCAAGCGCGATTTCTTAAGCGTCAAGCACGTCAAGCCGCCGGCCAGCCGCACCAATTCAGCCGAGCTTTATCTCCTCGCCCGCGGCTTTCGCGGCGGAGCGGACGCGCTCCGCTAAGGCTTATCCACCGCCAGCGCTTGCGCCATCTTGCGCCCGGCGAGCTCGGCGCCGGCATCGGGCGGAAGCCGTGCAAACACTAGGCTGGCAGCGCCGGCGAGCGCGCCCACCACGAGGAAGGCGGGCGGGAAATCCCAAGCGCTCATCGCAGTGCCCTGTTTTAGCCGCAGCATGATCTCGACCACGAGCGCGCCCACCGCGACGCCGGTCGACAGCGCCAATTGCTGGCCGACGGCGGCGAGCGTCGTCGCCCGGCTGACCAGCTGCGGCTCGACCTCGGCATAGGCGATCGTGTTGATAGCCGTGAATTCCAGCGAGCGAAAAAAGCCGCCGGCGAGCAGGATGGCGATCATCGCCGCAAACGGCATGCCGGGCACAAAGCTGGCGCAGGCGGCGAGAAACGCGGCGCTGATGAGACTGTTGTAGACCAGCACCGGGCGATAGCCGACTTGTCTGAGCACGGCCGCAACGGCGGCCTTCATGAACATCGAGCCGAGCGCGCCGGTGAAGGTGATGAGACCGGACTGAAACGGTGTCAGGTTGAAACCGATCTGCAACAAAAGCGGCAGCAGAAACGGCAGCGCGCCAATGCCGAGCCGAAACATGAAACCGCCGATAATGCTGGCGCGGAAGGTCGGCAGTTTGAACAGTCCGAGATCGAGAATCGGCGCCGGCGTGCGCCGGGCGTGGACGATGTAGGCCGCGGTCGAAGCCGCGCCGACGCCGAGCAGCGCGGCCAGCGCGCCGTTGGGCAAAAACTGCAGCCCCATGACCGAAAGGCCGAAGGCGAGCCCGCCAATCCCCAGCCCGGACAAGATGAAACCGACAAAGTCGAACGGATCGGGACGCTCCGCGCGCACTTCGGGAATGTACCGCGTCGCCATCACGATGCCGAGAAGACCGATCGGCACGTTGATGATGAAGATCCAGTGCCATGATGCGTAGGTGGTGATGAAGCCGCCGAGCGGCGGGCCGCAGATCGGGCCGACCAGGGCGGGTATGGTAACCAGCGACATGGCATGGACCAGGAGCCGCTTTTCGATGCTGCGCACCACAATGAGACGCCCGACCGGCGTCATCATCGCGCCGCCCATGCCTTGAACAATCCGCGCCAGCACGAATTGATCGAGCGAACGCGAGACGGCGCAACCGATCGAACCGAGCACGAACACCCCGATGGCAATGCGAAAGACTTTGCGCGCGCCGAAGCGGTCAGCCATCCAGCCGCTCGCCGGGATGCAGATCGCGAGCGCGAGCAAATAGGAGGTGACGGCAAGCTTCAGCGCCAGCGGGTTGGTGCCGATCGCCCGGGCAATGGCCGGCAGCGACGTCGAGATCACGGTGGAGTCCATGTTCTCCATGAACAGCGCAACCGCGACGATCAGCGGCACCACGCGGTCGTACGAGCTCGACGGCGTACTCAAGGTCATGGGCCGTTAATGGCTCGGCGCCGGGCTGGGCTTCGGCGGGGGGGCGGCTTTGAGCCGCTGCAGGGCTTCGGCGGGCTGCTGGAAGGTGGGATCAATCTCGAGCGCCTTGCGGAAGTCGGCGACGGCGCCCGCAGCATCGGCGAGCCGCTCGCGGATGAGGCCGCGCGTCGAAAACGCGCTCGCCGAATGCGGATTGAGCGCGATGGCCCGGTCGACATCGGCCAGCCCTTGCACGGTGTCGCCGGAGAGGTACCGCGCCCACGCGCGATTGTAAAACGCTAGCGCCGCGTCCGGCGAAAGCTCGATGGCGTGCGTGTAATCGGCGATGGCGTCGGCAAGATCGAGCCGCTCGCGCTTGGCGTTGCCGCGGTTGATGTAGGCATCGGCCGACCGCGGATCGAGGTTGATGGCCTGATCCAGATCCGCAATCGCGCGCTCGTTTTCGCCCTTGGCCTGCCAGGCGCTGCCTCTGTTGTTGTATGCCGCCGCCGTGGGATTGAGCTTGATCGCCTGATCGTAATCGGCGATCGCGCGATCCAGATCGCCCTTGCGGCGCCAGGCGATGCCGCGATTGTAGAACGCCGCGGCATAGGTCGGATCGGCGCGCAGGGCCTCATTATAATCGGCGATGGCGCGATCGGGATTGCCTTTGTCGTCGAACGCGTTGCCGCGATTATTGTAGGCGATCGCGAATTTCGGATTGAGCTTGATCGCCTGATCGTAATCGGCGATGGCGTGCTCGAAATCGTGCTTCTGATAGAAGGCATAGCCGCGTTCGTTAAAGGCGCCGGCATGTTGCGGATTGAGGCTGACGGCCTTGGTCAGGTCGGCGATGGCCCGGTCAAGATCGCCGTCGCGGCGGTACGCAATGCCGCGATCGTAGTAGATGCGTGCGTTCTTCGGGTCGAGGCGGATGGCTTCGTTGTAATCGGCGATGGCGGCGTTGCGGTCGCCCTTGTCGTCATGGGCATTGCCGCGATTGCTGAAGGCTTCGGCGCTGGTCGGATCGAAACGTATCGCGGCGTCGAAATCGGCGATGGCGCGATCGTAGTCGCGCTTCTGATAGTAGACTAGGCCGCGGTTATCGTAGGCGAGCGCGAACTGCGGTGAAAGCTGGATGGCCCGATCGAAATCGGCCAGCGCGCGCACCGAATCGCCCTTGGCGCGCCAGGCATCGCCGCGGTTGTTGTAGGCGGCGGCGAAATTGGCGTCCACGCGCATCGCCTGATTGTAATCGGCGATGGCGCGGTCCAGATCGCCCTTCTCGAACCAGACGATGCCGCGATTGTTGAGCGCGGAGGCGTTTTTCGGGTCGAGCTTGACGGCCTGATCATAGTCGGCGATCGCGTGATCGAAGTCGCCCTTGCGGCGGAGCGCCAGCCCGCGATTGAAGTAAGCCGCCGCGTAATTCGGCGAAAGTTTTATGGCCTCGTTGTAATCGGCGATGGCGCGATCGAAATCTTCTTTCTCATCGTACGCGTTGCCGCGCGCCATGAACGCGCCGGCGTCGGTCGCATCGAGCCTGATCGCGGTATCGAGATCGGCGATGGCGCCGTCGAGGTCGTGCTGCGCCAGGTGCACGCCGCCGCGTTCCGCGAACGCGCGCGCGTAGTCGGGATTGAGCTTGATCGCTTCGGCGAATTCGTCGAGCGCGCCGCTGAGGTCGCCTTTGGCGCGCATCGCCATACCGCGATCCTGATGCAGGATGGCGAGATTGGCCGGCTGATAGCGCCCCGAATCGATCAACGCCGTGCAGGCGGTGATTCGCTCCTCGTTGGTGGCGCGCAGCGCTCCGGTGCAGCGGCGCTCATCGGCCGTTGTATCCTGGGCGTGCGCGGGTGCGGCCAGAGCGAGTAGCGCGGCGACGACGAGCGGAACCCAGCCGGTCAAAGGGGAGGGTAACATAGGCCTTGGAATCCCCGTTTTGCCCGATACGCGACGGGCAAAACGCTCGGTCTTATTTTTCATTTCTCCGTCTCGGTTGCGGGCAATCTACTCCGCTGTGCACTGGCCGGCCAAGCCGTGCCGCACCATCTATAAATCGGGACGCGGACGTGCTAGGAGCCGCCGCCAACCCAAAAGCGGGCCGTGAAGGTGGATGAGCAGGCGGGCAGGGCAAGCACCCGACCCGCAGTTTCGTCTTTTTACCAGCCTTCGAGGCGCCCGCACCAAGGAAGCCCGTGAATGTGCGGGCGCAAGCGGAGTTGGCAATGCCTCAGAACAATCCGCGCGAGGGCCTGACCTTCGACGACGTGCTGATCAAGCCCGGCCTGTCGGACGTGTTACCTTCGGAAGTGGATGTTCGTTCCCGGATCACACGCGGCATCACCCTCAATATCCCGGTCGTCGCCTCGGCCATGGACACGGTGACCGAGGCGCACATGGCCATCGCCATGGCGCAGGCCGGCGGTATTGGCGTCATTCACCGCAATCTCGATCCTGCGATACAGGCGGCGCAAGTGCGCCAGGTGAAAAAGTTCGAATCCGGCATGGTGGTGAACCCGGTCACCATTCACCCCGACGCCACGCTCGCCGATGCGCTTTCCTTGATGCAGGAGAACCGCATCTCCGGCATCCCGGTGGTCGAGGGCGGCGGCAACGGACGCGCCGGCAAACTCGTCGGCATCCTGACCAATCGCGACGTACGCTTTGCCACCGACCGGCGGCAAAAAGTGTCCGAATTGATGACCAAGGAAGCCCTCGTCACGGTGCGTGAGAGCAGCGTCAGTCAAGACGAGGCCAAACGGCTGTTGCACCAGCATCGCATCGAGAAGCTGTTGGTGGTCGACGGCGATTACCGTTGCGTCGGTCTGGTCACGGTGAAGGACATCGAGAAAGCGGTTGCCAATCCCAATGCCTGCAAGGACGAGCAGGGCAGGCTGCGCGTCGCCGCCGCCACCAGCGTCGGCGAGGCCGGTTATGCACGCAGCGAGGCATTGATCGAGGCGGGCGTCGATCTCGTCGTCGTCGATACCGCCCACGGTCATTCCAGGCGCGTGCTTGACGCCGTCACCCGCATCAAGCGGTTGTCGAACGCGGTGCAGGTGGTTGCGGGCAACATCGCCACGGTCGAGGGCGCCAAGGCGCTGATCGACGCCGGTGCGGACGCGATCAAAGTCGGGATCGGTCCGGGTTCGATCTGCACCACGCGGGTGATCGCCGGCGTCGGCGTGCCGCAGCTTACGGCCATCGCTGACGCGGTCGAGGCGGCCAAGAAGACCGACACGCCGGTGATCGCCGACGGCGGCATCAAATTTTCCGGCGATCTCGCCAAGGCGATGGCGGCCGGCGCGGATTGCGCCATGGTCGGCTCGCTGCTTGCCGGCACCGACGAGACCCCGGGCGAGGTCTTTCTCTATCAGGGCCGCTCCTACAAGACCTATCGCGGCATGGGTTCGGTCGGCGCCATGGCGCGCGGCTCGGCCGATCGCTACTTTCAGCAGGAGATCAAGGACACGCTCAAGCTCGTGCCCGAGGGTGTGGAAGGCCAGGTGCCCTACAAGGGTCCGGTCGCCAATGTGCTACACCAGCTCACCGGCGGACTGCGCGCGGCCATGGGCTATGTGGGAGCAAAAACGCTCCCCGAATTTCACGCTAAAGCCGAGTTCATCCGCATTTCCGGCGCGGGTTTGCGCGAGAGCCACGTGCACGATGTCACCATCACACGCGAGAGCCCTAATTATCCGAGCCGCGAGTAATCGCTCGCCATGAACAAGTCGCTCGCCGATCCGTTCGCGCACGTCCGCAAAGCCACGCAGACCCATCGTGCGCGGCATGGCTGTGGCGCTTACTCCTACGGCAACGGCCCGCTGCTCAGCGCGCTCGCAGCGGCGGTCCAGGCGCGGCGTATCCTGGAGCTTGGCACTGCGCTCGGCTATACGGCGCTTTCATTTGCCGCCGGCGCGCCGAATTGCGTGGTCGACAGCATCGAGCGCGATCCACAGCATGTGAGCCTGGCTCGCGACAATGTCGTGGCCGCAGCACTTGACCATCGCATCACCGTGCACGAAGGCGACTTCGCCAAGGTGCTCCCGACGCTCGATCCCGGCTACGACCTTGCCTTCTTCGACGGTCATACGCCGGTACTCTCGCTGCATAGCGCCTTGCGCAATCTGCTACGGACCAGCGGCCTCCTCATTACCGCCAATCTGAATCACGGCGGGACCGCCGACGCGGTGGCCAAGGCACTGTTCGACGGCAAATCCTGGCGCAGCGCACCCATCGACGAAACCGGCGAAACGGCAATCAGCGTCAAACTATGACGGCGCCGTGATGCGCGCGTTGGCGGCGGCGCCGACGCCGTGATAAGGATCGCGCCATTAGCTCAGGGCCATACGAATGTCGCTCCAAGCCGCTCTACTGCCGCTGTTCGCCGAAGTTATTCTCACCTTCGTACTGATGCTCCGCATGGGCGCTCTGCGCGGCGCCGACTATCGCTCGGGCGCCGTCAAGGCGCAGGACATCGCACTGCGCGAGCCGAATTGGCCAAAGCGCACGGCGCAAGCGGCAAATTCCTTCTCCAATCAGTTCGAGCTCCCGGTCCTGTTCTATGTGTTGACAATTCTCGAATGGGTCACCAGGCACGCTGGCTACGTCTTTGTCGTCCTGGCCTGGATTTTCGTGATCTGCCGGGTGTTGCAGGCTTATATACATGTGACCAGCAACGTCGTGCGGCTGCGAGGCGCCTCCTACACCGTCGGGGCGCTGGTGCTCATGATCATGTGGGCAATCTACATCGTCGAGGTGCTCACCGGCGTGATCGTGTGACAGGCGATCGTGCTTTAGGCTCAACACCATGCCGCTTGATTTTTGCCATCCGGCCGCGCCGCACAAAAAACTTAAACTGCCGGAGTGGTACGTCTCCAATCTCATGCTCGACCGCGCGCTCGACGCGATCGAGCGCCGGGTGAAGAATTTCGACCGCAAACACGACATTCCCTATCTCGCGGGCTATAGCGAAGACGGCAAAACCATCTACATCGACCGCCATATGCCGCGGTCGTTCAAGTTTCGCGGTCGCACCATCGACACCGACCGCTTCCTCATCCTGCATGAAGAGGTGGAGAAGACGCTGATCGATCAGCTCGGCCTGCATTATCTTCACGCCCATCAGATCGCGACGCGGGCGGAGCAGGCGGCGGTGCGCGCGGTGGGCGCTACCTGGCGCGACTACGACCGCTTCATGCAAAAATACGTCAAGCGCATCGGCGATGAACGCCTGACCAAAGTGCCCGACGATCTCGATACCAAGCCCTACCGCGACGAGCACGACGACGATTTGTTGCGGCGGATGCTTGGTTCGATCGAGAAGGGGCAGGTTCCCGCCGGCTTCCGCGGCAAGCAATTGCGCGATGCAGCGCAAGAAATCCGCCAATATGTTCGCCGTCACGACACCAATGGCGCCCGACGGACGGCCGCGCTGGAGCAGGCGATGAAATGAAGGCGGCCTGCCGCGGGGCGATTGCGTGACACCCTCGGCCCGCCTGTCGGCTGCCATCGAGGTCATTGCCGATATCGACGCGCGGCGGCGGCCGGCTGCCGACGTACTCAAGGACTGGGGTCTGTCCCATCGCTTTGCCGGATCGTCCGATCGCGCCGCCATTGCCGGGCTGGTGCATGACGCGCTGCGGCGCAAAGCGTCGTCGGCATGGCTCATGGGCGGCGCGGGCCCGCGCGCCGTGCTCATTGGGATGCTGCATCGTGAGCGCGGCCTCGATGTCGGAGAGATCGCCGCGCTGTGCAGCGGCGACCGTTTTGCACCAGCGCCGCTGATCGACGCCGAACAGGCGGCACTCGCCGGCGGCGCGCTCGCCGGCGCGCCGGCGCCCGTTCTCGGCGACTACCCGGATTGGCTCGATTCGCATTTTGCGCGCGTCTTTGGCGAACAGCGCGCTGCGGAAGGCGCCGCGCTCGCCAGCCGCGCGCCGCTCGACCTGCGCGTCAACACGCTCAAAGCCGAGCGCGAGGAGGTGCGGCCAAAACTCGCGCATCTTCATGCCGAGCCGACGCGATGGTCGCCGCTCGGCTTGCGCCTGCGGCTTGCGGCCGATGCGAAAAATCCGGCCATCCATGCCGAGCCTTGTTTCCGCAAGGGTGAAATCGAGATCCAGGACGAAGGCTCGCAGCTCGCGGCACTGTTCGCCGGCGCGAAACCCGGCCAGCAGGTCGTCGATATCGCCGCCGGCGCCGGTGGAAAGACTCTGGCGCTCGCCGCCGCGATGGAGAACAGCGGCCAGATTTTCGCCACCGATATCGACAAGCGGCAACTGGCGCCGATCCACGAACGCATCACCCGCGCCGGTGCGCGCAACATCCAGGTGCGCACGCCCCGGGGCGACGCCGATCTGCTCACCGATCTGGCCGGCCGCATCGATCTCGTTGTGATCGATGCGCCATGCACCGGAACCGGCGCCTGGCGGCGCAACCCGGATGCCAAGTGGCGCGTGCGCCCCGGCGCCCTGGAGCAGCGCGTCAAACAACAGCAAGACTTGCTCGATCGGGCCGCCGCGCTGGTGAAACCGGGCGGTCGCATCGCCTACATTACGTGCTCGGTCCTGGCGGAGGAGAACGGCGATCAGGTGCGCGCCTTCCTGTCGCGGCATGAAGATTTCGCCGTTGTGCCGCCGCGCGATGTCGTTGCCGCCGCGCTGGGCGAGCGCGCCATGCTGTTTTGCCATGCCGCGCTGCTGTCGGAGGAGGGGCTCCTGATGACGCCGCGGCTGACCGATACCGACGGCTTCTATGCCGCCGTCATGCGCCGCGCGTAGCTTGATGGTAGGAGGGAAACGCCACGCCCTTGACCGCGGCAGGTCAGGGCCGCACATACCCCTCAACGCCCATGCACGACACGATTCTCATCGTTGATTTCGGCTCGCAGGTCACCAAGCTCATTGCTCGGCGCGTGCGCGAGGAAAACGTCTATTGCGAGATCGTCCCGTTCCAGACGGCCGGGGCTGCCCTGCGCTCGCTGCAGCCGAAAGGGGTGATCCTGTCGGGCGGCCCGGCATCGGTACTCGACAAGGAGCCGCCGCTTGCGCCGATGGCGATCTTTGAGGCCGGCGTGCCGGTGCTCGGCATCTGTTACGGCGAGCAGGCGATGGCGCACCAGCTCGGCGGCAAGGTCGAGGCCGGCCATCACCGCGAATTTGGCCGTGCCGAGGTCGAGGTGACAAAACCGTCGGCGCTATATGACGGCGTGTGGGAGGTCGGCCAGCGCTATCCGGTGTGGATGAGCCATGGCGACCGCGTCATCGAACCGCCGCCGGGGTTCGCCGCTGTCGGCACTTCGGTCAATGCGCCGGTCGCCATGATAGCCGACGAGACGCGCCGCTTCTACGCCACGCAGTTCCACCTCGAAGTCATGCACACGCCGCACGGCGCGGCGCTCATCCGCAACTTCGTTCGCAACATCGCCGGTTGCAAGCCCGACTGGACCATGCGGGCGTTCAAGGACGAGGCGATCGAGAAAATCCGCCGGCAAGTCGGCAACAGCAAAGTCCTCTGCGCGTTGTCAGGCGGCGTCAACTCCGCCGTCGCGGCGGTGCTGCTGCATGAAGCGATCGGCGACAAGCTGACTTGCGTGTTCGTCGACCACGGCCTGTTGCGGCTCGGCGAAGGCGAGCGCGTCGTCGCCCTGTTCCGCGGCCATTACAACATTCCGCTCGTGCATGTGGCCGCCGAAGAACTTTTTCTCACCGCGCTCGCCGACGTCGAAGATCCGGAAGAAAAGCGCAAGATCATCGGCAAGCTCTTTATCGACGTGTTCGAGGCGGAAGCAAAGAAACTCGCAAATGATGGCAAAGGAGCGGCTGATTTCCTGGCCCAGGGTACGCTCTACCCGGATGTGATCGAGAGCGTGTCGTTTGCCGGCGGGCCGTCGGTGACGATCAAGTCGCACCACAATGTCGGCGGCTTGCCGGCGCGCATGAACATGAAGCTGGTCGAGCCGCTGCGCGAATTGTTCAAGGACGAGGTGCGCGCGCTCGGTCGCGAACTCGATCTGCCGGACGTGTTCGTCGGCCGTCATCCGTTTCCGGGGCCGGGCCTCGCTATCCGCTGCCCCGGCCCCGTCACCCGGGAGAAGCTCGACATCCTGCGCGTCGCTGACGAGATTTACGTCGAGGAAATTCGCCGCGCCGGGCTTTATGATGATATCTGGCAGGCGTTCGCGGTGCTGCTGCCGGTCAAGAGCGTCGGCGTCATGGGCGACGGGCGCACGTACGAATACGTGCTGGCGCTGCGCGCCGTCAGTTCGACCGACGGCATGACCGCCGATTTTTATCCCTTCGATATGAGCTTCCTCAGCGCAGTGGCCACCCGCATCGTCAACGAAGCCAAGGGCGTCAACCGCGTCGTCTACGACATCACCTCGAAGCCGCCGGGCACGATCGAGTGGGAGTAGGGGGCGACGACCTCTGAAAAATTCCCATTATAATTCAACAGCTTATACAATGTTGGAATGGCGGGCGCTGCATCGTCAGCTCAGACGCCATGCCTCGTAACGTATTGACTATGAATAAACTTTAGTAAGATTGAACAGTTTTGAGTTCACGGTAGCCGGATGATTTTACGGTATTTCTGACGGTCTTTTTTGAAACGCAAACCTGCCGAAACGAAAAGACCGTCAGACAGCACACATAGCGCTGACGGTCTTTTCCTAGCCGGTAAGTTCTGGAAAATGTACCGGAAGGGGTAAATTTTGGCCTGTTCGGCGCGGTTTTTGCGACTGAGGGACGGTCGCCAAGCCCGGTCCCGGAGAGAGAGTCGTGCCGGTGCTCCGCCCTTGAAATGGCCGGGTATTGGCCGTACGTTTGAGGCAGGAGAATTGCCATGGCAAACGTAGCCTCGAAGTCGACCATCGGCCGCGCCCGCGCGCAGCGTCTTGAGACGCGGGTAACGGCGGAGCAGAAGACGCTTATCGAACATGCCGCCGCCCTCCAGGGACGGACGGTCACAGATTTCGTGCTGACAAGCGTCCAGGATGCCGCTCGGCGGGCGATTGAAGAACACCAGCTGATCGAACTGTCGGTGCGTGACAGCCGGGCGTTTGTTGATGCGCTGCTGAATCCAAAGCCTGTGAATGATCGTCTGCGCGACACGGTGCGCCGATATCGCGAAGCCACCGGCGTGTAGTCGGTCGGTGGCGGGTGCTCCTGAGGAACGGCTTCGAGTCGAAGCGCTCGGTCCGCGTCTCGATCGCAACTCATTCGTCAGTGGCGTCGAACCACTTGATCGTTACTTCCGGAGCCAAGCCGGCCAGGACGCCCGCAAGAACATGGCGGCGCCGTTCGTGCTTGTGCTGCCGGACGGCGCCATCGGCGGCTACTACACGCTTTCGGCGACGGGCGTGAAACTCACCGAGTTTCCGGCCGATATCACGCGCAAACTTCCGAGGTATCCGCTCGTTCCAGCGACGCTCCTGGGCCGTCTTGCTGTCGACCAAAACTATCAAGGACGAGGCTACGGCCGCTTCCTGCTTGCCGACGCTCTGTTTCGCGCAGTCCGTAGTGAGATCGCATCGTTCGCCATTATCGTCGACGCAAAGGATGAGGCGGCGCGCCGCTTCTATGAGCGCGAGAGCTTTTTGCCTCTTCCGGAGCAGCCGCTCAAGTTGTTCCGACCGATGGCCGATATCCGGCGGCTGTTCGATGGACCCTAAGCCCGAAGACCTGGCCGAGTTTTTTCGGACCAGGAGGATTGGGTTCGGCCGCTGTCTCGAGCCGACGATGCAATGCGGCGAGTCGGCGATCCGCGCGCATTCGATCCAGAACCGTCAGACGATCGCGCTGCTTGAACAGGACAATCATGTGCTCGCCTGGCAGCCGCGATTCTCGCAGGCCGGACCCGACGTTGCGCTCAGACGGATTGGGCGGAACGACGCATCGACATTCGCGGGGTTCTGCAATCAGCACGACACCGAGCTCTTCCGGCCACTCGACACTAAAGCGCTCGATGCCGCTGATCGCGAGCAGCTCTTCCTGTTGGCTTATCGAGGGATCACTTGTGAGCTGCACGCGATCATGACCGGTGCCGTGCAGTTGCAAAGCCTCTACACAGCGAGGGTCGAGCGCGGGGCCGATTCTCCGGATTCTTCCAGTCCGGCGGGGCAGAAGGCCGTGGAGCAAATGCTCTTGTCGTGGGCGACATGGCGGTATCGCCACAGCTACTACGACGAGCCGCTACTGCGCCGGTCCTTCGACGGCGTCGAGCACGACGTCCTCGACCTGAACGACCAAGCGCCATGCCTTGCGGCCACGTCGTTCATCACTGTCAAGGATGTACCGATCAATGAGGAGCTGGTCGGCATCGCGATCAATATCCTGCCGGTCAGCGAGACAAGGACCGTTGCGGCATTCTCATATGCGAAGAAGGACCAAGGAAGTGTTCGCGCTGCTTTGGATCGCATCCTGGGCTCGACCGGGGACGTGCAGAAGTACGAGCTGTCGAAGCTTGTGTTGAGCCGGATATCCAACATCCTCATCTCGCCTCGCCACTTCGACCAGTGGGGCGAGGAAAGGAAGAAAAAGATCGCAGACGCATTCGTGCGGACGGTCGAGAGCCAGCAAGACATCGGAGAGGATGCCGATTTCATGCTGTTCTGAGGAACGATGGTGCCGGCATGGAGCGTGTGCCTGGTTCGGGGGGCGGAAGAGATATCCATCAGACCGTGCCTGGCGTGGCAGAGCCATCACAACCGTGCTACAGGAGCTGACGGTCTTTTTCCCTCGTGCCCCTCGGCTGCGCTCGGCTGAGCAAACTGGAAGAAATCGACCGATCGATGTCGATAGTCCCTGAAACCGAGTAAATCGCGGATCATCGAAATTCCTGTTTGAAATCAAGAGCGCAAATTTCTGACAGATCGAGGAGACGGTTCTAATTCGTGTGCGGAAAAATTCGCTTCGTCAAATCAAGGTGTTTCGGTGGACGAAGACAATCGAGTGGGAGTGAAGTTAAAGATCCGAAGCGTAGCAAACTGAACCCGTGTGCAGTATTGCCTGCGGCCAAAAATTGCGCGCCGTGAGGACGCCGTTGGCGCCCCGCTTTCTTAAAGCACACCTCTCACAGCTATCAGGCCTTTCAAGTCAGCGCCGAGGCTATTGGCGAGCGCGAGTTTTGTTCGACCGCATCTCTCGTTTTCATTTGACCCAGAAAACAACAGGAACATGCTATGACACAGCTCCCAGCTCGTGGCGTAGTGCGAACGTTTCGCTTGACGAATGAGCCCGGAGGATTGGGGCTCAGCTGTACGCCCGCTGGCTTATCTCTGGCGGGCTTGCCGCTTCTGCGGAGGACGCAAGCGGGGTTTGTACCGAGGCCGGCGTCTGAGATTGCCTCATTGCTCAAGGTGGCGTTTGGCGACGATCCAACCGGGCTGCGGTCAAGGCTTGGTGCGATCACGCAGGCGCTCAACAGCGGCGATTTCGCGAAAGCGATGATTGCCGCTGTCCATACGCGGACGCCAGAGTTGAGCAAGGAAGCGGCCCTGCGGCTTGCCAATGCCGACGAAGCAGCGACCAAATACAGTTACAATCCCGACGAGCCGCGAGACTGGCATGGACGCTGGACTAGAGATGGATCTGCCGGCCCGACACCCCCAACGGCACGCGGCGAGGGTAGTGATGGCTCCGAAGACCCTACGCCTCTCAAACAGCCCTCCGAAGGCGAATACGACCACTTAGAACCGGTCGATGTTGCGATGGGGGGGATGACATCATGCGTAGCATTGTCAAGAACGCATGCATTGCTGAATGTTCGGAATCGAGTCTTCCAACGTATAACAATGGCTGGAAGTTCTTCAACTGTGTAAACGACTGTATGAGGCGGCACGGTTACGACCCATGCGCCGTCCGTTCATAGCTAGACGTTGTTTGTACGGCAGGTAGAAGGAATGGAGCAAGAGGATGTCACGGGACGCAGCTAAGATCATAATGGAGGTCGTCACCAGGAACGCCGCAGAGCAGGATGCTGTCCTGACAGAAATTCAGTCGCTGTGTACTGAAGACGAATTTAGCGAATACCGACGAATGATCGGAAAGTCCATGGGTGCCATGCTATTCGAGATCATACATCCAATTGTCGCGAAGTATCCTGAGTTGAAACCACCTCAGCTGAGGTAGCCTAAATGGTGTTTGGGTCCGACGCCTGCGCGATCGAGTGGGAATGAGCGCGACGATTGATTCGGAGAGGTTATCGCCCAAGATCGACAGTCAGGAACTGACGCTCGGGGAGCTAAAAGTCCGCATCGAGCAAACAATTCAAGCACTCACCGCGAGCGGCTCTAAGAGCCGATCCAAGAAGATGTTGAGTTGGATGAGTCGGTTGTGATTCCTTGATGGGCGCCTTGATTCGCACAGGAGCGCCCGATGTGGAAGCCCGAACACCGGCAGGCTGCCGAGCGGCACGGCCTTCGTTACCCGAGTGACCTCAGCGACGCCGAATGGGCGCTGGTTGAACCGATGGTTCCACCGGCCAAGCACGGCGGCCGGCCGCGGGACGTGAATGTCCGCGAGGTGCTGAACGCGATCTGCTACGTGCTGTCGACTGGCTGCCAGTGGCAGGCCTTGCCGAAGGACCTGCCACCGAAGAGCACAGCGCACTATTACTTCATGCTGTGGGACTGGGACGGCACGCTGGCGCGCATCCACCACTCGCTCTACGTCGCGACCCGCGAGCAGGCCGGACGCGAAGCAAGCCCGACGGCGGCGATCATTGACAGTCAGAGCGCCAAGGCCGCTCAAAAAGGGGCTCTGCGCTCGACCCGCAGGGGTTCGATGCAGGCAAGAAGGTCACGGGACGCAAGCGCCACATCCTCGTCGATACGCTCGGCCTGCTGTTGAGCGTGATCGTTCACCCTGCCGACGTGCAGGATCGCGATGGCGCCCGCCAAGTGCTGCGGACGGCGCGTCGTCTGTTTCCCTTCATCGAATGCATCTTCGCGGATGCCGGATATCAGGGGCCGAAGATGGAGAAGGTCATTGCCGGCACCGGGTGCTGGACATTGCAGATCGTCAAGCGCCGCGATGCCCACCACTTCGTCGTCTTGCCCAAGCGATGGATCGTCGAGCGCACAATCGCATGGATCAGCCGCAACCGTCGTCTGGCGCGCGACTTCGAGCGCTATGCCAGGACCGTTGCCGCCTTTGTCCGCCTCGCCATGATCCGCATCATGCTCAGACGCTTGACCAGACCAACCCTTTGCTCATGAATCCCAACTTCTTGGATCGGCTCTAAGGACTTTTCGGGCGCGGAGGATCTTCGGATCGAACATCCCCGCAGGGGCAGCGGGTGTTGGAGGCCAGCGGCTTTGAGTCCCTTTGCCACTGGCCGCTGCCGCATTTTTATTTCCATGTGGTGACCGCCTACGACATTCTTCGCCGTTTTGGCGTGTCATCGGCGAGCGCGATCACATGCGCTGCATCGGGGGCGGCCATATCCGCCAGCTGGGCTTAGGCTTGCGTTGCGGCGGCGGCTCGCGCGAGCGGCTTGTGAAATTTGGGAGCAAGGTTTGTCGATCACCATCTACGGCATCAAGAACTGCGACACGATGAAAAAGGCCCGCGCCTGGCTGGATGAGTGCGGCGTCAAGTACTCATTCCACGATTACAAGACCGCCGGCATCGAGCGCGAGCGGCTGGAACAATGGTGCGAGAAGGTCGGCTGGGAAACGCTGCTCAATCGCGGCGGCACGACCTTCCGTAAATTGCCGGATCAAGACAAGAATAACCTCGACGCCAAGAAAGCCATGGCGCTGATGCAGGCGCAGCCGTCGATGATCAAGCGGCCGGTTCTCGACCTCGGCGGCGGCAAGCTTTTGGTCGGATTTTCACCTGAACAATACGGCGAAGCCGTATCGGCCAAAATCTGATCGCTGCGGTTCGAAAAGCGGCCAGCCCCGGCGCTATTTTTATGCTTTAGTCCAAGCATGAACGCCTTTTCTTCAGGCTGAAGATAGACGACTTCGGTGAAGGTTCCGATCTCGGCGATCGTGTCGAAATAGGCAAACCGGGTCTCGTTGTGGCGGCCACCCTGAACCAGCGAATACCCGGCCGCCTCCATTTCCTTCACGCCCTGGGCGTAGTTGGGGACCTCGATGCCATAGTGATGAATGCCGCCCTTCGGATTGTGCTCGAGGAATTTGGAATAGGTGCTCACCCCGGCGATCGGTTGGATCAGTTCGACTTGCATCTCGCCGGCCCAGCCAAAGGCCAGGTGCAGATGCAGCGGCGCCGGCTTGCCCAGATAGGTTTCGTCCTGGAGTTCCGGTTTCTCGATAAACAGAAATTCGGGAACGCCGAGTTTTCCTTTGAAGAAAGCCATTGATTTATGAATGTCGGGCACGACGATACCGATTTGATATGCGCCTTGCGCCAAAGTGTTCGTCATTACTCCCCCCTTTTCAGTCAGCGGACAAGAGCGCGCCGCCCGCAGATGCCGCGGATGATACAAGCTCGGTGAGGTCTGGCAATCACTTACCTAGACGAGTACCCCCAGACGCGACTGCTTTAGGCAGGTGGATCGATTGCGGCGATGACATGTTGTTCCGAAAACGTCGTTGGTTTCTTTCAGCGCAAGTTCCCTTGTCGTCGCGGAAGATATTCTTTGCCAATTCATTAACAAACAAATCCGGCATCTTTTTCCCGCCACCATGCCACCATGCTTTGTCCGAAGACGTGCGGCTCTGTAGCACGCGCAACGGGGCAATCGGGGTTCCCGTTGTTGCAATTGGGCGAGGACGTTGGGGTGACGGCGGAGGGTTAACATGTCATTGCGTGCGTTCGTTGGCGGGCTCGCGCTCGCCGCCGGCACCGTTGTTTCCGCTCGTGCGGCATCGGCGGCTGATCTGCCGCCGCTGATAGCGAAGGCTCCGGTGGCGCCGGTCGCCTATGCACCGGCCGCGATCTACAATTGGAGCGGCTTCTATATCGGCGGTCACGCCGGCGGCGGCTTCGGCAATTCCTCCTGGAGCGATCCGTTCAGCGGCGCCAGCAACACCTTCAACAGCTCGGGCTTCCTCGGCGGCGCGCAAGTCGGGGCCAATCTGCAGTTCAACATGCTGGTGCTCGGCGTCGAGGGCGATTTCAGCTGGGCAGACCTAAAGGGCAGCGGCACCGATTCGATCGGTGACATGCTCAACACCAATACCAACTGGACCTCGACCGTCACCGGCCGGGTCGGGGCGGCCTTCGATCGCTTCCTCGTCTACGGCAAAGGCGGTGTCGCTTTCGCACAGGACCAGAGCAGCTTTACCGATGCCTTCGCCAACAGCGCCAGCTCCACCTTTATGCGCACCGGCTGGACCGCCGGCGCCGGACTGGAGTACGGCATTACCAGGAACTGGTCGGCCAAGATCGAATACGATTATCTCGGTTTCGGCTCGCAGAATTTTAATTTCACGACCCCGACCACGCCATTGTACACGTCGAACGCCAATCTCAACGTCCAGGAAATCAAAGCGGGCGTGAACTTCCGCTTCGGCGGACCCTGAGGATTTGCGACGTCGAACGCTAACGCTCAGCTCCGCCATCGATACTGCCGGGTCGGTCGCATAGGCGACCGGCCTTGCGCCGTCATTGACAAGCCCCTTCCGCTCGTGATGATCGCGGCCGCGCAACAAGCGGCCTGAATTCGTCTCCGCGCTCAGGCCGTCGTCTCGAACTTCGGAGCTTGCGGCTGAGCCATGGGCCTCGCTGTCGAAATCCTCGGGCTTATTCTGTTCCTCGGCGCGCATGTCTTAGTCTCCAGGCGCGGCGAGCGCGAGGCATTGATCTCAAGGATCGGGCGAGGGCCGTATCTGGGCCTGTTCACGCTGGTCTCGATCATCGGCCTCGTTCTGATCGGCTTCGGCTTTGCCCGCTACCGCGCCGAGGGCCTCATTCCGGTGTGGTACCCGCCGGCGTGGACGCGCCAGATCGTGGTTGCGCTGATGTGGCCGGCGAGCATCGCCGTGGTCGCCGCCTATATTCCCGGCGACATCAAGCGCGTGCTCAAGCATCCGATGCTGGTCGGGGTCAAAATCTGGGCCTTCGCGCATCTCTGCGCGAACGGCGATCTCGGCGGCATCATCCTGTTCGGCTCGGTGCTGGCATGGGCGGTCTATGACCGCATTACGCTGAAGCGTCGCAGCGATCCCGGGGCGCCGCCGATTCCGGCGGGCGGACGGCGAAACGACATCATTGCGATCATCGTTGGCACCATTCTCTATCTCGCGCTCGGCTTCGTGTTTCATCCGATCGTCATCGGTCTGCCGGCTTTCGGAACGCCGGCGCTGGGTCATTGACCGATGTCGCTGCATGACGACATCCGGCGGCTGACCGCGCCGGACATCCGTGCTCGCAAGGGCGGCGCGCCGATCGTTTGCCTGACCTCCTATCACGCTCACACCGCGCGCATTCTCGACGGCTATTGCGACATCATCCTGGTCGGCGATTCGCTCGGCATGGTGATGCATGGGCTCGAAACCACGGTGCCGGTCACCCTCGACATGATGATCCTGCAAGGCCACGCGGTGATGCGCGGCTCGAAACGCGCGCTGGTCATCGTCGACTTGCCGTTCGGCTCGTACGAAGCATCGAAAGAGCAGGCCTTCGCCTCCGCCGCCCGGGTGCTGAAGGAAACCGGCTGCGGTGCGATCAAGCTCGAAGGCGGCCGGCGGATGATGGAGACCATCGCGTTTTTAGTTCAACGCGGCGTGCCGGTGATGGGCCATGTCGGCTTGACCCCGCAGGCGATCAATACGATCGGATCATTCCGCGCGCAGGGGCGCGAGGAGAGCGACTGGGCGCCGATCGAAGCGGACGCGCGCGCGGTCGCGGATGCCGGTGCGTTTGCCGTGGTGCTCGAAGCGATCGCCGAGCCGCTCGGCCGCCGGATCACGGCGGAGGTCGCGATCCCGACCGTCGGCATCGGCGCCAGCGTCGCCTGCGACGGCCAGATCCTCGTGCTCGAGGATATGCTCGGGCTGTCGCCACGCGTGCCCAAATTCGTCAAGCGTTTCGGCGAGCTCGGACCTTCGATCGAGCGGGCGGTTAAAAGCTACGCGGAGGAGGTGCGCGCGCGAAGCTTCCCCGGGCCGGACAACGTCTATCCAATGCGGAAGAAAAAGGAATAACGGCGGGCGCCCGACGGCCGTGATTAGGTTTCGTTCCGCCCGGGCAGATCCCTTCTTCGGCGACCTAAGCCTCTGCATAATCGCCGCAGGCAGGAACGGGCCTTTGCCTTGCTTGCGCCACACCACTATTCTAGCTCCCGCAAGGTTCTCCGAGCCTAACCGCCCGGAATTCCTTGATTTTGTCGACCTCGGTTGGGAAAGCCGTTACCCGGCGGTGCCCGCGCATAGCGGGCAGGCTTCCGAACCTGGGTTGGTGCTGGGGCAGGGTCCGTGGCCGATATTTTTCAAGAAGTCGACGAGGAAGTCCGTCGCGAACGGCTGAACAAGCTCTGGCAGAGCTACGGCAATTACATCATCGCCGGCTGCCTGCTCGTGATCGTGACGGTCGGTGGTTGGCGCGGCTACGAATGGTGGCAAACCAAAAAGGCGGCCGAGGCCGGCGCCGCCTTCGAGCAAGCAGTGACCTTGGCCGAGTCGGGCAAGCACGAGGAGGCCGAGGCGGCGTTCGCGAAACTCGCGACCGACGGCACCGCCGGATACCGCGTGCTGGCTCGGTTACGCGAAGCGGCGCAGCTGGCGCGGACCGACCGCAAAGCCGCGGTCAATGCCTACGATGAAATCGCTGCCGACAAGAGTGCCGGGCAGGTCATCCGGGATTTGGCCGCCCTGCGCGCCGGGTTCCTGCTGATCGACAGCTCGTCTTATGGCGACATGCGCGCGCGGCTCGAGCCCCTAACCGCGCCGGATCGGACGTTCCGTCACAGCGCGCGCGAATTGCTGGCGCTCTCCGCCTGGAAGGACGGCGACATCGGGGCGGCCCGGCAATGGACCGATATGATCGCTGCCGATCCGCAAACGCCGCCGGGCACGCGTAGCCGCGCCGAGGTTTTGAGCGAGCTGATCGCAGCGAGCGGCAAGGGTTGAGCGGATGCCGACGCGACGGTTTCCTTCCCTGGTTTGGGTCGGCTCGGCATTAGCGCTTCTGCTTGTGCTCGGCGGCTGTACTGCGGGCGGTCAGTTCGATCCGACCGAGGTTCTTTCCAACGACGTATTTAATACCAAGAAGACGGTCGCGGGCGAGCGGGAGCCGCTGTTCCCTAACGGTGTGCCGGGCGCCGAGACCGGCGTCCCGCCCGATTTGGTAAAGGGTTATCAGCCTCCGCCCGAGCAGGCCGCCGCTGATAACGCCGACACGGCGGTCAAACCTGCCGCCGCACCGGCAGCGCCGAAACCGAAACCGAAGCCGAAACCAAAACCGGTCGTCGCGCGTGCGGCGCCGCCGCCACCGCATGATCCCGCTTGGGATCAGAGGGCTGCGTCACCCCCGAACCCGGGCCAGTCGCCTTGGCCAGCGACATCGACGCAACTCGCCCCAACCAATTGGCCGGCTCCGCCGCCGACCCAATCGGGGCAAACGAATTGGCCGCCGCCGCCACCACCCGGCCAAGCCCAGCAAGCGGCGCAACCTGCGCAACCCAACTGGCCAAATCCCCCCGCTCCGTCTTCCCACTAAGCACTTCGTGGTAAAGAGGCGCGTTCAGCGCGGACACGCCGTGCTTTTATCGCCTTAGCAGGCAGAAGACGCGTCATGCCCTTCACCGTCGCCATTGTCGGTCGGCCCAATGTCGGCAAATCGACCCTGTTCAACCGGCTCGTAGGCGCCAGACGCGCCCTCGTCGACGATCTGCCGGGAGTCACGCGCGATCGCAGGGAAGGTGAGGGGAGGCTCGGAGACCTGTCCTTTACGGTTATCGATACCGCGGGGCTGGAGGATGCCGACCGTGAAAGCCTGTCCGGAAGAATGCAGGCGCAAACGGCGGCGGCGATGGCGCAAGCCGATGCCGTGTTGTTTCTCGTCGATGCGCGGGCCGGCGCGACGCCGGCCGACCGCGCTTTCGCCAACCTGGTGCGCAAATCGGGTAAGCCCGCGATTCTTATTGCCAACAAGAGCGAAGGGCGCGCCGGCGAAGCCGGGGCGATCGAAATCCTACGCGCTTGGACTCGGCGACCCGATCGCCATCAGCGCCGAGCATGGCGAGGGGTTGGCCGGCCTCTATGATGCGTTGCGCGCGGCGCTGCCCGAGGCGACCGCGGAACGCGACGATGAGGAGCTTGAGGCTGACGCCGGGGCTGCGGATGACAAGCCCATCCGCATCGCCGTGGTCGGACGTCCCAACACCGGCAAGTCAACCCTGATCAACCGCTTGCTCGGCGAAGAGCGGCTGCTGACGGGACCCGAGGCCGGCATCACGCGCGATGCCATCGCGGTCGATCTCGTCTGGCAGGGGCGGCACTTGCGCATCCACGACACCGCCGGATTGCGCCGCCGTTCGCGGATCGACGAGAAGCTTGAAAAGCTTTCGGTAGCCGACACGCTCAACGCCATCCGCTTTGCTGAAGTCGTCATCGTGCTTGTCGACGCGGAGACGCCATTCGAGGAGCAGGACATTCGGATCGCCGACCTGATCGAGCGTGAAGGACGCGCCGTCGTTATCGGGCTCAACAAATGGGATTTGATCGAGAAGGAGCCCGGCGCGCTGACGCGCTTGCGTACGCACATTGATCGCCTGCTGCCGCAGATCAAGGGCGTGCCGGTCGTCGCCCTGTCGGCGCGCACCGGCGAGGGGCTCGATCGGCTGATGGCGGCGGTGATGGACGCCCATGGCGTCTGGAATCGCCGCGTGCCGACGGCCGCGCTCAATCGTTTTTTGACCGAGGCCGTCGCGGCGCATCCGCCGCCGGCCGTCGCCGGCCGTCGCGTCCGGCTCGATTACATCACCCAGCCAAAGTCGCGGCCGCCGACCTTCGTTCTGTTCTCCGCGCGCGCATCGTCGCTTCCCGAGACCTATCGCCGCTATCTGGTCAATGGTTTGCGCGAGGCTTTCGCGCTGCCGGGCACGCCGATCCGGCTCACCCTGCGGGCCAAGGCCAACCCCTATGCCGGCCGAAAGCGCCGCTGATGGAACAGCCGGTCGACCAACCGACGGCAAAACTTGGTGCGGTGCGGCGCGAGGCGGCCTTCGTCTTCATTTTCGCGACCGTGCTGTTGGACATGCTCGCCATTGGCGTTGTCATTCCGGTGTTGCCGAAGCTCGTGGTCGATTTTGTCAGCGGCGACGCCAAAGTGGCGGCGGAAATCTTTGGCCTGTTCGGGACCGCATGGGCTTTGATGCAATTTCTGTTCTCGCCGTTTCAAGGCGCGCTGTCCGACAGCTTCGGCCGCCGCCCGGTGATCCTGATCTCCAATTTCGGTGTCGGATTGGATTATGTGCTGATGGCGCTGGCGCCGACGCTGCCATGGCTGTTCGTCGGTCGGGTGATTTCTGGCATCACGGCGGCGAGCATCGCGACCGCTTACGCCTATGTCGCCGACGTCACGCCGCCTGATAAGCGCGCGGCGCGCTTCGGCCTTTTGGGCGCGGCGTTTGGCGCCGGCTTTGTGCTTGGGCCGGCCCTCGGCGGGCTTGCCGGAAGCATTTCGCCGCGGCTGCCGTTCTGGATTGCCGCAGGCTTGAGCCTGGCCAACGCGTGCTATGGCGCGCTGGTACTGCCCGAATCATTGTCGCCCACGCGCCGTGCCAAGTTCCGTTGGCGGCGCGCCAATCCTTTTGGCGCGCTGGCGCTGCTGCGCTCTCATGCCGAATTGTCGGGGCTTGCGGTCGTCAATTTTCTCGGCAATCTCGCTCATGCGGTGCTGCCGAGCATCTCGGTCATCTACATGCTGTACCGCTATCACTTCGACCAGCGCGCCGTCGGGTTGACGCTGGCCGCTGTCGGCGTCGCATCAATTGTCGTGCAGGGTGGTGTCGTCGGCGCGGTCACAAAACGCATCGGCGAGCGCGCCGCGTTGGTGCTCGGATTGGCCTTTGGCGTTTCCGGGTTCCTCGTGTTCGCCTGGGCGCGAACCGGCGCGGAGCTCTGGCTCGGCATCCCGCTGTTGGCGCTGTGGGGGTTGCAGGAACCGGCCGGCATGGCCTTGATGAGCCGTCATGTCGGCGCCGACGAGCAGGGCCGGCTGCAAGGCGCCAATGCAAGTATTGCCGGCATTGCCAATCTGTTCGGACCCGCGCTTTTTACCCAGACCTTCGCGTTCGCAATTGGCGCTGGGCGGGATTTCAATCTTCCCGGCGCGCCGTTCCTGATCGCGATGCTGCTGCTTGCCGGCGCCGGCATTCTGGCCTGGCGCGTCACGCGCTCATAACGGCGGTCCGACGCTGAAACCAATGTGTTGAAAGTCGGCGAAACTCCTTAAAATATCTCCCGTACTTCCTTAGCCGGGTACCCACCGCCGCTGGGAGCGCATGAAGACCATCTATCGCTACCGCAAGGAGCGGCATTTCGCCAAGCCGCCGGAGGCGATTTGGCCGATCGTGGCGGACACCGAACGCATCAACGAGCTTTCGGGCTCGCCGCCCTATCGGGTCGAGGAACGCGCCGACGCCCAAGGACGCATTCACCGCTTCGCCAGCGTCGGGCTCGGGCCGCTGCGGGTGAAATGGGAGGAAGGTTTCGGCGAGTGGCAGGACAACCGGCGGCTCGTTCAGGTCCGGAACTTCCTCAACGGTCCGCTCCGCCGCTTCGAGGCGGGTTTCGATCTTTACCCCGATGGCGCTGGAAGCAGACTGGTGTTCAGCTCCGAGATCGAATGCGTCGGCGTGCTCGGCTGGCTGGCGAAGCTGTCCGGCCAGATCGACCGCGAAGCCGCCAAGCGGCTCGCGACGATCGAGAAGCTTATCGGCGAGGCCGATGCAGCGGATCATATCCTCGGCGCCAGCACGCGGGAGGTGGCAAAGCCGGCGGCACGTCGTCGCCTTGCCGCTCAGATCGACGAGCTTGAGCGCGATCCGGCGAGCCATGGCCTCGCGCCCAAGCTCGCTGACTATCTGCTGCATGCGCCGATCGTGGCGCTACGCGGCATTCGCCCGCTGTCGATGGCGCGATTTTGGCACGCTCCGCCGGACGACGCGGTGGAACTGTTCCTGGCCGCGCAGCGCCTCGGCATTCTGGCCATGGGCTGGGAATTACTCTGCCCGCGCTGCCGTGGCGCCAAGTCCCGGGTCGAACACCTGCACGAAATGCCGCGCGGCGCGCATTGCTCGTCCTGCAACATCGACTACCAGCGCGATTTCACCCGTAATGTGGAACTGACGTTTCATCCCGAGCCTTGGTTGCGCCCGCTGCCCGAAGGCGAATTGTGTCTGCTCGGACAAGGTACGACACCGCATGTCAAGTTCCAGGCCGAGGTCGCCGCTCATTCAAGCAAGAATTTCGCGCTGACATTGCGGCCCGGGCCTTATCGCTTCCGCACCATCGAGGCTGGCGCCGAAGCAAACGCGGAAATTGGCGACGATGGATTGATCCCGCAAATCACGGCGAGCGGCTCGGAGCTGTTATTGAAACCATCGGCCGGCCAGCAGAACGAACTCGCCATCAGCAACGAGACGGCACGGTCGTTGTTCTTCGCGGTCGAGGATCGCAATTGGGCGAAGGACGCGCTGACCGGAGAGAAAGTGATCGCCATGCCGGCATTCCGGCGCCTCTGTCCCGAACAACTGTTGCGTCCCGGCGATGATGTCGAGATCGGTCGGGTGGCGATCATGTTCACCGATCTCCAAGGCTCGACCATGCTTTACGACAATCTGGGCGATGCCTCGGCCTATCGTCTGGTACGCGATCATTTCGCCTTTCTGTCGGAGCTGGTGCAGCGCCATAACGGCTTTATCGTCAAAACCGTCGGCGACGCCGTGATGGCCGCTTTCCATGATCCGGCCGACGCGGTGCGCGCGGTACTGGCGATCCAGGACGAAGTGGCAAGCTTCAACCGGGGACGCAGCGACGCCGGCGTTATCCTGAAGGTCGGTTTGCATCTCGGCGCCTGCATCGCTGTCACCGTTGGCGGCGTGCTCGATTACTTCGGCTCCGCTGTGAACACGGCGTCGCGGCTCGAACATCAATGCCGCGGCGGCGAGGCCATCGTGTCCGAGGCGGTATTGGCCGACCCTGAGGCGCGCGATGTGCTCGCCGGCCGGACGCTTGCCGAGGACTCGGCGACGCTACGCGGGTTGAGAGCACCGGTGCGTTTTGTGCGGATTGGAGCCGTCAAGACATTGAACTGAATTGCCGCTATGCGGGTGATCCCGGGACAAATGCTTTTCAGGCCGGCCGGAGGAACTCAAGCAGCCTGCCGGCCGGGAAATCATAGAGTTTCCCGGTTTCGATAAAACTCGGCAGGCAAAGGTCGACAATTTTCTCCGCCACATGTTCCGGTGCCGGTAAGGTCATCGGGTCCTCGCCCGGCATGGCCAAGGCGCGCATGCGGGTCCGCGTCCCACCGGGATTGAACAAATTGACGCGGACGGTGGTCGAGCTTGTTTCCTCGGCGTAGGTACGCGCCAGCGCGTCAAGCGCCGCTTTCGAAACCGAATAAGGCGCCCAATAGGCGCGGGCTGACGTCGCTACGCCCGAGGTGATGAATACGGCACGTCCAGCGTCAGAGCGTTTGAGCAACGGGTCCATGGCGCGGATGAGATGCCAGTTGGCGGTGACATTGACCGCGAACGTGTCGTCCCAGGCTTTCGGCTCGACGTGGTCGAGTGGGGAAGGCACGCCCGTGATCGCCGCATTGCCGACCAGCACGTCGAGCCGGCCATAGCGTTCGTTGAGCGCGGCAGCGAGCCGGTAGAGGCCGGGGTAATCGCGGATGTCGAGCGGCGTCAGCGTCGTCGAGCCGCCGGCGGCACGCACCGCATCGTCGAGCTCCTCGAGACCGCCAACCGTGCGCGCCACGGCGATCACATGCGCGCCGGCACGCGCCAGCGCCAGCGCCGTCGCGTAGCCGATACCACGCGAGGCGCCGGTGACGAGCGCGATACGGGTACCAAGTGAGTGAGACATGATCCGGTCCTCGCAAATGCAGCGGCGATAAGCGTAAAAATCGTCAATGCGCTATTTGAAGCGAAAACTGTGCGGAAACAATTCATCCAATGAATAGACGACCGGATCGCCTGTCTTGGTGAATGTGACAATCTGCATGTCGCCGTCACCAAACTCAGCCAGCCGTTGGCGGCATGCGCCGCACGGCACCACCTCGATGTTCGGCTCCGAGAGAAGATATAGCTTTTTGATTCGCTCGCCCCCGGCCACGTGCAGCGCCGTAATCGCACCAGCCTCCGCACAAACTCCCACCGGCAGCGACTGATTCTCGACGTTTACGCCGTAATGCGTCTTGCCCTTCTCGTCCACCACCGCGGCGGCAACGCGAAATTGGGAATACGGCGCGTATGAGTTGGAGAGAAGTTGCCGAAGAATATCGCGCACAGCCTTTTCTTCTGCCATGGTCACCGGCTTCATGCTTTCAGTTCGCTCCATACGCGCTTCATCGTTGTGTCTCCGCAGTCCTTTATCAGATCGCGGCCGGTGAAGTTGAGGAAGTCTCTAAATGCCTGTTGCTTTGGGCAGGAAAGCTTTAATCGGTAGCGCATCTGTTCGAACCAGCCGTTGATTTTGGCATGAAAAACGCCCTCCAGGCTATCTGGTGCGCGGATTATATCAAAGTGAGTTGCTCCAAAATGCGTAGGAGCTTCCTCCGTATGCAACGCATTCGTAGCATCCATCTCTACCTCCACCAAGTCGCAGAAGTAGCCCTTGCGATCATCGTCGCTGGACGGAAGATTGAACATGGTCGTGCCGCGCAATCCGTTTTCTCCCTCGGCTAGGTCGCCTTCGTGGATATAAAATATATCGAAATCGTTCGTTTTAGGTTGAAAAAAAAGCGCGTGGCTGTTCCAACTCGCGTGGCGCTTAAAAAGCGGGGCGCCTTCTTCAGTTTGAACGTAAGCGTGGCCGCCGATCTTCAGTTGTTCCGCTCTTACGTCGAAGTAAACGACGATGAACGAGACGACAGGAATACTCTTTCCCATTTTCTCTGTGAAATAAGCCTCGATATATAGACCGCACGCGTGGCGCTCTTCGCCAACAACGCGGAACCAAATGTAGCGCAGAAAATCATCAGGTATCCTCACAACATAATATGTCAAAAATCCAAGCAGGATCAGCACGATAAAATCGATATGATATTCGCTGAGGTACTCGGCGTAATTGGGTGACAGGGAGGTTTTTGCGAATGTAAATCCGCGCGTAAAAATCAGATAGCCGATTGCTCCAACAATGACCGCGGAAAGTAGATGGACGACCACGAATTTGAGCTGTTCTCTCATGGTTTATGCCCTCGATCATCGAAGCCAAAGGCAGATTGCTAAAGGTGGCTCAGCAAACGATAACACGAGTTCGCTGGGTTACCGAGTCAATGGGTTCATTCGGCTGGCGGTCGAGAGCGCGGCGGCGCCACGGGCGTCGCGCCGAGGCGGGTTGCTACCCCGGATCAACAGGACCGCTTAGCTCGCCTCGGCGAGCAACGAAAGCTGGTGGGGCGGAGCGTCCTGCGCCGTGCGGTCGGTGAGCGGGGTCGGGTATTCGCCGGTAAAGCAATGGTCGGTGAATTGCGGGCGCACCGGATCGCGGCCTTTCTCGCCCATGGCGCGATAGATGCCGTCGACCGAAAGGAATGCGAGCGAATCGGCGCCGATGAATTTCCGCATGCCTTCGAGATCGTGGGTGGCGGCGAGGAGCTTGTCCTTTTCCGGCGTATCGATCCCGTAATAGTCGGGGTGGGTGATCGGCGGCGAAGCGATGCGGAAATGCACTTCGCGGGCGCCGGCATCGCGCATCATCTGTACGATCTTCACCGATGTCGTGCCGCGCACAATCGAGTCGTCGATCAGGACGATGCGCTTGCCTTTGACCACCGCGCGGTTGGCGCTGTGCTTGAGCCGAACGCCGAGCGCGCGGATCTGCTGCGTCGGCTCGATGAAGGTGCGTCCGACATAGTGGTTGCGAATGATGCCGAGCTCGTAGGGAATGCCGGATGCTTGCGCGTAGCCGATCGCCGCTGGCACGCCGGAATCGGGGACCGGGATCACCACGTCGGCGGCGGCGGGCGCTTCGCGCGCCAGCTCCGCGCCGCAGGTCTTGCGCACATCGTAGACGCTGCGGCCGCCGATGATCGAGTCCGGCCGCGAGAAGTAAATGTATTCGAAGATGCAAGGGCGCGGCGGCATTGCCGGGAACGGCTTATGCGAATGGGCGCCGTCCTCGTCGAAAACGAGCACCTCGCCGTTTTCCACATCGCGCACGTATTGCGCGCCGATCATGTCGAGCGCGCAGCTTTCTGAGGCGAGGATCGGGCAGCCGTCGAGTTGGCCGAGCACTAGCGGCCGGATGCCCAGCGGATCGCGGGCGCCGACCAGTTTCTTGTTGGTGAGGCCGACGAAGGCGTAAGAGCCTTCGAGCATCCGCAGCCCTTCGATGAAACGATCGACGAAACGGTTGCGGTGCGAGCGCGCGACAAGATGCAGAATGACCTCGGTGTCGGTCGTCGACTGCATCATGGCGCCTTCGCGCACCAGCTGGCGGCGCAGCGTCAGACCGTTGGTAAGATTGCCGTTGTGGCCAACGGCAAAGCCGCCGGCATTAAGTTCGGCGAACAGCGGCTGCACGTTGCGCAGGATGGTCTCGCCGGTGGTCGAATAGCGCACGTGGCCGACCGCGGCGTTGCCCGGCAGGCGATCGATCACCTCACGGCCGGAGAAGGCATCCCCGACCAGTCCGAGGCGGCGCTCGGAATGAAAACGTTTGCCGTCGAAGGAGACGATGCCGGCGGCCTCCTGGCCGCGATGCTGCAGGGCGTGCAGGCCGAGCGCCGTGATCGCGGCGGCGTCCGGATGACCGAAAATGCCGAATACGCCGCATTCTTCCCGCGGGCGGTCGTCTTCGAGATCGAGAAGGCCAAGTTCTGTCATGGTCATCGGCCCGCCATCTCTCAATGCACGATTCGCTCGACTTGCAGCAATCACCGCGTTCCGACGCGAGCGTCGGGCGGCTTGTCGAGCGCGCCGTGCTGATCGGGCGCGCTGTCCGGAGTATCGGTTTCCCCCGGCCGCGGCCGCTTCAACTTCTTCAAGATGGTGGCTTCCGGGTCCTCCGGCAACATCGACATCAGCCATTGACCGGTCCCGGTCAGGACGACCCGCGATTTGGCCGCTTTTACCCATTCCGGCTGGCTACGATCGGGAACGAGCCAGGTGAAGAACATGAAGGCCACCACCACGATCACCAGACCGCGGGCAAGCCCGAACAGGAAACCGAGGGTGCGATCGAGCGCGCCGACCCGGCTGTCGAGCACCATGTCGGACACTCTGACGGTCAGAACCGAGACCACAATCAGCGTGATCAGAAACACCCCGCCGACTACCGCGACCGCGGCGACAATATCGTTATTGAAGTACTGTTTGGCGAAGGGCAAAAGCTTGGAATACGAGTAGAGCGTGGCTCCGGCGGCCAGAACCCAGGCAATGATCGACAGCACTTCGCGCATGAAGCCGCGCACCATGGCGAGGAGCCCCGAGATCAGCATCACCACGATGAGCACGATGTCGAGCAGGGTAATCGGCATGGTCTGCTATCCGCGCGCTGCTGGCCGATCCGGCCCATTCAACGGGAGGCGGGGCTCGATGGCAAAGGTCGGCTGCGTGTATAGCCGGGCCGGGTGGCGTCGTCATCCGCCTTGTCGGGCGCTCAACAGCCTCGATCTTCATCATTAACAGCCGCGCGGAAGTGTAGCGGCGCGGGACCAATTCCCGGTCAATTGTCCTGACGGCCCACACGCCGCAATGCCGGCGTGCCGTCCTGCGCTATATCGACAACAAGGTTGGCCAGCGTGCCGATGGTGGCAAGCGAGAAGCCGTCGGGGGCCTCGGTGCGCGCGGCTTCCGGGACGATGGCGCGGGCGAAGCCGAGTTTCTGCGCCTCCTTGAGCCTCGCCGCGGTCTGCGCCACCGGCCGCACCGCGCCCGATAGCGATACTTCGCCGAAATAGACGGCATCCGCTGGCAATGGCGCATGTGCAAGTGAGGACACCAGGGCGGCGGCGGCGGCAACATCCGCCGCCGGCTCGGCGATGCGCAAGCCTCCTGCGACATTGAGATAGACGTCGTGGCCGGAGAGGCGGACGCCGCAATGCGCCTCGAGGACCGCGAGCACCATGGACAGGCGGCTCGGGTCCCAACCGACCACGGCGCGGCGCGGCGTGCCAAGCGACGTCGGCGCTACCAGCGCCTGAATCTCCACGAGCAGCGGCCGCGTCCCCTCGATCCCGGCGAAGACCGCGGTACCGGCGCTGCCGAGGTCGCGTTCGGAAAGGAACAGCTCGGAGGGGTTGGGGACTTCGCGCAAGCCGGCTCCGGTCATCTCGAACACGCCGATCTCGTCGGTCGGGCCGAAGCGGTTTTTGATGGCGCGCAGAATGCGAAATTGTTGCGAGCCTTCGCCTTCGAACGACAGCACCGCATCGACCATGTGCTCGACGACGCGGGGTCCTGCGATCTGTCCGTCCTTGGTGACGTGGCCGACCAGGATCACGGCCGCGCCGGTGCGCTTGGCGAAACGAATAAGCTCGCCCGCCGATCCGCGCACCTGCGTCACGGTACCGGGTGAGGCCTCGACGGATTGCGTCCACATGGTCTGTATAGAGTCGATAACCAGAAGCTGCGGCGCCCGCCCTTGCGACAGCGTCGCCACGATGTCCTCGACCGATGTCTCTGCCGCGAGCTCGACGGCTGCTTCGCCAAGGCCGAGCCGCTCCGCGCGCAGCCGCACCTGTGCGACCGCCTCCTCGCCGGAGATATAGACCGCGCGGCGACCATGGCGCGCGTATGCGGCCGCGACCTCGATCAACAGCGTCGATTTGCCGATGCCCGGATCGCCGCCAAGGAGCAGCACCGAGCCGCGCACCAGGCCGCCGCCGGTCACGCGATCGAATTCGGCGACGCCGGAAGAAAGCCGCGGTGCTTCGAGGGTCTGGCCTTTGAGCGGCTCGATGACGAACAGGCGGCCCTTGCGCGCGGCCCGAGCCGGCGCTGCAGCGCCTTCCTCGACCAACGTATTCCATCCGCCGCAGGCTTCGCAGCGCCCGGCCCATCGCGCCGCGGCAGCACCGCAGCTTTGACAGACGAAGTTTTGTGCGCGCGCGACCATTTCGAAAGAGCCTTAGCCGCCCCGATAGACCAGATGGCAACGCGGGCCGAGCCGGGTGAGGATTTCGTAGCCGATGGTGCCGGCCGATGCAGCGACCTCGTCGATCGGCATGGTCTCGCCGATGAGCGTTGCGATGTCGCCGCGGCGGACGGCCCCATCGGCCAAGTCGGTGACGTCGACGCAAATCAGATCCATCGAAATGTTGCCGGCGATCGGACAGCGTGTGCCCGCGATAATGGCTGAGCCGCCGCCTTTCCCGTCGGTGGCGCTGGCGGCGCGCAAGAGTCCGTCGGCGTAACCGAGCGCAACAACGGCGATGCGTGAGGCGCGGCGCGCCGTCCATGCAGCGCCGTAGCCGACCGCCTCGCCTTGCTGCAGCTTGCGCATCTGCAGGATGCGCCCGGTCAGCTCGACGACGGCGCGCATCGGATTTGCGCGGTCCGGCGTGGGATTGATGCCATAGAGAGCGGCGCCAGGCCTTGCCATATCGAAATGCGCCGTTTCGCCGAGGAATATTCCCGAGGAGTTGGCCAGCGACGCCGGCACGCCATGGTACAGCATGCGCAGCTCGCGAAAGAGCCGGATTTGGTCGGCGTTACGCGGGTGGTCGGCGATTTCGGCGCAGGCGAGATGGCTCATCAGCAGCGTGATGCCGTGATTCTCCCGCTGGACGCGCAGCGCCAGCGCCGCAGCTTCGTCGGCGGAAATGCCGAGCCGGTTCATGCCGGTGTCGACGTGGATGGCCGCGCCGCCGCGCCAATGATGAGCCGCGACGAACGCGTCCCATTCCGCCAATTCGGCGGTCGAGTTGATCACCGGCTGCACGTTCAGCTCGGCGAAGGCGCTCGCTGCCTCGGGTGAATAGCCATTGAGCACGTAGATCGTGGCATCGTGCGCTCGGGCCCGCGCGCGGCGGGCTTCGGCGAGATCGGCCACGAAAAAGGTCTTGCAGCCGGCGTTTGCGAGTTTCGCCGTGACTGCTTCGAGACCGAGCCCATAGGCATTGGCCTTGACCACGGCGGCGCATTCAACGCCGAGGAGTTGGCGCACCAGCGCACGCCAATTTGCCTCGACGGCGTCGAGATCGATGATAAGCGTGCCGCCGGTCTCGGGGGCGGTGACTGGGCCCGCTGGCTCGGGCAGGGGTTCCGCGAGTGCCATGGCCGCGTTATGACCGGCGCCGCGGCGGCGGTAAAGCGGGGTGAGGGAAGGGCGGCCTAAAAGCTCGACCGGTGCGCGGTATCGAGGTTGGCGAAACGCGTGACGGCGGCATCGAACTGCAATTCGACCGTGCCGATCGGGCCGTGGCGCTGTTTGCCGATGATCACTTCCGCCTTACCTTCGACCCGCTCGCCTTCAGTCAGCCATTCGGCGAACTTCTCCCGATTCGCTTCCGTCGGCTTGCGCATCTGGTGGTAGTACTCCTCGCGGAACACGAACAGCACCACGTCGGCGTCCTGCTCGATCGAGCCAAACTCGCGCAAATCGGCAAGCTGCGGGCGCTTATCCTCGCGCCCCTCGACCTGCCGCGACAATTGCGAGAGCGCGAGGATGGGAACGTTCAGTTCCTTGGCGAGCGCCTTGAGCCGGGTGGTGATTTCCGTGACTTCCTGCACGCGGTTTTCACTTGAGCGGCGGCTCGTTCCCTGCAGGAGTTGAATGTAGTCGATCACCAGGAGATCGAGCCCGCGCTGCCGCTTGAGCCGGCGCGCGCGCGCCGCCAATTGACCGATCGAGAGACCGCCGGTCTCGTCGACGTAGAACGGCAAATTCTGCAGTTCGATCGAGACGTCCTTGATTTTCTCGAAATCGGCCTCGTCGATTGAGCCGCGCCGGATCTTGTTCGAGGGTATCGCCGTCTGTTCGGAAATGATGCGGGTCGCGAGCTGTTCGGCCGACATTTCCAGCGAGAAAAAGCCGACGATGCCGCCGTCGACGGTCGCCGTGTTACCGTCGGCGCGAACCTCGCCCGCCCACGCCTTGGCGACGTTATAAGCGATGTTGGTCGCCAGCGCGGTCTTACCCATGCCCGGGCGTCCGGCAAGGATAATCAAATCCGACGATTGCAAGCCGCCCATCCGGGAGTCGAGATCGGTCAGGCCGGTGGCGAGCCCCGACAGGTTGCCGTCGCGCTGGTAGGCCCGCGCCGCCAAGTCGACCGCTGTCGTGAGCGCCTGGGCGAAACGCTGGAAGCCGCTTTCGTAGCGCCCCGTCTCGGCAAGCTCGAACAGCTTGCGCTCGGCGTCTTCGATATGGCTCTGCGGCGTTGCATCGACCGGCGCGTCATAGGCGAGGTTGACCATGTCCTCGCCGATGGTGATCAGGTCGCGGCGTATCGAGAGATCGTAGACGGTACGGCCGTAATCTTCGGCGTTGATGATGGTTGTCGCCTCGGCGGCGAGCCGCGCCAGATATTGATTGACGGAGAGTCCGGCAATGTCGAGATCGGTCGGAAGGAAGGTCTTAAGCGTCACCGGCGTCGCCAGCTTGCCGGCGCGGATCAGGCCGCCGGTCAGCTCGAAGATGCGCTGATGGATCGCTTCGAGGAAGTGCTTCGGCTCGAGGAAATCCGAGACGCGATAAAACGCTTCGTTATTGACGAGGATCGCGCCGAGCAGCGCCTGCTCGGCCTCGATATTGTGCGGCGGCGCGCGGAACATCGGTTCCGCGGGAGCCTGCTTGCGTGCGGTCGAATCGAATACTGCCATGGTCCCGATCAAGTGGTTCGCGTGTGGCCAATTTTGGGTTGGCCGGTCCGAAATCAGCCGGTATGCGGTCACTCAACATCGCGGATCACTCAACGACAGCGCCACTACGACAGTGTCACTTTTGAAATTCGCAACCGTTGTACTTAAACCACGAACGCTTCGTCGATAGTCGAGCGGCCACAGGATGGGAAATGCTTGTTGCGGCTTTCCCCGTTAACCACCGCGCGCCGCGCCAACGCCGTTGATATGTAGCAAAGGCTCTTGACGGCCGCTTTTCCAGCGCGCACGCGCGACCGCGCTACTCTCCCGCGAGGCGCAGCGGGGTGGAGTAGCCGGATTCGACAGCACGCAACCGTGTCTCCTCGCGCCCGATGTAGTCGCGCGTCTGCGGCACGACGCCTTTGCGCTTGGCCATCTGGATTTGGAACACCACCATATCGCTCTCGCGAAACGCCATTTCCGAGGATGCCAGGTAGAATTCCCACATCCGCACAAAACGCTGGTCGTAAAGCCGTTCCACGTCCTCGCGGTGGGCAAGGAAGCGCTCGCGCCACGCCTTGAGCGTTTCGGCGTAGTGGAGTTGCAGGATCTCGACGTCGGTGACGACCAGCCGGGTGCGCTGGATTGCGGGCAATATTTCCGACAGCGCGGGGATGTAGCCGCCGGGGAAGATGTATTTGGCGATCCACGGGTTGGTGACACTCGGCGCACCGCTGCGGCCGATCGAGTGCAGGAGAAAAACGCCATCCCCGTCGAGCAGCTGGCTGCATTTGCGAAAGAACTTGTCGTAGAAGCCGACGCCGACATGCTCGAACATGCCGACCGACACGATGCGATCGAAGCGGCCGTCGACATCGCGATAGTCCTCGAGCCGGAAAATCGCATCCCGCTCCCGGCCGCGCTCGAGCGCCCGCTGCTGGGCGCGGGCGTATTGCTCGCGCGAAAGCGTGATGCCGGTGGCGTGCGCGCCGGCGACCTCGGCGAGGTAGAGGGCAAGTCCGCCCCAGCCGCATCCGATATCGAGCACGTTGGCGCCGGGCTCGACCAGAAGCTTGGCTGCCAAGTGGCGTTTCTTGGCGAGCTGGGCGTCGTCGAGCGACTGGGCATCGGCTTCGAAATAGGCGCAGCTATACTGCTGGTCGGCATCAAGGAAGAGCGCGTAAAGCCTGCCGTCGAGGTCGTAGTGATGCGCCACATTGCGCCGCGAGCGCGAACGCGGATTGAACTGCTGCAGCCGCCGGAACAGGTAACGCACGAGCCGCCAGGGCAACGCCCAAGTCGGTGCGGCGATATGTTCCTGCCGCAACAGCAGCGCAAGCACGTCGGCGATCGAGCCTTGCTCGACGACAAACGTGCCATCCATATAGGCTTCGCCCAGTCGAAGCTCGGGATTGAGCAAGACCGCGCGTTGCGCTTTTGCGTCCGTAAAGCGCACGGCAATGAGCGGGCCGCTGCCGTCGCCGAAGCGGTAGGTGTTGCCCGACGCCGTCGTGACCGCAAACGAGCCATGGCGGATAAAGCGCCTTAAGAATGTCGATAACAACCGATCCAACGTCGCCTCCACGCCCTTTTTGCCGCACCCCGCCGGAGGTGACGGACAACGCGTCATCCGGCATCGCGCCCCCCGGCCGGCCCCCTGGGATTTAAGTCGAGGGCCAGCGGCGCTTTTTCGTCTGCCGTTATTAAAACAAAATCCTCGTTGACCAGCAATGCAGGCGACGAGGTCCCCGGAAGGGCCTGCGAAAAACGCCACTCACATTTGGCTGGTTTTGGGGTAAGGAGTGACCGGCCAAACCATCGATGATTTGAGGGAGTTGAGGGTGACCCGGGGTTTCGCGCCCACCATTGGCCTGCTCGCGGCGCTCGTGCCGGCAATGGCCTGCGCACAGACCAATCTCGACCAGGGCAAATCGGCCTCGCAGATCTTTGCGAGCGATTGCGCCGAGTGCCACAAGGCTGCGCGCGGGCTGGCTAACGGCAAGAATAGCGCCGCGCTGACGGACTTCCTGCGCGAGCACTATACGACCAGCCGCGATCAGGCGGCTGCGCTTGCGGCCTACGTGCTCGGGGGGCGGGGTAGCGAGCCGATCGGGGCCGCAGCGCAAGGGCGCGGGCAGAAGCCGGCGCCCGAGCACGCGAACGCCGCAGCTGAGGAACCGAAGCCTTCTAAACGCCAGGCGAAGCAATCGGCAAAGCCCGATGAGGGCACGCGTGCCACGGCTTCTACCGAGGAGCCGAAGCCGCCAAAGCACCCGGCGCGGCCCGCAAAACCGGACGAGGCCACGCCTGCCACCGCCAAATTGCAGCGGCCGGCTGACGACGCCGCCAAGCCTCAGGATGAGGCAAACCCAGCGGAGCAGCCGAGTATCATGGCTCCGGAGCCCCGGCCGGCGGCCGCCTCACGGGTCCGTCGCAAGGAGCCAAAAACACCACCGCCCGAGGCGCCTGCGGCGGTCGCCCGTGCGCCTGCCGCGGTCGTGGTCGATCCCGCCCCGAGTGAGACGCCGGTGCGGGAGGCAAGCCCGAACCCAACGCCGGCCGCAGCCACGCCTGCGGACACCCCGTCGGGTCAATCCGGCGAGGCTACGCCGGTGCCGCGCGACGACATTCCCGATTGAGAACAGGAGCCCGCCGAGACTAGCTCTTGTCGGCCGGTGCGGCGCCTTCGCTTGCTTCCACCGCTTCGGCGCCCTCCTGAGACCGCAGCGATTCCGCCGCCTCGGGCTCGAAGAACGCTTCCGCCGCAAGCACCGCGGCTTCTTCGGCGCTCGGCTCTTCGCGCAACCGCGTGATGTCCTCGCCGCGCGCGATACGCGCTGCTTCCTCGTTGTTACGAGCCACGATCACGGTGATCGAGGTCTCGATTTCCGGATGAAGCAACAACTCAACCTTGTGCTGGCCAATCGTCTTGATCGGCGCGTGCAGCGCGATCTGACCGCGGTTCACGTTGAAACCGGCCGTCACGAGAAGGCCGATGAGGTCGCGTGGCGAAACCGATCCGAACAGCTGACCCGCTTCCGAGGCTTGGCGCAGCACCGTGAAGCTTTTGCCGTCAATCTTCTCGGCGACTTGACCGGCCTCGCTTTTGAGCGCGAGCGAGCGCGCCTGCAGATCGCTCTTCATGCCTTCGAAGCGCGTACGGTTTTCCGCCGTGGCGCGCAGCGCTTTGCCGCGCGGCAATAGGAAATTGCGGGCGAAGCCGTCCTTGACCCGCACCACCTCGCCCATCTGGCCCAGTCTCGGCACCCGTTCGAGCAAGATCACTTCCATCTCGATCTCTCCTTGCTCAGCGGATCATGTAAGGAAGCAGCCCAAGGAAGCGCGCGCGCTTGATGGCCTGGGCGAGTTCCCGTTGTTTTTTTGCCGATACCGCCGTGATGCGGCTGGGGACGATTTTGCCGCGTTCCGACACGAAGCGCTGCAGCAGCTTGACGTCCTTGTAGTCGATCTTGGGCGCGTTGGCGCCCGAGAACGGGCAACTTTTGCGGCGGCGGAAGAACGGCCGGCGTGCTCCGCCCGATTGCGGTAACATGGCCATGGTCACTCCTCCGTCGCCAAAGGCGTTTCAGTTTCGTCTGAGGTCTCGCGCGGCCGCCGATCGCGATCGCGCGGACGGTCTCCTCTGTCACCGCGGTCAAACCGATCGCCGCGATCGCCCCGGCGCTCGTCGCGGTCGCGGTCGCGTTCGGCCCGGCGCATCATCGCCGACGGGCCTTGCTCGTGCTCCTCGACCCTGATGGTCAGATAGCGCAACACATCTTCGTTGAGGCGCTCCAGCCGCTCGATCTCATTGATCGCGGCGGGCGGTGCATCGATGTTCATCAAAGTGAAATGCGCCTTGCGGTTCTTGCGCAGCCGATAGGACAGGGACTTCACGCCCCAATATTCGGTCTTCGCAATTGAACCGCCCAAGCCTTCGATCACGCTCTTCAAATGCGCGGTTAGTTCCTCCACCTGCTGCGCGCTGGCGTCCTGACGCGCGAGGTAGACGTGCTCATAGAGCGACATAGATGTCCTTTCCTTTTTGTCCTCGCTCGCACCTGGCGCGAAGCCCCTCGAACCCTTCGGGAAAGGCTCGAATGCTCTGAAGGCGGGAACACGGGACGCCGGACCAATTGGTCCTACCGCAAGACAGATTATTAATGCGGCCGTCCGTTCAGCCCCCGGCCGGGGTCGAGCGGAAAAAACGGCTTATACGCGGCCTGCGGGGAAAGGCAAGACCGGATCAAGACGGATCAAGACCCCCGCGAGGGGCCGGCGGCAGCCTGGATCAGCTCCGCAAGCCGCACGGCGAGCGTTACGCCCTCTCGCATCTGTTTGGCGCTCCCCGCGCCGGAGGATGGCACTTGGCGCTGTTTCTGCAGCCTGCCGAGAAGGACCTCGAGGTTCTGCGTCAAAAGCTTCTGCCGGAACGCAGGATCCTCCCTTGCGCGGGCGAGCTCGGCTTCGGTGACCGGTGAAAATGCGTGCATGACGAGCGGCTGCGTGAACAGTCACCTTTGGCCGGTGGGTCTTGAGCTTCATCGAGATTACCGACTCTCGGTTGTCGCTTTGTTACCGCACCCCCTGACTTGACATGGCCGTGATCGCGGTGTCTTTCGCCCCCTCGTTAGGGGCAAGCAATGGCCATCGCTTTCGTTTTTCCCGGCCAAGGCAGCCAGTCCGTCGGCATGGGCAAGGCTCTCGCCGAGAGCTTTGCGCCGGCGCGCGAGGTGTTCGAGGAAGTGGACGCGGCGCTCGGGGAGAAACTCAGCGATACCATTTGGAACGGCCCGGCGGAGAAGCTCACGCTGACCGAAAATGCACAGCCGGCCCTGATGGCGGTCTCGCTCGCCGTGCTGCGGGTCCTCGAGGCAGAGGCTGGGGTCGATCTCGGGCGCGATGCGGCTTTCGTCGCTGGTCACTCGCTCGGAGAATATTCGGCGCTGGCCGCGGCCCGTTCGCTCACCGTCACCGACGCGGCCCGGCTTCTGCGCATTCGTGGCCGCGCCATGCAAAAGGCGGTGCCGGTCGGCGTTGGCGCCATGGCCGCGCTTGTCGGGGTTAAATTCGACGAGGCCAAAGCGATTGCCGCTGCCGCCGAGGGCGCCGGCGTCTGCGCGGCCGCCAACGACAATGGCGGCGGACAAGTGGTATTGTCGGGTGAAAAATCGGCCGTGGAGCGCGCCGTCGAGATTGCAAAGGCGCAGGGTGTGAAGCGGGCAATGATGTTGCCGGTCTCGGCGCCGTTCCACTGCACGCTGATGCGGCCGGCGGCGGATGCGATGGCTGCGGCGTTGGCCGCCGTCGCCGTCAAACCGCCCAGCGTCCCGCTGGTCGCCAACGTATTGGCGCAGCCGGTCAGCGACCCGGCTGTCATCATACGGTGTTTGGTCGAGCAGGTGACCGGTACGGTTCGCTGGCGGGAGTCGGTGCTGTTCATGACGCATGCGGGCGTGACCGCGTTCCATGAGCTTGGCGCTGGCAAAGTGCTCACCGGCTTGATCAAGCGCATCGCGGAAACGGCTGAGACGTCTTCGATCGGCACGCCTGAGGACATCGCCCGGTTCAAGTCTGCGCATCATTAAGCTTTGCGCGTTCGCGAGGACGGTTATGTTTGAACTTGATGGAAAGACCGCGTTGATCACGGGAGCTACCGGCCCGATCGGCGGCAGCATCGCGCGGGTCCTGCACAAACAGGGCGCAACCATTGCCATCTCCGGCACCCGCCGCGATGTTCTCGACCGGCTTGCCGCCGAGATCGGTGACCGCGTCCATGTGCTGCCTTGCAATCTCGCTGACGCCGCCGAAACGGATGCTCTGGTTGCGCAGGCCGAAGCGGCGATGGGTCAGCTCGACGTGCTGGTCGCCAATGCCGGAGTGACGCGAGATAATCTTTTTGTCCAGCTGCGCGATGAGGATTGGGACCAGGTCATGACGGTCAATCTCACCGCTACGTTCCGCCTGGCGCGCGCCGCGGTGCGCGGCATGATGCGCCGTCGCTTCGGGCGCGTCATCGCGATCACCTCGGTGGTTGGTGCAACCGGAAATCCCGGGCAGGCCAATTATGTCGCCGCCAAAGCCGGAATTACCGGAATGATCAAGTCGATCGCGCAGGAATATGCGAAGCGCGGCGTCACCGCCAACTGCGTTGCACCCGGTTTCATCGTGACGCCGATGACTGACAAGCTAACCGACAAACAGCGCGAGACGATCCTCGCAAGGATCCCGGCCAACCGTCCCGGTACGACTGAGGAAGTTGCCGCCGCGGTCGCCTTCCTTGCCAGCAGCGAGGCCGGCTATGTGACCGGTCAGACGTTGCATGTGAATGGCGGAATGGCCATGATTTGAAGGCGATAGAGTGCGTCGCGAGGCGGTGCGGCCGCGCTGGTCAACGCTACGGAAGTGTGGTAACCGACCGTGACTTGGCTGGGGGAACTGGAAAGCCGGAGAGCGGGGGCAGTGAACGTCCGCCTCTGATCGCTGTCGACCCGCGGCCGTCGCCCACGACGGGCCGAATTGTAATTGATCGGGTCGCGTTGAAAGAAGAGGTTGGAAACGATGAGCGATATTGGCGAGCGGGTGAAGAAGATCGTCGTGGAGCATCTTGGCGTCGAGCCCGACAAGGTGACCGAAAACGCCAGTTTCATCGACGACCTTGGCGCCGACAGCCTCGACACGGTCGAACTCGTCATGGCCTTCGAGGAGGAATTTGGTTGCGAGATTCCCGACGACGCCGCCGAGACAATTCTGACCGTGGGCGACGCCATCAAGTTCCTGGAAAAAAACGCAAAGAGCTGATCGCCGGCACGGCCCTCCGACGCTGCATGGATCGGGCGTCCAGGGACGACGTCGGCACTCGGTTACGCGTGAGCGCGCACTGTAGCGGCAGGTTTTTCCGACGCGGCGTCGGCCAAAGCGTCTGCCGGGAGCGCCGCTGATGAGACGCGTCGTCGTCACTGGTCTGGGCATGGTGACGCCGCTCGCCTGCGGGGTCGAGCCAACGTGGCGGCGTCTGCTCGCCGGCGACAGCGGGATCAGCCGCATCGAAAAATTCGAAGTCTCCGATCTTGCCTGTCAGATCGCCGGCCAAATTCCCCGCGGCGATGGCTCGCGCGGAACCTTCAATGCCGATCAGTGGATGGAGCCAAAGGAACAGCGCAAGGTCGACGACTTCATCGTCTTTGCCATGGCCGCAGCGACACAGGCGCTCGATGATGCCGACTGGCACCCCCGCGATTATGACGACCAGATTACGAGCGGTGTCCTGATTGGCTCCGGCATCGGCGGCATCGAGGGCATTGCGGAAACGGCCCTGACGTTGCGCGACCGCGGTCCGCGCCGCGTATCGCCATTCTTCATTCCCGGCCGGATCATCAATCTTGCGTCCGGTTACGTATCGATCGCGCATGCGCTGAAAGGTCCTAACCACGCCGTGGTCACCGCCTGCTCGACCGGCGCTCACGCCATCGGCGACGCCGGCAGACTTATTGCGCTCGGGGATGCCGACGTGATGGTGGCCGGCGGAACGGAATCGCCGGTCAGCCGTATTTCGGTCGCTGGGTTTGCCGCATGCCGAGCGCTGTCGACCGGCTTCAACGACACGCCTGAACGCGCCTCGCGGCCGTATGACAAAGATCGCGATGGATTCGTAATGGGGGAGGGCGCCGGCGTCGTGGTGCTCGAAGAGTACGATCATGCCAAGCGGCGCGGTGCCCGCATCTACGCCGAACTCGTCGGCTACGGCCTCTCAGGCGACGCGTTCCACATCACCGCGCCGGCCGAGGACGGTGACGGCGCGTTGCGCTGCATGAAGGCCGCGATCCGCCGCGCCGAAATCTCGCCGGCGGAGATCGATTATATCAACGCCCACGGTACATCGACCCCGCTCGGCGACGAGGTTGAGCTCAAAGCCGTGGAGCGGCTGATCGGCAATGCGGCCGGCAAGATCAGCATGTCGTCCACGAAGTCCTCGATCGGTCATCTGCTTGGAGCGGCCGGTACCATCGAGGCGATCTTCTGCCTGCTCGCCATTCGCGATCAGGTGGTTCCGCCGACTATCAATCTCGACAACCCGTCCGTTGCCACTGCCATCGACCTCGTGCCGCACAAGCCGCGCAAGCGCTCCGTCAATATTGTGCTCTCGAACTCTTTCGGTTTCGGCGGCACCAACGCCTCCCTTGTATTCCGCCGGGTGTCCGAATAGTGCCGCCAATCACCGTTCCGCCATATTTGCTCCGCACTCGCCTGCAATTCACTGCAAGCCCATCATCCGACCCATGGGCGGATGTGAGCGAACGGCGCGCTTGTGCTCGCCCGCTCGCCTTTTTGCTGATCATGAAACAAAGTAACGTGGACATGCGGCGGTGAGCGACTCCAAGCCCCCGCACAATGGCGGCGACCGCCCTAAGGCAGCTCCGCCTGCGGCGCCGGCACGTGCTGCCGTGAAGCCTCCACCGAGCGCGCGCGCCGCGGTCCCCGCGGCGGAGCAAGCTTCGACAAAACCGAAATCCGCAGCGCCGGCGCAGCCGCCGAAGGCACCTGGCGCGGGATTGAGCGCGACGACGTCCGCGAAAAACCCGTCCGTCGCACAGAAGCCGCCCGCTGCGGCGGCCGCCAAGCCGATCAAGGCTGCGGCAGAGCGGCCGAGCAATGGAGTCGGTGGCCCGCCGCCGACCGCTTCGGTGAGCAAGCCCGCTTCGATGCGCGCCGCGGTGCCAAACTCGCGGGAAGCTGCTAGAAGCGTGGCTGGTGCGGACGAGCCATATCCGCCATTGTCGGGGCGGCTGGTGAACGGAATCGGCACGGCCCCGATGGGTGCGAAAAATTCCAAACCGATTACGCCGCGCAGCCCACGGACGGCGCTCGAGCCAGACACCGTCGAAATGCCGACCCGCCGCTCCAAGAGCGCGCGGCATCCGTTTGTTGTTATCGGCAACGCCATTATCAGCATCTTCGTGCTGCTGGCGATCACGGCCGGTGTCGCACTCGTTATCGGCAAGCAGCGGTTCGATGCTCTGGGCCCGTTACCGGAGGATCGCGTCGTCAATATCCCGCGCGGCTCCGGCATCCGCGATATCGCCGACGTCCTCATGCATGAAGGCGTCATCGATCAGCCATGGGTGTTTGTCGGCGGCGTGCTCGTCCTGAAGGCGCGCGAAGACCTCAAGGCCGGCGAATATCAGTTCAAGGCCCATGCCAGCTTGCGCGATGTGGTCGCGACCATCGTCGACGGCCGCGTCGTGACCCACCAGTTCACGATCCCCGAAGGCTTGACCTCCGAGCAGATCGTCGCGCGGCTGCTGGATGACGACATACTGAGCGGAAATATCAAAGAGGTACCGCGCGAAGGCAGCCTCTTGCCCGATACCTATAATTTCACCCGCGGGACGACGCGCGAACAGATCATCCAGCGCATGCAGCAGGCGCAGCAGCGGGTGCTCAAGGAAATCTGGGATCGCCACTCTCCCGATCTGCCGATCAAAACGCCGGATCAGCTCGTCGTTCTCGCCTCGCTAGTCGAGAAGGAGACCGGCAAGCCCGACGAGCGCACGCGCGTCGCCGCGGTGTTTGTCAATCGGCTGAAACAGAAAATAAAGCTGCAATCCGACCCGACCATCATCTACGGGCTGGTCGGCGGCAAGGGGACGCTCGGACGGCCGATCATGAAAAGCGAGATCGATCAGCCGACGCCCTACAACACCTACCAGATCGAAGGACTGCCGCCCGGCCCGATCGCCAATCCGGGGCGCGCTTCGCTTGAAGCCGCCGCCAATCCGGCCCGGACGCGCGAGCTCTATTTCGTCGCCGACGGCACCGGTGGTCACGCTTTCGCAGAGACCTACGAGCAGCACCAGAAGAACGTCTCGCGCCTGCGACAGCTCGAATCCGATCCAAAGGATCAGGCCCCGGCAGACGCCCAATTGGTTTCATCGCCGCCGGTCACGCCGGCGCCGTCGGCCCCGCAGCGCCGCTCGTCCAGCCATCACAACCAGAACACCCAAACGACGCACTAGAGCGTCGGCTTCGCCGCTGCTTCAGATGCGGCGCCCCGCGGCACGCTCTGATCGGCCCTTGTGAGGGTGGAAGCCCGCCGCTAAGTTCGGCGCGAATTTTTCTGCGAGATGCGACCGGGGGGAACGCGTTCAATGGCGCTGTCGAGCATGACGGGGTTTGCTCGCGGCCACGGCGTCAGCGGCTCCTATGCCTGGGCCTGGGAAATCAAATCGGTCAACGGCAAGGGACTCGATCTGCGGCTTCGGCTGCCGCCCGGCTGGGATGCGATCGAGGTCCCGGTGCGCGCCCGTGCCGCTGAGAAGCTCGCGCGCGGCTCCGTCCAGGCCAACCTGACGGTGGAGCGCAGCGGCGTGCTGCCTGTTGTGCGCGTCAACGCCACCGTGCTTGAGGCGATATTGACCACGGTGCGACAGCTTGCATCGCGGGTTGAGGCCTCGCCGCCGTCGCTCGATGGCCTGCTCGCGCTCAAAGGAGTGATGGAGGTCAGCGATGCCGAAGAGCGCGAGGACGAAAGGCGCGCCGCCGAGACGGCGGTGACAGCGGCCTTCGTCGAATCACTTGGTGCGCTGGTCGAGATGCGCCGCCACGAAGGTGCTGCGCTTGGCCGCGTGCTGGCTGCTCGACTGGACGAAATTGCCGCGCTCGCGCAGCGTGCGGAGCTTACGCCCGGCCGCCGGCCCGAGGCGATCCGCCTGCGGCTTGCCGAACAGATCGCCACGCTGCTGGGGCAGTCGGACCGTTTCGATCCGGATCGGCTGCACCAGGAGGCGATTCTGATCGCGACCAAGGCCGATGTGCGCGAAGAGCTTGACCGCCTTGCGGCGCATGTTGCGCAAGCCAAGGTTCTCATCGGGCAGGGCGGACCGATCGGCCGTCGACTGGATTTCCTCGCCCAGGAGCTCAACCGCGAAGCCAACACGCTGTGCGCCAAGGCCAACGACGTCGAGCTCACCAATATCGGCTTGGAGCTCAAGGCCGCGGTGGAGCAGTTCCGCGAGCAGGTACAGAACGTGGAATAGAGCATGGCGCGCGGGGAGCGAAAGCAAACGAGGATCGCGCGTCGCGGCCTCATGCTGGTTTTGTCTTCGCCGTCGGGCGCCGGCAAGACCACGCTTTCGCGCATATTGTTGAAAGCCGACCGCAACGTCGAACTTTCGGTGTCGGTGACGACGCGTCGGCAGCGCCGCGGCGAGGTCGATGGCCGCGATTATCATTTCATCGACCTTGCCCGCTTCAAGGCGATGGTGAAAACCGGCAAGCTGCTGGAATGGGCCGAGGTCTTCGGCCATTGCTACGGCACGCCGCGCCGGCCGGTGGAGCGGGCGTTGCAAGCCGGGCGCGACGTCCTGTTCGATATCGATTGGCAGGGCACGCAGCAATTGCGCGAGAAGGCGCGTGACGATCTGGTCAGCGTCTTCATCCTGCCGCCTTCGGTCAAGGAATTGGAGCGGCGTCTCGAACGCCGCGCGCAGGACAGCCGCGACATCATCGGCGCGCGTATGGCCAAGGCTGCCGGCGAGATGAGCCATTGGCCGGAATACGACTACGTCATCGTCAACCGCGACAAAGCCGCCGCGTTTGTCGAAGTGCGCGCCATCCTAGCGGCCGAACGGCTCAAGCGCGAACGGCAGATCGGTCTTTCCGGCTTTGTCCGCGCGCTGCAAGCGAAGTTGTGAGGCCGGGCTCAGCCATGATGCAAATGCCGCAAACTACAGACGAAGTGAACATCACGCGTCTGATTGACGAGGGCCCGCTGACCCGGTTCCAGATCGCCACCATTGTTTGCTGCGCGCTGGTCAGCATGTTCGACGGCATTGACACGCAGTCGATCGGCGTCGCAGCGCCATTTATCGCGGAAACCCTCGGCGTCAAGATCACCAGTTTTGGACCGATCTTCTCTTCCGCGCTCTTGGGCGCGACCATCGGCGCTGCTTCGTTCGGGCCGCTTGCGGATCGTCTCGGCCGCAAGACGCTGCTGATCGTCGCCATTGTGCTGTTTGGCGTCTTCACGGTGCTGACGGCGCTGGCGAACTCGGTGCCTATGCTGATGATCTTCAGATTATTGGCGGGGCTCGGCCTCGGCGGGGCGACACCGTGCTACATCGCCTTGACGTCGGAATACGCACCCGCGCGGCTGCGCGCGACGCTGGTGACCTTGATGTGGTCGGCGTTTCCCTTAGGCGGGATGCTGGGCGGGCTGTTGAACTCGTATCTGATAGCGCAGATCGGCTGGCGACAGATTTTCTATATCGGCGGCGTAGCGCCGCTTTTTCTCGCCATGCTGCTGCTGTTTTACCTGCCGGAATCGATCAAGTTTCTTCTGGTCCGCCGTAACGACGCCGCCGCCGTCCGCCGGATCGTTGCCCGTTTCCGCTCCGCTGTTGTCCCCGACGACGCCCATTTTGTTGTTGAGGAGAAGCGCTTGCCGGGTGCGTCCATTCGGCACCTGTTCACTGACGGCCGCGCGCTCGGAACGGTTTTTTTGTGGGTGCCATTTTTTATGGGATTCGGAATACTGACGGTGGCGACGCTGTGGACACCGGCTTTGTTGCGGCTCAATGGCATTCCGGCTGCCCAGACCGCCTTTGTGATTGCCTTTAATGGTCTCGGCGGGTTTGTGGGCCAATCGACCGCCGGGCGACTGATCGAACGTTTCGGCATCTTGCGGGTATTGTTTCCTGCTTTCCTGCTTGGAACCGCGGCGACGGTGGGATTGGGTTACGGGGCCTCGTCGGTCGCGCTTGCTGCGACGTTCATCGGGCTGATCGGGCTGTTTATGGGGCTCGGGACCGGCGGCGCGATTGCTTTGGCCGCGATCATCTATCCGACGCCGATCCGATCCACTGGCGTCGGCTGGGGCATGGCTATGGGCCGTTTCGGCCAGATCGTTGGTCCGTTAATGGCGGGAGCGTTATTGGGCGCCGGTTGGACGGCGAGCGACATTATGAGCGTGATCGCTTGCGGCGGTGTGATCGCGGCGGTGTTTGTGATTTTCTTCCGGTCATGGTTCCTCGGCCGGAACGTCGACGGACTCGCTGCCGAAGACGGCTCCGTTAAAGCGCCGCGTGCGGCCTGACGCTATCATTTCCGGGTCGGAAGAAGGAGCGGATCGGCTTCGGATATCTTCAGGCTAACGACTTCTTCTAAGCCGACAGCACGGTGCGGCCGACGACGCGGCCGGCGCGCAGATCCTCGAGCGCGGCCTGCGCTTCATTCAGCGGGCGGTCGTGGGTCTGGATCGGCGCGATCTTGTTGGCGCGCGCCAGTTCGAGAAGCTCGCGTGCCTCAGCGAGCGTGCCGGTCAGCGTGCCCTCGATGGTCATCGCCTTGATCGCGAACATGGCGGCGGCCATGGAAAAGTTGCCGCCGAGCAGTCCCGTCACCACGACCTTGCCGCCGCGTCCGAGCACGCCGGTTGAGAACTGCAGCGATTTCTCCGAGCCGACGAAATCACAGACCGCAAGCACGCCGCCGGTCGCCGTCATCACCGCCTTGCGCGCTTGCGGATCCGAGGGATCGTAGGCTTGTGCCGCCCCGGCCGCGACAGCGGCCTTGCGCTTTTCGGCATCGATGTCGGCGACGATCGGCGGCTCGCGAAACAGCGCTCGGGCGATGGCGAGGCCCATCATGCCGACCCCGCCCAGTCCGACCAGCAACACCGGACCGCGCTCGGGCCGGCCCGTGAGCCGCTTGAGCGCCGCATAGGCGGTCAAGCCGGAACACATCAGCGGTCCGGCAAAAGGCGGCGACAAAGGCGCATAGTCGAGCAGGTAGCGCGGATGCGGAACGAGGACGTGGGTGGCGAAGCCGCCGTCGACCGCAATGCCGAGATGACGGTGGTTGGAGCACAGGTTTTCTTCGCCGCCCTGGCACGCGGCGCAAACGCCGCAACCGATCCAGGGGTAGACCGCGACGCGATGGCCGATGGTCGGGCCGGCGGCTTCGTCCCCCACGCCTTCGATCACGCCGGCGATTTCGTGACCGAGCGTGAACGGCAGCGTGCGGCCCGCGGTGACGTCGAGCCGCTTGTCGCCGCCGAGCAGAAAATAACCGTCCTGCAGATGCAGGTCGGAATGACACACGCCGCAGCGCTCGATGCGCACAAGCACTTCGCTGCCGCGCGGTGCGGGGCAGTCCACGACGGTCTCGCAGAGGGGTTGCCCGTAGGCAACAAGCGACTGGCGGCGCATTTTAGTCATGGTTGCTTTGCTCTCCGCCGGAGTCCCGTTCGCCATCATGCCCGAGACGGCGCTGCGCGGCGAGGGCCTGCGCCAGTGATACGAAGCCGGCGACGGAGATATCCTCGGCCCGCGCCGTCGGGGAGAGTCCGGCGGTCGAGAGAAGTGCCGACACATCGGCGCCGAGCGAACGCAGGCTTTGGCGCAGCATCTTGCGCCGTTGCCCAAACGCCGCCCGGGTTACGGTCTCAAGCAGCGCGCGATCGCAGGTCAGTGGCGCCGCCCGCGGCAGCAAACGAAGCAGCGAGGACGTGACTTTCGGCTGTGGCACGAATGCCGACGGCTTGACGTCGAAAACAATGCGCGCCTCGCAGCGCCATTGCACCAGCACGGACAGCCGCCCGTAGCTTTTCGAGCCCGGTGCGGCAACGATGCGCTCGGCGACCTCGCGCTGGAACATGAGGATGGCGGTCTCGTACCAGGGCGGCCACGGCTCGATTGAGACCCAGGAGACGAGCAAAGCGGTGGCGATGTTGTAGGGCAGATTGGCGACGATGCGTACCGGGCCGCGATCGAGGCGGGAGCGCGGGTCGAAGGTGAGCGCGTCCGCCGCGACGATATCGACGCGGCCGGGGTAACGTTGGGCGATCTCCTGCAGTGCCGTAAGCGCGCGCATATCGCGCTCGACCGCGATCACGCGGGCGGCTCCCAGCACCAAGAGCGCGCGGGTGAGGCCGCCCGGCCCGGAGCCGATTTCCAATACCGTCACGCCTGCCAGCTCTCCCGCCGCGCGTCCGATGCGTGCGGCGAGATTGAGATCGAGAAGGAAGTTTTGTCCGAGAGATTTTCTGGCGATCAGACCATGGCGGCGAATGACGTCGCGCAATGGCGGCAGCCCATCCGGCGCGGAGCTCACGACGCGGGCAGCGGCACCGGGCGGTCCGCCATGGCGAGCCGCGCCGCCAGCCGCAGCGCCGCAACAAGACTAGTGGAATCGGCGACGCCGGTGCCGGCGATGTCGAAGGCGGTGCCGTGATCCGGCGACGTCCGCACGAAAGGAAGGCCGAGCGTGACGTTGACGGCGTGATCGAAAGCAAGCGTCTTGACCGGGATTAGCGCTTGATCGTGATACATGCACAAGGCGACATCATAGGTCGTTCGTGCCCGCTCGTGGAACAGCGAATCGGCCGGCAGCGGACCCTTGGCATCGATCCCCTCGGCAATAAGTCGGGCTACGGCCGGGGCAACGATAAGGCGGTCCTCCTCGCCGAGCGCACCGTTCTCTCCGGCATGGGGGTTGAGCCCGGCGATGGCGAGCCGAGGGCGCGGAATGCGAAATCGCATGGCAAGGTCGCGCGCAACGATGCGTCCGGTCTCGACTATGAGTTCGGTCGAAAGATGCTGAAAGATTTCTCTAAGCGGCAGATGGATGGTCACCGGCACGACGGCGAGCTCCGGCGCCCAGAGCATCATCACCGGGCGGAGCGTCTTGCCGGTCGCTTCATGCACCAGCGTGGCTAGGAACTCGGTGTGGCCGGGCTCGGCGAAACCTGAATTATAGAGCACGTTCTTCGCCACCGGATTGGTGACGATCGCAGCGGCGGCGCCGGCAATGACGTCGGCGACGGCGCGGCGAATGGAAGCAATAGCGGCCGGGGCGCTTGTGCCGTCGGGATGGCCCGGCTCCGCACTCACCGCGACGTCGAGGGCGACGACCGGCAACGCCGACGAGAACGTGGCGGCGGCCTTGGCCGAGGTCACGGCTGCAATCGGAACTTCGAGACCAAGCCGATCAGCGCGCCGGCGGAGGAAGTCGGGGTCGGCGACGACGTAGAAATGCGGAATCCCGAGTTCGGCGCGTCGATGCCACACCGCAAGGGCGAGGTCAGGACCGATCCCTGCGGGCTCGCCGAGCGTCAATGCCAGTGGCTGCACGATCTCACTTCTTGTCGCCTACTTATCCTCGGGCATCTTGTATTCGATCATCGCCTGGCGCCGCAAACTCTCGAGATAACGCTTGGCTTGGGCGCCGAACTTTTTCTGCAGCATCTGATCGCGGATTTCGCGCATTTCCGGGGTGTCGGATTTGGTCTCCTTCTTGTCGCAAATCGCGAACATCTGCACGCCTTCCGCAGTTTGTTCCGGCGGCGTCAGATGGCCGATAGCCGTGGCGTCGAGGATGCCGCGTAATTGCTGTGCGAGGTCGGCCGAATACTTCGACACCTGATCGCGCACCGCGACGTCGGGGAGTGCGCGGGCAAAGGCAATTCCCTCGTTGCAGCTCAGAAAGCGTGCGCGCAGGGCCTCGGCGTCGCGCTTGCGGGCTTCATAAGCGGCATCGGGCGACCCTCGCGGCACAATGAGGACGACGGGCCGCATGATGTATTCGTATCCGACGTCTTGTTTCGCCTCGGACTTATGCAACTCAAGCTGCGCTTCGACATCCTTGTCCGGGATTTCAAGGCTCGCCTTGTAACGGCCGCGTACCAGACCGGTCCAGGCAATCTGCGCCCGCAGCCGCCGCTTGAGGGTGTCCTCGCTCGCGCCGGCACTGACGAGTAATTGCGTCAGCTTCTGCGTGTCGATGCCCATATGGGTCGCGATATTGGCATAGGAACTGTCGACGTCGGATTCGGCGACTTCGATGCTGAAACGCTTGGCCTCGGTCAGCTCAAGAATCTCGTCGATCAGGCTATCGAGTGCCTCCTTCCGCATTGCCGGCTTTTTGCTGCTCAGCTGAATGAACTTGGCGCGATGCTCGACATCAAGCGTCGTAATCGGCTGCCCGTTGACGAACACGACAACCTGCTGCGCGCGGGCGATTGAAGGAGCACCGAGCGTGATCGCCGCGGCGAGCATGGCCGCAGCGACGGCCGTCCGGCAGATATGGGACGCGATTTGCACGATCACCTTTGTTCTCCCTACAGCTAATTACAGGTTGCCCCCTTCCTTCAGGCAAGTTCGTGTAACTCGATATTAGCGTCCCGCCAAGGAATTTAGAATCCGGCGGAGGCAGCTAGATAGTTGGGGCCGAGTGTACGCAGGCTAAACTGAAACATCACGAAGTTGTTCGGGGTCGGCGTCGTCCCAGTGTAGATGTAGGACGTGAGGTAGTTCAACGACAGCAGCAGGCAATCGTCGGTGTAGCCGATGCCAAACCGGGTCTGCTCGAATTGGTTGACGGCAAGGTCATACCGGAGGGAGCCGAGCACGACCCAATTCTGCGTTAGCTTGACCGCGGCGCCGGCGAGAACTTCCTCGCGCCGGTTGACAAAGCCGATTTCCGGTTCCGGCGCGTAGTCGCCGTACATCAACTGGACCGTCCAGCGATCGAAATTCGCGCGGGCTTCGAACTCGAGGCGTTCGGGCGTGAATGCCGCGACGTCCCCGATCCCCGGCTCATTGCCGCCCGAGGAGAAACGCCCGCGCGCCGTGAATGAAAAGACCTGGTTCGGCTGATAGGCAATGCGACCGACATAGTCCGAAAGCGTCTTGTCGAGACCGCTATCCTGGCCGGTATTGATCAGGTCGGCAGCGGCATAAGAGTTCAGCCCGTAGAGCTGATAGGACTGCCCAAACAGGGCGTTGAAAGAGCCGGCATTGTTGACCTGGGCGGTATACTGGAAACCGGCGTTGAGGCGACCGCCGCCTTCGACACGGTCCCAGCCAGAAAATTTGTCGACTGAAAACAGGTTGGCGTCGCTGAAGACCACGCTCTGCGCGTCTTCATTTGGAAATTTTCCGATCTCGGTTTCGTTCGGGCGGAGAATGAGCTGAGCGATCGGCTCGATTGTCTGGGTGCCCCATGGTTCGACGTCGATGAAGGGATAGCGATACTCGACGCCGACATCGGGCATCGCGCGCGCGACTTCGCTTTCGCCCGGGTTGATGAAGTTGGACACCCCCGGCTCGTTCTGGATATCAAGCTGGGCGGCGTCGCCGCGCACTCCGAAGAACGGTGTGATCATCTGGCCGTTGTCAGTAACAAAAGTGCGTCGCCAATCCACTTCGGCGGAAGCGCGCGCATAAAATCCCGGGATGCCGCGCAAAAGGCAATTGGCTCGGTTGACGACTGCAGGATTCTCCGAGGTGCATAGCGAGTCCGCGAGCGACGTCTGATTGATGGCGTCGAACTCTGCCTGCTGCCGCGTGAGGCTCGTCAAATTGACTTTGTAACTCAGCTCCCCGCCCATGGCCGGCTGCGCAAATACATTGGAATAATCGAGCACCGGAAGGACTACGGGAATCTCCGACTGGATGTCTTGCCCCGAGAAGCCGTAAAAGTAGATCGAGCGCACGTCGAAATAACTGCGCTCGCCGGCGCCGGTGAGATAGAGCTGGGAAACGCCCTCGGTGGCGATGCCGGTGTGGAACGGATCGAATCCGGTAAGGAATTGGCCGAGCTGATAATCGTACAGGAAGGATTGATCGGTCATCAGGAGCCCTGTCCATCCCCACACCCATTTGTCGGTCAATGCGAACTGGCCCGCGGTCTCGACGGCGCCCCGGAACGTATTGGCGGTCGGGCTGTCGGGGCCGTCGCGATTGGCAAAATAGGCCGTATCGGTCTGAAAGATACCGGCGGCCTTGATCGAATAGGAACCGTCCATCAGGCGCTGGCGCCACACCCCCTGCAACAACTCTCCTTGCTGCGACGTCGCCATTACCGAAGCGGTCAAATCTTTATCTGGTGCCAGCGCCCAGAAATAGGGGAATTCGGCTCCGAAGCCGTAGGCGGTGCCGTAGGTGAAGGTCGGAAACAGAAAACCGCTCTTCCGCGTGACTGATGGATCGGGGTACGACATGAATGGAAAGTAGGCGAGGGGCACACCGAAGAATTCGACACGGGCGTCTTCGAAATAGATCATCTTCTCGTTGTTGTCGTGGACGATCCGCGCCGCTTCAACCTGCCACAGCGGCGGCTTCTTCGGATCGTTCTTGCAGGGCTCGCAGGCGGTGTAGACGCCGTTTTGCATGACCGTATAGTTGCCCTTGACGCGGTCGGCTCGCGTCGCGGCGAAGCGCGTATCGTCGAAAGTTTCGACCCGGAGCGAATCGACGAAGCCGTCCCGGTAATCCTGGGTCAGATCGATGAATTGGCCGTAGGTGATCTTGCCGTCCGGCTCGGTCATCCTGACATTGCCGCGCGCCTGCAGGCGCTTGGTTTTTTGATCGTAGACCACCTCGTCGGCTTCGACGGTTGATCCGTTGTAGTAGAGCTGAACATTGCCGACGGCCGAGACGGTGTTGTTCGTATAGTCGTATCGGATCTCGGTTGCCTGCACGAGCATCGGAGCGTCGGCGGGCGCCGCAGGCGACTTTGGCGCCGCCGGTCGCGGCGGAAAACTCAGCAGATTTTGCGCTGAAATCGGCTCGGCCACGAGCAACGAACAGGCAGCAATCGCGAGCAGGGCAGCGAGAGCTGCTCTGCCTGCACGAACGCGACCAAAGAAACCGAGCCCGAAAGGGGCAATCGCAAACGCCACTAACCGTCCTCCTGGTGCAACAGCACGACGAAGCCGGTGAGACCGCCGACCAGCACCGGAATCCATGCCGCCAACACCGGCGATATGAGTTCCGACTTGCTCATGTCCTCCATGAACTTTGACAGAACGAACAACAGGAAGCCGGCGCAGATGCCGCTCAGGATCATTTTTTGCACGCCGCCAAAACGGAAGAAGCGCAGGCTCACCGCAGCCGCCAGCAAGACCATGGCGGTGAGCAGGAACGGACGCGACAGCAGCAGCTGGTATTGCAGCCGGTAACCGGCGGCGACCAGCCCGGCCCGCTCCGCCATGTCGATGTAGAAGGGCAGCTGCCAGAACGGCACGGTTTCAGGCGTGGCAAAGCTCTCCCGCACCTGTTCGGGCGTCAAGTTGGTGACGAGACCATAGGTGTCCCGGAGCACCGGCGGATTGCCGCTCGCATAAATGCGGGCTTCCTCGAACCGCCAATAGCCTTGATCCAGCGCCGCACTCTTTGCTTCAATCCGTTCCTTGAATTCGCCGGCGTTATCGAAGGTATAAACGCTGACACTCCCGAGCTGAGAACCCTGCTCGCGGCTGGACTTGGCGTTGATGATGGCGGCGCCGTCGGCGCTTTTCTGCCGCACCCAGAAGCCGCCGGTGTTTTCCTGGAGCGTCGAAGTGGGAAGCTCGCCCATCATCTCGCCTTCAAGGCGCTTGGAACGCTCGTGCAGCACGGCAGCGATCGGGTTGTAGAGGGTAGTGGCGACGGCCCCGAACAGGAACGCCGCAACGAGCGATGGCGCCACAAACTGCCAGGCGGAAACGCCGGCGGCGCGCGCCACGACCAGCTCCAGGCGGCGCGACAGCCCCAGATAACACGACATCGCTCCCACCAGCACCGCGAACGGCATGATCCGCTCGGAGAGCTGGGGGACGCGGAACATGGAAATCTCGGCGAGGATCAAGGCTGTAGCCTTCGGCCAGTCGGAGCTGCGGCGCAGCAGTTCGACGTAGTCGATCATCGCCGCCAGCGCGACCACGCCAAAAAATGTGCCAACGACCGATCTTAGAAACCGCAATCCGAAATAGCGCGAAAGGGTCCCGGCAAGCATCGGAGGTTCCTCAACTCGCCGTCGCTTTCGCGAAGCGTTCAGTGATGGCGGTCGCGATTTTTGACACCGCGGCCGCAGGTTCGAGAGCCTGTCCGCGTGAGATGAGCCACAATCCGGCGACGATCGAGCCGACCAGGGCGACATATTGCAAGGCGAGAACGCCCGGCGTGTGTACGCCGACGATGACGCTGAGAAAGCCGGTCAGCCGCAACAGCGCCACGGCCCCGATCAGGCCGAGCGCCGAGAGCGCGCGGCTCTGCCTGGTGGTTTGCGGCGGACCGAGGAACGCATAAGCCAGGATGACAAAAGCCAGCGGATAGAGCGGGGTGGCGAAGCGATCATGCAGTTCCGATTGATACTCGCCCGGTTGCGCCACAAATAGCGGATCGTCCGGCCGCGGCCACAACAGTTCCCAAATGTATTTTTCGTGGGTGTTATAGACGACGTTTTGCGGACCGCCGCCGAATTTTGACAGATCGAACGCGTAGCGGTCGAACGTAACGATACGCGGATCGCGTTGGCCCGCCTCCAAGCGCTGAACGCTGCCTTTTTCGAGCACCAGGAATGAGCCGGTGTCGTTCTTTACGATCTCGCCCTGCTCGGCGAGGAAAGTGGCATGTTCTTTGGGGTCGCGTCGGTCGTCGAGGAAGATGCCGACGAGAAGTCCGTTTGGCCGCCGATCGGCGATGTGAAAGGTGAGATTACCGCCAACGGTGGTGAAGCGGCCGGGCTGCACGATATTGGTAAGGATGTCGGCGCGGACCTGAGTGGCCCAGTCGCGCAGCGCCCGCAGGCTGAGCGGCGAAATGTAAACCGCAATGGCCGAGACCAGGAGCGAAACCACCAAGCCTGCAGCGATGAACGGCCTGACCAGCCGCCACGGCGAGACGCCGGCCGCGTTCATGACGATGATCTCTGAATCCGAACTGAGCTTGTTGAGGACGTGGCCGGTCGCCAGTACCAGCGAAATCGGCGCGATCATCATCACCAGGAGCGGAATCAGCAGTCCGGTGATGCCGATGAAGACGAAGACGGTTTGCCGCTGGCTGGTGATCAGGTCGAACTCACGGATCGCCTGCGTGAACCACATCACAATGGTTAAGCTGACGCAGGTGATCACGAACGCACCCATGATGGTGCGAAACATGTACCAGCCGATCGACCCCATCGGACTCAACTTCCCCGCTGACGGGCCCCACGGCCGCCCCGGCCCCCGAAGGCGCGTTATCCCCTCAACCCCCGAGTCGAGTTCCCCCAAACGCCACCAATTTCATGCTTTCACAAAATGGCCTCGCCAAGGCAAAGCCATTGAACTTGCAAAGCTAAGAATCGCTAAGAGTTGCTAAGGGTTAATAGATTCTCTCAGCGAAGGTGGGGGTCGTCGCCGTACCCGGCCCGCGCCAGAAGGCGCTTTGCACGATTGCGCCGGCCGGTTCATAAGTCGGTCAAGACGTCCAAGGCCTGCTCAACGAGGACCGAGCGATGCCCGAACACCCCAAGATCGGCTTTACCTCATTCGAGCGTCAGAGAGGGGTTCTCATTACGTTCTGCGCGGAGGGTCTTAAATTCGGCCCCGCCACCCAAAAAGCGTTGTCGCCGATCGGCGAACTGTATCGCCGGGCCGCGGCAGCGGATCGATTCACCGGCAAGAACGGATCGATTCTCGATATCATCGCGCCTTCCGGTCTCAACGCACCGCGCCTTCTCATGATCGGGACCGGCAAAGAGCGCGACCTTAAGGACCGCGATTTCATCAAACTCGGCGGCATTGCGATGGGAGGGATACCGGCCGCGGCGCCGCAGGCCACGATTTTGGCCGAGTTTGCGGCCGGCCCACTCAAGGGCGAGCAGATCGCCAATCTGGCGCTGGGTGCGCGACTGCGCGCGTATAGGTTCGATCGCTACAAGACCAAGCGCAAGGAGGGCGACGAGCGTGCGGAAAAAGTGGAAGTCAATTTCGCCTGCGCCAACGCAGCCGCCGCTGAGAAGGCCTGGGCGCGCACGACGGGCATCGCTGACGGTGTGGTGCTTGCCCGCGACCTCGTCAACGAACCGGCGAATGTGCTCTATCCTGGAGAGTTCGCCCGCCGGGCGTCAGGCTTGAGGAAGCTCGGCGTCATCGTCGAGGTCCTTGACATCGCGGCCATGCGAAAGCTCGGCATGGGTGCTCTGCTCGGGGTCGGGCAGGGCTCGGCGCATGAATCGAAGATCGTCGTTATGCGCTGGAACGGCGGCAAACGCGGCGCTGATCCGGTCGCATTCATCGGCAAAGGCGTGTGCTTCGACACCGGCGGCATTTCGATCAAGCCGGCGCAAGGCATGGAGGACATGAAGGGCGACATGGCGGGCGCCGCCTGTGTGGTCGGCCTCATGCACGCGCTGGCCACGCGCAAGGCGAAGGTCAACGCGATCGGCGCCATCGGGTTGGTCGAGAACATGCCCGACGGCAAGGCGCAGCGGCCGGGCGATATCGTCACCACCATGTCGGGTCAGACGATCGAAGTCATCAATACCGACGCCGAAGGCCGCCTCGTGCTCGCCGACGTGCTGCACTACATCAATAAGCGCTTCAAGCCGAGGTTCATGATCGATCTGGCAACACTCACCGGCGCCATCATGGTTGCGCTGGGCCAGGAATATGCCGGTCTGTTCTCCAATGACGACAAGCTTGCCGAGCGCCTGTCGAAGGCGGGCGAGGCGACCGGCGAGCGGGTGTGGCGGATGCCGCTTGGTCCCGAATACGACAAGATCATCAATTCAAAATTCGCCGACATGAAGAACACCGGGGGGCGCTGGGCCGGCTCGATTACCGCCGCCCAATTGCTGCAGCGTTTCGTCGACAAGACGCCGTGGGCGCACCTCGACATTGCCGGCACCGCGCTCGGCTCGCCGCAGACCGACATCAACAAGAGCTGGAGCGCGGGCTGGGGCGTCCGCCTGCTCGACCGCTTGGTCGAGGACTATTACGAGCGCTGACGCCGTGTTTCGCGCACGCCTGCTTTGTTGCAACATTTCCGATATTCTGACGTGAACCTCACCCGCGAAGTTTGAGCATCGCGTTTTCATATGACCGAGATTCTCTTCTATCACCTGAAGGGACAGACGCCGGAGCAGGTGTTGCCGGCGCTCCTTCAGAAGTCACTCGATCGCGGCTGGCGCGTTGTTGTACAGGGATCCTCGGAAGAGCGCATCGAGGCGCTCGACGCCCATTTATGGACATGGCGCGATAATTCGTTCCTTCCACATGGGACCTGGCGCGATGCCGAGGCGGCTCAGCAGCCGATCGTACTGACCCTCGATGAGGACAACCCCAACGCCGCCGTCGTTCGCTTTCTCATCGAAGGCGCGACCATGCCGGACGATGCCTCCGCCTATCAGCGCGTTGTGCTGCTGTTCGATGGCGAGGATCCGGACGCGGTCGAGGCGGCGCGCGCGCGCTGGAGCGCGGCCAAATCCGCGGGCTTCGAAGTAACCTACTGGCAGGCCGACGAAAAGGGCGGCTGGCGGCGGCAGGCCTGAAATGCCGGCTGCAAGTCCGGCGCAGGGATACTTTGTATCTTATTGAAATAGAAAAGAATTTTGTCGTTAATCATTGGCCGCATTTGGCTTCACCATTGACTCGAAGAGAGCATCGCAAAACCGGATTCATGACACTATATTTTTTGCTCAAGACTTTGATTGCATATATAGTGTTGTTCCATGAACAAACGTTCAGTGAAAAGGCGTCCGGCAAAAACAAGCCGCAATCCGGCCCCTCGTAAGGTTGTTTCGCGGCAAGTTTCCGGCAATCCGGAGCCGAGCGCTGCCATCGCGATTGCGACAGTGACCGTCGCTCAAGTGGTGGTGCGGGCGCCGGCGTTGCGGTCGCATAGGTTCCGGGTCGGCCAAACGGTGCTGTACACATCGAGCCCCATAAGCCGTCCGGGCGCCAGCGGCGGTTACAAAGTGGTCAAGCTGTTGCCGTCGGACGGTGACGATTACCAATACCGGATCAAAAATTCCGGCGAAGCCTTTGAGCGCGTAGCCAAAGAAAGCCAGCTGGAACTCGATCACTGATCGACGGCATTGTTCCGATCGCCGGTTGCCAGCGCGATGGCGCTGGCGTCTCCGGGGCCTCTGCGCCATACTTCTTTTGAATTGGCGTCTTCGTCCGCACCGGAGTGGGTTGATGCTCGGCCTTGATCCCGAGACTGGAACCTCGGCCCTGCGCTTATGGGTCGCGGCCGGGTCGGCGGCGTTGATCATCGTGTTCTCTGTCCTGGCATTTTTTTGGTCGCACTCGGGAGCGCTGCGCGCGGGCTTCGTGATTCTCGGCGCGGTTCTCGGCGCGGCGATGACGCTCGCTTTCCTCGACCGCGCCGCGCTGGGCGATCGCATTGCCGAGCGCCGGACGCTCGAATTGCGCGCGGAGGACCTGAGCGCTCATGCTCTTGCCCCGGGCTCCGCGCTTGCCTGTCTCGATGCCTCGGCCGGCGAGAGCGTCGAGGCGGCGTGTGAGAAGGCGCTGTTTGTTTCACCCGCAAGCGTGGCGTCGGCTTCATCCTACGTGGCGGCGCGGCTTACGCTGCTCGCGGGCATGGTCGCGTATGCCGGGCGCGGCGGTTCAGACATCGAGCCTGTGCTCTTCCCGCTGCGCCGCTCGCTCGAAGCCGACCGCTTTGGGTTTGTCGCGCATGTGCTCACCGTGCGCGACGGCTGTGAAAGCAAAAATTGCAAGGCGTTGGCGCTGCTGCATGACCCAAGCCGGGTGCGGGCTAATTTGAGCGCAGGCACGCTCGATCACTATCTGGACCATTACCAGGAGCTTTGGGCCAAAGCGCCCGACGGAAATCTCGCTGAGCTTACCCAAGCGCCGCCGACGGCGCCGAGCGCGCACAAAGCGGTCAATATCGATTTCCCTTCCGCGGCCTCGATCCCGCCGGTGAGCATCATGAACCCCGAGCCCACGGGGCCGGTCTTGCCGGGCGTGGCTGCCGCCGCCGCAGCCAACCCGAACGGGCCGCAGGCCGCGGTGTCGTCGCGGCGCTCGCACAAGCCGACGGCCAATCCGCCGGTCCAGACTGCAACTCAACCGGCGCCCTCGGGCTCGGCGCCGACCGAGCCGATCTGGCCGGAGCCGGTCCCACCGCCGCCATCGTCATCCCACAACGCTACGGCGCCCGCGGGCGCGCCAGTTCAGCTCAACCCGCCATTGCCCAGCGCCAGTGCTGGCGCGGCGGTTCGGGCGCAATAAGTGAGCGGCAAACCGCGCAGCTCCGGCCAATCCTCCTCATGTTCAGCTCCGTCCTGATTGCCAACCGCGGCGAAATAGCCTGCCGCATCGCCCGTACCGCTAAACGGCTCGGCATGCGCACGATTGCCGTGTATTCGGCCGCCGACGCACGGGCGCTGCATCGCCGGTTGTGCGACGAGGCCTACGGCATCGGTCCCGCCGAGCCGCGCGAAAGCTATCTTTGCATCGAACGGCTGATCGAGGTCGCTAGGAAAACCGGCGCTGAATGTGTTCACCCCGGCTACGGTTTCTTGTCCGAGAATGCAGATTTTGCCGAAGCGTGCGCGCAGGCCGATCTTGTCTTCGTCGGCCCGCCCGCCGCGGCGATCCGTGCCATGGGGCTCAAAGACCGGGCCAAGGCGCTGATGGAGAAGGCCGGCGTCCCGATCGTGCCCGGCTATCACGGCGAGCGGCAGGATGCGAAGTTCCTCAAGGAGAAAGCTTACGAAATCGGCTACCCGGTGCTGATCAAGCCGGCGGCAGGCGGCGGCGGGCGCGGTATGCGCCGCGTCGACAAGCATGCCGATTTCGAAGACGCGCTCGAAGGCACGGTCAGAGAGACGACTGCTGCATTCGGGTCGAGCCGCGTCCTGATCGAGAAATACATCACCGCACCTCGCCACATCGAGTTTCAGATTTTTGCCGACGGCCGCGGCAATATCATCCATCTCGGCGAGCGCGATTGCTCGCTGCAACGCCGCCACCAGAAGGTGATCGAGGAGGCGCCGGCGCCCGGCATGACGGAGGGTCTGCGGGCGCAAATCGGCGCCGCCGCGGTCGAGGCGGCGCGCGCCGTCGGCTATGTCGGGGCCGGCACGGTGGAATTCGTGGCCGACGGCAGCAAGGAGCTGCGGGCGGACGGTTTCTGGTTCATCGAAATGAATACCCGGCTTCAGGTCGAGCATCCGGTGACCGAGGCCGTGACCGGTCTCGACTTGGTCGCATGGCAGTTCCAAGTCGCCGCCGGTGAAAAGTTGCCGCTGACACAGCCGCAGGTCCGTTTCGAAGGGCACGCGATCGAAGCCCGCGTTTATGCCGAGGATCCGGAGCACGGTTTCCTGCCGTCGACCGGTACCATCGTGGGATTGCAATTGCCGAGCGATGTTCGCGTCGACAGCGGGATCGAAGCCGGCGGCGAGGTGACGCCGTTCTATGATGCGATGATCGCCAAGCTGATCGCCGATGCGCCGACGCGCGATGCAGCGCTCGATCGGATTGCGAACGCGCTCGATCGGACCCTGATCGCCGGCGTGCGCAGCAACGTGGCCTTTCTCGGTGCGCTCTGCCGCGCGCCCGAGTTCAGCAAAGGGAAGGTCGATACCGGCTTCATCGACCGCAATCTTGCCGCGCTCGGCGCCGTTCCGCGCGGTCCTGACCATGCCGCGGCGGCGCTCGGGGTTGCGCGCCTGCTCGGGCGTGAAAGCGCGAACGTGGCCGCGCCGGGTGAAGACCCGGCCGCGGCGGATTCGCCTTGGGCCGCGCGCGATGGCTTTCAGCTCAGCGGTATGCGCGCGATCACCGTTCCGGTCGTTATCGAGGGAGAGCGCGCGAGCGCCGCCGTCGCCTATGACAGCGACGGCATGCACGTTGCGATTGACGGCACCACACCGGCCGTCGACGCCAGCGTGTTCGAAGCACAAGACGAGGTCTACGTTCTGCGTCACGGCCGCCAGACCCGCGTCCGTCTGCAAGATGTTTCGACCGCGGCCGCGGAAGCGGGCACCGGCGATGGGGTCATCAAGGCGCCGATGCACGGCAAGGTGCTGGAGCTTTTCGTCCGCCCCGATGAACCGGTGGCCGGGGGCCAGCGCCTTGCAGTCATCGAAGCGATGAAGATGGAACACACGCTGCGGGCGCCGTTTGACGGTGTCGTCGCCAAAGTCGCGGTCGCCGCCGGCGTACAAGTTGTGGAGGGCGGAGAGATCATGGTGATCGAGCGGGCCGCGAAGGATAATCTGGAAGAATGACACTGCATCTCATCAAGCTCTGCGTCGGCGCCAACTCGGTCAGCGACCTCAAGGACTGGATCAAGCAAAAGCTGAAGGACAAGCGCAGCCGCGGCGAAAAGCCGGAGCATGTCCACCGCACCCGCATGATGCCCAAGCGCGCGGCGGAGCTTATCGACGGCGGTTCGCTTTACTGGGTGATCCGCGGCGAGGTTATGTGCCGCCAGCGCATCCGCGATGTCAGGCCGTTCCGCGACAAGGAGGGCATCGGACGTTGCGCAATCGTGCTCGATCCCAAGGTGGTGCTGACCGCGCCGCGTCCCTATCGCGCTTTTCAGGGCTGGCGTTACCTCGCGGCCAACGACGCCCCGCGCGACCTCGAGAAGGCGGCGCCCGGCGCCACAGCCATGCCGGAAAAAATGCGGCGCGAGCTTCGCGAACTCGGCCTTATGTGAGCCGGCCGGCTCCTTCGACGGCGGTGCCGCATAGCGGAGCGCCGAACGATCACGTAAGGTCGCCGTAAACGGCCGCGGGCAGGGCCGTTACGGAGCAGAGAATGATTATTGGGAATGAGAGGGACGTCACCAAGGCGGTCTTGAGCGAACTTGAGCGCGCGCCCGACCCGCGGTTCCGCGAGATCATGGCCGCGTTTATCCGCCACCTGCACGATTTCGCCCGTGAAGTGAAGTTGTCCGAGCAGGAATTCCAGACCGCGGCCGCGTACATCAATGCGCTCGGCAAGCACACCAACGAAACCCACAACGAGGCGGTGCTGATGTCGGGAACGCTCGGGCTGTCGGCTCTCGTCTGTCTCCTCAACAACGGCGACAACGGGCAGACCGAAACCGACGCCAGCCAGCTCGGGCCGTTCTGGCGGTTGAACTCGCCCTTGACCGCGAACGGCGGCTCGATCGTGCGTTCGCCGACGCCGGGACCCGCCCTTTTTGTCGACGCGTATTACCGCGACATCCACGGCAAGCCCATCGAAGGCGCGGAGGTCGATGTCTGGCACTCTTCGCCGGAAGGCTTTTACGAAAACCAGGACCCCACTCAATCCGACATGAACCTGCGCGGCAAGTTCATCACCGATGCGCAAGGCCACATCAGTTTTCGCAGCGTGAAGCCGGCCGGCTATCCGATCCCGATCGACGGCCCGGTTGGCGATCTTCTGCGCGCGCAGGGCCGCCACAACATGCGGCCGGCCCATCTGCATTTCCTGGCCTACAAACCCGGGTTCAAGACGCTGGTCTCGCAAATCTATCCGCCCGATGACAAATACATCGACAGCGATGTGCAGTTCGGCGTTACCCGCCATTTGCTTGGTAATTTCGTGCGGCACGAGGCCGGGCCCGCGCCGGCTGCCGACGTCAAGGCGCCGTGGTATTCGTTGACGCATAACTTCGTCATGGAGACCGGAACGGCGCGCCTGCCCAGGGCGCCGATCACCGGCAAAGCGGAGGGCGAACGCCCGCAAATTCCGCACCTCGAACCGGCATAAGGTTCGCGCGGACCAAATCGACGAAAAAGGGGAGGGGAAACACATGTTGCGGAGAACGATGCTCAAGGGCATGGCCGCCGGCGCCACCGTCGGCCTGCTTCCACGTCGGGCCAAGGCGCAAGACGTTCTCAAAATGGGGATCAGCATCCCGCTGACCGGGGTGGGCTTTAACGCCGTCGGCCGGCAGCTTCAATCCGCGATCAAGCTTTACGTGCAGCAGCATGGCGACGTGGTGGCGGGGCGAAAGCTCGAGCTCACCATCCGCGATGACGGCGGCGTCGCCGACAACGCACGCCGCATCGTCCAGGAGATGATCGTCAACGACAAGGTCGGCCTGATCGGCATCGGGACGACGCCGACCGGTTTGGCGATTGCGCCGCTGGTGACCGAGGCCAAGATCGCAACCTTGGTGCTGAGTTCGGGCGCCTCGATCACGGTCACCAAGTCTCCCTACATGGTACGGGCGGGCTTCCTGGTCGGTCAGCAATCCTGGATCATGGGGGAGTGGGCGTTCAAGAACGGCAGCAAGCACGTTGTCACGCTGGTCAATGACTGGGCGCCTGGCATCGAGGCAGAAACCGCCTTCAAGACTCGATTTACCCAGGCGGGCGGCGAGATCATTGAATCAATTCGCATCCCGCTTGCCAATCCCGACTTCGCGCCGTTCCTGCAACGCATCCGCGACATCAATCCGGACACGGCGTTCATCTACTTTCCCGGTACCCAGGCCGGCATTTTCGCCAAGCAGTTCGCGGAGCGCGGTCTTGCCAGTTCCGGCATCAAGATTATCGGCCCGGGCGACCTGACCGATGACGACGATCTCGCCACCATGGGCGATCAGATGCTCGGCATCATCACCGCCGGTCCCTATTCGGCCGCGCACGATTCCGCGCTCAACAAGGCCTATGTCGCGGCCTTCGAGAAGGCCAACGGCTTCCGTCCGGACTTCGTCTCGGTCGCCGGCTATGACGGCATGCACCTGATCTACGAAGCGCTCAAGAAGACCAACGGCAACGCCGACGGCGACGCCATGCTTGCGGCCATGAAAGGCATGGCGTGGGAAAGCCCGCGCGGTCCGATCTCGATCGATCCGCAGACCCGCGACATCGTGCAGAATATCTACATTCGCAAGGTCGAGAAGGTGAACGGGCAACTCTACAGCGTGGAGTTTGCGACCTATGAGGCGGTGAAGGATCCGCTGAAGGGCGGCGGCAAGTAAGCAACGCGGCGTTATACCTCCACGTTATCGATCAGCCGCGTTTTGCCGATGCGCGCGGCAACCAGAAGGCGGAGCGGTCCGTCTTTCGCTGAAGTCGCCGGCGCGAGCGTCTTGGCATGACGCGCTTCGAGGTAATCGAGCGTAAAGCCGGCTGCCCCGATCGCCGCGCTGCCCTGCTTTAAGACTGAGTCGACCGGCCGGCCCGCGGCGATCGTTCTGGCGCAATCGGCGAGCACACGGTGGAGCGTCGGGGCCGCCTCCCGCTCGTGCGGCGACAGGTAGGCGTTGCGCGAGGAGAGCGCGAGTCCGTCCTTTTCGCGCATGATCGGCGCGCCGACAATTCGCGTGTCCAGGTCAAGGTCGCGGACGAGCTGCGTAACTACTTTGAGTTGCTGATAATCCTTCTGGCCGAACACGGCGAGATCCGGTTGGCATTGGATCAGGAGCTTGCCGACGACCGTGACGACGCCGGCAAAGAAATGCGGCCGGAAAGCATCCTCGAGGCCAACCGTAGCCGGCCCTCCCGGCACGATGCGAGTCGCAAAGCCCGACGGATACATAGTTTCGACCGACGGTACCCAAATGACATCGGTGTTAAGACTCGCGAGCGCGGCGCGATCGGCGGCGAACGTTCGCGGATAGGCTCTAAGGTCCTCGCTTGGGGCGAATTGCGTCGGATTGACGAAGATCGACACGATCACGCGATCGGCGCGGCGCTGCGCCAAGCGCACCAAGGCGAGATGCCCGGCATGCAGCGCGCCCATAGTCGGGACGAGCGCAATCGTATTGTGCCGCGTGCGCCACACGGAGAGCGCGCGCTTGAGCGCGGGTAATGTGCGAATCACGCGCGGGCGTCCATGCTCCGCGGCTGCGAGAACTTTTCTCACGGCGTTGCCGCGCCAACACACATTGTGTGCATTCGTGCTGCTCGGTGTGGTTAATGATTAACTTATCGACAACGATGCTGTATCTTGACCCGACGCGCTGCAAGCTGGAGAACGATCGCCACGTAGAGGTTGCCTACCCATGTTGATGCAGGCCGATGTTGGCAAGCCGTTTTCGGCGCATGTCATCGTCCTTGGCAACGAAAAGGGCGGATCTGGGAAGTCGACTACGGCCATGCACGTTGCTGTCGCCCTGCTGCAGGCTGGCCAGCGCGTCGCCACGATCGACCTCGATTCCCGCCAGCGCAGCTTCACGCACTATGTGGAAAACCGCCGCGACTGGGCGACGCGCGCCGGCATCAAGCTCGAACATCCCCAGCATTATTGCGTCGCGCGCGGCTTCGGCGTGCAAATCGATGAAATCGAAGCGCAGGAATTCAGCGCCTTCGCCGAAGCGGTGAGCGCAGTCGAGAACAGCCACGATTTCGTCGTCATCGATACGCCGGGCACCGACTCATACCTAATGCGGCTCGCCCATTCGATGGCCGATACGCTGATCACGCCGCTTAATGACAGCTTCGTGGATTTCGATGTCCTCGGCGTGGTCGATCCGACCACCTTCGAGGTCACCGGGGTAAGCCACTACGCGGAAATGGTGCGCGAGGCGCGCCGGCAACGCCGGCTGGTTGATGGCGGCCTCACCGACTGGGTGGTCGTTCGCAATCGTCTCTCTACGCTCGGCTCGCGCAACAAGCGGCTGGTGGGGGCGGGAGTAGATACCCTGTCGAAGCAGCTCGGCTTTCGCTTTATCGAAGGATTTGCCGAGCGCGTGGTGTACCGGGAGTACTACCCCCGCGGGCTCACAGCGCTTGACGACATTGATGAGAATACTTTGGGCACACGCTCCAGCCTCGCGCACGGAACTGCGCGCGATGAGGTGAACGCTTTGATCGACGCGCTGAAGCTTCCGATCGACGAGCGCGGCAAACGTCGCGCTGCGGCCCGGGCCGAATGGGCCGCTGCCGCTGGCAAACCGATCGATACCCAAGGTCTGCTGGCCGATTGAAGCAGACGCGGCCCATTGCGCCTGTTCCCCGTGGGGGCCACCTTATGGCTAGGATTTAACTCCCTGCCGCGAAGGGCCGCGCGATGAGGAAAGACCGAGCCGGCTACACGCCGGCGCCAAGCCCTGAGTCGGCCCGTACACTGGCGCCGGACCGGGCCCCGGCCGCATCTTCGCGCGTCGAGCTTGATGCTTTTCTGTCGCGCGTGACCGCGCTCGGCGCTGTGAGCAAGGGCAGCGGGCGCGGCCGGCTCGTTTTCGCGCTTGATGCCACGATGAGCCGGCAGCCGACCTGGGATCAGGCCTGTGTGCTGCAGGCCGACATGTTCCGTGAAGCGGCTGCCGCCGGGGGTCTCGACATCCAGCTACTGTACTATCGCGGACTGGCGGAGTGCCGCGCTTCGCCCTGGGTTGCCGAACCGGAGCGGCTTGGCGAGCTCATGTCGCGAATCGACTGCCGCGGCGGTCATACTCAGATTGCAAAAATCCTCGGCCACGCGCAGCGCGAAAACGACAAGGTCAAGGTCGGCGCGCTGGTTTTCGTCGGCGATGCCATGGAAGAATCGCTCGACGATTTGTGTGCCGGAGCCGGCGAACTTGGCTTGCGCAATGTTCCGGCTTTCATGTTTCAGGAGGGCTACGATCCGGTTTGCGAGCAGGCCTTCCGCGAGATTGCCCGGCTGACGCGCGGAGCCTATTGCCGTTTTGCGCCCGGCGCAGCGCATGAGCTGGGGGAGCTCCTGCGCGCGGCGGCGGCCTACGCTGCCGGCGGTATGAAAGCCCTCGCCGATCTGCAGGCGAGGCGCTCGACCGGTGCGATCAAGCTGATTGAGCAGTTGAAGTAGTTATGCCTTTTTTTCTCGGCATCATCGTCCTGATCTTGCTGTTGTGGGCCGCCAACGCCTTCTCCAAGGCTGATCCGAAACAGGCCGCGCGGCTGTTGCGCTCCATCGGTGGCGCTGCCGCATTGCTCTTTGCCGCATTTCTTCTGTTTCGCGGCGAGATCGGAATAGCCATCCCGATTGGCGCCGTTGGGCTCGGGCTGCTCGGCTGGATTTCGCTGTGGCCGGCGACCTTCGGAGGACGCACGCAGAAAAGTCCGGGACAGGCGTCGCGCGTGCGCTCGGCGTTTGTCGAGATGGAGCTCGATCACGACACCGGCGCGATGCGCGGACGCATTCTCGCCGGCAAGTATGAAGACGTTTCGCTCGATGCGCTCGATGTGCCGACCTTGATCGGATTCATCGGCGAGATCGACAATGACAGCCGCCAGCTACTGATGGCGTATCTTGACCGCCGGGAGCCCCGCTGGCGTGAACACGCGGAGGGTAATGCGGCAGCGGGGGGCGGCAACAACAGCGCCGCGCCCAGCGGAAAAATGACGGAAGAGGAGGCTTATCAGGTCCTTGGCCTTCAGGCCGGAGCGAGCGCTGAGGAGATCGGCCGCGCTCACCGATCCCTCATGAAGAAACTGCATCCCGACCAAGGGGGGTCTACGTACCTCGCGGCCCGCGTCAATCAGGCCAAGGATGCTCTGCTTCGCCGCCATCGTTGAGATTCCTCAGAAAGAAATCTTCGCGGCATCCCGCCCGTGAAATGACGTCCCCGGTCCCGGTTCGCCCGGGCTCGTGCTCTGACTTTTTTGTGGAACATGATCTTTTCGGAAAACCGGCTCCCACTTTTCCGGATCATGCTCTAATTTTTCAGCGCCATGCACACGATGTCGCTGCGCTTGAGGAGTTTGCAGGCAGCCTCGGCCGTCGCCTTGTCGAAGCCGGCAAAGCGGGCCCGGTAAAGGGACTTGTCGCCTTTTTGCACGCGCTCGGTGAATGCATCGGCGGCGGCAAGCATTGCCGGGACCTTGATCTGCGCCGCGCTCAAATGTTGCTTGGCCTCGTCCTCGCCGTCGAAGGCGCCGACCTGGATCAGCCAGCCGCCGCGCGCATGGGCTTGCGGCCTCGCTGCTTCCCCCTTTGCCGGCTCAGCTTTCGCTAGTTCAACCTTGGCTGGTTCGACCTTGACGGGTTCAGGCTTGGCTAGTTCAGGTTCAGTCCTGACCGGTTCAGCTTTTGGCGCGGTAGCAATCGCAGCCGGCTCAGCCGATGCCACAACGATGGTACTCGGCGCTTCGGGTAATTGCGCCGACGGCGGCGTGCGGCCGGGCGCCGACGGGGCCGGTTGCTGGGCAGGAGCGGCGACCGGCACCAGCGCGGGCATCGGCGCGAGCGAGGCCGTCTGCACCGGCGCGGTGCGGTAAGAGATCGTCTTCACCAGGAGCGGCTGGATCGGATCGTTGGAGCCGACCGCCGCGCCTGCATTCGCTCTTGCATTCGCGTTAGCCGGCGGCGCCGGATCCGCGCGAGACGACAGCGGCGCCTTGGCAAAGGCGGCCGGTTGCGGCTCGTCGCGTGGTTCAGCGGTGTCGGCGAGAACAGGCGCCGTGCGCCGCAGCGAGGCTTCTTTGATGTGCGCGCCGATCAATTCGCGCATGTGCGCGTCGCGCTCGAACGCCGAGCGGCCGCCGAGCACGACGGCGACGATGTAGCGCCCGTCGCGATGAACCGAGGTCACGAGATTAAATCCGGAGTCGCGGGTATAGCCGGTCTTGATGCCGTCAACGCCACCAACCACGCCCAGCAGGTGGTTGTGATTGCGCATCGCGCTGCCGTGATAGACGAATTGCTCCGTCGAGAAGTACCGGTAATAGCGCGGAAAGCGCTCCTGGATCGTGCGTCCAAGCAATGCCTGGTCGCGCGCGGTGGTGATTTGGTCATCGTCTGGCAGGCCGGACGCGTTGACATAGGTGGTGCGGCTCATGCCCAGCGCGCGGGCCTTTTGCGTCATGAGCTTGCTGAACTCGGCCTCGTTGCCGGCGAGGTTTTCGGCAATGGTCACGGCGGCGTCGTTCGCCGACTTGGTGACCACCGCCTTGATCGCATCTTCGACGGCGATGGTCTGGCCAGGCTTCAATCCGAGTTTGGTCGGCGCCTGTTCGGCGGCGTGCTCGGAAACCCTAAGCGGTGCGTCGAGTTTGATCTTGCCGGCGTCGAGGCGCTCGAACAGCAGGTAGAGCGTCATGATCTTGGTCAGCGAGGCCGGATGGCGGAGCGCGTCGGCATTCGAAGCCTGCAGCACGTTGCCGGTGTTGCCGTCGATCACGATGGAGGCAGATGGCGGGGCGTAGATTTCGACGTGCGCGCGATGCGGAACGCTCACCGCGTGGCGAACAAAATGCACGTAGTGGTGGCGCCGAGCGTCAGCTAAATCGCTGGTGAAGGTAAGTGCCGCTATCGCAACGGCCAGAACAATGACGCAACAACGAAGCCCATAGGAGGCTCCAGAACGCACCCAACTCATTACGCACCCCGTCCCTGACGCGCACGCAGCTCCGTTGGGAGCTCACCCTGTTTGCTCCTTCGGGACGATGCGTCCCCCGCGGTGTGCGGCCGGCTTGGCCGCCCGATAGCGAGGCATTCCCCGACTGAGGACCGGTCGTCACCCGGACGACACGGTCAAGCACGCTAGGCGATCGCCGTTGCAAAAGCGTTAACCCAAACGGGGCGTTTGCCTTAGCGCCGGCGATTGTGCACCGCACCGGCACCCATTGTATTTTTTGTGCAGTGCACTATACTTATGATTGATGCCGGGGAAGGCCTTTTCAAGGCGAAGGCCGACTGAGGTTAACCCCTAGCGACAGGCTGCGCCTGCCGGGGAGGAGACAAGATGACCACCACCGATCAGATGCAAAAGTTCGGCAAAGACGGCATGGACATGGCGATGGCGTCGCTTGGCGCCTGGACCAAGAATGCGCAGGCGATAGCAACCGAGGTCGCCGACTACTCCAAGAAGTCATTCGAGGATTCGGCCGCCGCCTGGGAAAAGCTCATCGGCGCCAAGAGCGTGGAAAAGGCGATGGAGGTGCAGAGCGAATACCTCAAGTCGTCGTACGAAGATTTTGTCGCCCAATCGACCAAGCTCGGCGAGCTTTACGCCGATTTCGCCAAGCAGGCCTACAAGCCGTTCGAAGGTGTAATGGCGAAGGCCTCCGCAATGAAGTGAAGTCCGACGGCGAGCCAAGCTACGCCGGGCTTTTTCGCGTCGCGTTTCTACCTACATTCAGCGCAGAATCTTTAAGCGTCGTGGGCCTTATTCGCGACGCCGCTTCACTTATCGCCCGCTACGTCATGGTTTCGACAGTGCTGCTTCGATGGCGGCCGCGATCCGAGCCAACGTTTGCTCCATGCGGCTGACCCGGAACGCAATGTGCTCAAGCGCATACGCGGCCCGCTTATCGGCCGAGGGCAGGCTCTGAGCATCGTAATCCGGTACGAAATCCTGCTCCAGCTCACGAAGCAGTTTTGCGCGGCGTGGCGAGTCGACCATGTGCGTCTCCTGGCGCCTCAAGCGACGAATATCCGAGTCGGCGCTTGGCATCAAACGTGCACGTGACGCCATACCGGCGTCATGCACGTGTGGCTTTGGAAAATAGTTCGACACGACGGGGGATCGATCCCCGTCGTGTCGAAGCTAAAAATGGGTTCGTTGCCGGATAACGCAGCCAATGCTGGAGCTTTTGCATGGTCTTGCAGCGATTTCGGCTGCGCTTCATTCGCCACCAGCGGGTCCTCAACGCATAGCCAACATCGACCGAGGCCACGCAGATCGACGATCGGTGGCAGCTTCGCCGATCTGGAAAGCGGCCCGTTCCGTATCTATGATAGTGTATTGGAGGCTGCCGAGGCGGAACACGCGCGTAAATCCCCTCGGAGCCCCGCTCGCGCCATAACGGGTCTGGACGATAGACGAAGCAATGCCGCTGAACGATCATTTTCCGAGCAGACCGCCCATCCGCCTGGCGGACGAAGACCGCAAGCGCAAAAACGATCAAGGCGGGCCTGGCACGGCGGTCATTACCAAGACGAAGCCGCAGACCAAGCGGCCGAACCTCTATCGTGTCCTATTACTCAACGACGACTACACGCCGATGGAGTTCGTGGTCCATGTCCTCGAGCGCTTCTTCAACAAGGACCACGAGGCAGCGCATCGGATCATGATGCACGTGCACCAGCATGGAATTGGGGAATGCGGGATCTTCACCTACGAGGTGGCCGAGACAAAAGTGACGCAGGTCATGGACTTTGCCCGCAAACATCAGCATCCTTTGCAGTGCATCATGGAAAAGAAGTGATTCCGGGGGAACGACCAGTCGAAAGGAAGAGATACTGAAAATGCCAACGTTCTCGCGCAGCCTTGAACAGTCGCTCCACCGGGCCTTGGCGTTGGCCAATGAGCGCCATCATGAATACGCCACGCTCGAGCACCTGCTCCTGGCGTTGATCGAAGATCAGGACGCCGCGGCAGTGATGCGGGCGTGCAATGTCGATCTGGACAAGCTGCGCCGCAGCCTCGTCGCCTATCTCGAGTCCGAACTCGACAATCTCGTCACCGACGGGGCCGAGGATTCCAAGCCGACCGCCGGCTTTCAGCGCGTCATCCAGCGCGCCGTGATCCACGTCCAATCCTCAGGCCGCGAGGAGGTGACCGGCGCCAACGTGCTGGTCGCGATCTTCGCCGAACGCGAGAGCCACGCGGCGTACTTCCTGCAGGAGCAGGACATGACGCGTTACGACGCCGTCAACTACATCAGCCACGGCATCGCCAAGCGGCCGGGCATGTCGGAAGCCCGCCCGGTGCGCGGCTCCGACGAGGACACCGATGCCAAGAACGGCGACGAGCCGAAGAAGAAGGGCGACGCGCTCGACGCTTATTGCGTCAACCTCAACAAGAAGGCGCGCGAGGGCAAGATCGATCCGCTGATCGGCCGCGACTCCGAGATCAGCCGCACCATCCAGGTGCTGTGCCGGCGGCAGAAGAATAATCCGCTGTTCGTCGGCGAGGCTGGCGTCGGCAAGACCGCGATCGCCGAAGGGCTGGCGCGCCGCATTGTTCACGGCGAGGTGCCGGACGTGTTGCGCAACGCCACCGTGTTCGCCCTCGATATGGGTACCCTCCTTGCCGGTACGCGTTACCGCGGCGACTTCGAGGAGCGGCTCAAGCAGGTCATCAAGGAGCTTGAGGCCTATCCCGGCGCGATCCTGTTCATCGACGAGATCCACACCGTGATCGGCGCCGGCGCCACCTCCGGCGGCGCCATGGACGCCTCCAATCTGCTCAAGCCGGCGCTGGCGTCCGGCACGGTCCGCTGCGTCGGTTCAACGACTTACAAGGAATACCGTCAGTATTTCGAGAAGGACCGCGCGCTGGTGCGCCGGTTTCAGAAGATCGACGTCAACGAGCCGACGGTTCCCGACGCCATCGAAATCCTCAAGGGCCTCAAGCCTTACTTCGAGGACTACCACAAGCTCAGATACACCAACGAGGCGATCAAGGCGGCGGTCGAGCTGTCGTCGCGCTACATCCATGACCGCAAGCTGCCCGACAAGGCGATCGACGTGATCGACGAGTTGGGCGCGGCGCAGATGCTGCTGCCGGAAAGCCGGCGCAAGCGGACCATCGGCATCAAGGAGATCGAGACCACGATCGCCACCATGGCCCGGATTCCGCCGAAAGCGGTGTCGAAGGACGATGCCGAAGTGCTGCGCCACCTGCAGGAGACGCTCAAGCGCGTCGTCTACGGCCAGGACAAGGCGATCGAGGCGCTTGCCGCCTCCATCAAGCTTGCCCGCGCCGGGCTGCGCGAGCCCGAGAAGCCGATCGGTTGCTATCTGTTTTCCGGCCCGACCGGCGTCGGCAAGACCGAAGTGGCGCGGCAGCTGGCCGCCACGCTAGGCGTCGAGACCATACGCTTCGACATGTCGGAGTACATGGAGCGGCACACTGTTTCGCGGCTGATCGGGGCGCCGCCCGGCTATGTCGGCTTCGACCAGGGCGGACTGTTGACCGACGGTGTCGATCAGCATCCGCATTGCGTGCTGCTGCTCGACGAAATCGAGAAGGCGCATCCGGATTTGTTCAATGTGCTGCTGCAGATCATGGATCACGGCAAGCTGACCGACCACAACGGCAAGCAGGTCGACTTCCGCAATGTGATCCTGATCATGACCACCAATGCCGGCGCCTCCGACATGGCCAAGGCCGCCTTCGGCTTCACGCGCACCAAGCGCGAGGGCGACGATATGGAGGCGATCACGCGGCTGTTCGCGCCGGAGTTCCGCAACCGGCTCGACGCGATCATCACCTTCGCGCATCTGTCGCCCGAAGTGATCGCCATGGTGGTCGAGAAATTCGTCCTTCAACTCGAGGCGCAACTCGCCGATCGCGACGTAACCATCGAGCTGACCGACGAGGCGACGAAGTGGCTGATTGCCAACGGCTATGACGAGTTGATGGGTGCCCGGCCGATGGCGCGGGTGATCCAGGAACACATCAAGAAGCCGCTGGCCGACGATGTGCTGTTCGGACGCTTGAAATCCGGCGGCCACGTCCGGGTCGTCGTGAAAACCGACGAGGCCGGCAAGAGCGAACTCGGGTTCGAATATCCCGACGGTCCGATCATGCCGCGGCCGGAGAAACTGCCGGAGCCGCGTCGCGCCAAGAAGCGCCGCGCGTCGCCGCGAAGGAAGCCGCCGGGAGGCGGCCCCGGCGGAAACCCGCCGCCGCGCCGCGGCTCGGTGCCAAAGGTGCCGCTGGTTAAGGTTTAAGGCGCGACAAGCGACGCCGGCGGTATTTTACTTAGCCGGCGGTTGCCGTCGCAATTCGTACGCGAACCAGATGGTGAGCGCCGGAAATCCAACCGCGGTGCCGAGAAATAGCGGCACCGCGCCGATGTGATCGATCACCAGCGCGCCTACGGCGACGCCTGCGGTCTGCCCGAAATAAAGCGCCGAAGAGAAGATGGCCACGGCCGTGCCGCGCGCTTCCGGCGTCATCTGCGTGGCGTTGGTCTGCAGCGTGTTGTGGAACATGTAGAAGCCGAGCCCGATCGCCGTCACCGCGATCGGAGCAAGCCACCACACCGCTTCGATCGCGAGCACGATGTAGGCGGCTGTGATCACCAGGCCGCCGATGACGGTGAGGCCGGTGGGGCCGAGCCGGTAGATGAAGGACCGTACCAGCCCCGCATAGATCAGTCCGCCGATGCCGAAGAACGCAACGGTGATGCCTACGATCGTAAAGCTCAGATGAAACCGCGCGTGCAGGTCGGCGCCGATATAGGCGAAAGCTCCCCAGGCCAGCGCCGCTTCGATAAACCCCACGACGATGATGATGCGCGCGAACGGATTTGACAGCACCGCCGCGTAATCGGCGATGAAGCCGCGCGGGGTCGCATGCGTTGGGCCGGGCTCGCGGGTCTGCGGATCGGTGATGATTTCGAACACGAGGCCGGCCGCGGCCAGCGCGAACATGCCGGCAAGGACGAAAAACACGCTGCGCCAGCCCAACAGGTCGCCGAGCACGCCGCCGGCTGCCTGGCCGAAGAGCTGGCCGAGAATGTAGCCCGATGCGTAGCGCGCCAGGACCGGCTGGCGGCGGTCATAGGGCGTCACGTCGCCGATATGCGCCATCGAGATCGGGATCACCCAGCCGGCAACCGCGCCGGTCGCGAGCCGGGCGAGCGCGAGTTGCGGCAGCGACGAGGCCATGCCGCAGACCGCGACAAGCACTGCGGCGATCACGCTCGCGATGGCGACCGTGCGGTATTTGCCGAAGCGGTCGGCCACCGGGCCGGCGACGAATTGGATCGAGCCATGGGTCAGCGCATAGGCGGTAACCACGATGGCCGCGACGCCGACGGTGGTTTGGAAATCGGCGGCGATTTGCGGCAGCAGCGAGTTGGTCACGCGGACTTGCGCCTGACTAGCAAAGCCGGCCGCGGCCAGCAGCATGATCGAGCGCGTCGGCGTCTTGTGCGCCGGGGAGCCGGAAATCTTGGCCTGGGAGGACACGTCGCGAGCAACTCGAAAGCGGCGGATGGGGCGGGTCGGCGGCGGAACCCCGGCGTTGACACTACGGGCGGCGCAGGTTTCTTAGGGCACCATCGCCAAGGTGGAAACCCGTTTTCTAAAGACGGCCACTCCCAACGATTTGCTGACATGCGGCAGAAGCAACGCAATGACCATTGACAAGACCTATCAGCCCGGCGCGGTAGAGAGCCGCATCTACGCAGCATGGGAGGCGGCCGGTGCCTTCCGCGCCGGCCGGCCGGAGCGCGCCAAGGCGCAGCCTTATTGCATCGTCATTCCGCCGCCGAACGTGACCGGCTCGCTGCATATGGGCCATGCGCTCAACAACACGCTGCAGGATATTCTTTGCCGCTTCGAGCGCATGCGCGGCAAGGACGTGTTGTGGCAACCGGGCACTGACCATGCCGGCATTGCCACCCAGGCCGTGGTCGAGCGGCAATTGATGGAGCGGCAAGAGCCCGGCAGCCGCGAAATGGGCCGCGAGGCGTTCATCAAGCGGGTGTGGGAATGGAAGGCCGAATCCGGCGGCGCGATCCTGAGCCAATTAAAGCGGCTCGGCGCCTCGTGCGACTGGTCGCGCGAGCGTTTCACCATGGACGCGGGCCTGTCGCGCGCGGTGATGAAGGTTTTCGTAGCCCTCTATCGCGAGGGCCTCATCTACAAGGACAAACGCCTCGTCAATTGGGACCCCAAGCTCAAGACCGCCATCTCCGATCTCGAAGTGCAGCAGGTCGAGACCAAGGGCTCGCTCTGGTACATCAAATACCCGGTCGAAGGCAGCGACGAGTTTGTCGTGGTGGCGACGACGCGGCCGGAGACCATGCTCGGCGATACCGCGGTCGCCATTCACCCGCAGAACGAGCGGCTCAAGCACCTGATCGGGAAAACCGCGATTCTCCCGCTTGTTGGCCGGCGCATTCCGATCATTGCCGATGAATACGCCGATCCGGAAAAAGGCACCGGCGCGGTGAAGATCACGCCGGCGCACGACTTCAACGATTTCGAGGTCGGCAAGCGGCACAACTTGCCGCTGATCAACGTGCTGGACGTCGAGGGCAAGCTTGATCTCCGAGACAACGCGGCGTTCCTGCATGCAGTACCGCCCTCGTCGGCCCTCGACGAAACGCTCTCCTTGCATGGGTTCGATCGCTTCGCCGCGCGCAAAAGAATTGTCGAGCACCTTGAGACGCGCGGCCTCCTCGAAAAGATCGAACCGACGACGCACACCGTGCCGCATGGCGACCGCTCTGCCGCCGTCATCGAGCCATATCTCACCGATCAGTGGTACGTCGACGCCAAGACGCTCGCGCAACCCGCGATCGAGGCGGTGCGCGAACGCCGCACCGCGTTCGTTCCCATGCAATGGGAGTCGACGTTCTTCAATTGGATGGAGAACATCCAGCCGTGGTGTATTTCGCGGCAGATCTGGTGGGGCCATCAGATTCCGGCCTGGTACGGGCCGGACGGCAAAGTCTTCGTCGCCGAAAACGAGGACGACGTCGTGGCCGATGCGCTCGCGCACTACACCGACATCGAGGAGATCACCGCCGAGGACGGCCACGACATCGCCGCCGATCCGGAGCGCCGCGCGCGCTTTGCCAACGAATATCTGCATCGCGACGAAGACGTGCTCGATACCTGGTTCTCCTCGGCGCTGTGGCCGTTCTCGACACTCGGCTGGCCCGACCAGACGCCGGAGCTGAGGCGCTATTATCCGACCAGCGTTCTGGTCACCGGCTTCGACATCATTTTCTTCTGGGTCGCGCGCATGATGATGATGGGGCTGCACTTTATGCGGAAGGAGCGGCCCGACGCTCCGTTGGAAAAAGTGGTGCCGTTCCCCACCGTCTACATCCACGCGCTGGTCCGCGACGCCACCGGCGCCAAGATGTCGAAGTCAAAAGGAAACGTCATCGACCCGCTGGAACTGATCGACGAATACGGCGCCGACGCTTTGCGCTTCACGCTCGCCGCGATGGCGGCGCAGGGCCGCGATATCAAGCTGTCGGCGGAGCGCGTCGCCGGCTATCGCAATTTCGCGACCAAGCTCTGGAACGCCGCCCGTTTCGGCGAGGTCAACGGCTGCGCGCGCGATCCCGATTTCGATCCGCGCCATGCCGAGGAAATTCTCAACCGCTGGATCGCGCACGAGACCGCCAAGACGGCCAGCGAAGTTACGGAGGCAATCGAGGCCTACAAATTCAATGACGCGGCCGGCGCGCTCTACCGCTTCGTCTGGAATATTTACTGCGATTGGTATCTCGAGCTCATCAAGCCGGTGCTGACCGGTCCCGATGGCGCCGCCAAGAACGAGACGCGTGCCGCGGCGGCTTGGGCGCTCGACGAAATCCTCAAGCTGCTGCACCCGTTCATGCCGTTCATCACCGAAGAGCTATGGCGCGTCACCGCGGAGCAGGGCGCCAAGCGCGATCATGTGCTGGCGCTCGATGCTTGGCCATCGCTCGAAGGTGTTGGTGACCCCAGCGCGGAAGCCGAGATTGGCTGGGTGATCGATCTTATTACCGCAATCCGCTCGGTGCGCGCGGAAATGAACGTCAACGTTCCGCTGCCATTGGTTATGATTAGGGTAGGCGATCACGTTTGGGACAGGGCTCAGCGTTGGTCTGAGTTTACAAAGCGGATGGCGAAAATCTCAGACGTCAGTCGGACGCCTACGCAAAAGCCCGGCACTGTCCAACTCGTTGTTAGGGGCGAGATTGTGGGCTTGGTCGTTTCAGGCGTGATCGATCTCGCCGCCGAACGCACCCGGCTCGCCAAGGAAATGGCGAAGTGCGATGCCGACATTGCCCGCGTCGACCAGAAGCTCGGCAATGCGGATTTCCTCAAGCGCGCGCCCGAAGACGTAGTCGACGGCGAACGCGAGAAGCGCGATGAAGCCCAGGCGCGCAAGGCCAAGATCGCCGAAGCGCTGGACCGCCTGCAAGGCGCGGCGTGACCATCCGGCCCGGTGGCTCCGTCAGGTAAGTTCAGTGGCAACGTCCCGATCTTTCTCGACTTCGCTGGTACTGCTGTGGCTCATCGGCAGTGCGTTGCGCCTGACGATCCTGGCGGTGCCGCCGGTCATTCCGGCGCTGCGCGATGAATTTCATCTCTCAGGCACCGACATCGGCATTCTGACCGGCCTGCCGGTCGTATTGTTTGCGGCGGCGGCCTTGGCCGGCTCGCGGCTGGTGGCCCGGGTGGGTGCGGTGGCGGCGGTAGTGGCCGGGCTTATGCTCGCGGCTCTTGGCTCCGCCCTTCGCGCCATCACGCCGGATGTGATGACGCTGTTTGCCGCGACGATTGTCATGGGCGCCGGCGTGGCGGTGACCCAGCCGGCGCTGCCGGCTTTGGTGGGGCGCTGGTCGCCGCATCGCATCGCGCTTGGCACCGGCATCTATACCAACGGCTTGCTGATCGGCGAAATTCTGCCGGTTGCGATCTTTCCGCTCCTGTTCCCGCTGCTGGGCGGAAGTTGGCGCGCGACATTTGTTTTTTGGGCGGTGCCGGTATTCGTTATCGCGCTCCTCGTTATGGCGATCGCGCCGCGGGAAAAAAGCGCAAGCCTCGCCGCGCCGCCGCGTTGGTGGCCGGACTGGCCGGCGCGCGACATCTGGCGCTTGGGCCTTACATTCGCGAGCGCCAGCGCGCTCTATTATGCCAGCAACGCCTTCCTTCCCGGACACCTGACGGAGGCCGGCCGCGCCGATCTCATCAATCCGGCGCTGACCGCGCTCAATCTCGGCCAGCTCCCCGCTTCACTGGTGCTCATAGCGTTTGGCAGGCACCTCGAGCGCAAAGCCTGGCCGTTCGTGCTGGCCGGACTGCTCAGTCTCCTCTGTGTCGCTTTGATTGTCGCGACTGCGGACGCGCTGATTGTGATCGCCGCGACCGGCGTACTCGGCTTTGCCATTGGGGCTGCGTTCGCGCTCTGCCTCACCTTGCCGCCGCTCTTAAGCACGCCGCACGAGGTCGCGCGCGTGTCGGCGGCCATGTTCACCATCAGCTACGGGAGCACGATGGTCGTCTCTGTGCTCAGCGGCGCCGCGTGGGATTTCTTCGGCGCGGAAGGCTTTGCCTTTCTGCCGATTGGCCTCTCCGCGCTGCCGTTGATTCTGCTGGCGCCGACGATTCGGTTCGACCGCCGCCGGAGCGCCGGCGTTGAAAAGGGATAATCACCCTCCGACTGCGAAAGACGTTCCCGACATGGTCGGTGGTCGCTGACGCCGTCTAAGGCTAGAATGATCCGAATAAACAGGCCGATCGGGGACTATTATGAAAGTCACACTCGATCTCTCCAAGCTTCTGGAACAAGGCAAGCTCACGCCGGCCGAGGCCGATCGGCTCCGTGCTTTGGCCGCCGATGATACCGGCGCGTTAGCAATCAACATCCTAGTTGGCTTCGGAATTGTTGCAGTGAGCGTGGGAGCGGTGGCGCTGGTGCCGACGCCGTTGACTGCGCTCATCATTGGTCTCGTGGTGTTCGCGGCCGGGCTGGCCTTCACGCTCCTCGGCAAAGAGCGGTGGACCCTGCTGGAACAAATCTGTCTTGTGGTCGGCGCGCTGATGTTTTGCGGTGCGGTGCTCGCGATCGGCAAGGGCGCGCTTGCCGCGATGCTGATTGTCACCGCCGCGCTCGCCGGAGCCGCCATCGTCGCCCGATCGAGCCTGCTCATGGTCGCGGCGGTGCTCGCGCTCGGCGCCTGTCTCGGCGCCCGCAGCGGCTACTGGCACGCGACCTATATGCTTGCCATCTACGAGCCGCTGATCACGATCGTGCTGTTCGGTCTCCTCGCGCTCGGGACGTATTACCTCTCGAAGTCGCTCCCGGCCGACTACGAGCGGCTGGCGTTGATGGCGGCGCGGACATCCGTGTTCATGGTCAATTTCGGCTTCTGGATCGGCTCGCTTTGGGGCGATGATTTACTGCTCATCCGCTCGCTCCGGGGAGGCAATCCAGGCATTCCGTCCAACTTGCATATGTTTCAGTCCAACCTGCAAACAATTCCGCCTGTAGCCTTCGTCGTTGGCTGGGCGGTTGTGTTGGTTGGGACCGGCATCTGGGCGGTTCAGGAGAATCGCCGATGGGTGGTCAATATCGTCGCCGTGTTCGCGGCCATCCATTTCTACACACAATGGTTCGAGCGGCTCGGATTGGACCCGATGTCGGTTCTTGTTGGCGGCCTCCTGATGCTCGCCTTTGCGATCGGATTATGGATGTTCAATAAGCGCTCTGCCGTAAGCGCTTGAGGCTTGGCGCGATGTGCTGACGCATTCGCCGCGGTAATGGAGTCCGTACATGCTCGATCTCAACAACCGGCCGGGCGGGCCGAACCTCATCGTCACCGCGAAGACCGCGCACAAGGTGCATTTTCTCGATGCCGAAACGCTCGAGCTGTCGAAGACCATCGACATGCCCGGCTCGACCCACGAGCTGGCGCTCTCCGCCGACGGGCGCACCGCCTACGGCTCGGTCTATGGCGACGGAATTTTCATCAAGCGCATAAACCCGGACCGGCGCATCGTGGTCATCGATCTGCCGTCAAAGTCGCTGACGCGCGTGATCGACCTCGGCGAAACCTACGCTCCGCACGGCGTGATGATGGACGCGTTCGGCGCGCTGTGGTGTTCGGGAGAACTCGGCAACGCGGTGCTGGTGGTCGATCCGGCCACCGACCAGGTGCAGCGGATCGACGTCGGCAACACCGCCCACTGGGTGGCGATCAGCCATGCGGCCGGCAAGGCGTTCGTCTCGGTCAAAAGCGAATTCATCGTTGTGGTTGACGTCGCCCGCCGCGCCGTCATCGACCGCATCAAGGTGCCGCAGGTGACCGAGGGGCTCGCCATATCGCCGGACGGCGGCATGCTCTATGTGTGCGCGCAAACCGCGGCCGAGTTCTATGTCATCGATGCGGGCACCCACGCCGTGCTGCGAACCGTTCCGATCGACGAGGTAAGCGCTATCAATCCGCAAATGCGGCGGGTGCGGGTATCGCCGGACAATCGCTATGTCGCCGTGTCGTCCAACAAGGGCAACCACGCGGCGATCTATAATGCCGACGGTGCCGAGCGGATCGCGTCATTTCCGACCAAGAAAAGCCCGATGGGCTTCGGCTTCGCGCCCGACGGCGAGCACGCCTATCTGTGCTGCCACGACGATGCGGAAGTGTTCGAATTCGAGCTTGCGAGCGGGCGCGTCACGCGCACATTTCCGACCGCGGCCGGATGCGAATTCATCGTCGCCTACCACTGAAGGCCTTCTCGCGTGCGGATTTTTCTTGCCGGCGCCAGTGGCGTGATCGGGCGGCGGCTCACGCCGCTCCTTATTGCCGCCGGGCACGCTGTGACGGGAACGACGCGCTCGCGCGACAAAGCGGAAGAACTTGAGGCTTGCGGTGTCACGGCCGCGGTCGTCGACGTGTTCGACGCCGGCGCTTTGCGCGAAGCCGTCGTCAGGGCCAGTCCGGACGTCCTCATCCATCAATTGACCGATCTGCCGGATGTGCTCGATCCGGCGCGGCTCGCCGAGGTGCTGAGGCGCAATTCCCGGCTGCGCATCGAGGGCACTGCTAATCTGGTCGCTGCGGCGGGGGGCGTGCGCCGACTGATCGCCCAAAGCATCGCTTTTGCTTATGCCAGTGGCCCGGAGCCTCACGCCGAGCAGGATCCGATTGCCTCCGGTGAGGGTAGCGAGCCGGTCGCCATCACCGCCCGCGGCGTGCGCGCGCTCGAAGCGGCGGTCCTCGACGCGCGGGATATCGACGGCATCGTTCTGCGTTATGGACGGCTGTACGGCCCGGGCACCTGGAACACTCCAAACGCCCGCGCGCCGCTTCACGTCGACGCCGCCGCGCAGGCGGCGCTATTGGCCGTCACGCGCGGCGCGCCCGGCATCTACAACATCGCCGAGGATGACGGCGCCGTTACGATCGAAAAGGCCCGCGGGGACTTGGGCTTCGATCCGGCCTTTAGACTGAGGCCTTAACCGGCGCCGGAAACGGCTTGCTGAGAAACCGCGAGCCTTTCAGTCCATAGCGCCACGGTGTGTCGACGGCTTTGGTGAGGCCGATCCGTGGACCGGTCACGACCTCCACCGAACCAGCGCGCGCGAACAGCGTGAAGGGCGACGCGTCGAGCGCGAGGCCATTGTGCTTGCCGGTGATGCCCAGCGCCTCGCAAACGCGGCCTGGGCCGGAGCACAAAAGCCGTTCTTCGGTCATCCCCCGCCGCCGGCGCATAGTCGCCAAGCCGTCAGTCGGCTCGATGGCGCGGATAAGCACGGCGCTGGCCGAGCTCTTTGGCTCGCAGACCAAGTTGAGGCACCAGTGGATGCCGTAGGATCGATAGACGTAGGCATAGCCGGGCGGCCCGAACATGACCGCGTTGCGCTTGGTCGGCCCGCGGAAACTGTGGGCTGCGGGGTCGGTGTGGTCGTAGGCCTCGAGCTCGACAATTCGGCCGCCCACGCCGCCGAACAAAAGGGTGGCTCCGATCAGGTCGGGGGCGACCTCATGCACGCTGCGGCGGAAAAAAGCTCGGCTCAGGCGCCTAGTCATGCGCGCATCGTCGCAGACCCCTCGGCTGAGGGTAAATGCGGAGTTAAGTGTCGAGGGCATTGAGCCGTGAATTTGTGGCTCTGCTGCAACAGCGCTGGAACATTTGCTCATACCGCACTGCACTCGTCCAAAACGCCCCTTTTTAGCCATAGGATTTTTTGAAATCGATGGGCGCAACGGCCAGACGGTTATGACAAACCGTTGCGGCGCTTCCGATTTTCAGGGCGGCTTGGCTTTGATTTCGGATCGAGGGGCGAGGGGGCCTGTTGGCCCGCAAGTGTTCGATGGATGCCAAGACCAATCTGAAACTAAGGCTGCCCAGTCGGCATGCCACTGAAGGCCCCGAGCGGGCGCCGCATCGCGCGTTCTATTACGCGATGGGTCTGACGCGTGAACAGATCCACCAACCGTTAGTCGGCGTCGCGACCTGCTGGAATGAAGCCGCGCCTTGCAACATCGCCCTCATGCGCCAAGCCCAGGCTGTCAAGCTCGGGGTCGCCTCGGTGGGGGCCACGCCGCGCGAGTTCTGCACCATCACCGTGACCGACGGCATCGCCATGGGCCATGCCGGCATGAAGTCGTCGTTGCCCTCGCGCGAAGTCATCGCCGATTCCATCGAATTGACGGTGCGCGGCCACTCCTACGACGCGGTGGTCGGCGTCGCCGGTTGCGACAAGTCGCAGCCCGGCATGATGATGGCCATGTGCCGGCTCAACGTGCCGTCAATCTTCATTTATGGCGGCTCGATCCTGCCCGGCACGTTCAAGGGCCGGCCGGTCACCATCCAGGATGTGTATGAGGCGGTCGGCAAGCACTCGATCGGCGACATGTCCGACGCCGACCTCGACGTGCTTGAACAGAACGCCTGCCCCTCAGCCGGCGCATGCGGCGCGCAATTCACCGCCAACACTATGGCGACGGTGTCGGAGGCGATCGGGCTCGCGCTTCCCTATTCGGCGGGCGCGCCGGCGCCCTACGAGATCCGCGACAGGTTCTGCATGCTGGCGGGCGAGATGATCATGGATCTGATCGTCAAGAACATTCGCCCCCGCGATATCGTGACCCGAGAGGCGCTGGAGAATGCCGCGGCCGTAGTCGCCGCCACCGGGGGCTCGACCAACGCCGCCCTGCACCTGCCGGCGATCGCCAGCGAGTGCGGCATCGAATTCGATCTCTTCGACGTCGCCGAGGTCTTCAAAAAGACGCCTTATATCGCGGATTTGAAGCCATCTGGCCGCTATGTCGCCAAAGACATGTTCGAAGCTGGCGGCGTTCCGCTGTTACTGAAAACCCTGCTCGACCATGGCTTCCTCCATGGCGACTGCTTGACCGTCACCGGCCGCACGCTGGCCGAGAACCTGAAATCGGTGAAGTGGAACAAAGACCAGGACGTGGTTCGTCCGGCCGACAAGCCGATTTCGCCGACCGGCGGCGTCATCGGTCTGAAAGGCAATCTCGCGCCCGACGGCGCGATCGTTAAGGTTGCCGGGATGGAGCGCTTGCAATTCTCCGGACCGGCGCGCTGCTTCGATGGCGAAGAAGCCTGCTTTGAGGCGGTGAAGAACAAAAAGTATAAGGAAGGCGACGTGCTGGTGATCCGCTATGAGGGCCCCAAGGGCGGGCCCGGCATGCGCGAAATGCTGGCAACGACGGCTGCGCTCTACGGACAGGGTATGGGCGGCAAGGTGGCCCTGATCACCGACGGGCGTTTCTCCGGAGCCACCCGTGGCTTTTGTGTCGGCCATGTCGGGCCGGAAGCGGCGGTCGGCGGCCCGATCGCACTGCTGCGCGACGGCGACATCGTCGAGCTCGATGCCGAGAAGGCGACGCTCGACGTCAAGCTGCCGAAAGCCGAGCTCGAACGGCGCAGGCGGGAATGGAAGCCGCGGGCGGACGAGTTCACCTCCGGCTATTTGTGGAAATACGCTCAACAGGTCGGGCCGGCGCGTCAGGGCGCCATCACCCACCCGGGCGCGTCAGTCGAGAAAGCGTGTTATGCGGACATTTAACGGAGCGGGTCGTGTTGTCGGCGGCGGCATGCTGATCGCCGCCTTCTGCGGGCTCGGGCTTGCGACCGCGCCGGCTTTCGCCTTCGACGGCACGACCGCCCCGAGCGCAGCCTCGTTGACGCCGGGCGACGAGTTACGCGGCTCTACCGGCGTGCCGGGCGATGCCGACAAGGCGAAGGCGTTTACTGCCCTTCAATACGCGGCGGACCAGGGCCATATCGCGGCGCAATGGAAAGTTGGCCGCATGTATGCGGCTGGTGATGGCGTTCCCCGGGACGACCAGCGTGCGTTCGTCTATTTCAGCCAGATCGCCAATACCCATCCGGATGAGACCCCCGGCACCGCGCGGGCACGCATTGTGGCCAACGCTTTCGTGGCGCTGGGGCACTATTATCTCACCGGCATTCCCAATTCGAATGTCGCGCAGGATGCGGCGCGCGCGAAGGAGATGTTCTCCTACGCCGCGTCCTATTTCGGCGATGCCGACGCGCAGTATCAGCTTGGACGCCTTTATCTCGAAGGCACGCCGAGCGACCCGCACCAGGCAGCGCGGTGGTTCCAGCTTGCGGCGACGAAAGGCCACTGCCGCGCCGAAGCGGTGCTCGGCGACATGCTGTTCCAAGGCCAGAAAGTGCCGCGACAGGCGGCGCGCGGCCTGATGTGGCTTACGCTCAGCAAGGACTGCGCAGGTGCGGAAGAGGCTTGGGTCAAGCCGCTCTACGACAACGCCTTCCATCGCGCCAACGACGACGAGCGGGCGTTGGCGTTTGTTTACCTCGAAGGCTGGCTCAAGGGCCGCCGCGAGTAGAGCATCCGTCCGGAAAAGTGGAAGCCAGTCTTGCGACAAGAATGATGCTACACTTCGGTCGCAGAGCGCCGATCGATCCGGTCTGAGGCGATTGCGCTCTGGGCGCGATTTTCTGGCTCACTCAAATTTGTAAGCCGAGCGAAAGCCTCCCCAGTGCTTTCCGAACACGCGGATCGGCGCGTCGATCTCGCGCATCATGATGGTAATGCCGTTTCCCATATCGCGCGGATAGACCTGAATGATGTAAGGCCGTACGCTGCGTCCGGCGGCGAGACCGGTGCGATCGTCAAAGATGCGGCGATTGCGTGAGTTTGCGGTGTTCCACGCTTTTTCGCCGGGGCGTTGCGGCAGCGAATATTTGCGATTGTGGACCGGCAAGTAGCCGTTTCTGTCGACCGCCGCGCAGAACACCATGCGTGGGTCGCTTGCAAGCAAGGCTTCCAGAACCGGCGGCAACGCGTCTTCCAACGCGGAAAGAAAGCGCGTGCGATATTGCACCGGATCGCTGCCCTCGATGATGACGTAGTCGTTGTCGAACAGGTCTTCCTGGGTCAGGGTTTTCCGATCGAGGAGACCTTCAAGCACGCGAGAGATGTCGTTTGCGACATCGACGGTTCGCGAAATGATCTCGCGATTCTCTTCGCGGATCGCGGCGAGCTTGTGCTCGAGCGCCGCACGGACGGTCGAACCCATTTCCAGGAATTCAAGATGGAAGCCAAGCGGTGAACTGCCGGCCAGGCGAACGCGCGTGGCGCCGATGCCGCCGATCGTCGCTTGTAGAATGGCGTTTGAGGCGAGTGGCGCCATTTCCGGCATGTCGTCAACGCGAACCAGCATGCCGCCATCCGAGATATCGGCGGTTTGGCCGATAATCACGCCGCCGTCGGTCCGCAACTCGACGCCAAGCTGGCACGGCAGCCGATCGTGCCGCCGGCGGTCGCCGGCTTCGCTCTGGCGCAAGAACATGGTGACCCGCGTCCTGAGCTTTTGGGCAAGGGCGATGACGTCATGGCCGTGTTGTTCGACAGATTTTCCGTAGCCGTTGGCATGGGCCGCGACATCGCGGATTTGGCATGCGCCTTCGGATACGGCACCGGCGAATTGCAGGGTCTCCTGGGCGCTGCGTGCCACCGCGGTCGTCGCGCTGCTCTGCTGCTCGACCGCGGACGCCACATCGCCAAACAGCGGCCGCAGCACTTTGATGACGTCGGTAATCCGCTGCACCGCCTCGAAACAGGTCGCGGCGTCGTTGTGGAGCGCGTCGATTTTCTGCGAGATCTCTTCGGTGGCCTTTTGGGTTTCTTGCGACAGCTTTTTCACTTCGGAAGCGACCACCGCAAAGCCGCGGCCGGCTTCGCCGGCGCGGGCCGCCTCGATGGTGGCATTCAGCGCGAGCAAATTGGTTTGCCGGGCTACGGTCGAAATCAGGCTCAACACGTGGCCGATTTGGGTCGACGAATTTTTGAGCCCCTCGACGCCGCGGCCGGCGAGTGCGGCCGACTCGTTTGCCTGACCGGTGAGATCGTCCGCCTTGCGCACCTGGTAGCCGATGCCGTCCGAAGATCGCGCGAGCTCCTCGATCGCTGCCGCAAGTTGCGTCAGATCGCTGCTCGCGGTGCCGGCCTGCGTCGCCAGGCTGTCGGTCTTCTGCGTGATCCTGTCGGTTGCAGCGGCGGAATCTTCGGCTTCACGGCAGACCAGCACGCACGCCCGCTGCACCTCGCCGATCATGGCGCCGAGGTCGGACTCCAGAAGATTGATGGTTTCGCGGATATTGCTGACTTCAACCGTCGAAACCGCTCCGCCGGGCGGTTCGGAATATGCCGGTTCAGCGCCGCCATCTGACGGCTCCGGTTCGCGCGCGCTGGGCTGACCGACGCCTTGCCTGCGCTTTAAGGAGAGCCATTGCATGCGGGGCCAAAGGCGTGGGTAAGCCGATACAGTCTCGGTCGCTACGGTGAATATTGAGTTAAGCCCGCCAATCGGCGCGGCGACCATGGGCGTTACGCAGCGCAACCCAGTGCCAGCGCGCGGATTAAAAGCCTATGGCTGCTTCGGCGCCTCAAGCGCCAGATCGAGCCATACCGGCACGTGGTCGGATGGTTTTTCCCAGGTCCGCACGTGGCGGTCGATGCCGACGTCGGTCAGCCGGTCGGCGGCTTCCGGTGACAGCAATAGATGATCGATGCGGATGCCGTTGTTCTTCTGCCAGGCGCCGGCCTGGTAATCCCAGAAGGTATAAAGGCCCGGCTCTTCGCTCGCGGCACGTACCGCATCGGTCAGGCCGAGATTCATCAGCGCCCGGAACTCCGCGCGCGTCTGCGGCAGGAACAGCGCGTCTCCGACCCAGGTTTGCGGATTGCGCGCATCCGCCCCGGTCGGAATGACATTGTAGTCGCCGGCAAGAATGAGCGGTTCGCCCAGCGAAAGCCGCTCGCGGGCGTAGGCAGAAAGCCGCTTCATCCAGCCCATCTTGTACGAATATTTTTCGCTGTCGGGCGGATTGCCGTTGGGCAAGTAGATTGTGGCAATCCGCAGCGCGCCGTGCGCGGTCGAGACCACCGCTTCGATGAAGCGCGCGTGATCGTCGGTGTGGTCGCCGGGCAGGCCGATGCTCACCTCGTCGAACGGAAGTTTGGAGAGCACCGCCACGCCGTTGAACGTTTTCTGTCCGTGGACCGCGAGATTGTAGCCAAGCGCTTCGAACGGCTCGCGCGGAAAGGCATCGTCGACGCACTTGGTCTCTTGCAGACAGACAAGATCGGGCTGGCGCTCGGCGAGCCAGGTCAACGCCGAGTCAAGGCGCTGCTTGATCGAATTGACGTTCCAGGTGGCGATGCGCACGGGCTAACGCCCTTTTCGGGATCATGCGCTAGAGCGCGAAGCTCGTGCCGCAGCCGCAGGAGGCGGTAGCCTGCGGATTGTGAACCTTGAAGGCCGATCCGATCAGGTCGTCGACGAAGTCGATCTCGGAACCGGCCATGTAATTGAGCGAAACGGGATCGATCAGTACCGTCGCGCCGGCGCGCTCGATCACGATGTCATCGTCCGCTTTGGCCTTGTCGGTGTCGAATCTGTATTGGAAACCGGAGCAGCCGCCCCCCGCCACGCTGACGCGCAGCATCGTGCCAGCCGGCTCTTTCCCTAAAATCTCGCCGATCTTACGCGCCGCCCGCTCGGTCACGGTGACGTTCGTTGTCATAAGCCTTCTCCCGCCGGGCAATCGCGCCGATTGCCACGGCATCACTACGTTAGTTAAGTGCGGCCGAGCACGAGGTCAATTGCCGAGCCGGATAGACCGATGGCGATCGATGCCGCAATGCCGCGCGCGCCCTACGCATGCGACCCGCGAGCAAGCCGCGGGCGGCTTCATCCCGAACCCGCCAGTAGAGGCCGCAACGCGTTCCGCCGCGACTGCGACCGCATCATCCATTCGACCGCGTTTCGCCGCCTCAAGCACAAGACCCAGGTGTTCGTGTTCGACGAGGGCGACCACTACCGCACGCGGCTGACCCACACGCTCGAAGTCGCGCAGGTCGGGCGCGCGCTCGCCCGTGCGCTGTCACTCGACGAGGACCTCGCCGAAGCGCTGGCGCTCGCCCACGATCTCGGCCATCCGCCGTTCGGACACGCCGGCGAGCGGGCACTCGGCGAGTGCCTGCGCGGCTTCGGCGGCTTCGATCATAATGCCCAGACCTTGCGCGTGGTGACGACGCTTGAGCGCCGCTACCCGACCTTCGACGGGCTCAACCTCACCTGGGAAACGCTCGAAGGCCTGGTCAAGCACAACGGCCCGCTCACCGACCGTGATGGCAATCCCTGCGGCCGCTATAGCGCCCAGGGAATTCCCGAGCCGATCCGCGATTATGTCCGGGCGCAGGACCTGCAATTGTGGAGCTTCCCGGGCGTGGAAGCGCAGGTGGCCGCCTTCGCCGACGACATTGCCTACGACGCCCACGACATCGACGACGGCTTGCGCGCCGAGTTGTTCAGTCTCGACGACATTGCCGCCGTCGCGCTGCCGGGCGAGATCATCGCCGACATCCGCGCGGCCTTTCCGGCGCTCGACGCCGGCCGGGTGGTCCACGAGTTCATCCGCCGGCTGATCGGCCGCCTGATCGAAGATGTGATCGCCGAGACCGGGCGGCGGCTCGCGGCATTAGCGCCCCGCTCGGCCGACGACGTGCGGCAAGCCTCGTCGGGAGTAGCCGGGTTCTCGCCGGCGGTCGCCGAGGCCGAAAGCGCGATCAAGGGCTTCCTCGAAAGGCGCATGTATCGCCATGCGCGGGTGCAGGGCGTCATGAACGAAGCCGCCGGCGTCGTTTCCGATCTCTTTGCCCGCTACAGCGACCATCCCGGCGATCTGCCGGCGGAATGGGCGGAAGGGCTCGCCGGCGCGGAGGAGGCGACGCGCGCCCGCCATATCGCCGACTTCATTGCCGGCATGACCGACCGCTATGCACTCGCCGAACATGGCCGGTTTTTTGACTCGACCCCGGAATTGCGTTAGGCGCGCGGCGCCAATGTCCAGCGCGTCCAGACCGATAAACGTCTTCGTCGATACGCTCGAACGCGTGCGTAGGGCAGCCCTCAGCATTCTGCCGCCGGGTACAGACGTGTCGCGCGTCCAAGTCGAACCGCCGCGCGATGCCGGCCATGGCGAGATAGCAACCAACGTTGCGATGGTGCTTGCAAAGGGCGCGGGCAAGAATCCGCTTGAACTAGCCAACGCCGTTGCCGCGGAACTGAAAAAGGACGCGGCAGTTATTGATGCCGCCGTCGCGCGCCCCGGCTTCATCAATCTCACGCTTGACCCGGACGTTTGGAGACAAGAACTTCGGCGGGTCATTGCGGCGGGTGCAGGCTATGGCCGAAGCGATCTTGGGCGCCGCGCGGCGGTCAACGTCGAATATGTCTCGGCGAATCCCACCGGGCCTATGCATGTCGGCCATTGCCGCGGCGCCGTGTTCGGCGATGCGCTGGCGAACTTGCTGGCCTTCACCGGCTTTGACGTCACCCGCGAATATTACGTCAACGATGCCGGCACGCAGGTCGATGTGCTCGCGCGCTCGGCCTATCTGCGCTACCGCGAGGCATTAGGCGAAGACATCGGCGCCATCCCGGAAGGGCTCTATCCAGGCGAGTACCTCAAGCCCGTCGGGGCCGCGCTCGTCGAGGCGTTTGGCGATGCGCTGACAAAGAAGCCGGAGGCCGAGTGGCTGCCGGTGGTCCGTGCCAAGGCCATCGAAATGATGATGGCGACAATACGCGCCGATCTTGCCGCGTTGAATATCACCCACGAGGTGTTTTTTTCCGAACGATCGCTGGTGCACGGCGAAGTCGATCGCGTGGCCGCGACGATCGATTGGCTGCGCGCGCGCGGCCTGGTTTACGAAGGCCGCCTGCCGCCGCCCAAGGGCGCGCCAGTGGAAGACTGGGAGGATCGCGAACAGACGCTGTTTCGCGCGACGGCATTCGGCGACGACGTCGATCGCCCGCTGAAGAAGTCCGACGGCTCCTACACCTATTTCGCCTCCGATATCGCTTATCACGCCGACAAGATAAACCGCGGCGTTCGCACCTTGATCGATGTCTGGGGCGCCGACCACGGCGGCTACATCAAGCGGATGCAGGCGGCCGTAGCCGCTTTGAGCGATCGCAAGGCTGAGCTCGACGTCAAGCTCATCCAGCTTGTGAAGCTTCTCCGGGCCGGCGAGCCGGTCAAAATGTCGAAGCGGGCAGGGGAGTTCGTCACGCTTCGCGAGGTTGTGGATGAAGTCGGGCGCGACGCCGTCCGCTTCATGATGCTGTTTCGCAAGAACGACGCGGTGCTGGATTTCGACCTCGCCAAGGTGATCGAGCAGTCACGCGACAATCCAGTTTTTTATGTCCAATATGCGCACGCCCGCGGCCATTCGGTATTCCGCAATGCCCGCGAGGCGTTTCCCGATCTTCCAGCGGACATCGCCAATCTGCTCGAAGCTGCGAATCTGGCGAAGCTTTCAGACCCGGTGGAACTCGCCCTTGTGCGGCAAATTGCGCTTTATCCGCGCGTCATCGAGGCGGCCTCGGCCGCTCACGAGCCGCACCGAATCGCCTTTTATCTGTTCGATTTAGCTAGCGAATTTCATGCGCTCTGGACGCTGGGCAACAGCGCGCCACATTTACGCTTCATTATCCAGAATGATCGACAAATGACGGTGGCGCGCCTCGTGCTTGTACAAGGCGTGATTACGGTACTGGCGTCGGGGCTCGCCTTACTTGGCGTTGGGGCGCCGAATGAGATGCGATAATTGCCCTCCGGGCCATGTGGGGCGCGGCAAATTAGTCGCGGGGCATCGCAAGCGCGATACAAGCATAATGCTCTTCAACGTCTGAGTCGGAGCCAGTTCGATGGCTAATGACGATTTTCGATCCTACCGCGGTCGCGATCCCAATGCGCGCGGATCGACTGCGCGCGATGGGGCGAGCGATCCGCTTGCGGAACTGGCTCGGCTCATCGGCCAGGGCGACCCGTATGCCGAGGGTGGGCACGAAGCCTTCAATCCGGAGCGGTCGGATCACGACGCCGCGGGCCCTGGCGTCGATTGGGCCGCTGAGGAGAGCTACGCCGATCCGCGCTACGACCGGCCGGAAGACCGCTACGTTGCGCCGCCGCCGCCCCCGCCTCCGCCCGCCGCGTCTTATCCGCCGCAGGAGCGCGGTTACGAGAACGAGCCACCAGCCGGCGGTCGATATTTTTCCGGCCCAGCGGCCAAGTTCAATGGCTTCCGCGACGACGCCGATGCCGACTACGGCGACGAGCCGGCGCCGGTTGCGCCCGGCCGGCAATTGCCGGCTTTCATGTCCGCCGCGCCCGGCGAACACTATGCGGCCGAGGAGCCGGAGTACGGCGGCGGGGACGCTTATCCTGCAGAGGATTATCACGACGATACCCCAAGCCCACGCCGGCGCAGTGGCCTCGTCGTTGTTATGGCGGTGCTTGGCCTGGTGGTGATCGGAACCGCTGGCGCATTTGGCTATCGTTATATGTTCGGCGGTTCGATGTTGCCTACGCTGCCGCCGATCATCAAAGCAAACAACGGTCCGAACAAGATCGTGCCGGGCTCCGCCGCAGCCCAGCCGAACACTTCAGCTCAGACCAACGTAGCGAGCGCGGGCGCTCCCGAAAATCTCGTCTCGCGTGAAGAGCAGCCGGTGAATGTGGAGCCGCCGCCTGCGGCTCCGCGTGTGGTCTCGACTATTCCGATCACGTCCGGACAGACCCCGGCTCCGTCCGGCACGCCCGGGCCTTCGCCTTGGCCTACGGCGCCGGCTCCGGTTCCCGGTTATCCGGTGCCGCCTTCGACCAGTGCGGCTACTCCCGCGCCGACGGCGCAAGCGCCGGCTCCGGCAGCTCCGGAGCCGAAGAAGATCCACACGGTCACGATCCGCGCCGATCAGTCTGGCGGCTCGGAAGCGGTGCCGCTCCCGCCGCAACCTCCGCCCGCAACGGCGCCGTCTACGCGGGGTCCGGCGCGCTCAGCCTCGACGGCCGCCAAGCCTGCCAGTGCGCCGCCGGCCGGGGCGAACGCGCCCCTGTCGATCATTCCCGGTGCCGAGAGTGAGGTGGCGGCACCGTCGCGCGTCCGGGCGCCCACGCCAACAGCGGTGGCCAGCGCAGAACCGGTCACAGGGGCCGCGGCCGGCCCGTCATCCAGCGGCGGTTACTCCGTGCAAGTCACCTCGCAGCGTACCCAAGCTGAGGCCCAGGCCTCGTTCCAAAGCCTGCAGGCCAAATTCCCCAATCAGCTCAGCGGCCGCCGGCCAATCATTCGTCGCGCCGATCTCGGCGCCAAGGGCACTTACTACCGCGCCCTCGTCGGCCCCTTTGCCTCGGCGGAAGAGGCCGCGGGCCTGTGCAGCGGGCTCAAGGCCGCCGGCGGCAATTGCATTGTCCAGAGGAATTGACGGCGCGCGCGCTTGACCCTCCGGTCGCGCGCGGGCTAAGCGGCCGCGATGCGCGCTTTCATTACCGGCCTTGCCGGACCTGTGCTGACGGATAAGGAACGCGCATTCCTCCGCGAGGCGCAGCCTTGGGGCTTTATCCTGTTTCAGCGCAACGTCGCGGGGCCCGAGGAGCTGCGCAATCTGGTCGACGAGGTGCGAATGACGCTCGGACGCGCCGCCCCCGCGCTCATCGACCAGGAGGGCGGACGGGTGCAGCGCCTCGGTCCGCCGCAATGGCTGATTTATCCGCCGGGTGCAGCCTATGGTGTGCTGTACGACCGCGATCGGGACCTGGGCCTCACCGCAGCGCGGCTCGGTGCCCGGTTGATTGCTGCCGATCTCGCATCGCTCGGCATCGATGTCGATTGCATGCCGATCGCCGACGTGCCGGTCGCGGGTTCCGATCCGATTGTCGGTGACCGTGCCTATGGCACCGAGCCCGGCAAGGTAGCCGCCATCGCCGGCGCGATTGCGCAAGGCTTGGCCGACGGGGGCGTGCTGCCGGTCGTCAAGCACATTCCCGGGCATGGCCGCGCGACCGCGGACAGTCACAAAAAGCTGCCCGTGGTCAGCACCGGGCGGGCGGTGCTCGATACGACCGATTTTGCCGCTTTCCGTCCGCTGGCCGGGCTCCCGCTCGCCATGACCGCACATGTTGTGTTTAGCGCCATTGACCCCATCGCGCCGGCCACCATTTCGGCAACTATAGTGCGTGACGTGATTCGTGATTCGATCGGCTTCCGGGGCCTGCTGATGAGCGACGACATTTCCATGGGGGCGCTGGCGGGCTCGATTGCCGAGCGCAGCCGCGCCGCGATCACCGCCGGTTGCGACGTAGTGCTTCACTGCAATGGCGAGATGGCGGAAATGGTCGCGGTCGCCGCCGAGGTGCCGGCACTCGCCGGTTTTGCCGCGCGCCGGGCCGCGGCCGCGCTGGCGGCGAAGGAGCCGCCGGTGCCGATCGACGTCGCGGCGGGCCGCGGTGAATTTCTGATACTCATGACCGGAGCCTGGCAGCCGGCGCAGGGTTTCGCATGATCGCCGACGATTTGCAATTCGCCACCGAACTACCGGAGCGGGCGACGGACGAGCCCGCGCTGGTGATCGACGTCGAGGGCTTCGAAGGACCGCTCGATCTCCTGCTGACGCTGGCCCGCCAACAGAAGGTCGACCTCGCCAAGATCTCGATCCTGGCGCTAGCCGATCAATACCTCGCCTTCATCGAGGAGGCGCGCAAGCTGCGGCTCGAACTCGCCGCCGATTATTTGGTAATGGCGGCGTGGCTCGCTTATCTGAAGTCGCGGCTGCTGCTGCCGGAGCAGCATGAGCCCGACGGCGTCAGCGCCGAAGACATGGCGACGGCGCTGGCGCAGCGTTTGCGGCGGCTCGAAGCAATCCGGCAGGTGGCCGAGCAATTGCTCAATCGGCCGCAGCTTGGACGCGAGATTTTTCCCCGTGGCCAGCCGGAGCCGATCGCAGAGATCAAGCGGCCGGAATGGACGGCAACGCTCTACGATCTGCTGTCTGCCTATGCGGGGCAGCGGCAGAAACAGGCGAGGGCGCATGTGCGAATGCCCAAGCGCACGGTCTGGTCGCTGGCCGAAGCGCGCGAGGCGCTCGAACGGCTGATCGGACGCGCAACTGACTGGTGCGTGCTCGATGAGTACCTCTTCGCCTATATGGTCGATGCCTCGCACGCGGCGACGGTTCGGGCCTCGAGCTTCGCCGCCGCGCTCGAGTTGGTCCGCGAAGGTCTCCTTGAGGTGCACCAGCATGCCGCGTTTGCCCCGCTTTACGTCCGCAAGCGGCCGGACCAGGGGGGCGTCGAGGCCGTGGCGCAACCGGGAAACCAGTGAGGGGGCGAAAATGATTGCAAATGTAGTGGAGATGCGTGTGATCGCCGGCGACAAGAATGACGAGGATGTAGAGGAGCGCGCCGAGGAGTTGCGCATCCTTGAAGCGTTGCTGTTTGCCGCCGAAGCGCCGCTTGACGAGAAGACGCTTGCGATGCGGCTGCCGGCCGGCGTCGACGCGCATGCCCTGCTGCTGCAATTGCAAACGCAATACGCACCGCGCGGCGTTAATCTGGTACGCGTCGGCGGAAAATGGTCGCTGCGGACGGCAAGCGATCTCGGCTGGCTGATGACGCGCGAGACCGTCGTCACCAAGAAGCTGTCGCGCGCTGCGATCGAGACGCTGGCCATCGTCGCCTATCACCAGCCGGTGACGCGCGCCGAGATCGAGGAAATTCGCGGCGTGACCACGTCGAAGGGGACCCTCGATGTCCTCTTGGAGACCGGCTGGATACGGCTGCGCGGCCGGCGCAAGGCCCCCGGCCGGCCGGTGACCTATGGCACCACCGAGGCGTTCATGTCGCATTTTGGGCTCGACGCGCTTACCGACCTTCCCGGCCTCGATGAGCTCAAGGGCGCGGGTCTGATCGAAAAATCGCTGCCGGCCGGGTTTACGGTGCCGGTGCCGTCCGACGATCCGGCGCTCCGAGAGGATGAAGACCCGCTGGAGCCGGGCGATCTCGATTTCGGGCTTGTCCCGCCGGCCGAACGCACCGAGGAATAGGCCAAAAGGGGCCCAAAATCCCCCGCTTCGGCCTGCACGCCGCCAGCGGCCCGGCGGGGTCTCCTGTTGTGCTTGTTTTTGCCGCTTCCGACGCCTAGTTTCAGGCTGAATTCGCGACCCCTATACGGCGCGGGCGCTGTGGCGCACGGAGGATTTCATGGGCTCCCTGAGCATCTGGCACTGGCTGATCGTCGGCGCCGTCCTGCTGCTGGTCTTCGGCGGGCGCGGCAAGATTTCGGACATGATGGGCGATGTCGCCAAGGGCATTAAGGCCTTCAAGAAAGGCATGACCGAGGAGGAGGCCGACGCCGGCGGCAAGGCCGACGCGCCGGTCAAGTCCATCGACCATCAGCCGGCCGAAGCGGTCAAACCGCGGGCCGAGGCCGGAACCAAGGTCTCCTGACGTCCCCTGCGGGCTCGTCCCGCCAGGCGAGATTGCCGACGGTTGGCACGCAGAATGGGCGGGTGAGCCGGCCGGGGAGTTTCCATGTTCGACATCTCGTGGACCGAATTTCTGCTGATCGGCGTCGTAGCGCTGATCGTGATCGGGCCGAAAGAGCTGCCCGCGGTCCTGCGCACGATGGGACAATGGACGCGCAAGGTGCGCGGCATGGCCGCCGACTTCCAGAACCAGTTCCAGGAGGCGATGCGCGAAGCCGAGATGGCCGACCTCAAGAAGCAGGTCGACGACATCGCGCACGACATCAAGAGCTACGATCCGCTCAAGGACGTGCGTGCCGATGTCGAAGCCGCGGGGAAAGATATCCAGACATCGCTTGAGCAAAAGCCGGCGCTGATGACGGCGACGACAGAGCCGGCGCAATCGGGTGCTCTGGTTGAGCAAGACGCCGTAGCCGCCGCCACCGGCCCGGTCGTCCCGGAAGCGGCCGCAAATTCCGCGCCTGAGCTTCCTGCGCCGCAGCCGAGCGTGGAAGCCCCCGAAGGCGACATTGTCGCCGCGGCCGTAGGTCCGGCCGTGCCGGAGCCGGCCGACGCGGTCGCCCAGCCGGACAATACGGGGCGAGCCGGATGACTCGCGAGGAAGAAGAAAAGGAGATCGAAGCTACCAAGGCGCCGTTGATGGAGCACCTGGTCGAGCTGCGTACCCGGCTGATCAAGGCGCTGGCCGCCTTCGCGCTTGCGGCCGTTGTGTGCTTCTTTTTCGCCAGGCAGATATACAACGTGCTGACGTGGCCATATGTCTGGGTCGCCGGTCCGGAGAATTCCAAATTCATTTACACCGGGCTGCTGGAATATTTTGTTGTGCAGCTGAAGCTTTCGCTGTTCGGCGCGGCGTTCATCGCCTTCCCCGTGATCGCCAGCCAGATTTACATGTTTGCCGCGCCGGGGCTTTACCGCAACGAAAAGCAGGCCTTTCTGCCCTACCTCGTCGCCACCCCGATCTTCTTCCTGCTCGGCTCGATGGTCGTTTATTTCGTGGTCTGGCCGATGCTCGCGCGCTTCTCGCTCAGCATGCAGCAGATGGGCGGTCCAGGCCAGGCGACGATCGAGCTATTGCCGAAGGTCGAGGACTACCTCTCGCTGATGATGAAGCTCGTGCTCGCTTTCGGCATCGCCTTTCAGCTTCCGGTGATCCTGACGCTGCTTGGCCGGGTCGGTATCATCACTTCGGATCAGCTCAAATCGAAACGCCGCTATTTCATCGTCATCGCCTTTGTCATCGCGGCGATCCTCACCCCGCCCGACGTGCTCAGCCAGATGTCGCTTGCACTGCCGCTGGTCGCCCTCTACGAGGGCTCGGTCTGGTCGGTGCGCTGGGTCGAGAAGCGGGCGGCAGCGGAACGCGCGGCGGCCGCCGCAGCCGCGGCCTCCAAGCCGGCGGAGTGATTTCTTTCTCGTCATTGCCGGACTTGATCCGGCAACCCATGCAGCGGTGAGGCAGCATGGATGCGCGGGTCAAGCCCGCGCATGACGCAGTTGGGATGCTATAACGTCGCCCCGATTTCTTTGAGTTTTGCCTATGCACGACATCCGCTTTATCCGCGACAACCCCGAGGCCTTCGACCACGCGCTCAAGCGGCGCGGCCTCGAGTTGCAGGCGCAGCGGCTGATCGCGCTCGACGAGAAGCGGCGGGAGACAATCCTCGCACTCGAAACCGCGCAGGCGCGCCGCAACGCCGCGTCGAAGGAAATCGGCGAAGCAAAGAAGAGAAAGGACGAGGAAAACGCCAAGGGATTGCTGATCGAAGTCGCTGCACTCAAACAATCGATCCCAGCCATGGAGGCCCAAGAGCGCGCCGCTACCGTAGACCTGCACAAGGCGATTGCCGAAATCCCCAATCTTCCGCTCGATGAAGTACCCGACGGCAAAGACGAGAAAGACAATGTCGAGCGTCACCGTTTTGGGGCAAAGGGCGATTATGGGTTCACGCCGAGGCAGCATTTCGATCTCGGCGAAGCGCTCGGCCAAATGGATTTCGAGACGGCGGCAAAACTTTCCGGCGCGCGCTTTGTTGTTCTGAAAAACGGCCTCGCGCGGCTCGAACGCGCGCTCGGACAATTCATGCTCGACGTGCACACGGGAGAGCATGGCTACACTGAAGTCGCACCGCCGCTTTTAGTGCGCGATGAAGTCATGTTTGGAACGGCACAGTTGCCCAAGTTTACTGATGATCAGTTTCGAGCCGGGCGCGTGCTCTCATATGAAGAGCAGCAAGAATTGTTGCGCAAAATGCTGTTTGAAGACGACGGTCGAGCAATTTCAGGTGATGCCTGGCACGGGTTTGATCAAATCTCCGGTGGGCTCTGGCTCATTCCCACCGCGGAAGTTCCGCTGACAAATCTGGTTCGCGAATCCATCGTCGATCAAGCGCAATTACCGATGCGGCTTACGGCCTGCACGCCATGCTTCCGTGCTGAAGCCGGCGCTGCGGGCAAGGACACGCGCGGCATGATCCGCCAGCATCAGTTCACCAAGGTCGAGCTGGTGTCCATCACCACGCCAGAGCAAAGCAGTGACGAGCACGAGCGCATGCTGTCCTGCGCCGAGGAGGTTTTGCGCCGGCTCGGGCTGCACTATCGGGTGGTGACGTTGTGCGCCGGCGACATGGGCTTTGCGTCGCAGAAGACTTACGACATTGAAGTGTGGCTGCCGGGCCAGGGGATGTATCGCGAGATTTCGTCCTGCTCGATCTGCGGCGAGTTCCAGGCGCGGCGCATGAATGCGCGCTATCGCACCAGGGAGGGCCGCAACGTGCGACACGTGCACACGCTCAACGGCTCCGGCGTCGCCGTCGGCCGTGCGCTGATCGCGGTGATGGAAACCTACCAGCAGGACGACGGCTCGATCGCGGTGCCGGAGGCGTTGCAGAGCTATATGGGCGGCATGAAAAGGATCGAGAAGTGACGAAAAGATTTTTCACCAAGCCGAGCACTGCTCCTTCCCCCCTTGTGGGGGAGGGTGGGGAGGGGGGTCGTGAGGTGAGGCGACGCGTTGTCCGTCGATGCTTGCACGACACCTGCCGACCCCCACCCCTGACCCCTCCCCACAAGGGGGAGGGGAATCCTGAGCCATGCGCATCCTAGTCACCAACGACGACGGCATCCATGCGGAAGGCCTCGACGTGTGCGAGAAGATCGCGCGCGAGATTTCCGACGACGTCTGGGTCATCGCGCCGGAATACGACCAGTCCGGCGTCGCTCATTCGCTGTCGCTCAATGATCCGCTGCGGCTGCGCCAGGTGGGCGAGCGCCGCTTCGCGGTGCGCGGCACGCCGACCGACTGCGTCATCATGGGCGCACGCCATGTGCTCAACGGCAAGGGGCCCGATCTCCTCCTCTCCGGCGTCAACCGCGGCCGTAACGCCGGCGAGGACGTGATCTATTCCGGGACCGTTGCCGGCGCCGTGGAGGGCACCGTGATCGGCGTTCCCTCGCTCGCTTTGTCGCAAGCTTATGCCGGGCGCAGCGGCCGGCCGCCTTATTGGACCACGAGCCTGAAATACGGGCCCGAAATCATTCGCCGCGTCATCGCCGAGGGCATTCCGCGCGACGTGCTGATCAACGTCAACTTTCCGGATTGCCCGCCCGACGAGGTCAGGCGCATCGCGGTCACCGCCCAAGGGCGCCGCGGCGGCCAGGAGCGGCTGCAAATCGAGGCACGCAAGGATGGCCGGGGCAATCCGTATTATTGGATCGCCTATGTCCGTCATGCGTTCGTCAAGGCGCCGGAGGGCACCGATCTCGCCGCGCTCGAGGACCGCTGCATCGCGGTTACGCCGCTCCGGCTCGACATGACCGACGAGCCCTACATGACCAAGCTTGCCGAACTCTTCGACTGAAAGAGACTCTTCGACTGAAAGAGGTCAATTCCGCACGGTCGGCGACGCCGCCTCGATCGCCTGCGCCAGCGCATCCGCCTGGAACGGCTTCTGCAGCGTCGGCGTAGTGCGATAGGCTTCTGGCACGCCGCGCTGGCCGTACCCGGTCGCGAACACGAACGGCAGTCCGCGCTCGACCAGCACCTCGACCACCGGCGAAATCGGCTGACCATTGAGATTGACGTCGAGGATGGCGACGTCGAACTCGCCCTGCCTCGCCAGCGTCAGCGCTTCGTCAATGCGGCCCGCCTCTCCGGCAAGGGTGTGGCCGAGGTCGTCCAGCATGTCCTGCAGCAGCAGCCGGATCATCAGCTCATCCTCGACCACGAGGACGCGCTTGCCGACAAAGTTTTCTTCAGGCGTCATTCGCAATCCCGTGCTGTGAAGATATTTTTGTAAGAGTACTTCCCGGATTCTTCCGCTGCAACGATTGTCAGGATGGCGAAGGCAGACCGAATCGCCCCGCGTGATAAGGTTAATGCCGGCTTGGGGCATTCGGTTCCGGTTAGGGCGTAGATTTTCCAAACTTGGCGAATTCTTCCGCGCCATGCTGCCGTTGAAGCGCGATACCGGAGTGCCGATACAAGCTGGAATGGCATAGTGCGGGAAGGCGGCGCAGCGCGTTCATTGGGCGAGGTCATTGTGGCCGAGATCAGGGCAGCCGACGTGCAACGCATGGAGTTTCAGCTCGCGCTGCGCCGGCGCGGCATCAGCGACCAGGCGGTACTGCGCGCCATGGACGAGGTGCCGCGCGAGCACTTCGTCGCTGCCGAGCTCACCGACAGTGCCTATGCTGACCAGGCCCTGCCGATCGCTTGCGGACAGACCATCAGCCAGCCCTATGTTGTCGGCTACATGACCGAACAGCTCGAGGTCGAGCCGCAGCACCGCGTCCTGGAAGTTGGCACCGGCTCGGGCTACCAGGCCGCCGTCCTGTCGCGGCTGGCGCGCGAAGTCGTGAGCATCGAGCGCTACCGGACGTTGGCGGATACGGCGCGCGAGCGTCTCAGGACGCTGGGATACGCCAATGTCACCGTCCTGGCGGGCGATGGATTTGCCGGTGCGCCGGAGCAAGCGCCTTTCGACCGCATCATCGTGACCGCCGCCGCCGAGGAAATTCCGGAGGCGCTGGTGGAGCAACTCGGCGAAGGCGGCAAGATGGTCCTGCCGCTCGGTCCGCGCCACGGCACGCAATACATCGTCAAGCTATCCAAGTCTGCCGGCGGCTTGACGCGGCAAAATCTGATTGCCGTGCGGTTCGTGCCGCTTTTGCCCGGGCAAGCACGAGAATTGTAACCATATTACGACACTTCCGGCATCCTCAGGTTCTTACCGAATTACTTAAAGGCCTGTTTACCCCAACGATGTTTATTCGCTACGGGTCATTTTGCGTGCGAGCGAGTAACCATGTACGCGTCGCGTCGTTCGGCCGTTGGGCTGCAATTGGGTGCAATTGCGTTAATCGGTTTGGGTCTCGCCAGCTGCAGCAGCGATTCCGGCCGCTTTACGTCGGATATTTTCGGCGGCGACAATCCCCCGCGCAATGAAGTGACCGGCTCGATTCCGCAGGGCTCCTACGCCGTGGACAGCCGGCCCCTGCCGCACCTCGCCAGCAATGCCGGGGAAGGGACCTCGGGCGGTGGCCGGGGCATGGGCTCGTACCAGCCCGCCAATGGCGATGTCACCGGCTCGCTCCGAGAAGCGCCGCCACCGCCGACCTGGACCTGGGAAGGCGGCACGCCGATCGTTTTGGCGCCCGGAGAGACCCTCGAAGTGCTCTCGCGGCGCTATGGGGTGCCGGTCGCCGCCATCATCGAGGCCAACCACATCACCAATCCCGGGACTGTACATCCCGGCGAGCATTTGGTGATTCCGCGCCGCCGCGGGCCCGCGGCCGCCGTTGCGGCGCCGCAGACGCGCATCGCCGCATCCGCGCCAACAATGCCTGCTGCGACCCCGGCCGGCGCGCCGCGAACTGCGCTCGCACCGACCGCCGGCGTCCACATTGTGGCGGCGGGCGAGACGCTGCACAGCATCGCCCGGCTTTACGGCAAGCCGGTGCTGGTGCTCGCCAAAGCCAACAATATTCCGCTGGATACGCGGGTGAAGGTCGGCGAACGCATCGTCATTCCGGACATGCCGGCGAGGATGGCGGCAGCGCCGGTCGCGCCCCGCGCCGAAGCGCCGCCCGCGAGCCAGAATTTTGCGACCGCCGACTCCCCGCATAGCGCGCGGCTTGCCGCGCCGGTTGCCCCTCCCGAACCGCACGGCGCCGTCAAGAGCGCGGAAGCCGTCGGCGCCTTGCCATCGTTCCGCTGGCCGGTGCGCGGTCGCGTCATCGTCGGCTTCGGGCCGAAGCCCAATGGCTTGCAGAACGACGGTATCGATCTCGCGGTGCCCGAAGGTACGCTGGTCAAGGCGGCCGAAGACGGTGTGGTTGCCTATGCCGGCAACGAGCTTAAGGGCTACGGCAATTTGGTGCTGGTGCGCCACAGCAACGGATTCGTCACCGCTTACGCCCACGCCAGCGAGCTCATGGTCAAGAAGGGCGACGCGGTCAAACGCGGCCAAGTGATCGCCAAATCAGGCCAGACCGGAAACGTCACGTCGCCTGAGCTGCACTTCGAGATTCGCAAAGGCTCGACGCCGGTCGATCCGGCGCAGTATCTCAGCGGAGCGTAGTTGCCGTCAGTCAGCCAGCGGCACTCCTAATCGCCCGGCCAGATCCTGCACGTATTGCCAGGCCACGCGGCCGGAGCGGGCGCCGCGCGTCGTCGCCCATTCGAGCGCCTCGCGGCGCAGCTCGTCGCCCGCAAGCGGAATGCGATAGCGCGCCACATAGGCGTCCACCATCGCCAGGTATTCGTCCTGGCTGCAGCGGTGAAACCCGAGCCATAATCCGAACCGATCCGACAGCGAGACTTTCTCTTCGACCGCTTCGCCGGGATTGATCGCGGTGGCGCGCTCGTTGTCGACCATGTCGCGGGCCATCAGATGACGGCGGTTCGAGGTGGCATAGAAGATCACGTTCTCCGGCCGGCCCTCGATGCCGCCTTCGAGCATCGTTTTCAGCGCCTTGTAAGAGGTGTCTTCGGCTTCGAAGGAAAGATCGTCGCAGAACACGATGAAGCGTTGCGGCGATTTCCGCAGCAGCCCCATCAGCTCCGGCAGCGACTCGATGTCTTCGCGATGAATTTCGACAAGCTTGAGCGCGGCGGCGGGATGCGCGTCGCCGACTGCAGCGTGGGCGGCCTTGACCAGCGAGGATTTGCCCATGCCGCGGGCGCCCCAAAGGAGTGCGTTGTTCGCCGGTAAACCGCGGGCGAAACGCTCGGTATTTTCAAGGAGGAGATCGCGCACCCGGTCGATGCCCTTCAACAGCGACATCTCGACCCGGTTGACGCGGCGGACCGCGGCAAGCTTTCGCTCCTCGGGATGCCAGACGAATGCTTCGGCGGTGGAGAAATCAGGCCCGGACGGCGACCGTGGAGCCATGCGTTCCAGGGCTTCCGCGATCCGGTCGAGCACGGTCTCGGCGTTGCCGCCGGCCTTGTGTGATTGTGTTTTTGACCCGCTGCCGGCGCGTTTATCGGCAGCGCTGTTCCGAACGGCTCGTTTCCGTTTTGCCATGCCTGTGCCCGGTTCCCGCCAGTCCCCTTAGCGGGGCTCCCGGGCCCTCGCAAGCTGGGCCGGTAAGACACCCCCGCAACATTGCAATTAGGCCGGTGGCCGCTATAGTCCGCGCCGATTTCCCGCGCAAAATCGGCCCTCATCGTTAAGGCCGGCGCGTCCCCCAGCGGACCGGAGGAGCAATGCTGATTACGCCCGCATACGCGCAAAGCCTGCCGTTTGGTCTCGGCGGCGACAGTGGCGGCATGATCACGTCGTTGCTACCGCTCATACTGATCGTTGTGATTATGTATTTCCTGGTGTTGCGTCCGCAGCAGCAGCGGGTGAAGCAGCATCAGACGATGGTCAAGGCGCTGCGCCGCGGCGACACCGTGGTGACCAATGGCGGCCTTGTCGGCAAGGTCACCAAGGTCGTCGATGACGACCAGATCGAGGTCGAGATCTCCGACGGCGTGCGGGTGCGGCAGATGCGCTCGATGGTGTCCGAGGTGCGGGCCAAGGGCGAGCCGGTAAAGGACGAGAGCGCAAGCTGACGGATTCCCGCCACTTTCCTTCCCCGCAAGTGCGTAAGGAAAGGGTATATCGGTCCGCGGCGCGATCTTAAACGAGGACTAACAACGGATGTTGTTTTTCACGCGATGGAAGGCGGCGGGTATTGTGCTTTCGGCGCTCATCGTGTGCCTGTTTGCGGTGCCGAGTTTCTTCTCCGAGAACACGATACGCACGTGGCCGTCCTGGGCACAGCGCCATATTGTGCTCGGCCTCGACCTGCAGGGCGGCTCGAGCCTCCTGCTCGAAGTCGATACCGCTGCCGTACGCAAGGAACGGCTGCAGGGCATCAACGACGACGTGCTGCGCATTTTGCGCCAGGCGCGCGTCCCGTTCACCGGGCGTGCCATCCACGGCAACAGTGTGGAGGTGCGCATCACGCGCGAGAGCGACGTTGACAACGCCGTCGGCAAGCTGCGCGAGCTGTCGCAGCCCTTGTCCGGGATCCTCGGCTCTTCGGGACAGCGCAGCGTCGATATCACCGAGAACGGCGGCCTCATCAGTCTCACCCCCTCGGACCCTGCGCTGGTCGAGCGTATCCGTCAGGCCGTCGATCAATCGATTCAGATCATCGAGCGCCGCGTCAATGAACTCGGCTTGGTCGAGCCGACGATCCAACGCGAGGGCGCCGACCGCATTCTCGTCCAGGTGCCCGGCCTGCAGGACCCTTCGCGGCTGAAGGAGATTCTCGGCAAGACGGCGAAGCTCGATTTTCGCATGGTCGATCAGTCGATGACGCCGCAGCAGGCGTCAGCAACCCACGTGCCGGCGGATTCGGAAATTCTCGACGGCGAACGCGGGGAGAAGTTTCTCATCGAGAAGCGCGTGCTCGTCTCCGGCGCCGATCTGGTCGACGCCCAACCGGGCTTCGACCAGCGCTCCAGCGAACCGATCGTCAGCTTCCGCTTCAATTCGAGCGGCGCGCGGAAGTTTGCCGAGGCGACGCAGCAGAACGTCGGCAAGCCGTTCGCCATCGTGCTCGACAACAAGGTGATATCGGCCCCGGTCATCCGTGAGCCGATCCTCGGCGGTTCCGGGCAGATTTCCGGCAGTTTCACCGTCCAGTCGGCGAACGATCTCGCCATCCTGCTGCGCGCCGGCGCTTTGCCAGCGCCGCTCACCGTCATTGAGGAACGCACGGTCGGACCGGGCCTCGGCCAGGATTCGATCAATGCCGGCGAGCACGCCGCTTATGTCGGGGCAGCGCTTGTCGTGTTCTTCATGCTGGTGACCTACGGTCTGTTCGGGCTGTTCGCCAACATCGCGGTGGCGGTCAACGTGGCGATGATTTTTGGCGTGCTGTCGATGCTCAGCGCCACGCTGACGCTGCCTGGCATCGCCGGCATCGTGCTGACCGTCGGTATCGCCGTGGATTCGAACGTCCTGATCTACGAACGCATCCGCGAGGAGGTCCGCGCCGGGCGTAGTGCGATTAACGCGATCGATGCCGGCTTTTCCCGCGCGCTTGCGACCATTCTCGACTCCAACATCACCACCTTCATCGCCGCCGCGGTTCTGTTCTATATCGGCACCGGGCCGGTGCGCGGCTTTGCCGTGACGCTCGGCATCGGCATCCTCACCAGCCTGTTCACCGCATTTACGCTGACGCGGCTGATCGTGGCCTATTGGGTGCGGATGTGGCGGCCGCGCACGGTCCCGATTTAATCAACAAGAAAGAATTTGCCGTGCGCCTCCTTCGCATCGTTCCCGATGACACAAAATTCGATTTTATGCGCTTCCGGCGCATCAGCTTTCCGATATCGGCGATGCTGTCGATCGCCGCGATCCTTTTGTACTTCTTTCACGGACTGAATTTCGGCATCGACTTCATCGGCGGCACGCTGATGGAGGTACAGACCAAGGCGGGCCCGGCCGATCTCGCCAAGATGCGCGGCACCATCGGCTCGCTGCATCTGGGCGATTTCCAGCTCCAGCAGTTCGGCGCGCCGAACGACGTGCTGATCCGCATCTCCGAGCAACCGGGCGGCGACGCGGCGCAGCAGCAGGCGGTGCAGAAAGTGCGCGACGCGCTGGGCAACGAGGTCGATTACCGGCGGGTGGAAGTGGTCGGACCCAGCGTGTCGACCGAGCTTCTGTCCTACGGCACCATCGGCCTTGTGCTCGCCATCGGCGCTATCCTGATCTATCTCTGGTTCCGTTTCGAATGGCAGTTCGCTCTCGGTGCCATGATCGCCAACGTGCACGATCTGGTGCTCACCGTCGGCTTCATGTCGCTGACGCGGATCGATTTCGACCTGACCAGCATCGCCGCGCTGCTCACCATTCTCGGCTACTCGCTCAACGACACGGTGGTGATCTACGACCGCATCCGCGAGATGCTGCGCCGCTATAAGCGGATGCCGATGCCCGATCTGCTCAACGCGTCGATCAACGCGACGCTGTCACGGTCGATCGTCACCCATCTGACGGTGTCGCTGTCGCTGCTGGCCTTGTTGCTGTTCGGCGGCCAGGCGATCCGCAGCTTCACGGCGACGATGATGTTCGGCGTGGTGCTGGTCGGCACCTATACGTCGGTGTTCATTGCCTCGCCGATCCTGATTTATCTTGGCGTCGGCCGCGCGCGGCAGGGCGAACCGGACGATGCCGCGGCCGCGACCCCGCTGGCGCCGCCGACCGCTCCGACATCGCCCGCGCCGTCACCGCGGCGCGCGCGAGCCCGCCGATAGTGGATTTGCCGCATCTGCCGCGCCAGGCGCTGATCGATGCTCATGGCGGCGGTGGTTTTCGCTTCGCCGGCATGTCGCATCGCGGCTCACTGTTGTGCCTGCCCAGCGGCATTTGGGCTTGGCCGGTCGCGACGTCCAGCGAAATGACTGACGCGGCGCTGGCGCTCGTCTTTGCCCGGTCCGGCGAGCTGGATTTTTTCGTGCTCGGCACCGGTGCTAAGCCTTGGGTCGTGCCGGAGCCTCTACGTACACGGTTTCGCGAAGCGCACATTTCCCTCGATGCTATGACCACCGGCGCTGCCGTGCGCACCTACAATGTGATGCTGATGGAAAGCCGCCGCGTCGGCGCCGGTCTGATCGCGGTGCAGTGAATGCTGCTAAGCTCGCCAACATGCAGGACGCATTGGCCTATTGCGCCGAGCTTGTTCGCGCGGCCGACCATGACCGGTTTATCGCCACGCTGTTCGCCCCGGTGGACCGACGTAGCGCGCTGCATGCGCTTTACGCGTTCAACGCCGAGATCGCGCGGGTCCGCGATGTGGCCCATGCGGCACTGCCCGGCGAAATCCGCCTGCAGTGGTGGAGCGACGTCATCAACGGCGAACGGGCCGGCGAGGCGGGGGCCAATCCGCTCGCCGCGGCGCTGCTCGCGACGGTCGAGCGCCATCGCCTCCCGTCGGCCAAGCTGATTGATCTTATTGAGGCGCACCGCTTCGACCTCTACGACGACCCGGTGGCGGCCGTAGGCGATCTCGAGGACTACGCGAGAAGAACATCATCGGCGTTATTTGCTCTTGCAATGCAAATCCTCGCCAAAGTCGACGCCGAGTCCGTTGCTGGACCAGCGGGCATAGCCTATGCGCTCGCCGGTCTGCTGCGCGCTTTTCCGCTGCACGCGGCACGCGGTCAGCTTTATGTGCCGATGGAGTTGCTCGATCGCCATCAGGTCCCGCCCCATGAAATATTTTCCGGCCGATCTTCGGCGGCCCTAAAGGCCGCGCTTGCCGAGCTGCGAAGGCTCGCGCGCAGCCACCTCCTCGCCGTTCGGGAGTCCGTGCCGTCACTGCCGCCGCAAGCGATGCCGGCTCTGCTGCCGCTGGCGCTTGTGGGCCCCGCCCTGGACCGGCTGGAGCGCAGTGAGCCTTTCGCGCCCGCCGAGATCCCACGATGGCGGCGGCAATGGCTGCTTTGGCGCGCGGCGCGCAATCCGGCGCGGATCGCAGGGTAGGCTGCTCGCGAGATGCGAAGCGGCGCCAAACTGGCGTTCCTGTGATTTCCGTCACGGTGATTTTGGCGGGCGGGTGCATGAAGGAAGCAAGGCGGCCTCGGCGGAAATACGCCCGCCGAGGCCCGTGGCCGGGGCGCCTTACGGCTTTGGGAGCTTGGGGGCTTGCCCTGGCCACAACTCGATCGTCTGCAGACGGCCGCGTCTAGCGCGGTAGTCCATTGTCTGTTTTGTGCTGATTTCCCCCGCAACCCGACTACGAAATTGTTTGCTGCAATAATGGCAGCCGATGGGCGCCATATGGTCGCAATCTTGGCGCTCGCGCAAAACCCTAAGCCGCCGGACCCGCGGTTGCGATCAGAACGCGAAGCGGTCGCGCAGATTGCGCCGCTCGGAAACGATGCGGCCGACGACGGCGCGTTCGGCGTCGGTCTTGACCAGCGACCCGATCAGATCGAGCTGATTCATTGCCACGAGCTCGAGAATTTCGCTGCGCACTTCGCCCTGCGCATTACGCGGCAAGGCGTCGACCACTTGCAGATGCTCGGGCGCCGTGCCGCCGAGAAACTCGCTCAGCTCGCGATCGCCGGCGCTGCCTTCGACAAACGCATAGAGACCGGTGCCGGTGCGGCGGTCGGGAAAGGCGACAATGGCGACATCGCGCACCTGCGGGTGGGTCTTGAGACGCGCGGCGATGGCCGGCGCTTCGCGGGTGAAACGGATGCCGCGGCCTTCGCGGTCGGTGACGTTGAGGCCGCGGGTAATCGCGTAGTAAACCTTTTTGCCGGTCGCCATCCAAATCCGGGTGAGAAAGCTCTTGCGCGCCAGCACGCGGCGTTCGGCAGCGGTAAGCGCTGCTGGCGCGTAGCGGCGCTTGTGCTTGAGCAGGTGGCGCAGATCCTCGTAGCGCGCGATGCGGAACAGGGCGCTGCCGCGGTGGCGGAAACAGGACGCGAGCTGAAAGTCGGTGAGATAGGCGCGGCCGTCGCCATAGAGCCAGTTCTGCTCCTTGGCGAGATCGTTGTGGGTAATCCCGGCGCGATGGAGCGTTCGCAACGCCGCCTTGGCGGAACGGAAATAGGCGGTGTCGCCATGCGGCTTGGCGATATGCAGCGGCACGCCATCGATCCAGCCGCGCACTAGTGACCGGCGTCCCGCGAACAGCAGCGGCGGCCCGATGCCAAGCGGGCCGGCAATTGCCAGCGCCCGGCGTTCGCGCCGGAATAAAAGATGCGCCAGTCCGCGGCTCCACCACGGCACGGCATCGACGCTGCGCAGCACTGCATCGACCTCGCCGGCCTCGCTGCGAAAATGGCCGCGTTCGATGGTAGAGAAAACATCGCGCTTGAGCATGACGCCGCTGCGCCATCGCGCCGCGAGGACTTGCGCGTCTTCACCTTCGACCATGCTCATGCGTCTAGCATAAAAACTGAAAATCACTCGGCTGCATGCGGCACGGCCGCGCCGATCCAGGCTTCGAGGTCGGCGAGAGCGCGCGCGCACAGCGCCGGTTTCTGGACGCCCTTCTGGAAGCTTTTCTTGGCGCCGTGCGCGGTACGGCCTCCGAGCGGTGGAAATAAGCCGAAATTGACATTCATCGGCTGAAACGAACGCGGACCGGCATCGATGGTCTCGATATGCCCTCCGGTGATATGCCCGATGAGCGCGCCATGCGCTGTCGTCTGCGGCGGCAGGCGAGGCCGCTCGCCGCGGCGTTCCGCGGCGGCGAAGCGGCCGGCCAAAAGCCCGATCGCCGCCGATTCCACATAGCCCTCGCAGCCGGTGATCTGTCCGGCAAAGCGCAGCCGCGGCATTGCCTTGAGCCGCAGCGTCTCGTCGAGCAGCTTCGGCGAATTGAGAAAGGTATTGCGGTGCAGGCCGCCGAGCCGGGCGAACTCGGCCTTTTCGAGGCCCGGAATGGTGCGAAAGATACGGGCCTGCTCGCCATGCTTCAGCTTGGTCTGGAACCCGACCATGTTGAATAGCGTGCCGAGCCTGTTGTCCTGGCGCAGTTGCGCCACCGCATAGGTCATTTCCGCCGGCTGGCGCGGATCGGTAAGACCGAACGGCTTCATCGGTCCGTGGCGCAGGGTTTCGCGACCACGCTCGGCCATCACTTCGATCGGCAGGCAGCCCTCGAAATAGGGCGTCGCCGCCTCGAAATCATGCACCGCGAATTTCTCGCCGGCGAGGAGCGCATCGACGAAGGCGTCGTATTGCGGGCGCGTCAGCGGGCAGTTGATGTAGTCGGCGCCGGTACCGCCGGGGCCGGCTTTGTCGTAGCGCGACTGAAACCAGGCGACATCGAAATCGATCGAATCGCGATGCACAATCGGCGCGATGGCGTCGAAGAATGCGAGCGCCGTTTCGCCGGTGATAGCGCTGATCGCAGTCGCAAGCGCGGGTGAGGTGAGCGGGCCGGTGGCGATGATGACGTTGTCCCACTCCGGCGGCGGCAAGGCGGAAATTTCTTCGCGGCTGACCTCGATCAGCGGCTCGGCCTGGAGGGCCGCCGTGATCGCGCGGGCAAAACCGGCGCGGTCGACCGCAAGCGCGCCGCCCGCCGGCAGCTTGTGGGCGTCGGCCGCCTGCATCACCAGCGAACCGAGCCGCCGCATCTCTTCATGCAGGAGGCCGATAGCGCTTGCCTGTGCGTCGTCGGAGCGAAATGAGTTTGAGCAAACGAGCTCGGCCAATTGTCCGGTCTTGTGCGCGGCTGTCGAGCGCGCCGGCCGCATTTCGTGCAGTACCACGGGCACGTCCTGGCGCGCGATCTGCCAGGCGGTTTCGCAGCCCGACAGGCCGCCGCCAATCACATGAACCGGTTGAAAATAGCGCATTGCCGCCCAAAGTTAGGCCCATCGTGCCGCCGGCACAATGCAAGCGAAAACAATGGGAAAGAAGTGAATAAGCCTACTGTTGGCTCAAAATGAGCCCTCTGCTATAGCCGTGAGCGCTGTGCTTTGTGCATTCGAGGATCGAGGTTTACCCCTATGTCGGTTGATGTCGATACCGTCCGCCGGGTCGCGCATCTCGCGCGCGTCGCGGTTGCCGAGGATGAGGTCGAGCACCTTCAGGTCGAGCTCAATGCCATCCTGGCCTTCGTCGAACGGCTGGCCGAGGTGGACGTCGACGGCGTCGAGCCAATGACGTCGGTGACGCCGATGGCGATGAGGATGCGCAAAGACGAAGTGACCGACGGCGGCATCGCCGACGATGTGATCGCGAATGCGCCGGTGCGGGAGGATCATTTCTTTGTTGTGCCGAAGGTGGTGGAGTGATGTGCCTCGCTTGTGAACAAGACGCCATGTGGTTCGCCTACTTGCGCCGACGCGGTCTCATCACGCCCGATGGTCAGTTCGTGGAGGAGCCGCCGCTGTTCTTGACGGATCCGATCGAGTTGTCCGCGCCAGAGGAGAAGAAGGAAGAAAGCGCGAGCGAACCCGCGGATAAAGCCGAGTTTTCCTGCGACGATCCGAAAGCTGGATGAGCGATCTCACCGCGCTCTCGCTGGCGCAGGCCCGCGACGCCCTGCGCAAAAGGGAATTTTCTGCAACCGAATTGGCCGATGCGCACCTCGCCGCCATCGAGAAGGCGCGCGCGCTCAATGCCTTTGTGCTGGAAACGCCGGATCGCGCGCGCGCCATGGCGCGGGCCGCGGACGCGCGGCTGGCGAGAGGCGAGGGCGGTCTGCTTGAAGGGCTCCCGCTCGGCATCAAGGATCTGTTCTGCACCAAGAGCGTCCGCACCACGGCGTGCTCGCATATTTTGGAAGGTTTCGTGCCGACCTACGAATCGACCGTTACCGCCAATCTGTGGCGCGACGGCGCGGTGCTGCTCGGCAAACTCAACAATGACGAGTTCGCCATGGGCTCGTCGAATGAGACGTCCTATTTCGGCCCGGTCGTGTCGCCCTGGCGCCCGCGCGGCGCGGACGACAAGCTGGTGCCTGGCGGCTCCTCGGGCGGTTCGGCGTCCGCAGTCGCGGCGAACCTTTGTGTCGGCGCCACCGGTACCGATACCGGCGGCTCGATCCGGCAGCCGGCGGCTTTTTGCGGCATTGTCGGGCTCAAACCGACCTATGGCCGCTGCTCACGCTGGGGCATCGTGGCGTTTGCGTCGTCGCTCGATCAAGCCGGGCCGTTCGCGCGCACGGTGCGCGATTGCGCAATCCTGCTGCGCTCGATGGCCGGCGATGATCCAAAAGACACGACCTGCGCCGACCTCCCGGTTCCCGACTACGAGAAGGCCGTAGGCGCCTCGGTCAAAGGCATGCGCATCGGCATACCGAAAGAATACCGGATGCCGGGCATGGCTTCCGAGATCGAGACGTTATGGCAGCGGGGCGCACAATGGCTGAAAGACGCCGGCGCCGAGACGGTCGACATTTCGTTGCCGCTGACCGAATACGCGCTGCCGGCGTACTACATCGTGGCGCCCGCGGAGGCCTCATCCAATCTCGCGCGCTACGACGGCGTGCGCTACGGGCTGCGCGTTCCCGGCCGCGACGTCATCGACATGTACGAGCGCACCCGCGCCGCCGGTTTCGGCAAGGAAGTGCGTCGGCGCATCATGATCGGCACCTATGTGCTCTCCGCCGGCTATTACGATGCCTATTACCTGCGGGCGCAGAAGGTACGCACTCTGATCAAACGCGATTTCGAAACCTGCTTTGCCGCCGGCGTCGATGCTATTTTGACGCCGACGACGCCGTCGGCCGCCTTTGCCATCGGCGAGAAGGGCCGCGCCGATCCAATCGAGATGTATCTCAACGACGTGTTCACGGTGACGGTTAACATGGCCGGGCTGCCGGGGATTTCGGTGCCGAGCGGTCTCGACGCGCGCGGGCTGCCGCTCGGGCTACAGCTCATTGGCCGGCCGTTCGAGGAGGAAACGCTGTTCGCGCTCGGCGCCGTGATCGAACAGGCGGCCGGGCGCTTTACGCCGGAACGGTGGTGGTAAGCGGCGCTTCGCGGCTGGCACGCTCTCAGCTCCCACGCGAAGCGCGAATGCCCCGCGCTTCGTCCAACGGCCGCACAGGCTTCTCTCCAGCGTCAGTCTTCTCGGCGACGTCATAGCGTCGCCGCGGCAGCGCATTGGGATGTTCGCGGTGCAGGAAATCAATAAGCTTTTCGCGCACCTCGCAGCGCAGATCCCAGGCCGCCGATGCGTTCGCAGCGCCGTGATTGTGGCGCCGGCCAGCAGTGCCGCCGAGACGGCCCAATCCGCTGCGGCGGATGGCGTCACGCCGAGCCGGCTCGGTATCTGCTGAAGAACCGCTTGCCACATGCCGCAACGGAAAACACGAAGCCCCGATCAGGCGTCTGAAAGAACGGCGCACAGGTGTCGCCGGTTCCGGCCGATGCTTGCCTGGACAGCCATGGCGTGAAGTGGCATCAACGCCGCGTTTTACAGGTGGCGGCCAATGCGCAATCGGCGGTGTCGGCAATGAAGACTTTCCTGCTGCGTCTTTTCACCTGGTGGAACGGCCAGACCTTCGGAACCCAGGTGTGGACGAGGCTTTACGGCGAGTTCGTCGGCGAGGACGAATTCGGCAACCGTTATTACCGCACCAGGAACGGCAAGATCGATCCGACGCTAGGCATCGAGCGACGCTGGGTGATCTACAACGGGATCGCCGAGGCTTCCACCGTGCCGCCGGGCTGGCACGGCTGGCTGCATCACGTTGTCGACGTGCCGCCGACCGAAGACAAGACAAAGTCCTACCCTTGGGAGAAGCCGCACCGGCCCAATCTGACTGGCACGCCGGCCGCCCATCGGCCGAGCGGCTCGACCTTGGCGCAAGGGCGCCGCCCCAAAGCGACCGGCGACTACAAGGCCTGGACCCCGGGCGGGTAGGCGCTCGCCCTTTCCGCGCCGTATTCGCCGTGTTAACGGGCGAACGCGATGACGCCCTCATCCGATCGCGGACCTCAAGGCTCCATGCTCCGTATTGCCGCCTTATTGGCAGCGCTTGGCGGAACGCTCATAGCCGAGCCGTCTCAGGCGCAGCTGGGAGCTATTTTCGGCGATGCGCCGCCGCGTCCGCCGGCCGATATTCCCAACGGAGCGTTGCCGGTGCAGCCGCCGCCGGTCAACTACCCGGGACCGGCCCCGCTGCCGGCGCCCTTTCCGGCACCCCCTCCCTCCAGCATCCAGGCGCAGCCACTGCCGCCGCCTCCGGGCGCGGCGATGGCGCCGCCGGCTCCGACAAACCAGGCAATCGTCCCGCAATCGCCGGCAGCCCCTCAACGTGCGGGGATAACGCCGCTAATGGCCAATCCACCGCCGCCGCAACCGGCGGATACGTCGCCACAGCCGGACGATACCGTCGTCACCGAGATGCCGACGCAAAAGATCGGCAACGCCCGCGCCGTGTTTTCCGGCCTCGACAAAATTACCGGCCGCACCATCACGTTCGATGCAGCGATCGGCGAAACCGTGCAATTCGGCGCGCTGCAGGTCACGGCACGGGTTTGCTACACGCGCCCGCCGACCGAGGCGACCAATACCGATGCCTTCATCGAAGTCGATGAAGTGACGCTGCAGGGCGAGATCAAACGCATCTTTACCGGCTGGATGTTTGCTTCCAGTCCCGGCCTGCACGCCGTCGAGCATCCGATTTACGATGTCTGGTTGACCGATTGCGCTTCGCCATTGCCGACGCCGGTCGCCCAGACCGCCGTTCAACCGACGCCAGCCGCCGCCACGGCCGGCGCCCACATTCCGGCGCCGGCCAAGCCTCGTCAGGCGGCGCCGTCGCGTCGGCAAACCTTGGCGCCAGCCGCGCCAGCCGTCCAAGTGCAGCCGCGATAAGGCGGAATCAAACCGCAACAAGGCGCGCAAGCGCAGCACTGCCGGAAATCGGCCGATCGAGCGGAAGCGCGCCAAAATCGCCTTCGCCGACCAGCGCGGCATCGAGCAGCTTGTGGTAGGCGGGCCGTGACACCTCGACGGCGCCGAAGGTCCGCAGATGTTCGGTGACGAATTGGGTGTCGAGCAGGCGGTAATGGCCGGCCTTGAGCCGGGCCACCAAGTGTACCAGAGCGACCTTGGAAGCGTCTCGGGCGCTGTGGAACATGCTCTCGCCGAAGAAGGCGCGGCCCAGACTGACCCCGTAAAGGCCGCCGACCAGGTCGCCGTCCTCATACACCTCGACCGTGTGGCAATCCCCGCGCTCGTAAAGCTTACGGTAGAGGTTGCGAATCCGCACATTGATCCAGGTGCGGGTGCGCCCCGGCATCGCCTGGGAGCAGCCGTCGACCACGGCATCAAAGTTACGGTCGACGACGACCGTAAAGCGGTTGGAGCGCACCGTGCGCGCCAGACGGTTCGGCACGTGAAATCGATCCAGCGGGATGATGCCGCGGCGCTCCGGCTCGATCCAGTAGAGGGCGGGGTCGTCGGCGCTTTCCGCCATCGGAAAGATGCCGCAGGCATAAGCCTTCAGCAGCACTTCCGGCGTGATGTCGACGAGCGCGGATTCGCGGCTTGCCATATGCTCCGTTTGCCAACAGCAGGCGGCTCTTTCAAGCGTTAGTGCAATGCTCCGGCGATCTAACGCGGCTCCGCCCCGCAGGTTATTTTAATCAAACGTAAACTACAGTTTCAGTAAAATTTTCGCCAGCTTGAACACACGCGCTCGCGTCGCGTTACGCTGCAATGCACAAGCTCAAAGCCTGCCGTCATGGAAACTGTCATCGTTGATATCCATCCGATCCGTGTTTTGCTCGTTGAGGATGAATTTCTGATCAGCGAGTGGGTTGCGGAATTGCTGTCGGAGCAGGGCTTCGCGGTGACTACCGCGAGCAATGCAGCGGACGCGCTGCGGCGTCTGGCATCTGCGCCCATCGATGTCCTGTTCACCGATATCAATCTGCCCGGCGGCATGGACGGGATCGTGCTCGCCCGTCGGGCCCGGGAGCTGTTGCCGGAGCTGCCGGTTGTCTATGCCTCCGGACGCGTGAACGTGCTCGACCCGCAGCTGTGCGTACCGAGCGCGATTTTTGTCGCGAAGCCGTACGCGCCGGCCCTGGTCGGAGCGCTTCTCACCGACGCGGTAAAAGTGACAGCGAAGCGTAACGCGAATGGCTATTGTTCGACGGCGCCGCGGGCGAGGAACTCCTCGAGCCAGTGGATGTGATAATCCCCGTCGATGATTTCCGACTCCCGCGCCAGAGCGCGGAACAATGGCAGCGTGGTTTCGATGCCGTCGACGACAAACTCGTCGAGCGCGCGCTTTAAGCGCATCAGGCATTCGCCACGCGTCTTGCCGTGCACGATCAGCTTGCCGACCAGCGAATCGTAGTACGGCGGGATGGCATAGCCGTGATAGACGGCGGAATCGATCCGCACGCCAAGGCCGCCGGGCGGGTGGTAGTGGATGATTTTGCCCGGCGAGGCGCGAAACGATACCGGGTTCTCGGCATTGATGCGACATTCGATGGCGTGGCCGTGGAACGTCACGTCGCTCTGCGCCAGCGCAAGATCGTTGCCGGCCGCGACGCGGATTTGCTCCACGACGAGGTCGATGTCGGTGATCATCTCGGTGACCGGGTGCTCTACCTGAATGCGGGTATTCATCTCGATGAAGTTGAATTTGCCATCCTCGTAGAGGAATTCGACGGTCCCGGCGCTGAGATATTTGATGTTGCGCATCGCTCTGGCGACGGTCTCGCAAATCTGATCGCGGGCGGCGGTGTTCAGCGCGGGCGAGGGGCTTTCCTCCCAGACTTTCTGGTGACGGCGCTGCAGCGAGCAGTCGCGCTCGCCGAGATGGATGACGCGGCCTTTGCCGTCGCCAAGGACCTGGATTTCGATGTGCCGCGGCCGCTCCAGATATTTCTCCATGTAAAGGGTGTCGTCGCCGAACGCCGCCTTCGACTCGGCACGCGCGGTAGCCAGAGCCAACGCGAGTTCGCTCTGCGCTCGGACAACCTTCATGCCACGGCCGCCGCCGCCGGCCGCAGCCTTGAGCATGACCGGAAAGCCCATGTCGCGCGCCAGCCGGCTCGCCTCTTCGTCGGAGCCAATGCCGCCATCAGAACCGGGCACGGTCGGAATGCCGAGTTCGTGGGCGGCACGCTTGGCCGCGATCTTGTCGCCCATCAGACGGATATGCTCCGGGCGCGGACCGATGAATTGCACGTTGTGGTCGGCGAGAATTTCGGCAAACCGGGCGTTCTCCGCGAGAAAGCCGTAACCCGGGTGCACGGCGTCGGCGCCGGTAATTTCGCAAGCGGCGAGCAACGCCGGAATGTTGAGGTAGCTGTCCTTGGCGGGTGGCGGGCCGATGCAGACGCTCTCGTCGGCAAGGCGAACATGCATGGCGTCGGCATCGGCCGTCGAATGCACCGCCACGGTCGGGATGCCGAGTTCTTTGCAGGCCCGCAACACTCGCAGCGCGATTTCTCCCCGGTTGGCGATCAGGATCTTGTCGAACATCCTGCTGCTCACCGCGGCGAATGGCGAATAGCGAATGGCGAATGGCGGGGTTGGACTGTCATTTGCTATTCGCTATTCACTGCTCGCCATCCGCTATTTCGCTATTCGCTCATTCGATGATCAACAACGGCTCGCCATACTCGACCGGCTGGCCGTCTTCGACCAGGATCTGGATGACCGTGCCGGAGCGCGGCGCCGGAATTTGGTTCATCGTCTTCATCGCTTCGATGATGATCAGCGTTTCGCCGGTCTTCACCTCGCCCCCGACCTCGACGAATGGCCGTGCACCGGGCGCCGCACCGCGATAGGCGGTACCGACCAGCGGCGAAGCGACGAGACCGGGATGCTGGGTCGGTTCAATCGGGGCGGCGGACGGCGCGGTCACCAGCTCGGGAGCAGCGCCAATCGCCGTTTCCGGCAGTCGGGCTCGCAGCACGGGACCGTTCAAGTTCCGCGCGACGCGTATCACCACTCCGTCACGTTGCAGCTCGATTTCGGTAAGGCCGGTTTCATCGAGCAGCTTCGCCAGATCGCGGATCGCATCATGATCGATCGCGGGCGTCTTCGGCATTTGCGGGCTCCCGAGCTTGCGCGCCACGATCAATCCTTGGCGTTGACGATGGCGGCGAGGCCAGCGATCGCCAGTGCATAGCCGTCGATGCCAAATCCGCAAACTACGGCGCGCGCGATTTGCGACACATAAGAGCGCCGGCGGAAAGGCTCGCGTGCGTGCACGTTGCTGATGTGCACTTCGATGACCGGCGCTTCCATGGTGGCGAGCGCGTCAAGGATCGCAATCGAGGTGTGGGTGTAGCCCGCGGCATTGATGATAAGCCCTGCCGCATTCTCCGCGCGGGCTTGCTGAATCCAATCGATGAGTTCGCCCTCGTGGTTGGACTGGCGGAATTCCATCCCAAGTCCGTGCCGTTCCGCTGTCGCGCGGCAAAGCTTTTCCACGTCGGCGAGGGTGGCGCGACCGTAGATTTCCGGTTCGCGCGAGCCAAGCAAATTGAGATTAGGCCCATTGAGGACGTAGACGGTCTTCGCCATTTCGCGAGCTATACCCGGATATCGTCGCCGCGCGCGGACGGCGGCTGCGCCGGGTCCGTTTATAGGGAACGCACCCGCAAAGGGGAAGCCTGCCGGGGACCGCGGCCGGCGCGACTTTGGCCGCGTCCGATGCGCGCACCAAGTTGGTTAATGTGGCGGCCGGTCGGAGCTACTTCCGCTCCGCCGCGATTTTTTCCTTTAGTGTGTCGAGCCCGACCGCCCCGACCACGACCTCGTCGCCGACCACATAGCTCGGCGTGCCGTTGACGCCCAGCGCGTCGGCGAGCTTCATGTTCTCGTCGATGGTCTTCTTCACCTCGTCGCTGCCCATGTCCTTCTCGATGCGCGCCATGTCGAAGCCGACTTCCTTGGCGGCCGCGAGCGCGCGCGCCTTGTCGGCCGCACCACGACCGCCCAAAAGCTTCTGATGGAACTCGATGTACTTTTTCCCGGTGGCGTCCTGCATCCGTGCGGCGACGGCAACACGGGCGGCTTCGACCGAGCCTTCGCCCAAAACCGGGAATTCCTTGAGCACGAATTTGAGATTGGGGTCGGTCTTCAGCAACTCAAGCATGTCCGAAAGCGCGCGCTTGCAGTAGGCGCAGTTGTAGTCGAAGAACTCGACCATGGTGACATTACCATGCGGATTGCCGAGCACGACTTGATGGGGTGAGCTGAACAGGGTGGCATTGTGCTCGACGACAGCGGCGCGATGCTTCTCGGCTTCCGCCGCCTGCTGACGCTTCTCCAGCTCCGCCATAACGTCCTGCATCACCTCGGGATGAGCCAGCAGGTAGTCCTTGACGATGCCGCCGATTTCCTGGCGTTGGTCGCTCGAAAATGTCTGCGCTTGCGCGAGTGTCGCGGCTGGCGACGCCAGGAACATTGCAGCTGCGATCAGGAGTGCGGCGCGCGGGCTCGATGTCATTGCGATTGTCCTTTTTTACGATCATTGACCGATACGAAGCGGATTCTTTCCCTTATTAAACGCGACGATGTCGTCGGCTTTTACCCAGCCTGGCGATCCCACCGGGAATCGCGTCTTGGCTCGTGCCGCGAGTTCGCGCGCGGTCTTGTTGTCACCGCGCGAGAAAGCCGCCTGCGCCGAGGCCAGGTCGGCGTCGGCGAGGTCGCCATTGTGGCCGTAAGCCATGGCGAGTTGCTCGTAGGCGTCGCCGGATTCGGGCTCCTTGATAAGGGCGGCGCGAAGAATCGGAATCGCTTCCTGCGCCGTCTTTGCGTGGTTGGTTGCGATGAGCGCCTGCGCCAGCATGATCTGAATGAGCGCAGGATTGGGCGCAAGCTGGACGGCGTGGCGCAACGGCGCGATCGCCTCCGCCGCGTGGCCGCTTTCAAGCAAGGCCTGACCTTCGAGCTCGTAGAAATAGGGATAGCTGGGCATCGCCTGGATCAAGCCCTCGATCTGCGAAAGCGCGGAGCGCACGTCGCCGAATCGGTAAGTGGCAATGGCGCGTGCGTAGCGCGCCGGTATGCTGGTGTCGGACGGCGGATAGCGCCGCAACACGGTCTCGGCCCGCTCAGTAAAGCCATAGAGCTTGGCGCGCATCATGTCGTGACGAAATTGCAGTTCCGGCGGGTCCTTTTTGTCCCAATAGGGCGTCTTGACCAGTTCCGCCAACGCGGCCATGCGCTCGGTAGGCATCGGGTGGTTCTGCACATAGGGATCGATATAGGCCGCAGAGAACATCATCTCATCGGCGAAACGCTTGAACGTGTCGTACATGCCCTTGGCCGACTGACCGGTCATGGTCAAGAAACGGACGCCGGCACGGTCGGCTTGCTCCTCCTGGGCGCGCTGATAGGACAGCAGCGTGTGTTGCAGGTAGGACTGTGGGGCGCTGATGGCCGCCATGCCGACATTGCCCGTGTCGACGTTGCCGGTCCTCGCGCCCGCCGCGATGGCGCCCACGCCGAGCAGCATGGCGACGATTGCGGCGGTCTGCGCGTTGGCGAGCTCCTGGCGCATTTTGGACAGGTGGCCGCCGACAATATGGCCGGTTTCGTGCGCGAACACACCGATGATCTGATTGGGGGTGGTCGACTGCATCAGCGCGCCCGAATTCACGAAGATACGGTGCGCGTCCATGACGAAGGCGTTGAACGACTTGTCGTTGATGATGACGACCTGCACATTTTGCTGGGCGAGGCCGGCGGCGCGCAGGATGGGCTGCGAGTAGTCGCGCAGCAGCTGTTCAATTTCGGCATCGCGGATCATCGGGATGCCGGCTTGGGATCCGGTCTGCGCCCGCGCCGGCAGGCATCCCAGCGCGACCGCGGCAGCCGTAGCGAGGGCGACGATGCGCGAAGCTGGCCCCGCCGGGTGCGCCTTGCTAAGAGATTTGGCGACGATCATCTGGGACAAAGCATCGGGTCCCTCGGTCCGGGACCCAAGCTATTGATGGAACCGGGTAGGGTCAACTTAAGGGCTGGTGTGTTGCAGCGGCGAAGCCACACCTTACGAAACCCGCGGAATACGGCAGCAGCGGGGCAGCTTCCCGGGTCCACCGTTCCGCCCAGGCGCAAAGATGCTTGAGAGAGCCAAACTTCTGTTGCAACCGTCCGCGCGCAGCGCCGTGCCGCCGTTCATGGTGATGGACGTGATGGCCGCGGCAGCCCGTCTCGAGGCGCAAGGCCGCCGCATCATCCACATGGAAGTCGGGCAACCAGCGGCCGGCGCGCCGGCGCCGGCGATCGCCGCGGCGCAGGCCGCGCTCGCATCCGGTCCCCTCGGCTATACCGAAACCCTCGGCATCGGATCGCTGCGCCGGCGCATCGCGCGCGCCTATGGCGAATGGCATGGGCTCGACATCGATCCGAGCCGCATCGTCGTGACCACCGGGTCTTCGGCCGGGTTCATTCTTGCCTTCCTCGCCGCTTTCGAAGCCGGGGATCGCGTGGCCATGGCGCTGCCCGGCTATCCGCCTTATCGCCACATCCTGGCGGCGCTGGGCTGCGAGCCGGTCGGGATCGAAACAGATGCGGCAACACGCTGGTCGATGACCGGCGAAACCCTGGTCGCCGGCCACCGCTTGAGCCCGCTCAAGGGCGTGGTGGTGGCTTCTCCGGCCAATCCTAGCGGCACGATGATGACCGCGTCAGCACTCGGCGAGCTGATCGGATGCGCCGAAGAAGCCGGCATCACCGTGATCTCGGACGAGATTTATCACGGCCTCGACTACGCGTTTGCCGCGGAGTGCGCCGCGCACATCTCCTCCGATGTCATCATCGTCAACTCGTTCTCCAAGTATTTCTGCATGACCGGATGGCGGATCGGCTGGATGGTGGTGCCGCCGCCGCTGGTGCGCGCGGTCGAGCGGCTGCAGCAGAATTTCGCGATCTCGGTTCCCACGCTGGCGCAGATCGCGGCCGAAGCCGCCTTCGACGGGCGTGCGGAGCTCGAAGCGGTGCGCCGCGGTTATGAGGAAAACCGGCGCATTTTGCTCGAGGGATTGCCGCGCGCCGGCCTCGACATATTTCTGCCGGCCGACGGCGCGTTTTACCTGTATGTTGACGTTTCACGGTTCTCGACCGACAGCTTTGCCTTTGCAACGCGCATGTTGGAGGAGGCGGGCGTGGCGGCGACCCCGGGGGTCGATTTCGACCCGCGGCGCGGCAGGAATTATTTGCGCTTCTGCTACGCGGGCGCGCGCGAAGAGATGCGCGAAGCGATCGAGCGCATCGCAAATTGGCTGACCAAAGATCCGGTGATGTGAGGCGGATGATGAGCGATGCGCTGTTCGAAATTCTGCGTAAGGTGACGACCGCGACAATCACCACCATGCTGCTGAAGAAGGGCATCCGGCGCTGCTGGATGAACGGTCCAAAGCCGCTGGTTCCGCGGGGCGAGCGGCTCGTTGGTCGCGCGTTCACGTTGCGATTCGTGCCCGTGCGCGAGGACGTCGCCACCCCGGAAAGCTGGGGCCATCCGATATCGACGCGCGCCGCGATCGAGGAAATGCCGGAAGGCGTAATCGTGGTGGCCGACGCCATGGGCGTGCTCAGCGCCGGCATATTCGGCGATATTCTTTGCGCACGCATGAAAAAGCGAGACGTGGCGGCGTTGGTCACCGACGGTGCCGTCCGCGACCGCGCCGGCGTGCTGACCAGCGCATTGCCGGTCTGGTGTGCCGGCGTCGCGGCGCCGGCGTCCGTTAACGGATTGACCTTTGTCGGCTGGCAGCAGCCGATCGGTTGCGGCGGCTGCGCAATATTTCCCGGCGACATCATCGTGGCCGACGATGACGGCGCGGTCGTTGTTCCGCAGGCGATGCTGGAGTTCGTTGTGCACGAGGGGGCCGAGCACGAGCTCTACGAAAGCTGGGTGTTCAGCGAGGTCGAGAATGGCGTGATACTGCCCGGCCTATACCCACCGAACGACGACGCCAAAGCGCGCTATGCGGCATGGCGGAGGTCGCGATCGTGATCGTGATCGTGATCGTGTAGATCGTCATCAACTCGCTCGGATGCTCTTCATCCTCTCCAAGGTTCTCGGTTTCTTCGCCCTGCCGTCCAACTTCTTGATGGCGATCGGGCTCGTCGGCCTCGTCCTCCTGTTCACGCGGTTCACGCGGCTCGCCAGTTGGCTGATCGTGACGAGCCTCGTGCTCCTTGCCGTCGCCGGACTGTCGCCGCTCGGCAATGTCCTGATCCTGCCGTTGGAAGAGCGCTTCCCGCCTTGGGATGCTTCGCGCGGGCCGCCCGACGGCATGATCGTTCTCGGCGGCGCCATCTCGCCGGATATCTCGGCCGCGCGCGGCGCCGTGTCGCTCGACGAGGCGGCCGAGCGCATCACCGTCGCCGCCGAGCTGGCGCGGCGCTATCCGAATGCGCGCATCATCTTTTCCGGCGGCACCAACGCCGTGTTGTTCGACGAAGGCGTCGAGGCGCCGTTCGCCGTGCGGCAATTGGAGGATCTGGGTGTCGCGCGCGACCGCATCACGGCGGAGGAGCAGTCGCGCAACACCATCGAGAATGCTGTGTTCGCGCGCCTGATCGCCAACCCGAAGCCCGGCCAGCGGTGGCTGTTGCTGACGTCGGCTTATCACATGCCTCGCGCGATGGCGGCGTTCAGGGCGGCCGGTTTCGCGGTCGAGGCCTATCCGGTCGATTGGCGTACGCGCGGACCGAACGATCTGGTGCGGCCGTTTGCTGCGGTGAGCGAAGGCCTGCGGCGAACCGATACGGCGGTGCACGAGTGGATCGGTCTTCTCGCCTATCGGCTCAGCGGCAAGACGGACGCACTGTTCCCCGGTCCCTGACTGGCGGATTGCGCGAACAGCCGCGTTCTTGCTCGTACCTGAGCGGTATGCTCATTTCGCAGGCGAGCGGCGAGGGAAGGGTCCATGGGGCTCCGTCTGGTCATCGGCAATAAGAACTACTCGTCCTGGTCGTTCCGGCCCTGGATCGCGATGAAGGTCGCCGGAATACCCTTCGAGGAGACGCTGATCTCCCTCGATGCGCCCGACTTCAAGGTACGCGTGACGGCGTTGAGCGGCGCGGGCAGAGTGCCGGTGCTCATCGACGGCCCCACCGCCGTCTGGGAATCGCTGGCGATCCTCGAATACCTGGCCGAGAAATTTCCCGCCGCCGCGTTGTGGCCCAACCACCCGTCGGCGCGCGCCCACGCCCGGGCGATCTGCTCGGAAATGCATGCCGGATTTCAGCCGCTGCGGCGGCAATTGCCGATGAACGTGCGGCGGCCGGTGATACAGCACCCGCTCGACCCCGACGCGGCAACCGACGTCGCCCGCATCGATGCCATCTGGAGCGAGTGCCGTGCGCGTTTCGGGGCGGCCGGGCCGTTTCTTTATGGTGCGTTCTGCGCCGCCGATGCCATGTATGCCCCGGTGATCTGGCGTTTTCATACCTACGCGGTCAAGGTGAGCGAAACCGCACGCGCCTATATGCGCGCGCTCATGGCGCTGCCGGCATGGAGCGAATGGCGCGACGCCGCGCGCCGCGAAACCTGGGTGCTGCCACACGACGAGATCGACTGGCCTGAGGTGAAGCGGGAGGACTGCTAGCCGCGTCGTATCGGCGATGATCTAGCCTTGACCACCGGGAAGCAGGGAGATCGCGGGATGCTGCTTGCAACGGCTGCGGATCAGGGGCGGGAAGAGTACGATAGGCACGCCGACACCGGCCGCGCGGCGAATGGTGCTTTCGCTCATCGGTGCTGCATCGGCGTCGTTTATTTTGCCGCTCTCATCCGGTCTTTCCCTCGCGGGGCCGCCGTTCCTGACAGACGATCCAGTGCCGGTCGCTACCGGCCACTGGGAAATCAATAATTATTCGATCGGAAATTTCGCGACAGGCGCTTTCGCCGGCGGACTGCCCGGCATCGATACCAATTACGGTGCCGTCGAGAACGTCCAGCTTCATCTGCAAGTGCCACTCGCCTACACCCGATGGCAGGGAGTCGGCACGCAATTTGGCCTGGGCGATACGGAAATCGGCATCAAATATCGTTTTGTGAACGCACAGCCGAATGACTGGTGGCCGCAGGTTGGCTTTTACCCGTTTCTGGATTTCCCGACTGGGAATGCAAACCGCGATCTCGGGACGGGAAGCACGCACGCCTTCTTTCCCATTTGGCTGGAAAAGGATTTCGGCAGATGGACGACCTATGGCGGCGGCGGCTATTGGATCAACCCGGGTTCAGGAAACCAGAACTTCTGGTTCGCCGGCTGGGTGCTTCAGTATCGATTGACCGACGCGCTCGGTCTCGGCGGCGAGCTCTTCCACCAGACTGCTTCCACGACTGGCGGCCCCGGCAGTCCCGGCTTTCCGCTCGGCAGCGGGAACAGCACCGGATTTAACGTCGGCGACACCTATGACTTCAACAAAACCTACCATCTGTTGTTTTCTGTCGGACGCGGCTTGGAGAACGCTGCGACGACCAACGTCTCCTCCTATTACCTCGCGCTGCAATTGACATATTGATGGAACGGCATGAGTCGTCTTCGCTCACGCCGCCGCTCCGGGGTCGCCCGGGTGGCTTCCGGCCCTCTGCGGCAGGACGAATATGCAGGCGACGATGAAGGCCGTGATCGCCGCCGACGCGATGGGGCGGCTCAGCGCCAATCCGCCTTCACTTATTGGCTTGTCGAGCAAATCGCCTACGGTGGCGCCGAGCGGTCGGGTGAGGATGAAAGCCAGCCAGAACAGCAAAGCGCGCGAGACGTTGGTCCAATAGTACGCGGCGACCACCGCCGCCAAGGCTGCCGCGAACATGAGTGCGCCGCCCTCGTAGCCCAATCCGGTGTCGTCGGCCGTCCAGTCGCCGAGAGCGGTTCCCAGGGTCTGCGACAGAGTGATTGCCGCCCAGTAGAAAACTTCCACTTGCGTGTTGTTGACGGTTTCAACTGAAATGGAGCCGCGCTGCCAGTACCACAGCCCGAGCACCAGGATCAGGCCGCAAAACAACAACGCCGAGCCGCCGGCATAGCCGATACCCAGGGAGCGGTCGGCATAATCGGCCATGGTCGTGCCAAATGTCGTCGAGGCCACGATGGTGGCCCAGTACAGGAAAGGATGGAATTTCTTGGCCCCGATTTGTATCGCGACAAGCACGACCAGTGCCGAAAGGAACAGCGCCGTTCCAGCCAGGTATCCCCAATTGAGCGTCATCGTTACGGCATCGCCGCCGGTTTCGCCGAGCGTGGTCGCGGCAATCTTGATGATCCAGAAGACGAGCGTGACTTCGGGGACCTTGCTCGCGTGACCCCCGGAAGCGGCGTTTGTTGGGGACGCTCTATCGCTCATTTCATTCCCGGTTGCTCGGCGGCTAGTCGATCTTGGATATTTTGTACGTAAACGCCGGATCGTTTGCTCCAAGGTCAACCGGGACAGAGGCCGAGCGCGCCTTGCCCTCCGCTAGACCGGATAGTTGGGCAAATCGATCGCGTCGTGGATCAGTTGCCCCAGCGTCAGATTGGCGACAAACGGAATGGCCAGCGCTTTCGTGACTTGGTTGCGCACGAACAGACCGAATTGCGTTCTCGGTGCGAACGAGCGAGCGAACTGCTCGGCGGCTTTTTGCTTGGCCGCGAGAAATGGCAGCAGCAAGTGCTCGTAACGGCCAAACGCCGTTTGCCATTGACCGTCGGCGGCCGCAAGCTCTCCGGCGAGCACATAAGCTCCGATCATCGCGAGGGCCGAGCCTTGGCCGGCCAACAGCGATGGACAAAACGCAGCGTCGCCGACCAGCGCGACGCGCCCGCGCGACCATGTATTCATGCGAATCTGACTGACGGAATCGAAGTAAACATCGTCGCAATCATCGAGCGCGGCGAGGATTTGACGGCATTCCCAGCCGGCACGATCGAATTCAGCATGGAGCCGCGCCTTCTGCGACGGCGCGTCGTGCGGCGCGATAGGCAAGGGCCGATCAGTCGCAAACACCAACAAGAATAATGTGCGATCTTCCCGCATCGCAAAGCGGGCGACCTGTTTCCCGGGAATTTCATAACTGACGTAAACGCGCTCGTCCCGGTTCGGGTAACCGTCGACCTCGAAAGCGGCCACGTAGTAGCCCAAGAATTTTTCGAATTGGTCATGGCTCCCGAACACCAGTTTGCGAACGGCGGAATGAAGGCCGTCGGCGCCGATCACGAGGTCGAAGCGCCGCGGCGGCGCGTGGGCGAATTCGACGTGCACGCCGGCTTCGTCCGGTGCGATGCCCACGATGCCATCGCCGAAGATCGTCTCGGCGCTGCCTTCGATCTTCCGGTAGATCAGCCTCGCCAGTTCGGCGCGCGCGATGCTGACATAGCGCCCGTCGGTGAGCTCGCGAAACACGTCGACGCCGAAGCCGCCGACGCGCTTGCCCTTCGCGTTGACGATCCGCAGCTCACGGACGTCATATCCTTCGGCCCTGAGACCCGGGACCAACCCCATTCGCTCGGCGATGTCGTAACCGCGCCCCCAGAAATCGATGATGTAACCGCCGGTCCGAGGTTGTGCCGCGCGTTCGACGAGTGTCGGCGCAAAGCCGAATTGGCTCAGCCAGTAGGCGAGCGTCGCGCCGGCAATGCCGATACCGGATATGAGCACGGTTTGCTGGCGCACGCCCCAGGGCCTTCACTCATGGATGATCCGTTGCAGGCTATAAGGGGCCTGGTGTTTGGGAAGCCTATTGTGCCGCGGCGATTCGCAGCAGTTCAAGAAGCAACGGCCGTTGATAGGCGATAATCTTCACCATCGCGACCGAGAGGGTGAAGTAGGCGATGCGGTCGATTTCAGGGAAGCTTTTCCGCTTTCCCGACTTCGGCGGCCACTCGATCTCGAACGTGTTGCTGGCAAACGCCGCCAGATCGAAGTCCGCTTCGAAAGCCCAGGCGTGCACCACCTTGCCGCTGGTTTGCCTGACCGGCGTCAGCGGAATGAAGGCGCTGGCGGCGGTGAGGTTGGTCTCTTCGGTAAATTCGCGTCGCGCGGTGGCGACAAGATCGGCGCCAGGCTCGGCGAGGCCTTTGGGGATCGTCCACGCGCCGTCGTCCTTCTTGGCCCAGAACGGCCCGCCCGGATGCGCGAGCAGGACCTCAAGCTCGTCCTTGCGGCGGAAGGCGAGGAGACCGGCGCTGATTGCTGCCCTGCGACGCATCCGCGCAATTTAACTCTAAAGCTGCGGCTCTCTACCGCAGGTATTGCCAAATGGGCTACTGTCTGCATGATTTTGTCACGATTGCGCCCACAATGCCGGCCTCCGCGCTCATGCTCTTTGAGCACCGCGGAGGCATCGGTCCAATTCCTGCACGGGAGCCAAACGCCAATGCGATATCGATTTATCGCCGCTGTTGCCTTTACCGCTATCGCGGCACTGTTTGCGTCTATTGCCCAGGCCGAAGACGCCCCCAAGGACGTCAAGGGTCTTTTTCTGATGAGCGACTTTCCGGCAGTGACGCTGCGGCCCGGGGAGACCTCTTCCATCAATCTGCGCCTGCGCAACTACGACCTGCCGCCGGAACGTCTGGCGCTGTCGGTTTCCGGTGTGCCGGCCGGTTGGACCGCAACGCTGATGGGCGGCGGCCAGCCGGTTGCCGCGGCCATGCCGGCGACGGATTCCAGCGTGTCGCTTGAATTACGGCTTGATGTTCCGAAGACAGCCGCCATCGGCACACAAACGCTGACGGTCACCGCGACGGGCGGCTCGACCAACGCGGAACTCCCGATCGCGGTCACCCTCGCCAAGGATCTGCCGGCCAAGCTCACGCTCACGCCGCAGCTTCCGGAACTGCGTGGTACATCGCGGTCGAGCTTCGAGTATCAGCTCGGCATCAAGAACGACAGTGGCAAGAAGCTCACCGTCAGCCTCGCCGCCCAGGCGCCGCAGAATTTCGACGCTTCTTTCACCGAGAATTACGGCAGCCAGGAGCTTAACGCCGTGCCGGTCGACCCCGGCCAGACCAAGGACATAAAGCTCAAGGTGCGGCCGCCGAATACAGTCGCTGCCGGGAGCTATAAGGTCGTGGCGCGGATCGGAGCCGAGGACGCTTCCGCGACCGCCGATCTGACCATCGACATCACCGGTCAGCCGAAGCTCGACGTCAGCGGCCGCGAAGGCCTCGTCTCGACCCGCGCCTCGGCCGGCAAGGAGACGACGGTGCCGGTCGTCATCACCAATAGCGGTACTGCGCCGGCGGACGATGTCGAGCTGAGCGGTTCGGCGCCGAGCGGGTGGAAGGTTACCTTCGATCCGAAGCGGGTCGATCGCATCGCGCCGAACGAGAACAAGGAAGTGCAAGCGCTGATCACGCCCACGGAAAAGGCGATCGCCGGCGACTATGTGACGACGATCCGCGCCTCCGCCCGCGGCGAGTCCGCGTCTACCACCTTCCGCGTCACGGTGACGACTTCGACCATGTGGGGGATCGCCGGCGTCGGAATCATCGGCGTGGCGCTGCTTGTCATGGTTGGTGCGGTCGCAAGGTTCGGCCGCCGATGACGGAGGATATGGTCATCGAGGCCACGGGCCTTACCAAGAAATACGGGGCCGCGACCGCCGTCGATCGCATCTCGTTCAGCGTCGGGCGCGGCGAGATCTTCGGACTGCTCGGGCCCAACGGCGCCGGCAAGACCACCACTATCCTGATGCTGCTCGGCCTTACCGATATCTCCGCGGGCGAGGTGCGGGTGCTCGGCTTCGATCCGGCGCGTGAGCCGCTCTCGGTCAAGCGCCGGGTCGGTTATTTGCCCGACACGGTCGGGTTCTACGATCAGCTCACTGCCGCCGACAATCTGCGCTACACCGCGCGGCTGATCGGTTTCAGGAAGACCGAACGCGAGAAAAGGATCGCCGACGCGCTGGATCGGGTCGGCCTCGCTGAGTTTGCCGATAAACGCGTCGGCACCTTCTCCCGCGGCATGCGTCAGCGGCTTGGGCTTGCCGAGATTCTCATGAAGGGCGCGCAGATCGCCATCCTCGACGAGCCGACGTCCGGGCTCGATCCGCACGCCACCTCGGAATTGCTCGGCATCATTCGCGGCTTTAAGGCCGAGGGTGTTTCGGTGCTGCTGTCCTCGCATCTGCTTGAGCGGGTGCAGAGCGTGTGCGACCGGGTCGCGCTGTTTTCCGGCGGCCGTATCGCGCTGATGGGCACGGTGGCCGAGCTTGGCCGCGAGGTGCTCGGCGGCGGCTATGTCGTCGACATCGAGGCTGACGGCGCCGGCCTTGCCGAGCGACTGGCGCTTATCCCCGGCGTCAGCGGGGTCGAGCGAACCGGCATTGGCAAGCTCCGGCTGCACGCCGATCGCGACGTGCGTCCGGAAGCCGCCGTCGAGGTGGTCGCGATGCAGGGCCGGCTCAAATATCTCGGCGTCCAGGAGCCGAGCCTCGACGCCATCTACACCCGCTATTTCGAAACCAGGCCCGACGAGGAAATGGCCATGAAGGAAGGAACCCGCCATGCAGCGTGAGGGTTCGGCCTTTGCGGGCCTCGGCGTGGTCACGCTCAAGGAGCTGTCGGACCACCTTACCAGCATCCGCATGCGCGTGCTCGAGTGGCTCGTAGTTCTGGTTGCGCTCGCGGCACTGTACGGCGCCATTCAGCAGATCAAGGAGACGACGGCGGAGGATCCGTTCCTGTTCCTGCGCCTGTTCACCACCTCGCGCGAACCGCTGCCCTCGTTTGTGTCCTTCATTTCCTTCCTCGTGCCGCTGATGGCGATTGGGCTGGGCTTCGATGCCGTCAACAGCGAATACAACAGGCGAACGCTGTCGCGCATCCTCTCCCAGCCGATCTATCGGGATGCGCTCCTGTTCGGCAAATTTCTCGCCGGGCTGATGACGCTGGCGATCAGTCTGATCACGCTTTGGCTGTTGGTGGTCGGGCTAGGACTGCTGCTGATCGGAATCCCGCCCGGCGCCGAGGAAATCGGCCGCAGTTTCTTGTTTCTGCTGGTGACGATCATCTATGCCGGCGTGTGGCTGGCGCTGGCGCTGCTGTTCTCGATTGTGTTCCGCTCGGCTGCGACCGCAGCCCTGGTCACGCTTGGTCTGTGGCTGTTCATCACCTTCATATGGCCGGTGCTTGCCGGCGCGGTCGCGCAGATCATCGCGCCGCCAGACCCGCGCTACATCGCGCTCGGATTGCCGACGCCGGCGACCACGCTGGCGGAGCAGTTCTTGGCGCGGCTGTCGCCATCGACTCTGTTTGCCGAAACCGTGGTGGCGCTGCTTGATCCGACTACGCGTTCGCTTGGTCCGATTTATCTCAGTCAGCTGCAGGGTGCGGTGCTCGGTGCGCCGCTGCCGATCGGCGAAAGCATGCTGATCGCCTGGCCGCAGACCGTCGGTATGATCGCGAGCGCCATCCTGTTGTTTGTGATCGGCTACGTGATCTTCCAGCGTCAGGAAGTGCGCGCTTAAGCGTCAGGCGCGATCGGAAAAACATATCGGAAAACGATCGAGGGCGGCTCGTCGCCGCCCTCGATCAGTTGTTGACCTTCGCCGATCGGCTAGAGCGCAATCGCTTCAGATTGAATCGATTGGCGCTCTAACTTTGTGGTGGAGCATGATCGTTTCGGAAAACCGGCTTCCACTTTTCCGGATCATGCTCTAGGCGGTGACGACGGCCACGATCCTCATGTCGCGCGGGCTGACGATCACCACTTCGTCCTGGTAGACGAAATAGAGAAAGCCGCGCCACGCCGGTTCGATCCGGACCAGGGTCGCCGGCACTGGCACGACGTGGATGCTATCTCGCGGTATCACCGTCCCGACGGTGACGTCGAAATTGACGTTGCCGACGCGCGGCGCGCCGCGCCCCTCGATCACGGTGGTGCGGATCTGGGTGCGCTGCTGGTCGTTGAGCTGCACCTTCATGCCCGAGGCGTTGCCCTGCAGGCCCTCAAAGCCATTGCGCTGCCGCTCGGCGGTGTTCGGCATGCCGTTGCGCCGTTCCTGCGCGGTGTTCTCGTGGTGAGTACGACCCTGCTCCTGCGCGGTCGTACGCGCTTTGGTGCCTTCATGTCGCGCCATCGCGCCTTCGTTGCGCCGCTCCATTTGCGAATTGGTCTTCGCGGTTTTATCGGAGCGGTTCATCTCCTTGGAGCGGTTCAGGTCCGTTCGCTGGCCCAGCTTCTGCGCGTCCGGACCAGCTTTGCGGGTTTGGTCCTGAGCGCTCCGGCTCATTTTGCCCTCAGTGCGGTTCTGCTCGTGGGCATTCTGGCCCATTTTGCCGGCGGCCGGCCCCTTGTTCATCTGCTGCGTGGCAGCATGCGGCGGCTTGCCGTGGACGCCATTTTGGTCTTTTCCCGGCTCCTGCGCTGAGGCAAAAACGGTCCCGGCGACAAGCGCCAGGGCGGCAATGCCGGCCAGCAACGTGTTTCGTTCGATGCTCATTCGGCTGTCTCCTCTCCATTGCAATCGGTGAATTCGGAACGTCCAATACGGTCCTCTGGGCGAACGCAGGTTCGGCGGGAAAGTTTCGGTTCCATGTGATAATTTGCGTTCGCGAACGATCGTCTGCGCCGCCAGATCAACAAATACAGCGAGTTACCTGGTATCTAACTGTTTGTTCATGTCACTGCGGTGTGCCGCCGCTAACTTCACAAATCGCCGAGGGGGCCTCGTGACTGCAATCAAATCCGTCATCGATACGGCATCGCCGGAGTTCCTCGCCAACCAAACGGCGATGCGCGCGCTGATCGCGGAACTGCAGGAACACCGCGGCCAGGCGGCCGAAGGCGGGCCGCTGCGCGCCCGCGAGCGCCAGCTTGCGCGCGGTAAACTCCTGCCGCGCGAGCGTGTGATGACTCTCATCGATGCGGGTGCGCCGTTCCTGGAATTGTCGCCGCTCGCGGCCAACGGCATGTACGAGGATTCGATCCACGCAGCCGGAATCATCACCGGCATCGGCCGTGTTGCCGGACGCGAATGCGTGATTGTCTGCAACGATTCCACCATCAAGGGCGGCACCTATTATCCGATGACCGTGAAGAAGCATGTCCGCGCCCAGGAAGTTGCGCGCGAAAACCGCCTGCCGTGCATTTATCTGGTCGATTCCGGCGGCGCCAACCTGCCGCACTGGACCGATGTGTTCCCCGACCGCGACCACTTCGGCCGCATCTTTTACAATCAGGCGACGATGTCGGCCGCCGGTATCGCCCAGATCGCCGTGGTCATGGGCTCGTGCACTGCAGGCGGCGCCTACCTTCCGGCCATGTCGGACGAGACCATCATCGTGCGTAACCAGGGCACTATTTTTCTCGGCGGCCCGCCGCTGGTGAAGGCGGCGACCGGCGAAGTGGTCTCGGCCGAGGAGCTCGGCGGCGCCGATGTGCACGCGAAAAAATCCGGTGTCGCCGATTACTACGCCGAGAACGACCGCCATGCGCTGGCGCTGTGCCGGCGCATCGTCGGTACCTTGAACACCAAAAAGTCCGTCGACATTCCGCTCGCCAAGGCGGCCGAACCGAAATACGAGGCCGGAGAGCTCGATGGCATCGTGCCCGTCGACCTCAAGAAACAATACGACGTCCGGGAGGTGATCGCCCGCCTGGTCGATGGCTCCGCGTTCGACGAGTTCAAGGCGCTCTACGGCGCGACGCTGGTCACCGGCTTCGCCCACATTCACGGCATTCCGGTCGGTATTCTTGGCAACAACGGAATCTTGTTCTCGGAGAGCGCGCGCAAGGCCGCGCACTTTATCGAGCTCTGCTGCCAGCGCCGCATACCGCTGCTGTTTTTGCAGAACATCGTCGGCTTCATGGTCGGACGCGAGTACGAGGCCGGCGGCATCGCCAAGGACGGCGCCAAGATGGTGACCGCGGTTGCCTGCGCGCAGGTGCCGAAAATTACGCTGGTGATCGGCGGCTCTTACGGTGCGGGCAATTACGGCATGTGCGGCCGCGGCTATAGTCCGCGTTTTTTGTTCACCTGGCCGAACGCGCGCGTGTCGCTGATGGGCTCCGAGCAGGCGGCGAGCGTGCTCGCCACGGTGCGGCGCGACAACATCGAGGCGGCGGGGAAGACCTGGTCCGAAGTCGAGGAAGAGGAATTCAAGCAGCCGATCCGCGAGCAATTCGAGACCGAAGGCAATCCCTATTACGCCACCGCCCGGCTCTGGGACGACGGCATCATCACGCCGGCGGAAACCCGCCGGGTGCTGGCTTTATGCTTTTCCGCAACGCTGAATGCGCCGATTCCGGAGACGAAGTTCGGGGTGTTTAGGATGTGAAGATCTCAGGGAATCTCCGCGGCCGAGTTCATCTAGAGTGTCACGCCTTCTTCCGTTTCTTTCCCGACAGCTTTGCCACTTTCCGCAGCGCCGCGTTAATGCGGCTCTGCCAGCCGCGTCCGCCGCGGCGGAAATGCGCGACCACGTCCGGGTCGAGCCGAAGGCTCACCGGCCGCTTTGGATTTTTCGATTTTGGTCTGCCCCGGGGACCGTGCGGGAGCGGCTTGCCGCCTTTGTGCCAAACGCCGCGAGCAAAATCCTCTTCGGTCAGTTCCGGAATTTCGTCGTAGTCCTCCTGTCGCAACTGATAAGCGTCAACTGCTTTCAAATCGCTTTTGATAGCGCGTCTTTTCTCGCTCATTGGCCTTCCTCATCGAGATGATGCGTCGATCGTTTCTGCGCGGCGTCCAGCACACGATCACCATTCGGGTACCCAGATGGCCGACGGTATTGATGCGCGGCTCTCCATAGTCCCGTCGCAAATCGGGAATGTCGATCGCCGTTCCAGAGAACACGGTCTCGGCGTCGTCAAAATCGAGCCCGCGCTTGAGCACCGTCGTGGCGCGCTTTGCAGGATCGTAGGTGATCGCAATCCTGAATTAATGTATATACGATAAACCAAGACCCGGAGCAACAGGAGCAGCACAACCATGCCCAAGACCATCGAGCACGTTCACTGGCCGGATGCGCCGGACCTGTGGATGCCTTATGCGCCGGCGATCAAGGTGAAAGGCGGGACGACGGTGTATCTCGCCGGCGTCACTGCCGCGCCGGTCTATCATCATCATCCGCATCGGCCGGAGGAGTTCGATGCCATGCCGCGGGACATGGCGGGGCAGGCGCGGGTGGCGCTGGAGAATCTCAAGCGCGGGCTTGAAGCCGTCGGCGCCACCTTCGCCGATGTGGTCACTGCCGATCGCTTTGTGACTGACCTGACCGATCAGGATGCGCTCAACCGCGTTTGGGGCGAATATTTTCGCGACGCCAAGCCGACGACGACCACCGTGCAGGTGGTGCGGCTTGCCACCGACCCCCGCTGCCTTGTCGAAATCAATGCGATCGCCGTGGTCGATTGAACCGCTTCTGCTAAACTCAGCAGCGTAAAGCGGGAGGGCCGCATGGCCGAGATATCGTATCGAACAGCGCTCATTGTCGGAGTCGGAGCCGGGCTTTCCGCCTCGCTGGCGCGGACTTTCACCAAAGCCGGCCTCAAAGTCGCGCTGGCCGCGCGGCGCGCGGCCGATCTTGCGCCGCTGGCCAAGGAGATCGGCGGCAAGGCTTTTGCCTGCGATGCGACCAAGCCCGCGGAGGTGGCGAGGCTCTTTGCCGACGTCGAAGCCGCCTTCGGCGCGCCTGACGTCCTTGTCTATAATGCGAGCTATCGCACGCGCGGCCCGTTCATCGAACTCGTTCCCGCCGAGGTGGAGAAATCGCTGATCGTCACTGCGTTCGGCGGCTTCCTGGTGGCGCAGGAGGCGGCCAAGCGCATGCTGCCGCGTAAGCACGGCGCCATCCTGTTCACCGGCGCGTCGGCGAGCGTGAAGGGCTATGCGCAGTCGGCACCGTTCGCCATGGGCAAGTTCGCCCTGCGCGGCCTGGCGCAGAGCATGGCGCGTGAGCTCCAGCCGCAGGGCATTCATGTAGCCCATGTCGTGATCGATGGCGGCATCCGCAGCGCCAGCCGGACCGAGCCGGCGGACAAGCCCGACAGCATGCTTGATCCCGACGCCATTGCGCAGAGTTATCTCGATCTCCTGCAGCAGCATCGCAGCGCCTGGGCCTGGGAAATCGAGCTGCGGCCCTGGCTGGAGCGGTTTTGAATTCGGCCGCGAGGCCCGGCTATAATCGCACCATGCCGGGAATGATCGCCAAAGCGGCGGCGCTGGTCACGCTTGTCCTCATCGTTGCCCTGGCGGGGGCGCAGGCGCAGACAACCCACCACAAGCGCGTCCCCCGTGCGCCCGCCGAACCGGCAATTCCTGCCGTGCCGGTCGATAAACGCGACAGCGTCGTGGCGGCACCCGGCGCGTATAGTGGGCGGCCCTATTGGCTCGCGCTCGCGCAATGCGGCGGGATCTACTTCAAGCTGAATGTGCTCTACACCGACGCCGCGGTGCACGCCCGCGTCGTCAAGCCCGACCCCAGGGCCAATGCCGAATTCACCAGAAAACTCAACGAGGCGATCAGAACCGCGACCACTTATTTCGACGGCGCCGAGCATTTTTTGATGACCGAGCGGGGGCTCGAGCGTGCCGATGCGGTGCTCACCTATGACGGACAATCGCGCGCGGCGGGCGAGCGGCTCAAGACCATCGACGCCGCGCTCGCTGCGGCAAAGGCCTGCCCCGCGCTTTATCAGGCTTGCCGGGAGGCCTATTCCAAGCAGTGCAGTGAACGGCTTGAGCCCTTAAGCTGAAGCGTGGCAAACAGACAAGAATTTCGAACCTTGTAAGCGCGTTGCGGAGGGAAATTTCGTGAAGCCGATAGCGGCAGCCGTGGTCGCGATAGCACTGCTACGGGCCGTCAATGCGGGCGCTCAGGAAGCGTCGACCCAGCAAGGCGACGCAGGTGAACCACGCGCGCCCAAGATCGGCGACATCATGGCGCAACAGCAAAGGCGCCACATCAAGCTTTGGTTCGCCGGCCACGGCGGCAATTGGCCACTGGCCGATTATGAGATCGACGCGCTGAAAGACGGATTTGACGATCTGAACGGAATGCTCGGCGGCGATACGGTGGAGAAAGTGGTCGGCGCCCCGATCGCTGCGCTCGAAAAGGCGGTCGAGGCCAAGGACCGCGCCACGTTCGCCACCGCCTTCGACAACCTGACGGCCGGCTGCAACTTTTGCCATCGTGCGCTGGATCACGGCTTCATCGTCATCCAGCGTCCGGCATCGTCTCCGTTCACCGATCAGATTTTTGCACCGCAAAAATAACCGCGGCCCGCGTCAACGCGCCGCGGCGCACGGCATAGGAGCGGCGCATTTTGCACCGACATGTAGGGCATCGATGATCCTTGCTTGCAAACCGGAGGTCCAACGATGACCTATCGCGTCTATTCGGGCCCGCGCGGCTCGCAGTCCATCTCGCCGATCGAGAAGGATCGCCACCTGTTCAAGGAGTTCAACGTCCTCGATGAGGCCATGAGCTGGGCCCGTCACATCAACGACAGCGGCCGCGTCGCCTTGCTGATCGAAGGCGATGATGGAACGCGCTTGACCAAGCAGCAGATCGTGACGGCGCTGAAGAATCCCGACGCCATCGAGTCGCACCACGACGCGGCGTGAGGCCTCAATTTATCTTATGGCCCGGTGCCAAGTTGGGCCAAGTCCGCAAGACCGAAGATTTCGCGCAGCGGCGCGAGATCGGTATATTCCTGCGGCAGGCGTGCACGATTGACCCATAGCGGGCGAAAGCCGAACGAAGCCGCCCCCATAACGTCCCAGCGGTTCGACGAAACAAAAGCGACCTCGCCGGGCGTGACGCCAAGGCCGTTGGTCACGAGCGCGTAGACTTCAGGCCGCGGCTTGTAGACCCGCACCGCATCGACTGAGAGCACGGCATCGAGCAGCCCTGCGATACCGGCCGCGTCAACAGCGGCGGACAGCATTGTCGGCGAGCCATTCGACAGGATGGCAAGGCGCGCGCCGCGCGCCTTGAGCTCCGCCAGCGCAGTGCGCGCATCGGCGAAAGCCTCAAGCCGGAGATAAGCGTCCAGCAGTTGCGGCCGCAGCGCGCGATCGACCGAGGGCACGCGTGCCAGCGCATAATCGAGTGCACGCTCGGTCAGTGTCCAAAAGTCGACATAGTGTCCGGCAAGCGTCAATGTCCAGGTGTATTCGAGCTGTTTGGTTCGCCAGAGCTCCGAGAACCGCTCCGCTTCGAGACCGGCCGCGGCGCGATGACGGGCGATGGCGGCATGGACGTCGAACAGCGTGCCGTAGGCGTCGAAGACATAGGTGCTCAACATGGGCGCATCTCCTCAAGCAATCATGGTGACAAAGGCCGTGCCAACGCGACAATAGGCCGATGCAAGGATGATTCGATGAACCGGCCTGTTACCTGGTCGAAGACCGTGACATTTTTCGAGGACGACTGGCACGAGGGCAACCTCCCGATCATGGGCGTGCGCACCCATGCGGCTTGGCTCTGCACCTCGGTGTTCGACGGCGCGCGCGCTTTCGAGGGCACCGCTCCGGACGTCGATCTGCATTGTGCGCGGATCAACGAATCCGCCAAGACCATGAGCCTCAAACCGCTCGTTCCGGTCGAGACTTGGACGGGGCTGGTGCGCGAGGGCTTGAAGCGCTTCGATCGCGATGCCGAACTTTATATCCGGCCAATGTACTGGCCGGAGGACGCCGCCACAGGCGCGGTCCGGCCGGACCCCGAAACCACGCGCTGGTGCCTGACGCTTTACGTCTCGCCCTTGCCGAAGCCCACCGGCACGGCCATCACGCTATCGCCGTACCGCCGCCCAACTCGCGAAACTGCTCCGGTCGACGCCAAGGCCGGCTGCCTCTACCCCAACAACGCGCGCGCTATGACCGAAGCGCGCTCGCGCGGTTTCGACAATTGTCTGATGTGCGACATGCTGGGCAATGTCGCCGAACTCTCCACTGCCAATATCTTCATGGCGAAGGGTGGTGTGCTCTTTACGCCGGCCTTTAGCGGCACCTTTCTCGCCGGCATTACCCGGGCGCGCGTGATCGGGCTTTTGCGTGACGCCGGCATCGCGGTGGTCGAGAAGACCCTGCGCTATACCGATTTTCAGTCGGCCGACGAGATTTTCTCCACCGGCAACTATACCAAAGTGTCGCCGATCACCCGCATCGACGAACGGAATTTGCAGCCCGGCCCGTTCTACCGTCGCGCCCGCGAGCTGTACTGGGACTTCGCGCATGCCACCGCGGCCATTACCGTGTAATCCGATCTATGAATCCGGCCCCTTGACGGTGAGCAGGCTCGGGATCGACCGGCCGCGAATATCGTAGACGCGCGCATAAACGATGCCGTCGCGCACGACATTAAGCAGGACCGGCGCATCGAGTTTGGCGCAATAGAACTCGCCGAGCATCATGGCGAAGTCGGCGCCTTTCGGATCCCAGATGGCGGAATATTGCGGACCCAGCGCCACCACGGCTGCCGGATGCGGTCCGCAGACGGCGACGGTCCATTTTTTGCCCTTGGGCGTTTCGCCGCGTTGCGCAAGAACCGTCTGCAATTCCAGCGACGCCTGTCGTATCGACAATCCCCAATAATCGATCATGTAGAAGGGCCGCGCTCCCGCGACGCCGCCGGCGATGTGGTTGAAATGCGTGTATTCGTACGGGTGCAGCCGCACCATGTCGACGATCGGGAAAGCCAAGCCCGCCATCAGGATGGCGGCGCCCGCGGCCATCGCGGGACGACCGTAACGCTCAAGCCGTCGCGCCATCCATGCTCCGGCCAGACCGCCGAGCACGGCGAGCGGCGGGGTCAAGAACACGAAATGGCGAATGCCGTTATACATGGCCGGTCGGGTTGCGACCGTCACCACAACCGGTAGCAAGGCGGCGAGCACAACGGCCAAGAGTGCGGCTCGGTGGCCAGCCGATGCGCCCAATCGGCCCGGTCTGCCGCGCGCGGCCACGACAATCGCACCGATGATGCCGCAGAGGCCCAGCGCCAACATCAGTTCGGGCAACGTCAGGGCCGCAAGCGTCGGCACATAACCGCGCGGCATGTCGGGAACCAGAATCAACCGGCCGTCGAACAGTTCGCGCCAGGGCCGTTCGAAGAAGTTGGAAAAGTATTCGACGGCGCGAAAGGGATTGAGCGGCGAGACGACCGACCAGGGCCAGACGAGGCCCATGACCAGATAAGCGAGGATGGCACCGGGAATGAACGGGACGAGGAATTGGCGGCATTCGCCGAGAGCCTGCTTCCATCCGGTCGCGCGCGTCCTGACTCCGACGACGAACAGAAGCGGCAGCAACGCGTTGACGACGGCGAAACCTCCCAGGACGCGGGAGCCGACAGCGAGACCGATGCCGATGCTGCACAGCACGACGGTTGGAGGCGTCGGGTGCGGATATTCCTCGAGCGTGCGCACAATGCCGAGAAGCGCGATCACCATGGCTACGGCAAACGGCGCGTCTTTCGCATTCATGAACATGTGGCCGTAATAGAGCGGGCAGGTGGCGAGGAGGAGGAGCGCGATCAGGCCGGCGAACGGGCTACCAAGCCGGCGGGCGAGCCGCCAGGTAACCAACAGGCCAACGAGGCCGACCACGGCGCCGACAAGTCGCCGCGTTTCAAACAGGTCGAATGGCAGAACTTTGGCGGCGAGCGTGGCGAGGAGATCGTATCCGCCACCATACATGTAAAGATTGACGAACGACAACGCGCGTTTGTCGGCAAAGCCTGACCCGTAAAGCGAGACCAGCAGGTCGCCGTACTGGGAATGCGTGTAGTCGTCCCAGCCCAGCCCATAGTCGCGAAAGGTGATGCCGGCAATCGCCGCCACCACAACAAGAGTGCCGATCGCGAGCGCGTCGAGGAGCCGCGTCCAAATAACCGCGTCGGCCGGCGAGTTGGTGAACTTCGCTGCGGCCAAAGACGCGATCGGACCGATTGGCGGAGAGTTCTTGGTCGTAAGATTCAGCACACGATTCTCATTGCATCCCGGGCAATGCCTACCGTGCCGATTGATGAGGCGGTTTCGCGGCGCGGCTTGCAATAAGCGGGACCGAGCGGTCCTGCTTATTGCACGCGCGACGCCGTGAGCGCCGTTATTTCATGGCTGCTTCGTGCATCTCTTCCACATGGTCCCAATTGACCAAGTGATCGAGGAAGGCTTTGAGGTAGTCGGGCCGCCGGTTGCGATAATCGATGTAGTAGGAATGTTCCCAGACATCGCAGCCGAGAATGGGCTTGGCGCCGTGTACCAGCGGATTCTCGCCGTTCGGCGTCTTCATGACGGTGATCTTGCCGTCCTTGACCGCAAGCCAGCACCAGCCTGAGCCGAACTGCGTCACGCCGGCCTGGATGAAATCCTCCTTCACCTTGGCCAGCGTGCCGATGTCGGCCGTGATCTGTTTCTCGAGTTTGCCGGGCAGCTTGTCGCCGCCGCCGCCCTTTTTCATCCATTTCCAGAAGTGGATGTGATTGTAGTGCTGGCCGGCATTGTTGAAGAGCGCCTGGTTCTTGCCGAACGTGCCCTTCAGCACCTCCTCGACCGGCTTGTTCTCCCACTCTGTACCTTTGGCCAGATTGTTTCCAGCGGTCACGTAAGCCTGGTGATGCTTGTCATGATGGTATTCGAGCGTTTCGCGCGACATTTGCGGGGTAAGGGCATCATAGGGATAAGGCAGGTCGGGTAGGGTGAATGCCATTGGTTTGCTCCTCATGTGAATCCGGAAACGGGCGGCGGCGGGATGCAGGGTATCCGTAAAACGGCTTAGCCCGGACAACGTTTCCTTTAGATAGGCCCAAGCAGAGGGTTTCGGCAACGGCCGCTGCGATGAAGCTGCCGGGCAAATTGGCGACGCTCGGCCGGCATCCCGATTTCCCAAGCGGTGCAAGGTATTACCAGGCGGCCCGCCGGCTCCAGGCCGCTCCCGATCGCGATAGAGCTCCCGATCGCGATAGATAAGGCGCTGACCAGACGTGGCGGCCAGGGGGCCGGACTCCCTGGCGTGGCCATTAAGTTCTTGCGGCGTCGCGAGATGCCGACCAAAATATATTTTCATTATCGCCGCCAGCGTCTGAACGGGGCGGAGGGACGGGCGCGGATGTCGGTGTTCTTGTTAGTGTTGGGTGTTCTGACGACTGCCGCGGGCTTGGCTCTTGTCGGGTCCGGCCTCACAATTCACGATGGCGCCTTCGATACCGACGTGATCACCCCCGGAACGATCGCGGCTGTCGGCGGGCTCATTCTGGTCGGGATCGGGCTTGCGGTTCGCGAGTTGCGGCGTATCGAACGCGCGCTTGCGGCCCGGCCCATGCCCCGTCCTGCTCGCCCTGGCGAAGCGCCTGGCATGCCTGTCGCAGGCGTCGCTGAGCCGCCGGAGCCAGCGGTGCGCATTCCAATTCCGCCCGCGCCGCAGACTGCTCCTGGTCCTCCGCCGTTGCCTAGTGCGAGGGTTAGGCCAGTGCTGGCGGAGGATGCGGCCATTGAGCGCCTGCGCTCGAAATTCCCCACCCTGGCGCGGCTCGACAGCGCTCCCGTCCTTGATGGGGCGGATGTGTCGTTGACGCCACGGGCGCCGGCTCACGCAGAAGATGCCGGCGAGGCCAAAGATGCAGCAACTGCCGGGCCTGCCGCGAACGCGGTTGCGTCAGCTCGCTTGCCGCCGGGGCCCGATGCAAAAGCGCGCTTGGCCACGTCGCCCGAGAACGCGAAACGTTCGGCGTTCAGCGCCGTCTGGTCTGGATCGCGGGACTCTCAGCCGGCCTCCGCCCAAGTTGTCACCCTGCCGCCGGTTCCGACGGAGCCGGCACCTGCCGGCGAAGCGCCAACGGACGCCGGCGGCGCAGCCCCGGAGCTTGCGGCAGCTCCCGCGTCGATCCTCAAATCCGGCGTGATCGAAGGGATGGCGTATACCCTCTACTCGGATGGATCGATCGAGGCCGAGCTTCCGCAAGGCACCTTGCGGTTTGGCTCGATCGCGGCATTGCGCAATCACATCGAGGAAAGTCCTTAGCGTTCAGCTACTTTTGGAACGCTGCAGCAACGCGAGCCACGCTTCCCGCCCGGGTTAAATCGGCTATTTTCCAGCGCCCGGTTTCTTGGATAGTTACCTAGATAAACCAATTGAGCCGCGTTCAATTCCGTACCTTGGCAAATATATTTTTGCAGTATTCCTGACCGACCGAACGCGGTTTCAAGTTCTATTGGCTTTAATTCTCGAAATGCTCTATCTTTAAAAGTGTTCGCAAGAACAACGAGTCGGGGGGCGACTACGTTTAAGAGATCATCCCTAACATGGCTGAAAATCAGGGTGAGAGCAGTTACATTCAGCTGACCGCGAACATCGTCTCGGCCTTTGTAAGCAACAATACCGTCGCGACCGCGGAAATAGCGAATTTGATCGCGCAAGTGCACGCCGCGCTGACACGGATCTCGGGCGGCCAAGTGGCGATGCCGACCGAGCCGCTCAAGCCGGCCGTTCCGGTCAAGCGTTCGATTACCGCCGAATACATTGTCTGCCTCGAGGACGGTAAAAAGTTCAAATCGCTCAAGCGTCATCTGCGCACGCAATACGATATGACGCCGGAACAATATCGCGAGAAGTGGGCGCTGGCGCCCGATTATCCCATGGTTGCGCCCAATTACGCGGCGGCGCGATCGCAGCTCGCCAAACAAATGGGGCTCGGCCAGCAACGCCGCCGCCGCCGAGAGCGCGGTTGATCTGAGCTTGCCGGGTCAGCGCTGCAGAACGCCGATCGCGCGGTTCGCGAAGCTTAACCGTTCCGTCATCACCCGGACCACATAAGCGAGCAGGGCTTGGCTCAGCGCCGGGTGCTCGCGTTTGATGCGTTCGAAAGCATCCGCATCAAGTTCATAGAGCACGCTCGGGGCCTCCGCTTGGATGGTTGCACTGCGCGGCTGCCTGGTGAGCAAGCCCATTTCGCCGACTGTGGTATGCCGGCCCAGGCTGCGCACCCGCGTCGTCCGTCCTTCCTGGAGATCGACGATGATGCCGACGCGGCCTTCGAGAATGAAGTGCATCGACGCAGCCGGTTCGCCTTGCCGGGCTATGATGCCGCCGGCCTTCACTTCGAGGCGCCGGCAATATTCGGCCAGACAATCCGCGAGTTGCGGATCGCCGAGGGCTTCCGACAGCCAAGCGCGCAATGATCGCGAGTCGCTGCCCTCGGCCTGATGAGCATCGATGATCGCCTGCTCGCAGGATTCCAGCGCACGGTCGAGATCCGCGGCGACGATAACGCCATCCGAAAGGAATCCGGCGCTGCGAAACGGCCGTTCCAGTTCCGGCGAGAGGTTGGTGAGCACGATCCGGCTGCCGGCTTCTGTCGCGGCCTGCTTGATTTGCGCAAAGCTCTGCGTTGCCGATGAATCGATGCCGGTCACCCGGCGAAAGTCGAAGATCAGAAAGCGGCACTCCGGCTGCCGCGCGAACAGCGCCTTGACGTGCTGGTAAAGCCGATTGGCCGAGCCAAAAAACAAATAGCTCTGCAGCGCCAGGCCCTGAATCTCTCGGCCATGATCGGCCAGGAGAGCGAGCTCATGCGGCCCGCGATCGAGCGAGGACCGGTATTCATAGCCGTCGAAATTGAACTTGATTGCGCTCACGCGGCTGGCGCTGAGCGCAAAGGTGCCACAGCCGATCACCACGCCGATCAAAACGCCGGCGACAAATCCCCAATTGATGATCAGCAGCGCAATCGCAATCAGGGAGAGATATTCGAGCGTCAGCAATTGCCGCGCTGATCGGATCATCCACTGGTAGACGAGCCCCGAACCGAGAAAGATCAACAGTCCGCCGAGGACGTATTTCGGCACATAGCCGAGGAACGAGGGATCCGCGATGAGGATCGCGGCCGAAACCGCGGCGACCGTCAATCCGGACAGCCGGCTCGTCGCGCCGGCGGTGCGGACCAGGATGGAGCGGCTCAGCGACGTGCAACTCACATAGCCGCCGAGCGCCGCCGTCAGCAGATTGGCGAGGCCGAGCACTTTGAGATCGCGCTCGATATTGGCCTCGCTTCGGGTCGCGAGCTCGATGCCCGTCGTATTGAGCAACAAGGTGCTGATGGTCACGAACAGGATGGCGAGCAGATCGCCGGCGAGTGAAGGCAGGGAGGTCCAGGAAAAGCTGTGCAGTGCGCCGGCTTTCCACGGCAACGTCAGGGGAGCGACTGGCTGTTGCCGGAACATCCAGCCGTCCGCTTGGGCGTCCGCCATCGACAAACCGGTCAGTGATAAAATGAGATAGGTCGCAGCAAACGCTGCCAACAGAACGCCAGGCAAAATAAGCGGGCTCTTGGAACGGCGCAGAGCCAGATGCAGCGTGACCGCCACGATCAGCGCGGCCGCGAGCTTGCCGGCGATCCCGACATCAAAGAACCCGCCAATGTTGGTCAACACCGGCGGCTGATCGGTGATCACCTGCGCCGCGCCGGTGATCATCAACCAGCCGGTGGCGCCGAGAAAGCCGCCGATCACCGGGTAGGGAACGAACCGGATGGCGCGGCCGGCGTGCGTGAACCCGAGAATGCAAAGCACCAACCCGGTGAACGCCGTCGCTAACGACATGACGATCAGGGTGGGCTCGAGAAGATCGCCGCCGCCATGAGCGACAATGCGGTGCGTAACGGTCGCCACCATGGCCGCGATGACGACGGAAATCGAACTGTCCGGTCCGGCGATGGCGAATGGAAGCGAACTGCGCAGCGCCACCACTGCGCCGCCTAGGGCGGCGGACAGGAATGTCGCCGCGACGCCGTAAGCCAGCAGATGCGCGACCGGCCCGGTAAAAATTAGCGCCGCGTAAGACAGACAATAGGCGATCGAGAGGATGCTGCAGATCGCTCCGGCAAATACGTCCGTCAGCGCCGCGCGGAACTTTTGATTGCTGAACGCGCTGCCCACCCCGACATGGCTGACGGCCATCGCTTGCACTTCCCCAGGCGCCAACGCGCCGACACCTGGGGGAATTTATAACACCATCATGGGGACGGTTATACGGCGGCGGCCGTCAAAGCTGCGCGGGCGTCGGAACGGATGCGTTCAACCATCGCGCGGAAGCCGTTGGAGCGTTGCGGCGTCAGATGTTCGCGCAAGCCGATGCGCTCGAACAGCGCCAGCGCGTCGATCGCCAATATGTCTCTTGCGGGCTTGCCGGAAAACAGGGCGAACAGGATCGCGATCAGTCCGCGCACGATGTGGGCGTCGCTGTCGCCTGCGAATGTAAGCACCGGCCCGCCTGCGCCATTCGGACGCACTTTGGTATCGAGCCAGACCTGGCTCGCGCATCCCTGCACCTTGTTGGCGTCGCTATGCGCAGAGTCCGAAAGCGGCGCGAGCTCCCGGCCCAGCTCGATCAGGTAGCGATAGCGATCGTCCCACTGCTCAAGAATCGAGAAGTTGTCGGTGATGTCTTCGATATCGGCCATCGTATCCGCGTCCCGTCGCCCGTTATATAGAACGCCGGGCCGGTGAGGTCGATGTGCCCGCCGCTCACTCCCGGCTGTCCCAGCCCGCCGTCGAAGCTGGGAACTATGAAGCGGGGGACTATACGGAGTGCTTGCTATCTTTGCGCGGAGATGGCCCGCGCCAGGCCGGCGTCAGATCGGCCGGGGTCAAGGTGCTCTGCGAGGCCCGCTCGACCGAAGGTTTCTCCAGCGCCGCTTTTGCACCGCCGGCGCGCCGCGGCACGGCGCTTGCGACCGATCCGGTCTCACGCGGCGCCAGCGCCTCGCTCAACACATCGTAAAGCATCTTTGCGCCCGCCCGCGCCTTGTAGCCGATCGCCGTCGCCACCTGCGAGCCGACCGTGCAGGCGTCGGGTTGTCGCGCGCAAAACCCGCGCAGGTCTCCGACCGTTGCCGAGGCCGCCGAAATCGCCTCGGAAGCGCTGACGTCGTTATTCGGCGCGCTCCGTTGCGCGGAACCGGTGGGCAGGAGGATCAGCACGAGGCCGAGCCAGAACGTCATTCGCAACAGAAAGAACATGAGACCCGCATCCCCGGCGGCTGCTATCGCCGCACGTGAGCGCAACCTAGCAGGCAGCATTGAAAGCCGCGTTGGCGATGCCGGAACGTTTTTGCCCATAATCGAACAGAATACGCCGCAAATTTTCCACCAAATCGACAAAATAGAATTTACCTAAAATTTGAACGAACGCGCGCCAGTTGCGCCTTTGGCGCGGACTCGCACGGAGCGCGCGCCGCGGCGGCATGCCTTATTTGTAAATGGCGGAAGCGTACGCGCGGCAATTGGCGTCTGCGGCAACGACCCGTTCACCATGACGGGTGAAAACCCTGCGTTCTCGGGCCGTGCGAAACGTGCTGGCGCCGACGCTGCGCGCCGTGCGGACAGCGGTTTAGCGTTCGCTTAAGCGGCGTCTGACACGATCGCCCCACAGAAAAAGGGGAGCGCGTCTGCAAAGTCGGGCGTGCAATCGGGACCGTGGGCCTGTTCGCGCCGGTACGAGATTATATTGAGACTTTGGTGCACCCGTCGGCGCAACAGGATGCGCTGACCGCGGCGCGCCATCGCGCCTTTATCGCCCCGCGATTGCTCGGCAGCATCGTCGCCCTGGCGTCGTTTCCGGCCTATCTGATCGTGCGCGGCGCGCCGAGCGCAGTCGAGCTGATCGTGTTTGCCTGGCTCGTTGCTCCGATCCTCACTGCCTATTTTCTCTCCCGCACCGGCCGCTATGAAAGCGCCCATGTGCTGTCGTCGCTCGCCCTGACCGGACTGGTAACGGCGGTGGCTGCATTGACCGGCGGCATTTTTTCCTTCGCCGCCATTTGGCTCGTGGTTGTACCGCTCGAGGCGGCGCTTTCAGCTTCGCGCCGCGTCGTCGCGGTAGCTTCGACTTTCGCGCTTGCCGCCGCCGGCCTGTTGATGCTGGGCGGCCAATTCGGGCTGCTGCCGCCGCCCGATCCCGGCGGACATGCAGGGTTCGTTACGCTGGGCATCGCGTCGGCCGCGCTCTATGCGGCCGGGCTTGCGCTCGGCACCGAGGTGCTGACGCGCACCAGTTTCTGGCTGTTGTACGCCGAGGAGGACCGCTACCGGCTGTTGGCGCGCAACATGACCGACCTGATCACACGGCATGGCGGCGACGGCGCCGTGCTGTTCGTGTCGCCGGCCGCCCAGTCGCTGTTCGGCTGCGGCATTGCCGACCTGCACGGGCAGGGTCTGTTCGGCCGCGTCCATGTCGCCGACCGCCCGGCTTATCTGACGGCGCTGGGCGATACGGCGGCGCTGGGCGAAACCCGTTCCGTCGAGTTCCGCGTGCGCCGCGAAACTGCCGACGCCAATGGCCGCCCGACGGTGCAATTCGTGTGGATCGAAATGCGCTGCCGCCCGCTCCGACAGGCGACGGTCGATGCCGCCGATCATGATCGCCGCGAAGTCGTTGCCGTGCTTCGCGATGTGACGGAACGCAAGCGGCAGGAGCAGGCGCTTGAGGACGCGCGCACCGAGGCCGAGCGCGCCAATGCGGCCAAGAGCCGCTTCCTCGCCACCATGAGTCATGAATTGCGGACGCCGCTCAACGCCATCATCGGCTTCTCGGACATGCTGACGAAGGAGTCGACGCTAATGCTCGATGCCGGGCGCCGCAAAGAATATGCGGGCCTCATCAACGATTCCGGCCACCACCTGCTCGCCGTCATCAACGGCATTCTCGACATGTCGAAAATCGAGACCGACAATTTCGAGATCACGCCCGAGCCGTTCGCGCCGGCGCAGGTGATTGCCGGTTGCTGCGACCTTCTGGCGTTGCGGGCAAGCGAGGCGGGCATCGCGCTCGACAAAACTGCGACCGGCGATCTCCCGGACATCGTCGCCGACAAGCGCGCGGTCCATCAGATCCTGCTCAACCTGCTTTCGAATGCGATTCGCTTCACCGACCGCGGCGGCAAGGTCACGATTGGCGCTCGCGGCGAGGCCGGGAGCATCACCTTCGTTGTCGAGGACAACGGCGTGGGCATCAGCGACGAGGATCTCGCGCGTGTCGGCGAGCCGTATTTTCAGGCGCGCGCCTCCTACGACCGCCGCCACGGCGGCACCGGTCTCGGTTTGTCCATCGTCAAAGGCCTGGTGCGATTGCATGGCGGCGAGGTCAGCATCCGCAGCCGGCTCGGCGAAGGCACGCGCGTCAGTGTGTGCCTGCCGCTGGATTGCGAGCGCGCGCGCCTGACAACGCGGCACTCCGACCGGGATTCGGCCGGTGCGACAAGCTATCTGCCCGCTCAGCGGCGGAATGACTCTGCGGCTCAGCCGCCGAAATCTGCGGGCGAATACGCCGCGGCGCCGGTCGAAATTCGGGTGAAGAAAAGTGCCTAAGCGCCGTAACGATGGTTGCCGCTCCGCGGTGCGCGTCGCCGCCGCCGCCGCCGGCATTGTCGCATCGATCGGATCGCGGCTATGGGCGAAAGCTAGCCCTCGCCCGGTCGACTCGTTCGCGATCTTCGGCGCCGTTGCCGCGAGCCTTGTCATCGTCGTTAATGCCGTATTTCTGCAATCCGGTTCGCACCCGAACCGGTTCTTCGCCAATCCGACCTCACCGCCGCCTCAGGCGCCCCAAAATCGTCCCAACGCCGCCGTCATGACAACCCCCAGGCCCGGCGACGTGGTCCCCGTACGGCCGACTGCTGGCTTGCGCGCGCCGCAACCCGTCTCGGCGCGGCGCAATGATCCGATCGCCGAACTCATCGGTTCATCCTTTACGTCGTCGTCGCGGGTCGCGGCGGTACAGCGCGTCCTCTCCGAGTTTGGTTACGGCCAGATGCGGCCGTCGGGGATTCTTGACGAGCCGACAAGCGCGGCGATTGAGAGATTTGAAAACGAACACAAATTGCGGGTGACCGGACGGCTTTCAGGTCGGCTGCTCAGCGAGCTTTCCGCCATGACCGGCCATCCGATTGAATAAAGTCGCTGCGCGGCCCGCCAGCTCACAAGAATTCAAAGCTTCGCAAAATGCGTTTTCCGTGATTATGGATTTCGGCGCGCCCTCCGTGCGCAGCCGGAATGATGACGATGCGCCTCAAGACCGCGCTTTGGGTTGCCGCCTATCTGCGGCGCTGCCACGTCGAGGGCGCATTCGCCGTCGTGCGCAGGCGCGGGGCGGAAGAGGCCGGCGCCGTCTTCGTCCGCATCAGCCGACTTGATGGCACCTCGGATTTGTTCGGCCCGGCGCCGCAAAGCGCATTTGAAGCTACGGAAGCCGCGGCGCGTGCATTCACGCCGTGCCTCGCCACACAGTCGGCGCCCGATGCGGCGGTCGAAGCCTATCTCGCGCGCCAGCTGCAATTCGATCCCGATGCCTGGATCGTGGAAGTCGAGGATCGCGAGGGACGCAATTTCCTCGATGTCGTTGCCGGCTGAAGCCTCACGCTCACGAAGCGTTGCGACGCTCGCTCGGTCGCGCTGCGGCAGGCGCGTGTTGCACCGTTACCGAGGGCCGTGGCCGCCGGCGCGTCTCATCGTCCCACGCGAGCGGCCGATGCGTGGCTCGTGCGCGTTCGTTCTGTTGCAGCGCCTGCCAGATTGCGACCATTCCTTCCGCCGCCGGCTGCGTCATCTCATCATAAAGCGCGGCGAGCGCGTGCACGCGCTCAACCGAGTGGCCGACGGCGGGATTGACGAACATGAGGATGCGATAGAGCACGTCGCGACGCAGGCTGAGCGCTTTGCCCGCGATCACGACCGGTTCTCCCAGATCGTCGCGCGCGATACGCTGTCCCTGTTCGCGCGGTATCTGCAACGAGTGCGCGAGATGGTGCACGAAATCCTCGCGATTGCGGGCGAGCGCCGCGGCTTCCAGCCGTTGCCCGACTGATGGGTCGCGCAAAAAGCGGATGCGATCGGGCGCCAGCGGTGCGACAATGTGCAGATTGAGCAAAATCAGCCGGCGCTCGTCCACGCCGGCCGCAAAGAAGCTCTCGTTGAGCTCGCCGGCTGTCGCCGGATCGATCACGCGGGATGAGGCCGCCAGCCGTGCCGCGTCGCCGGCCGCATCTTTCTCAGCGACCGGCCGCACAGCAGATCGAGGTGCCGCGTTGCCCGCCGGAGCCGGCGGCTGCAGCAGCGGATGCGAGCGCAGCTCAGCGGCCACCTCCGGCACATCGCGCGTCAGCGATTGTAGCACACGCAGCGGCGGCGAAAGATAGCGCGCGAATCGTCTCGCCACCGCGATCCGCGTCGGCGCATCCACGGCTTCGAGCAGGCGGAGCGCCAGCTCGGTATAATGACGCTCCTCATCGGGCGTATGGCTGAGCCTGTGGACGTAGAGGTCGGTGAGGACCCGCAGCAAGGTCGGTCGCATGTCGACCCCGCGGTGCAGGCCCAGGTCGCTGAGGCCGCCGAGGCCGAGAAGGTTCTTCTGAGCTTCCATTGTCCGTGACTCGATCACAACGGCGGACTTAGGTTCGGATGGGCGACGCTCGCTGGGCGCCCCAACTGACCTCCGCATGAGTTTTAAGTTGCTGCCGTTAGCGGAGCGTTAACCCTGCATGCCGCTAATTCATATCGATACCGATGCGCGTGCATCGGGGCAGGGGGTCCGCTGCCGGGCAGGCAGCGGACATCGGCTGGCCGCCAATGGGTACCATTGTCAAATTCCCCGACGACGGGCGCATCGTGCGCTTTGGCCGCGCCGATATGGAGGAGTCCGCTACCGTCATCATTCTTCCCGTCATCCGCATCGAGCGGCATGACGAGCCGGGCGCTGAGGCTGCCGAACCTCACACTCATCCGCCGGCGGACAATGGCGGTCGCCGGCGTGTGAGACGCCGCTGAGCGGGCCGGCGCCGATGTCGCCGGGGGGCCGTTGCTCACGCGAGGCAAAGCCGTCTGTGAAGTCGTCTTGGACCGTGTTTGCGTTGCTCGTTCTTTCCGGGTGCACCAGCATCGGCGACTTCGGCCGCCTGCAAAACCCGGTGGTCACCGACAACATCCACGCCTGGGTTGGCCAAGAGGCTGCGGCCAGCGTCGGTGCGCCGATCTCGCTCTACAATCTGACCGACGAAGAGCGCACGCTCCGCGATCTCGCCTTCCCCTTGATCGAGCCGTCTTACGACCGGCAGCGCTGGGACGCCGTGGTTTACGAATACGGCGTCAGCCAAAAGCTGCAGCGCCAATTGTGGACGGCCGATGTCGCCGCCTACTATCGGCATCTGCAAGCGGCCGCGTATCGCTCGACAGCCGGCCGCTACAACAGATTGATCGACGATATCCGCGATGACGTGACGCGGCTGGGCCCGTTCTTTGACGTCGCGCACCGCGTCGTCGAACTCGACCGGCGGCGCGAGATGAGCATGAATTACCTCCCCGATCTTACCCCGCCGGATCGGGCGAATGCGCTGGCGCGGGTCGGCGAGAACAATTTGACCATCGCCTGGGTGCAATATTCGCTGGCGCAGCGCTGCGCCGGCTATCGGTTTGCTCTCGACCACTTGGTCGTCGCCGAGCCGGAGAACATTGCCGCCCAAGCCGACGTCGCGCTCAGTCTGTTGCAGCAGCAGGTTGCCGCCAATCAACTGGTGCCAATACCGCGATTCGCCGCGATGCCGGTCCATCTCGCGGCGCAATCGCAACCAATCATCAGATAGCGGAAGGATTATTCGGTCGGCACCGGCTCAATGCGGCACTGCGCGCCGGCAAGTGCGTTGCGGGCCATCGCCATGAGTCCGGGCTCCGGCGCCAGCGCCCGCATGACGATCAGCCCGCGCCTGGTCGGCGAGTCAATGATCAACCGGTCGGCCGCGGTCACGTCCTCCTGCTCGGGTACTTGCGCGTGCTGCTCAGCCGTCATGAGATCGAGCTCGATCCGGCGGCGGCCCGCGGCGCGGTCGTTGATTGCGTAATAGGCAACGCTGTTGCGTGTGTAGAACGTGACCGATGTGTAGGCTTGGCTCAGCGGCGCACTGAGTTTGAGTGCACCTGCTGACAGATCGTAGCGGCACACCGCAATGGCGAAGGCTGGGTCCATGAACGGCATGGTCGCGGCCGACGCGGTCGGCGGGGCGAGTGCCGTGACGGCGTTGACCGGTGTGATCGCTGCAAGCCGCGAATAGGCGTCCTGCGTCGCCGCCTTGGGCATCGCCAGGACGGTGGAAAGATGCACGATGCCGCCGAGCAGGAGGGCGCCGAGTATCCACAGCGGCAGGCGGATCATGAGCAGCTCTTTCGCACGATCGCCGGCATCGGCCCTTCCTTGGTGGTCAGCGAGGCGACGCCGATCGGCGTATCGTAGAGGCGCCAGACCAAGACGAACTGCTCGATGCCGCCGCTCGGCAGCCAATTTCCCGGCCGCGCCCGCGGACCGACGCTGATTGCGAAACGCCCCCCCGCGTCGCGCACGATCTCTTCGCTGGTGAAGCCATGGCGGTCAATCGCATTGGCGACCAGCCGGCCCTGAGCGTCATAGAGCGTCACTGTCCAATAGCGCGCCGCCGGCGTCATGCCGCTGATCACGAACGTGCAGCGCCCATCGAACGCGTTCCCGGCATTGTCGGTGTGAGCATAGAAGGCGACGCCATCGCCGGCGCCAATCGGCAGCTCGCCAGTGCGGGCGATGATGGCGCGGGCATAGGGATCGATGTCAACCGATCCGCTCTTCGGCCACGCGGTCCATGCACCGATCGACAGCGCGCCGAATGCAACGCCGCGCGTGAGCGTCAGCCAGGTGGCGCCGAGCCCGATGACGGCCGCAAGCAGCAGGGTGAAACAGGAACCGAAGAACAAGCGCACGTTCGACCCGATCGAATCCTTCGAAGACGGCTCTCAGTCGCCGCGGGAGGTCCCGGCAGACTTAGGTTCGCTTGCTGCCGTGACGGTGTTGGCGCGATGCTCCCCGTCGCCAAGCGCACCGAGTGTTGCGGCCGGAGCGGGCCGGGCGCCCAGAGCGCGGCTCGCATCGTCAAGCAACCGCTCGACGCGGGTCAGAGCTTCGGTTCCCTTGCGTGTGAGCAGGATCTGCTGTGGCGGCGGCGCGCCGCCCAGCGCGGCGTCGGCCACCGTCGGCGCGTGCTGCGGAGGAGGCAGACCGGGCAACGGTCGCAATTCAATGCCCTGGTGCGCGTAGGCCATGATGTTGTGCCAAGTCAGCGCCGGGATCGTGCCGCCGGTCATACGCTTGGTCGGTGTATAATCGTCGTTGCCCATCCAAACCGCGCCGACGAAGTTGCCGGTGTAGCCGACGAACCAAGCGTCGCGCCAGGCGTTGGTGGTGCCGGTCTTGCCGGCGGCCGCGATGCCGTCGAGCTGCGCCCGCCGGCCGGTGCCATTTTGAACGACTGAATTCATCATCCCGATCATTTCCAGAGCGACCTGCGGGGAAATAACCTGCTCCGGCCGCTTGCCGTCACGGTCGAAGCGCCAGACCAGATCGCCGGTACCGGTCCGCACTTCGAGGGCGGCATGCGGTGTGACTGCCCTGCCGAGGTTCGGGAACGTGGCGTAGGCGACGGCATGCTCGAGCACATTGACCTCGTCGGCCCCAATCGGCAGCGATGGGGTGTCGGGCAGCGGCGTCCAAATGCCGAAATTGCGGGCGGTCTGCACGATCTTGGCGCGGCCGAGCTTGGGATTGCCGTCGCCGAGCGCGATCGAAAGTTTCACCGGAATGACGTTGATCGAATTGGTGATCGCCTGCGTCAGCGTGATCGAACCCGAATAGCCGCCGGAATAATTGTGCGGACACCAATTGCCGATGCACACCGGCAAATCGACAACGATTGAGGTCGGTGTGAATCCGTTGGCCAATGCCGTGGCATAGACATAGGGCTTGAACGAGGAGCCGGGTTGCCGCAACGCATCGACCGCGCGATTGAACTGGCTCGCGCCGTAATCGCGTCCGCCGACCATCGCACGCACGCCGCCGTCGAGATCAGCGATGACCACCGCCGACTGGCTGGCGCCGTAATCGTGACCGTACTGGCGCAACTCCGCTTCCACCTCATGGTCGGCGTAGCGCTGCAAGTTGGGATCGAGCGCCGTGCGCACGATGAAGAAACTCTCGTTGACCGATTTCGGAAACGTGTCGACCAGCTTGCGCATCTCGTCGAACGCCCAGTCGAGGTAGTAATTCGGCGCGTCCTCCTGGCGGCGGTCGATCGGAGTGGCTGGGTTGCGGCGGGCGCCGTAGACCTGACCCTCGGTCATGAATCCGGCGTCGACCAGATTGTCGAGCACGACGTTGGCGCGCGCGCGCGCCGCCGGCAGGTTGACCAGCGGCGAGAATTTGCTCGGCGCCTTGAACAGGCCGGCCAGCATCGCCGCCTCCGGCAAGGTCACATCGCGCACCGACTTGCCGAAATAGTACTGCGCCGCGCCGTCGACCCCGAACGCGCCGCCGCCGAGATAGGCGCGGTCGAGATAGAGCTTGAGAATTTCGTTCTTGGAGAGGCGGCTCTCCAGCCAGAGCGCCAGGAACGCCTCGTTGATCTTGCGCTCGATGGTGCGCTCGTTCGACAGGAACAGGTTCTTGGCGAGCTGCTGGGAAATGGTGGAGCCGCCCTGGACCACGCCGCCGGCCTTGGCGTTGGACATCAGCGCCCGGGCGGTGCCGTAGAGGTCGATGCCGTAGTGCTCGTAGAAGCGCCGGTCCTCGGTCGCCAGCACCGCCTTGATGAGATGGTCCGGCATCTCCTCGAGTGGCACCGAATCATTGTGCTTGATGCCGCGGTTGCCGATCTCGTTGCCGTAGCGGTCGAGGAAGGTGACCGCGAGTTCGGATTTCTTCAGCCAGTCCTCGTCCGAAGTCTCGCGAAAGGCGGGGATTGCCAGCGCCAGCATCAAGAGGAGCCCGCCGGTACCCAAAGTGGCCACTTCCGACAGCGGCTCGACAATAAGCCAGCGCCGCCAGCCGGCGATATGGAAATGGTCCATAATCGCCGTGAACCGCTCGAACAGCTCGCGCGCCCATTTGCCGCTCTGGAACACGGCGAAATCGATGCGCGCGTCGAGATCGAGCAGCAGACGCTTGAGCTTGCGCTGCCAGTCGTCACCCGGATCGGGGAACAGGTCAGTCACGCGTTAGGCACTCCCGGAACGAGGTTCGGCTGCGCTCTTTGACTTACCGATCCAGATTTAGCCGAGCCGGTGCCGCCCGCCAATGACGCAAGCCTGACAGTGTGAATGGAAATTGGGGGCAAATTGGGCATAAGACCGTTTCCCGCGACCCAGGCGCCGTCTTGACGTAGATAGTAGCCATGCCGGGTCTCTAACCGCCCGGGCGTAAATATGGTTTCGAGGCGCCGCGGCGCGGCGTCCGGGAGAACAGATGGCGACCGACCGAGGCCCCGAGGAGGTTCCGTTCTGGCAGCGCAAATCGCTGGCGGAAATGACGGATTCGGAGTGGGAGAGCCTCTGCGACGGTTGCGGCCGCTGTTGTCTGAACAAGCTCGAAGAGGAGGGGACCGACCGCACCTTCTACACCGACGTCGGTTGCCGCCTGCTCGACGGCCAAAGCTGCCGCTGCCGCGACTACGAGCATCGGCTGGAGCAAGTCGAAGACTGCGTGCAGCTGACGCTGGAGAGCCTGAAAACCATCACCTGGCTGCCGCCGTCATGCGCCTATGTGCTGCTCGCGCAGGGCAAGGACCTCTATTGGTGGCATCCGCTTGTTTCCGGCGACCCGGAGACCGTGCACGCGGCCGGTGTCTCGGTGCGCTCGCATGTGCTGGCGAGCGAGAAGCATGTGCTAGACGAAGACCTCGAAGACCACATCGTCAGCTGGCCGCTGAAGCTGCCAAAGGCGGCGCGGCGGCAGAAGCCGTAGGCGTAGGCGGCCGATTTTCGACCGGCACTGGTTGCCGCGCAGGCCTGCTCTGCACGGAGCACGGTTGCGCCGTGATCTGATGCGAGCCAAGTGATGGCGCGCTGGGTTGGCAACCGAATTTATACTTCGCCGAATAGTGCGCTGACATACAATGGATTTACCTCGCGACTCGACGCGCGACATGAGCCGGGACATGCCTCGCGAAATTGCTGCCAGCGACGCCCACAGCATCGCCCCCGGCATGACCGCCAACGAAGCGGGACCGGTGGACGACGGCGCGGCGGCCGCTTCGGTCGAATCCGCCGCGTTTGCACGTGGACCGCAAGATACGACCGTCTTGCCGCCGCTCGATCATGCCGCCATCCACACCATCCTCGCCGGCATCATGCTGGCGATGTTCTTGTCTGCACTGGAGCAGACCATCGTCGCGCCGGCCTTGCCGGCGATCGGCAAAAGCCTGGCCGACCTCGACGATCTGTCCTGGGTGGTGACGGCCTACCTCCTCGCCGCGACGGCGGCGACGCCGCTCTTTGGCAAGCTCACCGATATCCACGGTCGGCGCACCATCATGCTGCTGGCGATCGGGATTTTCATTCTCGGTTCGCTTGCCTGCGCGCTGGCGCCGACCATCTGGGTGCTGGTCGTCGGACGCGGCTTGCAGGGAATCGGCGGCGGCGGCATCCTGCCGATTGCCCAGACCATCATCGCCGACTTGCTGTCGCCGCGCGAGCGTCCGCGCGTGCAGAGCTACACAGCAGTAGTGTTCATGAGCGCCAGCATTTTGGGGCCGGTGCTTGGCGGGTTGCTCACGGATCATCTGCACTGGTCGTTCATTTTCTGGATCAATCTGCCGCTCGGCGCTGTCGCGCTGGTGATGACGGCACGCGCGCTACGCCGTTTGCCGCGGCATGATCGCCCGCATCAGCTCGACATTCCCGGTGTGACGCTCATGGTCGCCGCCGCGGTCGCGCTGCTTTTGGCGCTTGATTGGGGCGGCACGCACTACTCCTGGGCCTCATGGCAGATCGTAGGACTGATTGCCGCCTCGGCGGGGCTTTGGGTCTTGTTCGCGGTACGGCTCCTGACCGCGCGGGAGCCGTTCATTCCGCTCGCCATCTTGCGCGGCAAAGTAACCAGCACGATCACCTGCGCCGCGTTTTTTGCCATCGGTACCATTATCGGCGTGACGATCTTCACCCCGCTCTATTGCCAGATGGTGCTCGGCGCCTCGCCGAGCGTGTCCGGCTTGGCGCTGATTGCGTTTATGGGCGGCGCTACGCTCGGCTCGCTGGTGACCGGGCGATTGCTGGTGCGCCTGACCCATTACATGCGCGTGCCGATCGTTGGGCTCGTGATCGCCATCGGTACGCTCGCCTTCCTTGCCTTCGATCCGGCGGGGCTACCGCTCGGCGCCTTTGCCGTGGCGCTTGGGGTGTTGGGTGTGGCCATTGGGCCGATGTATCCGACCAGCACGATTGTGATGCAGAACGCCGTGAAGCTGCATCAGATGGGCACCGCGACCGGGACGTTGAACTTCTTTCGTCTGCTCGGCGGGGCGATTATCGTCGCCGCGTTCGGCGCCATCGTCCTCGGCAGTGCCGGCGAGCATGCCGGCATCCGGACGCTTGAGACGCTCTCGGCCGGACATGCCGATTTCGCCCCAGCGTTCCGCATGGTGTTCATTGCCGCCGCAATCTTCCTCGCCATCGCGCTTGCCTGCGTGATCGCGGTCGAGGAGCGCCCGCTGCACGGGCCGGTGAGGCTTTCCGATGCGGTGGAATAGGCGGATGTGATAACCGCCTGCGATTTTTTAGCAGGTCCTGTTCACGGTTGCGCGAGCGCCTCCGCCCCAAACCGGCCGTTCAGGTCTTGTTCACTGGTGAGCACTTAGGCAGGCCGCATGGGTACCCCCGAACGAGTCGTTGCGGGTGCGCTGATCGCTACCGCTGTCGCGCTGGCGCCGCTGCGCGCGCAGGAGGCATTGCGTCCTACCCATGCCGACTTTCAGCGTGCCTGCCTCAACCAGAAGGAGCGCCGTGCACTGGTCGAGAATGGCACGGTGATGCGGCTCGCCGCGGCCCTGCATGCGGTCAGGAGCAAATTGCCGGGGATCCTGGTGCGCGCACGCCTCTGCCGCCGGCCGGAGGGGTTTGCCTACGTGCTGACAGTTCTTGCCCATGATGGCAAAGTGACGCACGTCGCCGTCGACGCCGTCAAAGGCTCGCTCGTCGGCGAGCGTTGAGCGGAGCTATTTTTGCGCCTTCTCGTTGTTGAGGACGATCCCGATCTCAATCGGCAGCTCGCGACCGCGCTGACCGACGCCGGCTATGTCGTCGATCGTGCGTTCGACGGCGAGGAAGGCCATTACCTCGGCGAGAGCGAACCCTACGACGCCGTCATTCTCGATATCGGCTTGCCCAAAATGGACGGCATCTCGGTGTTGGAATCCTGGCGACGCACCGGCCGCGCCATGCCGGTGCTCATCCTCACCGCCCGCGATCGCTGGAGCGACAAGGTGCAAGGCTTTGATGCCGGAGCCGATGATTACGTCGCCAAGCCCTTCCATCTCGAAGAGGTGCTGGCGCGGGTGCGCGCGCTGCTGCGCCGTTCGGCCGGACATGCCAAGAGCGAGTTCACCTGCGGGCCCGTGCGCTTGGACACCCGCACCGGACGGGTCGCCGTCGATGGCAACCCGATAAAGCTCACCTCGCACGAGTATCGGCTTCTGTCCTACCTCATGCACCATACCGGCCGCGTGGTGTCGCGCACCGAACTGGTCGAACATCTTTACGACCAGGACTTCGATCGCGATTCCAACACCATCGAAGTGTTCGTCGGCCGCATCCGCAAGAAACTCGGCGTCGACGTGATCCAGACGGTGCGCGGTCTCGGCTATCTGCTCACCCCGCCCGATGCGCGCTAATTCGCTCGCGTTTCGCCTGTTTCTTTGGGCGACCGGTCTGACGGTGGTGATTCTCATGGTCACCGGACTGGCCTTGTCGTCGCTCTATCGCCACGCCGTCGAGCGCGCCTTCGACCGGCGTCTCGATGTCTATCTCCGAACGCTGGTCGCCGACGTGGCCTCCCCGGAAGAAGGCAACGACAAATTCCCGCAATCGATTGGCGAGCCGCTGTTCGAGCTGCCACTGTCGGGCTGGTATTGGCAGGTCACGCGGCTCGACACGCCGAAGCCGGAGTTGCATTCCTCGCGCTCGCTTTGGGATTCGAACCTGCCGCGGCTGCGCAATGCCGAAGACGCGGCATCAGCCTCCGGCGGGTATCTGAAGGGATATGCGCAGGGGCCGGAGGAGGTGCGGCTGCGTCTGGTCGAACGCAATATCGACCTCGGCGACGACGGCCGTTATCGGATCGCGGTGGCGGGTGACGCCTCCGAAATCGACGACGAAATGCGGAGCTTCGACCGCACCATTGGCGGCATCTTTGCGGCGCTCGCCGTCGCGCTGCTGTTGACCACGGCCTTGCAAGTGCGCTTCGGCCTCTCCCCGCTCAAGCGCATTTCCGAAAGCCTTGCGGCGATCCGCTCCGGACGCGCCGAACGCTTGGAGGGCGAATTCCCTGTCGAGATCGCTTCGCTGGCGCGCGAGACCAACGCGCTGATCGAGGCCAATCGCGAGATCGTCGAGCGCGCCCGTACCCATGTCGGCAATCTCGCCCATGCGCTGAAGACGCCGCTTTCCGTTATTGTCAACGAGGCGGCGGCGAGAACCAACGATCCGTTGGCGCAGAAGGTGCTCGAACAGGCCGAGATCATGCGCGACCAGGTAGCGCGCCAGCTGGAACGGGCGCGGCTTGCCGCCCGCTCTACCGTCGTCGGCACGCTGATCGACGTTCCACCGGTGGTCACTGCGCTTGCCCGAACCATGGAGAAGCTCCACCGCGAACGCGACATCGCTATCGCCATCGACCTCCCGGACCACGCGTGCTTCCGCGGCGAACAGCAGGATCTCGAAGAGATGATCGGCAATCTGATCGACAACGCCTGCAAGTGGGCGCAGTCGCGTGTGGCGATCGAGGTTTTGGCCGATCGTCCTGCGGGAGACGGTAAAGCACGGGTGCGCGTCATCATCGACGACGACGGGCCGGGACTTTCGCCCGCCGAGCGCGAGCAGGTGGCGTTGCGCGGACAACGGCTCGACGAGAGCAAGCCCGGCTCGGGCCTCGGCCTCTCCATCGTCGTCGAGCTCGCCGGTCTCTATGGCGGGGTGCTCACGCTTGGTACGGCGCCGATCGGCGGCTTGCGCGCGGAACTCGCACTGCCCGGCGGATAGCGTTCAGCGCGCCAGCGGATTGAGCCATTTCAGGTGGCGAAAGCGCGCGAAGTCGCCGTCGGTCGAGCACAGCGTCAAGCCGTGTTCGATGGCGAGCGCTGCGAGATGCGCGTCTGAGACAAGATTACCGTAAACGCCGGGTTCGGCGAGCAAGTCGCCGAGCACCTCGGCATGTCTTTCGGTCGGAAGGGGTATCCAAGCCGGCTCGCACGCGAGCCAATGCGACACGTTCTTCCAAGCCGTATCCATCGTGAGCGGATGGCTCGCCACTCTTGCGCTGGTCGCCAGGCGCAAAAATCCGAGCAAAGTCGCCCATGGCAGCCCAACGCGGTGAAGATCGGAAAGCTGCCGATCCAGCCATTCGCGAGCGGCGGCGTGCTGGCTTACCGTGTTGTTTGTTGCGTAGAGGAGAATGTTGACGTCGATCAGGATCACTTGAAGTCTTCGCCTTCGGCGTGGGCAATGGCTTCGGCGACGTTGTCGATATTGGTGAGAAACGGTCCCATATCGTGGGTCGCGGTGCGGAAGGGCTTGCGCCGCTTTGCCGGCGCCTGCATGTCGCGAAGCCCGCGACGCAGCGCATCGTTGACAAGATCCTTCAAGCTCTGTTCGCGTTCACGCTGCAGGCGCTCAAGCTGAACAGCGATGTCGTCGTCTATCGTCAATGTGGTACGCATGCATCAAAGCATAATTATCGTGATGTCTTGATGTCAAGGCGGGTTCGGCCAGGCGGGACGAAGTTTTGCCCCATTCAACGCTGTGGTTAAACCCGCGATCCGGGCAGTCTTGCGCTGCTCGAGCCGCATTGGGAGCGCTATGTCGGGGATCAGGTTTGCGGCGGTGACGTTCGTCGGATTGGGCGTTGCGGCATGCTCATCCGATACCGGGCCGAGGGAGGTCGGTGGCACCGCAATAGGGGCCGTCGCCGGCGGATTGATTGGCAACGCGGTCGGCGGCAGTGCCGGCAATCGCATCGCCGGAACGCTGATTGGCGCCGCCGTCGGCGGACTTCTCGGCAACCGCATCGGTGCCGCGCTCGACGATGAGGACAAGCGGCGGGCTTACGCTGCGGAGATGCAGGCGCTTGAAACCGGGCCTTCGGGCGCACCCGTGGCTTGGCGCAATCCCGATTCGGGGCGCTACGGCAATGTCGTTCCAGGCCCGATGTACCAGGTTAACGGCGCTCCATGCCGGCAATATACGCATACGGTCTATATCGAAGGACATCCGCAGACCCAGCGCGGCAGCGCCTGCCGCAATCCCGATGGCACCTGGACAATTGTGAGTTGAAAGGGCGGCTTTTGCCGGGACGGGCGGGACTTGCGCCAAAAGCCGGGCGGCGCGCGGAAAATAAAGCGCATAGCCCTGAGTTTCCGGCATTTTGCGTAACTCCTTCTTAAGCGCCCGACGACTAAAAATGTCCGCTACCCTCCAGGTGAGGTGGTGTGCCCGAATGGGGTGCCTATGACGAGCGACGGGCCGGCCGTCGAACGGCTGCGCGACTATCTGCGGACCCTGAAGCCGGAGGCGCGGGCGATGCTTGTCGCCGAGCTTGAGCGCGGCATGCTCCGCGGCGAGGAGGTCGCCGGTGGCGACGTGATCCTGCAGGAGCTGCGGCGCACGATTCGCGCTACCGGACAGCCGGTGGAGCGCATCGGCGATGCGGGCCGTCTGTTCTTCGCGCCACTCGAGCCGTTTCTCATCGACGATACCGCGGACCACAAGCGGATCGGACGCATCGCGCGCGTATCGCTCGATCCGATCTGGGAGTGGGTGGGCCGCGACCTTATGCCCGCGGAGGCCAAGGCGCTTGGCGCAGACATCAACCGCGCCCTGACCGAGGATGACCGGTTCAAGGCAGAACAACTGACCCGCGCCATGCATGAGCGGGCGATTCTGCGCGTCAAGGAAACCCTGGCGGCCCTCAACTATGACGACAAGGCGCGTCGGCGTCTGGCCGTGCAGGTAGGGACGCCGCGCGCGCTCGAGGATCTCGGAACGCTTGCCGGCATTCTCGCGAGCCGGGACGTACTTGCCGAATTGGCGCGGCGGCTGCCGAGCCAGATGCGCGCCTTCGAACGCGACCAGATCGAGCCGGTCAAAGCACTGCTCGAAGGTCTGACAACGCAGAAGACGCCGGGAACGGTCTCGGCGAGCAAGGCCGACCTGCTCCTCTACGGTCTCATCCTGGTCATGGGCCGATTGGTGGCACCCTGGCAGCTCATCCGCATCGCGACCCGCGCGGCAGAGAGTGACGACACCGCCCGCATCGCCGAGACGCCTTTTGCGGTCGCGGTGACTATCGTGCTCGGCGAAGTCGAATGCATGGTGGCCGACCTCCGCACGGAGCTTAAAGCGCACCGCGCGGTGACATCGCTCCTCAAGGCAATTCACGACGCCGCACGCGGCTTGCGCACGGAGATGGATCTCTCCGTCGATTCGCCCTGGAGCCGGCAACTGGCCGCCGTCCGCGTCGAAGTCTCCAATATGCTGAAAACGGAAATCGAGTCAGCGCCGGGTCGAGTCCGCCGCCTGTTGCGGCCGCGGCCGGCCAAGGAGATTGCGCCCGGCTCGCTGCTTGATGCAATGGACGTGAGCGAAGTTGAGATGCTGGTCGAGTTCGTCGGCGCCTGCCGCAACTATGCCAATGAACTCGCCATCAACGAAGTGACCATCCGCAGCTATTCGGAGCTGCAACATTACCTTGAGACCGGCACCAAGGTCCTGCTCGATGCGCTGCGTCACGCCGGCGATGCCGATCGGCCGTTCCGGCAGTCGCAGATGGAAGCAGCGGCTCGGTTCTGCCGGACCGTGTTTGGAGCCGATTATGCGGGACTCTTGGCCAAGGCCGCCGAAATTGCGGTGCAATCGGCCGCAGCTGAGCGCAAGCCGGTCCGGGCGTAATCCAGGCCGCCGCTTCATAGCGCGCAATTGCCGCGCCGGTGCTCCCATTGCGGCCGCAATGGCGCCGTGATGATGTAACCGCGGCCTGATGGTTTGATGGCCTGCCGCCTCTGCAGCGGCCTCTCCCGTTCCGCCGAAGAAAGCGACCATGATTCTGTGGTTCATTTTTGCATTGATGACCGCTGCCGCAATCTTCGGCGTATTGTGGCCGCTCGGGCGCAAAGCGAAGACGGTGGGCGGCGGCAGCGATCTTCTCGTCTACAAGGATCAACTGCAGGAGATCGATCGCGACCGCGCCGCCGGTTTGATCGGCGAAGCGGAGGCGGAAGCCGCCCGGCTGGAAGTATCGCGTCGACTGATCGCGGCGGCGGACGCCAAGCCGGCGGCCGCAACGCCGGGACTTGCGCCGCGGAGCCCGTGGCGGCGCCGGGCGGCGGTGATCGCCGCATTGGTCATTTTGCCGTTCGGAGCCCCGGGCCTTTATGTCGCACTCGGCTCGCCGAATATTCCGGGGGAGCCGGCCTTTGCTCGCGTCAATACCCCGCAGGGCAACCAGTCGATCGCAAGCCTCGTCAGCAAAGTCGAAGAGCACCTTGCGCACAATCCGGATGATGGCTCCGGCTGGGAAGTGATCGCTCCGGTCTATATGCGGCTGGGACGCTTCGATGACGCGGTCGGGGCGCGAAAGAAATCGCTGGCGCTCAATGGCGATACCGCGACCCGGGAAGCCGATCTGGGCGAGGCGCTGGCCGCGGCGGCGAACGGCGTCGTGACTGCAGACGCCAAAGCGGTATTCGAGCGCGCCGTCGCCCGCGATCCACACGAGGTGAAAGCCCGCTATTTTCTCGGCCTCGCAGCCGCGCAGGACGGCAATAGCGATCAGGCCGCGGCGATCTGGCGCTCGCTTCTGGCCGACGCGCCGGCTGGTGCGTCTTGGGTTAAATTTGTGCGCGAAGCGCTTGCGCGCATGACCAGCGCCCCGGTCTCCGTAGCCGGGCCAAACAGCAACGATGTCGCCGCGGCGGCCGATATGAGCGAAGACGCGCGCCGCGATATGGTTCGCGGCATGGTCGCGCGTCTCGCCGACCGGCTGCACAATAACGGCGCCGACGTGGAAGGCTGGTTGCGCCTGGTGCGCTCCTACGTGGTACTCGGCGACCGCGACCAGGCGAAAAGCGCCGCCGCCGAGGCCAAACGCGCACTTGCGGATCATCCCGACGCGATCAAGCAGATCGACGAGCTGGTCAAAGGCCTGGGGCTCGAAGGTTGACGGACCGCATCATGCCGGGAACACGACAGTCATGACTCGCAAGCGGCGACGCCTCGTTTTGATCGGCGGCGGTCTTGGCGTGCTGGCCATCGCCGTGGCGCTGATGCTCAATGCATTCCGCAATTCAATCGTGTTCTTCAATTCGCCGAGCGATGTTGCCGAAAAGCACATTGCGCCCGGCACGCGCATCCGGCTCGGCGGATTGGTGAAGACCGGCAGCCTCGTTCGTGCCGACAATCTGAAAGTGCGCTTCGAAGTCACCGATGGCGGCCGCGAGATACCGGTCGCCTATCAGGGCGTCCTTCCCGATCTGTTTCGCGAAGGGCAGGGGGTCGTTGCCGAGGGCGCGCTGGACCGGTCGGGCGTGTTCAATGCCGATACCATTCTGGCCAAGCATGACGAAACCTACATGCCGAAAGAGGTGGCCGACGCCTTGAAAAAGTCGGGGCACTGGAAGGACGATTACGCGCAGCGTGCAGCGATGCCGGTCGGCGGAGGCGCCAAATGATCGCCGAGCTCGGCCATTACGCGTTGATGCTCGCGCTTGGACTGGCTTTGATCCAGGGCACGATGCCGATCATCGGCACCAGTAGCAACGATCCGGTGCTCACAAGCATGGCGGCGCCGACTGCGCTCGCGCAATTCGCTTTCGCCGCCATGGCGTTTGCTGCGCTTGCCGCCTGCTACGTCACGTCCGATTTCTCGGTGCTCAACGTTTACGAGAATTCGAATTCGGCGATGCCGCTGCTCTACCGGCTCACCAGCGTTTGGGGAAACCACGAAGGCTCCATGATGCTGTGGGTTTCCATCCTTGCCTTCTTCGGCGCGCTGGTAGCTGCCTTCGGCGGCAATCTGCCGGCGAAGCTCAAGGCCAACGCGCTCGCGGTGCAGGCCTGGATCGCGGCCGCTTTCTATCTGTTCATTCTGGTCACCTCGAACCCATTCCTGCGTATTGCCGATGCACCGTTCGAAGGCCGCGATCTCAATCCGGTCCTGCAGGATCCCGGTCTCGCCTTCCATCCGCCGATGCTCTATCTCGGCTATGTCGGCTTCTCGATCGCGTTTTCATTCGCCATTGCCGCGTTGCTGGAAGGCCGCATCGACGCCGCCTGGGCACGCTTCGTGCGGCCTTGGGTTCTCGGCGCCTGGATGTGCTTGACGCTCGGCATCGCCGGCGGCTCGTACTGGGCGTATTACGAGCTCGGCTGGGGCGGTTTCTGGTTCTGGGACCCGGTGGAAAACGCCTCGCTGATGCCGTGGCTCGCCGGCACGGCGCTGCTTCATTCCGCCGTGGTGATGGAAAAGCGCGGCGCGCTGAAAGTCTGGACCATCCTGCTCGCAATTCTCGCTTTCTCGCTGTCGTTGATCGGAACCTTTCTGGTGCGATCGGGAGTGCTGACCTCGGTCCACGCGTTTGCGACGGACCCGACGCGCGGTATCTTCATCCTCGCCATCCTCGTGCTGTTCATCGGCGGCGCGCTGGCGCTCTACGCCTGGCGCGCGCCGCTCCTCAAGCAGGGCGGCCTGTTCGCGCCGATCTCGCGCGAAGGCGCGCTGGTCCTCAACAATCTGTTCCTGACTTCGGCCTGCGCGACGGTCTTCGTCGGTACGCTCTATCCGCTGGCGCTCGAGGCCCTGACGGGCGAGAAGATTTCTGTAGGGCCGCCGTTCTTCAACGCAACCTTCGGCCCGTTATTCATCCCGCTGCTGCTGGCGATGCCGTTCGGGCCGCTGCTGGGCTGGAAGCGCGGCGACCTTCTTGGTGCCGCGCAACGCCTCCTTGCCGCGGCCATGGTCGCTGCCGTCGCTATTGCCGCCGGCTTCGCGTTGCAGCGGGGCGGTCCGGTGCTGGCGCCGTTCGGTGTCGGGCTGGCGGTGTTCGTTATGGCTGGCGCTTTGGTCGATATAGCCGAACGCACCATGATCTTGCGCATGCCGCTCGGAGCGGCGTTGCAGCGCGCGACGGGATTGCCGCGTTCGGCCTGGGGCACTGCGTTCGCCCATTTCGGCATCGGCGTCACGCTGCTCGGTATCGTTGCTGTCACGGCTTGGGGCTCCGAGCGCATCGCCGCGCTGAAGCCCGGCGACACCATCGACCTCGCGCATTATCGGCTTACCTTCGACGGCGTATTCAACCGGTCCGGTCCGAATTACAGCGATGTCGTCGGTCATTTCACCGTGCGCCGTACCAACGGCGATTTGATCGGGGCCATGGAGCCGAGCCGGCGCACCTTTCCCTCCCGCAACATGGCGACGACTGAAGCTGCCCTGATGACGCGGGGGGCGAGCCAGCTTTACCTGTCGCTGGGCGACCCCAATCCCGACGGCACCGTTCCCGTGCGTCTCTACTTCAAGCCGCAGGTCCTGCTGATCTGGCTTGGGGCGCTGATCATGTTTGTCGGCGGCGGCCTGTCGCTCTCGGATCGGCGGTTGCGCATCGGTGCTCCGCGTCCTGCAAAGGCGCGGACGGCGCTGCAGGCCGCGGAGTGAATGCGGTGGCAATGTTGCCCGTTCGCACGCCGATCCTGTGTGTCTTTCTGGGGCTCTTTTTGTTGTTGTCGGCTTCGTTCCCGCTGCGCGCGGTTGAGCCTGGCGAAATGCTGGCGGACCCCGCGCTCGAAGCGCGCGCCCGCGTGCTGTCGAAGGAATTGCGTTGCATGGTGTGCCAGAACCAGTCGATCGATGATTCCGAGGCGCCGCTCGCGCACGACCTGCGCGTGCTGGTGCGCGAACGACTGAAGGCCGGGGACAGTAACACCCAAGTGCTGGATTTTCTCGTCGCCCGCTACGGCGAATTCGTGCTGCTCAAGCCGCGATTGTCCTGGCACACGGCGCTTCTGTGGGGCTTGCCGCCCGCCGTGTTGCTCGCCGGAATCGCAATGATCGTGGTTGTGGTAAGGCGACGCCGCGCCGGGCCGAAGCCGGAGGAGACTGCCAATCTCACCGCCGCCGAGGAAGCCCGGCTGTCCGAGCTTTTGCGCGAGGGGAGCTGACCATAAGTCCGCTGCGGTAGCGGCGCGGCGAACACCTGACTGGGCGCAGAAGTCCGAGATTGCTTGGCAGAGCCCGTCATCGTGCCGGAACCCGTTCGGCTAACGGCAAAGTTCCATTCCGCGACATTACGAACTTTTAATGCTGCCGAAAGCGCGCCGTAAGGCGCACCTCTCCACATTGGCGGTTAACAAAACAAGGGCCTCGGGGCACCTCCCGTCGCGAGACGGACAACTGATTTGGAGACGGTAATGAACGGTAACACACAACCCTCACGCCGCATTCTGTCTGCGCGGCGGCTTGGGCTCTTGGCGACAACGATCGTCGGCCTGGGCGCGGCGGCAATCTTCGTCGCGCCGAATTTGGCGCCGAATGCCGGGCTGTTCGCAAACCCGGCACATGCGCAGAACTTGTCGGAGCAGGCCCAGCAGCTGCCGCAGCATCCGGTCGGCTTCGCCGACATTGTAGCCAAGGTTAAGCCCGCGGTGATCTCGGTGCGCGTCAAAATGGAACGGCCGGCCACGTCTTCGCTCAGTGGCGATGAGGTGCCGTTTCCGCCGGGGTCGCCTTTCGAGCGTTTCTTCAAGCGCTTCGGCATGCCCAACGGTGAAGGTGGCCATCAGGTCATTACCGGCCAGGGCTCGGGCTTTTTCATCACCGCCGACGGCTACGCTGTGACCAACAATCACGTGGTCCAGAATGCCGAGAACGTTCAGGTCACGACCGACGACGGCAAGACCTACACCGCCAAGGTCATCGGCACCGACCCGCGCACCGACCTCGCTCTGATCAAGATCGACGGCAAGGACTTCCCCTACGTGAAGCTTGCCGCGCAGACGCCGCGGGTCGGCGACTGGGTGCTCGCAGTGGGCAATCCATTCGGTCTCGGCGGCACCGTGACTGCCGGTATCGTCTCGGCCCGTGGCCGCGATATCGGCGCCGGTCCCTATGACGACTTCATCCAGATCGACGCCCCGGTCAATAAAGGCAATTCCGGCGGCCCGGCCTTCGATGTCGACGGCGACGTGATCGGCGTCAACACCGCCATCTTCTCGCCGTCGGGCGGCTCGGTCGGAATCGCTTTCGCGATTCCTTCCGACACGGTGAAGAGCGTGGTTGCGCAGCTGCGCGAGAAGGGCAGCGTCACCCGCGGGTGGATCGGTGTGCAGATTCAGCCAGTGACGCCGGAAATCGCCGACAGCCTCGGCCTGAAGAAGGCCAGCGGCGCTCTGGTCTCCGAGCCGCAAGCGAATAGCCCGGCGGCCAAGGCCGGAATCGAGAGCGGTGACGTCATCACTTCGGTCGACGGCAATGCGATCGCCGATGCGCGCGAGCTGGCGCGGAAGATCGGCACCATGGCTCCGGGCACCTCGGTCAAGCTTGCCTTGATCCACCAGGGCCAGGACAAGACCGTGACGCTGACGCTGGGCACGCTGCCGAGCGAGCACCAGGCTGCCAATCAGAAGAACCAGCGCGAGGTTCCCGATGGCGACGTGCCGAAACTCGGCCTGACGCTGGCGCCTGGAGACAAGGCCTCCGGCTCCGACGGCAACGGTGTGGTCGTCACCGCAGTCGATCCGGAGGGCGTCGCCGCCGATCACGGCTTTCAGGTCGGGGACGTGATCCTCGATGTTGGCGGCAAGTCGGTTTCGAACCCGGCCGACGTCCGCAAGCAACTTTCGGAGGCGCGCAAGGATGGCAAGCACGCGCTGCTGTTTCGGTTGAAGTCGGGCGAAGGCACGCGCTTCGTCGCTCTGCCGCTGGGTAATGCCTAAGGCATGATCCCGACAGGTGGGCATCGGTTCTCGGAAGCGATGGAGCTCACGCGAAGGATCAGAGCCTGGTTCTGGCTCCGTCAGGATCAAGCTCTGGAGTAATGGGGCGATCCGCCGGCATCCGTCGCCCCCGCTGGCGGGCGTACCCTGGGGACGGGCCGTAAGGCCCGTCCCCACCGAATACCAACTCTGCCTCCCGGCATCCGTCGCCCCCGCCGGGGTGGAGTCGGTCGAGGGGGTGGCGGGCTTGCTCGCCACCCCCTCACTTTTTCCGGACCTGCATTGCCGGGTGAATTGTGCGAAACGATATGATCAACAGCACCGGGCCGGCTTCTTCGACCCAGATTGCCTTGCCGGTACGGCGATACGCCATCATGCGCCTTCTCATCATCGAAGACGACCGCGACGCCGCCGATTATCTGGTCAAGGCCTTTCGCGAGGTCGGCCACATGGCCGACCGCGCGACCGACGGCGAGGAGGGTCTCGCGCTTGCGCTTGACGGTCAGTACGACGTCTTGATCGTCGACCGCATGCTGCCGAAGCTCGACGGGCTGTCGGTCATCGGCACCTTACGCAGCAAATCCATCGACACGCCGGTGCTCATTCTGTCGGCGCTCGGGCAGGTCGATGACCGGGTCAAAGGTTTGCGCACCGGCGGCGATGATTATCTCGCCAAGCCCTATGCGTTCTCGGAATTGCTGGCGCGCATCGAAGCGCTGGCGCGCCGGCGCGGCGGCCGCGGCGAGGAAACCGTTTATCGCGTCGGCGATCTCGAGCTCAACCGGCTCTCGCATCAGGTAACGCGCGCCGGTACGGAGCTGCAGCTGCAGCCGCGCGAATTCCGCTTGCTCGAATATCTGATGCGGCATGCCGGCCAGGTCGTCACCCGCACCATGCTGCTGGAGAACGTCTGGGACTACCATTTCGATCCGCAGACCAACGTGATCGACGTGCACATTTCGCGGCTGCGGTCGAAGATCGACAAGGGGTTCGGTCAGCAGCTGCTGCATACGGTGCGCGGCGCGGGCTACATGGTCCGCGACGAGGCGAAGTAGCGGATCCGGTCATTTTTTGCGCGCGCGGAATCCATTGGTCCCTCCTCGCGCTCGGTGCGTCGAAGACTGTTGATCTATTCTGCTGGGACGCTTTGAATTTCCGGCTCTCCCAACACGCCGCCCGCGAACAGCGTGTCGATCCGTTCGGGCGAAATGCCCCAGTCGGCGAGGGCGGTCCGCGATCCTGCGCCCAGCGCTTGCGGCGGCGTCGGCCGATCGGCGGGCGTCCTGGAGAAACGCGGCGCTGGCGCCGGCTGCACGACGCCGTCGATTTCGACGAAGGAGCCGCGCGCGGCGTTGTGCGGATGACGCGGCGCCTCTGCCATGGTGAGAACCGGGGCGAAGCAGGCGTCGGTGCCTTCGAGCAGCGCGCACCATTCGTCCCTGGTCCGGGTCCTGAAAACCTTTTCAAGTTTGCCGCGCAGCTCCGGCCCGTCATCGGTCGTATAGGGAAGGCCGAGATGCTCGAACAAGACCTTGCGGAATTTTAGCTCGAGCGCTGCGATAGCGACGAAACTCCCGTCGGCGCATTCGTAGGTTTCGTAGATCGCCGAGCCGGAATCGAGCAGATTGGTTCCGCGCTCGAGGCGATGCAGGCCCGCCGCGTGCAGGCCGTAAAACATGGTCATCAGAGAAGCGGCGCCTTCGGTCATCGCGGCATCGACGACCTGGCCCTTGCCGAAGCGCTGCGCCTCGATCATGGCGCAGGCCATGCCGAAGGCGAGATAGAGCGCGCCGCCGCCGAAATCCGCCACCAGGTTCAGCGGCGGCGTCGGTTTTGAGCCGGCGCGGCCGATGGCGTGCAACGCTCCGATCAGGGCGAGGTAGTTGAGGTCATGGCCTGCGGCCTGCGCCAGCGGACCCGACTGTCCCCAGCCGGTCATGCGGCCGTAAACGAGACGCGGGTTGCGCGCCAGCGCCGGTTCCGGGCCGAGGCCGAGGCGTTCCATCGTGCCTGGCCGAAATCCTTCGATCAGCGCATCGGCCTTGGCGATCAGATCAAACGTAACGGCAAGCCCGTCAGGATGTTTCAGATCGAGCGCCACCGACGGACGCGAGCGCGCCAACAATTCGAAGCGTGTCGGGATGCCAATGCCGAGACCGCTCGGGGTCAGGCGGTCCACGCGGATGACACTTGCGCCGAGGTCGGCAAACAGCATGGCCGCCATCGGTCCGGGGCCGATGCCTGCGAACTCGATGATGCGAAAACCCTGCAAAGGCCCCATGATCGCTGTCGTCCTTCCGACCCAGCAGCACCTGCGCTAGACTGGCAAATCATGAACGCACACATGCGCTTACATTTCCATAGAGAATTTGCTTGATGACGGCGTTGGGCAAACTGTTGCGCACGACGGCGTTTCAGCTGACGCTGGTCTATCTGTTGATCTTCATCCTGTTCGCGGTCTCGCTGTTGGGCTATTTCGCCCTCAATACGCGGCGGCTCATCACCGAGCAGATCACGCGCACGGTCACGTCGGAGATCACGCGTTTGCGCGAGCAGTATAATGAGACCGGCATCAGGGGACTGGTGCTGTTCATCGATCTGCGCGCTCGCCGCCCGGGGTCGAGCGTTTATCTGGTGACGACACCCAAAGGCGAGGGCCTCGCCGGTAATGTCGGCTCCCTGGAGCCGGGCGTCCTCGACCATCCGGGTTGGCTTGAAACCTCCTATCGCCGGATCGAAGCGCCGGACGACGTCGAACATCGCGCGCTGGTCGAGGTCGTGCAGCTGCCTGACGGTTTCCGCCTTTTGGTCGGCCGCGACCTCGAGGAGCGCGAACGCATCTACGGCATCATCGCCAACGCCGGACGCTGGTCGTTCGCGCTGGTCGTCGTGCTCGGCCTTGCTGGCGGGTTCTTCGTCAGTCGCCGCGTCCTCAACCGCATTGATGCGATGACCGACACGGCGCAAACCATCATGGCCGGCGATCTCGCCGGCCGGTTGCCGGTCGCCGGCACTGGCGACGAGCTCGACCGGCTTGCCGGCAATCTCAACGCCATGCTCGAGCGCATCGAAGCGCTGATGGGCGGTTTGAAGGAAGTCACCGACAATATTGCGCACGACCTGAAAACGCCGCTGACGCGGCTGCGCAATCGCTGTGAGCAGGCGCTGCGCGGCGCCAGGGGCGATGCCGATTACCGCGCGGCGCTGGAATCCACGATCGCCGAATCCGACGACCTGATTCGCACCTTCGACGCCTTGTTGATGATCGCGCGCGCCGAATCAGGGCAGGCGCGCGGCAATATGACGGAATTCGACGCCGCCGAGATTGCGCGCGATGTCGGCGAATTGTACGAGCCGCTCGCCGACGAGAAGGGTGTTTTGCTCAAGGTCGATGCGCCATCCGCAGCGCCGGTGCGAGGCAATCGCGAGCTGGTGAGCCAGGCGCTCGCAAACCTGGTCGACAATGCGATCAAATATGCCGGGCCGGAGGCGAGCAAGATCAACGGGAAGGCGGCCGAGATCGTGGTCGGGGCCGGCGCCGACGGCGAACGCATCACGCTGACGGTCGCGGATCACGGCCCCGGCATTCCCGACGCCGATCGCGGGCGCGTCGTCGAGCGCTTTGTACGGCTGGAGCAGAGCCGCTCGCAGCCTGGTTCGGGGTTGGGGCTGAGCCTCGCCTCCGCGGTCGCGCGACTGCACGGCGGCGAGCTCAAGCTGGAGGACAATCACCCCGGCTTGAGGGGCGTGATCGCTCTGCCGCGCGCCGGACCGGCGGGGACGTAATGCCGCGGACCGCGCCCGGAAAGCGCCCGCTCAAGAGCCCCGATGAAACCGCGTTGGTCCGGCGAATTGCCGGTGCCGTGCCGCTGTCCGCGCCGCCGGGTCGAAGCCGTCTTGCCGAGTGGCTCGCCGGCAACGCGCGAAAAGCCGCTGGCCGAGCGCTCAAATCGCTCGTCACCGAGCATCCGCCGCTTGGAAGTCTGCTCGGCGGTATTGCCGAAGCGGCGCCTTATCTTTGGGACCTTATTGATGCCGACCCGGCGCGCCTGGTGCGGCTGCTCAGCCGCGATCCGGACGACGAGCTTGCCGCACTCCTTGCCGCGACGCGTGGCGCCGCCGCCGCGGCCCGTGGGTCCGCTGAAGTGATGCGCATACTGCGCCGGATGAAGGCGGAAGCGGCGCTTCTGGTCGCGCTCGCCGATATCGGCGGCGTCTGGCCGGTCGCTCGCGTCACCGCGACGCTCACCGATGTCGCCGAGGCCGCGCTTGGCGTCGCGGTACGACATCTGCTCGCCGAAGCCGCCGGGCGCGGCCAGCTCGCTCTGCCCGATCCGCAAAATCCCGAGGCTGGCTCCGGCTATGTCGTGCTGGCGATGGGAAAAATGGGCGGTTACGAGCTGAACTTCTCCAGCGACATCGATCTTATGGTGTTTTTCGATCGTGAGGCGTTGACGCTGGCGCCGGATGTTGAGGCTTCGCCATTCTATGTGCGCTTGACCCGCGATCTCGTGAAGCTCCTGCAGCAGCGCACGGTCGATGGCTACGTGTTCCGCGTCGATCTCCGGCTGCGCCCCGATCCGTCTTCCACTCAGATTGCGATCTCCACCGAAGCGGCGCTCGATTACTACGAGAGCCGGGGACAGAACTGGGAGCGCGCGGCGTTGATCAAGGCGCGGCCCAGCGCCGGCGATCTTGCCGCCGGCGAGAAACTGATCCGGGAGCTCGCGCCCTTCATCTGGCGAAAATATCTCGATTACGCGGCGGTCGCCGACGTGCACGCCATGAAGCAGCAGATTCATGCCTATAGAGGCCATGGCGAAATCGCCGTCGAAGGCCACAACATCAAGCTCGGCCGCGGCGGCATCCGCGAGATCGAGTTCTTCGTGCAGACCCAGCAGCTGATCGCCGGCGGGCGGCACACCGGGCTTCGTGGCCGCTCGACCGTCGCGACGCTGGCGGCACTCGCCGCCGATGGCTGGATCGACGGCGCGGCGCGCGACGAGTTGACGGCGGCTTACGATTTTTTGCGCCGCGTCGAGCACCGCTTGCAGATGATGGCCGATGAGCAGACGCACACGTTGCCGACCGAAACCGACAAGCTCGTGGCGTTCGCCCATTTTCTTGGCTTCGAGGACCGCGATGATTTCGCCGCCGTCTTGCTCACGCATTTGCGCACGGTCGAGAAACACTACGTTAGGCTGTTCGAGAGCGCGCCGGCTCTGCTTGCGCAGCGGCAGAACCTGTCATTCGCAACGCCGCCGGAGCGCGAGGGCGAGACGCTCGACCGCCTTGCGGAAATGGGCTTTCGGCAACCGCGGGAGGTCGCGGCCGCCGTGCAGCGCTGGCATGCGCCCACCTACCGCGCCTTGCGCGGCGAGCAGGCGCGGAAAAATCTTACCGAGCTTGTCCCGGTTATCATTGATCAGTTTTCACGTGCGGAGAATCCCGATGCGGCGCTTGCCGCGTTCGATCGGTTTCTCGCCGGCCTGCGCGCCGGCGGACGGCTGCTGTCGCTGCTGCGGCAGAATCCGGAGCTGATGGGCTTCATCGCACTCATTCTCGGCTCGGCCCCGCGGCTTGCCGATATTCTGTCGCAACACCCGCACGTTATCGATCCGCTGATCGATCCAAGCTTTTTTGGCGCGCTACCTGAGGCAAAGCGGCTCGAAGCGGATCTGGCGCGGGCCCTCGGCGAGAGCGGCGGCCACGAGGACGTGCTCGATGCAATCCGCTCGTTCGGCCAGGAACATATGTTCATGATCGGCGCCCGCATCCTCTCCGGGTCGGTTTCGGCCGAGCAGGCCGGCGGCATATTCGCCGAACTGGCCGATGTCCTCATTCGCGCGCTGCACCGCCGCGTCGAAGATGATTTCGCCGCCGTGCACGGCCGCATCCGCTGCCAGGAGACCGCGATCCTGGCGCTCGGCCGGCTTGGCGCGCGTGAGATGACCGCGAGTTCCGACCTCGATCTCATCGTGGTCTACGATTTCGACGCCGAGCATCCGAATTCCAACGGCCAGCGTCCGCTCTATGGCGCCCAGTATTTTGCCCGTTTGACCCAGCGCCTGATCAACGCGCTCACGGTCAAGACCAATTACGGCGTGCTCTATCAGGTCGACATGCGGTTGCGCCCGTCGGGGCGTTCCGGTCCGCTGGCGACGCATATCGACAGCTTTGTCGGTTATCAGGAGCGCGAAGCCTGGACCTGGGAGCATATGGCGCTGACGCGCGCGCGCGTGGTCTCAGGCTCGCCAGTCTTCGCGGCGCGGGTGGCGGCGGCGATCCACGACGTGCTGCGCCGCAAGCGCGACCCACGCATCATCGCCGGCGACGTCGTCGAGATGCGTGGCGCGATCGCCAAAGAAAAAGGCGATACCGATCCCTGGGATCTCAAATACGCGGCCGGCGCGCTGGTCGATATCGAGTTCATCTCGCAATACTTGCAGCTCGTGCACGCCGCGGCGATGCCGGACATCCTCGATAGCTCGACGGCGCGCAGTTTGGAGAAGGCCGCACATGCCGGCGTGCTCGCGGCCGATGACGCCGCGGTGCTGCGGCCGGCGGTGCGGCTCTATCACGATCTCACGCAGATTTTGCGGCTGTGCCTGCCCGGCGCCTTCAACCCGAAAGTGGCGAATGCCGGCGTGCTCGGTCTTCTCGCCCGCGCCGCCGACCTGCCGGATTTTCCGGCGCTCCAGGCGTATGTCGTCGAAACCCAGCGCCAGGTGCGCGACTGTTTCGTGCGGATTTTGGGGAAGGCCCCGTGAGGCGCTACGGGCGGAGCGCCTCAGGCTGACCGCTAAACACGTCAGCGTCGGCGGGCGCCGTCTCCAGCGCTTCCAGCGGCAGCCGCACCACGACCGCGGTGCCGGCGCCGAGCACCGAGCGGATGCGCATCGTGCCGCCATGCAGCTCGGCGAGCGATTTGGCGATTGCCAAGCCGAGGCCCGATCCCTGGTGGCGTTTGGTCAATTGGCTTTCGACCTGCTCGAACGGCCGGCCGAGCTTATGCAGCGCGTCCTTCGGGATGCCGATACCGTTGTCCTCGATCGCGATGGTGACCTTGCCGCCGCGCGACCGCCCGCGTACGTCCACTTCGCCGCCGTCGGGCGTGAACTTGACCGCGTTCGACAACAGATTGAGCGCGATCTGTTTGAGCGCGCGCCGGTCGGCCTTGAGCTTGATGCCGGGATCGATCTGCGATTTCAGCGTCAGGCGCTTCTCGTTGGCGCGGCCCCAGACCACGCGCAGGCTGTCAGTCAGGATGCGATCGAGCTCGACGGTCTCGGGCGCGAGATGGACGCCGCCGGCCTCGATCTTCGACATGTCGAGAATGTCGTTGATGACGTCGAGCAGATACTGACCGCTGTCGCGGATATCGCGCGAGTACTCGGTGTATTTGGCCGTGCCGAGCGGCCCGAACATCGCCGATTCCATGATTTCGGAAAAGCCGATGATGGCGTTAAGCGGGGTGCGCAGCTCGTGGCTCATATTGGCAAGGAACTTCGACTTGGCCTGGTTGGCCTCCTCGGCGCGGGTCTTTTCTTCGGCGTATTTCCCGGCGAGGTCGGCAAGTTCGCCGGTCTGGCGCTCGAGCGTCTGCTGCGATTGGCGCAGATCGTTGATGGTGGCGATCCGGCGTTTCTCGCCTTCGATGAGTTTCTGCTCGTGCTGCTTGATCTTGGTGATGTCGGTGCCGACCGAGACATAGCCGCCGTCCTTGGTGCGGCGTTCGCTGATGTGCATCCAGCGCCCGTCGTTCAGCTGCGCCTCGAAGGTGCGCGCGCCCTGCGGCTGGCGGTCCTCGTTGGCGATGGTGGTGCGGATGATCGGCTTGCGACCCGCGGCTACGACTGTTTCGTACGGCGTGCCCGCGGCGACGGCCGCGTCGGGCAGGCGATGCAGCTCCTGGAAATTCGAATTGCACAGCACCAGGCGATTGTCGGCGTCCCACAACACGAAGGCTTCCGGGATGGTCTCGATGGCGTCGCGTAGCCGCAAGTCCGCCGCCGTGGTCCGTTCGACCAGGTTCTTCTGCTCGGAAACGTCAACAGCGATGCCGATCAGATGCAGCCCGGTTTCCCCCTCCTGGCGCGCCAGCTCGCAGCGCACCCGCAGCCACAGCCAGCGGCCGTCGGCGTGACGCATGCGGAAAGCGTGATCGATCGCGGCCACCTTGGAGTCCGCAAGTTGCCTGGCGAGCTCGTAAAGGTCGATGTCTCTCTTATGCACCAGCGCGTTCAATTCGCCGAAGGTGAGCAGTTCGTCCTTCGCCGGCAGGCCGAGCATGTCGAACATCGAGTGCGACCAGAACACGCGGCCGCGGGCGAGATCCCAGTCCCACAGGCCGCAGCGGCCACGATTGAGTGCGGTGTCGATGCGGCCGCGCACGGTGTCGTGGATGAGATCGGCCTCGCGGGCGCGCGTCGCCTGCCAGTGAAAGGCGAAGCCGAGGATCAGCACCACGAAGCCGGTGGTTGCCGACAGGGTGATAGTGAGCGCCGTGGTCGATCGCCAGCTGGCAAGCGCGCTCGATGCGGTCTCGACCACGGCGAGGATACCGAGCGGATTGCGCAACGCCCGCACCGTGGCCAGCGCGGCGGCGCCGTTCGGCAGCGTAATCTCCAGCGTACCGGCGGCGGCGCCGAACGTCGTCAGCGGCTGCGAGGGTCCGAGCACGTCGAGGATTTGCCGGCCGAGCTTCTCCGGATCGTTCGGTACGCTGCCGACGATCGCGCCGTCGGAATCGGCGACAATGATCGACCAACCGCCGGCCGCGGCCCAGGCCGGCAGCGCGCGCTCCAGCGCCGCGGAGGCGCGGCCCGAATTTGCTTTCATGTCCTTGGCCGGATGGTCCAGGCCGATGGCAAGTTCGTCGGCGAGTGCCTCGATGACCTGCCGCGCGTCGCCGAGAACCTGCCGGCGCTGTTCGAGCACCTGCACCACGGCGCCGATGCAGATGGTGATGAGAAAGGCGATGATCAGGACCGGGACGGCGCGCCGCAGCAGCGGCTCCGCGCTCAACAGGCGGTGGTACGCGGGTTTGGCAATCGATTTTGCCAACCCCTGGATCGAATCGGAACGTAGAGACGCACTCGCCGTGTCGGCGCGCGCCATGCCTGCCTCCGTTCGGACGGTCCCCTGCACCCGCGTTCGGAGGGACGTGCCGCATCTCCTCCGAATCACTATCATAAGAATCGATGCGCGCTGATTTGTCGAGAGTCCGGTGAACACGGAGTCAATATTTTTTTGAACGCTATCCACGCCTTTTTATCGTGCGTTGTCGCGTCCAAAAGCGTGAGTCAGATCAAAGATTTCGCGCCTCGGCGCCCGTCAGTGCAGCGTCTGATACCCGGCGATGACCAGCTCGACCGCAATCAAGACGACAATGATGATTTCCAGCCGCAAAGATCGCCTGGTGTCGATGATGTCGGTGAGGATTTCCGCGGTCTCGGCGATGACCGCGAGCTTACGCGACAAGGCGTCCGCGCGCTCCTTCAGCTCGTATTCGTCTTCCAGCCGCGCATAGAGCCGATCCAGATCGGGACGATCCCAGACCACATCGGGCTTTTCCGCGACCGCGACGCGGCCGGAAACGCGGTGCTGGACCAGCAAGGCATTGCCGACATGTTTGAGGGTGGTGCGGCGGCCAGCCGCGGCGCGGCCCCGTTCGGCCAGCTGCCGGGCAAAAGGCTCGACCAGGTCGAAGACAGCGGTAACTTCGCGCTCGTCGCGCGCGAGCACGACGCTCTTCGACAAGGCGTCGGCGATGACGATCAAGTGCTCGGGGGTGATCGTCTTCAGCGAGATTGGTCCGCCGGGAAGAATTTGGTCGTCCTTGTCGGAGGCAATCTCGATCAGCACCGTTTCTTCATCGGAGGGCTTGACTGGACGGATCAGGCGCGGCTGCAGGCCGCGCAGGACCTCGTTCTCCTCCGTCGCGGTCAGTCCCATGAGGACGGCGACGCCGTAGCGAAACAAGGTCACGAAGCCGTCGGCGCCGAACTTGTAGGTCAGCGGCGCGGTCGAAAGCACATGATCGTGCTCCAGGTTCGAGGTGTCGATGCGATCGCTCAACAGCAGCGCTTTGATCCGTCTCCGATTCTTCGGGCCCTGCGGGTTGTCGATCATCGCCGGCTCGTCTACCTGCCACGCTGCACGATGATTTAATGTCGGGATCGCAGGCGCGATGTGCAATCCAAGCCAAGGTCGTTTGACGGGCGCTGGCTGAATGGGCGTGCTTACGTCCTGCCGGCCCACACCGGTGGGCGTCCAATCAGCAATGAACCAAAGAAGATGGCAAAGCCGCCGAAAGCCAGGAACCAGGCGGCCGCGGCAATATAGAGTAAGGCGCTCGACGGTTCGAAAGCCGCCAAGATGCGGGCGAGCGCGGCGACGAGCGCGCACAAATAGATCAACTGCGTCGGCACCGATGCAATGAGTGCCTGCCCGGTGTGACTGAGGCTTGCACGCGTCATGACGGCGAGGGTCATCAGGCCGACTGCGCCGGTGGTCCAGGCGTGAAGACCGGCGCTGATCGGCCAATGGGTGGGCCACAGAATGGCCGCGCCCGACACGAGAAAGCCGATCGGCACAAAGGCGTAGGCAACATGGAGGACAAGGACCAGACGATCGGCCAAGGTACGATCGCCCGCCCAGCGCAAAACGCGAATTGTCTGCAGCAGTCCCGCGATCAGCAGCAACACGCCGGATAGGACGGAAAAGGGCAGCGCGATCCAGCAAGCGAGCGCCAGCGCGCTCGCGCCGAGCGTTACCGCGTCGTACCGCGAAAACACTTGCGGCAGCCGTCCGAGATTATTCCGCTTCAGCCAATTGTGGGTGAAGCTCGGCACCAGACGTCCGCCGACCAGCATGATCAGTCCGATCAGCGCCGCAACGCCGATGCGAATGCCGTAATCGGCACTGCCGCGGCGGATTGCTTCCACGTGAAAAACGACGTTGCCGGCAATCAACACTCCTAAAATCACCAGAACGCGGAGATTGCGCCAATTCTTGCCGGCGATGACCTCACCAGTGGCCACTGCCGCCAATGTCACAAGGAAGGCGACGTCGACGACGGCCGCAAGCCACTCGCCCCAGATGGCAGAGCCGGCAATTGCGACGCGGCCCATGAGCCATAGCGCGAATAAACCGGCCAACGGATAGCCGTTGACCGGCAGGCGCCCGGTCCAATTGGGAATTGCGGTCAGCAGAAAGCCTGCGACGGTTGCCGCCACGTAGCCATAGATCATTTCATGAATGTGCCAGTCGAGCGGGCTGAATGCGGTCGGCAACGACATCTCGCCGAAATATTGCGGCAGCCACAACGCAACGCCGAGCGCTGCCCACACAGCCGCGCCGAGAAAGAAGGGACGAAAGCCGAATGAAAAAATTGCCGGCCCGGCGTATTCGAGGCGGCGCCGAAGCGCGGCGGGCGCGTTCATCATTGGAAGCTAATGCCCCATCCCTGGCATCACTTGACCATTGTAAATATCGGGATTGGGCGGGCCCTCAACATGCAGGACGCCGAGCAGTCCGCGCTCGGCTCGGGCCAGCGCATGATCGACCAGAGTGTAGTTGCCCGGCACTTTGGTCTTGAACTCGGTGATGACGGCGCCGCCCGGCGCCACGCTCACGGTTTGAATGCCTTCGAGCGGTGGCGACTGCAGGCCGCCGAGCGCGTAGACCTTGTCGAAAATCTCGCCGATGACGTGGAACGACGACGTGAAATTCGGACCGCCGACGCCGAAGAAAATCCGCACCACGTCGCCGACTTTGGCCTGCAGCGGATGCAGCTTCGATAGCGCACCGACCGAGCCGTTGAACACGAAATACTCCGGTCGCTCGCTCAGCAGCTTCTCGACGCTGAACTCCGCGCTGCCATGCTGTCCGTAGGGCACATCGGTGTAGATTTCGCCCTGCATGACGTAGAACTCGCGATCGACTTTCGGCAGCCCGTCCTCGGGTTCGACCAGAATGAGACCGTACATCCCGTTGGCGATGTGCTCGGAAACCATCGGCGTGGCGCAGTGATAGACGAAAAGACCAGGCACCAGCGCCTTCCAGCTCATCGATTTTTCTTGTCCCGGGTCTACCTGGAGTGCGGCGGCGCCGCCGCCCGGTCCCGTCGTGGCGTGGAAGTCGACCGAGTGAATCATCGCGCTGTCGGCGGAATTCCTCAGGTGAATGTCGACGGTGTCGCCGACCCGCACCCGCAGGAACGGTCCGGGCACCTTGCCGTTGAACGTCCAGTAGCCGAACGTGGTGCCCTCGGCCAATCGTCCTTCGACTTCCACGCTGAGCAGATCGATGCGGACGGTCCGCGGTTCGCGTTTGCCGATCGGCGGCGGCAGATCGGTCGGCTCGCGCGAGATGTCGGCCTCGACGAGCGTCTGCGGCGCCGGCCGCGAGGTGACAACGAATTGCCCTTGCATGCCCGCCAGCTGGTGGCCGGGAACGCTGCAGAAATAGATGAAATCACCGGCTTTCGCGGCGCGAAACGCGATCGTGGTGCTCGATCCTTTTCCGGTCACGCGCGGCGACTTCGCGCTTTGGTCGGGGAAGACGATATCGTGTTCGGCACCCTCGCCGTTGATCAGGGTGAGCTCGACCACCTGTCCCTCGGCGGCAGTCAAAACCGGATTGACCTTACCCTCGATCGAACCGCCGACGCCGATATAGACCATGCGTCCCTCCGCAATGCCCGAACGCAAAGTGTATTTGGCGTCTGACGAGATATAGCTCGCATCGGAATTGGGCGCGGGCTGCGCTGCTTGCGCCGGCGCCGGATTTGCTGCTGCCGATGTCTGCTGAGTAGTGGCGGTTGGAGCCGGATTGCCGGCAGCTGCCGCGGCAGGTTGGCCGCCCGCGGCGGAGGCGGCAAAGAAGGCGATGATATCGGCGCGGTCGTGATCGGTCTTGAGGCCCGGAAACGGCATCTTGTTTCCGGGGACCACCTTCTGCGGATCCACCAGGTAGGCGTCCAGCGCCTTCGCATCCCAAACAATATTCGCCTGTTTCATCGCCGGCGAATAATTATAGGAAGGCTCCGATCCGGCCTTGCGGCCGATGATGCCGGCCAGCGATGGACCAAGGATCATCTTGCCCGGCTCCATGGAATGACACGCTTGGCATTTTCTGAACACGAGCCGCCCTGCGGCCGGATCGCCGACTGCTGCCGGCGTCGCGCCCGTGACCGGCTGGGTATCGGCGGCCGCCATAGTGTGGGCCATGCCGTGATCGCGAGACGAAGGCGGAGAAGGTTCGGCCGCAGGCTGTCGAGCATTCGCGGTTGCGGTGGGTGCGGCTGGTGGACGAGATGACTCGGCCATTGCCGACGCAGCGGGTGCGGCCGGAGGCGCCGGCGGCGGAGACTGCGTAGCCGTTTCAGACGCGGGCGATTTTCCGTCCTGCGCTGCGGCGGCCGTCACCGATGACGCGGTCTGATGCGACGCGAGAAAAAAACCTCCGGCGATCAGGCATAGAGCAACGCCCACGATGTACCATTCTCGCACCGCTGCACGGATTGTCGGCCCCATAGATCGCTCCCCGGCTTGCAAAATCTTGTGTTCGTCGCGCGGCATCGAACATGCGCAAAGGCCGCAACGGCACTTTGGACACAAATAATGTATTATGGATACATGTTAAGCGTTGATGCAGATCAATGTCGATGCGCCGGATTGAGCCTGGCGTCCGAGTCGGGTGCGGCATCTTGGCGTTGAGGACGTCCTCGCGTTCTCGCGTGACGCCGGTCCCGCTGTGCGGCTGTTAGTTATCCGCGAGCGTGCGGGCGACGATGTCGTGAACGTCGCGCGATAGCGCCGGTGCCGCAGCGACGCGCCGCAGTGTCGTTTCCGCCCGTGCGCGGCGTTCTGTCTCGAGCGCGCGCCACGATCGGAATGCGCCCATCAGTCGGGCGGCCACTTGCGGATTCCTGGCGTCGAGCGCGAGCAAAGCGTCGGCGACGAAATCGTAGCCGGCGCCGTCGATCCGGTTGAACTGCGTGTAGTTGGCTTGCGCGAACGAACCGATCAGCGCGCGCACGCGGTTGGGATTGGCCATGGAGAAGGCCGGATGCGCGGTCAGCGCGCGTACCCGGTCGAGCGTCGCCGGTTCCGGTATCGCCGCCTGCAGCGCCAGCCATTTGTCGATGATCAGCGGATCGTCGGCATAGCGGGTATAGAAATCGTCCAACGCTTCCGCGCGCTCGGGCCGGTCATATTTAGCCAGCGTTTCCAGCGCCGCCATGCGGTCGGTCATGTTGTCGGCGTTCCGGTATTGCGACAACGCGAGCGCGATCGGCTCGTCCCCCAGCGTTGCCGCCCAAAGGTCGAGGCAGACATTCTTGAGCGCGCGCCGTCCGGCGCTGGCGGCATCCGGCCGATAGGGGCCCGGCGTGATCATCTCCCGGTAGGCACGCGCAAGCGCTGGCCCGAGCCGCTCGCCGATCGCCGCGCGCAAGTGGCGGCGGGCGGCAAAGATCGCGTCGGGATCGACATCGCGGCCGATCTCCCGCGCGATATCGGCTTCGCTCGGCGGCGCTAGCGTCAGCGCGATAAAGGCAGGTTCCAGATTGCCGTCGGCGAGTATCGCGGCCAGCGCCGCCATCAGACCGTCGTCGTCGCGCAAAGGCGCGCGCTTGCGCAACGCCGCGACATTGTCGGTCAAAAGCGACATCGCCAGCGTTTGCACCGCCTGCCAGCGATTGAACGGATCGCGATCGTGCGCGGCAAGGAAACGGAGGTCGTCGGGCTTGATCGGCAACGACAGTTTGACCGGCGCCGAGAACCCGCGGTTCACCGAAGGGAGCGGCCGCTCGGCGATGCCGGTGAAGACGAAGCTCTGGCTTGGCTCCGCTAGCTCGATAATGCCGCGGTCGAGCGGATGGCCGTCGAGCATAAGCGGCAGATCGACGCCGCTATTGCCGACGAGGCCGACCGCGAGCGGGATAATCATCGGCTTCTTGTCCGGCTGCCCGGGGGTCGGCGGGGTCGCCTGTTTGATATCGAGACGGTAGGTCTTTGCCCGGGCATCGTAATGCGGCGCCACCACGATTTCCGGCGTGCCGGCTTGGGTGTACCAGCCCATGAACTGGGTGAAATCGCGGCCGCTGACGTCGGCGAAGCACTGCACGAATTGCTCGACGGTGGCGGCCTCGCCGTCATGGCGGGTGAAATAAAGATCCATGCCCTTGCGAAACAGTTCGGCTCCGAGCAGCACCTTGATCATGCGCACCACTTCGCCGCCCTTGTCGTAGACCGTGGTGGTGTAGAAGTTGTTGATCTCGTGGTAGACTTCGGGCCGCACCGGATGCGCGAGCGGGCCGGCATCCTCGACAAACTGGTGCGACCGTAACGCGCGCACGTCGCCGATGCGCTCGACCGCGCGCGAGCGCTGGTCGGCGGAAAATTCCTCGTCGCGGAAAACCGTGAGGCCTTCCTTCAGGCACAGCTGAAACCAGTCGCGGCAGGTGATGCGGTCGCCGGTCCAATTGTGGAAATATTCATGCGCGATCACCGCTTCGATATGGGCGTAGTCGGTGTCGGTCGCGGTCGCCGGCGAGGCCAGCACATATTTGTCATTGAAGACGTTGAGGCCCTTGTTCTCCATCGCGCCCATGTTGAACGCGGAGACGGCAACGATCATGAAAATGTCGAGATCGTATTCGCGGCCGAACGCTTCCTCATCCCAGCGCATGGCGCGCTTGAGACTGTCCATCGCGTAGAGCGAGCGCTCCTCCTTACCCGGCTCGACATAGATGTGCAGCGCGACGTTGCGGCCGGACATGGTGGTGAAACTGTCGGCGACGCGGGCGAGATCGCCGCCGACCAGCGCGAACAGATAACAGGGCTTCTTGAACGGGTCGTGCCACACCGCGAAATGACGATTGGTGCCGGGTATGTCGCCCTGGGCGATCAGATTGCCGTTGGACAGAAGAACCGGCGCCTCGTTTTTGTCGGCCTCGATGCGCGTGGTATAAACCGCCATCACGTCCGGCCGGTCGAGGAAGTAGGTGATGCGGCGGAAACCCTCGGCCTCGCACTGCGTGCAGTAGGTTGAACCGGCGCGGTAGAGGCCCATGAGCTGGGTATTGGCGGCCGGGTCGACAACGGTTTCGATCTCAAGCTCGAACGGCCGGTTCGGCGGTTGGGTGATGGTCAACCGCTCGGGCGTGGCGACGAAGCTTTCGTTTGGCAGCGGCTTGCCGTCGAGCGCGAGCGAACGGAGCTTCAGCTCCTCGCCGTCGAGGACGAGCGGCGCCGGCGTGCCGGCGCTGTTCGGCCTGAGCTTGAGCTTGGCGCGGACGCTGGTCGCGGTAGGATCGAGCGACACGTCGAGTTCGACGGTTTCGATCAGCCAGTCGGGCGGACGGTAATCCTTCAGGCGGATGGGACGCGGTTCTTCAGTGCGCATCGGCTTGATGTAGAAGGTTTGCCGGCTGATTGAAAGCGCAGGGAGTTAGCGTGTCGCACAAGGATGCCGCCTGATGCCAGCCATGCGCGCGATGGTGCTCGATCGGCTGCAGACGCCGCTGACGCTGCGGGAGCGGCCGATTCCCCAGCCGGCCGGTGGCGAGATTTTGGTCGAGATCGAAGCCTGCGGGGTCTGCCGAACCGATCTGCACGTCGTCGATGGCGAGCTGCCGCATCCGAAGCTTCCGATCATACCGGGACACGAAATCGTCGGCCGCGTCGCGGCGCTGGGCTCGGGCGTGACCGACTTCGCTCTCGGCGAGCTCGTCGGCATTCCCTGGCTTGGCGCGACTTGCGGGGTATGTCCGTATTGCCGTTTTGGTCGGGAGAATTTGTGCGATGCTCCGTTATTCACCGGCTATACGCGCGACGGCGGCTATGCGACGCACACGATAGCCAACGCGCGATTTTCTTTTCCTTTGCCGGACAAGCTTGATGCCGCAGAAGCGGCGCCGCTGCTTTGCGCCGGCCTGATCGGTTGGCGCAGCTACCGCATGGCCGGGGAGGGGACCGCGCTCGGTCTCTATGGCTTCGGCGCTGCCGCCCACATATTGGCGCAGGTCGCCATTTGGCAGGGGCGGCGGGTTTATGCATTCACGCGCACGGGCGATGTTGCCGGCCAAAACTTCGCGCGTTCGCTCGGCGCGGTCTGGGCCGGCGGCTCCGAGGAGACGCCGCCGGAGCCGCTCGATGCCGCCATCATTTTTGCGCCGGTCGGGGAACTCGTTCCCACGGCGCTGGCCGCGATCAAGAAAGGTGGGCGCGTAGTCTGCGGCGGCATCCACATGTCGGACATTCCGAGCTTTCCCTATCGGCTGCTTTGGGAAGAGCGCCAGCTCCTCTCCGTTGCCAATCTCACGCGCCGGGACGCTTATGAGTTCCTCGCAATTGCGCCGCGCGCCGGCATCAAGATGCAGGTGACGCGCTATCCGCTTGAGCGGGCCAATGCGGCGCTGACTGATTTGCGGGCCAGCCGCTTCGAAGGCGCGGCGGTGCTAATTCCATAACGGTATAGGCGCGCGTTATCGCAGGCGCGCGATCAGCAAAAAAAAGAAGGCAATCCGGAGCAATGTCTGGATTGCCTTCGCTGGGATACCCCGCAGTGACGTCGCGTTAAGGAGCGCGACTTAACCGCAGATCCAGACGTAGCCGATGGGAGACATCCGCCAGCAACTGCCGACGCCATAGGGCCACCAGCGCCCGCCGTACCAGCGTCGGCCGTGACCGTACCAGACGCCGCCGTAGTAGCGTCCACCGACCCGATATGCACCGCCGTGGACAACGCGCCCGGCGTGAACGCCGCGCCCGCCGTGAACGACAACATGTCCACCGTGGCCCATATGTCCGCCGTGGGCCACATGTCCGCCGTGGCCACCATGCCAGCCGCCGTGACCGCCGCCATGTCCGCCGCCATGTCCGCCGCCATGTCCGCCACCATGACCGCCATGGCCACCGCCGTGTCCGCCGCCATGACCGCCGCCATGACCGCCCCTCGCGTGTGCCGACATATTCGTCGCGGTCATCAGCAGACCCGCAACGCCTATGGTGGCGAGACAATACACAGCGAACAGAGTGCCGATCGCCAGCAAGCCTGCCACGAGTTTTCGCCTTCTGTTTTCATCATTCCCGGTCATTTCATCACCTCTTTTGACATTGCCACCTTCTCGCGCCTTAAAGTCCCGAATGCCTGGGCTCACAAACCGCCGAGGCGTGCTCTAATCTCGCACCAAACGCCGGCCGGCCGATACTCAATTCTGGCTTCGCCGCCGAGTTCGTGCGCCAAACCGCGTTCGATCAACCATGAGCCGAATCCTTTGCGACGCGGCACTTTGACCGCCGGTCCATCGGCTTCCAGCCATTCAAGCTGCAATTCCCGACCATTTGATTGAAGACGCGTCTGCCAGGCGATGCGGACGCGGCCCTTTTCGGTCGACAACGCCCCATACTTCACCGCGTTGGTTGCCAATTCATGCAACGCCATGCTGATGGAAAGCGCCATCTTGGCGGACAGACGCACGGGCGGTCCGCTGACCTCGAACCGGCTCGAATGGCCGCCGCGATAGGGGCTGATGGCCTGGGCGATGATTTCATTGAGGCTGGCGCCTTCCCAGCTTTCGCTGGTCAGTACGTCGTGCGCGCGGGACAAGGCCATCAGCCGGGATTCAAACATTTCGCGTCCGCTCGCGTCGCTGCGCGGTCGCCGGAAGGATTGCGCGGCAATGGCCTGAACCGTGGCGAGAGTATTTTTCACGCGGTGGTTCAGTTCGTTGAGCAGCAGCAGCCGGTGCTCTTCAATGCGTTTGCGCTCGGTAATGTCGACGCCGACGCTGACCGCGCCGACGATGTTGCCGGAACGATCGCGGAGCGGTGCTGCCTGCACCAACCCCGACGTCGCGGACCCGTCGGTAAAGCGAAGCTCCATCTCTTCATTGTTCACGGTTTCGCCGCGCACCGCTCGGCGCAGTGGCAGGCGGTCGGCCGGAAGCTCCACCCCATCCTTGAAAACGCGAAAGTGTTGTGGAGCTTGCGCCGGTGGTACGGACAGTGACGCGTTCGCCGTTTCCGGCAACCGCAGCATTTCAGCGGCGCAACGGTTGCCGATGACCTGGAGACCCGCGCTGTCAAAAGTGAACCAGACCGCAACTGGAACCGTATCCAGCACCGCCTGCAGCCGTGTTTTCTGCACCTCCACTTCCGCAGCGATTTCGCGGCGCAACCGCGCCATCGTAATATTCGTATTGACGCGCGCCAGCAGTTCCTGGGCGCTGAACGGCTTGGTCAGGTAATCATCCGCCCCGGCATCGAGGCCTTCCACTTTCGCATCGTCTCCCGCACGAGCGGACAGAAGCAGGATCGGCAGACCACTGAGCTGCGGATCGGCCCTGATCTCGCGCAACAGACCAAATCCGTCGAGCGTGGGCATCATGACGTCGGACAGGAGGAGGTCCGGCCGTTGTTCGCGGACAGCCTGCAATGCTTCAACGCCATTGCCGACGGTTTCGACGTCGTAACGGCTCGCCAGCAGCCGCCGCACATAGTTGCGCATGTCGACGTTGTCGTCGGCGACCAACACGCGTGCTCGCGTTCCCGGCGCTGCGTCATTCGCCGGCGGATTTGCCGCCTCCCGCAGGATCTCCGCCGGAGCCGGCTTGGTATCGGCCGCCTGTGGCAGCCACCGGAGCGCTTCCTCCACGAATGCAGTCGCCCTGATGGCGGTGGAAGTGTCGCGCGGCGCGGTCGCTGCAGCCGCAGGCGCGCGCGCTTCGCCGTAAGGCAAAGACACCGTGAACGTGGTGCCGCGGTCCACTTCACTGTCGACACGCACTTCCGCGCCAAGCTGGTTGACCAATTCGCGCACCAGCGCCAATCCAATGCCGGATCCCTCGTGGGTGCGCCCCCGCTGGCCGTCCACGCGGTGAAATCGCTCGAACACGTGCGGCAACGCGCCGGGCGGAATGCCGACGCCGGTATCGCTTATGGACAGCTCAACGCGGCCGCCGACGTCGCGAAGCCGGATCGAGATACTGCCTGCAAAGGTGAACTTGAATGCGTTGGACAGTAGATTGAGAACGATCTTTTCCCACATGTCGCGGTCGACATAGACCGAGTGCGGCAGCGGATCGCAGGCGATATTCAGCGCCAGGCCGGCGCGCTCACAAACAGATTCGAAATTCGATGCGAGCTCGCGCGTCAGCGCGGCCAGATCGGTGTTCTCGAAATTGACCTGCACCCGGCCGGCTTCGACCCGCGAAAAATCGAGCAGCGTATTGACGAGTTGGAGGAGCCGCAGCGCATTGCGATACGCGACCGTCACTTCTTCCAGCCGTTTGCCGGGCAACTCGTCGGCATGGCGCAGGGCATCTTCCAGCGGCCCCAGCATCAGGGTGAGCGGGGTTCGAAATTCATGGCTGACGTTGGAAAAGAACGCCGTCTTGGCGCGGTCGATCTCGGCCAGCGCTTCGGCGCGACGGCGTTCCTGCTCGTACGCCTCGGCGTTGGCGATCGCCGCCGCGATTTGTCCGACGATCAATTTCATGAAGCCCGAATAATGGTCGTCGAACAGCCGGAATGGATTGAGGCCGGCAATCAGAAAGCCGGCGTGGCCGGTTTCGCCGCTCGGCATGATCGGCAGCACCACTGCACGATCGGTTGCCTGCTGCCAGGCTCCGCTTGGAAAAGTCGCCTGGAATAATGTTTCCAGGCTCGAAACCACCTGCGGCCGATGCTGCTCGGCCACATCCGCCAACGGCCAGGGACCATCGCTGTCCAGCGACAATCTGCCGATCACCGCCGGATGATCGCGGTCGATGCCGGCGGCGCTGGCGAGAATGGCCGTGCGTTCGTCCGGCTCCAGCATATAGATCATCGCGAACGGCAGATCGCGGGTGTTGGTGGAAAGAGCGCGCGCGCTTAGTTCGCAAGCCTGCTCCCAGGTGCGGGCTTCCGCGGTCGTGGCGGCAAGCTCGCGCAATAGCGCCAGTTGCCGCTCACCGATGACGCGCTGGGTATCGTCGCTATTGGCGCAGAAAATGCCGCCGACCGCGCCGTCATCGGCTGGGATCGGGCTATAGGAGAAGGTGTAATAGGTTTCCTCCGGATAGCCGTTGCGCTCCATGATAAGGAGCTGGTCTTCGACGTAGGTACCCTCGTTCTCGCCCATGGCCCGCGAGAGCATCGGCCCGATATCGTGCCAAATTTCGCGCCAGACGACGGATGCGGGCTTGCCGAGCGCCCAAGGATGCTTGCCGCCAATAATCGACTTGTAAGGATCGTTGTAGAGATAGATCAGTTCCCGCCCCCAGCCGATCCAAATCGGCTGCCGCGAGGTGAGCATGATGCCGACCGCAGTCCTCAGGCTTTTCGGCCACGCCTCCGGCGCCCCGATGGACGTGCTCTCCCAGTCGAAGGCACGCATCAACCGGGCAAGTTCGCTGTTACCCAGCAATGGCCGCTCTGAGTTACCCAGCAATGGCCGCTCGGATTCAACCAATCTTACTGGAACGTAGGTATCGGCCAGCGCCGGTGCCTCATTCATTTCGACCCCCCGCCTTCGGCTCCGCGAACCGTCCGAAGGCGTCCTAAGCCCACCTCAACACGTGGGATTCAAAAAAGTTCCATAAGTTCCGTTTGCAGGCTGCCGGCGCCTGAAACAGGTGTGGGGCAAGAAACGGGGCAATTCGCGGCCTATATTGACCTAACGCCGCGGCTCGGCGTGGCCGATCACGCGCTGGATGGCCGGATAGCGCCGGCGCAAGCCGCGCTCGACGGCATCGACCAGATCATGGACGGCGCTGACCGAAAGTGCCGGGTTCACGCGGCAGTGGAAATTGACGATTTCGCCATCGGTGGTTTCGCGGACGCGTACGTCATGCACTTCGCCGAGGCCCGCTAAATCGGTTGCGAGCTCCGCGAGAGCTTCGCGGATCTCCGCGACCCGGGCGGTCGCGGCGTCGAAGCCGGCGAGGAGAACGGCCGGCAGTGGCTCAATGTGCGTTTCAACCTCGACTTCCGGTCCCAGTTCGTCGCGGATCGCCTCCTCGAGCCGGCTCGCTGTTTCGTGCGCGGCGGCGAGCGGCAGCGTGCCTTCGACCTCGAGGTCGGCCGAAACCGACAACCGCTCACCGATCGCCTGGACGGCGACGTGGTGAACGGCCAAGCCGGCGTTATGCGCAATCAGGATGACGCGTTCGCGCACGGTTTCGTCATCGAGGGCGCGCGGCTCGGTGGTGATGGTGATCTCCGCCTCGGGAAGGTCGGAGCGAATGGCGCGGGTCAAACGCTCCTTAATCGCGGTGACACGGTCGAGCGGCAGCGTGCGGCTCACGCCGACGCCGAGTTCGACGAATAGAACCGCGCCGGCCGGTCGCGCGCGCACCCGCTCGATGGCGACAACGCCGGGTACGCGTCGCGCGATCGCGGCCACCCGTTCGCTCACCCCGGCCGGCGCCGTATCCGTCAAGGTATCGATGGTGCGCCGACCGAGGCGCCAGCCGGCGACGCATATGAAGACCGCGACGACGATCGCCGCTACCGCGTCGGCCCGGAAGTAACCGAGCGCGACACCGCCAAGCCCGATCAGGACAGCGATCGACGACCACATGTCGGAACCGAAATGCAGCGCGTCGGCTTCCAGCGCCTCGCTCAATGTCTTTTTAGCGACGCGCCTGAGCGTGCGTGCACGAAAGAAGTCGATAACGATCGACGCGGCGATGATGGCGAAAGCGGCGGGCGTCGCAGCGACGGCATAGGTGCGCTCGCCCAACAGCCGCTGCACCGCCTCGAAGATCACGACCGCAGAGAGCAAGAATAGGAAAGCGGTCTCGACAAGGGCAGTCACACTCTCCACCTTGCCGTGGCCGTATTGATGCTCCGCGTCCGCCGGCTTGCCGGAGACGCGAACGGCAAAATAAGTCAGCACCGTCGCGGCAAGGTCGAGCAGCGAATGGCCGGCCTCCGACAGGATCGCGAGCGAGCCGGTAAGCAGCCCGACAATGGCCTTGGCCGCGGTCAATCCCGCGGAGGCGGCAATCGATCCGAGCGCGGCTTTTTCCTTGTCGTTCATGCGGACCTTGGCACGATGTTACGTGCCTGCGGACATGCCGATGAGCAGTGCCAAGATTGCGCCGACGGGCGCATGTGGCGTCGAGGGCTTAGCGGCGGCGCATCGTCCGGTCAATTAGCGACGACCTTCGGTCTTCTCGGCCGATGATCGCGCATCCACCCACTAGGGTTTGTACTCAATAAGGATTCCAGCGCGAATTAGATTGTGATTCAAAACTCCCAATTCGTTGGGGGTCTTGATGAAGAAGCAGCTCTATTGGCTTTCCGATGCAGAGTGGAAACGGATTGAGCCGCTGATGCCACGTGGGCGGCGCGGTGCGCACCGCGTTGACGATCGGCGTGTCATCAGCGGCATCATGCACATGCTGCGATCGGGCGCTCGTTGGCGAGACTGCCCGACCGACTATGGCCCCTACACCACGATCTACAACCGCTTTAATCGCTGGAGCCGACAAGGCATCTGGACCAGTATTTTCTACGCTTTAACCGGCTCAACCGGTCGTGTCGGGACGATGTCGATCAACTCGACCCACATCAAAGCCCACCGTTCTGCAGCGGGCGCAAAAGGGGGGACTTCGAGCAGGCGATCGGCCGCTCGCGCGGCGGCCGCACCACCAAAATCCATGCGCTGACCGAGGATCGCGGCCGCCCGGTCGCCTTCCTGATCACATCGGGTAACTGCCACGACCTGCTCGCCGCACGCGATCTTCTGCCGACAGTCCCACTGCCCCGCCGTTTGCTGGCCGACAGAGCCTATGACGCCAATAGCTTGCGGAATTGGTTGGCAGAGCGCGGCGTAACCGCCGTCATCCCGCCCAATCCAACCCGCAAACATCCTCACCGATACGACGCCAACGCCTACAAGGGCCGCAACCTCATCGAGCGTATGTTCTGTCGTCTTAAGGATTTCAGGCGCATTGCTACCCGATACGACAAACGAGCCGACATCTATCTCTCGGCTATCCTCTTGGCGGCCGCCCTAACTTGGTGGATCAATTAAGTCCGGACCCTAGCACTACTTTGGCAGATTTTTGAGGGCGCGGGATTCCCAAATCAGTTTTTCCGTGACTCATGGGAGGTCGGCATCTTGGAGGGCCGGCCATGGATATTGATTGGAAGAGCGATCTGGAGGAGTGGCTTGCGCCATTCTTTGGCGCGTTGGGAAACAAGGCGCGATCGCGTATATGCCCAGCCTATGTGGCGGGACTGATCGGTTCTGGCGATCGCAAGAGCATCCAACCCATGGCGGCGCGCGACGGGCAAGTCGGCTACGATCAGTTGCATCACTTCATAGCAAGTGGCGCATGGAATGCGGTCCCGCTGGAGAAAGTCCTGCTCGCCGAGGCCGACAAGATGGTTGGCAGTGATGACGCATGGCTGATCATCGACGACACGGCGCTGCCGAAGAAGGGGGAGCGCTCGGTCGGCGTGGCACCGCAATACGCTTCTTCGCTTGGGAAGACAGCCAACTGTCAGTCTCTGGTCTCGATGACACTGGCATCGCGCGAAGTGCCGGTGATGGTGGGGCTGCGGCTCTTTCTGCCCGAGACTTGGACGGACGATCCCGAGCGCATGACGCGGGCCCATGTGCCGAAGGATCGGCAGATCGCTCTCACAAAGCCGGAAATCGCGATCCAAGAGATTGACCGTGTCATCGCCTCCGGCGTGCGCTTTGGCTGTGTGCTTGCCGATTCAGGATATGGATCAAGTGGGCCTTTCCGCCAGGCTTTGAACGAACGCGGCCTGCTATGGGCAGTGGGTCTGTCGCGACGCCAGAACGTCTACCCAGCGGACGTTGCCCTGGTCTTCCCCGTCGCAAAAACTGGAAAGCGCCGCAAGTACCACATTCCTGACCAGCCTCCGCTTTCCGCCGAGGCGATGTTAGCCGGTGAGAAATGGCGAGAGGTCAACTGGCGACGCGGCACCAAGGGTCAGCTGACCTGTCGCTTTGCGGCCCGCCGTGTTCGGGTTGCGGATGGTCATAAGCACCGCATGCTCGATAATCGTATGCAATGCATGCCTGGCGATGAGGTCTGGCTCGTCGGCGAGCGGCGCTCAACCGGAGAGCAAAAATACTATGTGTCGAACCTGCCGGCCGATGCCACCATCATGATGCTCGCCGCTGCAATCAAGGCCAGATGGATCTGTGAACAGGCGCACCAGCAGATGAAGGAGGAATTGGGTCTCGACCACTTCGAAGGCAGATCCTGGACCGGGTTACACCGACATGCCTTGATGACGATGATCGCCTACGCCTTCCTTCAATCCCGCCGCCTCAAAGCAGCGGGACGGAAAAAAAAAATCGCAGGACCGCCACCACAGCCGAGCATGCCCGCCATCAGGCAAGCCATCCTCGACCTCTTCGTCCGGCTTCCACCCCTGCAATGCCCTCACTGTAAAGCCTTCCTCACGGAAGCCGCCAAACCAAAAGTGCCAAAGTAGTGCTAAAGCCCAAGGTCGCTGAGGCCGGGATGATCGTCGGGACGTCGTCCAAGCGGCCACCGGTATCTGCGCGCGCTCTCGGCGACGGGCATGTCGTTGATGCTGGCGATGCGCCGGCGCATCAGGCCCTGCTGGTCGAATTCCCAGTTCTCGTTGCCGTAACTGCGAAACCACTGGCCGCTGTCGTCATGCCATTCATAGGCGAAGCGCACGGCGATGCGGTTCTCGTGAAAAGCCCATAGCTCCTTGATCAGCCGGTAGTCGAGTTCGCGATTCCATTTGCGCTTGAGAAACTCCTCGATCGCCGCGCGGCCGCCGATGAATTCCACGCGGTTACGCCACTGGCTGTCGATAGTATAGGCCTGCGCGACCCGCGCCGGATCGCGGCTGTTCCAGGCGTCTTCGGCAAGTCGCACTTTCTCGCGTGCGGTTTCGGCGGTGAAAGGCGGCAGCGGTGGGCGGGCAGTGGCGGACATTGTCATTCCCCTCTCGCGCTATTGGTGTTCTCGCGCAACGCCTTGTTTTCAGCTTCGAGCTGTTCCAGCCGCGCCTGCATCGAGGTGAGCACGGGTTCAAGCTCCATTTCGCTGAACCGCGGCGTGATATGCTGCGGGCAATTCCAGTCGAACGCTTCGAGATGCAGCACGAAAGCGCGCTCGGGCTTTGCCTTGTATCCGGGCAAAGCGAGTTTCTCGGCGAGCGCGGGGTTTGCGCTCAAGTCCTGCGCTTCGATGCGAGCATAGATCTTGAGCCGGCGGCGCCGCGGGTAATCCATCAGGATCAGCGCCGCGCGGTCGTTCGCGGCCGCGTTGCCGAGACTGATATATTGCCGGTTGCCGCGGAAATCCGCGAACGCGAGCGTCTTGTCATCCAGCACGCGCAGAAAGCCTGGGGGGCCCCCGCGATGCTGCACGTAGGGCCAGCCGTTTTCCGACACGGTCGCCATGTAGAAGCTGTCGCGCGCGGCGATGAAATCTGCTTCGGCCTCGGTAAACCGGTCGAACGATCTGTTGCCCTTGAAGTCGTTCCAGAAATCACCGCTGCCGTTTGAGGCCTGCGCAGCCTTGACGCTGGGCGTGCTGGCAATGTCCAGAAAGCGATACGCCATGATGGTTCTCCGCGGGAAAGCGATCCTGTGGCCGAAAAGACGCCTTCGGGCGCAAGGTCGAGTATTCCGGAAATGACAATAATAGCGTATATACGAAATTAATTATTTCAATTTTCGGAACAATCGATGGATCGGCTCGAAGCCATGGCAATTCTGGTGGCGGCGGTCGAAACCGGCAGCCTGACGGCGGCCAGCCGCAAACTGGGCGTGCCGCTGCCCACGGTGAGCCGGAAGCTGTCGGAGCTTGAAGCGCGTCTGCGCGCGCAACTGCTCATCCGCTCGACGCGCAAGTTGACGCTGACCGAGACCGGCGCCGCTTATGTCACCGCCTGCAAGCAAATCCTCGAACAGGTCGGCGATGCGGAGCGCGCCGCCTCCGGCGAATACCACGCGCCGAAAGGCGACCTCGTCGTTACCGCGCCGATTGTGTTCGGGCGGTTGCACGTGCTTCCAGCGGTCACCGAGTTTCTCGCGACCTATCCGGAAATCAATGTGCGGATGTTCCTCTCCGACCGCCATCTCCACCTGATCGACGAACATATTGACGTCGCCGTCCGCATCGGCGCGCTCCCCGACAGCAGCCTTGTGGCGACGCGCCTCGGTTTCGTCCGGCGCGTTGTGTGCGGAAGTCCTGCCTATTTCGCCCAGCATGGCACGCCAAAAGCACCGGCCGACCTGTTGACGCTCGACTGCGTCACGTTCGCCGGATCGCTTTCGGCCGCATCGTGGGGCTTTGCGATGCCGGAGACCAAAGCGGAGCAGACGATTGCAATTCGGTCACGGCTCTCGGTCAATACGGCAGAGACGGCGATCGACGCCGCCATCGCCGGCGTCGGCGTGACCCGCGTGTTCTCCTACCAGGCCGCGCAAGCGGTGGCGCAGGGCAAGCTGCGGATCGTGCTGGCAAGGTTTGAGTTGCCGCCTCTGCCGGTGAACATCGTCCATGCCGGTCAAGATCCTTTGCCGCGCAAGCTGCGCGTATTTCTGGATTTCGCCGGCCTCCGCATCCGCGAGCGCGCTGCGAAGGCCGCGATGGTCAAAGGCCAAGGATAAAGGAAGCGGTGGCTCGGTAGCCGGGCGCTTTCCGGATGGTCGCGGCGGATTCGGTGCTGGTCATGGAAGTCCCCGGCCGTTCAGTGGGACGTGATCTCGCCGGTTTGTTGGAGGACATTGAACCCTAGCACTTGATGGGCATGTTCTGCTATTTCGCTGCTGACTGACCGTGGCCAGACAAGGTAACTCGTGCTCGCTGTTTCACGTAAATTCTCCGTCGCTCCGATGATGGATCGCCGCGATTTTTGTTTGATATAAGCCACTTAGCTCGGTCTCGGTGCAGCCAGCGGTGCACTCACAGTGAAAATCATCCTCTCGATCGGTATTTTCAAAGATTGGACCAACTGGCATTGCCAACTCTTAAGGTCGCTGTTGCGTGACGGCGCCCGCGATGGCCGCACCGTGACGTTGGCGAGCTCAGGGGCGCACTTGGGCCCGGCGCGATTTGGGCGCCTGTGCAGCCGCTCGCTGACACTCCGCAATAAAATGTTTGATTGGGGCCGGCCCCCTGGCGGCCATTCTGTCGCGTCTTGTGGTGTTTCGTTTGGACGATCACAGGGCGGTGGCGTTGTATTTGCTCGGAATTTTCAAAAGCTTGTCGTAAACTGAGACTTTGCCTTATTTTTCAATGACTTAGACAATTTTTTGCTTGACTAGATACGGCGACAAGCGCATGAATATCAAACGGGCCTAAAACCCGTGATAGTGCCGATCGCCGTTCCGGGAGTCGGCATTCCTAATGTGAATAGACCGGCGGCTGCGCGCCATGTCCAAGGCGCAAGCCCAAAAGCGCGCAGGGGCATCACTATCTGCTCTTTTAGCCGCCGGTCGCTACCGTCGCCCTAAAAGCGAAAAGGATAGTGCCATGCCTGATAACGACAACATCGTGCCGTTCCGCCCGCGCGCTGCACTGACGAGTTGCACGCTGCCGCAAGATGACGACGAGTTCAGAGGCGAGACGCCCGAAGGAGACGGAAGCCGGCCCTGGTCGGTCGAGATGTTTGATGGTCCGGGGGGCAAGTCGCTCATTGACGCTTGCTTGCCAACGCACATTGCTGTTGCGGCTATGGCCTTCATCATGGAAAGGCTTGAGGCGCCGGCGACCGTCTGACACGCCCGGCTCGCACCGCGAAGCCCTCGCGCCATCGCGCGGGGGTTTTCGTTTGAGGGTTTGTGCCGGCAGCGTGCGGCCCCGTGGCGCTGCCACGCAGAGGCTATGACGAGACGATCGGCGCCGGGCGGACCATCCATGCAGCGCGCCGCGCGCAGCACCCTCCCCCTACCCCCCGCCGCGTCGACAAGGAAAGTCCGGGTGTGCCGGCGCTAATTTTCGGTCGATCGAAAAGTTCGGGGTGAAAACGCGACGCACGCGAGCATGACGCTGAATAGTCCTGCGGGCAAAGTGCTATATTTAGTCTGTTCGCCGCAGCCTTTCCCGGACGTCGCGGATCCGGCTTCTCGATCGTGAGAATCCCGCAATGAGCGACGTCTACAGCTTTGACGGCGACAACGCGGCGCCTACCGATGCGGAGCGGCGCCGGCTGTTTCTGCAGCGATTGAAGCAAGCGGCTAACCCCACCCCTGGCCAAGCCGCGAGCGCGCCGCCGGCTCAAAGCGTTCCAAATGTCGACCCGTCTGCGATGCCGGTGGCTCAAGCCCCGGCCGCCGATGGCATGTTGCAGGCGATCCGCGCCGCGAATACCGCGCCGGCCGTAGCGGCGCCCCTTGATCAATCCTCGCCGGGACTGCCGGCGCAGCAGCCGACGTCACAGGCCGGTGCCCCTGAGCCCGCGGCCGGCGGAATGCTGCAGGCGCTTCGCGACGCCCTTCACAATAAGATCGACACCTTCGTTGATAGCCAGGACGGGTTTGACGAAAACGGAATGGCGTCCCCTTCGCTCCGCGGCGTCCTTAACGCGAATAGAGCGTTGGCCAGCTACGTGCCCGGGATAGGCGATGTTGTCGCCGGCGCGGCGGATAGTGCGACGAGCAAGCAGGCGATGAAGGATGCCCTGCATGGCGCCGTGGATACCGCCCTCGACCCGGCGACGCGAGCGCGAGCCGTTCGGAGCGTCGCCCGCGGCGCGCAGCAAGGGCTCTCAGGCTTCAATGAGGGACTAGGGAACGTTGTGTTTGCGCCGGCCGATGCGCTGGATACTGCAACAGACTATGTCGCCGGCAAGCTGGCCTCCGCGTTCGGAGCGTCGCCGCCCCCGGCGCTACCGAGGACACACGACTACTACAACGGGGTATTCGTCGCGCCAGCCGGGCAGCCAGAGAATAAGATCGAGCAGCGCATACGCGGCGCTGCGCGATCGTTCGGCACCGACGCGCCCGCGCTTTTAGTCGGTGGCGGGCTGGCCACCGCGGGAGCTCGATCAGGCGTGACACTGGCGGAGCAAGAGGCGCCTGGCCTGCTCGATACAATCCGCGAGCCGGTCACGAAAGCGGCTGACTACATCACGGACGGCGGCAAGGTCACTGTGCGCGATGCTGCCGGCTACCTTGCGAGCAAGCTGCGAGAATTGGTTCCAAACTTCGTCAACGCTCTGCACCCGACTAACATGGCGAACGCGGTGCGTGCATCAAACCTGCAAGGCGCGGCCGACACGGCGCTGCAACGAGTAGCGGCGCATCCCCGCGTGACCGCATTCGGCGACATGGCGAAAGACTGGCGCGACGAGAAGAAGCGCGAGGTGCAGGCGCAGCCCTAGGCCATTTTGCAGCATCCTGCGCGTCCCCGGCGGCGCTCTGGCACGTTCAGTGACCTTTCGTGCTCGCGTCAGGCTTTCTTAGCGGCGGCGGCGCGCCTGACGGCACAGCCCAAGTGCAGCCTTAGAAAACTTGATTGTCGAGATTCCAATCGGTTACGAACTCTTTGGCAAAGCTTTCAAGTTGTTGCTGAAGCACGTGACTATGCCCCGATCGGCCACTTGATGTGATGCTTAAATCATTCCACAGGACGACGGTTGCCGTGACACTTCGGTTTGTACCCGGAAGGATAACCGATTGGTATTCGTCTAGTTAAATCCGCACTGCGGTCGAGCAGATCTGACCCTGAGCAACCACGACTGTGGTAAGCCGGACATACAGTGTGGGGACGGCTACCTGTGGTGCCAAAACTACTCGTATCTTCGATCCGCTTAGGGGATACATCACGGCGTTGCTGATTAGTCGCAAATCGAGTCCGCATGCCGCGGCCGCGCTGGGAAGGTCCTCAATCAACAGCTGGATGGTGGAAAGCCCTGCGAGAAGTTTTTGCTTTCGCGCCAACTCGTCAGATTGTGCTGTTTGAGCGACCAGGGCCAGGACCGCCGCAGCCACAGCATTAGTGAGGCGCGCCATCGACAGTCCGCTCTTCTCGTGGATTTCAGACAAAGTCTCGGCCGACCGATGCATTCGGCCGCTGCCAGGATGCGAGGCGCTAAATCGACACACGGGCCGCCGCCGTCGCAAATGCTTTTCGAGAGGACGGCAGCGGCTCTTAGCCACTTAACATCCTCGACGCTGGCCGTCCCCGGCCGGGCCGCGCGAGCGATCCGACGCAGCTCTGGCACAAGCTCGTCACCCATGGGATCGTCCGCGGCCGTAATGTTGCTCGCCACATCCCTGAGAACTATGTGCACTTCCCGCCCTGTCTCTGGCCGCGCGCGGACGAAGTCGAACGACACTGCTTGGAGCTTCTCGCCTAGCCGGGTACTCTCGTTGCGGTCGCCACGTTTCAGAGCAAGATCAAATGCGCGGTCGGTGCGCAGCATTTCCACGTAGAGCTCCGCTACCGAACGGGTTTCGAAATCGTCTGCTCAACGTCATCAAACATTGGAATCCCCCGACCCCTGTTTCGGCGCAAGCGCGCCGGGCATTTCACGCCTCTGTTCTTGGCTTGTCAAAGGGCAAACTGATCCTAAGGCCTAATATTGAGCTGATACGCAACAGACGCGACAGAATATTTGTTGATCTACGGTCTCTTTGCGCTCCAGTCGGATTATCGCATGCGTGCATCACTGTGACGATGAAGTCGCGTGGGACGACGAATGCGATGTGGGCCGCGTCCAGTGGCGTTGCGGCTCATCCTGCCGCGAGACGATGCGACCGCGCTCGCGCTAGTGCCGATCTTGAGGGACGCCATGGCCCGCTTGCAGGGGCGCCACGATCTTGGCCTCACTTACGGGGTAAGCGAGCCCACACAAATGAGCGGTGGTGCGTTATTTTGAGTTGGCCGCTACCTGGTGGCCGCCCCGGAAAGCACCGTTGCTTGGGAAGGCCGCAAAAGCTGCTCGCGCAGCGCCTCGCCCTTCGGCGCAAGCCGATATAGCCACACCGGCTCCGGGTTATAGCTCGGTCCCTTCCCCCGCCTCAGGGTTGCGAGTGCGGGTCGCCAATTCCTTTTCAAGGAGCGTACACATTAGTTCACCGCCGGCGTTGGGACCGAAGCCAGCACACCGGCAAAGATCGCCGCGAGAATACCAGTGCCCCGGCAGCATCAGGAGGATTATGCGATCGAATTTCCGCTGGCCGATCGGCAAGGGACCGGGGCGGCGGCGTGGAGGCGGCGACGGGCAAAGACACTTCCGCGGCGAGCAAGCCACGCTCGGTTCCCGTTCAATTTGCTGACGGCTGCGACACTGGCTGAGCAGGCGGAGTTGACGGCTTCGGTTGTGGCTTAGGCTTCGCAGCAACATGCGCCAGCGGTGGGGAGAAGGGCTGCCGTTGCGGCGGCAGCTTCTCGACGCGCCTTCTCAGCGGCTATAGCTGCAAGTTCCTGGGATTTGGCGGCGGCCTCATCTTCCTTGACCAACACATAGCCCTTTTCCGCCATTCATCCCTGTCCGACTTGGCCCACCGCCTGATTGCGGTTAGCAGCGGCAACAGCGCCAGCTAGTCCACCGCCAGCGAAGATAACGCCGGAAACGTTTGCCTTTTGCATGTCGCCCTGACAGATCGTGCGATCCATCTCAAATTGCTGGTTGAGAACTGGATCAGAGCCCGGCGATACTCCATCAGCTCGCAAATATATTAGGTGCGGCGCACACCCGGCGAATGCCAAGACAGCAAGCACGCAAACTCTGTTACGCACGGCCCTTCCCCTCAAGCCCGAGGGCCATCATTTCGCAACTGGAACGGGAAGACAAGGGAGGATTAGACGCCCCCTCAGGGCCGCC